>NZ_JAVYAE020000015.1:0-160688 GCF_032334105.1 Paenibacillus hubeiensis
GATGCGGGTGTAGTTCAATGGTAGAACTCCAGCCTTCCAAGCTGGTAGCGTGGGTTCGATTCCCATCACCCGCTTAAACTTTTTTTGAGACCCTTGTGCGACAAGGGTTTTTTCTTTGCTTAAATTTCGACATACTGATCTCGAAGCAGCATGCCCGCGGTATGCCGTATCCTCAATCCTCGGAGCGATGCCGACCAGGGAGGAATATTCAATTCCACATCCTAGAATTCGGTATCTGTACCGGCCCATCCACAGTTCTGATTTTCGCCCGATCCTCCTAAAGAGTGGAACAACATATTATAAACGCAAAAAGAAATGTAGAAGTATTTAAGAATGCCACGATTCCTGGAGGCGAAGCGCTCGATCCTGGAACCCCAATCGTAGTCCAATTCGTCGTTTCTCAACGGGTTGTTTTTAAATTCCATCCAAAAAGGATCTGCTTCGTGTTTAGACGAGCAGGTCCTTTTCTCTATCTTGTTTTGCGTTTGACTACCATAGACTAAGCCTTCCAAGAATGCAGCGTGGGTTCGATTCCCATCACTCAGCTTATATGTAAAAGCAAAAAAGGCTCTTGCGTTGCAAGGGCATTTTTTCCTATAAATGATGTTCCACGGCTGATGAAAGAACCTTTACTACGATGGCAAACAGATTATGCAGCATTGCATAGATTGCATGCGCTTATGGGCACGTTAAAGAACATTAGGTACCGTGAACGTTGGAAAGGATGAAGACATCACGAAGGAGGAACATTCCATGATCCATCGGCAGGCAGATTGCGATAGTTCATCCATGCGGCAAAAATTGAAGGAGGATCTTCGTCGCGTGGCGGACCGCATGAATGAGACATTGACGCGTTTCGATCAGGATAGCGTCTGTTTGCTGGCACAGTTTGCGGAGATTCGGAACGAGATCAAGAGGGTCGAGGTGCTGGCTGCCTCCTTTTATCTGGACTGCTATTTGTCACCCTTCACGGAGAAATTTGCCGAACTGACGGTGAGTGTGCAGCATTTGTCGGATCGCAGATATGGTGCGTTGATTGTGATCGAACGCGAAATATCGCTTGAGAAGATTATCCATTCCGGCGTTGCCGTGGATGCGAAAGTCACGCATGCCTTGCTTGAATCGCTTTTTATTCCGGGTGCTCCGTTACACGACGGTGCCGTGTTGATTCGCGGCAACCAGATCGTGTCGGCTGGCAACGTGCTTCCCGTCTCGCAGGCCGACGCCATTGGAGGAAAGTTGGGAACCCGTCACCGGGCCGCGCTGGGACTGAGTGAGCTGACGGACGCGATCGTGCTGGTCGTCTCCGAAGAGACGGGACAGGCTTCTTTTGCAGTCGACGGGGAGCTCCATCCAATCAACGTGATAGAGACGATTCAGTAAAGGCTAGGGCCTGCACGGAAAGGAAATACATTGCCCCCAGAAATAAGTAATCCATTCTGACATTAGAAAGCTAGTATGAATATGATCTTTACATGGTTGGTGTCATTGTAATGGAAATAATGAATCGCGCGCGCAACAGAGAGTAGTCAAAAAGACAGAACGATTGATTCGATCGCAAAAACGGTTTGAGGAGACGGTTAGCCATGAATTGGTTTGAAGCAATGGAACGCCATGATTACGAGGAGCTCGTCTTGTGTCAGGATAAATCATCCGGATTGAAGGCGATCATCGCTATCCATGACACAACGCTTGGACCTGCACTGGGCGGGACGCGAATGTGGACCTATGCCTCCGAAGATGCAGCCATTGAAGATGCACTGCGGCTTGCCCGCGGAATGACGTACAAACATGCCGTATCCGGCCTGAACCTGGGCGGAGGAAAGGCAGTTATTATCGGGGACCCGCGAAGGGACAAAAATGAAGCGATGTTTCGCGCTTTCGGCAGATACGTTCAAGGGTTGAACGGCCGTTATGTGACTGCGGAAGACGTCGGTACGACCGAGGAAGACATGAACCTGATTTATCAGGAGACGGACTACGTTACGGGCATCTCCCCGAGTTACGGTTCATCCGGTAATCCTTCTCCGGCGACGGCCTGGGGTGTATATCGGGGAATGAAGGCAGCAGCCAAGGAGGCACTCGGCACCGATTTACTGGAAGGCAAAACGGTAGCCGTGCAAGGCATCGGAAACGTGGCCATGCGTTTATGCGAGTATTTGCATGAGGAGGGGGCCCGCCTGATCGTGACGGATATCCATAAAGACGCTGTGCAGGAAGCGGTGAACCGTTTTGGCGCGACTGCCGTGGATCCCTCGGATATTACTGGCGTCGACTGCGATATTTATGCACCTTGCGCCCTTGGCGGCACCATCAATGACGACACACTTAGGACGCTGAAGGCAAAGGTTGTCGCTGGCTGTGCGAACAACCAGCTCTTGGAGACTCGGCACGGCGACCGACTTCACGAGATGGGCATCGTATATGCGCCTGACTACGTGATTAACGCAGGAGGCGTCATCAACATAGCCGATGAACTCAGCGGGTATAACCGGGAGAGGGCATGGAGCAAGATTGGGGAAATTTACGAAAATCTGGAGAAGGTTTTTGAAATTTCGCGGACGGAAGGTATAGCAACCTACATGGCGGCGGACCGCCTGGCCGAACGTCGCATCGAATGGATGAAAAACGCGCGCAGTACGTTTCTGCAAAATGGGCATCACGCCCTGAGCTCCCGCAGATTGCGCCGATAAATCAGCATAAGCAAAAAATCAGGAGAGTCCCTTGCAGGATTCTCCTGATTTTTTATATGCGTCGAAACTAGAAGTTTACGGATTGACTGCGGCCTGAGCTTTTCTCTCCGTCAGATAGTAACCGAGAGCAAGCAGCGGCATAATCAATCCGATAAGCGTGGTAAGGCTCCATCCTCCGGCTGCATAAGACCAGCTGCCGAGTGTTGAGCCGATCGCCCCGCCGATAAAAAAGATCGACATGAAGATCCCATTCACGCGTCCGCGGGCATTGCCTGCCAGAGAATAGATCACGCGCTGTCCCAGAACCAGGTTGCCCGAAACGGCCATGTCCAGCGTGATGGCGACAACGACGAGCAGAGAGAGCGACAGGACGGAGTGGCCTTGGAACAGATAAGCGAGACCGAAGGATAGGGCAGCGACGACCATAGCGACTCCCGTCAATACTTTGGTCATGCCCCGGTCTGCCAGACGGCCTGCAATCGGAGCAGCTATTGCACCGCCCACACCAGCCAAAGCGAACCAGGCTATGCCTTGCTGAGACATATTGAAGTCATTAGCCAAACGCAGCGGAACGGTGGTCCAGAACAGGCTGAAGGCACCGAACAGGCTGGTCTGGTAGAAAGCGCGGCGACGGAGCATCGGCAGTGTTCTGAACAACTTGGCGAGCGATCCGATAAGTTGGCCGTAATTCATGACAGGCTCGGGTCTCCGGGTAGGCAGGGCCCGAGAGAGGAGCAGGGTCAGCAGAGCGATTACGACGGCCGAGAAAATGAAGACCGCATGCCATCCGAACAGGCTGGTGATGAAGCTTGCGACAGGGCGAGCGAGCATAATGCCGAGCAGCAGGCCGCTCATCACGTTGCCCACGACGCGCCCCCGCTGCTCTTCGGAAGTCAGGTACGTGGCGTACGGCACAAGAATCTGGGCGATCACGGAGCCGATTCCGATAATCAGCGAAGCTGACAGGAACAGCGATGCATTAGGTGCGAACGAAGCCGCCATAAGTGCGACGATCAGAACAAGGAGAAGTATGGTGATCAGACGGCGATTTTCGGTAATGTCGCTAAGCGGCACGATAAACAGCAATCCAAGGACGTACCCGATTTGGGTAATGGTGACGATCAGTCCGGCTGCGGCAGACGATAGCCCCGTGGCAGCGCTGATTGGGCCAATGACGGTTTGAGCATAATAGAGATTGGCCACGATGAGCCCGCATGCCGAGGCCAAAAGCAATATCATCCATGATGATACGGGCGCAGCCGGCTTCGAATTTTTGTTCATTTCCATGACGATCATCCTCCGTAATATTCAAATTGTTATTCGTATCGTTCGTTGCGAGTTAAACATGAATTACTAAACGTTTAGTTCATTAATTATGGTTATATAATAAACTATACGTTTAGTATTGTAAATAGGCAAATCCATTTTTTCTGCATTCAAATTTGAAGCGGGGCGAAAATTGGTTGTGTCCGATTTCTTTTAGTATAATGAACGTACATTATATGGATGATTAGTTTATTAGGTTTGGGGAGGACTATCGATGACTGCCAAAAGAGGGCGCCCTCGCAACATGGAAACCCAGAACGCTATTCTGACCGCATCGTACGAGCTGCTGCTTGAACTCGGATTCGCGGCGGTTACGGTGGAGAAAATTGCTGAACGGGCGCAAGTGAGCAAGGCAACGATCTATAAATGGTGGCCGAACAAAGGCGCAGTAATTATGGACGGATACATGAATGCGGCCACGGCACGGCTTCCCGTTCCCGATACGGGAACCGTATTCGAAGATTTGCGCATTCATGCCGCCAATCTCGTCGTTTTTCTGACGAGCCGTGAGGGGAAAATGATTACTGAAATTATTGGAGAAGGACAACTCGATCCTGCGCTAGCCGAAGAATACAGAAGCAGGTATATCCGCCCTAGAAGGCAGGAAGCTTGGGGGATCATCGAGAAAGGCGTGAAACGCGGAGAATTGAGAGCCGATGCCAACATCGGATTGTATATCGATATGATCTATGGACCGGTTTTCTATCGAATGCTCGTTACGGGGGAAGGCATCTTGGAGAGCGACATCCTGGAGCTTCTGGACTCGTTATTTGAGGGGATTCGCGTTACATAGCGATTGTTCGGGCAAAAGATTAAGGGACGATTCCATGGAATCGCCCCTAGTTTGCGTGGGGAAGAGGACAAATATCATACCTGAAAAATCGGGGAAATGGCAGGAGGGATGCCGACAGAGGACGAAGTGGAGTCAAGCTCATTCAGAATCGGGGGTGTGCTCCACACCTGACTGGGGATTTCCCTCCGTAAAATGGGAGCCACTTCTTCAGCGAAACGCTGTACTTGCTCTAACTGCTCCTGATGGCTCAGGCCGTCCACGCTGATGCTTAGCACCTGATGGCCAAATGCCTGGTGGTAATCCAGAATTTTTTCGACGATCTGCTCCGGGCTTCCAATCAGTACCGGGCCGTTAGCGATGTTATCCTCCAGGTCCTTGAAAGGCGACTGGTTATGCTGAGCGGCGGCTGTTGCATGAAATGCCTCGTAGTAGGGCTTGTATCGGCGTATGGCTTCCTCGCGCGTATCTGCCAAATACAGGCTGCCTGCTCCGGAGCCTATAAGCGCTTTGCCGGCATCGTGGCCGTAGTGCTCAAGGCGTTCTCGATAATGGTCAATCAACGCCTTGTATTTGGCTTGGGGATGGAAGGAATTCGAAGTGAACAAAGGCTCCCCATGTTTGGCTGCAAGCTCGGTAGACAGGGTGCTGGATGCACTGCCATGCCAAACAGGGATGGTTTGCTGATAAGGCCTTGGCTGGGTTGTGACTTCATGTAATGGTGGGCGGTATTTTCCGTTCCAGGTGACGTTCTCTTCCGTCCAAAGCCGTTTCAGCAGCTCGTATCGTTCTCCTAGAGATTCCCATTGATCCTCTTCACGGATGCCGAACAGCGGATAATGCCGGGGATCGTTGCCTTTGCCGATGATTAGCTCCAGGCGTCCGCCGGAGAAGTGGTCAAGCGTGGCGTAATCCTCGGCTACACGCACGGGGTCAAGCACGCTAAGCACGGTTACCGTCGTCAGCAAACGAATGCGCGAAGTCGCGGCAGCCACCGCGGTTAACACGACGGGAGGGGAAGATGAGAGGAAGGGAGCGCCATGTCTCTCGCCGACCCCATATGCATCGAAGCCCAGCTTCTCCGCCAGGCGGGCCTGATCCAAAATGTTCAGGAACTTCTGCTGCGTGGTCAGGGCTTCGCCTGTTAACGCATTGGGCAGATTCATCATGAGGCTGAACAAGGCAAACTTCATTCCATCGTCTCCATATCCTATTGGAATAATTGGATAAGTTACTTTTTTAATGTACCATGGTCCGATTCAAACTTCTAATGGATTTTTTCTATAAGCAGCGGAAAAGGTGTAGAGTCAGATTCGAAGCCAGGTTATTTTGAATGCGTTGAGTACGGCTTCGCATATTAGCAGCCCGATCATGAACACGAGAAAATAATTTGATTAGTGACAAAAATCACTGAAAACGAACAGACATAGCATGAATGATATTGAAAAGGTAACGGAATTGCCACGATTTTTATTGACCACTGTAAAATTTAGGATTAAAATTATTGTTATCATATAAATTCTAATTTCTGGATTTCCTGTGGAGGTGGGATGCGTGGAACCTACAGCTACGATTCGCTCGACGATCGAGGATTACATCAGGAAACAGGGGTACACCCTTCAGTACTTTGCTGATATATCCGGTGTTAATGCAGGGACCTTGAGTGCCATCATCAAAGGAACAAGGCCCATCGCCATGGCACAGCTAGACTTGCTGACGGAAGGCATGAAGCTGGAAGAGGGGCATTTTTACGAGCAGTATGGGGCCGAATGCTTCGTGGAAGCAGCGCCGCATTGGAGGAGGCTGGAGCCTTTCCTGCAGCGTTGTGCCGAATTGGACAAGCTGGATTGCATCCAGAACGTGATTCGCCAGGTGACAGACGACCGTTCGTACATTTCCGAATTGTTCGAGATGGCGGAAGGCATGTTCGAGCGCGGACAGAACCAGGCGGCACTCATGCTCTACGAATGCGTTGCGGAGTGCGAGAAGTATCAACATTCCGAGCGTTTGGCACTCTGCCAATACCGGATTTTCACCTTGTCCTTGGGTCAGGATCAACATGCAAACCTGAGAGCGGCCGTGCATTTCGAGCCCTTCATCAATCGGCTGGATGAGGAGCGGCAGCTTGATGCGATCAAGGATCTGGCAAATACATATGGAGGGCTTAATCTATGGGATAAAGTTCTTCATCTTGCCAATGAACTCGAAGAAAGAGTAAACTTTATGGAGACCATATATAGGAAGAATTCGGATGTATCTCTGAACAGATTATCTAAATATCCATTATTCATATACAAGTATTACTCCTATTTAATGAAGTCGGTAGTTTTTGGTGAATATCAAGATTACGAAACAGCTTTAAGTTTCACAAAATTATACTCGGATATTCATGTGGAAAACGCGAGCTCCGAGGATCGATTATTTATTGAGAGATTTAAAGGCTGGGCAGAAGTCAACACATATCTTTTTCTATTGATGATGGGGAATTTGGAAGCGTTAAAGCCATACGTCAATTATATTGAAAATAATCCGGATGAATTATTACCGGGTTTAGTGAAAATATTAGAGGCTTCCAATATGTATGATATTAACATTGACCATGTTCTTACAAAATTTGATTCATTTATTTCTCTATTAAATGGCCCTGATCATCTGAATAGCATCTACAATACCGAAATCAGTAATGAGAGGCAAGTAAAGCTTCTAATGGAATTAGCTAAATATTATTTAAGAAGTTCAGATTCTATCGAAGGTTTCGTTCAATTGTTGAGTTGTTTGTCTCACGCAATCAGAATCAATGACCACAAAACCATTATTTATTGCGTAGGACTTTTTGAGAAAAATAGATCCAGTGCTCCAAATCATATTATTAATAGTTACAGACAACTGATTGAGGAGGTCTATAAAGGTTATGAGAAGAAAAAAAATATCTACGTCCATTAAGGTTTGTACGGTGGCAATGTTGACTTTCTCAATTACGTTGGATACTGTTTTAAGGCTGTTAAACCATGGATTTGGTGGAGTATGATGTATAAACCGTTATTACAACATAAGTTCGGGATTTATTAAAATTACGAGTATAGCGAAATGAAAAACAGTAACCCCTAACCTGAGGGGCTACTGTTTTTTTTGTTGAATTAACAGATCAACAGGTTTAAAATCGAGGATATAATTTACATTAATTATATTTATCGTTTATGTTTGCAGATTCGGGGTGGGACCATTGGGGCCAGAGGCTACGATTTGCTCGCAAATTGAAAGGCACATGAATAAGGAAGGTTACAAACTTCAGAGATTTTCAGAATTATCTGGAGTAAATGTTGGGACACTTAGCGCCATACTAAAAGGAAAAAGGCCGCTGTCTATGAATCAATTAGACAAAATTACTGCTGCTATGGGACTAGAGTTAGGTTTTTTTTACGAGAAATATGCGATAGAGAGTTTTGTTGAAGGAGAAACTCATTGGAGAAGGTTGGAGCCCTTTTTAAATCGGTGTGCTGAACTTAACAAGCTTCAGTGTATAAAAAAGGTTGTAACCCGTGCAACAGATGACCGTTCTTATATCAATCAGTTATTTAAGTTGGCTGAGAAATGGTACGAAACAGGGTTATACAAGGCTGCGCTTATTTTATACAAATGTGTCGCAGAGATCGAAAAATATCAGCACTCAGAAAAACTCGCTATATGTCACTACAGAATTTTTATCTTGTCTCTAGACTCTGATAGCAGGAAAAATCTCCGTTTAACGGCAGTTTTTGAGAAGTATGTTGATTGTCTGGATGAAGATCATAGGTTGGATGCGATAAAGGATCTTATGAATGTTTACTCTGCTTGTCTTGAACTTGATAAATTATACGATACTACGATTAAACTTGAAGAAGCTGTGCAGACAAGGAAAAAGTACACATCAAATAAAACTGTAGCAAAATCTAAATACCCGATTTTCGTTTACGAAGCATATGCATATTTAATGAGAGGCTCGTTTTTCAGTCATACTGAGCAATATGAAAAAGCTTTGTTATGTGTGGAACATTATCAGAGAATCACCTTAATTAATGATCCAACAAGAGAAGAATTGATACACATCAATAAATTTAGAGAATGGGCAAAGTTGAATAGTTTACTTTATAACGTGATGATGGGTAATATGACAAAATTAAGAGAATATATACAATGTATAATTGCGTATAAAGATGAAGAGCATATTGCGTTGGGACATATATTTAAAGCCGCGAATAAATATGATTATGATGTTGATTTTGTAATAATTCAATTCGAGGAACTGTTAAATAAATTCTACCATTTCCCTTTTGAGGGAGATGTAATGACATCGAATAAATTTGTAATTTCAATGTTTTACGAGCTTTCACGATATCATTTGCGAAAAAAAAGATACGATAAGGGTATAAGGTTCTTGCTTAAAAGCTTAGAAGGTGCTATCAATAATTGGGATTATTTTACGATTGTTAAATGTCTCGATCTCTACGGTGAGAATAGGGGCCATGCTACGTTAGAGCAAGAGAAAGAATATGAAAGATTTCTTCAAACAATGTCTATGGAAACGCCTCGATACAAGAATTTCACCGCTGAGAGAGGTTTAGGTACTTGTGAGCGCAAAAAATATGGAACCAACTGAATGTCGGACGCAGACCGATGTTGGTTGGTTTTTTTATTTGCTGAATATTTTCTTTTGGAGAGTTGTGAAAAATAAAGTAAGTTTTTATCAGTGATTGGAAGTTTGTTGTTTGGTTATGTTTGAGGAGGTTGTCATTATTCTATGAAAAATTATTCTTGCAAACCATCATTTCAATTTGCAAAGGAAAAACAGTTCAACTTTTTGGCAAACTATCTTAAAATGGATGTAAGAAGGGGAGGGGCATGCTGTGAGAGTACCGAAACAGATTAGAGACCAAATCGAACAGAACCGGAAGGAACTAAGTCGTTTGGCGGCCGATCATGGCATGCACGACCAAAAAGTGCTGCACCAGTCCATGGTGCTGGACGAGCTTATTAATGAGTACTACCGTTTCGATTACCAAAAACGTATTCTGAACCATCAGCCGATTGCGTAGAGCCGTCGGTTTTTTTGTTTGCAAAAATGAAAAGAGTCGAAAAACCGCCGATTGCATCGTGCATTCGGCGGTTTTGTCATGGTATCGTTCATACATTCATCGGATACGTTATCGAGCCATGCGTTTTCCTCAATGGATACGGGCCTCAAGTCGTCGTGCCACGATCGACAACGTGTAGTTGATGATAAAATAGAGCGCGGTCGCCAGCAGCAGGGCCGGAATGACGTAATTGAAGCTTTGCCCGCCAAGAATCTGTACATTGCGCATCAGCTCCGGCAAGGAAATGATGATCGCAAGGGACGTATCCTTTAGCAGGGAGATGAACTGGCTGACCATGGGAGGAGACATGCGCCGCAAGGCTTGAGGCATAATGATGCTGCCTAGCGTCTGCATATAACTCAGGCCGGACGAGCGGGCTGCTTCAATCTGCCCTCGTTCAATCGAGTTCAGCCCGCTGCGAACGATCTCGGCGATCATGGCCCCCTCAAACAAACTCAAACCCACAACGGTGGACCAAAATACGGGCAGTTTGATGCCGAGCTGCGGCAGGACGATATGGATGAAAAAAATGATCAGCAACAGCGGCAAATTGCGAATGATGTCCACGATGACCGCAGCAAGCTGCGACAGAACCGGAACCCGCATATACCGGATCGTTCCGAACACGGTTCCAAGCACGAAACTGAATACGATGGATAATCCGGCGACCTGGAGGGTTACCAGAAACCCCTGAAGCAGAAAGCGTAGATTGGGCCAAGCGTAAGCGCCGGCAAAGTCCATGGGATCGATCACCACCTTTGATAAAAGAATGCCTCACATCGTCGCTTGCTCCGAGCGCTTATTCGGTTTTCGGGAATGCTGATGTTTGGGCCGAATTCCGCCATCGCTTTTCCCGAGCCGCCGTTCCATGTAGTGCACGAGGAAGCTGAGCGGCAAGGTCAGGACCAGATAGAACAAGGCAACGATCGTATAAACGCTGAGTGGCTGGAACGTATCCGAGTTGACCAGGTCGGCGAAATACATCAGATCCATGCCAGCCACGACGGCCAGTATCGAGGAATTTTTGACCAGGTTGATAAATTGGTTGCCGATGGACGGCAGCACGATTTTGATTGCCTGCGGCAAGATGACCAGATTCATGGCCTGAATGTAGGAAAGACCCGATGACCGAGCGGCCTCCAGCTGCCCGCGCGGTACGGACTGAATGCCCGCGCGGATCGCTTCGGCGATAAACGCCGCAGTATAAATGGTCAGGCCAAGCGTGCCCGAGACGAAGCCGTCCAATGAAATGCCGAGTGCAGGCAGCCCGAGGTAAAAGAAAAACACGACCAGCAGCAGCGGGATGTTGCGAATGAACTCGACAAACGCGGTGCCGATCCAGTTAAGCGGCTTGACGGGAGCGATGCGAAAGACCGCAATGACCGCACCCAAAAGAAAACTGCCAACGAGGGCGATCAGGCTAATCTGGATCGTATTCAGGAAACCTTCAAGGAAGCGGTCCGAGTGCCTCGTCAGCACGCTGAAATCCAATGTTCCCATAACGTTAAACGCCTCCGTTCGTTGCGGGAGTGACACAGATTGGGTGAAGCAGGGCAGAGGACTGGTATCAGTTGATTGTCTGCAGACCTATCCGCCCTGCTGCTTGTT
Organism: Paenibacillus hubeiensis; assembly: GCF_032334105.1. Classification (NCBI taxonomy): domain Bacteria; kingdom Bacillati; phylum Bacillota; class Bacilli; order Caryophanales; family Paenibacillaceae; genus Paenibacillus; species Paenibacillus hubeiensis. The sequence continues at coordinate 11,529 of NZ_JAVYAE020000015.1, forward strand.
TACTCAGGCTTGCTGCCCAGCCACTTTTCATGCAGGGCATCGTATTCGCCGCTATCTTTCATGTTTTTGAGCAGGGTATTCACTTCCTCCACAAAGGCGCTGTCTCCTTTACGGATGGCCATGCCGTAAGGTTCGCTGGTGAAATTGCCACCGACGAGCTTATAGTTGTTATCGGATTGCTGCATGCCGATGAGGATGATATTGTCGGTGGTTAGCGCATCGCCTTTGCCGGCTTTGAGGGCCGTGAAGGCATCTTGATAGTTGTCGTATTCCAGCACCTCGGCGTCCGGTGCTTTTTCGCGAATGTTTTGCGCAGAGGTGGAGCCTTTCACCGCAAGCACCTTCACGCCTTTGCCAAGGCTATCCAGCCCGGTGATGGAGCTATCGTTTTTCACGAGAAGGGATTGCCCTGCTTCGAAATACACATCGCTGAAATCAACCTGCTCCTTGCGCTCATCGGTAATGGTCATGGTTGCGATGATGATGTCGATGTCGCCGTTTTGCAGCATGGGGATGCGCGTTTTGGAGGTGACCTCTTTTAGCTCGACCTTGGTTTCGTCTCCGAGAATTTGCTTGGCGAGCGCTTTGGCAATATCGACGTCGAAGCCTTCGACGGCTCCGCTGGACGGGTCTTTGAGGCCAAACAGCTTGGTATCATACTTCACCCCTGCGATGAGTTTGCCACGCTCTTTAATCTGTTCGATCGTACCTTTGGCCGAGGAATCGCCATCCCCGCCGCTCCCCGGTGAATCGCTCCCCGTATTATTGCAACCGGAAAGTACAATAGAGAGCATCAGCACTAACATGAATGCAGGCCATTTCAACACGTTTTTCATCGGATCATAACCCCTTTCGGATCGTGGATTTTCTCTGCTTTCCTAATGATGAATCAAGCGGCTAAGAAATTGTTGTGCACGTTCCTCCTTCGGTTGATCAAAAAAGTCGGCGGCAGCGGCTTCTTCCACAATTCTTCCTTCATCCATGAAAATAACCCGGTCCGCTACCTCGCGGGCAAAGCCCATCTCATGCGTCACGACGACCATGGTCATGCCATGATGGGCCAGGGAGCGCATGACGTCGAGCACTTCGCCGATCATCTCCGGATCGAGCGCGGAAGTGGGCTCGTCAAACAGCATGATTTTGGGCTCCATCGCGAGTCCTCGCGCAATTGCCACGCGCTGCTGCTGGCCTCCGGACAATTGGGAGGGATAGCTGTCGGCTTTGTCGGCAATGCCTACGCGGGTTAAATACTTCATGGCCGTGGCCGCGGCCTGGTCTTTGGATTGTTTGCGTACTTTGATGGGGGCAAGGGTGATGTTATCGATGACTTTTTTGTGAGGGTAGAGATTAAAGTGCTGGAATACCATGCCGATGTCGCGCCGGAAGAGGTTGATGTCCACCTTTTTGCCATGCAGGGCGACGCCGCTAACGAACAGTTCGCCTTCGGTGATCGTTTCCAGACGATTGATGCAGCGAAGCAGCGTGCTTTTGCCTGAGCCCGAAGGGCCGATGATCACGACGACCTCGCCCTCGGCAATGGTGAGATGGATATCTTTGAGGACATGAAATTGACCATAATGCTTCTGAACACCCCTGAATTCAATCAAAATACATCCCATCCTTTCTGCTGTTTTGGTGTGACAGGAAATTTTAGGGATTAAATGGAATTGGTTATTCTATCATACCGAGACATCCTCTTCATGGCAATTGATTTGTTATAAAATATGACGTAAGTAATAGAAATAGTGGGCCTGAAGCTCGTTATTATGTTATATGTTTGTGATGTTGTTGGAATTGTTGTGACGAATCCTGACAAAAAAATGAATCGAATCGCCTAGATGATTTGTAGAGATTGGAATATATGGTTGTAGTATACTTATTATGGAGAAGCCCAAATGATGTGGATCATGGAGCATATAATCTCAAATTCCGTGCGGACAGAGCAAAAAAGCTCAACCCGAAGGGCTTGTCCTGCTGATATGATGGAGCCACCATCTGTGAACCGGGGGGTTGATGTCCGGTTTTGGTGCCATTCCAAAGTTATGAATAGTAATGATATGGAGGGTGATTCGGTTCGATGAATACATATAACGCTTCCTTGCAAACAGACAAAGGTACTGCTTTCAACACCAATGAACCAAAATATGAAGTACAGCTGCCCAAGATTCCTCCGCGTGATTTTCGAATCACCGATTATGGCGCCGTTGGAGATGGCCACACGGACAATTCGGAGGCATTCCGATTGGCAATAGCGGCCTGCGCGGAAGCGGGCGGCGGGCGAATCGTCATTCCGGCAGGCGTATGGCTGACAGGACCAATCGTGCTCCGCAGCAGCATCGAACTTCATACACAAGCAGGGGCGTTGGTCACCTTTAGTCAGGCATTTGATCAGTATCCCTTAATTGCATCGAGTTTTGAAGGGTGGCAAGTCGTCAGATGCCAATCCCCGATCGATGCCGAAGGAGTGGAAGATATTGCGATTACGGGCGAGGGCATCTGGGATGGGGGCGGTCAAGCCTGGAGACCGGTCAAACGTTCCAAGCTGACACCTTCGCAATGGAGAAAGCTTGTGTCTTCGGGCGGAGTGGTAGCGGGAGCCGGAGAAGAGGACCAGATCTGGTGGCCGTCCGCGTCTGCGCTTGAAGGCGGTTCCATCGCCCTGCGCCTATATCAGGAAAAGGTACGGGATGTGGCGGCCTATGAAGGAATTCGCGATTTTTTGCGTCCCAACATGGTCAGCCTGCGACGCTGCAAACGGGTGCTGCTGGACGGACCGACGTTCCAGAATTCACCGGCATGGAACCTGCATCCGTGGGCATCCGAACACGTGACGATTCGAAATGTGCAAGTGCGTAATCCGTGGTTCTCGCAGAACGGTGACGGGCTGGATATAGATTCATGCCGTCATGTGCTGGTGGAACAAAGCGTATTTGACGTTGGCGATGATGCCATCTGCTTAAAATCCGGCAAGGACGCGGAAGGACGCGAGTTGGGAATGCCCTCCGAGTACATCACGGTCCGGGATTGCACCGTGTATCACGGGCATGGCGGGGTGGTCATCGGCAGCGAAATGTCCGGCGGCATTCGGCATGTACGCGTGTCGGACTGCACGTTTATCGGCACGGACATCGGGCTGCGTTTCAAAAGTGCACGCGGACGCGGAGGGGTTGTCGAGGATATTCAGATCGAGCGTATTTACATGAAAGATATCATCTGGGAAGGCATCTCGTTCTCCTTTTTCTATGCTAACCAGGAAGGTTCAGCGAGGGGCAGCGACTTGGCGCAGGAGGTTAGCGAGGAGACCCCCGTTTTCCGTGACATTCACATTCGGGAAGTGGTCTGTGCAGGGGCGGAAACGGCGCTGTTTGTCAGCGGGCTGCCCGAAATGCCGTTGGAAGGATTGGTCATCGAAGATTACAAGGTACAGTCCCGATCCGGAATACAGTGCTCCCATGCCAAACATTTGCGAATTGCGCGGCTGGACGCCGACATTGCCGAAGGTTCCCTAATCCATTTGCATCAGTGCAAAGGAGCGGAGCTGGAGGCGATTGGGGGGCATGGCGCGGATGGGCGTTTGTTGACGTTGACCGGGCGAGAAACAGCGGGGATCGTTTGCCGCGAAGGTGATGACGAAACAGCAGGACGCCAGATATCCGTCGGACCCGAAGTGCGGAGCGGGGCGCTTATTCGCAGATAGTCCCGACAAGACGCCGCAGCTGGGTGAGGGAGCGGCGCTGTCATACAGACGTGTCTCGCGGTGGCTGGAAACAGGGCACAGCCACCGCGCCTTTTTTTCATAATGAGAACTCCAGTCGTTGATCTCCACATTCCAGTGGCTTGGCTTAAGCGTCCAATCGGGTAAGGGTCGCATTCGCGAAATGCGGCTTTTTTTGTCCTATATGAAAAAGACGGTGAGAAGGGCCGGAAATGCAATATGCTTGCTCCAGACCGTTCACCGATGTTCTTTCCGGTATCGAAGGGGGGTCGTCCCCGTCACCTGTTTGAATGTTTTATTGAAATGGGCCGTGTGCTCGAATCCTACCTTCTCCGCGATCATCTGTACCCGGTCTCTGGTAGAGAGCAATCGGCGCTGGGCCTCCCTGACGCGCACGACGCGCAAATATTCGCTGAAACGGAACCCCGTAAATCGGCTGAACATCCGGCTGAGGTACGAAGGGCTGATATAAAAACGGGACGCCGTATCTTCAAGCGTAAGGGCTTGGCTGTAATGCTCGTTAACGTAACCTACGATTTCGCTAATCTTGTCCTGCATGGGATGGACGGGATCGGACATCGTCTGGCGCGTAGCCTCTTCTACGCGATGGATGCTGATCAACAGTTGGGCAAGCAGGCTTCTCACCGCAATCTCATGATGCGATCGGCGCTCTTTGCATTCACGCAGCATCTGCCATAACAAACGTTCGGTCTCCGGCTGCTCCTCTTTCGGGAAATGAACCAAACGGGAATGGTCAAAGGGAAGCAGGCCGCAGAGGCCGACCTCCATGCCCGTGGCAAAAGAGGGGGAGAACTCGATCAGGATCCGTTCAAAGCCGGGATTGCTTCCTTTGGATGTTGTATGTGGATCATGGGGATTGATGAGCATCAGGTCCCCTTTGCGTGCGGTAAGAACCTGTCCCTTCATGGAATACACCCGTTCTCCTTCCAGGAGATAATACAGCTCGTAAAACGGATGGGCATGCGGGTGTGTCATGGCGTATCCGTCCTGTCTGCGTATATGCTGAATGGTAAATGAATTCTCCCCGATGCGATACTTGGGTCCGATTCGATCCTCGATTACATGCATTTGCGCAGTTCCTCCCTGCAAGAATGGTTTGCGAATATAACCATATCATAACGGAAAATCCAGTTAATTGTAAACGCTATCAATAAATTGACATGCTGAAGGCCGGGGGTGGGGCGAATCGGCTCTAAATCCGAGTATCGTTCAGGTTAGGAGCGGGAAGGATGACAAAATATGATCGATGATTTACAGTAGGAGGAGTGGGACAGAGCCTGGATCGGCGTCTCCAAACTGAAGTGGAAGGAAGGAAATTGGTTATGACGACACATGAACTTTCGCCTCTCGTAGCTGCGCTCGACATGCAGCCGCACGTTGAAGGTGGTTGGTATAAGGAAGTATGGAAAGCATCCTATCAAATTCCGCAGTCCGTGCTGCCTGAAGCCTATTCAGGCCCGCGCTTTGCGGCGAGTTCGATCTATTTCCTGCTTCACCCGCATGAATTTTCCGAATGGCATACAGTGCTGTCGGATGAACTGTGGATGTGGCACAGCGGAAGTCCGATCGAACTGAAGCTGGGCGGTACCGGCGAGCGTCCGGAAAATGAGGAAGTCCATGTACTCGGCATGGATATTGCCGCAGGACAGCTGCCGCAATTGCTTGTGCCGGCAGGTGCTTGGCAAACGGCGCGTCCGCTTGGCGATGAGCCGGTGCTCGTTTCGTGCGTGGTGGCGCCAGGTTTCCACTACGACGATTTCAAACTGGTAGCCAAGGGCTGATTTGGCTTATCGGAAGCATGCTAGCCATTGTTAACATTCATTCCAACAACAAACGAAAACCCCGATGCAGACATGAGCCTGCATCGGGGTTTTTTGGCATCATTATTTTTTAGAAATTGAAGTTGTCGGGGTCCGAACCGAAGCGTTTGTTTTCGTTCAACCCGTTAATTTGCCCGATGTCTTCCGGCGTCAGTTCGAAGTCGAACAGATCGGCATTTTCCCGAATGCGCTGCGGTGTAACGGATTTGGGAATGGTGACGATGCCGTTCTGAAGATCCCAGCGCAGAATGACCTGGGCCGGGGACTTGCCATACTTGGCGCCGATTTCTTGGAGCAGCGGATGTTCCAACAAATGGCCCTGACCAAGCGGAGACCATGCTTCGACCTGGATTTTATGCTTACTGCAATAATCCCGCAATTCCTGTTGGTTCAATAGCGGATGCAGCTCAATCTGATTGACGGCAGGAACAACGGTTGCTTCGGTCATCAAATCCTCCAGATGGTGAATTTGGAAGTTGCTTACGCCAATGGCGCGAATGCGTCCTTCCCGATGCAGTCGTTCAAGCGCGCGCCACGTATCTTTGTATTTTCCTTTGACCGGCCAGTGAATGAGATAAAGATCCAGGTAATCCAGCTCCAGGCGCTCCATGCTGGCCTCGAAGGCAGCAAGCGTGGATTCGTAACCCTGGTCGGAATTCCAAACCTTCGTTGTAATGAACAAATCTTCACGGGCAATGCCGGATTCGCGAATGCCTTGGGCAACGCCGGTTTCGTTGTTATAGGCTTTGGCGGTATCGATGCTGCGGTAACCGGTTTCAATCGCCGTTCTGACGGCGTCCACGGCTTCTTGTCCGTCCTTCACCTTGAATACGCCAAATCCAAGCCATGGCATTTTGACTCCGTTATACAGCGTCGTCGTGTCCTGTACATGTTTCATGGTCCGAAATTCCTCCTTTGGTTATGTCGATGTGTTCTCCGTGTGCTTCCCCGGATGTGTGCTTGGCCCTGCAGGATGATTCCAACATTTATTATACTAAAGCTGCTCCTCCGTCGGCAAAGTTTATGGACCATGTTGGACATGAAGATCAGCTGTTTTTTTCCTTATTCTACAGGAAGAGGTTTGGATTTGATGCGCACGGGTGATAAGATGAAGTATAACGAGTCAGGGGGCTTTGCTTCCGCTGACGAAGGATGATCTCAATTGAAGGGATGCGGCTCGAACGGCAACTAACGGGGCGTGTCATTAATCATAAAGGAGCAAGTGGAGATGAAGAAATCGAAGCATACCAAAACCGCGGCGGCCTGGTCCCTCGTCGTCATGGGGGCGGGATTTGCCGCATCCTTGCCGTTCCAAGGCTCGATTGCCGGCAAATTGCTGGTGGGATCGTTCGAGGCCGGTTTGGTGGGAGGACTTGCGGACTGGTTCGCCGTCACGGCATTGTTCCGCCATCCGCTCGGCATTCCGATTCCGCATACGGCCTTGCTGCCGAAGAATCGGGCGAAAATGACGGAAGGGCTTGTGTCTGCCGTGGAGAACAACCTGCTCAACAAGGAGAGCATCACGGAGAAAATCGCCGGATTCAAAGCAGCGGAGATGGTGATGGATACCCTTATGCGGGAACTGCATACCGACGGAGCCAAGCAGATGATGGATACGCTCTGCAAACGCATTCTGGCCGGGCTGCCGCTGGAGCAAATTGCTCCCATCGTGGCGGCAGAGGTCAAAACGCAAGCCGGGGCATTCGATCTTGGACCGATTCTGGAACGGGCGATATCGCAGGTTAGCGAAAAAGGGTATGACGCCAAGGCATTGGATTATGGCCTGAAGCAGGCTGAGGAATGGCTGGTGAAGCCGGAGACGGTCTACGTGCTTGGCGAGAGCGCCATGAAAGCGATCGGCGGCATCCAGATGAATGGGCTAATGCAGTTTGCGATGAACGCTTTTCTGGGTTACATGAACGAAGAGAAGATGGGCGCGATTTTGCAGGGGTATCTTTTCGACAGGGTAGAAGACATGAAACGCGAAGGCAGCGCCCTCCGCTACAAAGTGCTTGGCCTTGTCCGTGAGCAGGCCTCCAAGCTTGCTTTCAGCGCCAAGGTGCAAGACGGGCTGAATGGATGGAAGAACGACATGTTGAACCAATGGGATGCCGAGCAGACGGTGCTTAACAAATTGACCGAGCTGCGCGACAAGGCCCTTAGCGCCATGGAGGATGGAGCCTACGTAGAGGCGTATGCGCTGCCTGCCATCAGCAGGATGCTGACGGATCTGCGCTCCGACGAAGAGCTGCTGTCCGGGCTCAATGCCAAAATCGTGGTAGGCGTCACGACGTTGCTGGAGAAGAACCATTCCAAGATCGGCAGCCTGGTCCGTGAAAACGTCGAGAAAATGGACAATAAAACGTTGATTTCGCTGATCGAAGACAAAGTGGGACAAGATTTGCAGTGGATTCGGATTAACGGCGCGGTTACCGGTTTTATCATTGGAATCGTGCTCACGGGACTACGAATGGTGCTGGAATAATAGCGAGAACCCAGAATCGTCTGGGAAAAGGAGAGAGCCGCAGAGCCGCTGGGAAGCGGCTCTCTTTGGCATGCGTTCGTGCCGTTATGGCACAAGGATTGCAGAGGGTTCAAGGAAAGCTTGGTTAACAGCACAGCATGTTGCATCGGACCGACAAGCGGGTAATATAGACCGGGACACTTTGCCCGAATCATTTTAGGAATAAAGTTTCACAAAAACGATGCTGACAGCCGATATGGCCGATGTTGATTTTGTACTATCATTCATCTAACAGGCAAAATAGCGGATATGGAGCAAACGGGTCTGCATAGATTCATTATGGGGCGGATTGACTTCAGCGTCTGTTTTTCGCAGGAAACTCAATGGGGAAGAGAAGGTGACCCGCATGAAGCCGAGAAAACCTTGGGTGATTTTGTTAGTCGTGACGATGTTGTCTATGTTCGTATTGGGGGGGTGCCAGAACATGAAGGTAAGCGAAAAAGAAGCCTTGTTCAAGGAGGCGGAGGCCAAGGCTGTCAGTTATTTCAAGAACAATTATGAATTGGACGTGGCGATTACCAGCAAGAAGCTGCTGCCCGAAATGGCAATGAACGAGATCGGTCTGGAAGGCCATGTTCAGGGACACGAGGAACAACACTTCAGCATTTCGTATAACTATGACAAAAAAACCATGGTGGGCTTCGTCATGAGCCCGGAAATCAAGGAAGCCATCATAGCGAATGGATACGATCCGTTTGCGAAGCCGCAGGCCGAATAGGGAGGGGAGAACAGTTTGAGCCAAGGACAGAAAATCGATGACGAAACGTACAAGACGATGTCCCAGCTTGCCTACCGCGATTTCAAAGAAGGGGACGAGGTGCAGGACTTGCCGGGCTGGAAGGTGCTTGAAGACAGCCATGGGAACAAGAGGTCGGGATTCGATGCGGTGACCTTTTACAACCCGGAAACCAATCAGGCGGTAATCGCTTATCGGGGAACCGAAGGCAGTGCCGGACTGGATCGCATGGCTCCCGACTTGTTCGCGGACGGACAGATTGCGCTTCCCGAGTTGGGGCGCAAAATCGATCAAAGCATGGATCTGCGGCCCGACTGGCTGTCAGGCGGCATTCAGAAGGTCAAGGACGTTACGGGCATGACCGCAGTGGAAAACTTTTTCGGCGAAGTGGATAAAGGGATCGATAAACACCTTTCCTTTGGACCAAACCAGATGTACGAGGCTGAGGATTATGCCAAGGATATGCAGAAAAAACACAAGGATCTGGACTTTTCGCTGACAGGACATTCGCTTGGCGGCGGTAATGCGCAGTACGCCGCGGTGTATACGGGCCTGCCTGCAGTCACGTTCAGCGCGCCATCCGTCATTTCAAGTCTGACGCCGGGCATGAAGCGTAAGGCCGAGGATGGAGAATTCGACAGCCAGATCATCAATTTCGGGCATCCGGGCGATTTCGTGGCCAGCGGGTTTTTCGGAGGATACGACCGCCACGTCGGCTCTACCTATTACATCGATTCGAATTACCAAGACATGAACGACGACATGAGCATGATCGACAAGATCAAAAACACCTTCGGGGGCAAAGATTATCATAGCCTGGATCGCTATGAGTTCGAAAATGGCTACGTGTCCAACGAATTGTACGACCCCGTCACCGGCGAACGGATCGCACGCACGCCAAGACAGCCGTCCAACGCGCTGAGTGATCTTGCCCTGTTTATGCGTAACATTGGCATTCGCGCAGGCGAAATTGCCATGGGGGCGGTTGCGGGCACGATCCAGGTTACCCCGGAAGAACTCAAAGACGTGGCCACTCGCTGGAAGCAGCATGCCCAGCAATGCAACGGGGAACTGAACGCGGTGCGGGGCCGCATGATGCAATATCTGCATTCCAGCCGCAGCCGAAGGCTGGAGCCGATCGTTGGCCAATTGGATGCCTCGATGAACGAACTGGGTACTTGGCATATGAAACACACAAGCCAGTTTTTGAACTTCATTGAGCAAAAAGCCGAAGAATTCCGGCAGGCGGACCAAACGCAGGTTAGTTTTGCCCGATAGGGCATGGTCACTTGTTGCCTGGTTAGAGGGTGTACATAAGGAGGGAGCGAAGTGAACGGACAATTGCTTGTAGAGCTCAATGATCTCCGGACTGCGGAAAGGGAGCTGTCCCAGCTGCTGGTGCGCCTGCAGGCGGATGAACAGGAAGCGAGGGCGCTTTACAAACGGTTGGAAGACTGGAAAGGGCAATCGGCCGATCATGTCAGGCAGCAGATCGAAGCCTTTTTTGCAGGTCTGTCGAGCCGGATACGATCCATTGAGGAGCAGAAGCGGAGTTTATTGCAGTATATTGAGGCCATGATCCAGACGGACCAGTCGAGGTAAGCCATTTGCACCCCATCCGATCCGGTTCATAAAATAAATTCCATGGACTTTATAAATTGAACCCCGGCAATATGAACGGAGGCAGCTGCCCTCCGTCCGTATTACCGGGGTTGTTTGGTGCGAGGAGATGAATACGGCACGCTTCCGTAGGCGATTCCGGATGCTATTGGGAAGATAACTGTCGTGCTTCGCCAGGAAGATCATTTGCACTGACCTCTTCCCAATGTGTGACTCCGCGCAAGGTGGTTACGTACAATTTCAGGAATGCGCCCTGCTGAAGCGGCTTGCTTGCGGTAAAGCTGAGTTGTTTCGATTTTCCCTCATCCGTGTAACCGGTCAGCTCATACGCGTATCGGCCATTGCTATCCGTCGTGGCGCTTTCCTGATTTACGACGGTGTAATAAATCGTTTTGCCTGCCGGATTGTCTGGGGTCAGCTTGGCCGGATTCATGAAAAACAGCCACAGGCCAGTCAAGATGACCAGTCCCACAGCCAGTAAGGTGAATGCTTTTTTCATGGGGACCTACCCTCCTTAATGGATGATGACGTTTGTTTTAGGACGAGACGATGTCCTTGGTTTTCAGGCGATGTATCGACCAGAAAGCAAAAATCAGTATAAACGCGATATTCATCAACATAAACAGGACGTTCTGGGCCCGTGTAAGTCCTGTCTGGCTCAGGACGCCCATGCCGATGGTCAGCAGAGAATGGGGAAACAGCATGCCGATTTTGAGTACGTACATCCCCAAGCCAAGGAAGACGGCGCACAGGCCGATACCGATCGGCGTGGCGAAGCTGCGGATGCGGATCGACAGGCCGAGCTGCAAAGCGGCGATCGATAGGGATGCGAACCAACCGCGCAGACTCCATATGATGGTCTCCATGGGGAAGGCGTCAGGAATGGCAAACAGCTTCCCTGCAGCCCAATACATAAGCATAAAGAACCCTTGGGCTGCCAGAATCAGCACGCCGACGATAACCAATTTTGCCATAAAGAAGCTGGTAACGGACATCGGGGACGAGAGCACCATGTTCCAATTACGATTGTTATGCTCCAGTCTGCAGACGAAGGCGCAGCATATCGCGATTAGGATCGGCAGAAAAAACTCCCCGTAAAACAGGCTCACCTGCGTCCAAAGGCTGTACCATCCGTTCTGAAGTGCGGCCTGGTTGAAATAATAGTTGAAGCATCCGATCAGCAGGCTGATAATGGGCAGAATGGCCAACACCAGGCTGATCCGGGAATGCCTCAGCTTGAGCCATTCGGCGGAAATGCTTCGGATCATGTGGTTTCCTCCTTACACGTCTTGTCGTGAGACATGGATATTGCCCGCGATGTAAAACAAGATTGCCATGAGCAGGGCGGCGGCAAGCAGTCCGCCAGGCAGGCTGCCAGAAACGTAAGACCCCGAGGAAGCGCCGTAAATATACGTCACCGGAGTGAGATCCATGTAGTAGGACCAGATAAAAAGGTGCCGAACGCCTGCGGGAAACAAGCCAGACGTCGTTCCGATGAATCCCCCGAGCATGCCAAGGCACAGCGCAAAGGCCTGGTTATGGACGGTGAGCGATAACCATTGTTGAAGAGCGGTAATCGCAAGCGTCGTAAGCAGTGTCCCGATCACGAACTGCCCGAGCAGGGAGAACGGGAGAGGGCCCGGTATGTTTTTGGAAAGACCAAAAGCGACGATGAACACGGCCTGAGCCAGAATGCCGTACAGAATCAGGCTGTTGGAACAGACGTACTTGGCGGTGTATACCTCATTGCGCCCGATATTGGTAGTCATCAGCATTTTCCAGGTGCTGCCCTTGTGCTCCATGTCGCAGATGCGGGAGACGACAATCGCCGAGATGATGGGAAGGAACAATCCGTTCATGGAAGCGATGCTGAAAATGAGGGCCTCCCAGTTTGCGTTAGACGCGCTGCGGGAGATGGAAATACTGATAGACATCGCTGCCCAGATCATCTCGGCGGCGAGAAACAGGGTCAGCATGACCCAAATCTTTTTGCGTCGAATTTTGAAATACTCCAGCGCGAGTGCCTTCATTATAAACTCCGCTCCTTCCCGGTAAGATCAAGGAAGATGTCCTCCAGGCTTTTTTTGTGCTCTTCGATGCGCGTTACGGCGATTTCCTGTTCCACCAGAATTCTGTTCAAGCGGGACACTTCCTCATCGCGGAGATAGTCGAAGACCAGCTGTTTTTCTTTTGTTTTGGGCATATAACCCTGCGTAAGCAAAATTTTCTCCGCCCGGGCAGGATCTGCCGTTTGGAAATGGATCGTTGCCCTGTTGCTGGCCTGCAGTTCCTGCATCGTTCCTTGGTACATCAATCTCCCGTCACTGATGATGCCGACGGATGTGGCAATCTGCTCGATTTCGGATAACAGGTGGCTGGAGAGCAGCACGGTGATGCCATATTGCCCCGGCAGGGACTTGATCAGCTCGCGGATCTCGCCGATACCGGAAGGGTCAAGGCCGTTCGTGGGTTCATCCAGAATCAGCAGTTTGGGAAAGGCAAGCAAAGCCATGGCGATCCCGAGACGCTGCTTCATGCCGAGCGAATATTGATCCGCCTGCTTGTGCTTCTGATTTTCGAGGCGGACGATTTGCAGCACCTTGTCGATATTTTTCGCAGGAGCATTCCGCAACCGCTGCATCACTTTCATGTTTTCCAATCCGGTCAGATGGCCGTAGTAGGAGGGGGATTCGATCAGCGAACCCGTCTGGTTCAGGATCGTGGGGCGATGCTTGCTCAGGTCTTTGCCAAAAATCCGTACGGTGCCTTCCGTAGGTTTGATCAAGCCTAGCAGCATTTTTAGTGTCGTTGTTTTGCCGGCCCCGTTGGGACCCAAAAATCCATAGATTTGTCCGGTTTCCACGCAAAGGTTGACTTGATGCACGCGCTCTACGCCGCCGTAGGTTTTGGTCAACTGCCGTGTTTCTACGATGGGTTGTATGCTCATCGTCGTCTCAACTCCATTTCAACTCGATTTATCCCGTTGTCCCCAATATAGCGTCATCGCCTTGCTCCCCGCTGAAGGTAACCTTACATTTACCTTAAATGAAATTGGAAAATATCGGGTGAATGCCTTTATCATGTATAATAAGAAAAAAGTCTGTAGATGTAAATTCATGGAATGTTGGAAAAAGCCGAAGAAAGTTCTTAGTGCAGTGCCGGGGAACCGTACCGCCGCACCGGAAGCGTACCTAGTTTAAAAAAAGGTGATGTGAATTGGATACAATGAAGAACAAAAAAATATTGATCGTGGACGATGAACCTGAAATACGGGAGATGATTGAACGGTTTTTGCGAAAAGAAGGTTTTTTTCGGGTATACACGGCAGACAACTTTGCCAATGCACTCTCGGTATGCAGGATGGAAAAGCCGGATGCCGCGATTCTGGACGTGATGCTTCCGGACGGAGACGGTTTTTCCCTGCTCTCGTCCATTCGCTCATTCTCGGATATGCCTGTATTGTTCTTGTCGGCCCGAGGCGAAGATGAGGATCGATTGCTGGGCCTTGGCTTGGGCGCGGACGATTACATGGTAAAGCCCTTCTTGCCGAGAGAGTTGATTTTGCGGCTAATGGCTATTTTGAAACGGGTATACGCGGCACCGGTCGTGGAAAGATTGCCTGTGTTTCGCCTCGGTTCGCAAGTCATCGATTTGGAAAGCGCAACGGTGCAAAGGGGGGATAGCGAGCATCCCCTGACGGCCAAGGAGCATGCCATTCTGGTCAAGCTGTACGAGAATCAGGGCCGAATCGTAACGAGCGATGCACTATGCCAGGCCGTCTGGGGGGATGAAAGCTTCGGATATGAAAACACGCTGATGGTTCATGTGCGCCGCATCCGGGAGAAGATTGAGGAGGACCCGTCCAAGCCGATGTATTTGCTGACCGTGCGGGGGCTGGGGTATAAGCTGCTCGCTGTTCAGGAGGCGCGTTAATGGATGGGGCCGTCCGCATTCTCAGGCGATTCGTCGGTTCCACCATTCTCGTATCCGTTGTGCTTCTCATATTCAACTTAATCCTGCTCGGTTCATTGATCTTTAAAGAGCTTCATGAGGGTCCTTCGCCTGAAGCGGTTGTGAAGCAGCTCTCAAGCGGTCTTGCGGAGGATCGACAGGGAGGTTATGAGCTAAATGCGGAATCCTCCGGCCTGCTTGGTGCGCATCAGGCTTGGGCGATGCTGCTGGACGAGCAGGGGAAGGTGCAGTGGAGCGAGCATTTGCCGACTGAAATTCCACGATCGTACAGCGTAACCGATGTCGCAAAGTTTTCCAGATATTATCTCATGGAGTACCCGGTGTATGTGTGGGAACACGCGAACGGTCTGTTAGTGGTAGGATACCCCAAGAACTCCCACGGGAAATATCAGCTTGATTTTCTCGCAGATTGGTTGAGATCCCTTCCGCTGCGCATCCTGCTGCTATTGGTATGCAACGTAGTTCTGGCGTTGGTGGTGTCCATACTGATCGGAACACGCCTGATTCGCAGCATCCGTCCACTCATGGAAAGCATCCATGCGCTTGCAAAAGGAAAGCCCGTGCATGTGGAGAACGGCGGTATTTTCAGCGACCTTTCCCAGAGCATCAACTCCGCGTCCCGCATGCTGCAGGAAAAAAACGAGGCATTAAAGGCAAGGGACGAGGCCCGCTCGAACTGGATCGCAGGCATATCGCATGACATACGGACGCCGCTCTCCATGATTTTGGGTTACGCAAGCGAGCTGGAGGAGAGGGAGGAGCTGCCTGAGGAGGCCAGCCATCAAGCTGGGATCATCCGTCGGCAAGGAGAACGCCTGCGTTCGCTCGTCAGCGATCTCAACCTGGTATCCATGCTCGAATACGAGATGCAGCCGCTGCAGATGAAGCCGATCCGGCTCTCTGTGCTCGCGAGACAGGTCGTATCCGACTTTTTGAACAACGGGTTGGATGATCGGTACGACATCGTGCTTCAAGTACAGGACGAAAGTTTGCAGGTGATGGGCGATGAGCGTCTTCTATATCGGGCCGTCACGAATTTAATACAGAACAGTATCCGGCACAACTCCGAAGGATGCACGATCCGGCTGCAAACATTGCGTTCTTCAACCGATGGCTTTTGTCATTTTGTGGTGTCCGATGACGGCCAGGGCATTGCCAAGGAGGAACTGTCCGATGTCGTCATGCTGCCCTACGCCGCAGGGCGAAAACGGCCTTCCCGGCAGGGACACGGCTTGGGCTTACCTATGGTTTCGCGAATTGCCCAAGCTCACAAGGGCAAGCTGATCTTGAAAAGCGACGTTGGAGCAGGTTTGTGGGCTGTTATAGAGCTTCCCCTATCCCGATAGGTATCTTTCGGGGACGGGACTCTTTGACATTTATGCCTATAACAACGATAGAAAGATACATAAGGACGTTTTATATGATTCATTGGATCGTTCAATGCTTTGAGGAGCGCATTCTTTGAACTGGCAAAAGAACTTGGAGTGACGAGGCATTGTAGGCAGGCTGCATTTTTTGTAAAAATGTTGGAAAAAATTTAAGGAAACTATTTACAAATACTAGAATAGTATGGTAGATTATGAGTATAGAAGATTTACAAAATATTTAAATAATGTAATAAAATGTTTATTTAATGTGGTGTTTAGCTTAATTTAAGCTATTCATAAAAAAATTATTCGAATGGAGGTTTTCTCAATGAAAGAACTCAATTTTGAAGCATTGGGAGCAATCGAAGACATCAGTGATGACGAGCTCATGGTCATTACGGGCGCGGTAGCGGCCATCGAGGCTGCGAAAAGCGGCGGCGTGTTCTGCACGGTGAGTCATGAGTGTCATTATAATTCGGTTTCGCCTTCTTCCTGGTTGACTTGTTGCTAAGTTCTTTTGATCATCTTCAAGCACATGGCTGTTATCAGTTGTGTGCTTGAATTTTTTAAAATTATGGAACATACAGGTTTCAGCGGAGCTGAACCATTCTATATCGCAAAATTAACTTCGTCTAAGAACGGACCATCTTCCTTAAAGTTACGTAGATGGACGTTTTTTCTTATAGGGCTTTATATCATCTCGCACAGGACAGGAGTTGGGAAAAATGAGCATGCAAGAACTACTGGGGGATGTTCGATGGAACAATGCCCTATACCTGAACGAAAAATATGAACGCTTCAAGCAGGCCGTGTCGTCTGGACGCGCCTCATGGTCGTCTCTGCATAACCGTACCGCAGGACCGGAGGAATCAGGAGGTCGGATGGCCGATTGGATCGAGAAGTATTTCGGTGACCGGCAGCTTTTGGAGGAACGTTTTGAGGCTGAGCATATGACGTTTGAAGAGGTTCGTTCATTGTCTGAACATGAGGATTGGTCCGATGCTTACACGCACATGGAATGGTATGGGGAGCTGAAGCGCACCTTTTTGGAGAACGAAGATTATGAAATCGAATATTATATCGGGGGCGAGACGGAAGAAATTCCGTTTTTTGAATTTTCCAGGCCATTTCTGCAACGAGTCATTCATATTTTGCAGGAGGGCATGCACGAAGGCTATGAGTGGCTGGACCGCAGGCGCATCACGGGGCTGGTGCTCAAAACCGTATCGGATAAAGTGTTTCACCTGTCTGCCAAAATGCTGATTTATGAGTTGAACAGGTCGAGACTACAGGGAGAATTGAAGGGAGATCATCCTGCCGAGAGGTATAAATATTTCGTCAGGGAGAACTTGCAGCATCGGCATCAGATTCTTAACCTGCTCATTGATTACCCTGTACTGGCCAGAGCCATTGTCGAGCAGACCCGGCGGATTGCGCTAAATCTGCTGACCGTTCTGGATAGGCTTACGCTGGATCGTCGTGACCTGGAAGAGGTGTTTGCTTTTAATTTGGACCGGCTGGAGGATGTCGCTTATCTGGGAGATTCCCACAATGGCGGGGCAAGCGTGATGCGGTTACAGTTTGCCAGCGGTGCCAGCCTGATGTACAAGCCGAGGGATATGGGGATTGACACGGCTTTTGCCAAGCTGCTGCAATGGTTCAATGATCGGCAGATCGCGCTGCCTTTTCGAATGATCAAGTCGCTGGATCGGTCGGATTATGGATGGCAGCAGTTCATTCCTTATAAGGAGGCTGCAAGCCTTGAAGAAGTGGAACGATTTTTCGAGCGGCAGGGGCAGTATCTCGCCGTCTTGTATGCGTTGAACGCGACCGATATGCACATGGAAAATATCGTTGTTCATGGCGAGCATCCATTCTTTATCGATTTGGAGTCCCTTCTGCACAATCAACCCTTCCAGTATAACGATGACCAGATAGGGGGAACGGCGCTCGAGAAAACGATGGCCATCCTGAATGATTCGCTGCTGAAAACAAGCATGCTTCCTACGCTCGATGCCAATGCCTTGTACCACAGCGACTTGAGCGGGCTGGCGGGCGATGTGGACCAAGTACTCAATACGTATGAAATTTTGGACAAAAATACAGATACGATGCGAATCAAACGAACGAAGGTTAGCGTAACCCGATTCAATCATTTGCCTTCCTACCGCAATAAGCCGATCAATCCCGAGCGGTACATCCAGAACCTGAAGACAGGCTTCTACCGCACGTATTCCCTTATCATGGAAAGCAAAGAGTCCTTTGTCGATGCGCTGTCTTCGTATTTTCACGGTTGCACGGTGCGAACCATCGTCCGTCCTACCGTTTCCTATTTCAGCCTGATCGAAGCAAGTTCGCATCCCAAATATTTAAAAAATGCGCTGGATCGGAACCTTCTTTTCGACATGATGTGGATGATCGTTCGCCAGGATCGGAACCGGAAAAGATTGTTCGCATACGAGTATTATGATCTGCTGCACGGGGATGTACCGATGTTCAAGACGAGGATCGGAGACAAGCTTTTGTTTCACCATTCGGATCATGAGCCGATCGATGGCGTGTATGCATCGGACATTTTGACGCTGACGGCGGACAAGGTTATGCGAATGTGCCCGGAAGATCTGGAGATGCAGTGGGAGTTCGCAGAACGAACCATTCAAACGAAATATGTGCTTGAACGTTCCTTCGCCATGGAAAAAAGCAAGGATCGCGTCAGGGCGGAACAAATAGAAGGAAAGCGCACCACGTTGTCCGCCGAGGATTACCTGCTTGAAGCATCGAGGATCGGGGATTACATAAAAGAAATTGCCATTGCGGGAGACGACGGTCGGTCCGTATCGTGGATAAGCATGGGAATGGATGCCGACGAGAAGCTGATCTACAAATCCTCCGAGCTTGGTCTGTATAACGGGGTAACGGGAATTGCCTTTTTCTATCTCTATCTGAGCAAGGAGACCGGAAAGAGCGAGTATTTGGAAATGGTGGATCGGTGCACGGAGACGGCCTGGGAGATGATCCGCAAAAAAATGGACAGGAACGTTTCCTTGTTCACGGGATACGGTTCGCTGCTTTACCTGCTGATGCATCGATCCAGCGTCTGTTCCGAACCGGCAATCCATGCGGATACGCTTGAATTGCTGGACATTCTGGAAGAGATGATCGATGACGATCAGCAGCTTGACGTGATATCCGGTTGTGCGGGTACGCTGATCGCCTGCGTAGACATGTACGTCTCCCAATCCTTCGGAAGGGCTTTGGAGGTGGCCAGACGCTGCGGCGATCGTTTGTTGGAAATGGCGCGTCCCATGGAAAGCGGAATCGCCTGGGTCACTTCGGCCATCAATAAAACGCCGCTCAGCGGAATTGCCCATGGAAATGCGGGAATCTGCCTTGCGCTTGCCCGGTTGTACCGCGTGACCGGCCAGACGAAATATTTGGATGCTTGCCTGAAGGGACTGGAATATGAAGAAAGCCTATACAACCCGGAATTGAACAACTGGAAAGACCTTCGATTCACCGATGGAAGCGAGCCGGAGAATCATTATGTCATGTACTGGTGCAACGGTGCGCCGGGCGTTGGTATAGCTCGAGTGGGCATTGCGGAGCAGCTTGGATCATCTGCCGCAGCCCAGAGCGTGGAGACGGACATTCATCGCGCCGTAGCGAAAACGATCGACGACGGATTCACGGAAGTAAGCTATTCGCTATGTCATGGCGATATGGGGAATCTGGAGCTGCTGCTGCTGGCTTCCAGTCATTTCGGCGATCGTGAGCTGGAACAGTATGCTTACGATATGGCAGGCCACATCGTAAGGCAGGTACGCAAAGACGGGCATCATTGGAGATGCGGCGTTCCCGGCCGCCAGCAGATCCCCGGATTGATGCTTGGCTTGGCGGGAATCGGATACCAGCTGCTAAGGCTTCATAATCCCGACTTGCCTTCCGTACTCATGATGGAAGGACCACGGAGCGACAACCGAACGGATCCGGAAGGGACGCTTCATTTGGAGGGCATTCCGAGCAGAGTTGAAACCTATGCGGGGGAGCAGCCTTATGCCTAAGGGAAAGGTGCTCGGGCTATGGCGGGGAAAGCGACGCCGCGTTCCTATTAAATTGCAGATGAACCAGTATGATTGCGGGCCGAGCTGCCTGCACATGCTGCTTTCCTATTACGGTTATGAGGCAGACTTTGCCGAGCTGAAGGAGCGTTTCGCTATGCTCGGCAATGGCCGTGACGGAAGCTCCATGCTCAAAATGAAGGAAGTGGCCGAGAGCTATCAGTTGAACGGAATTGCCAAACGGGCATCCATGGAGCAGATGAGCAACGAATTTTTGCCGGTCATTTGCTTCTGGGAAAACAGGCATTTCGTCGTCCTGGAGCAGATTAGGGCAGGCGGGCAATATGTGGTGGCTGACCCGGCGCTGGGCAGGGTTACGCTTGATCGGAAAGAATTCGAAGAAAAGTATTCCGGCATTTTTCTGCTCGTGCACCCCAATGAACATTTCGTGCCGCTAACGGGTAAAAAAATCAGCAAGGTTGGCTATTTCGGAGAACTCATCCGCAGCAACAAAAAATATTTTGCCTGGACGGTAGCGTTGGCACTGGGACTTCAACTCGTATCGGTTGCTTTCCCCTTCCTGATGCAGATATCCATCGATACGGCGATGGGAGAGAGCGGGCAGTCCATTTTTTCGGTGCTGATCGTCAGCATCGCGGCATTGACCCTGTTTCAGATCGGTTTCAGCTATATCAAGGATATGTGTATCGTCAAGCTGCAGGAACTGCTCGATGCACAATTGACGACTCGTTTCGTGTCCCATATGTTGAAGCTGCCATACCAGTATTTCGAGATTCGGTCCCGCGGCGATCTGATGATGCGGCTGAACAGCAATACGACCATTCGGGAAATCGTATCCCAAAAAATGATCTCCACCCTGATCAACTTATTTCTGATCGTAGTGACCTTCACGTATATCGTGATCCAGTCCCGGGTGATCGCTTTTACGTTATTGGGCATCGGTGTGCTGCAGGTGGCGATTTTCGGATGGACGCGCAGCAGATTCAAGAAGCTGACCCAGACTCAAATCGTCGCGCAAAGCCTTGCGGGGTCGTTCATGACGGAAGTGCTTGAGGGAATATCGACGATCAAATCACTGGGCATTGAAGAGCGAACAGAGGATACGTGGCGGGAACTGTTCAAACGTCAATTGGCCACGATCAAGGAGAAGTCGATCTTTCAAACCCGGGTTAACACGGTAACGAATACGCTCAATTTCGTGGCGCCCATGCTCATTTTGTTGGTCGGCTTGTACCAAATCATGCAGGGGAACATGACATTGGGCATGCTTGTATCATTTCAGTCACTGGCTGCCCTGTTTCTTGGCCCGTTGAATGCGTTGGCGTTGATGCTGAATGAGTTTGTCATGGCGGACACGCTGCTTGATCGGATTTATGACGTCATCCAGGCGGAAGAGGGCGAGAGATTTAAGGAAAAAGAAACGGATAACAACCTGACGGATTTTAAGTTGTCAGGCGAAGTTGCGATCGAACAGGTCAGCTTCAAATATACCGATTATGGATCGGAAGCCTTGAAGAACATCAGCATGCAGATCAAGGCCGGCGAACGGGTTGCTTTGGTCGGCAAATCCGGTTCGGGCAAAAGCACGTTGGCAAAATTGCTGGTAGGGTTGTATGCGCCTACCCAAGGCAAGATTTTCTTTGACGGTGTAGATATGGAGGATTTAAGGCAGCAGGAGATTCGTAACCAGATCAGTATTGTGCTTCAGGATAACTTCGTGTTCAACCGAACGGTATGTGATAATATCAGGCTTCATGCAGAGCAAGCAACTATGGAAGAGGTCGTTTTCGCCGCCAAGCTGGCGGACATTCACGAAGATATTCAGAAAATGCCGATGAATTACAACACTTTGATATCGGAAGCGGGGTCCAATCTGTCTGGTGGGCAAAAACAGCGGGTTGCCTTGGCGAGGGCGCTGGTCAGCAGGCCCAAAATATTGCTTCTGGACGAGGCGACCAGCGCGCTCGATACGATTACGGAGGCAACCATTTCACGCAATTTGAGCATGCTCAAATGCACCCAAATCATCATAGCCCACCGCCTTAGCACGATTCGGAATGCGGATAAGATATATGTGCTTGATCAGGGCGAGCTGATCGACGCCGGTACGCATGATGAATTGCTGAGCCGCTGTGAAACGTATGCCGAGTTGGTTGGCGAGCAGCTGATGGAATCGGCTATCCGGCAGTATGGATGAGATCGTGCTGGCCTTCATTCCCCGCACGATAGACAAATGCCGAATCCGTAAGGCGCTATGGACGAGCAGAAGCAAAGCAGAAAGAAGCCACGGCTCACGGGTATTCCGTGCGGTCCGATGGCTTCTTTTCATTCAGCGCTTATCTTTCCTGATGAAGATGTGGAGCGTTTAACGTCTCATTGAGGAAGTGCATGATCATCTTTTTTTGCGACGTGTGGCCAGTGCGATACCGAGGAAGGACAGGATCAATGCCAAAATAGAAACGATCAGCGTAGCCTGCTGCAATCTCAGCGTACCGGGATCGGAGTCGGTGTTGTTCGGCTCTCCGGTTACCGTATCACTTAATGCATCGCCAAGCGTGGTATTGTCGTTGGACTTGCTGCCATCGCTTGCTTTGTTCGTGCTGCCGGCTGTTCCGTCGCTGTCATGGCCATGACTGTCCGCTGCGGAATCTGCGGCGTCGGGATTGGCCGTAATGGTCGTGATGCTGTGCGGGTAATCCGCATTCGATTCGCCTGTCCATTCCACGATGCTGCCATCGCTGTAATATTGGAACGCATCCCAGGCAACTTCCGCTTCGCGATCCGTGTTCTGGGCAACAAAGTTAAATTGTTGGAATTGTCCGGCCAGAATCCCTTCGTTATCGCCGTCCACTTCCCAAGTGACCATAGTGACTTCGTTGGAGTCGTTCTTTTCGGTGGTTACTTTCCAACCGGCCAGCGGCTGGTATTGTTTGAACGAAACGCCCTCAGGTATTTTCAAGGCGATTTTGGTCGTGGCGATGTCCTTCTCGGACGGAATCTTGATCGTATACGTTTGCCATGCTCCTGTCTGCGCGACAGAGGGATTGACGGTAACGTGAGCGCTGGCGAACCCGGCAAAGAGCATGAGGGCGGCGGCTCCGGCAGTTAAAGTGGAAGCAAGTTTGGACATCCATGACGTTTTTTTCAACTTGAGTAACCCCTTTCGTAATGCGTAACTTTGTTTTTTAATGGTAAATCCAAGGTTTGGAAAAGGATCATCGCCTATTCAGGGATTGTTTGTCTCGAATTCGAATTCGGCATCCAGTGAATCCAGGGACCTTGTCAGTGCGTGTACTTTGACGTGCCAATGGCCGGGCATGGAGAGATAATCCTCGGCTTTATAGATGCCGGCGTCGTTTTTGGGAATGGTAATCTCATAGATGCCCATATCCATATCCAAATGAGTCAGGGAAAGCGTAACCTGTTCCAGATCGTTGACGGTTGTTCCGTCTGCCCGTTTGATATCCACAGTAAAGGTATTTTCACCCGTAACGTTGGGACTGATCTGGAGCGTGATCGCCGATCCGTCCTGGATCGTTTGCGTTTCCTGAAACGGCCCCGATGCGGCCGGTTGTCCTGGCGACAGATGTGTCAGGACGGCGGCAAGAGCGAGCACGACAGCGCCTGCGGCCAGTTCAGCCTTGAGGCTTCCCGAAAGCCGGCCCCCCGTTCCGGTGCGGGCAAGCGCAGCGTGGCGCCATGCGAGTGCCAGCATGGCCATGAGCAGCAGCACTTTGGCCAACAAGACATAGCCATAAGCGGTCGTGAACAGCGATGTCAGGATCGGCTCGGGCAAAATGACCAGGCTGCTATAGATCCCCGTAGCAACCAGAGCGGCCACGGCACCGATTCCCCAGGCCGAGAAGCGGCGAATGGACGCCCAGTAAGCTTCTCCTCTCAAGGACGCGGGGAGTCTGTCCGTTAGCGGCGGCAAACATACAGCCATAGCCGCCAGGGCGCCGATCCAAAATGAGGCTCCGACCAGGTGGATGTAGTCCATGGCAATCGCCAGTACCTTCTCCTCCGCAGCCGCCGGGTGCCCGGTCATGGCATGGGTGAACAGCCAGCCCAGGACAAGGACTAGCGAGCCATAGGAATTCCAGTGCCGCGCCTTCACTGAACGATCGCGATCATATCCGGACAGGATGGTCACAGCGAGCAGCATCAGGAGCAGCATTTGGACGAGCCAGAGCTGTCCGAAGGAGGTCAGTTTTAGCGCGCTGCCGATGAGCGACCAGCTGAATTCGCCGATGGACACGCCTGATTCATAGATCGTGTTTAGCGGCAGGCTGATGATCGCCGCAGCGGACGCGGCGGCATAGCTTATCCATAACAACCTGTGGCTGCGCGGCACGTCCAACGCTTCGCCGGCGATGGACTTCGGTACGATCCGAAAGAGCAGGAAGGCCAGCGTGCCAAGGATCGTGGACAGTCCCAAGTATTGAATCCAGTCGGTCAACGATACCAGCCATTTGAGCGGGCCGCCGCCTTGCTCCGCTCCGGAACCTGAGGTCAGGTTCTCAAGCCCCGGTGGCGCTCCTGACGGTGCACCGATATGAAATACATAAACGCCTTGAATGGGGTGCCCGTCGGCAGATACGGCTTTCCAGCTTACCGCATACGTTCCGTTCCCAAGTCCGCTACGAAGCCCGGTTTCCAGCACATGCGGTTTGGCTTCATCGATGCGCACGCTGCCATCGTCCGCCCGGTTGCCGTCCGGTCCGGTAATCACGACGTCATAGAAGGCCGTCTGCAGCGATTCATTGAATTCCAGCGTGAGTAGAGCCGGTGCGGAGGCAACCGTCTCGTTCTCGCCCGGGCTGGCCTTAACGATATAGGCGTGAGCGGATGCCCATTGCGGCATGGCAAGGCAGCAAAAGAGCAACAAGGAGATGGCAAAGGACCAGTGTCTCTTGGCCCATGCCGGTTTAAATCCGTGAAAAAGAATCAAAAAATCACCTTCAGGTAAGTTGGAATGGTTTTCCTGTGATACGGATCACAATCTATTCCATTATAACTTTGTCCAATTTATAGTTATATGACTACATCGGGCTATAAAAAAACGGATTGCTTTCCGGAAATGTGACAAATGCATGGATGTCTCTACGGTAAGAGCTTGCGTTTACTTACGCAGGTTGCGCCCGGCCAACCCGCTCTCCAGGGCATAGCGGGTTAATTGGACTCTGTTGTCCAACTGAAGCTTTTGCAAAATGTTTTTAAGGTGGTTTTTCACCGTTTGGTCGGAAATGCCGAGCTGTTCTGCGATTTCCCGGTTCGTATAACCGGCAGATACCCACTGCAATATCTCCAGCTCGCGCGAGGTCAACGGGTTATCGGGCACGTCCTGACTGCGCGGCGCAGGAAACTCCTGCAAAATGCGATAGGCCAGCTCCTTGGTCAGCGGCGCATCGTCGGAAACGATGGCACGCAGGTACTCGAGCCATGTGGAGGGCGACAGGTTTTTGAGCAAGTATCCCTGAGCTCCTTGTTTCAACGCTTCGAACAGGTAGGTCACGTCATCCGAGACGGTAACCATCACGATCATGACGTAAGGAAAACGCAGCTTGATCAGCCGGGTGGCTTCCAATCCGTCCATATCGGGCATCTGCACATCCATCAAAATCAGATCCGGCATCCATTGCTCCGTCAATGCGAGCGCATCATGGCCGCTCGCGGCCGTAGCGATCACTTCGAACAAGCGGTCCTCGGACAAAATGCTGCAGATCGCTTCGCGCGCATGTGCATGATCATCCACAACCAATACGCGTACATGCTCCATATCAGTCATTCTCCTTTCCGATCGTTATGCGGGTAAGCCCCGGCTTGGATTCCAGCGAAAAGAACCAGCCCATCTGCGCGGCACGTTCTTTCGTGATTCTCAGTCCGTATCGTTCCTTAAGGGCAAACGGGTCACCGTTGATCCCCACGCCATTATCCTCGATTCGAATGGTCCAGAACGTGGAATCGCCTTTTGCATCAATCCGGACATCCGTGGCCTCTGCATGCTTGCGTACGTTCATCAATGCCTCGCGGATGCAAGCCAAAAGTTCGACCTGCTCTTTCGGCGTCAAAAAGGTGGCATCGAGCTGCCAATGAACGCGAGCTGAGGGAACGGTATCGTTGACAATCGATTTGACCTGGCCGAGAAGGGGTGCCTTTCCCGGCATGGCCGAATGTCCCGGCACGTATCGGAGCTGGGAGATGGCTTGCCTTACATAATCATTCGCTTCTTGAACCGTTTTGCGAATTTCACGGATATCTCGCTCGTGTTCGCTTCCGGCCAGGCTGCGCTCGGCTTTATCCGTTTTGACGGAGAGCAGGAAGAGCGACTGGGCAATGCCGTCATGCAATTCCCTGGCCAGCTGATCCCTGGCTTCCAGCGCAGCTTTGGTGGATCGCTCCTGCTCCAGAGCAGCCCTGGCACTCTCCAGCATATTGAACAGGCGGCTGAGCAGCGTTACGCTGACCAGATACACGATGACCGGCGTAAGCCAGTTTCCGGCGTCCATGGAGAGATAGGGCATCAGAAACTGGTGGCGAATATACTCCCATAGTCCGACCGTGACGGTTGGAATAAGCAATATCATCCATTTGATCTGTTTGTAGGACACCAAGCATAACCCCTTAGATAGAATTCAAAGTCAACAAACATGACAAGATTGATGGCATGGCCTCATTATAACGCAACCGTTCTCGAAGACCATAGCCCGGTGGGGGGATATGGCGATTGGGCTGTATGCAGGAGCATCCGGGAGGATCTTTGCGAACAGACATGGTGGGTATCCCTGATGAACTGTTAAGCCCGATGTGGAGGGCTAAGCATGGATGACCCCGTTTTCCCGAACCGCCAAGGTTCTTTATACTTATATAGAGCGTTAAATGATGACAAACCATGTTAAGGAGTGAATGCATCAACATGAATCAAGAGGTATTGGAACGTCGCAGCGAGTTGCTCAAAAAAAACATCCATCAAATGATTCTGCAGGATAATCAATATGGAATCAGCCGCCAGGACAGCATGTTTTTGCAGCAAATGATCAAGGAATTGGTTCAGACTTCGCATGAACTGAACGCTCAGCGATAATAGCGTTCGTAGAACAGGGAATGGGTTCGAATACGAATTATGGCCGCCTGCATGAACAGTGTTTTCTTGGAATTTAATATTTCGAAAAAAAATGGCGCTATCCCCGGATTGTATGGGGATAGCGCTTTGACGTTCTGCTGAACTACAGTCCGGTTATACGGGTCAGGAGCGTTAGGAGAGTTTGGTTTGGATGTACCCGATAAACAGTTCGACCAGTTCGGGATCGAATTGCGTGCCTGAGCACCTGCGAAGCTCATCGATGGCTTCCTGCATATTTTTCGTTTTTTGGTAAGGCCGCTCCGTCGTCATCGCATCGAATGAATCAATGACCGTCAGCATGCGGCATAACCGCGGAATTTCGGCCCCCTTGAGGCCGTAAGGATAACCTTTCCCGTCGTACCGCTCATGATGCAGCTCAATGTAAGGGATCAGGTCCGCAAACCGCTCGTTGGTCATGACCATTTTTTTGCCCCAGGTGACATGGCCTTTGATCGTTTCCCATTCATCGGCGGTGAGCTTTTCTTTTTTGTTGAGCAAAGACCAGGGGATTTCCAGTTTGCCGATGTCGTGAATTAATGCACCCAGCACGAATCGCCGTTTGTCGGCATTGTCCAGCTGCATGCGTTCACTGATATCGATCGCGTATTTGTATACCCGTTTCGAATGTTTAAATGTATCCATATCCTTGTACCGGAACAAGTTGAGCTGCTGTTCGATATCCCGCACGTCCTGCACCAGGTCGATTTCCTGCTCCATGCCGTCGTTGCTGCCATGGCGATGCACATTGTTTTTGCCTTGTTTCTTGGCGTAATAGAGTGCCTTGTCCGCCTGGTCTACGAGTTGGGACTTGTTGTACATATCTGTTTCATATTGCGCAACGCCAGCGGAAAAGGAAAGGCAGCCATGCGGGAAAACCTCCACGCCTTCAAAAGGAGTATCGTTCAGTTGTTTGCGCAGTGCATTCATGAACGTAAACGCTTCGTCCACCTCCAGGCCCGGCATGAGCAAGGTGAATTCTTCCCCGCCGTAACGGAAAGCGGTAAACGGTGTGCCTTTCGTTTTTTGGATCAGAAATTTGCCAAAAAAAGACAACAGGCTGTCTCCTTGCAGATGCCCGAAGCGGTCGTTGTATTTCTTGAAATCGTCGATGTCGATTAATCCCAGAGAAAGCGACGTTCCTTGAATGCGGGTCTTGGCCAGCTCGCTTTCGAGCATGTTTTCGAAATAGCTGTGGTTGAACAGTCCTGTGCGCTGGTCCTTGTTGGCCTTTTCCTCAATGTCCTGATACATGAGAAACAGTTGTTTGAACGCATGCGACAGCAAAATGGTAAGACTGAGGTACAGCAGTAATCCAAGTACGCCGTTATGGCTAACCAGTATCGTTAAAACCAGCGCGAGAATGAGTGTACACAGGTAGACGAGCAGCGACTCCGTGACGAAGGCGCGTTTCATCTGCTGAAGGGCATCCTTGGTTGTGAAATGAAAGAAGAGTCCAAGCGTGAACGTATTAATAATGAAGTACGCCGCCAGCGCAGCAATATAAGGGAACAGGTTGTATCCGTCCAGCAGGCCGGGTTTGCCGCCAGTCCAAGCAAATACGGCTGCGGCCCCGGCAATCATGAGGACATAAATGCTGAAATTGATGATATGCTTCCACCAGGCAAGCTTGCGATCCTTGATCAGAAGAATGAGAGAGACGGGAAGCAGCACCGACAGGCTGAAGGCGCCGCCGAACATGAAGATGCATGCAAGATATACGGAAGAATCCATCGATTGCTGATTGCCTTTGGGCGGTATCTGGAACGTGAAGTAGTCGAGGATCAGCGCGGCCCCGAGCATGGTATATACCATAACCCAATCATCCATGGAGAGATGAAAATAAGACCACCTGTTCATATACAGAAAACCACCGATACCCGCGCAGCATAGCAAAATGGTATACACGCTGCTGCGATCTGCTTTATGGATAAGGTTACGAATGAAGTTCATGCCAATTCTCCCGCTTGATTTAGTCTGCTCGTGATGTTGTATCCGCTTATACTATATCGATGTATACCATAACAAGTTGCTGGGCAAAAATCCAGAACGAAAAAACAGGCTGCTTGGGCAGCCTGTTTTCGTTAGTTGGCAAGTTTGGAGTTATTAGCCGCCAAGCTTGTATCCGGAAGTTAAAGCCACAACAACGGAAGCTACGATGATTGCATTGATGACAAGGCGAGAATATTTGATGTTTTCAAATTTTTTCATGGATTGAACCTCCCTTCCTTGGAATCGGATGGCAGAACCATTCCGTTTATGCCTGACGTGCTTCGGGAGCCTTGGCTTTCTTCCGGTTCTTGTCCACCATCATGTGCTGAATAAACAGGAAGATGCCCAAGTTCATGACCACATCGCCGATGCTGATGACCTGGGTGCGCGGATAGGGACTGGACAAGGGGATAATGTCACCAAGGAAAGATAGCCGGGTAGAGGCATCCATCGCAAAATGTTTGGAGACCGCACCCCCTTGCTGCAATAAATCCACATAGTACGGACCCAGTACCTCAGAAGCCTCCACTGAAACGGGCATCCGACCGCCATTCGCCGCCATGACGGCAAAATTGAGAAATACCCCGATCCAGATCAATGTAAACCCCGGATACTTCCTATTCATCCAGAGGAAAACGAGACCGGTGACATACACGGCTCCAAACAAGTAACCATTAATAGAAGCAACCCAAGTCCACTTCTCCTGTACGTAAAAAATCAGAAACTGGCCAAGCAGCAATAACGGGAAAATCCAGCCGCCTTTCAACTTTAACGTTGAAAATTGGGCAAGACCATGGCGAAATCCGCCCCGAAACAGCCCGACGATCACACCGATCAAAATCCCATCGTATACCATGGAAAACTCCTGTTCTTGCAGATATGTGTAAGTAAATGCGTGTTTATGTATCTATGTTATTCGACCTCGTATTGGTAATTCCTTCATGATTTTGGACGATTCGATAAAAAAATTGTTAACCTCTGGAGAAAGATCAAAAAACCGCATTCGTGAGCCTTCGCGACTAGTCGCTGCAGGTTCATGAATGCGGTATGGTTCGTAATTATTCCGATTCGCCGTTCAGGTAATTGAAAAACGGCTGATCCACCCAGAAGTCGTATCCGGAAATATCGGCATCCGGGGCAAGCTTGCGGAACCCATCGCGAATCGTTGGCGCCTGCTCTTTTAGGGAGAAGGATTGCGCGTAATAATGGCCAAGCGCGATTTTGGTATTGGAAATAACCGGGTAACCGTCAATGGCGGTTGGCGAGTAATACAGCGGCTGCCACCAGGAAGCATGAATCAGCGGGGACGTGCCGTCACTGTTCTTTTTGGCATATTTTGCAACGATGTCGTTAAATCGGGCTTTGTCTGCCGCATTGTTGAACTCGAATTGAATGTCGTATTCTTTGGCATAAGCGATATAATTGCCGTTTTCGATTTGCGTTACTTTATAATCCGGGGTTTCTTTCGGCTCGCCCCATTCCTTCAAATAAATGAATGCCGATGTTTTCGGCTGGAACTGTATGTCTGCATCGATGCCTTCGCTGCGCAGCAGGCCGATCAGCTGTGCGGCATGTTTGATGTCGTCATGACCATACGTCAATGTCAGCTCATCGATGAAATTCGAATTAAAACGTTCGTCCTTCAGGTTGTAACCTGTGACGAGATTGTCGCGCAATGCCTGATGGACGATCTTCCTCAGCTCAGGCGCATCGATCAGATCAGCCGTGCGGTATGCGGCATACAGTTTGGAGTAAATATCCGGGTCGCCGGCTCTTCCGATTTCATTTTTGTATTGTCCCAGACTGGTCAGCACCTGTCCAAGCAATACATTGGCGAAATCCTTGCTTGCTGCCCCGCCTTTGCGCAACGCAGGGTACAGGCTTGCTGGCAACAGCCCCGTATCGATGGCAGCGGCCAGCTCCTGAGCGGCTTGTCCTTGGACGCGATTTTTGGAAATGCCCGCTTTGGCCAGCGCATTCTTCACCTTTGCTTCAGGGTACGTATAAGCGAGCTCCTTGAAGCCGGCTGCTTTGACGGCAAGGTATACTGCGGCATAAGTGCCGAGCGTATCGTCTGCCCGAACTTCGGTAGAAGTGAGAATGCCTGCGTTAAACAGCGAAGCTGCGGCATCATAGACGTCGTCGCCGGCCTTCAGGTCGGTAAACGAAGCCGCCTGATCTGCGGCAGCATCAGCCTCAGCGGTTTGGGTGATGGCGGCAACGGCTTGAATAAAGTCGCCCTTCGTGATCTGTGCCGGCAGCCGCACGCCATACTTGGCTTGCAGGAATTGGGCGTAATCAGCGGCGCTTTCGGCATGCGTTGCCGCTGTTGATGATGCTGGGGCCGAAGCTTGCCCCGGCGTGGACGCCGTTGCAGCGGATGCCGGAGTGAGGGGCAGGCCAATGCTGCCGATCGTAATCGGGGCCGCAAGCAGTGCGGCGAGTGTGGCGCGAGTCATTTTTTTCAAAGGAAATGCCTCCTTAAAGGAAATATGTATTGAAAGTTTGGATGAAAAGCATTAAAATTCTGACAAATCCTATCCGAATTTAAAGATTGGAATGAATTTAGCACGGTGAAGCGGAGGATGTCAACGAAAAAAACAAAGATATCATTGTCGTTCAAAGTTGCCGCAATGAAGGATGTCACATTAAGCCATTTAAAAGAGTGTATACGGTTAAAGTTTTATTGACAAGGATCGACATTATCCGATAGGATGATAACAAAAGAATGTGGAAAAGGGGAAGTTTAAAAATGAAAAGAGGTTTATCGTTCGTCTTATCCATCGTTATGGTCGCTATTTTGCTGGCTGCTTGCGGAAATTCGGCCTCTAAAGACGAACAATCCGCGCAAGGTGGCGATTCCGGAAAATCGCTCCGCATGGCGCTGGTGCTTCCCGAAAAAATCGGGGTTAACCCGTTCTTCGTACAAATGGATGAAGGTTTCAAAAAAGCGGGCGAAGAGTTCAAGGTAGATACGAAAACGATCGAATCGACAGACCCGGCTGCGTTTGAACAAAATTTGCGTGCCGCTGTTGCCGAGAATTACGACTTGATCATTACCGCTACGTTCCAAGCGGAAGATGCCCTGAAAAAAGTGGCTGCCGAAAATCCGGACAAGCAATTCGCGATCGTGGACACAACGGTAGACCTGCCTAACGTGCGCAGCGTCGGTTTCCGCGAGTACGAAGGGGCTTACCTGCTCGGCGCTGCAGCCGGATTGTCCACCAAAACGGATAAAGTCGGCATGATCGCAGCGGTAGACGTGCCTCTGATCAAGAAATATACAGAAGGTTTCAAAGCAGGTCTGGAATCCGTTAACCCGGATGCCGAGTTCCTGGTAAACTATGTCGGCGGCTTCAATGACCCGGCCAAAGCTAAAGAATTGGCGTTGGTTCAATTCGGCAAAGGTGCCGACTTCATCGCCGGCGCATCGGCTGTAGGCGATCTGGGCGTGTTCGAAGCAGCGAAGGAAAAAGGATTCTACACTTCCGGACAGGATACGGACCGTACTGTTGAAGATCCGGAACACATCGTTTTGTCCCAGTTGAAATCCACGGATACCGTTGCTTATCAAACCGTCAAGGATTTTGTGGAGGGCAGCTTCAAGGCTGGCGCGGTAAACTACGGCCTGAAGGAAGATGGCGTTGGCCTGACTTTCGTTACGCGTGACAGCGAATCCCCGCTGAGCGATTTCGTGGGACAAGAAGTGATCGACAAAGTAAAAGCGATCAAGGATGATATCGTATCCGGCAAAATCGTCGTCAAAGATCCACTGCAACAGTAAGATTGAAGTGTCGATTATGGAGTGATTGACATGTTGATCAGCCGGCTGCCCAATCAGGCAGCCGGTTTTGCTGCTATTATCATGTCCGAGACCGAGGGGAGCGAATGAGGGAAATGCTGTTGGAGATGGAACAGATTACGAAGAAATACGGCGAATTCACGGCCAACCGGGACATCCGTTTTACGCTGCGCGAAGGGGAGATCCATGCCCTTGTAGGCGAGAACGGTGCCGGAAAAACAACGTTGATGCGTATGCTCTACGGTATGGAGCAGCCTACATCGGGAACGATCCGCGTCCGTGGGAAAGAGGTGAGCTTTGCCACCCCTTCGCAGGCTATGGCCTGCGGCATCGGCATGGTACACCAGCATTTCATGCTGTTTCCATCCTTTACGGTTGCCGAGAATATCGTCATCGGGCGCGAGCCTTTATCGGCCGGGGTGTTTGACCGCAAGCAGGCGGCTGCGCAGGTGAACGAGCTCGGCAAGAAGTACGGGATGCCGGTCGATCCGTGGAAAAAGGTAGCCGAATGTCCCCTTGGCATGCAGCAGCGCGTGGAGATTCTGAAGGTGCTGCATCAAGGTGCGGACATCATCATTCTGGACGAGCCTTCTGCCGTATTGACGCCGCTTGAAGTGAAGGAATTGCTGGCAAACATGAAATCGCTCGCCAGATTGGGCAAAACGTTTGTCCTGATCACCCACAAGCTGCAGGAAGTGATGGATGTGGCGGACCGGATCACGGTGCTCCGCGACGGTCAGGTCACGGGCACATTGGATGCGAAGGATACCGACGTGGAGGAGCTTTCCCGTCTCATGGTAGGGCGCGAGCTTGTACGCATGGACAAACAGCCGTCCGTTCCGGCCGAAGCCGTGCTTCGGGTGGAAGGCGTCAATTTGTCCGGTGCCAAGGACCGCTCGCCACTGAAAAACATTCAGCTTGAGGTTCGCAAGGGCGAAGTCGTCGGTGTGGCGGGCATTTCCGGCAACGGACAGTCCGAGCTGATTCAGGTGATTGCAGGGCTGCGCAAGGCGGACAGCGGGCGCGTGCTGCTGTCCGGACAGGATACGACGAGCTGGCCGGTACGGCGCATCCGCGAGCAGGGTCTGGCGCATATTCCGGAAGACCGCTACATGTGGGGAGCGGCGAAGGATGCCAGCGTACGCGAGAATGGATTGATGGGCCATCATTACCGCCTGCAATCCCGCGGCCTGATCAAAGCCAAGGCAGCCCGGGCGATGGTGGAAGGTTGGATTAAGCAGTTCGGCATCAAAACGGGATCGGCTGACACCAAGGCACAGTTTTTGTCTGGCGGTAATTTGCAAAAGCTGATTGCGGCGCGCGAATTCGCTCAGGACACGCCGTTTCTGATCGCCGCCGAGCCTACCCGCGGCGTCGACATCGGCGCGATGGAAACCATCCATGCCGAGTTATTGCGCAAACGCAATGAGGGAGCCGGCATTTTGCTTGTCTCTTCGGAATTGACTGAAATATTGCAGCTGTCCGACCGCATCGTCATCATGTACGAAGGCGAGATCGCCGGCGAACTGAACGCGGCGGATGCGACGGAAGAACAGATCAGCTTGTTAATGGCAGGAGGGAAAGAGCGGGTATGAATCGGTTAAAAGACTCACTTCGCGGGCTTGTGCAGCCCCTGCTTGCCGTATTGATCGGCTTGCTGGCCGGCGCAATCGCGATTCTCGTCGTTGGCGGTAACGTCATCGAAACCTATGGGGAAATGTGGAAGGGGGCCTTCGGGAACTTCTATTTCTTCACCAACACGCTGGCCCGATCCACGCCGATCATTCTGGCGGGCTTGGGCGTCGCGCTGGCTTTCCGTGCCGGATTTTTCAACATGGGTGCCGAGGGGCAGATGATTCTGGGCGGACTCAGCGCAGCGCTTACGGCGCTCTACCTTCCGGGACCAGGCTGGTTCGTATGTATTGCCGCGATCGTCGCAGGCATTCTGGCAGGCGGGATATGGTCCCTGCTGGCAGGCTGGCTGGATGCGCGGTTCGGCATGAATCTGCTCATTACCACACTGCTGCTCAACTATATTGCGATCTGGTTCGGGGGATATATGGTATCTTACCCGTTCAAGGACCGCACCGGCTCCGCCGCCATGGCGCAGACGCCGATGATCGACCAGAGCGTCTGGCTGCCGAAGCTGTTTCAGGGCATGAGTTTGCATGCCGGCTTCATTATTGCCATCGTGGCGGCAGTTCTGATCTATTTCTTTACGTATAAAACGGTGACCGGATACGAGATCCGCATGCTCGGCAGCAACCCGTCCTTTGCGACGTATGGCGGGGTTCGCCGCATTCGCATCATGATGCTGTCCATGATTATCAGCGGCGGACTCGCCGGACTGGCGGGTGCAGGAGAGGTTCTTGGCACGCAGTACCGCTTCCTGGACGGCTCTCTGTCTTCGGCCAGTTATGCCTGGAGCGGCATCATGGCGACCTTGCTGGCCCGCTCGCATCCGCTTGGAACGGCCGTAGCGGCCATCTTGCTCGCTGCTCTGCAGACGGGAGCGATGGGCATGGAGCGCAACACGGATGTGCCGCTGGAAGTCGGCAGCGTAATTCAAGCCGTGCTGACCCTGTTCGTGTCGGCGCAGATCGGTTATTCATTCCTGAAGCGGAGAAAGGAGAAGAAATCCAATGCAGCAACTGTTTGATGCAGCCTTGTTTGGCTCGACCCTGCGGATCCTGACTCCCATTCTGCTTGCGGCGCTTGGCGGGGCCTTGTGTTCCCGTGTCGGACTGTTCAACGTCGGACTGGAAGGACTCGTGCTGATCGGCGCTTTCTCTGCGATCGTGGGAAACTACCTGTTCGGCAACGTATTGCTGGCCGTGCTGTTCTCCATCGTGATCGTCATGTTGTTTTCGGCCTTATTCGCATTCATCAGCATCAATCTCAAGGCGAATGCCATCGTTGTCGGCATTTCGCTCAACTTTTTGGCGACAGGGCTGACGACCTTTGCGCTCCGCGCGATTTTCGACGTAAAAGGCGCATATTACGATAAGGACATGCAGGGACTTCCGAAATGGGACATTCCGCTGATCAAGGACATCCCCTGGGTCGGGGACGTGTTCTCTGGCCACAGTCCGCTCGTGTATTTGGGGATCGTGCTTGTCATTGCGCTCCAGTTCTATCTGTTCAAAAGCGTCTCCGGATTCCGCTTGCGCTCGGTCGGCGAAAATCCGATTGCTGCGCAAAGCATCGGCATCAAGGTGCGCGGCATTCAATACGGCGCCGTCCTGATGTGCGGCGTGCTGTGCGCGTTGGCGGGAGCGCAATTGTCGCTGGGCCAGGTGACGATGTTCACCGAAGGCATGACGGCTGGACGCGGATTCATCGCGCTCGTGGCGACGATGCTCGGGCAGGCGAACCCGCTTGGCGTATTGGGCTCCAGCGTGCTGTTCGGCTTCATGGAAGCTTTGAGCATTCGTTTGCAGGGCTTCTCCCTGCCAACGCATTTCACGATGATGCTTCCGTATATCGTGACGCTGGTGGCCATGTTCTTTTTCAAAGATCGGACTTATGCGCAGGACGCGCAAAAAGCGGGCGGAAGCTCGCGTTAATCTGAATGCCCGCTGGC
The DNA here is from genome assembly GCF_032334105.1 of Paenibacillus hubeiensis. Lineage (NCBI taxonomy): Bacteria > Bacillati > Bacillota > Bacilli > Caryophanales > Paenibacillaceae > Paenibacillus > Paenibacillus hubeiensis. The sequence continues at coordinate 47,880 of NZ_JAVYAE020000015.1, forward strand.
GAAATAACGTCGGCGCGCCAATCGAGCAAGGGAGGAAAGCAAATTGCATAACAAGGCTGAACGTCTGAAAAAAACGAAGGCCCCGGCGTCGAAGGCCGGTTCAGTATATGGCGACCGCCTGCCCCCAGGGCAGGTGTTGACGGAAAAATTCCCGATCCTGCACGAAGGAGAAGTACCGGAATACGACCTGTCCACCTGGGATCTGAAAGTGTTTGGCGAAGTGTGGGAGGAGAGGGTTTTCTCCTTCGCCGAGCTGCAGGCGATGCCGCAGGTGAACACGGTCAGCGACATCCACTGCGTAACGCGCTGGTCCAAGTTTGATACGTCCTGGGAAGGCATCCGCTTCTCGGATTTCGTGAAGATTCTCGGCGTCAAGCCGGAAGCGAAATATGTGATGGTCCACGCCGACCATGATTATGAGACGAATGTGCCTTTGGAGGAACTGATGCACGATGACGTGCTGCTCGCCTTCAAATATAACGGCGAGCCGCTGACGCCGAAGCATGGATATCCCCTGCGCCTCGTCGTGCCGCAGCTCTATTTCTGGAAGAGCGCGAAATGGATTCGCGGTTTGGAATTTATGACGGAGGACCGCAATGGCTTCTGGGAGAGCAACGGTTTCCACCATTTTGCCGATCCGTTCAAAGAACAGCGCTTTTCGGGCGAGGATTTGCCGATTCCGGAAGACGAATGGACGAAAAAGGAGTTTGATTGACATGTTGATGCCGATTTTGCAGATTCATTCGGAGGATATCCCCGCTTACGCCATCGTGTGCGGCGATCCGGCCCGTGCGGAGAAAATCTCCCGCAAACTGGACGGAGCCAAGGAGCTGGCATTCAGCCGCGAATATCGTACGTTTGTAGGTGATTACGAGGGTGTGAGGCTGGCTGTGGTCAGCCATGGCGTAGGTTGTCCAGGAGCCGCAGTGTGCTTCGAGGAATTGATTCGCGCCGGCGTAACGACGCTGATCCGGGTCGGCACGGCCGGTTCGTATACGGCCGACTATCCGGCTGGCAGCGTCATCGTCAGCACGGCGGCGGTTCGTACGGACGGTTTGACGCGTCAGCTCGTGCCCGACGGTTTCCCCGCCGTTGCAAACCTGGATGTGACCCGAGCGCTGCTCGCGGCTGCGGAAGCCGGAGAAGGCGAGCAAGGGAAGCTCGGCGTAGGCATTACGGTGACGCTGGACGCGTTTTTTACGGGCGTGGAGGAAATTCCCCACCGCAAATATAAACAAGCGGGAGCCTTGGCGGCCGAAATGGAGATTGCAGCGCTCTACATCGTGAGCACCCTGCGCGGTGCGCGCGCCGGAGCGATCGTGGCGATCGACGGCTTTGCGGACAGCGACCTGGCTGCCGAATATGACCCGCATACGGATGCGGTATCCAAGGCCGTGGAGCGCGAGATTGATGCCGCGCTGCGTGCGCTTGCGTCGCTCGCCCGCCAGGACAAGAAGTAGTACAGTGCAGGCTGGCAGGAACAAGAAGCGTCCTTGAAATAAGCATTCTGGTTGCCGATGAACGGCATTCAGAGTGCTTTTTTTATGGCCTATAGCTCCAGTTTGAAGAAAAATTGCTGTATACTGGGGGCTAGATCGAAACAGGATTAATAGAAAAGTTTGGAATGTAAAAGGAGGATCATTAGGATCATGTCTATGGGCTGGGCTGAATTTCGGGAAATTCCGTTTGAATACAATGATCAGGTGAAGCAGATCGATGAACAGCTGTTAAGGCTGGTGGCGGCAAGAAAAAGCATTACGGGGGCTGCTTACCATCATCCGGATCAGAAAACCATTGATGAGTGGGTGGAGCGACTGGACATGAAGGAGGAGGACATTCGCCATGTTCTCCGCAGTGTACAGCCAATGCCCAAACGACCGTTTGTCCCCCAGGAGGAAACCAAACTGACGGGTGTGCTTCCGATTATGAAACAAACGACGCAGGACGGCTGCGATTATGTGATTACACATGCCATGCAATATGATCATGAAAGCATTGTGCATCTCGACATTCACCACCGGGAGCCCAAGGCAGAGCATGTCTTTCTCAAACCGCAATTGATGCTGGAGGTCACCAGCGCTCAGGGTGAACACATGGTTCTTCGAGAAGGCAGTCGTGGTAGCGGTAGCGATGCTCAGCTTAGCTACCGGGTTGTGCCTGCACTCCCACCTTCGTTGGAGCAGGTGAAATTTTCGCTTGTTCCGGCAGTTCACGAACTGGAGATCAAGATGGAGGAAGTCATCCTGGACAAGCATGTAGACTTTAAATAGCGTGGATGAAATAAAACGTATTACATCTAGCGGGAGCTGTAAGGCAGGGAGACTGATCCATACGTTTTTAGGTTGTGAAGTGCAGGCAAATATCGATTTGCCTCTCTGCATTTTTTTCAGGCAGGCGTTATGCATTTTTCGAATGATGGCGTTCAAATTGGGTAAATTACTTAAGAAGCATTACACCCATAACGAAGAGGAGGAGTCCATCATGAAGCAAAACAACCAGCCTCAGGACGAGGCCGAAATCCGCAACAAGCTGGACGAGGATGGGGATTCCCTGATGGAAAAGAAAAAGATTCTGAACGGAGTGGACATTGAGCCGCAGGCAGACGCTTGGGCGGCAAAACCATCACCGGTAGCATTTGACGAAGCGGATACAACGTCCAAAAAATAGCGGAAACAACGATGTTTATTCAAACGCAAACGAAGCGGACACCCGATCGGGTGCCCGCTTTTGGCATCGTCTTATTCATTCAATCTGTCTGCGGCAAGTGGTTGTTTGGCTTCGTCTGCTCTCTTGCAGAAAGAAGAATACCTCCGGAGGCATTGGAAAAGGTCGATAATCATATGTAATCCAGTTCCAGTAGTTTGCTCTGCAACATGGAACGAATTTCCTCGTCTACATTGGGCAGGAGCTTCTCCAAGTGCTTGATAAATTTGCTCCGCAATTCTTCCCTTTTGACGTCGGCCCACTGGTAATATTCCATTTCGAGCAGGTCTCCCCTGTACAGCTCCAACAGTTCCCGGACATTGCCGCTTTCCGACTCCAGCAAGGACTCCAGACGAGTCATGTCGCTGCTGATCCAATGCGCATGCATCCAATAGCGTTCGTCGCCGAATTCCACTTTGTTGACGAACCCTTCCGATTTCAAAAGGCTCCGCAAGTTATACAACGTCGTATGAAGCAAGGCCTGCGCACGCTCGACGTCGATATTCGGCCAGAGATCATCCAGCAGGTGATAACGATAAACCGGTTTTCCCCGTTGGAACCACAGGTAGGCGAAAAGCTCCTTTGTCTTTTTGGTTCGCCACGTGATCAGCTTGCCGCCGGAATTGTACAGTTCCAGTCCGCCGAGTACTTTGAGCTGAAGCTGTTTGGTTTGCCCGACGGACTCCTGGACTGCGGAGGCTTTTGATTCGTCGCGTCTTTGCCGCAAACGGGTGTAACGCTGCAATGTTTCCTGCAGACGATCTTTCGCAACGGGCTTAAGCAAATAATCGATGGCGCGGGCATCAAATGCCTGTACCGCGTACTGCTGATAAGCCGTCACGAAAACGATCTCTGCATCCGGACACAGGAGAGATAACTGCCTGCCCGCGTCCAGACCGTTGATCCCGGGCATTTCAATATCGAGAAAAATGATGTCCGGCTGTACGGTTGCAGCACAGGCCAGTGCGTCCGCTGCCAGCTGGCATTTGCGGACGACCTGAACGCCGCCGATTTCGTTCAGCAAAATTTCCAACACATCCAGGGCGATTTTTTCATCATCAACCAGCATTGCTTTCAACATTTCTTACCTCCGGTACAGTAAGCTTAACCCGTGTTCCCTTCCCTTGCACACTGCTGATTTCAAGCCTTAAATTGTACAACATCTGCAGGCGGCGATTCACGTTCCGAAAACCGATGCCTGAAGCCTGATCGCGTTCCAGCATCTCCAGCTGAACACTGCTCATGCCAACGCCGTCATCTTCAACGACGATTTCCGTGATGCCGTTCCGGTTATGCGCAGAGATCAACAACGTACCGCCTTCGGGTTTTGGCCCGATGCCGTGGCGAACGGCATTTTCCACAATCGGCTGCAGCGTGAGAGGGGGGATCAGGCACTTCAAATTCTCTTCAAGCTCATAATGAATATTCAATCTCTCGCCGAACCTGAGATTTTCAATGGCAACATAAGCTTGTACCAGTTCCAGTTCACGTTCGAAGGTAATCGGTTCGCTATGAAAAACAAACGTAAACTTGGAGCGGAGGTACGTCGTCAGGTGATAGATCGTTTCTCTAAGCCTGATGGGGTCGGTGTAACTCAACCCTACGAGACTGTTCAAGCTGTTGTAAAGGAAGTGGGGCATAATCTGTGCCTGCAAGAAGTCCATTTCCCTGCGAACTGCCTGCTCGGAGGAATTTTTTAATTCCAGCAGGGAGCGGACCCTTGCTTTCAATTCCGCAAGCTCGAATGGCTTTTGCAAAATATCGTTGGCTCCCGCGTTCAACGAAGCCACGATATCGCCGGTCTGTCCCGAAGCGGTCAGCATCAGGACAGGAAGCTCGGCCAGGCCCTGTCTCTCGCGAATTTGGCGGCATACTTCGATTCCCGAAATACCCGTCAGCATCAGGTCCAATAAAACGATATCCGGTTTGGAGCCGTCACGCAGCACTTCAAGAGCCTCCTCGCCGCTGCCGACCGCGGTATAGGCGTACCCCAACGATGATATAACATCGACGAGCACTTTCATATTGGACAACTCGTCATCGACGATGAGCGCGTGAAAAGGCGCGAGGGGGCTGGGATGCAGCATGTCGTTCATCGTTTCCGCGTCCACCGTCAAGGAGACGGTCGGTGCCGTGGCCGAGGCTTCAGACTGTTTGTCTAACGGAAGGGTAAACGTGAACCGGGTACCTTGTCCCAGCTGCGATGCTACCTCCAGGCGACCGCCTTGCAGCTCGATCAGCTGTTTGGAAATGCTAAGGCCGAGCCCGAGGCCCCCTGAAGTATCGTCCTGAAAGCTGTCCTTGTACTGATTATAGGGCTGCAGGATGTTATCCAGCTCTTCGGCAGGGATGCCTGGTCCCGTATCGGTGATGGATATAGCCATCTCCTCTTCAAGACATTCCACGGATACGGTCACCGTCCCCCGTTTCGTGAATTTCAGCCCGTTTTCGATCAGGTTGTGCAAAATTTGCTTCAATCGATTTTCGTCGGCATAGACCAGGGGAAGCGCATCAGGCAGCTTGTTGACCAGACGAACTTCTTTGTTGATCGGCGCGATCGAAAGGGTCTCCAAGACGAAATGAATGGAAGTGCCCACGTTGACGGGGGTCGGATGGATCACGAATTGGCCATGCCTGATCCGATTCAGATCCAGAATGTCATTGACGATCCCCGACAGCCTTCGGCCCATCAGATGGAGAAGCATGATGTTCTCGCGGTGATCTTCCTGCAGCGGGTGTTCCGTACTGTCGAGGAGCGATTGGGACAGGTTGACGATGCCGTGCAACGGCGTCCGCAGTTCATGGGATGTTTTGGCCAAAAACTCATCCTTCTGACGGTCGTAAATCAATAGTCTTTCTGCAAGGCTTTCGCTCCGTAAAAAGTTGTCCTGCAGCCGGTCGGAGATGAGCAGGGCCTGGGATAATAAAAGAAGCAGCGGCGTCCCTACCATGAAATAGGGATTGTCCAGAGCAAACAAGTATCGCAGCTCCCCGAAAATCCAGTAGACCGCAAGAAAGAAACAACCGAGAAGCAGATGATGGCGATCGTTAATGCCTTTTCTTCTCCCCCGGAAAATGGCTCTTACGATTAGAAAAAACACAAATATCTGTATCGGTATTCCAAGCGCCAGGGAAAACGGAAGATAATCGTTGGGAAGCACGAGCAAAATGACCGTAAGAACGATCGCGCATGACCCGAGCCATTTAAACAAAAAGAAGTTGGTCTCGTCGGTGTATGAATGCACGTAACTTGCAAAAAAATAAAATGAAGCGATCGGCAGCAAAAACAGCAATCTCTGCAGAAAAGGAAAAGACATATCCGGAAAGATGATTAGCGCCAGAATTTCGTTGTCGATACTGATAAAAAGACCTGTCGCCAGACAAAACAGGCAGAAATGCATCAGGTAGCGTTCCTTGCCCCATTGCCTGAACATGCCCGCATAATAAAGACCGAATGAAAACAGCATGGCAATGATGGCCATATCGGCGAGCCTTGCCCCATCAACGCGTTTGCCAATCTGGGTAGCCAAGCCGAACTCGGGTGTCTGAACCATGCCGCCGCCCAGGTTGTTGAACGCAGCCGTTTGCACGATGATTTCGTTTACGCCTTTGTTCAATTGAAATGTGCGAAAATAGGGCGTGTTGCTTGGTACGAAGTGTTCCGAAGTCATCGAGGGTTTCCCGCTGCCTCCCATTTCCTGGCCGTTAATGAAGAAGCGCGATGAGATGCGGATTTTTTTGGCGCGAAGTCCGTACATTCCGTCTTCGGGCACTTCAACGAGCAAACGATAGGTTCCAGCCCCTTGGTTGTTGGGATTGGCCGAGGAGAGCGCATTGGTTTTTTCATTCGGGACATTCTTCAGCTTGCGGATCTTGGACAGACTGCCGTCGTCCTCGGCAAAATCCACAGGAGTCAGCAGCCGGTTCGCATAATACTCCCATTCCCCGCGCAGCGGCAAGTAGCCGTCCGCTTCGAAGTTCCATTGACGGGCGTCAAACACCCCGTTTTTGGCCTCGACTTCCTTCATCGGTGGCACTAACCATTGATAAAGGCTAACTACCGTGATCAGCAAAAAAATGCCGATCATAAGCGGTAGTGCAATTTCCCGTTTCGGTTTCATTTACGTCAATCCCCGTTATGTTTTTCCATGGTACTTGTATGATTTTCGTCATCATTCGAGCACTTCCTTCATTTTTATACAAAAAATGAAGGTTTGGAATAGGTAAGTGTCGATTTTTCGGATCATTTCATCAGAAGGTAACGTTTTTATGGTGTTATGACACGTCTGGGCACCTTGCCAACCGGTAATGTATAATCATGGAAACGAGTGGCGAGGTGGCATTAGTTTATGGACAAGCTCTTGATTCGACGTGCCAGGGTTAAAGATTATATCGGCATTTCCGCGTTAATGGATGAGTTGCATGAACAACACGTCAAAGGGAGACCGGATATCTATCGGGCCCTTCAGCCCCGCTTGGAGCCGGGCGAGTATGAGGAGTGGCTCGAAAAGGATACCCGATACCTATTCGTTGCTGAGGATCTTGAAGCGGGGGAGATCGTCGGATTTGCCAGCGCCCAATGGCAGCAGATCCGGAACCTGAATGTGCTGCTTGACCGGGATATGCTGTATATCAACGAAGTTGTCGTGGATCGAAAGTGGCAGGGAAAAGGCGTCGGGCAGCGAATCATGACAGAACTGATCGAACTGGGCAAGGAGCTTCAGGCAGACAGCGTGGAGTTGACGGTATCGTCGTTCAACGAGGGAGCGCAGACTTTTTACGAGAAACTTGGTTTCGCCGTCCGCAGCAGCAGAATGGAATATATTTTGCGAGCGTAAGCCCCTCATGAAGAAATGATGAACAATTGATGGCGAGAAGAAATAGGGCTTGAATACCCCTACGGGGTATGTTATTCTGAATTCAGAAATTATTTGAAAAGGGGTGTTCATGATGGAACATCAGAGCCATCCCCATGAAGAGATGGAAACGGCGGTAACCGCAGCGGGGCAAGAAGGTTCGCTGCCGGAAACGCAGGCAAATGCCTGTCATACGCCGGGACCTGACGGGAAACCGGTTCGCAAGAGCCATCATTCCCAGGAGATGAAGAGCAATCTCATTTCCCGCTTGAACCGCGTGGAGGGGCAGATTCGCGGGATCAAAGGGCTGATTGAGAAGGATACGTATTGCGACGATGTGCTTACGCAAATCGCTGCAGCGCAATCCGCATTGAGCTCGGTCGGCAAGCTGCTGTTGGAAGGGCATATGAAGAGCTGCATCGTCGAACGCATTCAGGCCGGAGAGCATGAGGTTGTAGACGAATTGCTTGTTACGGTCAGAAAGCTCATGAAATGATGAATATATACTAAGGAGGAATGAACGATGTCCAACATCACATTGAACGTTGCAGGCATGTCTTGCAACCATTGCGTCAAATCCGTAGAGGAAGCCGTTAAAAGTGTAGGAGCGAAAGGCCAGGTTGATCTGGCAGCGGGAACCGTTGCTGTGGAATACGACGAGCAAAGCGTGAGCGTGGAACAAATTAAGGCAGCGATTGAAGATCAAGGTTATGACGTAGCCTAAGATAAGCAATAAGCGATCGTATTGGGTTTAAGCGCAGCTTCCCTTAAGAGAGTCGGAAGCGGGCGTTTAAGCCCGGATTTCGGCTTGTTTTATACCCCTTAGGGGTATTTTCGGAATAGGGAAAGGAGACTGTGTTATGGTTAAATCATCGACAACGGCAAGCGATCAAGATTCGAATGCGTTGACGTCTCCGGTTGGAGTACAGACCACGCTGCAGATTACCGGCATGACTTGCGCGGCTTGTTCGAGCCGGATCGAAAAGGGATTGTCCCGGATGGAGGGCGTGAATCAGGCCAACGTGAATTTGGCCACGGAGCAAGCGACGATTTCGTATGATCCGAAAATGGTGGACGTCTCCAGCTTGCGCGATAAGGTAGAGGCACTGGGTTATGGCACCGCCTCGGAATCGCTGGACCTGAACATCACGGGCATGACCTGCGCCGCTTGTTCAGCCCGCATCGAGAAAGGATTGTCCCGCTTGCCCGGCGTATCGCGGGCGAACGTCAATCTTGCGCTGGAGACGGCGCATGTGGAATATGCCGCCGGCACGTTGAAGCCGTCCGACATCATGGCCAAGATCAAACACCTCGGTTATGGCGCTGAAGTGCAGCAGGGCGAGCAAGAACACCAGTCTGTCCGCGAACGCGAATTGCAGCGCAAAAAGTGGAAATGGATCGTTTCTGCCCTGCTGTCCATTCCTTTGCTCTGGGCGATGGTCGGTCATTTCTCATTTACGTCCTGGATCTGGGTGCCCGATTTGTTCATGAACCCTTGGTTCCAGCTGCTGCTGGCAGCACCGGTACAATTCGTGATCGGCTGGCAGTTCTATGTCGGAGCGTATAAAGCACTGCGGGGCGGCAGCGCGAACATGGATGTACTCGTTGCGCTGGGAACGAGCGCAGCTTTTTTCTACAGTTTATATCTGACCCTAAGCAGTGGATACGGGACTCAGCCGGCTATGGACCATGGCGGAATGGGTACGGCGGTCGCCGTCCCTTCGGTTGAACTGTATTATGAGACGAGCGCCATTCTGATTACGTTAATTTTGCTCGGCAAATGGTTTGAAGCGGTCGCCAAAGGACGCTCCTCTCAAGCGATCAAAAGCCTGATCGAGCTTGCTCCGCGCGAAGCGCGGGTGATTCGCGACGGCAAGGAAGTTGTCATTCCCTCCGCTTATGTTGCCGTTGGCGATCTGGTGATCGTCAAGCCGGGCGACAGCATCCCGGTCGACGGCGTGGTGGAAGAGGGACGTTCGTCGGTCGACGAGTCCATGCTGAGCGGGGAGAGCTTGCCGGTCGACAAACAACCGGGCGATCCGGTTACGGGTGCCACGCTGAACAAAAATGGCGTATTGCGGCTGCGGGCCACTCGGGTCGGATCGGATACGGCACTCTCGCAAATCATCAAAGTCGTTGAGCAGGCACAAGGCTCCAAAGCGCCGATCCAACGCATTGCGGACGTAATATCAGGCATATTCGTGCCGATCGTTGTCGGCATTGCGGCGTTGACGCTGCTGATTTGGTATTTCTTCGTCAGTCCCGGAGATTTTGCGGGTTCGCTGGAAAAAGCCATTGCCGTTCTGGTTATTGCCTGCCCCTGCGCCCTTGGGCTTGCCACGCCGACGTCCGTCATGGCCGGTTCGGGACGGGCAGCGGAGTTCGGCATCCTGTTTAAGGGAGGCGAATACCTGGAAACCGCGCAGCAGATTCAAACGGTCGTGCTGGACAAAACGGGCACGGTTACCGAGGGTAAACCGGTGCTGACGGACGTGGTTGCTGCCGGGGACTGGCACGAGCCAGAGCTGTTGGAACTGGTAGGCGCCGCGGAGCAAGGATCCGAGCATCCTTTGGCGGAAGCCATTGTAGAAGGAATCCGGGGCAAGGGCTTGGAACCTGGCCAAGCGGAACAATTTGAAAACATACCCGGATACGGTATACATGCAGTGGCAGGTGGCCGGCAGGTGCTGGTGGGGACCCGCCGTTTGCTTGCCGATGCTCAGGTGAACGTGCCGGAGCAGGCCCTGCAGCGTATGCACGAGCTTGAAGAGCAAGGGCGCACGGCAATGCTTGTTGCGGTGGACGGTCAATGGGCAGGCATCGTTGCCGTTGCGGATACGATCAAGGAAACGTCCCGTGAGGCCGTTGGTCGTCTGCATGCGATGGGGATTGATGTCATTATGATTACGGGCGACAACGAGCGTACCGCCCGCGCCGTGGCGGCACAAGCGGGCATCAAGCACATTCTCGCCGAAGTCCTGCCTGAGGGCAAGGCTGCGGAAGTGAAGAAGCTGCAGGAAAGCGGCCGCAAGGTCGCCATGGTCGGCGATGGCATCAATGATGCGCCTGCGCTTGCTACGGCCGATATCGGCATGGCGATCGGAACGGGGACGGATGTAGCGATGGAAGCGGCCGACATCACGCTGATGCGCGGCGATCTGAACAGCATCGCCGACGCGATCGAGATGAGCCGCCGCACGATGGGCAACATTAAACAGAACTTGTTCTGGGCGCTCGGGTACAACGTGCTGGGCATCCCGATCGCTGCGGCCGGTTTCTTGGCTCCTTGGCTGGCCGGAGCAGCAATGGCATTCAGTTCGGTATCGGTCGTGCTGAACGCGTTGCGCTTGCAGCGTATGAAGCTCCAGCGGCGTGCCGGGTAACGTCGCGGTGGTTCTTTTGGCTTGATGAATACAGAAACCTGAAATAGATGTGAGCACTTTGCACGGCCCGCCAAGGCGGGGCGTGCATTTTCATCTGTTCTAAAGGTTAAAATGCCAGACAGATGATCTCCGTTTTTTAATGAAAATGCTAGTGTGTATTTCTGCATCTTTCAGAAAACCGGGTTGACAATACAGACAACTCCATTTAAAATTTTAAACGACTGTTTGATTCAAACGATTGTTTAAATCAATGTAAAACTAAATATCCGATGGAGGACAAACTTTATGCTGCGAGCTTTACGCGCTCTTTTAAAGAAACCGCCAGTCATTATCGGCATTGTGACGGCGTTGATGTTCCAAGTCATTTTCAGCGTGATCTGGATGACGGCTTACTCCGGCGTCAATGATCGAACGAAAGAACTGACGGTAGCCATCGTCAATGAGGACGGCACGCAATCCCAAGGGATTGCAGACAGCTTGGCCCAAACGCTTCCTTTTCACACCGTGGCCAATCTGAGCAGCGCCGAGGCGCTGGACCAACTGGAGCATCATAAGGTGCACATGGTGCTTGACATCCCGGCCGGATTCAACGAGGTGCTTCAAACGCCGGGCTCCACGGCACAGATCAAGTACACGCTTAACGAAGCAAACCCGGTTACGATCAAAAGCATGATGCAAGGCGTTTCCCAAAGCGTGACCAACACGATCAACAAACAGGCATCTGCACAAGGCGTTCAAGCGGTATTGACCGCTTCCGGCGCACCTGCCGACCAAGCGGCTTCGGCAGCCGCTTCGTTGACTTCCCGCGTGGAGGGAACAACGACATCCATCAATCAGGTGAACGGCATGAATAACCAAATGGTGCCGATGATGATGGTGCTGGCTTCCTATGTGGGAGCAATGATCATGGGAATGAACGTGCAAGGAGCCATGGGCATGCTGGCAGCGATGCATTCGCGCCTGTCGCTGTTCGGGGCAAGAGTGATCATTAACATCGGATCCGCGCTGCTTGTATCCCTTGTTGGTTCCTCTCTGATCGTGGCCCTCGGGGGACAATTCGAACAAGGCTTTATCGCGTTCTGGATGTTCCAGGCATTGTTCCTGTGCACATTTATGTTCTTCTCCCAATTTTTCCTGATCCTGTTCGGACCGGCAGGAAGTGTGTTCAACATTATCTCGCTGTCCCTGCAGCTGGTGTCTTCCGGCGCGATGGTGCCGCGTGAACTGCTGAACGGGTTCTACAGCGGTCTGGGACAATATTTACCAGCCACATATGCGGTACAGGGCATTCTGAGCGTTCAGCTCGGCGGTCCCGGAGCACAGGCGGCCGCAGGAACGATTGCGATCATTCTGGTCGTTGCGGTGGCGCTGTCCTTGCTGGCGACGTTGCTCAAAAAAGGCCGTATGCCTGAAGTAGCGCCAAACCCGGCACCGGTTAACGGTTAAGAAAAATGAAGGCTTGCGACGCAGATGCAGATACCCTCATCGCTGCGATCGACCGAACACCCCGATGGAATTCATCGGGGTGTTCGCCTGTTCTGGAGTGTTGGCTTTGCGGAAACGGCACATGACATGCCTTGCACTTTTTGACACAAACTTTCATAATAACAGGTAGAGATCAGGCATGCAGTCCGAGCGTGCCGGGCGCTTGAATAGAACGGACAAGGGGAGAGAACGGAATGACGGAACCGGAATTGGATATCAAAACGAGGATTTTGGTGGCAGCGAAGAAGCTCTTTGCCCAGCAGGGATATGACGGGACGAGCGTGCGGCAGATCTGCGACGAGGCGGGAGCGAATATTTCGCTCGTTTCGTATCATTTTGGCGGCAAAGAGAAAGTGTTTGAAGCGCTGTTCGAACGTTATTTCCTGATCCGTATTCCGGATGATTTGGATGAGATCATTCAGTCCATGTCACCAGCCGAGGGGGTAAGTCTCGTCATCGGCGAGATTGTCAGGTTCACCCTGTCGGACCGGGACATGAGTGATATCGTGCAATTGGAGATGGCGCTGCGGACCAACCGCGCCGCTTCCGTCATTCGTTTCCTGGAGCCGATCTGGACCAAGCTGACCGAATTGTTGGAAAGAGGCAAGGAGCAGGGAGTATTCCGCATCGAGTCGGCCACATATGGCATGCTTCAGGTATTAAGCGTGGCGCTTGCCCACAAAAGGGCCCATAACACACGATTTATGCTGGACTACCCGAATGTCGATCCGGAGAAGCTAGTGGAACAGACCGTCGAGTTTGTATTACGAGGATTGGGAGTGAATGATCATGAACAACGAAACCATTGAATTGATGATGAAGCACCGCTCCGTGCGGAAATACAAGCCTGATCCGGTTAGCGAGGAACAATTGGCCGCCATCGTTTCGGCGGGTCAAATGGCTTCTACCTCCAGCAATGTGCAGGCTTACACGGTTATTGCGGTTACCGACAAAGACCAGAAGGCGAAGCTGGCCGAGCTTGCGGGCAACCAGGCTTACATTGATCAATGCCCTGTTTTCCTGGTGTGGTGCGCGGATTTGTATCGTCTCAAGCAAGCCGCAGTTCAACATGCGCCGGAGAAAGAATCGTTCGAAGATAGCATGGAAAATTTCATGGTAGCGACGATCGACGTGGCCCTTGCTTCCCAGAACGCAGCGCTTGCGGCGGAGTCGCTCGGATTCGGAATTGTATATATCGGCGGTCTTCGTACGCGGATCAGCGAAGTTTCAGAACTGCTGGGATTGCCTGAAGGCGTATACCCTGTGTATGGCATGTGCATCGGCGTAGCGGATCAAGATACGGGCATTCGCCCAAGACTGCCGCTGCAGGCGGTGCTGCACCATGGCCGCTACCAGGCTGAACAGACGCTGCAAGGCATGAAAGAGTACGATGAAACATTTGCAGCATATATGCAGGAGCGCACCCAAGGCGAGCGTTCGACGACATGGTCCGAAATGATGGCGAAACGTCTTACGGAGCCGGCAAGGCTGCAAATGAAGACATATCTTGAAGGCAAAGGGTTTATAAAACGGTGAAAAACTGCCGCAAGTTGCTCGTTGCGCAGATTCGGGCAGCGAACGCGAGTGAGATATCGTTCAGTAGGAAACCTGTTTGGATAGAGGATGAGATGTAACAAAGACACTGCACATAGCATCCGCATAATAAAGAAGCCAGTCCTCGTGAACTGGCTTCTTTTGCGTAGAAGATATGACCTGCTCTAGTGGCTTGGATCATCCAATTAGGGGTCCTTGTTCAGGGTAAACGATAGAAGCGCTTCGTATTTTCGTAGAAAATGCGTACTGCCGCCTCCGGCTTCGTTCCCGTAATCTCGCACCACGCCTGAACGACGCGGCTTGTCATGGCTGGATGCGTCATCCTGCCTGCAAAAGGGCCCTCGAACGGCCAGGGCCCGTCCGTCTCGGCCATGATCTGTCCTGGAGGATACACCCTTGCCAGTGCTTGAATCTCCTCTTCGTATACGATATCCGGCGTGAACGAGACGTAGTATCCGTTGTCCGCCATTCGCCGAATCGTTTCCGGCGAGCCTTTGAACCAATGGAAGTGAGCCTTGTTTACTTGGTACTGCTCCAGCAGGTCGCAAGCCACATCGGCATCTTCATACACGGCATGCAGCACGATCGGTTTGTCGTGCTTTTTGGCGAGCCGAACGAAACGTTCGAGCAGCAAAACGTAGCCGGATTGGTCCCAAGGTTTCCCTGCTTGCTCCGCCTCCTGGCGGCTGTAATAGGGAAGCCCTACTTCGCCGATGGCAACGGCCTGATCGATGCGGCGCTCGATCCAGTCGAACAGCTGCTCCGCTTCCGACGGCGAAGGTAGAGGCTGCTCCGGGTGGAATCCGATGGCCGGAAAGACGGCATGCGGATGTCTGGCCGCCAGGTCCATCGTAGCCTGCGAGGAGGCAAGGTGCATGGAGACGGCGATGACCGCTTCAACCTGGTGCGAAGGCAAGGAGCGAAGCATGTCCTGCTGTTCGGCCGGGGTGTATTGATCCAGATGAAGATGGGCATCGATGAAGGGGACATGGGTTGGCATTTTCATGGAGAGACGCTCCTTCTGCATGATTTAAGCCCGCTATCTCAGGATAGGCGGGCCTTCTTTTGTTCTTGCTTCATCCACTCGGAGATTTGCCGTTTGCGCTCCAGGAATGCCGGCAGATCGGAGATCGTTTCTTGACGGGGCCGCTCAAAAGGAACATGGACTTCGTGCATCACCGTTGCGGGCCGATTCGAGAGCACGTAGACGCGATCGGCGAGCAGCAGCGCTTCTTCGATATTATGGGTGATGAGCAGCACCGAGCGGCGGTTCAGCTCCCATATGTCGAGCAGCCAGCGCTGCATGTCGCTGCGCGTCAAGGCGTCGAGCGCGCTGAACGGCTCGTCGAGCAGCATCAGCTCCTGGGGACTGAGCAGCGCCCGCAGGAACGCGGCGCGCTGCTGCATTCCGCCGGACAGCATGTGCGGGTATGCCTGCTCGAAGCCGCCGAGGCCGACGCTCTCCAGCCATTGGCGCGCTTCGGCAAGCGCGGTTTGCCGCGGCTGGGCCGATGGAGTCACTTCGCCCGCAAGCAGCACGTTCTCTTCGATGGTGCGCCACGGGAAGAGCGCAGGTTGCTGCGGCATGTAGCTGATCTTGCCGCGCTGGCCGGTCACGTTCTCGCCGTTCATCCAGATCTCTCCCTGCTGCGGCTTCAGCAGCCCGCCGATGATATGGAACAGGGTGCTTTTGCCGCAGCCGGACGGTCCGACGAGTGCCACGAATTCGCCTTGCCCCACAGTCAGGGAAATATCGTTAAGCACCGGCAGCTTGCTTCGCCGCTCGCGGAAGGAGGCGTGCACGTTCCTGACGTTGAGCGCAGGCGCCGTTGCCGATGCCGATGTCGGTGCCGTGCCGTCAGAGTGAGCCGCTCCCGTTTCGCTTGCCTGCATAGCTGGGGCAGCCGCTGGTGTTGCCGGAGAACCGGTATGATTCATGTCGTATTCACTTCCTTGGTTCAATGTCGGGTTAGCGCTTCTGCGGCCGCCATTTAACGAGCAGCTTCTCCAGCAAGGCAATGAGCAGGAAGAGCAGCAGGCTCAGCGCCACGATGATCATGATGGCGACGAATAATCGATCTGTCCGGTAAGCGGACTTCTGCAGCATCATGTAATAACCGATGCCCTTGTCGGCGCCGATCCATTCTGCGATGATGGCGCCCATAACGCTGTATGTGGCGGCAATCTTCACGCCGGAGAAGATGGAGGGCAGCGCATGCGGCAGCTCCAGCTTCCAGAAGATGTGGCGGCGCGATGCACCGGCCATGCGCATGTAATTCATCATGGCTGCATCCGTGCGCGTTAACCCGTCCATGGCCGCTACGGCGACCGGGAAGAAACAGACGAGAACGATCGTGATCAGCTTGGGCAGCAGCCCGAAGCCGAACCAGATCAGCAGGAGCGGAGCCAGCGCGATGGTGGGTATGTTTTGACTTAAAATAAGCAAAGGGTATAACGCCTGTTTGAGCAAAGGAATAAGATGCAGCACCATCGCGATCAGCAATCCGACGGCTGTGCCGGCAGCGAAGCCGATCAGGGTAAGTTGGATGGTAGCCCAAGCATGCATGCCGAGGCGATCGGCTTGAGATGCCGCTTCGCGGGCGATGTCCGAGGGTGCGGGAAGCATCCACTTTTCAATATGGAACAGGGATACGGCTCCCTGCCATAACGCGATAAAGAGAATAACCGCCACGAAGGGCGGCCATACGCTTTTCCAGTATGAATTCATTAGCGATATTTCTCCGTGAGGGCGTCCATGCTGAACCCGTCAGGGCTATGGGCAATTTTGATCTGGGAAATGATGCTTGGGCTGCCAGCCTCCACGAGTGCTTCGTGCATTTTGCGCACGATCTGCAGCAGCTCCTCAAGTTCGCCTTCCATGGTCGTTTCCAGCGGGTTTACTTGATATTTGACGCCGGATTGTTGAATGACTTCGATCGCGCGATCGACGTAAGGATAAGAGTTTTCGCCGTTCGGCGTTTTGGGAATCACTTGTATGCTAAGCAGTGTGCTGGCCATGTCCATTCACGGCTCCTTCCGATTTCGTTATATAGTTCTCGTTATTGTGGTAAAAATTCGTTCGTATACGCTTTGGAAACGTCGACTTGCTGGTCGAGCAGTTTTTTGCTGAACATCCAGTCCGCGTAATTTTGCCAAACTTCCTGTTTCTGTTCGCCCCAACGTGCGGCATCGTCCTGATATTTCGGGCTGAGCCACTTCTGGCTGGCGAGTACTAAATCCTTGTCGAGGTCCGGAACGGCCTTCAGCAAAATGTTGGCAGCCTCCTCCGGGTGATCAATCGCATATTGATATCCTTCGGATGTCGCTTTCATGAACGCTTTAACCAGCTCCGGATCATTCTGAATCGTCGTTTCGTTGGTTACGAGCACAGGCGTGTAATAGTCGAGCGCTTCGGAGTAATCCTTGACGTACAGCATGTCGATCGGTTCATTCCGCAGCTGTGCTTCAATCCCGGTCCACGCATAGAAGATCCAGGCAAAGTCGATGTCGCGTTTCACGGCAGTGAAGAAATCGGCATCGCCCATATTGATGTTTTTCACCTTGGAGACGTCGGCGCCTTCGCCTTCCATAATCGATTGCATGACGGCTTCTTCTACCGGAGAGCCCCAGCCTCCATACGATTTGCCTTCAAAGTCTTTGGGCGATTTGATATTCCGGTCCACCGGAGCGGCAAAGCCGGACGTGTTGTGCTGAATGACCGCGGCGATGGATACGAGCGGTACGTTTTGCGTGCGTGCTTGGGTTACGCTCTCCTGGTAACTGACGCCAAAAGGGACCTCGTTCGAGGCTACCATCGTGTCCGCTCCGCCTGCGCCAGGCTGCACGATTTCGACGTTAAGTCCCTCGGCTTTGTAAAAGCCTTGATCCACCGCAGCGTACAGGCCGGTATGGTTCGTATTCGGCGTCCAATCGAGCACCACCTTAACGTCTTTCAGTGCGGCATTGCCGCCTTCGCTTGCCTTTTCCGTGCTGCTGCCGTTCTCGCCGGCAGGTGCCGCTTCCTTGCCGCCGCATGCGGCAACGGTTACGAGGGTGATGCACAAGAGCATCAGGCCCATCATTTTGCGCCATTTCATTTCTTTTTCTCTCCTTCATATTGTCCGGCCATCGGCACGGGTACTCCTTGGCTTCATGTCCACAACATCTGATTAAGAATGCCATATCAGGGGAATTGCATCGCGGTCCACACGTTCTGATATTAACAAAAAAGCGCCCCGTTATTCGGGACGCATGCAGGCGTTAGAGAATGGCCACCAGCCTTGGGGCTGTGCCTTGGTCAATATACTCCGATTCCTACGCTGGCATGATCCAGATCAGGTCTAAGGGTCAGTATCTTATGGGATACACTCTCAGCCGGCCAATTCCGACACCCCTGGGAAGCTATGAAGTTACGGGCGTTGCTATCACAGTAATTATAGGCAAGAGTCCGGATTGTGTCCAGTAAGGAATTGGAGGGACGACCGGGATTACCGTTGGAAAAATTCAATCCATTCTTTTTCAGGTCCATAGATGAAGAAGTAACGATATCCGTTCGGCAAGGTTACAATCTCCCCATCGATGAACTCTGCATCCGTTGCCTGAATGCGCCGGTATTCCGCTTCGATGTCCTCCACATGGATGGCAAAGTGGTGCACCGTTCCTTCGGATGGCAGCTTGTCGCTATACCCCTGAATCAGCTCGATCTCGGTCTCGTCGCTCCCGTTAAAACCGAGAAATGCCAGCTGAATGACACCGTTGGTGTGAGTCAACCGTCCCTTCAGTTCCAGACCGACAATCTCGGTATAGAAGCGGAGCGTTGTTTCCAGATCGCGAACGGAGATTCCGACGTGGTCGACGCGTTTTTGAAAAGCCATATGAACATACCTCCCGGGGCAGATAATTCGCCATTAGCATTTTAGAAATAGAATAGATGTGAAAATCCAAGCTGTCAAGTTGGAATTGGGGGCGGCGGTTGAACACGCTTACGCAAAAAATAAAGATTTAAATTTTAAAAGTTCACAATTTGTTCACTTATGAAGGGCATAACGTGATCTCTATAATGATCAAATGAACAGAAAGGATGAGTACATTGCCAACAACGAAAAGAGAACAAGTGGTGTTCGGATTAATGATGTGCTTCGGCATGGTCACGATCATGCTGTTGTTTAATCTGTATAACAGCGGAATGATCGGGAAATTGTCTTTGATGGAGATTCTGCTGCAGTTTGTGATCTGTTTTGTGGTCGCTTTTGCGGTTGAATCGATATTGGTAGGTCCTGTGGCGAAAAAAGTAGCGTTTTCCCTGCCGTTCGACAAGTCAAACAAATTGGTGGCCGTGTTGACGCTCTCGTTTTTTATGGTGGTCGGCATGGTGTTGGTCATGTCTTTCTATGGTGTAATGACATCCTACCTCACCAATGGACTTGGAGGTCGTTCCATCCTGCGAAGCTATGGTTCGGCGATCGGCCATAACTTCTTGCTGGCACTTCCGGCACAGCTTCTGGTGGTGGGGCCGATCGTTCGGGCTGTATTTGGCAATGTGGTGGCCAGAAGCAAAGTCAGCGCTTGACCGATCTGTCTTATTTCCTGGGCAATGGTCGTTTGAAAACATAATGAATGAAGCTCTTGCGAATGGGGGAGCATTTCATATATAATCATTGTCAACAATTGCAGATCGGAACTATGCCGTTGAAGAGCATCCAACTCGGAGGCGTTTTCGCCAGGGGAGCGAACCCATTCCCCAAGTTAACCGGAACCGCCCGTTATCGCGGACCAAGAGGCTGGACACAGGATTACCTGTCCCGGCAAGTTGGGTGGCACCGCGAGCAGAGCGCTCCTCGTCCCAAGGGATGAGGGCGCTCTTTGCATTTTTATAGCCCAAAGGAGACGGTGTACATGTTGGATATGAAATGGATTCGTGCGCATGCGGATGAGGTTCAGGCGGCCGCGGACGGCAAAAAAATCAAGGTTTCGGTTCGCGAGCTGCTCACGCTGGACGAGGAAAGAAGAAGGCTTTTGCAGGAAACGGAGGAAGGGCGCCGCTTGCGGAACGCCTGGTCAGCTGAGATTGGCAAGCTGATGCAGACGGGAGATCGGGCACAGGCGGAAGAGCTGCGGACACGCGTAAAGGAGCTTAACGACAAGCTCCAGCAGAATGAGACCAAGCTTGCCGACGTGCAGGAGGAGGTAACGAGACTGCAGTGGCTGGTGCCGAACGTGGTGTCGCCGGATACGCCGGCAGGAGCATCGGATGAAGATAACGTTGAAGTGCGGCGTGTCGGTGAGATTACGAAATTCGATTACGATGCGAAGGATCATGTTGAGCTGGGTGAAATGCATGACATGATCGACATTGCCCGAGGCGTAAAAATCGGCGGCACTCGCAGTTATGTATTGAAAGCAGCAGGTTTGCTTTTGCATCGGGCCGTACAACAGTTAGCCCTCGACCTATTATTGAAGAAAGGCTTCACGCCGATGGAAGTGCCGCTGATGGTGAGGGAGGAAGCGCTGGTTAACACGGGCTTCTTCCCCACAGGGCGGGATCAGGTATATGAGCTTGAGGGCGAGAACAAATGGTTGGTAGGGACTTCGGAGGTGCCGCTTGTTTCTTATTATATGGATGAAGTCGTGGATGTAGCGGAGCCGATCCGATTGGCCGCCATGTCCACCTGTTTCCGCAGCGAGGTTGGATCGGGCGGCAGGGATGTGCGCGGACTGTATCGGGTGCACCAGTTTTCCAAGGTAGAACAGGTCATTATCTGTGCGCCGGATGCGGACGAATCGGAACGAATGCTGCAGGAGATCACCGGACATGCGGAGGAACTGCTGCAGCTGCTGGAGCTTCCGTATCGCGTGGTTGCCGTGTGCATCGGAGACATGTCGCAGAAAACCTATAAACAGTACGATATCGAGACATGGATGCCCAGCCGCGGAGCCTATGGAGAAACGCATTCGTCGTCGAACCTGCACGACTTCCAGGCCCGGCGCTCCAACATCCGTTGTCGTAACGCAGAAGGCAAGCTGGTCTATTGCCATACGCTTAACAATACGGCAGTGGCATCGCCGCGCATATTGATCCCGCTTTTGGAGAATCACCAATTGGAGGACGGGAGCATACGCATTCCGGCAGCGCTTCGGCCCTATATGGGGGGATTGGAATACCTGAAGCTGCCGGAAGCAGAAAAATAACAAAACATGTCGAATGGTCCTGTTATCCGAATTTCTTCAGTTATAGTATTCATTTCTGGGCATACCATTTCCGATATACTATAATAGGAGTAAAATACTGGATTATGGGAGATGAAGATGGGCATGAAAGGTTTAAGAGCAGGATTCAAGGCAACCCTAGCCTTGATCGTGGCGTGCGTTGCGCTGATTCCATCGCTGGCCATGGCGGCCGCGGGAGATATCACATCCATTAAAATTGTAAGTAATACGGATAAAATGAGCGTTTCCGAAACGGCCTCGTTGAAAGTGATGGCGGTGGTGGAAGGATTCGATAACGAGCAGGACGTCACGGCTGGCGTGACATGGTCGTCGAGCAATGCCAAAGTCGCTACCGTAACGAAAGGCAAGATCAAAGCCGTGGGTGCGGGAGAAGCGACCATCGTCGCCCAGGTGGATAACGAGAAGGCGCAGTTTGCCGTGCAGGTACAGGAGAAAATCAAAAAGATCAAGGCATCGCCGAGCTCTTATAATTTTGTCAAAGGCAAGGAGAGCGCATTGCCCAAAGTAACGATCGTGCGAACGAGCGGTAAAGAAGAGGACGTCACTTCCCAAATCGTCTGGACAGTTTCCAAGCCATCCGCCGTCGTGGAAAATGGGAAAATCAAAGGGGTGGAACCGGGACGCGTGCTGCTGCAAGGAAAATACGGCTCAACCACGGTCAAAGTCCCTGTAGCGATTACCGATATCATCGCCAAGGTGGAGGTTACGCCATCGGCCATCCAGATGAACATCAAGAAGTCCAAAGCTCTTAAGGTCATCGGTACCTATGAGAACGGCAAAACGGTGAACTTGTCGAAGCAAGTGACCTGGACATCGTCTAACCCTAATGTGGCCACGGTCAAAAATGGCACAGTCAAAACGCTGACAGAAGGCAAGGCCACATTGACGGGCGTGTACCAGAATCAGACCGTCAAAACAGAAGTGACCGTGGTGCCTCTGCTCAAAAAGCTGATCAGCAGCACCAAAAAGCTGGTCTTGTCTCCTCAGGGCACAGCAACGGTGAGCGTTATGGCCCAGTATGACACAGGAAAGACCGCCTTGGTAACGAGTGACGCGGTATGGAGCAGCAATAAGCCAAGCGTGGTCACGGTTTCGAATGGCAAAATCCAGGCCGTTGGCAAAGGCAAGGCTTCCGTGGTCGTCAAATGGAACAACAAAAAACTTACGATTCCGGTGACGGTAAAATAGCAAGCTTGGTTCTGGTTTTAGTGGTATAATGTTAAAAAATGGAATGTTGAAGGGCGCTGGCAACGCCCTTTTTTTGTATCCTTTTGTACGATGGGAGGAAGATACATGAAAGATGCATCGATCGTGGAATCGAACTCAAGCCTGGGGGGAATCCATATGATACGGGTTGAAATACAATCATGACAATGCATAAGCAGAGGTACGCCAGTGGTTTAAGAGGCAAACTGTTGTATTTGTCCGTAACATTGCTGGCGATGTCTGCCGGGTATGCCTCCAGGGCCTATGGCGAGGTTTTGCCCGCATTTCTGCGAGAACATGCCGGGGATGCCTTATGGGCAGCTATGATTTATTTTGGAATCCGCCTAATATTCACGTCGTGGAGGAAGGGATGGTCAGCCTTTGCCGGATTGCTGTTCAGTTGGTTCATCGAATGCTCGCAGCTCATCCAGGTCCCGTGGTTGAACGAAATTCGTTCGACGACGCTAGGGGCACTTGTGTTGGGCCGGGGTTTTTTGGTCATGGATCTCATGCGTTACGCCGTGGGGATATTAGGAGCTTGGTTTGTAGATCGATATGTGTTAAAGGCCGAAACCGAGCGTTGAAAGAGATGCGGCAAGAGTGGTTCTTTTGAAACGGATTCGTTAGGAGGAAATGAACATGAATGTCGACAAATTATTTTCCGAATCGCCCGAATTCGAGACAGAACGTTTGCGGTTGAGACGTCTGACCTTGGAGGATGTGCCTGAATATTTTGCGTTTGCCTCCGATCCGCTCGTCAGCCAGCACAGCCTCTGGAACTGTCATGAGACCATAGATGATTCGGTCGGATATATTCGGCGGGTACTGGATCAATATGAACAGCAGACTGTGTACATTTGGGCCTTCATTTGGAAGGACACCGGGGAACTGATTGGGCGCGGGGGCGTATTCGACATGAACGAATCGATGCAGAGCGCCGAATTGGGATATGCGATATCGAGCAGGTACTGGAATATGGGCGTGGCCTCCGAAGCGATGCAGCCTGTTGTGAACTATTGCTTTCGCGAGCTGGGTTGCAACAGATTGGCAGGCAGGTGCAATGCGGGCAATATCGGTTCGGCCCGGGTGATGGAGAAACTCGGCATGTCGTATGAAGGTTTACTGCGCAAACAGTTGAAGATTAAAGGCGTGTTCACCGATCAGAAATTGTACGCACGCATCCGGGATGATCTATAATATTCGAAAGCGGATGCAAGACATCGAACGATTTTCGAATCATGGGGGGAGGGTCAAGTATGATATACAGCATTATTTCCCGCGCAGCGTGGGAAGAGGTGTCGAAAGCAGAAGTGTACGCACCGGAAAGCTTGCAAAAAGAGGGATTTATCCATTGCTCCACCAAAGAACAGATTCCGTGGGTGGCATCGCAGTATTATGCCGGGCGTACCGATCTGGTGCTGCTGGGCATTGACGAAAAAGCATTGAAGCCGGAATTGGTTTATGAGGACCTATACGACTTGAATGAACTGTTCCCGCATATATACGGGGAGCTGAACCTGGATGCCGTGCAGAAAGTGATTCCGTTTGGTCCGAACGAAGACGGGACGTTTGCATTTCCTGTATCGGAATAATTGGAAGATAAAGAATAGATGATGATGGCCTGATTTGACGAAAACATGGAGAGGATGCGGTGAGCGTGGATACGAACCGAATGTTTCTGGAGACGGCGGAAAAACAGTTTTTGTATTATAAACAGCTCGGCGAAAAAGCCATGGCCCAATTGGAGACAGAACAGCTCTTTCAGTCGTGGCATGAGGATACGAACAGCATCGGAGTCATTGTGAAGCATCTATGGGGAAACATGCTGTCCCGCTGGACAGACGTGCTGAATTCCGATGGCGAAAAGCCATGGCGCGAGCGCGACGCCGAGTTCGTCAACGACATATCCACGCGCGAAGAGCTGATGGACAAATGGGAGGAAGGGTGGCAGTGCCTTTTGTCCGCGCTTCGTGCCTTTACGGCCGAGGATTTGGAACGCATCATATATATTCGCAATGAAGGTCATACCGTCATGGAGGCCATTATCCGTCAACTTGCGCATTATCCCTATCATGTCGGGCAAATAGTCTATGCTGCCAAAATGATCAAGGAGACGCCCTGGGACAGCCTGTCCATCCCTAGAAACGCTTCTGCCGATTATAATGGCGGCAAATTCGCCAAACCAAAGACGCGACGGCATTTCACCGAGGATGAGCTATAGCTTGGGGCTGTGATTCGTCAATAACATCTGAAGATGATCATCCATCCGTTTCGGGTGGGAACAGAAAGGAAGGAAAAGGGATGACACATTTTGCATTGATTCGCCACGGAAGCACGGCATGGAACAAGGAGAAACGTTCTCAGGGCCAGACGGACAACCTGCTTGACGATGAAGGAAGAGAGCAGGCGAAATTGCTCGCCGAGCGGCTTAGCGGAGAACATTGGGATGCCATCTATGCCAGCGACCTGAAGCGCGCCAGTGAGACGGCCCGAATCATTGCGGAGCGCCTGGGCATTCAGGAGATTCATTTGGACGCGCGGCTGCGCGAAATGGGCGGCGGACAGGTGGAAGGCACGACGGAGGAAGAGCGCGTTGCAAAGTGGGGAGCGGATTGGAGCACCCTGGATTTGGGCAAAGAAGCACCCGAGGCCGGAACGGCAAGAGGCTCCGAAGTGTTGGAGGAAATATCGCGCGAGCATCCGGACGGGAAGGTATTGGTCGTTAGCCATGGAGCGATTTTACGCAATACGCTGCGCGGTCTCGTGCCCGATCTGGATGTTACCGCCAAACTGTCCAACACTTCGATTACCCGAATCATGACGGGGCAAAGAGGTTGGCAATGCGAGCTGTACAATTGCAGCGCGCACCTGGTCCCGTCCAAGGACGAATAATCTACGGATGCAGTCGCACTGAGAGGACAATGGGAACTGTTGAGGAGTGGGTGAAGGAGGGCTCGCATGGCTGATCGGTCGTACATATGGACGAAGGAAACCTTATCTCCGCTTGGCGAGTCCGGCGTCGTGATTCGCTGCGGGGATATCATTTCCGAAGAAGTCCACCATCGGGTGATGTCTGTGTGTGCCTTGCTGGAGTCACAGGATGTCATGGGAATCGTTGACGTTGTTCCGTCTTTTAATGCAGTTACTTTGTTCTTTGATCCCGTAAAGGTTGCGGCGTCAGCGCAGCTGTTGGAGGGGACGGCGATGCTGCCCTATGAGGCCATCTGCGGCTGGTTGTTGGAGCAGTTATCGGGCTTATCGGAGAACCAAGATGCGGCGCCGCCGTCTCGAATCGTGACGATTCCCGTCTGTTATGGCGGGGAGCTGGGTCCTGATTTGCAGCACGTCGCGAGCGTGAACGGGCTTGATGCCGATGAGGTTGTTTCGATCCATTCGGGGGCGGAATATTTGGTGCACATGATCGGTTTTGCACCGGGTTTCCCATACCTGGGCGGCTTGTCCGAGCGGATCGCCACACCGAGACGGGCGACGCCAAGACTTCGCGTCGAGGCCGGGACGGTGGGCATCGGCGGCAGTCAAACGGGAATCTATCCCGTGGCCACGCCCGGCGGATGGCAGTGTATCGGCAGGACGCCGCTTGCCTTGTTTGCGCCTGATCAATCCCCGCCCAGCTTGCTTGCAGCAGGGGACAGGGTCCGGTTTCAACCGATTACGCTTGAGGAATACCTTTCTCTGAAGGAGGGCTGTCCATGAGCATCGAGGTCATTCGTCCAGGAATGCTCTCCATCATTCAGGATGAGGGGCGAACCGGTTATCGAAAGTATGGCGTTCCGTCAGGTGGGGTGATGGATACCTTTGCTGCCCGGACAGCGAACATGCTTGTAGGCAACCCGCGTGAGGCTGCCGTGCTGGAAATGACGCTTAGCGGTCCAGAGCTCCGGTTTCGGGAAACCCGGCTCATTGCGTTGTGCGGTGCCGACATGTCCGCCATGGTAGACGGAAAGCCGGTGCCTCTCTTGCGTCCGGTTGTGATCCGGCAGGACAGCGTGCTGCGAATCGGGAGCTGCCGCTTGGGCATGCGCGGTTACATCGCTTTTGCTGGCGGCGTGGAAGTCCCACGGACGATGGGCAGCCGCAGCACCGATCTCAAGACAGGCTTCGGCGGTCTGGATGGACGCCCATTGCGTGCAGGCGACAGGCTGTTCACGAGAGAGGGGAGCGGGGCAGCTCATGCCTTGTTGCATGTTATGGCTAAACGCGCCAAAGAGCAGGGGGAAGGCATGGCCGCCCCTTCGTGGCGCCTCTCCGAGTATGAAATTCCTGGCTATCGCACCGATCCTGTTCTGCGGGTTATGCCTGGCAAAGATCATGGGGAATTCACGGATGAAAGCTTGCATCAGTTCTATCGGGATCGGTATATGGTCACCTCGGAATCGGATCGGATGGGATATCGCCTTAAAGGAGCGGCGCTGGAGCTTGCCCGGAAGGCGGATCGCTTATCCGAAGCCGTCGCGTACGGCACGGTTCAGGTACCCCCGGATGGCCAGCCGATCGTGCTGATGGCCGATCATCAGACGGTTGGCGGTTATCCCGTCATCGCCCAGATCGCTCGTGTAGACCTGCCGCTGTTGGCACAGGCGAGGCCCGGTAACCGGGTTGCCTTTGCAAGGGTATCCCACGAGGAAGCGCAGCAGCTGCTTCTGCATCAGGAGAAAAGCATGCGACAAGCGGAAATGTGGATACGGCGAAAAATGAGCGAAATGGGGAATGAATGATGAGTGCAGTCGACATCAACTGCGATCTTGGCGAAAGCTATGGCATTTATCGGATGGAATCGGATAAACACATCCTGCCTTGGATTACCTCGGCCAACATTGCTTGCGGTTTTCATGCCGGCGATCCGGCAACGATGCGAAGCACCGTAGAGCTGGCATTGGAGCATCAGGTTGCGATCGGGGCCCATCCGGGTCTGCCGGATCTTCAAGGTTTTGGCCGCAGGCGGATGGACGTTACGCCGCAGGAGACGTACGACATGATGGTCTATCAGATCGGCGCGCTGGATGCTTTCGTCCGCGCCCGGGGCGGTCGCATGCATCACGTCAAGCCGCATGGTGCTTTGTACAATATGGCCGCTGCGGACGTTACATTGGCGGAAGCCGTTGCCGAGGCGGTATATCGCGTGCAGCCGGAACTGTATTTGTACGGCCTGGCCGGCAGCGCGTTGATCGAGGCCGCGGACCGGATCGGCGTGCGCAGCGTAAGCGAGGTGTTCGCGGACCGAACCTACGAGGCGGACGGAACGCTGAGATCGCGGCAGCTGCCCGGAGCGGTCATTCATCGGTCCGACGAGGCTTTGGCACAGGTGCTGCGCATGGTGACTGAAGGCAGCGTATTGGCAGTGGACGGGACGGTTGTGCCGATCAAAGCGCAAACGATTTGCATCCATGGCGACGGGCAGCAGGCTCTTGCTTTTGCCAAGGATATCCGAAATCTTCTTGAAGCCGAAGGGGTCACTTTGACAGCCATGAAACATTAACAAAGATCACAAGAAGTACAAAGGAGGGAAACATGGAAATGAAACCGATACGCAATTCGGCCAAAGCGGTCATCATACAGAACGGGCGGCTTCTGGTTATTAAACTGGAGGACCAATACGGAACGGCATATGTTTTCCCCGGTGGCGGGCAGGAAAAGGGAGAAGAACTGAAGGATGCCGTTGCACGGGAATGCCTCGAGGAAATTGGCCAGGCCGTGACGGTAGGGGAATTGCTGCATATTCGCGAGTACATCGGCAAAAACCACGAATTTGCCCAGTGGGACGAGGACGTACATCAAGTCGAATTTTATTTCAAATGTCATCTGAACGACCCGGAAGCGAGCGAATTTGCGGGTTCCAATCCGGATGATCACCAAGTGGCGGTAGAATGGATACCCCTTGAGGACTTGCCACAGGTAAGACTGTATCCGAAAACGATCGGCGAAATGCTTTTACGCCCTGAGCAGGCACGTATTTATTTGGGCGATTTGAACTAAACCTGCAGCGGATTCGCTCCCGGTGAGATGGGTACACTATAAGTATGTGAGATTTCCATCATATACACCATCCGGAAGGGAGCATGATCATGAACCGAAACGAATTGGAGCAGCAGATCATAGGCGCTTTGGAAAACAATCCGTATTGCAGTTTTTCCACCGTGGAGAACGGAAAACCGAAAGCGAGATACATGGCACTGTTTAATGATGGGTTGAACATCCATCTGGCTACGAATCGCCGTACCCATAAGGTAGAAGAGCTTGAGAACAATCCAAATGTCAGCTTGCTGCTGGGCTATGAAACGGGCGGTACCAAAGAAGTGGTCGAGATCGAAGGCACTTGCGAGGTTACCAAAAACGAACAGCTCCGTCAGGAAATTTGGAACGATGAGCTGAAGGCCTGGTTCGACGGACCGGATGATCCGAATTACGTGGTGCTGGATATTACGCCGCAGCGCATCGAATACACAGGCAAGGATCATGAACATCAAGTCTGGGAGCAATAATCAGAACCATATGCCTTCTAGGCAAGACAGCCGTGAGGTCTCGGACTTTGCGGCTTTTTTATGTTGTTTATGCCATTTTTGGGGAAGGGCATGAATCGATGTGAAGTAAATGTAATGTACGTATTTTACGTGTAATGTAAACTAATTTTAGGTAGAGTAATGACGTATAATGTCGAAAACACGCATGATTATGTAAACTTCCGAGGATATGTGCGGATAAAGTAAAAAATAATGCTTTTCAACCGCATCGCATTGCGTTATGATTTGGAATGTAAACGTCGCACTTCAGATATGAGCAGATATTCATGTGAGTTTAGCTGACCTGAATCACGAATTGCAGTGCCCCAGGAAGCAAAGCATCCCACAGCCATGAATTCTGTCCTTTTGGCGTCTGTTCGTTTGCCCATTAAACGAAGGTTTGATTCAATGTACATAACCGGGAGGGGTTATTTTGAAAAGGAACAAAAAAGTGTTATCGAGCCTGACTGCCGCTTTTGTTGCATTAAACGTGCTTGCGGTATTTCCGGTGCCCGTATCGGCTGCAGATGCGGCCAAAGTCAAACTGCGCATCATGGAGACGACGGACATTCACGTCAACTTGGCGAACTATGACTACTACTCTGATAAAGAGACAGACCAGTACGGATTGGCCAAAACGGCAACATTGATCAAAAAAGCGCGCGACGAGGCCAAAAACAGCCTGTTGTTCGACAACGGCGATTTGATTCAAGGCAATCCGCTTGGCGATTACGTCGCCAAAATCGATCCGCTCAAACAAGGGGAAACCCATCCAGTATACAAGGCGATGAACCTGCTCGACTACGATGCGGGCAACATCGGAAACCATGAATTCAACTATGGACTCGACTATCTCGACATGACGCTGGAGGGAGCCAATTTCCCTTATATCAATGCCAACGTATACGTTGATGACGGCGACGATGACGAGACGAACGACAAAAACTATTTCACCCCTTATCAGATTTTGGACAAGAAGGTGACCGATGAGAACGGCA
This sequence comes from Paenibacillus hubeiensis, assembly GCF_032334105.1. Lineage (NCBI taxonomy): Bacteria > Bacillati > Bacillota > Bacilli > Caryophanales > Paenibacillaceae > Paenibacillus > Paenibacillus hubeiensis. Next base: position 77,810 of record NZ_JAVYAE020000015.1, read on the forward strand.
AAGAGCATACGATCAAGGTAGGCGTGATCGGGTTCGTGCCGCCACAGGTCATGCAGTGGGACAGCGCAAATCTCGAAGGCAAAGTGATTGCCAAGGATATCGTGGCTACGGCCAAAAAATTCATTCCCGAAATGAAGGCGAAGGGTGCGGACATTATCGTTGCCATTCCGCACTCCGGATTCGAGGATATTCCCCAAACCGATCTGATGGAGAACTCGGTGTTGTACCTGAGCCAGGTGGAAGGCATTAATGCCATTCTGTTCGGACATGCCCATAAAGTATTCCCGAGTGCCGATTTTGCCGGCAAAAAAGGGGTGGATCTCGATAAAGGCACCATTAATGGCGTGCCATCCGTTGAGCCGGGATTCTGGGGCGACCATCTCGGGATCATCGATTTGGATCTGGAACAAGTCGAAGGCAAATGGAAAGTCGTAGATTCCGCAACCGAGGCACGTCCGATTTATGATGCGGCGAACAAAAAACCGCTGGTGGAAGCGGACGAAAAAATTCTGGATGCCATCCATGACGAGCATGAGGGCACACTTGAATATATTCGCGGCCCGGTCGGCGAAACAACGGCTCCTATCAACAGTTACTTTGCTCTGGTGCAGGACGATCCTTCCATCCAGATCGTAACGAATGCTCAGAAATGGTATGTGGAGAAACATCTGCAAGGAACGGACTACGAGGATATTCCGGTTCTGTCCGCAGGAGCGCCATTCAAGGCAGGTGGACGTTCAGGCCCGGCTTATTATACCAACATTCCTGCGGGCACCATCGCCATCAAAAATGTGGCTGATCTGTACGTATATCCAAATACGGTACATGCCGTATTGATCAACGGCGCCGAGCTGAAAGAATGGTTGGAGTGGTCGGCAGGACAGTTCAACCAGATCGATCCGTCCAAAGGCGGACAGCAGCAGCTGATCAACATGGACTTCCCGACATACAACTTTGACGTGATTGACGGTGTAACCTATCAGATCGACGTGACGCAGCCTGCAAAATACGATAGCAAGGCAACGGTAATCAACGCATCCGCGAGCCGGATCAAAGACCTGAGCTTCAACGGCAAGCCGGTGGATCCTGACCAGAAGTTTATCGTGGCTACCAACAACTACCGCGCCTCTTCGTCCAAGCTTGCGAATCCGGACGGCAAACGCATCGTGCTGGCTGCCCCGGACGAGAACCGCCAAGTCATCATCGATTACATCCGCGAGAACAAAACGATTAACCCTACGGCGGATGGCAACTGGTCGCTTGCTCCGATCAAACCTGCTGCAAATGCAGCGGCTGCAGCAGCTGGCGATCTTGAAGTCGTATTTGCTTCTTCCCCGGATGCACAAGCATTGGTTGATGCCAACCCGGCCATGTCCTTCATTGGTACTAACGAGGACGGTTTTGCTGAATACGGGTTGAAACTGACAGGAGCGGCGCCTTCGACACCAGGTAACGAAACAGCCGGGCCAGCCCCAACGCCAACACCTGCTCCAGCACCTGCTCCGACGCCGACACCGACACCAAAGCCTGAGCCGGAGAAGCCTGCGAGCGGGAAAGTGGTCCATGTCGTGAAAAAAGGGGACAACCTGTATCGCATCGGCTTGAAGTACGGTGTGGATTGGCGCAAAATTGCAACAGCAAACAAAATCAAGAACGTACATGCGCTGAAAGTCGGGCAAAAGCTTGTCATCCCTGCTTCATAAACGGGAAAGCATTCGATGAAGATGGGCAGTCGTAGACTGCCCGTCTTTTTTGCGTCGGCTCCGAATATGAACATATGCGAGGTCATCAAAACGATAGAGATAATTTAGGAGACCCATGATATAATATTTACAAAGTTTGGATATCATTCTGTGGACCAATCCGACGTAGCGAACGCATCGACGAAAGGATGCAACATGACGATTTTGAACTCCAACAACGGCAAGGGGGGCTTACATGAATTGCAGCGGCTGCAGTCCAATACATCCGATTGAGGAACAAGGTATTTTGTATCTGCGTCCCAGATCCCCCGTTTTGCTTGAGGCTCTTCAAGCATTGGCAATGAAGGTTGTGCATTCAAACGATTTAATCCAGATGCAATATACGAGTACGGAAGCGGTTAGAAACGTGTTAGGGAAAGTGGAGAGGGCAGACCTGTCTCTGCAAGCTTCAGTCGAGGTTCAAGTGACCCCGCTGCATATGCAAGCAGACCCGGACGGTTGGATTCGCCCGCAAATGCTGGAATCCCGGATTCGGCATGCCGAGTTGGTCTCCATCATTTTGGGCAACCAATTCAGCAGTCATATGCAGCCCATCGTGGATGCCTCCGAACAGATTATCGGATTTGAGTTTTTGCTTCGTCCCGCCGAGAATGGTAAGCCATTCAATCCTTACGAATTATTCGAGGTGGCCCGGTATACGGGTTTGCAATCGTATCTTGACCGGAAGGCACGTACTACGGCCATAGAGACAAGCGCTGCATGTTTGCCGCACGGCGTTAAACGCTTTGTCAACTTCCTGCCCTCGTCGATATACCACCCTGCTTCCTGCCTGACCCACACGTTCAATGCGATTGAACGTCTTGAACTTGATCCGAGGGACTTTGTGTTTGAAATGGTGGAGACGGAACAGGTTCAGCATGTTTCCATGCTTCAATACATTTTTGATACCTATCGTTCCCACGGAATTTCGGTAGCTCTGGATGATGTGGGGGCGGGATTTTCGACGCTCGAACTGATGAATCGACTGGAACCGGATTTTGTCAAGATTGACCGCAGCTTGATCGACCATTGCGACATGGACAAGACCAGACAGCGGAAAATCGTCGATATTGTCGAGATGTCGCGGCGGTTTGGCGGCCGGGTCCTGGCCGAAGGCATTGAACGAATCGAAGAATTCGAGTATTGCCGATCTGTCGGAATTGAGCTTGCTCAAGGATACTATTTCGGCAAACCTTCATCGTGTCCTCCGGAAGGGCCATACCGACGAACAACGGCTTGAAATGGCAACTTTTTGGCTAAAAATAACCGGTCACTTCATTATTGCGAAGTGGCTTTTTCGCGTTGATGTATATCATGAATGTGCCCAAAGAATTAAGGGGATTTAACCGATATAATAGGTAGACCTATACATATATCGATCTTAATGGCTTCTAGCCATGGTCTGATATCGCAGGTTGATGGAGAGGGACTTACATAAATAGAGAAAAGTCATATTTAAGAGGGGGAGAGGCTTCATGGGTAATTCTCTTGGAAATGGACAGCAGCAAACTGCTGCAGTGGGAGCATCCAAACAGAAAAAGAAAACAAACAAAAAGAAAAAAGGCTCGTTCTGGAACATACGTACCAAGGTATTGCTTTCGTTCCTGATCGTACTGATTCTTCCCAGTCAGGCTGTTGGATTCATGACCTTGACGATTGCAGACCGCACCGTGGAAACGCAATTGATGGATAGTGCCAGGCAAAACGTGATTACCACCAATTCGATGATCGACGACCAGGTGAGCGCTAAGAAAAACGACATCAACTATTTTGCCGACACCGTTGGGGTTGAAATGGTCAAGGGCCAAGACGAGAGTCCTGAACTGACGGCCAGGCTGGAGCAATATTTGAAATTGCATCCGGAAACGCTGAATATTTTCGTGGGCACGAAAGATGGCGTCATGGTTCGCGGGAAAGAGACGACAGGCAGCGCGCAAGGGTCGGCATACGATCCGCGTGAGAGAGAATGGTACAAGCTTGCCATGGAAAAACAGGGGACAACAGTGATTTCCCCCGTATCCAAAAATACGGATGGGGTTGCGGTGGTTTTCGTTTCAAGAACGCTTAAGGATCAATCCGGCGTCGTCGGCCTGTCTCTGAACTTGACGAACCTGCAGGAATTGGCATCGATGAAGATTGGAAAAGAAGGTTATATCATCATTCTGGATGGCGAGAAAAACTACATCGTATCTCCGGATGTGGAGGCGGGTTCCAAAGTGGAAGGGACGGAGCTGGACCCGCTGTATGCATCGGCAGACGGCAGCTTTGACTACACGCACAATGGTGACGATAAACATCTGGTCTTTTCGACAAACCCGGAAACCGGCTGGAAAATTGGCGGGACGATGTATAAAAGCGAAATCAATGATGCTAGCAAGGATATTCGCCTGGCAACACTCATTGTAGTTCTTGCGGCCACAGTGCTTGCATTGATCTTCATTATTTTGTTCACGCGTGCGCTGCTGCGGCCAATTAAACGCCTGCAGGAAACCGCGAGAGCGGTTAGCAAGGGTAATTTGACGGTGAAAATGGACACCGCGCGCAAAGACGAAATCGGTGATCTCGCAAAGTACTTCGAACGAATGGTGGATAACTTGCGCATGATGATATTGGGCGTACAGGAGACGGCTGAACAGGTATCGGCTTCTTCCCAGGAATTGTCGGCAAGCGCAGAACAAACCACTAAAGCGATCGAGCATTCCACGCTTGCCATTCAGGAGCTTGCGGAGGGTGCTGAGCAGCAGGTCAGACGAGTGGCAGACGGAACAACACAGATGGGCAGCATGGCCGAAGAAGTGCGGATCATGTCCGAGCATGTTCAATCCATCACGGAAAACATGAAAAACACGTCCGGAGCGGCTGCGGAGGGCAATGCGGCCGCAAGCCAGGCGATGCAGCAGATGAACAGCATTCAGGAAACGGTGGAGCAGCTGGCAGAGGTCGTTCAATCCTTGAATACCCGCTCCATCGAAATCGGCAGCATGGTCGATGTCATTGCGACCATCTCCAAACAAACGAACCTGCTGGCGCTGAATGCTTCCATCGAAGCAGCCAGAGCAGGAGATGCCGGGCGTGGGTTCGCCGTTGTGGCGGGCGAAGTAAGGAAGCTGGCGGAGGAATCCGGAAGCTCTGCAGCCCAGATCGGTGAGCTCGTAAACAACATCCGTCTCGATATGGACGCAGCTCTCAAGGCGATGGAGGCAGCGCAGAATCGGGTCGGAGATGGCATTGAGGCAGTGAATGCTTCCGGTCAGTCCTTTGCGCAAATTCGCGAAGCCGTGGTGGAAGCAGCCCATACGCTGGATGGCTTATCCGGGCAAACGCAGCAGCTGGAGGCAGGAGCGGCTGACGTCGCCAAAGCTATGAAAGATATATCGGGCATTACGCAAGAAGCGGCGGCAAATACGGAATCCGTATCGGCTTCCTCCGAGGAACAGCTTGCTTCGGTGGAGGAGATTGCGTCATCCTCGGCTCATTTGAACAGTATGGCGGAACAACTGCAAGGTCTGCTCGGCATGTTCAAGATGGTGGAAGATGCACCGAAGAGCGAGAATCCTACGAAAAAATAATGGACATCTGCCCCTGTCGCCCTGTATAAATAGATCGTTGGGCAATGCTTACCTAACTAGGATACGGCTATTTGTGGCGTGGGGGACATTATGACGATGATTGCAATACTTATTTTTGTGCTTACCATCGCCTTGGTCATTTGGCAGCCGCGAGGGCTTGGCATCGGTTGGTCTGCCTCGGGAGGAGCGCTGCTCGCCCTTCTCTGCGGAGTGGTAAGTCTGAGTGATGCCGTGGATGTGGCATCCATTGTATGGAATGCAACGCTTGCCTTTATCGGCATTATTATCATTTCGCTCATTCTGGATGAGACCGGATTTTTCGAATGGGCTGCCCTTCATATGGCAAAGCTTGCCAGGGGAAACGGGAGAAAGTTATTCATTTATTCCATTATGCTGGGGGCCTTGGTATCGGCACTGTTCGCCAATGACGGGGCCGCTCTCATTCTAACGCCGATTGTGCTTGCGATGGTAAGGGCGCTGAAATTGGATGAACGGATGGTTTTGGCCTTTGTCATGGCCAGCGGCTTCATTGCGGATACGACTTCGCTGCCGTTAATCGTCAGCAATTTGGTCAATATCGTATCGGCCGATTATTTTGGCATTACGTTTGTCGATTATGCTGCGCGCATGATGGTGCCCAATTTCATTTCGCTTGGGGCCAGTACCGGCATGTTGTATTGGTTCTATCGCAAAAGCATACCGGCTCGCTATGATTATGCGTCAGCGCGTGATCCAAGGGAAGCGATCCGGGATCCGCGGATGTTCCGCATATCCTGGTACATGCTCGGATTGCTGCTCGCTGCGTATGCGTCCAGCGAAGTGCTGCCCATCCCGGTATCGGCCATCGTTGGGGCGGTTGCTCTGGTTTTCGCTTTGTTGGCTCGCCGAAGTGATGCGGTTAACCTCAAACGGGTCGTGCGGGAAGCGCCGTGGTCGATCGTCATTTTTTCCATCGGCATGTACATCGTCGTGTATGGATTGCGTAACGCCGGGCTGACGGACCATTTGAGCGAATGGCTTGATGCCATTGCCAAACACGGCGTGTTGGCCGCCTCGCTCGGCATGGGTATGATTGCAGCGGTGCTCTCTTCCGTAATGAACAATTTGCCGACGGTGTTGATCAATGCGTTGGCCATTCACGGGACGCAGGCCGAGGGTATCGTACGTGAGGCTATGATTTACGCCAATGTGATCGGTTCGGATCTCGGACCGAAAATGACGCCGATCGGATCGCTCGCCACGCTGTTGTGGCTGCATGTCTTATCTCGCAAGGGTGTCAAAATTACTTGGGGATATTATTTCAAAGCAGGCATCATTTTAACCGTTCCTACATTACTTGCTACGTTGGCAGGGTTGGCGTTATGGCTGTGGTTGATTGGTTAGCCGGCGGGGCTCGAATGGAACTGCCGTTTATGTAAACATGTTTACGAAAGCCGTACTCATGCACGGGTCTTGAACTCGACATGAGACGGCTTTTTTCGATATGTTAAAGCAATGTGTCGCAATCTGCTGCATTTCCCATATAGCTTACTTCTATTAATAGAAGTATTCCATTCCATAGATCTGCATCATTCATGATTAGGCCAGTCCAAATACGACTGGCCTTTTTTTTGCATCCCCAGGCGTGGGGAGATTTTTAGTGAAAAACTAAGCAGCTAAGTAGTGTAGAGGATGAATGAATGCGGAGAGCGAGAGCGTTCGCCTTTGCGGCCGTATTTTAACCATTGATCATATAATCAAAAAATTCGGAAGCAACAGCGATTGGAGCAACGTTCGTTTCCGGAGCGACTGCTCCGAGAAGGGAATTCATTTACGATGTTTCGAAACCACCGCCCATATTTTTAACACTGCGTTTACAAAACATTGATTTAGAGATGACATAGCGAAACTACAATAAGAACAGAGTTGATGGTGAACAAAAAAAATCGCAAATCGCCATCACTACATTGGGGGAGGAAAACAAAACTATGTTTAAAAAGTTGCCGTTTATTCTGATGACCTTAACGTTCGTACTGGTGCTTGCTGCATGCGGATCGAACAAAAATGCTGCGACAGATGATACTGCAAGCAATGGTTCCGGATCGACAGGAGAACCCGCTACGGAGCAAGTGAGCGGAAACATCCTTGCTGTCGGATCGACTGCTTTGCAACCACTGGTAGAGCAAGCTGGACAGAAGTTTATGGCAGTTGACGAATATAAAAACGTAACGGTTCAAGTGCAAGGCGGCGGCAGCGGTACCGGTTTGACTCAAGTTTCCGAAGGCCAAGCCACAATCGGGAACTCCGACGTATTTGCCGAAGAGAAACTCGAAGACGAAGCAAAAGCCAAAGAATTGATCGACCATCAAGTGGCTGTTGTGGCCATCGCACCAGTAAGCAACAAAGACGCTGGCGTGACCGACCTGACAAAGCAGCAGCTGATCGACATTTTCTCCGGCAAAATCACGAACTGGAAAGATGTTGGCGGTGCGGATCAAGCGATCGTGATCGTTAACCGTCCAAGCAGCTCGGGTACACGCGCAACATTCGAAAACTTTGCGCTGGGTACCAAAGTGGAAGACATCCAAGGTTCCATCCAAGAAGATTCCTCCGGTACGGTTAAAAAACTGGTAGCCGAAACACCAGGCGCAATTGGTTACTTGGCCCTGTCTTACCTGGATGACAGCCTGCAAGTTTTGAAATACGAAGGCGTTGAGCCGACGGTTGAAAACGTGGAAGCAGGAACTTATCCAGTGTGGGCTTACCAGCACATGTACACTAAAGGCGAGCCTGATGCAGCAACGAAAGCGTTCCTGGACTACATGCTGAGCGACGAAATTCAACAAAACGACGTTAAGGAGCTGGGTTACATTCCGGTATCCGGCATGAAAGTTAAACGCGATGCAGCAGGCAACGTCACTCAATAATCTTTGAACCTACGCATACAGCGAGAGAGGCGGACTATGGTCCTGCCTCTTTGCGCGGTTTGCTCCGATGTTTTCCCAATATTTGTACCCAAACCAATTATAGAAGGATGGTAGTTTATGGAACAGACCGAAAGGGGAACGGCAGTGAAAAGCATTAAACCGGGTCGGCCCTTGAGAGAGAAACATTACTGGGAAGAATGGACGGGACGCATATATACGTCGATCTGTGTCGTTTTTCTGATCGTTGTTATGTTTTCTATCGTATATTTTGTCGCATCCAAAGGTCTGATGACTTTCTTCAAGGATGGCGTAAGTCTGAGCGAGTTTTTATTCGGCAAAACATGGAGCCCGACCACTGAACCTGCATCCTACGGGGCACTGCCGTTCATTACCGGGTCGTTTACGACGACGCTGCTTGCGGCACTGATTGCAAGTCCGCTCAGCCTTTGTGCGGCTTTGTTCATGACGGAAATCGTGCCGGGCAAAGGGAAAAAGATATTGCAGCCGGCCATCGAGCTGTTGTCTGGCATTCCTTCCGTTGTATACGGCTTTATCGGTCTTACGGTCATCGTTCCTGCGTTGCGAAGCATCTTCGGCGGGGCCGGCATCGGAATCGCGGCAGGGTGTCTTGTGCTTTCCGTTATGATTCTGCCAACGGTAACCAGCATCATGGCGGATGCGTTGTCCGCACTGCCAAAAGGATTACGCGAATCGTCCTATGCCCTTGGGGCAACGCGCTGGCAAACGATCTATCGCGTGATTATCCCAACGGTTCTGCCTGCGCTTCTGACGGGTGTCGTTTTGGGCATGGCCCGCGCTTTCGGTGAAGCTCTTGCGGTTCAGATGGTAATCGGTAATGCGCCGCACGTTCCGTCATCCTTGCTAGAGTCTGCTTCTACGCTGACCAGTGTAATTACCTTAAGCATGGGTAACACAACGATGGGTTCGGTTCACAACAATGCTCTGTGGAGCATGGCGCTCGTGCTGCTGGTGATGACGTTTGTCTTCGTCCTGCTGGTTCGTTTGCTTGAAAGGAGAAACCGCGTATGAAGATGAAAGCTAAAACGGTAGACAAAGTGGCCACAGCCGTTATTGTGGCATTGGCGTTATTTATCGTCGTTCTGCTGCTCGGACTGCTCGCCTTCATTCTGGTGCGCGGAATCGGCCAAATCGATTGGCATTTCCTGACGAGCGCGCCTCAGCTGCTGAAGGGCGGCGGCGGGATTGGCCCGCAATTGTTCAACTCGGTATTTTTGCTTGTCTTGACATTGATTATCACCATTCCGCTCGGTTGGGGCGGGGGTATTTATATGGCGGAATATGCCAAACCGGGTCGAATCACCAACTTCATTCGACTCGTCGTGGAAGTATTGTCTTCTTTTCCGTCGATCGTGATCGGTTTGTTCGGTCTCTTGCTGATCGTTAACACGTTCGGCCTGGGCTTTTCCCTGATTTCGGGAGCCATGGCACTGGCCATCTTTAACCTGCCGCTAATGGTAAGGACGACGGAACAAGCTTTCCGGGCCGTGCCGAAGGAACAAAAAGAAGCGGGGCTTGCGCTGGGTCTGTCCAAATGGAAGATCATCACGTCCATTTTGCTGCCTGTGGCATTGCCGAGTTTGATTACGGGTACAATTCTGGCTTCGGGCCGAATTTTCGGCGAAGCGGCAGCGCTGATGTTTACGGCAGGCATGAGCAGCCCGCCGCTGGACTTCACGGACTGGAATCCTGCGAGCCCAAGATCGCCGCTCAATCCATTCCGTCCGGCTGAAACGCTTGCCGTGCATATCTGGAAAGTTAACAGTGAAGGCATCGCGCCGGATTCCAAGGAAGTGGCGGCAGGAGCATCGGCCGTGCTTGTCCTTCTCGTACTGGCGTTCAATCTGAGTGCTCGTTGGATCGGCCGGGTCGTTTACCGCCGCATGACAGCTTCGAAATAAGGAGGAACCGACATGGCCATACCTTTTGGTACGGAACAGTTAAGCATATATTACGGGCATTTTCAGGCGGTCAAACAGATCAGCCTGGCATTTCCCGAATCGAGCGTAACGGCGCTCATCGGACCTTCCGGCTGCGGCAAATCGACGTTCTTGCGGTCTTTGAACCGAATGAACGACGAAATTGCCGGCTCCCGTACGGAAGGGCATATCTGGATGGATGGCAAAGACCTGAACGAACCGGGAACGGACGTGATCAAGCTCCGCCAGAAAATCGGCATGGTATGGCAGAAGCCCAACCCTTTCCATAAATCCATCTATAACAACATCGCGTTTGGGCCGCGTTACCGCGGCATGAAAAAGAAGAAGGATCTGGATGAGGTTGTAGAGAAAAGCCTTCGCCGCGCGGCGCTGTGGGATGAGGTCAAAGATCGCCTGAACGATTCGGCACTGGCTCTTTCCGGCGGACAGCAGCAGCGTCTGTGCATTGCACGCGCATTGTCCGTGGACCCGCAAATTTTGCTGCTCGACGAGCCGGCCTCCGCGCTGGATCCGGTGTCCACCGGCAAAGTGGAGGAGTTGATTTCGGAGCTGAAGAAAGATCTGCGCATCGTCATCGTTACCCACAACATGCAGCAGGCGGCCCGGATTTCGGATTTTACGGCATACTTCTACCTGGGCAGCCTGGTTGAGCACGGAGATACGGAGCATATTTTCACGAATCCGGACAACCGCTTGACGCAAGAATACATCATGGGTCGTTTCGGTTAATCGAAGCACACTCGCATGGAATGCAATTTAGTTCAATAAAAAGAAATGGAAGCATAACTCCCGAACGATGAGTTTCGGAGTTATGCTTTTTTTGTGGTAACGTTTGCCACGACAAAAACAGTCATGCTACGATAATCAGGGCCAAGGCGCTGTCCTTGGAGAGCGAATTATAACGATAACATGCGTCAACCACAAAAGAGGGGGCGTCCTGACATCAGGGGGCTCTTTTTGCGTACCCTTTGCTCTTATATTCAAGAACGCATTTATGAAGAAAGTATAAACTCTGCGGAGGGATGAACGTTCTTCGCTACAATACAGTCATGGGAGGATGAAACAGCGATGAGAGACCACGTGAATATTTTGCTGGTAGAGGATGATCCGGAAATTGCCCGCATTTTGACGGACCATCTTCGGCGTGAGGGATATGGGGTGACTTGGGCTTCGAGCGGCCTGGAGAGCTGGGAGGATTTCAGGGAAGGGACCTACCAATTGGTTTTGCTGGATCTGATGCTGCCGGAGATGGACGGGTTCGCGGTATGCAAAAATATCCGGCTGATCAGCGACGTTCCGCTGCTCATGATGAGTGCGCGCATCGAGGAAGAGAGCAAGGTCAGAGGTCTTGGCCTGGGCGCTGACGATTACATTACCAAGCCGTTCAGCCTGGCCGAACTTACGGCCCGCATTGAATCCCACCTTAACAGATATCGCAGATATCAGGGCATCAAGCCGGATTCGACCCATCAACAGTACAACGACGGGTTGTCGATCGACCTGTTGAATCAACGGGTGCAGCTTCATGGGGAAGATATCGTACTGACCAATAAGGAATGGGCTTTGCTCACGCTGCTTGCCTCTCATCCGGGCCGGGCATTCACCAAGGCGGAGCTGTATGAACATGTGTGGAATCAGCCGGTAGCGGGAAGCTCGGGTACGGTCACCGTCCATGTGAAGAGCCTGCGGGCCAAGCTGGGGGATGAGCCCCATCAACCACGCTGGATCCAGACCGTATGGGGCAGCGGATACCGATTTGTAGGAGATTTGGCGGAATGAAGCTGAAGTACTGGCTGATGATTGCTTTCCTCATCGTGATGCTGCTGCCTGTCGCTGCAGGCTGGGCGCTATTCTCCCTGTACGATTACTATAATGATCAGCGCTCCGTAGCGGAATATGTAGAGTTGTCCGGACGGCTGGGTCCCATCGAGCAGGCATTGTCCGACCCGGGCCTGTACCGCCTGCAATCTGCTGATGCCTATGCTTCGCTCTCCGGGCTCGCCAGTGATCAAGTGAACTTTGACCTCTATCTGCCGTCAGGGATCAGGGTGTATACATCCGGTGGGGATCCCTGGTCTGCCGGGGCTTATACCGTCAGGGGTTCGGAACTATATCGCGATCTGTACGACATGCAGATTCGTCATCGCACGTTTACGCTGAAAAAGCCGGTATGGGAAAAGGGTGAACTGGTTGGCATTTACGAGATCGTCATGCTTCGCGGAGAGTGGCTTGAAGGCATCTCGATTCGGACAACATGGGTCGTCGGCTCCGCTGTTATATTCTTTATCCTGTTATATGGCACCGTGCTCTGGCTGCTATCCAGAAAGCTTTTTCGACCGATGAGACAGCTGATGGACAGAATGCATGCTTTTGCGCGGGGAGAGGCTCCCATGGATGACGCACCGGTACGTCGCGATGAAATGGGCACGCTGCTCAAGCGATTTGATGCAATGCAGGAAAAAGTCAGGCAGACGCAGGCAGAAGTGGAGAAGGAGCAAAAAGAGAAAGAGCTCATGGTCGCTTCGCTGTCTCACGATCTGAAGACACCGTTAATGTCCATCAGTGCCTATGCGGAGGCGATTCGTATGGATACGCAATTGGAACCGCCCGAGAGACGGGAGTACTGGGACGTGCTGTTCGGAAATGTGGAGCGGATGAAACGGATGATTGGCGAACTCGAAATGTATACGGCGCTGGGTTCCGGTGAATTGGAGATGGCCATGGTCGAGGTGGAAGGAGAAGAGTTCTTCGATATGCTGCTTGGTAGTTATGGAGGACTTGCCGAGCGTGAACAGATTGACGTAAAAACGGTCGTCCGCACAGATCACCTCTACCGGCTTCATCCCGAACAACTGATGCGCCTGACAGACAATTTGATGAACAATGCACTGCGTCACACAAGAGCGAACGGGGCAATAGGTCTGGGCGTCATTGCTTCAGATCAGCCGCTTCCGGAATGGATCATTCCAACGCTGGATTTGGAGCTGGATAAGTTCAGGAAGGGATCAACCTTGATCCTGCTGCAAAATGAAGGGCCTGCTATTCCTGAAGAACAGCTGGATCGTATTTTCGAACCTTATGTTCAACATCAGAATCAGGAAGGGAAGGCGTATGCAGGAAGCTCAGGTCTGGGATTAAGCATAGCCAAACGGATTGCTATCAAGCACGGAGGTGAAATGCGCATGTGGTCGGCCGAAGGATACGGTACGCTCGCTGCATGCCGATTGCCTGAGATGTAATGCATTGAATAAAATGAGAGAGGACGATGGCGATGATGAAAAAAGGATGGATGATGCTCAGTACGGCTTTGCTTGCAGGTTCACTGCTCGGAGGTTGTGCAGAGAAGGAAATGCTTGGCCTGTCAGGAGATGAGATGATCGAGAAGGTGGTCGCTGCAGAAACGAAACCCGCATCATATTATGCTGAAGGTGAAATGAAAATATGGTCGGACGACAAGCTGAATCACACCATGCACATTAAGGAATGGGTCGATGGAGAGACAGGGCGAAAGCGCACGGAAACAGAGGAGAACGGCCACGTAAGCTATGCGGTCAATAACGGAACGGAAATTACAATTTACGAAAAAGAGACAGGCACGGCGTATTCGATGGACGTATCCGCCATGGGACAACAGCCCGAACAGACCCAGAAGCAGATGCTCGTGGATCAGCTGGAACGGTTGCGGGATTCCCATGATGTGGATATGATGGGACAGGAAAAGCTTCAAGGACAGGACGTCATTCACATTAAGCTGACGCCGAAGGAAGAAGGCACTTTATCCATTTCCTCCGAGTATTGGGTAGACCCCAAAACGTGGATGATTGTCAAAGTCATTAGCACCTATGGCGATGAAAAGTCAGAAATGGTCTATGACCCGATTCAATATGATCCCGAGTTTTCCGAGGATACGTTCGTGATTGATATCCCCAAGGAGGTTGATGTGAAGGATCTGAATGATCTAACGCAGAATTCGGAAGTGAGTTTGGAAGAAGCCGAACAAGCTTTGGGGCAACCCTTTTTGCAGGATATGAACGGGGAGTTGGAGCTGTCGCGGATTGAGATGACTTCACTCGGCGGAGAGCTCAGCAGGGACGAAGTGACATTGTATTATGTCAACAACGACAAGGTTGAAGTGAGTATGACCGTATTCAAGGCGCCGGATGAAGATGGTGATGACACGCTGCTGCCTGATGAGTCCGAGGTTGAGGTTCGTGACACAGAGGGTTCGTATATGAAGAGCATCCGGAACATATCCTGGACCGAGAATGGATTGCGCTACTCTATCATGGGTGAGAACGAAGAATGGACAAAGGAGAAGCTTCAAGCTTGGGCGAAGGATCTGAAGCTGCCCAATCAGCCTTAATTGAATTGGAGGAGAGTGTGAGTCAAGCAATGGATTACGCAGAGCATAACAACGGAGAACGGCGGCGCCTCCACCCGAAAGCTAAACAAGCAACAGCCTTGACGGCCCTAATGGTCAATGGGCTGTTGATTTTACTGGCCGTCGGATATCTGATCGTAGCATGGTTTAGAGATTGGGTGGAGTGGCCGGGATGGCTCGGGACAGGGATTTTTATGATTTCACTAATCTGGTATACCTGGATTTTGCCCGGATTACGTTACCGGCACTTCAGTTTTCGGGTCGCTGATGATGAAGTGGAGATCCATTCTGGCTGGTTGTGGCATACGGATACGATTGTGCCGATGACGCGTGTGCAGCAGGTGGAACTGGAAAGCGGTCCTCTGCTGCGAAAATATGGACTTGCCAAAGTCAGCATCGTTACGGCGGCAGCTACGCTCCACATTGCCGGGTTGGAACGGGCAGAGGCAGAGCAATTGAAGCGCAATATCGGTCATCTGGCGAAGGTGGAAGATCATGATGAATGAACCGAAGCGTTTACATAAGATGTATGTCCTCTTTCCTTTTTTTAGCGTAATGAAGTCCATCATTCCGATTATCGTTCTACTCATCATCAAAGGCGTGGACTGGAGCAAATTTCCGTGGTACAGCTATGCTGAGGCCGTTGTGTGCATCGCGCTTCCTTTTGTTCTGTATGGTTGGATCAAATGGCGTAAATTCAGTTATACGCTGCAGGACGATCGTATTGTGCTGCGCCAGGGCCTATTTGTCCGGGAGGAGAAATCGATCTATTTCAGCCGCATCCACTCCGTCCAGACGCAACAGCCCCTGATTCAGCGGATGCTCCGGCTGGCACAGCTCAAGATTGAGACGCCGGGGGGCAGCGTTGAGGCGGATGGCGTGCTTCCCGCTCTGGCAATTACAGAGGCCGAGCGGATCGAACGGTGGTTATATCAGAAGCGAAGTGAAGCGGTGAAGAGAGAGGACGCGCCTGCGGCAGCACCATGGTCCGAAGAGCATGTTCGCCGCGAAGAGGGAGAAGCTCCCGGACAGAGTGTGGAGCTTATGGAGGGGGCAGCATTCCCGGTAAAGCGAGAGGTTCTGCTGCGCCTGTCAGCCGGCAGATTGTTTGTCGGAGCGCTGACAACGATGAATCTGCCGCTTGTCGTGGTTTTCGGTGCAGGGGTCTATTCATTCGCAGATGACCTGCTTCCGGATCACTTTTACAGCAACCTGGTTGAACAGGCCGGACGGCTGCCCGTAATTTGGTGGCTCGGACTTGTGCCCGTCATGTTTTTGCTGGCATGGATCTTGTCAGCCGTGCTGTTTACGATCAAGTATGCCGGGTTCACCGTGGAGCAGGAAGGCGGAAACATTGCCATCGTTTCCGGTCTGCTCGACCGGAGAAAGCATGTGTTTTCTCCCCGTAAGGTACAGGCTGTGGAGGTCAAAGAGGGGTTGCTGCGACAGCCATTTGGTTATGCCGAGGTGGAGATATATGTCTTGACTTCGGAGATGGAGAAAAAAATGATGCTGCATCCGCTGCTGCCGGTTCGCGATGTGAATGAACTGCTTGCCCGAATCGTTCCGCAATTCGAAATGCACACACCTGCCAGCCGCCCTCCGGATCGAGCCCGCTGGTTGTTCCTGCGCTGGAAACTGCTGGGTGCGGCCGTGCTGGGAACGGCGGGAACCGTATTTCTGGGCCAGGCCGGCGCGCTGCTGTTTCTCTTCGTGCCCTTATGTGCCGTTTGGGGATACGGATGCTTCAAGGATGAAGGGATGAGCATTCAAGGCAAGCAGCTGACGCTTCGTCACCGGACCATATCCCGCAGAACGGCATTAATGCGCAGGCCCCATGTCGTTACGGTGAACACCGCTGCCACGACCGGACAGCGAAGCAAGTCCTTGCTATCCGTTCGGGCCAAGCTTATGGTGAATCGAAGCGGCTTTAGAGCGGTTTTCCTGGAACATGACCAGGCTAATGCCGTGAAGGATTGGTTTCGACAGGCTTCGAACTTGATCTAGTTGGATAGGGAGACTGTTAATCACCGAACAATACCATAAAAGGATGCATATAAATATATGGAGAATCTCAATGTATATATGTACAACGTCTCCAAACATTATTGGCCTCTCAGCCGGGATTTGCGATATCATGCACCCGTTTATCTGGCACTCGTCCGAGTATGGTAATAATACGTTAATTTTATTGACATAAAGTGTGTTGAAGTTTAATCTGTTATATGAATGACCAAGATGAGTAAGTAATATGTGTGAACAAGAACATGACTTATCGATTATGACCTATATAGCGAATGATGACGAGTGGGAGAGACCCGGACAGGCTGAATAAACATTCATGCGGCCGCTTCGGGCACCGAAGGAGCAAGCGGCGTGCACCCGGCACGAACGTTAATCTCTCAGGTAAATGTACCATCGTTGGACGCAGCTCTGGAGAGTGTGCCATGACATGGCGCCGCCCAAGGGGTAAATGATGGGGTCGAACAATCGACCAACATCATGAAACTCTCAGGCATCGAGGACAGAGAGAGGGCTAAAGGCCCTTCTCTGTCCTTTTTGGTGTGTTTATAAGGAAGCATAGTGAAAATATGGATGCCTTGGATTCGGACATGATGGAGTCGGCGGGGCAGTTACATGGAGGGGTGCAGGATGCGTTTCAAAGATGTGTTTTCAATTATTGGCCCGTCTATGACGGGGCCATCCAGTTCACATACGGCAGGAGCGGCAAGGCTCGGCCGAATTGCGCGCCAATGGCTCGGCTTTATGCCCGAGCGGGCGCGGTTAACGTTGTACGGCTCGTTTGCGGATACGTATCAGGGCCATGGCACCGATCTTGCGCTGATCGGCGGCCTTCTCGACTATGCAACCGACGATCCGCGCATTCCGGATGCGGAGCGATATGCGGAAGAAGCCGGAATGGATGTCGAATTCTATACGAGCGGCCTGCCTGCCCCGCATCCGAATACCGTCAAGATCGAACTGCGGCACGGCGAACGCCAATGCTCGCTGGTTGGTGCCTCCATCGGCGGCGGCAGCGTATCGGTGCACGCGCTGAACGATTTCCGCGTGCAGATCAGCGGCGAATTCCCTACATTGGTCCTGCGCCATTCCGACAAGGCCGGCGTCCTTGCCTCGGTGACGTCAACGGTCAGTTCCTCCGGCGTGAACATCGGTTACATGCAGGTAGACCGCAAAGCCCGCGACGGCGAAGCGTTGACGGCGATGGAGATGGACGGTCCGCCAAATGCGGAGATGCTGAACCGATTGCGTACCCTGGAACATATGCTGGACGTTCGGGTCATTGATTTGAAGAGAGGGGTGGGTCACGATGCGGTTTAAACATTTGCACGAGCTGAGCGCCATCTGCACGGCCGAATCCAAGTCGATTGCGCAGCTTATGGTCGAGGAGCAGGTAAAGGAAACCAATGTCCCGGAAACGGACGTTGTGCGGCAAATGTCGGAATATTATCAGGTGATGAAGGAGGCTGTGCGTAAAGGACTGACGGAGGACACCACTTCGCGCAGCGGATTGACGGGCGGAGACGGCAAAAAGATGGCCGCGTACATTCGCAGCGGAGAAACCTGCTCGGGTGATGCTTCTGCGCTTGCAATGGCCTATGCGCTGTGCGTATCCGAGGTGAATGCCTCCATGGGACGCATCGTGGCGACGCCGACGGCGGGTTCCTGCGGCATTATCCCCGGCGTGTTCATTAGCGCCCAGGAGCGGTTTGGCTGGAATGACGAGCATTTGGTCAATGGTTTGTTCTGTGCCGGAGCCATCGGATACGTCATTGCCAACAATTCCTTCATCTCGGGAGCCGAAGGGGGCTGCCAGGCTGAAGTGGGCTCAGCGATCGGCATGGCAGCAGGCGCAATGGTGGAGCTGCGCGGAGGCACGCCGGAGCAGGTCGTGCATGCAGTCGGTCTTGCGCTCAAAAATACGCTGGGCCTGATCTGCGATCCGGTGGCCGGGCTAGTAGAGATCCCTTGCATCGTCCGCAATGGGCTGGGTGCCGTGACTGCACTGGCTGCCGCGGATATGGCCCTGGCTGGCGTGCGCAGCGCGATTCCTTCGGACGAAGTGATCGATGTGATGCTGGAGGTGGGCAGCGCCATGCCGAGCAGGCATCGCGAGACGGCCCAGGGAGGTTTGGCGCAGACGCCGACGGGGCGCAAAATGATGGAGAAGCTGGCCAGACCGAAAGCGAAGCGTGCGCCCGAGCCTGAACTGCAAACGGGAGAAGAACAACCTTCCGAGTAGACGGAAATGGTGTCATTGCCATGATTTCATCGATATTTAAAAGCCGATGCAAGTTCTTCCATAGGAAGAGCCGCATCGGCTTTTTTGAGCATGGGGCACTTACTCGGGTTTCAGCGGCGTGGTTCCCAGAACGGCATATCCATAGGCGGGAAGCTCCACGGCGAGCGTGCCTCCTTCCAGGGCGATCCGGTGGTCGCTCTCCAACAAATCGGCCCATTCTCCTTCGCCTGCTTCAAGCTCGAACATGGCCGTTTCTTCGGAGCGGTTGAATAACACGAGAATGCGTTCCTCGTCGCTTTGCCGCTCCAGCACCAGCTGGCTGCCGCCTGGGCTTGCTTGCGGGAAGCGGATGCTGCCTTTCGCACGCAGGGCGGGATGGGCATGGCGAAGCGCAATGATTGTTTTGTAGAAGTCCAGCAGCTCTCGATCTTGCTTCGCTTCGTCCCATTCCATGCATCTGCGGCATTCGGGATCTCCCCCGCCCTCCAGACCGATTTCATCCCCGTAATAGATGCAGGGGGCTCCCATGTAGCTGAACTGGAACAAGGCTGCCAGCTTCATCTTGCGTTTATCCCCTTGAGCCAACGTGAGCAGCCTTGGCGTATCGTGGCTGTCCAGCAGGTTGAATGCAACCTCGCTGGCCTGGTGTACATATCTGGACAATTGTTTTGCCATGGCATGCACGAATTGATCCGCATGCATCTTTCCCATCACAAAAAAGCGGTTAACGGCTTCGGTGAACGGATAATTCATCGCGGCGTCGAATTGGTCGCCCTGCAGCCATGCCGAAGCTTCGTTCCACACTTCGCCCAAAATGTAGGCATCCGGGTTGGCTTGCTTGACCACGCGCCGGAAATCCTGCCAGAACGCATTGTTGACTTCGTCGGCCACGTCCAGCCGCCATCCGTCCGCTCCGACATCCTTGATCCAATACTCCGCGACCTTGAGCAGATATTCCTTGACCTCGGGATTTTCCGTGTTCAGCTTCGGCATATGCGGCTCAAAACCGAAAGTATCGTACGTGGGTACGCCGTCCTTCACGTCAAGGGGAAACTCATGAACGTGAAACCAGTTCGCATAACGGGATTTCGACCCGTTCTGTTGTACGTCGACGAAGGGAGCGAACGTTTTGCCGGAATGGTTGAACACCGCATCGAGGAGCACCTTGATTCCGCGCTTATGGCACTGTTCCACCAGGCGTTTGATCGTTTCCGCATCTCCGAAATGGCGATCCACTTTCAGATAATCTTCCGTATCGTACTTGTGGTTTGTGGTTGCTTGGAAAATCGGAGTGAAATAGATGGCCGTGATGCCGAGCTCGCTCAAATAATCGAGATGGTCCATGACACCCTGCAAATCTCCGCCGAAAAAGTTGAAAGGCGTAGGTTCGCTGCCCCATGGTTCAATGTCCTTCGGATTCCGGGAAGGATCGCCATTGGCGAATCGTTCGGGGAATATTTGATAGAATACGGCGTCTTTGACCCAATCCGGCGGTTCAAAAACGGCTCCGGGATGTATGTACGGGAACTGGAACATGCGGCCGGGATCGTCAGGCTCCTCCTCTTGAAAGTCGGTTTCGGTCATCCAGATCTGCTCTTGCCCGCTTTTGAGCAAAAAGGCGTACTTCAGCCGATGATAGGGCGGCTTGACCTCTCCTTCGAAGTAATCAAACATGGAATCGGAGGCATACTTGCTTAAAGGAATCAAGGCTCTCGTTTCTTCCCAGGCATATTTGTCCCCGGTCAGCGCAAGGGCCTCGGTGAGATCGTCTTTTTTGGCGCGAAGCCGGAGACGAATCGTATCTTTGTCGTAGGCATAGGCCCAATTGCGTTTGGATTGGTGATAGATGGCTTCCAGCAGCATGTGATGCATTCCTCCAATCATAATGAACATGAACCGACGTGATATCGGCAGTTTAGGTATAATTGAGATATATTACCTCAAAGAAGCAGAAAGGAAACGATGATACGCATGAAACCAAAATTGTTATACATTGAGGACGACATCGAAATTTCCGCATGGGTCAGGGATGACCTTGAAGAACGAGGATATGACGTCGTTTGGCTCGCAAGCGGCGAAGGAGCCACGGAGGCGGCAAATGGATGCTCCTTGATTATTCTCGACGTGATGCTGCCCGGATTGGACGGATTCACGGTAGGGCAACGACTCAAAAAGGAACATCCCGCGGTCCCGATCGTCATGCTTTCGGCCCGGACGTCGATTGACGACAAGCTGCACGGGCTTGAATTCGCGGACGACTACGTGACCAAACCGTTTCATCCGGATGAGTTGGCCGCCCGAATCGAGGTCCAGTTGCGCAAGTCGGGTACCGCAGTGGCGTCCGGTCAAACGATCAGGCTGGAGCACCTCTCCATCCATGAGCAGGATCATCGGATCGTCAATGAAGAAACGGGAGAAGAGATTATTTTATCGGGAAAACAGTATCACATCTTCGCCTACCTGCTCCGGCACATGGGCATGATCCGAACCAAGGAGCAGATCTACGAAGCGGTATGGAACGAACCTTACCTTGACGGCGACAAGACGTTAATGGTGCATATTCGCCATCTGCGGGAGAAGCTGGAGCGCGATCCGGCGAATCCGACGATTTTGCAAACGGTGCGCGGCGTTGGATATCGCGTGAAAAAACCATGATTCGCCGTTGGCGGAAACGGACTACAGTAGAAGCGCCCCGCCAGACTCGAAAGGGCAAATCGGAGAACGTGCGCAAGCTCCGGTGGACGCGTTCCTTGATGTCCCGTTATATTCTGCTCATTTTATGTGCGGTATTATTTGTTCCGGTCGTCCTCCCAATCATTTCTGTAACATATGCCGTCATTGCCAACTACACAAACCATCATGTGGACCAGACTCCGTATGGCGATGCAACGGGATTCGGGAAAATGTGGATCGGCGAAGGTCGGAGGCTGGACGGGGTTCCCCCGAAGGAAGTGGATGCACGGCTAAGGAAGCTGCATGACGATTATCCCGAGTCTTCGATATACCGGGTTAACGGCAAAGGGGAGACCGAGCTAATTCTGCCGGGAACCGGCGTGGAAGTGGCTGTAACGAAAAATGCAGCTAAAGCGGAGACTCGATTGAAGTGGATGCTTGGCGAACAGCGAACGGAAGTTACCCTTATTCCCGCTGTCTGGGAAGCGTCCGACATGCTGCAGTTCATGAAGGATGCTTCCTACCGCGACCCGTTGACGGCGGTCGCTTTTGTGGGCGGCGGGAATGTGGACAAAGGGCAGGGGTTTATGGTCATCGAGATGCCGCGACATATGTTGGAGATGCAGCGCAGCGAACCTTGGGAGTTTTTGTATTTGCTTACGTTTATGGGCATCGTGTTCCTGTTCTTTATCTTGATGTCGGTCCTGTTCTTTGCCCGCATTCGCAAGCGGCTGATTCGGCTGCAAACGGCGATGGTGGATCCGGGCAAAGAAGGCATTCCGCTGCCTGTCAACGTCCGTGCATCAGATGAAATCGGCCAGCTGGAGGAATCGTTTAATCAGATGGTGCACCAACTAACGGATAGCCGGCACCGGGAGCGGGAAGAGGAACAGCTGCGCAAGCGGCTTGTGGCTGGGCTTTCCCATGATTTGCGCACGCCGCTTACCGTCATCCGGGGCCATATGCATGCTTTGCACAAGGAAGCGCTCAGCGAAAACGGGCTCCGTGCGTTGATGCGAATGGAAGCTAAAATGGACGACCTGGGCGGACTCATTGACAACATGCTCTCTTACAATTTGTTGGCGAGCGGAAAATATACGCTGAAGCTGGAGGATAAGGACGTTTTGCGTATCGTGAGGGAAATGGCGGCATCCTGGTATCCGGTATGGGAGAGGGAGCAATTCGAGATCGACATTGATCTGCCGGACGAATCTTTGATTTGGCGCGTGGATGAACAGGGATTCAGGCGCGTGCTGGACAATCTGTTTCAAAATGCGGTGCGGCATGCAGCCGCAGGCCGGTACATCGGCATCGCCACGGAAGAAATCAAGGGTCAACGGGTCATCGTGGTGCGTGATGCCGGCCCAGGTATGCAGAAGGAGTCCGAGACCAGAGGAACGGGGCTTGGTTTATCCATCGTCGATCTGCTCATTCGCGAAATGGGGCTGCGCAAGCGCGTGGAAAGTTCGGCGCAAGGTGTTGCGATTTATATCTACAGCAGCGTTAACTAGTGACATCCCCGGGAACGCGTTTTTTAAACTAAACTTAAACTTCGGGCACCCCGGCTTTTAACCTTGAGCCTTTAATATGGGTTTCGAGGTGATTAAACCATGAGCGAAAACATTATTCAAACCGCCAACCTGTGGAAAACATATCGCGACCGCGCAGCGGTCCGGGAACTTGATTTGACGATTAAAAAAGGAGACATCTACGGTTTCCTCGGCCCGAACGGCGCCGGCAAAACAACGACGATCCGCATGCTGCTCGGCCTGATCAAGCCGACGAAGGGCGTCATTCGCATCTTTGATAAAGACATCCGCAAGGATCGCATGGACATTTTGCGGCGTGTGGGCTCGCTCGTCGAATATCCGTCCTATTACGGGCATCTGAATGCGGTCGAAAATTTGGAAGCCCTGCGCCGGATTTTGGGCGCGCCCAAATCGCGGATTAGCGAAGTGCTCTCGATTGTTGACCTGACTCGGGACGCCAAACGGTCAGTCAAAGGGTATTCGCTGGGCATGAAGCAGCGTCTCGGCATTGCCAGCGCGCTGTTATGCCAGCCGGAGCTGCTCATTTTGGACGAGCCGACGAACGGTCTGGACCCGGCAGGCATTCAAGAGATCCGCGAACTGATCAAACGCATGCCCTTGGAACACGGCATCACGGTCCTCGTGTCCAGTCACTTGCTCAGCGAAGTGGAGCAGATGGCCAGCCGGGTCGGCATTATCCGTGACGGAAAAATGGTCTTGCAGGATACCATCGCGAACTTGCATAACCAGACAGGCAGTTCCATATGTCTGACGGTGTCGGAGCCGGAAGAAGCGATGAAGCTGGCGCGGGAGCAAGGACAGTTCGGCCAACGCCAGGGGTCAATGCTGACGTTCCCTTACATGGACGATAGCGCCATCGCCTTGCTCGTTCGCCGCCTGGTGGAACGGGATCATGCGGTGTATCGCGTGGAGGAGCATCGCCAATCCTTGGAGGACCTCTTCATGCGCGTGATCGGCGAGGGGGCTTCCATATGACAGGGCGGGCGCTATTTTCCGATTGGCTGAAGATACGCGGCAAGGGCATTTGGTTTCTCGTTTTTCTGGCACCGATCGGACTGACCGCGATGCAGGCGCTGAACTTCGGTTTGAGGCTCGATTACTTGAAGGAACAATACGCGGCCGATCTGTGGGGAGGGCTGCTCGAAAACGTGGTGATGTTCGTGCCGCTCGCCCTGATGTTGGGCGCAACGGTGCTCAGTTCGATGATCGCGGGCGTTGAGCATGAACAGGGTTCGTGGAAGCAGCTTTTGGCCATGCCGATCTCCAGAACGGCCGTATACACGGGCAAATTTTTGCTTGCTTGCGTGCTGCTGATCATTTCGTGTTTGTTGCTGACCGCTGGCATCGTCGTCCTTGGATTGGTGCTTGGATTCGATGCGGGAAGTATTCCGTGGGGACAGGCGATCACGCTCGGATTGATGCCGCTTGCTGGGGCGCTGCCGGTATTGTCGCTTGAATTTTGGTTGACCACGGTCAGCAAAAACCAGGCGCTGCCGGTAACCCTTGGCATTGTTTTGGCCATCGTAGGCTTGTTTTCGTTGTCCCTTTCCCCATATTTCCCGCTCGCTTGGTCCCAGATGGCTTGGAGCGGTCCGAATCCCTTGATGTTTGCGGGTATGGGCATTGGTGCGGGATTGTTGATCCTGCTGCTTGGCATGGTCCACTTCAGTCGAAAGGATGTGGCCTAGGATGAACTTTGCGACGACATATTTTCGAATCCTCTCGTCCGAGCGGCTGAAAATGGGGAAATCGCCGATATGGCTCCTGATTCTCGTCAGCCCGCTGCTTGCGCTGCTGCTTGGGATCACCGCCACGCCGGGCGGAAACTGGGCCGTGTTGATGAACGCGATGCTTTCCTTGCACGGCTTGCTGTTATTTCCTATGTTAACGGGCGTGTTTGCCTCGTTCGTCTGCCGCTTCGAACATGCCGGCGGCGGATGGAAACAAATGCTTGTCCTCCCGCTAACGCGCACAGGCGTATACTCAGCCAAATTGACCGTCGTGATGGTGCTGCTTGCACTCACGCAGTGTTTGATGCTCGGGTCCATCGTGCTTGGAGGCATGTTCCATGGCTTTACGCAGCCTGTCCCGTGGGGACTCCTTGCAGGCCATCTGCTGCTGGGACTGTTCGCCGCTCTGCCGTTAGCTGCTTTGCAAATGTTCGTATCGTTGGTGTGGAGCAGCTTCGCCGCACCGCTCGCGTTGAATTTCGGCCTGACCGTGCCGAATATTCTGATCATCAATTCGGCGACTTATGGTCCGTATTATCCATGGGCGCAGCCGATGCTGTTGATGATGCCGACAGGAAGCGGCGGCTTTGGCGCGTATAATGTGCCGCTCGGCACGTTGATTGCCGTGGTTGGCGGAAGCGCGGTATTTTTCCTGCTGATCGGGCTGCTGTATTTCCGGCGTAAAGAAATTTGAACGCAGGTACAGGTCGATGAAAATGAATACAACTATAAAACGTTTGCGGGCCGTGGTCTTGAAAATCATATTGCTCCTTGTCTCATTCGTTGTTCTGTGGGTGGTTATTCACCAAGTGCTTACAGCTTATGAAAAAGGAAAGTATCCTCCCATGGGGACATTCATCGAAGTAAACGGTGAAAAGATGCATGTCTACGCGAAAGGCGCCGGGAAGCAAACGATCGTGTTGTTGAGCGGACTCGGTACGCCGGCCCCCGTGCTGGATTTTGAACCGTTGATCAACGAGCTGGCTGAGAGGAACAAAGTGGTTATCGTGGAGGGCTTTGGTTACGGCTGGAGCGATGTGACCCACAAGGAGCGGACCGTGGAGAACATCGTGGAGGAGCTGCGAACGGCTTTGAAAAAGTCAGGGATCGAAGGTCCTTATATTCTGATGCCCCATTCCATGTCTGGTATCTACAGCATGTACTACGCCAACCGTTATCCGGATGAGGTCAGGGCGGTCATTGGCATCGATCCAACATTGCCCCAGGCGTTGGCATACTTTGGCGAGCGCGCGCCTACCGCACCTTCGTACATGGGTCTGGCAGCTCCGACCGGCGTGATCAGGTTGGCTATGCTCATCAATCCGGCAGACTTTTTGCCAAGGGCGGAAGAGGGGCTGTACTCGGTTGCGAATCTTGATAAGATGAGGGCAATTACGGCATGGAAGGGAACCAACCGAAACATCATCGATGAAACGAACGAAATTGGCAGTAACGTGGCCAAGACCGCCGACATGGCATTTCCCCCGGATGTTCCCGTCCTGATTTTTACAACAAAAGAAAACAGGGATGCAAAGGATGGAAAGACCAACGTGACGTTCTATCAGACTCAATTGCCGGACGATTCTGTCAGCCGAATCATCGTCATGGAAGGCGGCCATTACCTTCACTGGACGAAATACAAGGAAATAAGCCTGGCAGTCGAGCAGTTTACGTCGGACATTTTCGAGAAAGGGAACTGAACAGCGTTGGTTGGGCGCAAAAAAACAATAAGCCAGGGCCCCGTACAGCGAGGGGTGTCCTGGCTTATTGTTTTATGTTATGAAAAATCGTTATGCCAACGTTAATCGACGGATGCTCCCGGACAAAATGCTGCACGAACGTTCGAATTTCTCACGTTCCGTTTCATGGAGATGCAGCTCGATGATTTCCTGGATGCCATTGCCACTAATAATGGCTGGTACCCCAACGCAAACGTCTTTCTGTCCGTATTCCCCGTCCAGAATGGCGGATACGGCAATGATTTTGTGCTCGTCGTTCAGAATGGAACGCGTAATGTGGGCGAGGGCGTTGCCGATACCAAACTGCGTGGAGCCTTTGCGCGTGAAAATTTCCCATCCCGCATCCTTCGTTTTGCGGGCGATATCGTCGAGATCGAGATGTTTGAAACGCTCCTTGTGCTGCTCCAAAATGTGCATGATCGGCTTGCCGCCGATCGTCACGTGGGACCAGGCGACGAACTGGGACTCGCCATGTTCCCCGAGGGCATATCCGTGCACGCTGCGCGGATCAATGGAGAACACTTCGGACAGCAAGGTTTTGAGCCTGGACGAGTCGATGGAAGTTCCCGTGCCGATGACGCGTTCGCGCGGCAAGCCCGACAGCTTCCAAACCATATAAGTGACGACGTCAACCGGGTTGGCTGCAACGACAAAAATACCCTGGAACCCGCTGTCCATGATCGGAAGCACGATATCTTTGGTGATGGCCTCGGCCTCCTCCAGAAGGTCAAGGCGTGTCTGCCCCGGCTTGGGGTTGGCTCCGGCCGTAAGCACAATAACGTCCATGCTGGTGCAATCGGCATACGTTCCCGCGTACACCTTGGTGCGATTGTGCGTAAAGTCCATGCAATGGGAAAAATCGAGCGCTTGCGCAACTGCGCGGTCGTATGTCCGGTCAACCATCATGATTTCCCTGCATATGGACTGATTAATCATTGAATAAGCACAACTTGAACCAACCAAACCCGCCCCGATCACCGCTACTTTACCTGATCTGCCTAACACCTCGTTCAACCTCCGTTTTCGAATATAATCCGTTCATAACATGCATTATGTTAAGTAAGGTCTTATAAAATATGTCGGATTCCAAATATACGTTACATAAGATAACACATGAAAATGCTTTACAGCAATGATTCCCGTTATCGCGGGAGCGTAGTGGGGTAATGAGGTTAACAAAATTGACACGAATTGCGATGGAAATAGGTAACCTCCCCTTTTTTCGAGGCATGTACCCCTGAAAATGTCTGATTTCAACACGGGTGTCGAAGCAAAATGACAGCATTTGCATTTGCAGCGTTCGACACGACGGCATATGTGGCTTAAGTCGAAACAGGCGGGAATGTTTCGAAAAAAGCGACTGACAAAAGTTCTTATGAATCCCCAGAAACAGAAGAAAACCGTCAAAGGGATTATTCCATGAATTCACGAATACATACGGCAAATGATGAAAACAGCATGATTGAGCTTGTTTAACTGTTGCCCGATCCGATGAACGTTCCCCAAGAGGAACGCTGAAGCTATGTCCTTTGGTAGTCAAAGACTTCGATAACGGGAGGGAATTTCAAATGATTGAAGAAGCAGGAGCAACGACGGAAACAGCCAAGAGTCTGGGAATTGGGGCCAGCACTCTTCGTAAATATGCAGCGGCGCTGGAAGAACGGGGATACCGCTTTGAACGAGCCGCGAACAAATCGCGTCTGTTCAAAACAGAGGACGTGGAGTGCATTGAAAGACTGATGATGGAACTGCGAGAGCACAATATGCCGCTTGCCGATGCCGTAGTAACCGTCCTGGCCAATGATATGCGTGCCGATGACGGTCCCGAACCTGATGAGACAAATGATGAAATGGACGTTTCCAACAGTGGGCGGGAGGGAGCCGATCACGAGGTTGTGGGTGGCAGCGGGGAGCCTGCATTCGAGGCTGCCGCGCCATTGTCCATGCCATCGCTTTTTCCGGAAGTGGCGGCATCCTCCGTCCATTCCCGTATGGTGGAAGGGTTGGGGCAGCTGGTCAGCGAAGTGACGCATGGGGCCGTGGAACCGAAGGATGAGCAGACGCAGCTGCAGGAGCGGGTCAATGAACTTGAAGCAAAAATTGGGGAGCTTGCCGCCGTATATGAGGAATTGCTGGGGCAGATGGACAAGCAGCAGCAATGGATGAATGACAAATTGGAGGAAGAGCGGGATCGTGAGCTGGTTACCAATCTGCGCAGTTACCAGGGGAGACAACGCAAATCCAAGGGGGTGTCGTTGCGGATGTTGTTTGGGTTGTTGCCCAAAAAACATAAAGAGGCGTGACGAACATCGTTGTCCGCCCGTGCTATTCCTCTGCTTACGCTGCCTGATATAATAGTCTCCATACGATACCAGAAGACGGGCCGGGTACGATTTTGCACGCCACTGATGACAAATTCGAATCCCGGCTGCGATGTAGGAGGACATGTGGGACTGCGGCGAAGCTGGCAACGATGGATCGGATTTTGGACAGACCGACCCCGGAGGAAGGGCACAACCATTGCCGAAAGGTACACCGTTACCCGACTCCTTGGCATGGGTAGTTACGGACTCGCTTATTTATGCACGGATGAACATACGGGGCAGGAAGTCGCATTGAAGGAGTCGAAGCCCAGCAAAGGAACGCTTTCGGTGAGGCTGCTTGAGCGGGAAGCGGAAGTGATGGGCCGTCTGGAGCATCCTTTCATCCCCAAGCTGCTCGAATCGTTCAGTTACCTCGGCCGGAACTACCTGGCTGCGGAGTATGTACGCGGAGAAACGCTGGAGCAGTGCATCTTCGAGCAGGGGTGCGTCTATTCGGAACAGGAGTGTCTTGAACTGGTGGGTCGTCTGCTCGGACCGTTAAACCATGTGCATCAGCAGGGATACATTCATGGCGATGTACGCATCCCCAACGTCATCCTGCGTGACGGCCAGGTGCATTTGATTGATTTCGGCCTGGCGCGGCGCATGGGGGAACCGCTCCTGCCGGAATTGAAACGGCGAATGCGGGACGTTCCTTTACCGGAGGACGAGCCGGCGATTGCGGATCAGGATCTTCAGGATGTGGGGCATTTTCTGTTGTTCATGTTGTATTCCGCGTTTGAACCGGAAAAGGGGAAAGCTCCTGCAAGCTGGCAGGAAGAGCTTGATCTCTCGCCATCCATGCGAGTCATGCTGGAAAGGCTGTTAGGGCTTCGGCCCGGTTATGAAGGCGGCGTGCCCGAGCTTTTGGCCGAAGTTCGGGATATGCTTGAGGAGACGAAGTGAATTATTTTTCTGGTAAAAAAGTAAAGGTGATCTGATGCAATGGCTGCCATGATCCGAATAAAAAGGGTGCTCTCCAACCGCGATGCGGCTGGCAGGGCACCTCTTGTTTTGCACTCACCGGATAACAACCGCCGGGCGCGAGTTCCTTTCAGCAATTACGCCGCCGGATGCGTCGCATACATATCCGATGAACGCTGTATATTAACTGGAACTATATTTTCTGCTTTTGTAATAGCTGGAGCCGTGGCGGCTGTCCCGGTGCTTCATGTCCGACGAAGAATAACGCCGGTATGCATGCTTCCCGGAAGAACTGCTGTAGCGCCTGTAGACGCGTTTTCCCGAGGAGCTGCCATAATGTCTGCGGTGGGAAGAAGATTTGGAATCGAGAAGCTTGCCTAACATTTTTCTGAGCATCAGTTTCCCCTCCTTTCGTCTTCGGCCGTATATGCGAATATACGTTGCTTCGACGGGGGCG
The DNA here is from genome assembly GCF_032334105.1 of Paenibacillus hubeiensis. Classification (NCBI taxonomy): domain Bacteria; kingdom Bacillati; phylum Bacillota; class Bacilli; order Caryophanales; family Paenibacillaceae; genus Paenibacillus; species Paenibacillus hubeiensis. The sequence goes on from NZ_JAVYAE020000015.1 coordinate 108,087, forward strand.
GTTTCGGTTTTTTTAGCACGATTCGTCTTTGCGGAATGCGGATGGATCCAATGTTTTCAGAAAAGTGTATTCATTGCATTGACGGGATATCGTATAATAGATTGTTGATGATGTTGCGGATTTTTTTGTTTTTGAGCGTTTCGAGAGTAGAATAGAGGAAAGAACAGATTAATTACGGACAAGGAGAAGTTATCATGATTACGTTGAAGACGAATGAACAGATCGGGAATATGAAAAAGGCCGGAGAGATTCTGGCTGCATGCCATAGAGAAATCGCCAAGATGATTCGTCCGGGAATCACGACCCAGGAAATCGATCAGTTTGCCGAAGCTTTTATGAAGAAAAATGGGGCAACGCCTGAGCAGAAAGGATACAACGGTTATCAATTTGCCACGTGCGCGTCCGTCAATGATGTGATCTGTCACGGTTTTCCGGGAAAATACGTGCTGAAGGACGGAGATATCGTCACGATTGACATGGTTGTCAATCTGAACGGTTGGCTTGCCGACTCGGCTTGGTCTTATGCGGTTGGGCAGGTAAGCCCGGAAGCCCGGCATTTGCTGGACGTCACCAAGGAATCCCTGTACAAAGGCATTGAAATGGCCGTAGTCGGCAACCGCATCGGAGACATCTCCCATGCAATCCAGGTATATGCCGAAGGCGAAGGACTTTCCGTCGTGCGCGAATTCGTTGGGCATGGCATCGGCGAGAAAATGCATGAGGAACCGCAGGTGCCTCATTACGGACCACCGCATCGCGGGCCGCGTCTCAAAGAAGGCATGGTGATTACCATCGAGCCGATGTTGAACATCGGAACCTATCGCAGCAAGCTGGATTCCGACGGTTGGACAGCGCGCACGCAGGATGGAAGCCTTTCGGCGCAATACGAGCACACCATCGCCATTACGGCTGACGGTCCAATTATTCTGACGGCTCAATAATAGATTGCACATTCAAAACCACGATATTTGGCGAAAGTCGGGCGGACACGTTTGTGATCCGCCTGTTTCGGTTTAAACTGTTAAGGAGTCAGGAACATAATTGGCCAGGGCCAGGATAGCCCTGGCCACAAAGGCCGGTACGGTCTACTGACAGCAAGGAGGTCATTCAGTTGTCCGAAAATGAACAGATTGTGCTGGCATCGCGTCCGGAAGGTGAGCCGACCAGGGACAATTTTCGATTTATCTGGTCTCCCCTGCCGCAGCCTGAAGCCGGACAGGTGCTGGTTCGCACGTTATATTTGTCCGTTGATCCATATATGCGCGGCCGCATGAAGGATGCCAAGTCTTATGCGCCCCCTTACGCGCTGGATGAGGTCATCAAAGGTGGAGTCATCGGTCAGGTGGTTGATTCGTCGGAACCGAACCTGCGCAAGGGAGATCTTGTGACCGGGATGTGGGGATGGCAGCGATTCGCTGCGGTAAACACGGCCGATATTTCCCTGATCGAGCCGGGAGAGGCACCGATCACGGCGTATCTAGGCGTGCTGGGTCTGACCGGACTGACCGCGTATTTCGGGCTTGAAGATATCGGCAAGCCGCAAGACGGCGAAACGGTCGTCATTTCCGGCGCCGCCGGAGCGGTCGGCATGGTCGCAGGACAGATCGCAAAAATCAAAGGGGCGCGCGTCGTGGGGATCGCGGGTAAGGACGAAAAATGCGCGTATTTGAAGGAACAACTCGGATTCGACGAGGTGCTGAATTACAGACGGGAGCAGGATATGTCGGCAGCGGTCGAACGCGCTTGCCCGGAAGGTGTCGATGTTTATTTCGACAATGTGGGAGGCGACATTTCCGATGCGGTACTCCGCCATATCAACCGGAATGCGCGGATTCCGTTGTGCGGGCAAATTTCGGCCTATAATCTGAAGCAGCCCGACGTTGGCATGCGCCCGCAGACATTGCTTCTGACCAATACGGCTCTGATGAAAGGTTTTTTGCTGGGCGATTATGCCAAATCCTTCAAGGAAGGAAGAGCCAAATTGGCCAAATGGCTTGCTGATGGGCTTATTCGGCATGAGGAAAACATTGTCGAAGGGTTTGAACGTACGCCGGAAGCGTTCATCGGATTGTTTACGGGCGACAATCTCGGCAAACAGCTCGTTAAGGTCGCGGATCCCGAATAGCGATGAAGTCGGGAAGAGCCGAAATCGTGACCTATGACAAAAGACACGTCATTCGCCAATGCAGCGCGAAAGACGTGTCTTTTGTCGGTTTATCGGGTTGCCGCATCCGAGGCAATGACTTCCTGATAATGTTTATACATATATACGCGCCAGCGCACGATCATGCCGAAAGCCAGCAGGAAAAAAAGTCCGCCCGTCTGCGGTATGGTGACGTAACGTTGGATGACTTCATGAAGAATAAGACGCACGGCGAGCAGGCCGAGCAAAATAAAAACAAAGCTGCGCGAACGAGTGGCAAAAATCTCGCCGTTAATCCGTTCGAACTTGGTGCTCCGTATGAGCGGGTACGAAAAGATGAACCAGCCAACGAGCAAGGCGATCAATGCCCACAACCACGGAACATGCGTCTCGGGCACGACAAACATAAGGAACCCGGTGCTCATGCCGAGCGGGGGAATCAAAATTTTACGAATGGTTACCGGCCTGTGGCTTGCCTTCATGCGAATGAAGATAGCGAGCAGTGCCATGACAAGCATACCGACGGTTGCGCCGATTTGAAGATATAACGGACTGATCTGAGCCACGGAAATATCCCTCTTTCCGGAAGAATAGTTTGACCCGCCCAGCGGATCTGCAAAAAAGTTGCTTGAATCTATGATTTCTATTATATCACAAAGAGATAAAGCCGATAGAATGCTAAGTGTGTCATTTATCGAATACTTCAAATCGAGGAATTACAAAATTTGCATTTATTTTCAACCAAAGCGGTACCGTTTATTCGGCGATGGAGGAATAACTTTCGTTCCGGGCACAGCAGCATGAGAGCAAACGCAGATCATGAAAACGTGCAGACCTTGGTGAGACTTTGACACGAATATGGAGGAAGACGCAGCATGAAAAGAACTCACAGGTCATCCGTATGGGTGATGGCTTCTTTGACAACCTTCTCGATCGTACTGGCCATCCCCTGGATTTGGTGGCAATCCGAGGCATCAACTCCGCTTGAAGTCCTGATTATCGACAAAGGGGCATCAGAGTCTCCCAATCCGGAACATAAAGGTTTGATCTGGTTGCTCAATCAGCAAAAAATCGTCCGAAAGAACGGGGAACGATATATGTACGACGAAAATGATGCGGACCGGGCTACGACCTATTCACCGTCCGTGAGCCGGCGGTTGCCCGAAGACATCATGACCGATACGGATATCATTTATGTAACGTCTTCTTTGAACCGACAAGGGAGTACGGGTTTAAACGAATCGAGTGCACGGGAAGGAATCACGGAGCAGGATATCGGCAAAATCCGTGAGGCGGCGTCCAGAGGAGTTCTGGTCGTTGCCGAGTATGGAACTTTGTCAAATACGTTATCCCCGGCGGCCCAAAAGCAGTTTTACGAGCTGATGCATGTAAGGAGCAGCGGTTGGCGGGGGAAATACATATCGCATTTGCAAAGCTCGGATGAAGTGCCGGAGCAAGTGATGAAACGTTACGAAGCCGAGACGCGGGCGAAATGGCCGTATTCCGGATCGGGTCTGCTGCTTATGCACGAGGACGGATCGATCGTTGTATTGTGCCACGGAACAGATATGCGAACCGAGGATAGCGGGCTTGCTTTTACCCAGGAGGGAACGAATTGGAGCGGCATTGATGAACGGATTCACTACGACAACTGGTTCGATATTGTAGAGCCGGATTCGAAAGACGCGGTGAAGGCCTGGTTCAGGACGGGATTGACGGATGCCGGGCGCCAAAAGCTGCAGGATGCCCGCATTCCTTTGGAATTCCCGGCCGTGATCCGGCATGACGACAACGTACGGACATACTATATGGCCGGTTCGTTTGACGAGTTGAACAACTATTCGTTTTGGCGCAGAATCAAAGGCTGGGACGTCATCAGGAACTGGCTGACTCCGAACCGGAAGGGCGTGCCTGACGTCATGTATTGGAAGGCATACGTGCCCATGATGAAAACGATCTTGCGGGAAGCGGAACGCGCGGTCGGGTCGCAGCCTTAGTATGAGGATAACGAAGAGTGAATCCGTAGAAGAAGGGTATGAATGTGGAAAACGTGATAGACCGGGAAAAGCCGATTTCGGTCCAAAGGGACAAAAAGAACGGCCCGCTTAGGCTATTGATTGCCGGAAGCGGCCGTTCGGATGTTTCCAATCATGCATCATGGACTGCGTGCTTGAAGCTATTGCATCTTACCCATGTGCTGCAGCCCGTTCAGGAATGCTGCCACGGTGAGGCGAAGGCTCTCGCCAGGATCGAAATCCATGGCAAATCCGCCTTGGGCGCCGATGGAGGCAAAGCCATGGCACAGGCTGCGCAAGCCGCGCACGGCATGCAAGGCCTCGGCCTTGGTCAATGGATAAGGCTGCAGGGTTCGCAGCAGCAGATCCAGGGTGGCACTGCTCGCGGCAGCAAGCTGCGGTTCGTCCCGGTCCGGCGCATGGAAGGAGGCTTCATACAGCCCCGGGTGCTCACGGACAAAGGCAGTGTAGGCTGCAGCGATGGCCTGGATGGCCTCGCCGCCGGAACGGCCAGCGGCAGCGAGCGTTAGGGCGTGGCCGAGCTGCTGCACGGACATCAGCGCCAATTCCTGGCGAAGCCCCGGAAGACCGCTGATGTGATTGTACAGCGACGGGGAGCGCACGCCCAGCCGCTGGGCCAGGGCGGCCAGCGTCAGCGCCTGGAAGCCGTCGCTGTCGGCGAGCTGGATCGCGGCGTTCAGCAATGCGCCGCGATCCAGTCCTTGCCGGGGGCTCATACGCGCCCCCCGGCAGGGCGCAGCCGCTGCTCGGCGTCAGCCGCGGCTGCCCGCATCGCCGCCGCGGGCTGGCGCAGCATCCGTCCGTGGCCTACGGCGAGCACGGACGGTTCCAGCTCGGCCAGCCGCTTCGCGCTGGCCAGGGCCAGTTCCCCGTTCCAGGTCGCAAGCGCGGGGAACGGGAAGAGCGGGCGCAGGCGGCCGGACACGGCCAGGCCGCCGCGCGACTGGTACGCGTCGCCGGCGATCAGCACGCGGCTGCGCGTATCCATGAAGGCCATATGCCCCGGCGTATGGCCTGGTGTGGCGATGGCGACCAGGGAGCCGATGCGGTCGCCATCTTCCAGCACCCGGTCCGGACGGGTGCGGATGCCTTTCGGCACGCTGCCCCGAACAGGGGTCTGGGGCTCGTGAGGCAGCAGGGAGGCGTCGCCCTTCAGCAGCAAGGCATCGCGAGAAGAGATGCACACTTCGGCATCCGGCAGGGCCTCGTGCAGGCGATCGAGTGCGCCTACATGGTCGCCATGGGCGTGGGTCAGAATGATGCGGGTAATCGGTTTGCCTAATGATCCGGCCGCCTTCAGAATCCCTTTGTAACTGAAGGGCATGCCTGCATCAATTAATGTTAAGCCGTCCTCTTCTTCCACAAGATATACGTTGACGGGAAAGAGACGGGGCAGAAACGAAACCTGGATGACATGATGTTCACGGGTCATGCGCATGGAGCATTCCTCCTCGAAAACTAATGATATTAGTAATATAACTAATGTGATTAGTTTTTGCAACGGGAACTTTCGACAAAAATAAAAGGAAGGATTATTTTGCGAAAAAAGCGTTTTCAAAATATGGATTACCGATTATAATAGTCTCGTAAGCCCTTTCATATGTCTATCTTATTGGAGCCCTTCGCGAAGCGATCGGCTCGCTTTTTTTGTTTTCGGACCCGATCGGGGCAGAAATGGCCAAAGTTGACAACCTTAACTGTCATTCCTATAATGACAGTTGTACTTGCCTTGGGGCTGAAGTTCACCGGAGTTTGCTGCCGGGAGAGGAGTAAAAAAAAATGAACAGTGAGTTTACGATTGCTGTCCACTGTCTCGTCTTTCTGTCCATGAAGGCTGAGTGCATGGCCAATAGCGAAGACTTGTCGCAGAGCGTCGGCACGCATCCGGCGAGAGTGCGCAAGGTGTTAAGCGTGCTGCGCAAGCATGGCTATCTGACAACGAAGGAAGGCGCACATGGGGGGTATATCCTTAGCCGGGCCAGCAAGGAGATCAAGCTTGGCGAGTTGTACAGGCTGGTTGCGGGCGGTTCGCTCGGTCCGAGCTGGTGCTCGGGAGAGCTGGATTCGCCATGTATCGTATCCTCCAATATGCGGGAAGTCATGGGTTCCATCTATGATGGCGGGGAGAATGCGCTAAGCATTTATTTTGACGGCATTTCGATTGAGGACGTTAAGCGGCGCATCGGCGAATCAGAACGGATTACCCGCTTATGATATGATCCGGCCGGGACTCTGGTACTACGAAACCCGGGCATTCCGGGCATAACGTGAACACAGATGGAGATCGTCTGCGCTGATGTTATTTTCGGAGGGCGGGTAAACTATCCGGGTGCATTCCCGGTGCCTTGCGAACTTAAAAAAGAAGCAAACCTAAATAACAATTTATGGGGAGTGGAAACTGCATGTCCAGCATTGAAAACAACGAAACACTTCGCGTGATCAGCGAGCGTCACGCCGTTAAAAAGTATGAAAAAGGCTTCGTTATGCCGGAAGCCGACCTGAATGCCATTCTGACGGCAGCGAGCGAAGCGCCGTCCTCCTGGAACCTTCAGCATTGGAAGTTTCTGGTGATCGAATCCGAGGCCGATAAAGAAAAATTGCTGCCTATCGCTTATGGCCAGTCGCAAATTACGGACAGCTCCGTGACGATTGCCGTATTGGGAGATTTGGAAGCTAACCGCAATGCCGTCATTTACGATCAAGCGGTAGAGGCGGGAGCCCTTTCTTCCGAGGTTCGCGACGCGCTTGTCGGGCAAATCAACAGAGCCTATGAAAACCCCCAAACCGCTCGCGAAGAAGCGATCCGCAACGCTTCCCTCGCTTCCCAGAACATCATGCTGGCAGCGCGAGCACTTGGATACGATTCCTGCCCGATGGGGGGATACAACCCGAAACAACTGATTGAAACGTTCAACATCCCTGCGCGTTATGTGCCGAACATGCTGATCACGATCGGCAAGGCTGCGCAGCCTGCGCGTCCTTCGGGTCGTCTGCCGTTGTCCGAGGTTGTTGTCAAAGGATCGTTTTAATTCAAGAGACGTATATAACCCTTGATACGCAAACAAACCGCAAGTCCGTTAATGGAATTGCGGTTGTTTGCGTTTTGTTTGCGTTTTTTTGATTGCTTTTGTCGGGACGCGTTGTCCACGTATCATGGATCGATTAAAGCATCGCTTTGCCTCGTTATTTTTCCGGCATTTCCGGAATTTGAGGCGCATGGAAGCTCTCCATGTGTTTGATCGCGTTGTACATCATGACCGCGGCTTCGGCGCGGGTGACCGTTTGTTTAGGATTGAACTTGCCGTTCTCGTCAAGGGTATTGATTTTGAATACGAGGGAACGCTGGATGGCTCCCTGATAACTTGGCGTAATCTCATCTTCGTCAGCAACGTCGAGCGGATTGATTTTGATCATGGGGAGAGCACCTTTGCTCTCGATGCCTTGCATCAGGAACATGGTGAACTGCTCGCGCGTCAGCGGCTGGGACGGATCGATGTCGGCTTCAAGCTGGATTCCATTATATTGGGCGCGGATAAAAGCGTCGCTATACCATACCCCGTCGAGCACCTTCGAGAACCTGTCGCTTGGCAGCGGCTGTTTGACGAAACGGATGGCATCGAGATTGAGGTCCAGTCCATCCGCAATAAGTTGTATGCCTTGAGCGGTGGTGAGCTGCTGCCCTGGTTTGAACAGGGAATCGGTGATGCCCTTGATCCGGCCGTCCTGATGCAGCGATTCGATCTTGTCCGCTCCGGCGAGACCCTGAATATCGGTGAATTTGGCCTGATCGGCATGAATCGGACCGGCGCCCAGCGAAATGGTAAGCAGTGCTCCAGCGGCAACTGTGGCTAAAATGTTCTTTTTCATTGAGGTTCGCCTCTCTTTTCCAGGGGATATCCCTTTAACTAAAAGCTATTTGCCCCTTTAGACGAACCTTGGATTCAAAAGGTTGCTGCCATTTATCCTTTCGATTTGTTGCGATATTCGGTAGGCGAACGGCCCATCATTTTGCTGAATAGACGTGAAAAGTAGTAGGGGTCCTTGAACCCGAGCTCCGAGCTGATCTGTTTGACCGTCCAATCGGTAAAATCAAGGTAGCGGCAGGAATGCTGGATTTTGAGCCGCAAATAATAGTCGATGGGCGAGTAACCGGTCGCCTGCTTGAACAATTGCGAATAATGAGGGACGGACAGGCGGGCTTGAGCCGCTAGTTCCTTGAGACTGACCGCGCCTTCGAGATGCTGGAGCATGTATTGCACCGATTTCTCGGCTGCCCGTTTGCTGCTCATTGACTCATGATCTGTCCCGGAGCCGTATGCGAGCATGCCGAGCATGTATCCGGCGATCTGGGAGGCATACATCATCGTTTGCATCGAGTAACCGGTCTCCAATGTACCGTAACATTCGTGAAAAAGTTCAAGCCATTTTTGCGTTTTGGCGGGAGCCATGGCGGTCACGCCTTCGTTCAACAACGGCTCGATGTAATTGTTCGACAGGGTGCCGCGCAAGTGAACCCAGTAGATGCTCCAAGGTTCGGACGCATGCGCCCCGTACACGTGAGCCATGTTGGCAGGGAGAACAACCAGATTGCCTGCATTCACCTCATGCCGCTCGCTTCCACCGACGGAATACCATCCTGTGCCCTCGGCACAATACATGATGATATGGGAAGGGCAACCGGCAGGACGATTGCGGTAATGGTGCTCTGCCTTGTGGAAATACCCGATATCGGTCACGTGCAGTCCGGCGGTAACGGGATGGTCGGAGGCTTCTTGCAGCAGCGGGTCAGGCAGAACGATCAGCTTTTGCAGGTGAAATCCGTCCGATTTGCGCATGGCGAGAAGTTTGTCATATGGTTTCATACTTGTATTATGGTAATGGCGCGGCAGTGGAGTCAATCCCCAAACCGATCGCGTTATCATGGGCATGAAGCGGGGATGAAAATCGATCAGGATGAAGCATATGGACCTGGGATGGGTAAATACATAACAGCCAAGATTGCCGGTGGACTTTTAATGGACAGACATAAGTTATGGGGTTCGTCGGGGGATAGAGATCAGATGTTTTTAGATAAAAGACAGACAAAGGAGAGGGTACGCGATGGAACAGTCAATCCACAATGAGACGTTATTTTATGTAGGGACGTATGCTTCTGCCGATCAGCCGGGAATCTACCTGTGCGCCTTGAATAATGACACGGGCGAAATGAGAGTGGTCAACTGGATGCAAGGCGTGGACAACCCTTCGTATCTGGCGCTCTGCCCGAAGGCCAACTGCCTGTATGCGGCGAGTGAAACGGAGGAGGGCGAATTGTTCGTGTACCGCCGCGACCCGGCGACGAGCGAGCTTCATTTGATGGATCGCAAACGTACGGAAGGATCGTCCCCTTGTTACGTGTCGGTCACTCGCGATGGTCGATGGGTCCTGACCTCCAATTACGGAAGCGGCAGCGTCAACGTGTTTCCGGTCGGGGATCAAGGTACGCTGGATGAAATGAGCGCAATGGTGCAGCATGTCGGCAGCGGGGAGAGCAAAGAGCGTCAGGAAGGCCCGCATGCGCATTCCATCCAGCCTGACCCGTCTGGCCAATACGCCGTGGTGTGCGATCTGGGATTGGATCAAATGATCGTCTATCGGCTGGATGAGGAGGGACGCCTTGTTACCCACCGCGAACTCAAGCAGCCGCCTGGTTCAGGTCCAAGGCATCTTGTGTTCCATCCGAGCGAAAAGTGGGCATATGCCGTCAATGAACTGAACAACACGGTTTCTGCGTATTTGTACGACCTTCGCAGGGGAGAATTTACGGTCATCCAACATGTCTCCACACTGCCTGAAGGGCATGACGGCACGGGAACGGCAGCCGATATTCGCGTATCGGCATGCGGACGATTCCTGTACGCGTCCAATCGCGGCGACGACAGCATCGTGCTCTATCACATCGACCAGGAAACCGGAAAGCTGGAAGCAGCGCAATGGACATCCACGATCGGCCGGACGCCGCGAAATTTCAACCTTTTGCCCGGAGGCATTCTGCTCGTGGCCAATCAGGATACCGACAGCATTGTAGGCTTCCGAATGGATGAGGAGGACGGAAGGTTGACCCATAACGGGTTCAAGCTGGAGATACCGCGCCCGGTGTGCATCGTGCCCGTCGTTTGACGTGAACCTTGACATGAACAGAACAGGCGCGAATGGAATGGATTGCAGAACATGTTATGCTGTTCGGGTGCATTTGGATTGAAGAAAGGCCGCTTAATCATGCATAGAGCATGATTAAGCGGCCTTTTTCGGAATCTGCGCTGCGGTGGGAGTTCAATGGATCGGACCCTCGAAGCGCCCTTGACCATTGCACGAAACAAGTCGATGAGGAGGCCTATACCAAATGGCAGGCTACCCAGTGATCGCCGCCGGCATTTCGGTACTCGGGCACTTGCTGCGAGCAAACTTCCTGTGCCCACGGGCAGCGGGTATGGAATTTGCAGCCAGCCGGCGGGTTGACCGGACTGGGGATGTCTCCTTGCAGCACGATGCGTTCCCTTTTGAGCTTGGGAATCGGCAGGGGCACTGCCGACAGCAAGGCTTTGGTATATGGATGAAGCGGGTTGCGAAACAGCTCGTCCCGGCTCGCCGTTTCCACCATGGAACCCAGGTACATCACGCCGATGCGGTTGCAGAGATGTTCGACGACGCTCAAGTCATGGGAGATGAACAGGTAGGAAAGGCCCCGTTGTTGCTGCTGCCGTTTGAACAAATTGATGATCTGTGCCTGGATCGAAACGTCCAGCGCGGATACCGGCTCGTCGGCAATGATCAGGTCGGGATTCAGTACCAAAGCTCTCGCAATGCCGATCCGCTGTCGTTGACCGCCCGAAAATTCATGCGGAAAGCGGTCGATGTGGGCGACGGAAAGGCCGCATGCCTCCAATATTTCCTTAACCTGGTCGCGTACATTGCCGGCATCGCTCAGTCCGTGGTCGAGCAGGGCTTCTCCGATAGCGTCCCCAATGCGTATTCGGGGATTCAGGGAGCTGTATGGATCTTGAAATATCAATTGCAGCCGGGGCCGAATCCGCCGGATGTCTTGAGGAGACAAGGCGTGAAGGTCTGCCCCCTTGAACAGAACCTGTCCGTCGGTTTTATCCGTCAGCCGAACGATCGTGCGTCCAACCGTGCTTTTGCCGCTGCCGGATTCGCCAACCAGGCCGAAGGTTTCGCCCGGGCGGATCGTAATGCTGACGTCGTCCACCGCTTTGACGTATCCGGTCGTGCGGTTAAGCAGCCCTTTTTTGATCGGAAAATACGTCTTCAGGCGTTTTACTTCCAACAGAGGCTCACTCATGGGCATTTACCTCCTCATAGAGCCAGCAGGATGCTTTTTGTCCTTGGCCCACGTCCCGCAGCCGCGGCGGGCGCTCCCGGCAGATGGGCATGCACTGCCCGCAACGATCATGGAAATGACAGGAGTCCGTTAGGGAAAGCGGGTCCGGAACTTGACCAGGAATCGAGTACAGTTCCTCGTGCCGCTGATTCAGAATGGGCTTCGAACGGAGCAGTCCCTGAGTATAAGGATGCTTGGGATTTTCGAACAGCTGTACGACTTCTCCCTCTTCCACCACCTGGCCTGCATACATGACGACCACGTAATCCGCCATCTCGGCAACGACTCCAAGATCATGGGTGATCATCAGGATGGACATGCCCGTTTCGGATTTGATGGTACGGAGCATATCAAGAATTTGTGCCTGGATAGTTACGTCCAGCGCCGTCGTAGGCTCATCCGCAATCAATAGCTTGGGACCGCAGGAGACCGCCATGGCGATCATGATTCGCTGAAGCATGCCGCCGCTAAGCTCATGGGGATAGCTGTCGGCAATCTGTTCGGGCCGCGAGATCCCTACCTGCCGGATTAACTCGATGGCACGTGCACGGGCCTCCGCTCGCGTCAGCTTCAGATGGACCCTGAGTGGTTCCATAAGCTGCTGCCCGATTTTCAGCACAGGATTCAACGAAGACATCGGTTCCTGAAAAATCATGGAGATGTCATTTCCGCGGATATGACGAAGGGATGCCTTGCTCTCACGCAGCAAATCTTTGCCGCAGAAACGAATCTCGCCATGCGTAACGCGCCCTGTCTGTTCGTCGACCAGCCCCATGACGGACATGGCGGTGACGCTTTTCCCACATCCCGATTCTCCGACAATGCATACCGTTTCGCCTTCGCGTACGCTAAGACTTACACCGTTGACGGCGGTAATAAGACCTTCTTCCGTCTGGAATTTCGTTTCCAGGCGGTCAATTTCCAAAATGCCGGCCATCTCGGCAATCACCTACCTTTTCTGTTTTGGATCCAGGACGTCGCGCAGGCCGTCGCCGAAAATGTTGATGGCAATGACCGTGAGGAAGATGGATAACCCGGGAGGAATCCATAACCAAGGGTGCGTCTGGAAATCGATCATGTTGTTGGCTGCATCGATCATGTTCCCCCACGTTGGTGTCGGGGGCATAACGCCCAAGCCAAAAAAGCTGAGCACCGATTCGCTAAGAATCGAGCCGCCGATGCTAAGCGTAGCCATAACGATCAGCAGTGGAACGATATTTGGCAGCAAATGATGGAACAGCTTGCGTCGGTCGCGCAGCCCAAGCACTACCGCTGCCTGCATGAATTCTCTCTCCCGCAGGCTCAGCATCTGTCCGCGAATCATGCGGGCCATGCCGGGCCAGTTGACGAAACTGAGCATAAGCATCACGATGTACATTCGCGATTCCGGGGGCACCTTCCATTCGGAGAGCAGTGCTCCGAAGATGAAGAGCAGCGGCAGGCCCGGAATGGTCAGCAGCAGGTCGGCTACGCGCATGATGACTTGATCGACGATACCGCGATAATAACCTGCGATCGCTCCGAGCAAGGCACCGATGAATACGGACAATACCATGGAGGCGAGTCCTACCGTCAATGAGATGCGTCCGGCCATGAGCACGCGTGTAAGCACGTCCCTGCCCAGCGCGTCTGTGCCGAGCCAGTGACGCAAGCTAGGCGCCTGTTTCATGGCCGCCATGTTGATTTTGTTATCGGTGTAGGGAGAGAACAGCGGCCCAAGGAAGCAGGCGAGAAACATCAGAACAACGACGATCAAGCCGGCCATGGCCAATTTGTTTTTGGACAATCGCCGGATCGCGATCCGCCACAGGGAAGACTTGCGCGACTGCGGCGGCAAATTCGGCTGAGATTGCGGCCCGGGCTCGATGCCATAACCGGGTGCTTTCCGTCCAGGCTCTGCTTGGGGGGCTTCGACATGTGCCAGCGTTTGGCGGAGCTGCCCGCTTTTCGCACGGGAACCGCTAATAGGGGGGAATGACATGGCGTGTACCTCCTATTGCAGCCGGACGCGCGGGTCGGCAACATGGTAGAGCACGTCCGACAACAGCGTCCCGATCACGGTCAGAATGGCGATGAATATGGTGAAACCCATCAGCAACGGATAGTCCCGCAGCGTAAACGACTGCATGTAGAGCTGGCCGATGCCCGGCCAATTGAAGATTCGTTCGATGATCAGTGATCCGCCGAACAGCGATGGCAGCTCGAAGCCTACCAGCGTGATGGCCGGAAGGAGCGCATTCCTTAGGGCATGGGTATACAGCACCTTGTTTTCCTTCAGTCCTTTGGCCCGCGCGGTGCGTATGTAGTCCTGCCGGATAACTTCGATCATGTTGCTGCGGAAGTACCTGGTTAACGACCCTACACCCAGCAAAGTCATGACAATGACGGGGAGTGTCATATGTTCAATGACCTCCCGCACGTAGGCCATACCCGTCGCATTGCTTCCGGTAGTCATCATGCCCCCTGGCGGCAGCCATTTCAGATCGACGGCCAGCATTTTGATCAGAAACAGGCCAATAAAAAAGGACGGTACCGACATGGCTGCGAATATGGCGACCATCACCAGCGTATCGAACCATGAATACTGTTTGTAGGCCGCGATGACCCCGACAATGACGGCTATGATCCAGGTGAAGAAGGTAGACACTGCGGCGAGCAGGAACGAGTTCCAGATATATTCGTTGAACAGCGTAAGCACGGGCTTCTGCTGTGCCAGCGAATAACCGAATTCGCCCCGCATCGCATTGCCCATCCAGGTCAAGTACCTGTCCAGAACGGGTTTGTCCAGGCCGTAAATTTCCCGAAGCTCCGCCTTTCGCTCCGGGCTGAGCTTGATGTTGCTGGAGATGAAATCCCCCGGCGTCAGTGCGTACAGGCTGAAGATCAGTACCGACGCTGCCAGAAGAATGAGAATCATATAGGACAATCGCTTGGTGACGTATGTGCTCATGGCAATATCAGCTCCTTATCGGCACGTCCCCTCCAGTCTTGATGATACGGCTGAAGGGGACGCGGATTTGGCGTTGCATATGGTCGGTTAACGTTAGAAGGACATTTCTTCACGCGACCCGCTTATTTCAAGCTCCATTCCGGCAGGCTGGTCGCGATCCCGCGGAACGGGCTGACGGATAGCCCTTCGATGCGCCCGTTATAGGCATATACCGTTTTGCGATAGCTGGTGAAAATAACGGGGAGTTCATCGTTCAGAAGCTGGTAGAGCTCTTTGTAGACTTGTTTGCGTTCCTCGATGTCTGTCGTGGCGAGCCCTTTTTGGTACAATTCCTTGACTTTGGGATTGTCATATCCCTTGATCTCGCCATCCACGAATTGATAAACCCCTTCGGAAGGGTCAGTCAGCATGGGAGTCGAGAAGGAGGCCATGTCATAATCCCCGCCCTCCACTTTGGAGACGAGCGCGTTGAAGTCGGCGAATACTTCCGGCTGGAACTGGATGCCGATCGCTTCGAAGTTTTCCTTGGCTACGGCAATGAAAACATCGGTTGCCGGGCTTTTGGTGCCGAGGAAGTGCAAGGACAGCTTGGTGCCGTTCTTTTCGCGTATGCCGTCCGCGCCGCGAACCCAGCCCGCTTCATCCAGCAGCTGGTTGGCTTTGTCCGGATCATAGGCATACGGATTGATGCCGTCTTCCGTATAGGACCACGAAATCGGGGAGGCCGGGATGTTCGCTACTGCACCGGCTCCCTGGTTGGCATCGACATAGATCGATTGCCGATCAAGCCCGTAGGTAATCGCTTGGCGGACCTCTTTTTCTTTCAGCTGTTCATGTTCCAGATTCAACTGCAAATACCCGTATGTACTTGGCGTGTAAGGCAGCAGATTCAGGTATGGCAGCGATTTGAGTTTGTCGATATTCTCCTGGGTGGCCGTGAACGCGGCAAAGTCGATCTCGCCTGTTTCGATGAATTGCCAGGTATCCCCCTCGGACGTTTTGTAAATAAAACGCTCGGCTTTCGGTTTACCTTTGTAGTAATACTCGTTGGCAATGAAGCGCACTTCCTGCCCGGGCAGGAACTTATCCAACTTGTACGGCCCGTTGCCGACTGGAGCGGCATGCAGCTGCTTGATGTAGTCGAGTTGGCCGAATTTGTACTCTTTGCCGTAGTAGGCTTTGGACAACACTTCCGAGCCAAGTGTCAACAAAGCGGTTGCGTTGGGCTGCTCAAGCGTAACGGAGATCGTTAGCGGATCAATGATTTTGATGCCCTCGATATGATCCGCTTTCCCGTCCGTATAGGCCTGCCCGCCTTTGACGTGAGTCGAGAAGATATCAAATCCGCCGTCATAAGCTTTATCGTGCAGAATGGTCCAGGTAAAGGCTACGTCTTCAGAGGTTAGGGGCGAACCGTCGCTGAATTTGGAGTCAGGGCGAAGATGGAATGTATAGGTCAGCTGATCGTCCGACACGTCCCAGCTTTCGGCCAGATCAGCCACGGGCAAGCCTTGTTGATCGACGGTGACGAGCGAAGCAAACAGCAGTGAGGCAACATTGCCGTCATAACCGCTCTGGTGGAAATAAGGAGTGAATGCGCCGCTCGGATCCGTCAATGCCACAATGATCGTGTCCGTACGTTCCTTGGCAGACGCCGGCAATTTGCTCAAATCGGTGGCTTGATAAGGTCCATCCAAGCCGACGGCGGCAGTGGATTGGGTCTGGGCAGCCGAACCTTCGGCACTCCCGGAAGAGCCGGCTGTTTCGGATCCGGAGCTGCTGCCTGCCGAGCAAGCGGACAACAACAACACTCCGCTAAGAAACATGGTGGACAACATCGAAGCTTTCTTCGTTTTCATAGTATCCTCCCTTGATTGCAATCTTCGATTTTTCCTCTCTCCTGAGCCTTGTCTGAGGATGTTTAAATTTTTATAATTCCTATGAACTTAGTCAGGTATGAGAGCGATAAGCCTTATTATAGAAATGCGGATTGGTTCTGTAAATAGAGAACCGGAATATTTTTTTTATAGATTAACCATAATTAACCACTTCAACGTGTTAAAATGCCGCATGATCAGGGCCGAAAATCATTGAACGGTCAAGTTCTTCGGCAGTCCTGCCATGCGGCATGTTGTACAGTGCGAAGGAGAATATTTTTGTGCAAATCCGAAATCCGGGGGGACAATTCAATCGCGTTCGATGTATTCATGAACACTGGGAATCAGCTTGTCCAGCGCGCGTCGACGAATGGAATACTCGATCAGGTTCTCTCCCTCGAAGTGGGAGTAAATCAGCCCTGCTCCGCGAAGCTTGGAGATATGGTCATGCGTAATTCCTTTGGAAAGACCCAAATGGCGAACGATCTCGATGAAACTTCGAGGCCCATGATGCAGGAAACGTAAAATTCTGAGACGATTTTTCTCGCCGAGGCTTCGGATGACGCGAAGTTCGTGGGTGGACATATATTCTTCGTTGCCGAAATACAGGCGTGCAGCATAATGGCATACCAAGGTATCGTCCAACTGCAGAATGATGTTCAAAGGCTGAAAGTGAAACTGTGGCACCAGTACGATGCGTCTCAATCCTTCCCGTGGACGGAACATGATGCCATTGGTTGCATCGTCGAGCACTTCATCGGGGGGGAGAACATTCAGCTGTTCCCGACGTGCGGTCATTTCCTTCAGCAAGGCCGGATGGATCCGCGAATCGGTAGAGGCGAAATAATGTTCGTTCCAGCCTTGCAACACTTGGGTCATCGCGGAGTGAAAGGCTTGCACATCTTCCGGGTAGGGGTAGCTGTAGCGCAGGAACAGCTCCGTTAACCCGTCGGTTCCCATCATGTCGAACCACCGAATAAACGATTCAGGGTCATTCTGATGACGTGGATCGGAAATTGATCCGTTCTCTGAAACGTCCACGTACAGAAAGGCAAGCAGCAGCATCCAGTTCCAATCGTCGTCTACCTTAAGCTCGTTCAGAGCAGATGCCAGTCCTGTCGGCAGTCGTTCCTGAACGTCTTTGGCCCATGATGCGGACAGATCGATTTTTTTATGTGATTTTCGGCAAATATACGTATGCAAGCTGGCGATAAACTCCAAAGCCGGTGCGTATAATATCTCGATTTGAGGGTTCAATTCGGAAGCCACCTTTCTGGAAAACAAGGGTCACTCCATTATACCTTTATCGAGGTGATCGACGCCATGTTGGCTCAGACGTTATACGTTGAACGACCGCGTCGTCAACAGTGTAAATGAAATGAGTGAAAATGTTATTTTAGTCCTATATATGGAATTAAATGTTTAATGTAATATAAGTTATAATTAAAGCGCTTACATAAATATGCGCTATCGGGCATCGGGCTTACCAAATTCATGGGGGAGGCTGTTGAATATGGTGAATCGTCGGTCTTGGAAGCGAACATGGCAAAACGCGGGTTTGTTAATGTTGAGCTCGGCCTTGCTGGCGGCGACGCTTGGACTGGGCAGCCAGCAGGCGGCCCATGCGGCGGAGGCGCGCCAGATGGAGCTGCTGGATCGCGGCGTCGTGGCCGTTAAAACGGGCCAAGGCGTCTTTGTCAGCTGGAGGCTTTTCGGCAATGAAGGTTCTAATGTGTCGTTCAACGCGTACCGGGACGGGAAGAAGGTGAACACATCCCCGATTACGAACAGCACCAATCTCCAGGATGCAAACGGGACAAGCAGTTCCACATACACGGTCCGGGCCGTCGTTGGAGGTGCGGAGCAGGCGGCATCCGCCCCTGTGGGTGTATGGGGGAACAATTATTTGTCCGTCCCGCTCAATGTGCCGGCAGGAGGCACGACGCCGGACGGGGTTGCTTATACGTACAGCGCCAACGATGCAAGCGCGGGCGATCTGGATGGGGACGGCGAGTACGAACTGATCGTCAAGTGGGACCCGTCCAATTCGAAGGACAACTCCCAGAGCGGATACACCGGAGAGGTGTTCATCGATGCGTACAAGCTGAACGGAACGCATTTGTGGCGCATCAGCCTGGGCAAAAACATTCGTGCAGGCGCCCATTATACCCAATTCATGGTCTATGATCTGGACGGAGACGGCAAGGCCGAGGTGGCGATGAAAACCGCCGATGGCACGAAAGACGGGGCCGGCAGGGTCATCGGCGATGCGGGCAAGGATTATCGCAATTCGAATGGCTACGTGCTGTCCGGACCGGAGTACCTGACCGTGTTCAACGGGGAGACGGGCGCGGCCCTGTCCACCGTGAATTATGATCCTCCGCGCGGGAACGTTTCCGACTGGGGAGACAATTACGGCAACCGGGTGGATCGTTTCCTGGCGGCGATCGCGTATTTGGACGGAGAGCGGCCAAGCCTGGTCATGGCACGCGGATATTACACCCGTACGGTACTTGTCGCGTACAATTGGCGGGATGGACGATTGACCAAACAATGGACCTTCGATTCCAAAGCTTCGGGCAACTCGGGTTATGCGGGACAAGGCAACCATAATTTGAGCGTCGCCGACGTGGATGGAGACGGCAAGGACGAGATCGTTTACGGCGCCATGGCGGTCGATCATAACGGAGCCGGGTTGTATACGACAGGGCTGAAACACGGGGATGCGATGCATTTGAGCGATCTTGACCCGGATCGGCCGGGACTGGAGGTATTCCAGGTGCACGAAACCCCGTCCAACGCGGGTGTGGAGTTCCGTGACGCAGGGACAGGGCAGTTGATCTGGGGGGTCCCCACAACGAGGGATGTTGGCAGGGGGATGGCTGCAGATATTGACCCGAGATATCGCGGGGTGGAAGTATGGGCAGACGGCGCGCTTTATACGGCTCAAGGCCAGAAGATCGGGACAAAGCTGCCTTCATCCACGAATTTCGGAATTTGGTGGGACGGCGACTTGCTGCGGGAGCTGCTGGATAGCAACCGGATTGACAAATGGGACTATGCCAACAGCCAAACGGTTAATTTGCTGACTGCGTCGGGGGTTTCCTCCAACAATGGCACGAAGTCCACGCCGAACCTGCAGGCGGACCTGCTGGGAGATTGGAGGGAGGAAGTGGTCTGGCGCACGAATGACAGCTCGGCGCTGCGCATCTATACGACAACGGATGTTACGGACAAGCGCATTTATACGCTGATGCACGATCCGGTCTACCGGCTGGGCGTGGCCTGGCAAAACGTCGCCTACAACCAGCCGCCGCATACCGGATTTTATCTGGGAGATGGCATGAGTGCCCCTCCGATGCCTCATATCCGGTTTGCCGGGCAGTGAAGGCCGATCACGAGGCATGACCCGGAAGGTTTGAAGCGGTTAGGGGTACGGATATGTTCCGTACCCCGCTTGTTTTCTGCGCATGAAAAATATTGGAATTTTGCGTAAAAAACGTTTGACAGACCTGGGGACTGCCCTTATTATAGGCATATAACTTACTAAACAGGTAGGAATAATTGTTTAGAACAGCATACGTTCTCACCGTACAGACGGAGGAACTCCACAGCACGTCATCCTGGATGAAGCTTGCACGCGTATTCGGCGGCAGGACTTCATAGGAGGATCGGGCATGGGGTTCCTGCGTCTATTTTTCGTTGAACGTCATACGCTGTTCAGCCTGCCGATGCAGTCACGCAGATTCATTCAGGGGGAGTGTTGAGCGATGAAAAAGGGAGTTCGGAGAAGCATTTTGGTTGGTCTTGCTTTGGTGTTGACGGGGGTGCTGGCTGCATGCGGATCAGGCAGCGGAAGCGGCGCATCAAGTGCTGCGGAAAGTTCGGGAGAACAGGGGAGCGGTTCCGGGAAAGCCAAGGCAGTGGAGCTGCTGAACGTATCCTATGATCCGACCAGGGAACTGTACGAACAGTTCAACAAGGCATTTGCGGCGCATTGGCTGCAAGAGAAAGGTCAGGAAGTGACCATCAAGCAGTCCCACGGAGGTTCGGGCAAACAGAGCCGTTCCGTCATCGACGGGCTTGATGCAGACGTGGTGACGCTCGCGCTCGGTTACGATATTGATGCGATGGAGGACAAAGGGCTGATCAATGCGGGCTGGCAGGACAAATACGAGCACAACAGCTCTCCATATACGTCCACCATCGTGTTTCTGGTGCGCAAAGGCAACCCGAAAGGGATCAAGGATTGGGATGACCTGATCAAGGATGGCGTCGAGGTCATTACGCCGAATCCGAAGACGTCCGGCGGAGCGCGCTGGAACTACCTTGCAGCTTGGGGTTATGCGCTGAAGCAGAACAACAATGATGAGGAAAAGGCGAAAGCGTTCGTGGCAGAGTTGTTCAAACACGCACCGGTGCTCGATTCCGGAGCGCGCGGGGCAACGACGACATTTGTGGAGCGCGGCATTGGCGACGTGCTTCTGGCTTGGGAGAATGAAGCCTTCCTCTCCGTCAAGGAACTGGGACCGGACAAATTCGATATCGTGGTGCCTTCAATCAGTATCCTGGCTGAACCGCCGGTCGCGATCGTTGACAAAAATGCGGACAAAAAAGGAACTCGCGAGGTCGCGGACGCTTACCTGAAATACCTCTATAGCGAAGAGGGGCAGACGATCGCGGCCGAAAACTATTACCGTCCGACGCTGGACAGCGTAAAAGAAAAGTTCAAGGATCAATTTCCGGAGCTGGAACTGTTCACATTGAAGGATGTATTCGGCACATGGCGGGATACGCAGGCCAAACATTTCAACGATGGGGGCATCTTCGACCAGATCTACGTTCCGGGGAGCTGATTGTCGCAGTCAGGCAAGGCGACAGACGGCCCTGAACGGCCGTCTGTCCTAAAGTGTACGCAGCCAACCGGTCCTACCGACCGAAGGCAGAGAGGATGATGGTTCATGAGCAAGGTAATGGCAGCCCGGCGACGCACGTTGCCGGGGTTTGGGCTGACGATGGGGTATAGCGTGTTCTATCTGAGCCTGGTTGTTCTCATTCCGCTGGCGGCCTTGCTGTTCAATTCGACCGGATTGACCTGGTCAACGCTTGTGGAGAACGCGACCAATCCCCGGGTGCTCGCTTCGTTCAAAGTCAGCTTTCTGACGGCCGGCGCGGCAGCCTTGATCGATCTGTTCCTGGGGTTGCTGCTGGCCTGGGTGTTGGTTCGTTACGAGTTTCCCGGCAAGCGGCTGTTCGATGCCGTGATTGATCTGCCGTTCGCCCTGCCGACGGCAGTGGCCGGCGTTGCGCTTACGGCGCTGTATGCGGGAAATGGCTGGATAGGCCAGTTCTTCGAGCCGCTCGGCATCAAACTGGCCTATTCCCAGGCCGGTATTACGCTGGCCTTGATGTTTATCGGCATCCCGTTCGTGGTGCGCACGGTCCAGCCGGTGCTGGAGGAACTGGAGGCCGAGGTGGAGGAAGCTGCAGCGACGCTCGGTGCGGGACGGTGGCGCATATTTCGGGCCATCTTGCTGCCGGACCTCGTGCCGCCGCTGCTGACCGGCTTTGCGTTAGCGTTTGCCCGGGGAATCGGGGAATACGGGTCGGTCGTATTCATTTCGGGCAACATGCCGATGAAGACGGAAATTGCGCCGCTCTTGATCATGGCAAAGCTGGAACAGTTCGACTATGCGGGAGCGACGGCGGTTGCACTGTTATTGTTGCTCGTTTCCTTCGTCCTGCTGCTCGTCATCAATTCGCTGCAGCGCTGGAGCCGCAAGGCGGGCAGGGCTTAGCTCCTGTCGTTCAAGGATGGAAACGATCAAAAATACCGTTGGAAGGGGGCGAAGGCATATGGCTGGTTCCGTACCATTAACTCCGCTGCGGCCGGCGGGAAAGCAATCCGGGACGAACAGGGCGACGTCCGAAGCGCCCTGGGTGAAATGGCTGCTCATCGGACTGGCAACGCTTGTGCTGCTGTGGCTGCTAGTGCTGCCGCTCGTCATCGTGCTGATGGAGGCTTTGAAGCAAGGCTGGGGGGTCTACATTGCCGCGCTTACGGAGCCGGATGCCTTGTCCGCCTTGAAGCTTACCCTGCTCGTGGCGGCCATTACGGTGCCGCTTAACACGATTTTCGGGGTAGCGGCGGCATGGGTGATCACCAAATTTCAATTTCGGGGAAAAGGGCTGCTGATCACCTTGATCGACCTGCCGTTTTCGATATCTCCCGTTGTGGGCGGTTTGATCTTTGTGCTCGTCTTCGGCTCGAACGGCTGGTTCGGCCCGTGGCTGGAGCAGCATGACATCAAAATCATATTCGCCCTGCCCGGCATCGTGATCGCTACGCTGTTCATCACGTTTCCGTTTGTGGCGAGAGAGCTGATTCCCTTAATGGAAGATCAGGGCACGCGGGAGGAAGAGGCTGCAGTTACGCTGGGTGCATCCGGCTGGCGCATTTTTTGGAGCGTGACCTTGCCCAACATCAAGTGGGGTTTGCTGTACGGCATCATACTGTGCAATGCCAGGGCGATGGGCGAATTTGGCGCGGTATCGGTCGTGTCGGGACATATTCGCGGTCAGACGAACACGCTGCCGCTGCATGTCGAGATTCTGTACAACGAGTATCAGTTCTCGGCTTCGTTCGCGGTTGCTTCTTTGCTGCTGATATTGGCGCTGGCCACACTGCTGCTCAAAAGCTGGTTAGGGCACAAGGCTGCACATGCCAAGTAATCCGGATATGCCATAATGCTCTTAAACCGGATTTGATGCGGATAATCAAGCAGTGGATAATTTCATTCTGACTTTAAGTCCAAAACCAATTGACAGTAAAATACAGCCCTGATAATGTATAATCCAAGTATATGGGTTGGATAAGAATGAATTATAGACGGGTACATGGAAGCGAAGCATTCGATGCAAGAAATATGGCGGGCACGGCCCGGGAAGAGGAGGCGGCTCTATGGCTAAGCCGTTAAAAGTGGATGAGGTATGGCTGGACCGCATTGCCGGACAATTGAACGACATGGAGTTTGGCTCGCTGCATATCGTTGTGCATGAAGGCCAGATCGTGCAGATGGAACGGACGGAACGCAAGCGTTTTGAAAATGTGTCTTCAGGCAGCGCCTCCAAATCCGGGAGCACTGCGAGAAGCAGCTCTGCCCGTGCTCTTCGGAGCCCCAAGGCAGGCACGAAGGGATAATAATTCAGGATCGAAACGCAAAAGGAGAAGCACGTTAAGACGGCTTCTCCTTTTTTATTTGTTGTTTTAAGAAAGTGCCATTTTAGGATAAAGTCTGCCGTATCGTCAGCTCTGGCCGTCTGCTCCGTCCGCTCCATCCGTGTGGGCAGCTTGAGCCGTTTCCATCCCGTCATGCCCGGCATAGGGGCGATTGCTGCGGGAACTGGTCCTGGTAAGGCCGAAGCCGGAAACGATGAGGATGAGCTGAAGGCCAAGGGCATAAGGCGCAGCTGCGGAACCGATCAAATGCAGCAGGGCAGCCAGCACGATCGAAAGCGACAACAGCTTGCTCAGAGGAGCAGGCGTGCTCCCGCGCGGTCCGGACCAGAGCAGGTATCCATACAATATCGTGATCAACAGCGAAACGAATTGCATCCATGGCAAGGCATTGTCCCAAGCTGCCCAAAAGGGGCGGTGCAACCCTGACTGCCGGAAGACGAAATCCGCGCACAGCGCTGCCGTGGCAGCAAAGGCGATTGGTTCTGCGGCAGGACGAAACACGTTCCAGACACCCTGTCCCCAACCTGCCGGGAGTTCATTGCGTCCGAGTTCGTCGGACAAGGCCCCGGTTTCCCTCTCCAGCGCTTTGTGCACGAGAGACAGGCGTGCAGGTTCGGGATGTCGGGTACAGTCCCGAATCTGCTCCTGCAATGGCATGGACAAGCAGGCTGCTGCTTTGCATGACAGCATCGCTTGCAAAAGATCGGGAGAAGAGTGCTCGTCGAACATGTACCCATGGGTTTCTTTTGCCGCAAGTTGTCCCAACAAGGGTGTGCTTATGTATAATGTATCTCGTATACTCCGCATTCGCCGTTCGCGGTTGCGTCTGACTTCGGTTGCCGACCATAAATAGATGCCTGTTAGCAGCGCGGTCATTGCAAGCAGCAGCCCCCAAAATCCGGGATAGCTGAGCATGTTATGCAGCCAAAATGAAAACAAGGGTAACCCTCCTTTACTTAGGAATCGTTGCAAGTAAACGCACGTATCGTGAAACACGGTTCACGCAAGCTTTTCTCTCACTATTACACAGGAATTGCCTGAATTCAAGCATGAAGCGAAACGAAAGGGGATTGGATTATGGACGCCATTCATATTGTACATACGCCTCCGAAGGCAGAAGAGTATCTTGCGTTACGCAAACGGGCAGGCCTTAGCGCCATGAGCAGAGAAGGAGCCGAAGCAGGTTTGCCAAACTCGCTGTTTGCCGTATGCTTGCGCCGTGGCGAGGAGCTTGTCGGCATGGGCCGGGTGATCGGCGATGGAGGGTGCTTTTTTCAGGTGGTGGACATCGCGGTACATCCGGATTCGCAGGGGCAAGGATACGGCAAACGGATCATGAGCGAGATTATGGACTATTTGCGGCGTCATGTTCCGCCTCGCGGCCTTGTCAGTCTGCTGGCCGATGTTCCGGCCGATCGGCTGTATGCCCAGTTTGGCTTCACGTATACCAGTCCGAAATCCGAAGGTATGTGGTGGAGACAAGAAGAGTAGTCGGGGGAACGAAGTCCTTTGATCTGGAAAAACGATCTTGGATCGAAAACAAACTGCATTTTTTTAGGCGTTGCGATTGACTTCATCGGATCATGAGGTTTAAGATGGCGTGTGCCGTTTAAGATTTATAACAACAGGAGTAAATTGGGACAATAATGATGCATTGAGCTTAGGACTTTGATGAAATGAGGGATTATATATGAAAGTTGCGCTGTTTGGAGCTACGGGAACGATTGGGAAAACGATATTATGGGAGCTGATGGACCGCGGGCATGAAGTGACGGCCATCGTGCGCGACCCATCCAAAGTGGAAATGGTGCATGAACGTTTGCACGTGGAGCAGGGCGATCTGCTTAATCCGGATCAGATTGCCGATTATACGGCAGGTCAGGATGCTGTTGTGAGCGCCTACGGGCCTAAGTTTGGCGAAGAGGAAGAACTGCTCGAAGTCACGCGTTCGCTGCTGGAAGGCGTTCGCCGGGGCAAAGCGGGCCGTTTGATCATCGTTGGCGGCGCAGGAAGCCTGCTGACGGATTCCGGTGAAATGCTGATGGACACGCCCGGATTTCCGGAGGAAGTCAGAACGCTTGCCAAAGCTCATCTGGACGCCTACGGATTAATCGAAGAGTCGGACATTGCCTGGACTTATCTGAGTCCTGCGGCAACGATTACTTCGGGCAGACGTACGGGTCAATTCAGGATTGGCCTGAATCGCATGATTACGGATGATCTGGGCGAGAGTACGATTTCCGTTGGAGATTTTGCGGCAGCGCTGGTGGATGAACTGGACGATCCGAATTTTATCCAGACGCGGTTTACGGTTGCTTATTAATGAGGGAACGGCTTAAGACCGGGTTTTCGGGGTCGCACCGGGACGTTTGAATTCGCGAACGGCATCGGTGCGTGCGTAATCTCCAGTGGGCAGAAACCTGCTGCAAATCTGATAGCATATCGCTGTATCGATTGGTGCTTCGCGTAAAGGATGATGGAACCTGGGATATGCCGGTTCGCATGAAGTCTGGATGTTAATCTTCCGGGAGGGGAATTGCGTTGTATATCGTAACGGCTGAACAGATGAGGGCGGTGGACGAACATACCATCCGCGAGCTCGGCATTCCGGCCCTCAGTCTTATGGAGAATGCGGGACGTGCCATTGCCGAGGAAGTAATCCGGCTATGCCGGCAGCAGGAGGCGGGCGTATGCCAATGCCCGGAGCCGCCGCGTGGGGCGGATCGCCAGGCAGGCCGCGTGCATGGCGGTCCGCCGGGGCTTCCCGGCTTCATCGCCGCCGACCCGGCGCTCGTGATGAAGCGGCCCCGCGATCAGCATTGGTACATGCTGATCGGCAAGGGCAACAATGGCGGCGACGGGCTTGTGGCGGCGCGCCATTTGGTGGAGGCGGGGCTCGGCGTCACGCTGGTGTACGCCGATGCCCCGGAGGCACTGCGGGGCGAAGCCGCAGTGCAGCGGGATGCCGCCGCGAAGCTCGGCATCCCTGCTTTGGTCCACGGGCGCGAAGCCGTGGACTTCAGCCGGTGCACGGGCATCGTGGATGCGCTGCTCGGCACCGGCTCGCGGGGAGCGCCGCGAGACTCTTACGCGGCGCTGATCGAGGCAGCGAATGGCAGCGGCAAGCCCGTTGTGGCGGCAGATATTCCGAGCGGGCTGGATGCGGACACGGGTGAGGTGCATACGCCATGCATTCAAGCCAAGGTCACCGTGTGCCTTGCGCTCTTGAAGCGCGGACTGGTGCAATATCCGGGGGCTTCTGCCGCCGGGCGCATCGTGGTGCGTTCCATCGGTATTCCCGCGCGGCTGGCCCCGGAACACGGAGCCTCTGTACGCTTGTTGACGGAAGAGGTGCTGCGCGATGATCTCGGCGTAGATACCGGCCGTGTGCGCGTTCCTGACGGGCACAAGGGCACCTACGGCCACGTGCTGCTGGCTGCAGGCAGCCTGCCGATGAGCGGCGCAGGCCTGCTCGCGGCAAAGGCCGCGCTGCGCGCCGGCTGCGGGCTCGCCACGTGGGCGCTGCCCGCGGCACTGCTGCCGCACGTCGTCGGCAGCGTGCCCGAGGTCATGCTCGCCGCCGCAGCCGAAGGCCCCGGCGGCGAATGGAACGCGGCTTCCGCGGACGCCGTGCTGCGTCTCGCGGAGAGCCGCGACGTGCTCGCGACCGGCCCCGGTCTCGGTCGCTTCGCGGGGGACACAGGCTGGCTGCGCAGCCTGTGGCAGGGCACGGATCGTCCGCTCGTCATCGACGCGGACGGCCTCAACATGCTGGCAGACGCCGGCCCGGACGGGCCCCGCGTCTGGGGCAAGCGCCGTGCGGCGGTCGTGCTGACGCCGCACCCGGGCGAGATGGCGCGGCTGCTGCGCCTGCCGACCGCCGAGGTGCAGCGTGACCGCATCGGATACGCTGCGAGGTACGCCCGCGAGCAGGGCGTGACCCTGGTGCTCAAGGGAGCACGCACGGTCATTGCCATGCCTACCGGCGAGGCGTACGTCAACACCACCGGACATGCCGGCATGGCAACCGCCGGCGCCGGAGACGTCCTGACCGGCATCATCGCCGGTCTGCTGGCCCAAGGGCTCGGCGCGGAGCAAGCCGCTGCCTGGGGCGTGTATTTGCACGGCCTTGCCGGGGAACGCGCCGCGCAGCACCGGGGCGATCCGTCTGCCGTGCTCGCAGGCGACATCGTCGAGGCCCTGTGACGCCTGTAAAGTCGGGCCGAACAGGGTTGGTGGATCGTGCCAATGCGTTTCGTGCGTTTAATTTAAAGAGAAGAAGATGCTTCTACAGCCGATGATAACGGGTTTCAAGCCCGTTGCCTCTGAATACACATCAAAGAGACGCTTCCATCACCACACCTGTCGTGGTGGCGAAAGCGTCTCTTCTTATTGGTTCCGGACCGACTCCTTCGTTGTGATCCTGATCGTTAGGTAACCGTCCTTTCGGTACGCCTGCTCCCCGTGCCGAAGATTTCCCAAACCCGGTCGTTCCGGCACCGATTTCCCGGTTACATTTTGAACCTTGCCAGTTCCCGGTGCATCTCCGCGCTGATGTCGCGGAGCGTTTTGACCTTGTCTGCCGCCTCTTCGAACGAGCGCTGCTGCTCGGCAGCGGAGGCGGTAATTTCTTCGCTGCTGGCTGCGGATTGCTGCGTGATGGCGCTGATGTTTTCGATGGCCTGGTGCACGCGGGAACTCCATTCATGGGATTGCTGCATCTCCGAGGCCAACTGCTTGATCTGGGCGCTGATCCGCTCCGCGCTGCCTTCGATTGTTGAGAAGGATTGGCCGGTTTGTCTGGCAGCTTGTTCCTGCTGCGCAACAAGGCCGATGCTGTTCAAGACGGATCGTTTCACGTTGTCCATGGCGGTTGAAATCTCTGTCACGGCCGCATAAATATGCTGCACGGACTGTTCCGATTGCTCCGCCAATTTCTTGACTTCGCTCGCCACCACGGCGAATCCTCGGCCGGCTTCGCCCGCCCGCGCCGCCTCAATGGAAGCGTTCAGCGACAACAGCGTGGTCTGGGAAGCGATGTCGGACACGTAGCCTGTCATCGTTTCGATCCGTGCGGCGCTGTCCTCCAGCTCCCGGAAGGTCTGCTCGACTTCCGCCATCGCTTTTTGGTTGACCTCGCTGAGTTTGAGCTGTTCCTGCATGAATGCTCGGCCGTCCGAAACCGTGCTTAACACTTCATTCCCGTATTCCGCCGATTGCGAGGTGGATTGCAGGCTGTTGTCGAACGTGTGCTGCATCTGTTCAACGATCATGACGGTTTCGGCCAGATCCTCGGCGATTTTCTGGCTGCCGATGGACAGTTCCTCCGTCGTACGGGTCACCTGCTGCACGATGGCCAGCATCGTGTCATTGCCGCGGTCAATGTCCTGCGCCATCGCATCCACCCGATTGCCTGCGGCGCCGATCGACTCGACCATGCTCCGAATGCTGTCGATCATGACCCGGAAGGAGGCGCTAAGCTCATCCAGCTCATCTTTTCCGCGGGTCGCCGCCAATTGGACGCTCAGATCGCCTTGGGCGATCCGTCCGGCAGCATCTTTAAGCACACGCATGCGTCCTGCCAATCGGCGGGAGGTGAAGAAGTTGAACAGGGTGACGGTGATGATCAGGAAAATTCCCCCTGCCAGCGCGATTTTCCATGTATCATCGATATCCTTGTCCAGTTGGGCAGTAAACTGCTCATAACGCTCGCGCGTGAGCTCATCCAGCATATAAATGTCATTCTGGATGCCTTTCACCCTTGAGCTGTAACGTTTGGCTTCCGTGCTGTCCTGGGCATTCATGGCTTGAGTTGCGCCCTCGCCCAGCGCGGTCAGCTTCTCCTGAATGGTTCCGATCAGGCGCATCTGCTCCTCCGTTTGCAGCAGCTCTGCCGCGAGCTGGTCCGCCAGCTGTTTTCCTTCGTCCAGCAAACGCAGCACAGCGTCCTGATTGGCTGCCGACATGGAGGTGGAGTAAACGTCCAGCGCCTGCGCCGTCTGCAGCTGGTTGGCATCCAGCTCGGAAACTTTAAGCATGGCAGGCACCAGATTTTGATTGCCGGCATTCATGCCGAGCAGTTGGAATATGATGTAGGCCACCAATACGAGGGATGCCAGCATTGAAAATAACGCATAACCGATCAGCTTGCCTTGAAGCTTCATAACATATGCCCCCATTGTTGAGTATTCACGTGCTTTGTCCTTATTGGTTACGACTGCTGCCTTGTTCAAGGGCTAAGCGTAATTTTGGTCTCGCCTGAAGCAATCTTTGCTTTCTGGTCTTCAAATTGTTTCTGCTGCTCGTCGCTCAAGGTAATATTGTGAAGCGCCGTGATGCCGATGCCGTTTTCAGCCAAGCCGTATACCATGACCTTTTGCGGGAAAGTGTTGTTGTTCTCTTTATATGTAGCGATGGCATTGCGGATGGAGACGTCCACGTTTTTGAGCATGGAGGTCAAAATCGCTTTTTCAGCCAAAAAGAATTGATCCGTATCTACGCCGATGGCATGTTTTCCCGCCTGCTGAATTTCGGTAAGAGCGCCCACGCCGGTCAAGCCTGCGGCAACGTAGATCACATCTGTGCCTTGGTCCTGCATCATTTGGGAAGCGATCTGTGCTCCCAGCTCGGGTTTGCCAAAATCGCCGGCATACACAGCATGAACGCTGGCATCCGGGTTGACGGCATGTACGCCTTGTTCGAAGCCTTCCTGAAAATCATGCAGCACCGGGATGTCCATTCCGCCCAAAAAGCCAACGTGGTTATCCTTGGTGGCAAAGCCGGCAATCATGCCTGCCAGATAACTGCCTTCCTCCGCTTTGAACTTAATGGAATTGATGTTGGGGAGTTCGGACTCGCCGTCTATCATCAGGAAGGTCTGATCGGGATATTTTTCCGCCACCTTTTCCAAATCGGCTTTGACCGTATCGGTCAAGGCGATGATCAGGTCCATTTTTTCTTGTGCAAATTGCTCGAAAGCCTGCTCTGGCGTCAGGCCGTTGGCAGGTTCCTTATAGTCAAAAATGATGTTGCCTTCATTCCGTTCCTGAATCAGTCCGTCAAAGGCAGAGTCGTTAAATGAGCGATCGCCAAGCCCGACTTCGGTCAGGACAACGCCAACCTTAATCCGGTTTTCCTGCGTGCTTCCGTTCGTCGAGCCATCGGGTGCGGAGCATGCCGTCAAAAGCAGCATAACGGCAAATATGTTCAGTACCAACACAGGAGAAATCCATTTTTGTTTTTTCATGGCCGGGTCCTCGTTTCTTTTCAAAATGTCTTGGGTGATGAATGAGTATACTTCTAGAACTATATCGGTAAAGTCCGGAAGGATTTTCATTGTTTTATTGAAAAATTACGCAAATAGTTCAATTTTCATGGAAATAATCATTGGATTTTACAGAGGGGCGGTATTTCAAATGTTGAATTTGGTCAAAAATAAAAAAAGATCCCGAACCGTTTTCTCAAACGGGGGATCTTTTGATTTACAAGACGAGTACCGGAGCGTCACCAGGCCGCAATGGTACCATCGGTTCGGCTCTCGGTGCCGCCGCATAAAACGCCGTTGTCCGGATTGCGCCAGATGATCTGGCCGCGTCCGAAGGTGGAGGAATCGAGCGCGACCTGAATGTCATGGCCCTTTCGGGCAAGCGCCTGGGCAATGTGCTGCGGGAAGCCGGGCTCCACCATGACCGTCCTGCCCTTGGTCCATTGCCAGCGCGGTGAGTCCAGCGCAGCTTGCGGATTCAGGTGAAAGTCCAGCGTATTCATAATGACCTGCACATGGCCCTGGGGCTGCATGAAACCGCCCATGACCCCGAACGGGCCGACAGCCTTGCTGCCGCGGGTGAGAAAACCGGGAATGATGGTGTGGTAAGTGCGTTTGCCGGGTTCCAGCCGGTTGGCGTGAGAAGGATCTAGGGAAAAGTTGTGCCCCCGGTTTTGCAGCGCGATGCCTGTGCCCGGCACGACGATGCCGGAGCCGAAGCCCATGTAATTGCTTTGGATAAAGGAGACCATGTTGCCTTCGCCATCCGCGACGGCCAGATATACGGTGCCGCTTGCCTGCGGGTCGCCGGCTTCAGGAAGGCGGGCCGTATCGCCGATCAGCTTCCGGCGCTCATCCGCATAGGTTTCGGATAACAGCTCCTGAATGGTTACTCCCATTTTTCCGTGATCGGTAATATATTTCTCTCCATCGGCAAAGGCAAGCTTCATCGCTTCCAACTGACGGTGGTACGTCAGCACCGATTCCTTCTCTTCGAACGCGAAGCCCTTCAGCAAGTTCAGCGCCGACAGCGCGATGAGTCCTTGCCCGTTCGGCGGAATCTCCCAAACGTCATACCCGCGGTACGAGACGGAGATGGGCTCGACCCACTCCGGTTTGAACGAAGCCAGGTCGTCTCTTGTCATATAGCCGCCATGCTCTGCCATGAATGCATGCATGCGTTCCGCCAGCCCGCCTTCGTAGAAATCGCGTGCATCGCTTTCGCCAATCTGTCGCAAGGTGGTCGCATGATCCGGCGAACGCCAGATTTCGCCGGAAGCAGGTGTACGCCCGCCCGGTGCGAAGGTTTCGAACCATGCGCTGCCTTTAAGCACCTCTCCTTGCGAAGCATAGATCCCGGCTGCCCTTGCCCAGTTGCGCGCCAGACCTGGTGGCAGGGGGTAACCCTCTTCCGCATAGCGTGCTGCAGGCTCGAGTGCTTCCGCCAGCGTCAGCCGCCCGAAACGCCGGCTGAGCTCGGCCCAGCCAGCAGGCGCGCCGGGAACGGTTACCGGGACGACGCCAAGTTTCGGCATTTCGGTGTAGCCGGCACTTGTGAGGGCTTCAATGGATAGGGTCCCGGGGGCCGGGCCGCTGGCATTCAGGCCGTACAGCTTGCCGCCCGTCCAGACCAGCGCAAAGGCATCGCCGCCGATGCCATTTGAAGCCGGCTCCAGCACGGTTAATGCGGCAGCCGTTGCCACAGCTGCATCCATGGCGTTGCCGCCCTGTTTCAGAACGTCCAGTCCGGCTTGTGCCGCCAAAGGCTGCGAAGTGGCGACCATGCCCTTATTGGCGTAAACGGGAACCCGATGTGACGCAAACGGCTGGTAAAGGGGATCAAAGTTCATCGAATGGTTCATCTCCTTGTCGCGAAATGTCAGCTTTCGGCCTGTCGAAGGCTTTGGTTCCTGAACCTTTTTCGCAGCCGGGGAACCGAACTCCTGCCTGAACTTCAAATCCGTTTGCTCAGGTAGTTACCATATCCCCGCCGTTGACGTGAATGCATTCGCCGGTGACATAGGAAGAGTCGCGAGATGCGAGATAGACATAAGCTGCCGCAAGCTCATAGGGTTGACCTGCCCTGCCCATCGGCGTTTCCGTGCCGAACACTTCGACATCCTCGGCGGAAAAGCTGGACGGAATGAGCGGTGTCCAGATCGGGCCGGGCGCGATGGCATTGACCCGGATGCCCTCGGCCGCGAGCGATCTCGCGAGCACGCGCGTCAGCGAGACGACGGCCCCTTTCGTGGAAGAGTAGTCAATAAGCCGGACGTCTCCCTTATAGGCCGTGATGGAAGCGGTATTGATGATGGAGGCTCCCCTTTTCATGTGGGGGTAAGCTGCCTGAATCAGGAAAAAGTAGGAAAATACATTGGTTTGAAACGTGTGATACAGCTGTTCCTCGGTAATATCGACGATGCTTGGCTGCGTATACTGTACTCCATGATTATTCACGAGAACGTCGATGCTGCCGAATGCGTCCATCGTGGCACGGATGACCGCTTCACAGTTGACTTTCAGCCTCAGGTCGGTCTCGACCAGCAGGCAGCGCTGCCCCAATTCCTCGATGCGGTGTTTCGTCCATTCGGCATCCGTTCGTTCGTACAAATAAGCAATGACGATGTCGGCGCCTTCCTTGGCAAAGGCGATGGCCGCCGCCCTGCCGATGCCGCTGTCTCCTCCGGTGATGATCGCAACCTTGCCTTGCAGCTTGCAGCTTCCGATGTAAGCCGGATCTTCGCTGATGGGTTCGGGCACCATCAAGGTTTCGAGTCCGGGCTGAACGTTCTGATGTTGGGGCGGGAACGCCAGCTTTTGCTCTTTGCAGACCGTTCTTTCGCCGTGAAAAGGATAGACCGGGTTCATACGCGTTGCATCCTCCTCGCACTAAGGTTATATGCCTACACTATGCATTCGCCCATGGGATGGTGTGAGGACGAGAAAGAGGGGTTTGTTTTTTGACCAAAATATTCCATAATAAAGATAACCAAGACCATGGAGGTGTCAGGAGCCCAATGAACATTCAGGGAATCAATCATCTGTGCTTTTCCGTATCCGATTTGGAACGATCCATTGCTTTCTATGAGCAGGCCCTTGGAGCCAAGATCCTGGTAAAAGGCCGCAAGCTGGCCTATTTCGAACTTGCAGGCCTCTGGGTTGCCTTGAATCAGGAGGATGTGATCCGCAATTATACGGAACGAACCTATACACATATTGCATTTACGGTAAAAGAAGAAGAGTTCGAGGCATCGGTACAGGAACTGAAAGCCGCCGGCGCAAAGATTCTCCCTGGAAGAGAACGTGATCCGCGGGATGCGATGTCGGTGTACTTTACCGATCCGGACGGCCATCTGTTCGAATTGCATACCGGCACCATGGCCGAAAGGCTGGCCTATTATCGCGAAGAGAAGCCTCATATGACCTTTTATACGGAGTCATGAAGAATGCAGGCTTCCTATGCCATGCGGGGAATCGCAAATATACACGAATCTTCTATTTTGTTAGCATGGCGGCGGAATGATTTTAGCGGATAGCTTACACAGGTATTGTGGTAACAGGTAACTTCCATATATTATGACTAATAGATTCCTAATTTACCACTGTTCAACTGGTGAGCCATTATGGAGGAGGTTGGTCATGCTTACTTTCCCGAAACCCGATGTGGAGCAATTTTTTCAGACGTACCGCATTTCGCATTTTGCCGTATCTTCCGACGAGAAGCGTTTGTTTTTCGACAGCAATCTGAATGGAAATCCGAATTTGTGGGCGATGGACCTGCCTGGCGGGTTTCCATACCCACTGACGTACCTGAACCAGAGCAGCCAGTTTATCAAAGCCGATCCGCAAGGACGCCATTTGCTCACCGCCTTCGACAAGGATGGGGACGAGAGTTATCACCTTTATGCCTTGCAGCCGGAGGGCGGCGCTCCGTTACCTGTCGTACCCGCGGGGCCGGGGGACCGCTGTTATTATGTAGAGCTGTCCGAGGACGGGGAACGTCTCTATTACATCACAAGCGCCGGCAATCCGAATTTCCTGGATTCCAGGATCATGAACTTGCGGACGGGAGAAGACGCGTTGCTGCACAAGGGTGAAGGAACGACCAGCATGCTGGCCGCTGTAAGCCCGGATGAGAACAGCCATGTGGTCATCAAAATATACTCCAATACGTACCAGACGGCCCATCTATACAGGAATGGGAAGGAACAAGCCGTTTTGCCTGCATCGGAACGCCAGAGCCAGGTTCCGTATGTTCTTTTTGCCGACAATGACCGTTTGCTGGTGATCACGAACGACAACGAATCGTATTCCTATGTTGCCGAATATCGGGGCGATACGGGAGAATTCCGCCAGTTATGCCGGGTGGAAGGCGAAGACGTGCAGAGCATTGCATGGCATAAGGCATCCAAGACGCTTTATTTCTGGACGCTCAAAGGAACCGAGAATCGGATGTATACGCTGGGCGAGGGGGAAGAACAACCGAAACAGGTGGATATGCCGCTGGACTTCGTGGAACAGTCGCTGGTTACGAAGGCAGGGAATGTATACGTCCTTGGACGCGGAGCCATCCAGCCGCATAACATTTATCGCCTGATGGCGGGGGAAGAGAAATGGCAGCAGCTTACGTCCAACCGGGTCACCGGACTGCATCCGGAAAATCTGGTGTATCCGGACGTCGTTCGTTATGAATCCTACGATGGATTGGAGATCGAAGCCTTGTTGTTCAAAGCCAAGCCGGAGAACGCCAACGGGCATACCGTGTTTTGGCCGCATGGCGGTCCCCAGGCGTCCGAGGCGAAGTTTTTTCGCCCGATGTTCCAATTCATGCTGGCCCAGGGCTATCATATTTTCGCGCCCAATTTCCGGGGCAGCACGGGATATGGCGCGGAGTTCGTGAAAATGGTCGAACGGGACTGGGGAGAAGGTCCGCGTCTGGATTGCGTGGCCGGGATGGAATGGTTGTTCAGCGAAGGAATATCCTCGCCAGACCGACTGTTCGTCGTGGGCGGCAGCTATGGCGGATACATGACTTTGCTGCTTGCAGGCCGCCATCCCGAGTATTTCCGGGCAGCCGTGGACATATTCGGGCCTTCCAACCTGTTCACGTTCATTGAATCCGTACCCGACGACTGGAAGCCGCTGATGGACAATTGGCTTGGCGATCCGGTTCGCGACCGCGAGCGATTGACCAAGGATTCCCCGATAACGTATCTCGATCAGATGAGAAACCCGATGCTGGTGATTCAGGGAGCCAACGACCCGAGAGTGGTCAAGGCCGAATCCGACCAGATCGTGGCTGCGCTGCAGGAGAAAGGCGTGAACGTGGAATATATCGTGCTGGATGACGAAGGACATGGTTTCTCCCGCAAAGAAAACGAAATTTTCGTATATCGGCGCATGCTGGAGTTCCTGCAGAGACATCAGGAGGCGGCGGTACCGCTTCAAAGCTAGGGACGAGGCAGAGAAAATGTCCTCATACCAATAAACGGCACCGGCTGGTCTGACAGATTCGTCAGCACCTTGCCGGTGCTGTTTGCCGTTTCTATGGCCGAGGTTCAACAGGTCGTCCGCTCAGGGGGGATGATGGGATCCTTCAATCCATGCTCCGAAACAGAAGATTTTTACTGCACTAATGGCCTTAATCCTCGATATCTTCGCCTTCGTCTCCCTCATCAAACACGCTGTCATCCACCAAGCCGCGAATGAAGGCTTCGAAATTCGGCGCAAGGTAGGTGATCTCGTAATCGTCTTCCTGGTCGACGTGTACGACCGAAGGCTCGCCTTCCGGCCCGCAGAGACGGTAATCCAGCATGACGACGTCATGGCCCGCGGACGGGCAATCGCAAATGACGATGCCAAGATCGGGATATCCCCATTCTTCGATCATGAAACGGCTGCCCAGGCCACCTCCAAAGGAATGGGACCTGTCTCGGCGGATGCCGTGAATGTCCGTTATGGCAATATGGTCTTCGGCCCAGGATGTCGCTTCTTGGGTGGGAAAAGAGGTGCGCGACGGCGTGCCGCCGTTTTGCGATTTCATGAGGGCGATGTAGGCCGCGGGAATTGTATATCCGAGTTCTTGCTCAATGGACCGAACCACGGCTTCGTCCACCGGTTCAGAAATTTCATTTGCTCGTGCATACTCGTTTCCTCTCCAGAATGAAGCAAGGTCGAACCCTTCGAACGGCAAGGCGCTCCCATGTTTCTGTTTCCAGATGGCCGCATCCAGTTTGCAACGCTGCTGATCCCGGATCATTTTCTCTGCTTTGGGACGAATATATTCGATGTAATCGAGCGTATCTTCGTCGCCCGGCTGCAGCCTGTTCGCTTCACGGAAAGCATGCAGTGCCTGGTCATACAGCCCCAGATGATGATAGGCGAAGCCCAGCCGGAAATGCCAAAGCGGATCCTGCTTACCTTCGTCGGCAACGGATAACAGCTGTTGGATCGCTTCCCGGTAGCGCTCGTCATTGTTATATGCCCGGGCAAGCTGGCTGATCAGCCCATAGCCGCGCTCTTGTACCGGGACTTGCTGAATTCGTTCGATAATCCGGCTGTATTCGTCATTGTCGTGCCAGTCGTGAAGCTGTGCAAGAAGCTCTTCATGATCCATGATGAGGCCCCATTTCGTTGAAAGATGTGAATCCCTTCCATTATACTGCAGCTTGTTCGCTTTACTCAAAATGAAGGGAGGGAAACGTGGCCGCGCCTACGATTGTATGTGATCGCTGTAACGATCCAATGAAAGTGGGATCGACAAAAAAACGGATGAAATCCTATTCCGGGATTTCATCCGTTTTCTATTCTGCCAAGTCAGGCATGGGCAAGCCGATGTTGACTGAGTTTTACAAATCGTCGAACCCGTTGTCGTCGCCGACTTTGCCGTAGTTGCGGGATTTGGCTTCGAAGAAGTCTGTTTTGGTTGCGTTCAGCGCTTCGTCGGAGAATGGTTTGATCCAAGGCATGCAGTTGACGTCAACGCCTTCGTACGCTTTTTCCATGCCCATCAGGCGCAGGCGTTTGTTGGCGATGTATTTGATGTAATCGGAAAGCTCGTTCAGGTCGATGCCGTTTACGTTGCTGAGCGTGTAATGGG
This sequence comes from Paenibacillus hubeiensis, assembly GCF_032334105.1. Lineage (NCBI taxonomy): Bacteria > Bacillati > Bacillota > Bacilli > Caryophanales > Paenibacillaceae > Paenibacillus > Paenibacillus hubeiensis. The sequence continues at coordinate 146,074 of NZ_JAVYAE020000015.1, forward strand.
CCCAGTTGGTTTCGAGCTGCACGGCACGGTCGATCGTTTTGTAGACGTAGTCCATGTTTTCCGCTGTGTTCAGTTCTGGGAAGTCTGCGAGCAATTGTTTGAACACTTCGGCGAAGAAGTAGCAGTGCTGGTTCTCGTCGCGTTGGATGTACGAAATCATTTGGCTTGTCGCCATCATTTTCTGGTCACGGGCCAGGTTGTAGAAGAAGGCAAACGTGCTGTAGAAGAAAATACCCTCCAGAATGAGGTCTGCAACCATCGCCTGGAAGAACGTCTGCGGAGACGGTTCGTCCCGGAAGCTTTGATAGATGTCGGAGATGAACTGGTTGCGTTCCAGCAATACCGGATCATGTTTCCAATACTCGAAAATTTCCTTTTGTTCTTGCTCGGATACGATGGAAGAAAGCACGTAGGAGTAGGATTGGTTATGAACCACTTCCTGCTGCCCGATAATCGCCGAGATCGCTTCGAGCGAGGAATCGGTGAAGTAGCGTTTCACGTCGCCCACAAACATCGTTTGCATGGAGTCCAGCACCGCAAGCAGGGAAATGTTGATCTTGAACGTACGCTGCTCCTCGGGGTCCAGCTGCGCGAACTGGGAAGCATCCTTGGACATCGGGATTTCATCCGCGATCCAGTGATTCAGGAGCAAAACCTTGTACAATTTGTACATGTGAGGCATCCGAATGTCATTCCAGTTCAGAATGCCCGAGCATTCACCTTCGATAATGCGGGTCGATTGGTTGGGGGCTTCCGTATTGAAAATTTTCTGTAATTGCATGAAACGATTCACTCCTTAAAAAATCTATTTCAACATCCGGGTGGATGCAATGATCCGGTTTTGGGCAAAAAAACAACCAGGGCAGCGCCGGTTTGCAAAGAAAACAGGGTGCCCTGGAGGTTATCGTAACTCAGGGATAATTCATTAATCAGCTAGCGCAGGATTCGCATTCTTCGATGGTCAATGCGCGGCTGCGGACGTAATAGGTTGATTTCAGACCGGCTTTCCAGGCATGCAGATGCAGGTCCAGGAATTCGGTTGCTTTGATGTCCGGACGAACGTACAAGTTGAAGCTTTGGCCTTGGTCCACGTGGCGCTGGCGGGCCGAGGCCATGTTGATCGAAGCATGCTGATCCACCATGAACGCCGTTTTGTAGTACCAGATCGTTTTTTCGGACAGATCCGGTGCCGGGTTGGCGATTTTGTACGTCGTTTTCTCTTCGTAGGACAACAGCTCATAGAGCGGGTCGATGCTGGCCGTCGAGCCGGCAATGATGGACGTCGAGCCGTTCGGCGCGATCGCGAACATCCACGCATTGCGCACGCCGTTCCGCTGCACTTCGGCTTGCAGTTCTTTCCATTGCTCCGTCGTTACGAATTCGCCGACGCGGTTGCCTGTCGTGTAATCACGCTGCTCGAAATATTGCCCGCTTTCCCAGTCGGAGCCTTTGAATTTCGGATAATGTCCTTTTTCCTTGGCCAGTTCCATGCTGGATTTCACGAGCAGGTAGTTGATTTTTTCGTACAGGTTGTCGTTGTAGGTCACGGCTTCGTCGGACTCCCAACGGATGCCTTCCAGGGCAAGCAGATGGTGCAATCCGAATGTTCCAAGGCCCACGGCACGATATTGGCTGTTCGTGTATTGGGCTTGCAGCACTTCGATATTGTTGATGTCGATCACGTTGTCGAGCATGCGAACCTGGATCGGAATCAGGCGCTCCAACACATTATGAGGCACGGCGCGTGCCAAGTGGATGGAGTTCAGGTTGCATACCACGAAATCGCCGGGAACTTTTGAAATGACGATGCGCGTTTGGCCGTCCTTCGTGACGAGTTCTTCTTTTTCCACGACGGTTGCCGATTGGTTTTGCATGATTTCCGTGCACAGGTTGGAAGAGTATACCATGCCGTGTGCGCGGTTCGGGTTCGCGCGGTTGACCGTATCGCGATAGAACATGTAAGGCGTGCCGGTTTCAAGCTGGGACTTCATGATACGTTTCATGATGTCGATCGCTTGTACCGTAATGCGGGACAGCAACGGATGGTTGACGGCTTCCTCGTACTTCTCGCGGAATGTACCTTGGCCAAACGTTTCATCGTAGAAGTCTTCCAACCCGAGTGCACGTCCGTTTTCGTCTTTCCATCCCATCACTTTCTTCACTTCGTGCGGGCAGAACAGGCTCCACTCGCCACGCTGCTCGACACGTTCCATGAACAAGTCAGGAAGACATACGCCGTGGAATACGTCATGCGCACGCATACGCTCGTCCCCGTTGTTCAGCTTCAGGTCAAGGAAGGCGAGAATGTCTTTGTGGAATACGTCCAGATAAACGGCGATTGCGCCTTTCCGCGTACCGAGCTGATCCACGCTGACGGCTGTATTGTTCAACTGGCGAATCCATGGGATGACGCCGGAGCTTGTGTTTTTGTGTCCGCGAATGTCGGAGCCGCGCGCTCTGACTTTGCCGAGGTAGACGCCGATGCCGCCGCCCATTTTGCTGAGACGTGCCACGTCGGTATTGGAGTCGAAGATGCCTTCCAGCGAGTCATCCACGGTATCGATGAAGCAGCTGGAGAGCTGTCCGGCTACCTTTTTGCCGGCATTGGACATCGTTGGCGTCGCTGCCGTCATGTACATGTTGCTCATTGCCCAGTACGCTTCTTTGACCAGGTCCATGCGTTTCTCGGCTGGTTCCTGGTGCATCAGGTACATGGCGATGACCATGTAACGCTCTTGCGGAAGTTCCATGACTTTGCCGTCAAAATCATGGGCGAGGTAACGTTCTGCCAGCGTAAGCAGGCCAATATAGTCGAACAGCAGGTCATTGCGGTAGTCGATGCAGTCTGCGAGCTCGTCGATCTGCTCTTTGGTATAACATTCGAGCAATTCTTCGCGGTAGATGCCCTTTTTCACCAGATCTACGATCAACGGGTAGAAAGCACCGTACGGCTCGTCCGGATAGGATTTGTAGCGGCGGTTGTTGGCCGCTTTTTTGTACAGGGAAGTGAGCAGGGAACGCGCTGCGGCGAATTTCCAGTTGGGTTCCTCTTTGCTGACGAGCTCCAAGGCGCTCATCATAAACGCGGAACTGATTTCGTCCCCGGTGACCTCGTCGCGGCGAAGCTTGCTGTTCACCCCGCGTACCAGGCGCTCCTTGTCGAGCATCTCCAAATCTTGCAGAATGCGGTCGGCATAGACCGAAATGCGCATGTCGTCAAAGGCCAGCTGACGATTGTTCGGCTTGGTCACAACTTGTGGCATGGATATTCCTCTCTTTCATACGGTCAAAGTGTTTTGGAAAATTCTTATGTTAAGAATTGAGTTGTTACGATGTGGTGTAGCTGCTAATTCGTGCTGTTTCGTATGCGGACAAAATGGCTGCTGCAATGGCTATTCAAATGCTTAGGCAGCAAGTTGCGGGTAAGGCAGTGCACGGTGCATGTCCATACAAAAAGCATTCTCCCTGCCTCACGGCCGAAAATGCTTTCTGATGTCCGGCTGTCCTCTTCATGCCTCCAAAAAGCTGGTTAACACAGGGACACCGTATGTAAACAGTGCTGGTGCCAAAATATGATGTAAGCCGATGGACTTGGCCAGTCCAAACAGCCCCGGTGCCTCGAGGTCGACTCTGTTCGTGGAGAGCAATGCGCACCTGCCAAAGATGTCTTTGTAGGTAGTCCCATTTTTGTTTCTCGCGAACCTGCAGAAGTAGACTCATAGAAGCGGGGTTATAACATTTCACTACATTTTGTTGCTGCTATCCTAATGTAACCCAACATATAGTGTTTGTAAACAGGACGATAAGCCAAAACGTAATTCCGAGTATATCATATGAAGCCTCAATACCGCAAAGGAAAAGGACTGGAAGATTTGCGGATTGCCCAAAAAAAATTTTCGTCAAAAGAGGGTGACGTTTTAACGTCAGTTTGAATTGGCGTTCATTCAACTGGTACAATAAAATAAGTCAAAAACGATCACAAAATGGGTGGCCGAGCGGATTTGCACGGTCAGAGGGAGGCTAGCGAAATGGCAATAGCGGAAGTAACTGTAATTCCGATCGGAACCGGAACCACCAGCTTGAGCGGTTATGTAGCGGATATGCAAAAAGTATTGGAAAGGCAGCGGGGAATTACATATCAGCTGACCTCGATGAGCACGATTATCGAAGGACCGCTGGACGAAGTGTTCACGGCGATTGCCGCGCTGCACGAGGCGCCGTTCCTGTCGGGAGCGCAGCGGGTATCCACGTCCGTAAAAATCGACGACAGGCGCGACAAACCGGGTGCATCCAGTGAACAAAAGCTGCAGTCGGTGCGCGACAAACTAACTGCGCTGCCGTCCCGTCCGCAAGAATTGAATTAAACCTGCATTTTCGTGAATTGTGTTGTGTAAATTACGTATTCCTAGCATCATGTTATATGCCTAAATTGATGCAAACAAAAAGCTTCACGCTTACACAGCGGAAGCTTTTTGTGGATTCATAATTAACGGATGAGGCCCGCTTCTTTTAGATCTGCCCGTTTAAGAACGAGGGAACCTTGAAGCTTTTTATAGCGAATGGTTTTTCCGGTCGGATCGGCAACAACCTTTTCCTCATTTTCTTTCAGGCCATTGGCATCCACGGTTAATAGCGTTTTTAGGTCTTTGGAAACGGTATATACATCTGCAGAATCACCCTTAAGCTTGACTTCATAACCATAAGAAGCGGACAGGTCGATTAGAGTGATCCACTCGGACTGGGACTGGCTTTTGGCCGAAAACTGAATGGACCGATTGGCACTTTGATAATTTACTTCGTAACCAAGCAGTTTCGCAGCTTCCCGCAATTGGACATATGTATTCCCTTTATAGAGCAATTGATCGGAGGAAACGGATCTCGATTGACCGTTGACCACGATTTTGAAGTTAGCAATAGTAGCCTGAATTTTTTGAGAAGTTGCGGCTACAGCCATGGAAGAAGACCCAATCAACATCCCCAGCGATAATGCCACAATCACCTTTTTCATTTTCACTTGAATCATCACTCCTAGAACAAGATATGGTGTTATCTGAGAATCATACCCGATTGTGACAAGATAGACACGGGTTGATATCATTATTTTTATAATGCTAATGGCTCAATTATCATTTTGATTTATGTTCTGAGGTTTTTATGAAAGAAGTACTATTGTCCTTCATTTTTGCGATAAATTCTTTGATGACTGTGTCCTTTTTTGACATGAGTCCGGTCTAGACGTGCACGAACGCCTATAGAGAGTCAAAGAGCGAGCCTCCCGTTGTTTTAACATCGGGGGCTCGCTCTTTGTGTTTTACGGATATTCTGGTGAATATGGCGTTAACGTTCTCTTTCTGTGGAAAGAAATTATTCTTGTTCCAGGAGTGCTGCACCAATCAGTGTGGCATTCGTATACCCGCCGCTGATGTTGGCGAAAGAGAAATTGGTGATTGGCGGCCCAATCACAGTGGCATAATCGCCTTCCAACAGATCACCGGTGCTGTTCGGATAGACTGCAACGATATTGTTCTCGTTATCATCCATGATGTGAATCACGGAGAAGGTTGCGCCCAAGGAATTATTTTCTTCGACGCTGACGACCTCGCCGCTAATTTGAATGAATGATTCGAAATAGTTGGCGATGTTTTTATTCAAGTGTTTCGGCGTTACGGCAGGGTCTACCAGTTTTTTAACTTTTTTCTGAACATCAGGCGTCTCGGGAATGAACAAGTCACTATTTTGGGCAAAGAAATCGTAGGATGGCTGCTCCATGAACGCAGTTTGTTCAGTGATGATTGGCGTGATCTCGTTGAAGAAATCAGCCGCCGTTTCAAATGCGACGTCATCTGATCCGGCAGCATCGCTGGCCTTCGTGCCAGTGGTTTGTGCTGTTGCCGGCGAAATGGTCACGGAATTCAAAATATCCTCAACCTCTTTTTTACCGGCATCATCGTAGGAATCCTTGCCATAGGTCAGCGTAGCAGTATACAGTTCCGCATTCACTGGAATCATGTATTGGACCATGACCACCTCGACGCCGGCTGCGTTTTTATAAGTGCCTTGCAACACGCCGCCTTTAAAATCTTTATTTGGCTTATCGGTGTAACTGGTTTTTTGATATCCTTCAATACCTGCGTTTATGCCGTTGTTAACATAGTAATCAACAAGCGTAGCGGCCAACTGCTCGGGATCAGCAACCCCGCTTGCGTTGGCTTCAATCGTAAAATTGATATTATCCGCAAACTTGGTTGCAGCAGGGTCGGAGAAGGCCGCTTTGATGGCAGGCGAGTTCAGCTGGCTTGTATCAAATTCTTTCCAATCTTCTGGATATGAGAAGGAAAAGCCTTCTCCGCTGTATGTAGTATATTTTGCGCTTTCATTGGCCGTTGCTTCGGTAGTCGTTGTCGTTTGAGGCTGAGTTGTTTCCGATGTTGTCGATTTTTCTGCATTCCCGCAAGCGCTGAGTAGTGCTGCAAGGGCGAGAACGGTAATTATTTTTTTCATTGATATATTCTCCTAAGTGCTATTCCCATCGGCTGGGATATTTTTTCTGTGGTTATTGTTGACTTTGGATTTGGTGAGGATATGCCAATGATGTGGATAGATTCGCCTTGTAGATAGGTTCCATCTCTTTCATAGAGAATCCATGTCCCGGTTGAACATAAACCGTTTCTTCTTTTTGCTTCTGCCTCCTTTCTTCATTGGTGTGCACCCCTCAGGTAAATTATAACGCTTCTTGCTGAATAAGGTTTCAATTTGTTTTTGTTTCAGGCAGAAATCGCCCATTTTCGGCATGAGCCCGGTCTTGAAGGGGAGAAATGCATATAGTGAATCGTACCCCACGTTAAAGGAGGGTTTTACATGAGTGGAGTTGTAGGTGCTTACGGCAACCCGTGGACATCGACAGGCGCCATCTTGGTCCTGTTCATTCTCTTGGTCATCATCACCAAATCTTTCTGGGTATAGCTTGATCGACTCCGCCGGGCAACCGGCGGAGTTTTTCTTTTGCGGACAAGCTCGGGGAGGAAGAAAGGCCAGAAGTTTCACAGCGGCATGGATCAAAGACAGGGTACGAAAGCCCATTTTGCGCCAAGAGGGCCATAGCCCGGTCCGGGAAAGGGCTGGATACATAGCTTAGGGGTGTAGGCAAATGCTAAGGAGGAATGAACGATGAGCGAAGTGAATAAACCGAAAACACCGAACGGGAAAGGTCATGTTTACTCTAATAATATGGGAGGTTATGGAAATATGCAGGGAAATGCAGGTTATGATGCGAATGGGTACGGACATGGTTACCCTAACAGTTATGGTTACGGTTACGGCTATGGAATGCCAACGGGGTATGGCTATGGATATCAGCCGAACCAAGGTCCTGTTATGAAACAGGATTATCAGCAAAACTATGGATGCTACGGGTACGGCGGCGGCTGGAGTTCGGTGGGCACCATCCTCGTATTGTTCATCCTTCTGGTCATTATTTCCAAAACGTTTTTCATCTAATGGGCACATAACATGGAAAAACACCCGGAACCCAATTCCGGGTGTTTTGTGTATGTTTTCAGTCTTCTCTGGAATAAGTGATGTCCAAACAACAAAAGCCCTGCCTCTCTTTTGTCCTTGCGGCTCCGATGACCGCGCCAGTGTGAATGGAAAAATCTTGCGTACCCTGCAAATACCGGGTCAGTGCAATTCAGGTTCTTCAATCTCCATGGGTTAAGTGATACATATTCGCTGCGGATGCAGCATGAAGAAAATATTCAGGGGTTAAAAGAAGAGTGAAAATCATTTGAGGTTGTAAACCAACTTTATTATCATACCACATCATGTAATTTTTTGCAAATATATTGAATCCTTTTCATGATTGCGCACGGCCTAAATATTAATTCTTTCCGCCCAATTTGCCGATAACACATATACAAGCGTCATCAAGATCCGCCTTATTGACAGGGGAAGAAGTGATGCAAATGGAGAGTGAGGGATAAGGGTGGAAATTTACCGTTCGTTTGTAGTTCGTTTGTTGCGGAATTATGTGATGGGCTCCGTGGCGGCTTTGGTCATGATTGGAACCGTCATGATGGTTTCCACCTTGCAATTCCCAAAAGCCCAACTTATGCACCTGATCGTTATTGTAGCGATTTCCCTGCTGTCGATGACAGGGTTCGAATGGCTGGTCCTCAAGCGTCAACTTCGCCCGATAAGGCGCTTTTTTGCTGCCAAGCGAACGGATCGGGCCGAATTGAACGGAATATATGAGCGAATTCACCGTTTGCCGGAACAGGCGGCTTATCGCATTCTGGGTCCCCATTTGTTTGGCTTTGCCCTGCCGGCAGCAGGTCTAACGTGGTGGATGTTCTTTAAGGGCTGGATCCAATTCTCGCCCGAATATGTAGCTATTGCAGCGGTCTGCGCGCTGTTGATTGCCGGGATGCATGCTTTGGCCGAGTATTATCTCACCGTGCTGGCCATCAGGCCGTTACTGCTGGAGGTAAGAAGGCTGGGAAAGATCCAGCATGGCTTCGAGCCGTCGCTTGGCGGTCGCATCATGGTATCCTTTCAGCGCAAAATTCGGTTAAGCACAGCCATGATCAGTCTGTTTCCTCTGCTATTGTTCTTTTTTGCCACTTCGATTCGCTTGCAGTACGTGGACCATGAGTTTGCCCGGGAATATCTGATATGGGCCCTTCTGATCGTCATCCTGGGGGCAGGGGTTGCCATGGTCGGGAGCTGGCTGCTGATTCGCGATGTACGAGACCCCGTGAAGGAACTGACCGAGGAGATGAACCGCATTCAAGAGGGGGATTTCGGCCGAAGGATGCCGGATTTGTACGGCGATGAATTTTCCGCGCTGATCGCCGGATTCAACATGATGATTAACCGGCTCGAAATCAGGCAGGAGCGCAACCGGCAACTGACGCAGAGCTACTTTACGATGCTGGCAGCCGCCCTGGATGCAAGGGACAAGTATACGGCCGGACATTCGATGCGTGTCGCTGAATATTCCCTCATGATCGGCAAGCTGAGCGGAATGAGCGAGGAGCAGTCAGACCTTTTATACAAATCTGCCCTGCTGCACGACATCGGCAAAATTGGAATTCCGGATGAAGTTCTGCACAAAGACGGCAAGTTGACCGACGATGAGTTCGACATTATCAAAACGCACCCCGTGCTGGGGGAAAACCTGTTGCAGCAAATCGAGCCGGCTGAAGCGATGGCGGATTTTCTGCCGGGAGTGCGCTCGCACCATGAACGTTATGATGGAAAAGGGTATCCGGATGGGAAAGCGGGTCAGGATATTCCGGTATTCGGTCGCATTATCGCGGTAGCGGATGCATTTGATGCCATGACCTCGGACCGCCCGTACCGGAGCGGAATGAGCCATGAACGGGCATTGGCCATTTTAGAGGAAGGAAAGGGGACCCAATGGGACCCCCATTATGCGGGTTTGTTCATCAATGAATGGAGGCGCAGGCAGCATCTCCACGGTTCGCCGGACAAAAGGGTCAGTTGATTCTTTCTGTCCATTTGGATTCTTTTCTGCGCCGGCGGTGCAGGAATAGTCCGGTAACCAGTGTGAAAATGAGCTCGCCCAAGATGATAGCTCCGAGCGCATCGTAGATAACATGCTGCTTGATCAGCAGGGTCGAGAGCACGATGACTGCCGAACCGCTGGCGATGAGCAGTTTCAATTGCCGCTTTATTCCCTGGACGGAGAATGCCGCCCGCATGACCAGGTAGGAGTATAAGGCATGAATGCTGGGAAAGCAGTTGAACGGTTCGTCTCGGCCATAAAGCCAGCTTACGATGGAACTGCCGATGCCGCTTCCTGTAATCACGGGGCGGTGTACCGTCGTCTGAAAATTGAAATAAATGAGATAACAGATCCAAACACAGATGTTCATGGACAACAACACCCGGTAATAGACTTCTCGGTCTTTGGCACAGAGATAAGCGAGCACGCCGAAAACGAACGGATACCATCCCAGGTATGGAATGGACATCAAGGGAAGGAACGGAATCGCTTGATCGATGGGTGAGCGCAACACGACGAATCCGCGATCAGGTGAATTGAGGACATCATAGAACAGTCCCATAACGACAAGCGAGAGCATCAGGCTCAAAGACAGCCAGTAGGATTTGCTTTTTAGCGATTGCACGGCAGTGCTTCTCCTTTCGTCCACGTCTGCAAGGAAGTGGATGCAACGAATAAATAGACAATAATATATTTTACAATTTTAAGCGCACAAATTGAATCGGGATTTGTGTGTTTTTTTGTGTACATTTTCCAGGGCAGAATGTCGAAGATTGGCTGAGCGTGATATGATGAAGGTACAAAAGGGCCGTCCATTGCGATGGTTGGGACAACGGGAGTGAGTGAATGGAATTTTCAAAAATGTTCGTCATGAATATGGGGATGCTGATTACATTCGCCTATCTTGCTAGTCTGTTCTATAAATACGTTGTCATACGAACTTCTCCCAAATTTAAACAAATGATATCGGTGTTCCTGCTCATACTGGCCGGGTGGATCAGCATGGTTTTTGGCTTCCAACTGAACGATGAGGTCATTTTCGATCTTCGCTTCGTTCCGTTGATCGTTGCAGTGCTGACGTACAGGCAGCCTTATAGCGTTTTCCTGATCGGGTTGGGGATCGGACTGACTCGGTTAACCTTCGGAATTAACGAGGCCACGCTGGCCGGATTGATCAACTTGACTATACTTGGCGCAGTGTGCGCAGGATTGAATGTCTGGATGAGGCGAACGGACTATAGGCTGATTATCAAGGCCGTGCTTGTGATCCTGATCGTAAATATGGTTAACAGCCTCAACATTGCCGCGTTTGGCGTCATCCCGGCAACGTACTTTTTCTCGCATATCATGCCTTACACGCTGCCGGCCGGCGTCGTGCTCAGCTTCGTATTTACCGTTATTCTGCGGGATTTTCAGAATGAACAGAATCGGATTGTGCTCATACAGAGCACCAATCGCCTGTTATCCTTGCAAAAGGAAGAACTGCAGCGCGCTCAGGCGGTGCTGGAGGAGCGTGCGAGGCAGCTTGCGCTGGCTTCGCAGTACAAATCGGAATTTCTGGCCAACATGTCCCATGAGCTGCGGACGCCGCTGAACAGCGTCATTAATTTTGCGCAAATGATCAGTGAAAACACGGACACGATGGACAAGGAGGAGATCGTCCGATTTGCGGAGATGATCGACCAGTCCGGTCAGGAGCTGCTCGCGTTGATCAACGATATTTTGGATTTGTCCAAGGTGGAGGCAGGACGGCTGGATATCGTGCTTGAGCAGATTGGCGTCAAGCAGCTGGCCGAGGATGCGATGAGCCACTTTCTGTTGGTTGCGGAGAAGAAGGGCATTCAACTGCTGATGGAACAGGAACCGGGCGTCCCCGAGACGTTGTGGTCCGATCCGCAGCGCATCCAGCAGATTTTGCGCAACCTGGTGTCCAATGCGGTTAAATTCACGCATCAGGGGACCGTAAAGCTGACGATCAGCAGCGAGGCCTGCAGCGAAGGCTTTTCGGGCCGGTGGATCGTCTTTTCCATTAAGGATACGGGAATCGGCATCCCGAAGGAACGGCACCAATCGATTTTCGAAGCATTTCAGCAGGCGGACGGTTCGATCAGCCGCAAATTCGGCGGCACAGGTCTGGGTCTGTCCATCAGCCGTGATTTGGCCGGATTGCTGGGTGGTTTTATTCAGCTTGAAAGCGCGGAGGGAGAGGGAAGCACCTTTCGTTTGTACCTGCCGTTGACTTGTGAAAAAATGAATTGACAACGCGTATGCCGCGAGTGGAAGTTGGAAAATTCCTGAAGGTTATCCTCTTTGGGCTGTGCTCCGTATTGCGTAAAGGACGTTAGTTGCCCGAGGACAGGATCGTGATATAATAATCATCAACCAAAACAGGATGAAAGCAAAGGAGATCATGTCCATGAAAAAACCAATCTCTACCGAGCAGGCGCCAGGCGCCATCGGACCATACAGCCAAGCGATCGAAGCCGGCGGCTTCGTTTACACTTCCGGCCAATTGGGACTCAATCCCCAAACGGGAGAATTTGGAGCAGATGTGCAGGAACAAGCGCGCCTGTCTTTGAGCAATGTAAAAGCCATTCTGGAAGCGGCGGGCACAAGCATGGATAAAGTGGTGAAAACGACGGTTTTCCTGAAAGACATGAACGATTTCGTGCCTGTAAACGAAGTGTACAGCAGCTTCTTCGAACAGCCTTATCCGGCACGCAGTGCGGTGGAGGTAGCCCGTCTGCCGAAGGATGCACTCGTCGAGATCGAGGTTATTGCCCTGAAATAGTTCTTGGACAGGCCAGAACCATAAAAGCCGAGTTTGGTTGGATAACCGGACTCGGCTTTTTATATGTCTATCGTTATGATGAAGCTAGTTTCTTATCCACCCCTATATTAAAATGTCAGTCCCGGTCCTGATTGCTGGCCAGGAACAGCCACACCGCATAAATCGCCAGCACAATCGCTGCCGCGATTGCCGTATAATAGACGGAAATGACATCCTTTTGTTTGATCGCAATCGCGATGTAGGCCCAGGTGAAAACGAGTGGATAGAATCCGTCTCTGTATGGGAAGCTTACCAGCACCGCGAGCAACGTGCCCACGGCAAGCATGATGATTGCCCATGTTGAATCGCTGAGCCCGAAGCCGTCCCAACCGATTTTGCGCAATAACACGGCGACGTTAATGATGGTTGCTACGCTTATCCAGCCCAGATAGATGCTGAAGGGCAGTTTAATGAACCAGATCTCGGCCGTGGTAGGTATCGTAATGGCGCGTGTTCGTAAATACAATGCAATCAGGGACAGGAGCAGCATGACCATGATCAGCAAAGACAGCCCGATTTGCAGGTTCTGAAAAGCAAAAATCCAAGCAATATTCAGAGCGCAGCTGACGGGGAACCAATAACCCAGGCTGGGGATGGAATCCCTTTTCCGGGAAGAAGGAAGGAATCCATAGATCACGAACCCGGCAAGCAGCAAATAAATGAGTGCCCAGATCGAAAAGGCATATCCGGCCGGGGTGATCAAGACGGGGTACATATCAGATACTTGTTTGTTGGTCCTGCCGCCGATCGGCAGGGCATTGGATAGATAGTTCACGACAACCATGGCGGCAAAGCTAATGGCATTGATCCATTTGTATGGAAGATTACGAGACATGGCATTTCCTCCTTGGTATGCAGCAGATGAATGAACAGCGGGTCATCCTACCTTGAATATACCCAATTCCGGAAAAGTTTAAATAAGCGCATCTGAAAATTGTGACAGATAGGGGAGCAGGGAACGAAATGCGGATTTGTTTGCAGCGTCCTGTCCAAGGTTACGCGGAGGCGGAACATAATATGTCCCTCAGGGGATGGAGAAGAGCGGGGAGAGCATGGAATGAGACGTGAAACGATGGAGAAATACCAAAGCTGGTTTTACGTTGCGGCGCTGCTGGCAGGGGCGGCCATCGGACTGGGAAGTGAAAAGGGGGGAGCTGCGCTTGGAATGGCCGTATCCCCGGTACTCGCGGTGCTGTTATACAGCATGTTTGCGCAAATTCCTTTTTTGCAAGTCAGGGAGGCCTGGTCCAACCTTCGTTTCATGGGGGCGCTGTTAACGGCGAATTTCGTCGTGGTGCCCGTGGTTGTACTGGGACTTACGCTATTGTTCCCTCAATCGTCTCCTGTGCTGATCGGGGTTCTTTTGGTGCTGTTGACGCCTTGCATCGACTATGTCATCGTGTTCACCCAGTTAGGCAAAGGGAACGAGAAACTTGTGCTTGCCGCAACGCCATTGCTTTTTATTGCACAGATGGTGCTGCTGCCGCTGTATTTGTGGCTGTTTGTCGGTAGTGAGGCAGCCCGGGTGATGGAAGTGGGGCCGTTTGTCGAAGCCTTTCTGTTTTTGATCGTTATTCCGATGGTGTTGGCGCTCCTTACGCAGCTGTGGGGCAAACGCAGGAAAAAAGGAGAGGCCGTGCTTCAGGCAGCGGCCTGGCTGCCGGTCCCGCTGATGGCGCTGGCCCTGCTTGTGGTGGTAGCCTCCCAAATCGGCAAAGTTCGCGAGGATATCGGGGTCATCGTTGGCGTCGTGCCAATCTATGTGGCTTTTGCTGTCGTCATGCCAATCGTTTCGCGGTTCATCGCGGCAATTTTTCGCTTGGACGTCGGTTCGGGACGAGCCGTGATCTTCAGTTCGGCCACGCGTAATTCGCTGGTAGTTATGCCACTGGCCCTGGCGCTGCCGCAGGAATGGGCGACAATGGCGGCGGCGGTCATCGTGACGCAAACGATGGTTGAGCTAGCTGCGGAACTGGTTTATATCAGGTTGGTCCCTGCGTGGATCATGAGAGATCGACTGACTTGAGAAAAAGACGTCCCATGGCCCTGTACTATGCGCAACGAACATTGCACACCTTATTCGGCAGAATATGACCTTTAATTTCGGCTAACGAACCTCAGACACGCTATTGCTGGCCGAATGGACTCAGCACACACCATTTTCTTGAAATAGCGTGTCTACTGCTCTTCTGTCAATAAAGTGGACACTCTCGTTTATGAGGTTTTTTGGTAATACTGTTGCTCGAATTCCAAAGGAGA
>NZ_JAVYAE020000016.1:0-144014 GCF_032334105.1 Paenibacillus hubeiensis
CTTCAATCCCTCCACCCGCATAGCAGGTGGTTTTTTGTTTCGCGCGTTTCACGCACTCAACTGGCTAAAGCCATAATAAAATGACCGCCTCCAAGGAGACGGTAAGCGTGATGCTAGGTTATGATAATGCCGACACCCGGATTCGAACCGGGAAACTCTGCTCTCTGTTTGACAGGGGCCCCGCAGCGCTCTAGCCATTGAGCCATTATCGGCGATGAAAAGTCGCGTCACATGCAGGCGACGCCGTACATCAACGCGACTCTTTACAATTGTCCACAGTAGCATTTTAGCACGGATAATCCGGTCGTGAGTCCCGAGTTAGTCTCCATTTAGTCCCGGATTATTTTGCCAGTTTCATGTACATCCGCATTGCCTTCTCCCGTCTTCGGTAATACTCCGCCTTGGAAATGCGTAGTTTGCCTGCGATCTCTTGCCAACTTTGTTTCTCGAAGAACGCCAGGCGCAGAATGTTGGCGTATCCAGGGCTGTAATTATCCAGCAGCTGCATGACCTGATCCACTCTCTCGATCTCAGCTTGTAGATCCTGCAGCTCCGCCAGACGTTCCAGCACTTCGTCCAGATCGCTCTTACAGCCGCTTCGGGCGTCGATGATCTTGCTGATCTTATCCCTCAGCTGCTGCAGCAAAGGGTCATCCTCTTCATACAGCCCGATGTCTGGAACGGCCGCAAGCTGTGCCCGTGTCCCAGCTGGGTACCGCTCCAAATACGTATGCGCCACGGTCTCCAATGCTTGCTCTTTACTAGACAGGTACATATAGCTTGGCTGACCTCGCAATCGGCGGTGAAGCTGCTGCAGCTCGTCCTCCTCAGATAATCGGCTGATTGTGATCCCGCCGCCGACTTTATAAGTTCCAAGCGCCTGCAGGCGTGCCTTTTTGGCCTTGTATTCAGTCAATTGCTCAATGACCTTCTGCTCTTTCGTGTTGGCCATAGGCTAGTTCACCTTCTCTGCTTGAATGATCCGGTCCAGGTACCAACGGGCTTTACGCAAGTCCTCCATGCCGCCTTTATGATTATGTCGGCTGCAGTATTTCAACACGTTGCCCAGGCAGAATGCTTGAAATCCCTCTGGACCAAGTTTGGCTTGGATATAATCAATTGTCTCGATCCCACCAAAGGTATAGTGCTGCGGATTGTTGACTGGATCCGGTGGCTGCACATCTCTCAGCTGCTCTTTCGCTTCCTGTAGGACAGTAGGTGGCTGGTTCTTTTTCCGTGGATTCGGATTGGATATCCCCCACTTTTTTAGGTGATACGCTAAGGTGTTTTGCTTCATGCCCAGCTTTTCCTCAATCGCTCGGGCCGTTAGTCCAAGCTTGAACTGCTCTTCGATGTATTCACGGGTTAATGCTGGTTTAGCCATATCGGTATTCTCCTTTTCCCTTGGCTTTGGTTTTGGTTTTATCTCAACAGGCTTCTTGACTGCCTTGTCCCGCTTCGTAGCCGGGTATTTCCTCCGGATCTCTTCCAGTTCTTCGGGTGTCAGCTGGCTAGTTATGACTGGTGACGGTGGAGATCCTATCAACTCATTCTCCTTTCGGGGAATGCCATAATGCCAATTACTCAAAAGGCTCACCCTCTCTATTTGATCCGCTCTATGCGTGCTTTCAGGGCTTCCAGCAGCTTGTCTTGCGTCGCCGCCTTACCCTCCAAAGCTTTCATGACGTCTTCGTCAGCGCCACCTTGGACAACCAGGTGATGCAGAATGACCTTCTGTTTCTGGCCTTGCCGATGCAAACGGCCATTTGCCTGTTGATAAAGCTCCAAACTCCAGTTGAGGCCGAACCATACAACGTGGTTACCCCCATCTTGCAAGTTAAGGCCATACGCCGCACTGGCCGGATGGGCAAGCAGGATATCCACCTTGCCGGCGTTCCAGTCAAGCTGATCCTGGGGGGTCTTCAGCTCACGGATCCGTAATGATGTCTTGGCCAAAGCTTTCTTGATCCGAGTAAGGTCGTGCTGGAAGCTGTAGAACACCAAAGCCGGCTTCCCTTTCAGCTGCTCAATCAGCTCCATGAACGCCTCAATCTTGTTGTCGTGGATCTCGAACACTTGGCGATCCTCGTCGTACATCGCCCCGTTGCACATCTGCAGCAACTTGTTCGATAGCGCCGCTGCACT
Source organism: Paenibacillus hubeiensis (assembly GCF_032334105.1). Taxonomy (NCBI): domain Bacteria; kingdom Bacillati; phylum Bacillota; class Bacilli; order Caryophanales; family Paenibacillaceae; genus Paenibacillus; species Paenibacillus hubeiensis. Next base: position 2,146 of record NZ_JAVYAE020000016.1, read on the forward strand.
GGCTGCCGTGATTTCGGTACCCTCGATTTCCAGCAGTAGTTCCTTTTCCATCTGGTCATATTGCTTTTGGGCTTTGCTGTCTAGGACAACCGGGATGACGTTCGTCACGCAATCAGGCAGCTCCAGATAATCCTCGGCCTTCATGCTCACACAGAGATCCGCGATCTTCCGTTGAATCACATCGTCGGCGCCAGGCTTGGCCATGTAGCCGTGGCCGTTATAGTTTCGATCAAAGTATTTTTCCCGGTAATGGGTGATTCGACGTTCCAGGCGTTGCCCTTGATCCAGCAAGAAGATCTGTGCCCACAGATCAAGCAGTCCATTCGGGGCCGGGGTTCCTGTCAGGCCAACAATCCGTTTAATATGCGGTCTTACCCATGACAGCACCTTGAACCGCTGTGCCTTGTGATTTTTGAAGCTTGAGAGTTCGTCCAATACCACCATGTCGAATGGCCAGGCATTCCGATAATGCTCCACAAGCCAAGCAACATTCTCTCGGTTGATCACCCACACATCGCCAGGCGTGTTCAGCGCCTTGATTCGCTGCTGGGCCGTGCCAAGCACCGTTATGATCCGCAAGTGTTTCAGGTGTTCCCATTTGGCGGCCTCGTTCCCCCACGTTGCCTCTGCCACCTTCTTCGGGGCAACAACCAGGCATCGCCGCACGGCGAACCGGTTATACTTCAAGTCGTTTACAGCTGTTAGCGTAATGACCGTTTTCCCTAAACCCAGATCCAGCAGAAGACCAATGGCCTCATCCGTCAGCAGCCGGTTAATACAATACCGCTGATAGTCATGTGGTACGAATCGATTTCTTACAGCTCCTGCAGCCATGCATCCACACTCTCCTTGCTGTCCAGGACTCGCACCTCGTGATCCAGACCTTCGATCCGTCGATGCTGTGCCAGCTGCAGTTTGGTTGGTTTCTTCCCAGGGGCTTTCAGCTCCACGAAAACGGATCTGCCTCCTGGGAGAAGTACCAGCCGGTCAGGCACACCTGAATTACCAGGCGAAACGAATTTATAAGCAATGCCGCCAAGGGCTTTTACCTGCTTCTGCAAATATGCTTCGATTTTGCTTTCTAGCACTTGACACACCTCCTCATGCTGTGTTACGCGTGCGCGCCCTACGTGCGCGGAACTTTCTAGTAATCAGGCGTATTAGGCGTTATATATTTTCTATAATCTCTATATTCTCTTTGTTTTTTATCTTTAACTATTAAAGTGTCAACAGTGTCAACAAAGTATAATAAATATAGATATAGCAAGGGTTTGGGACGTTGACACTTGTGATGACACTCATGTTGACACTTGAAAATCTGTCACACCGCTTTTGTTGACAGTTAATGAAGTGTCATCAATCCAAGTGTCAACAGTGACATCATACTTTCCGGCGAAAACCTCTTTGGGTTTCGTATGGGCCGAACCGTCCGCGGTACTCCTCCCAACCAGGGATACAGGACAAAATGCCATTAATCTCCCTTGTATCCGATTGCTTCATATACTTAATGTCCGAGTTGAAGCATTCGCACCAAATCTCAGCGGCGCAGATCCGGTCCCGGGGGCCTCCCTCGCCTTCCTGGGGCTTCCCGAACTCGCCAGACCAGTACATCCGTCTTGTTGGCAGATCACGTTTTTGCCAATCTGCAGGAACTTCCCGCTCAACGAATGCCTGAATGATCCCTTCCTTTGCGCTGCTTTCCCTGTGGGCCTCCTGGCGCTCCTTGGCCATTTCCTCTATCTCACCTGACAGATATAAGGGCTCATTCAGCTGCCACCGTACAAACGCCTCGGCATAAATCTGATCAACTTCTCCGGCCAGATCCTTGAAAACACTCTTTGTGGGTTTCAGTACGCCGACGTCGATCGGCCAGAACCGCCGATTCCCTGTCCGATCCCGAAGGAACTCGCTGTCATTCGTCGTACCGAAGAATACGCAGCGCCGCGGATAAGGCATCGTCCGTTTGCCATAGGCCTCCCGGTAAATGTCTTCCGTCCGGCTTAGAAACTGCTTAACGGCATTACTTTCCGACTTGCTCATGCCCGTCAGCTCCCCGACCTCATTCAGCCATATGCCCTGAATCAGCTCCATGGCGTCCTTGCCTTCAAAAGTTGTCAAACTATCCGAATACCAGTCCTTGCCCATCAGTCTCAGAAAAGTCGATTTCCCGAGCCCCTGCAGCCCCGCCAGAATCGGCATATAGTCCCATTTGACGCCAGGCTCCATGGCCCTGGCCACGGCTGCCGTGAAGGACTTCCGGGACACTGCTCGTGTATACGGGCTGTCCTCTGCTCCCAAATAGTCCGTGAACAGCGTATCCAGCCTAGGCACTCCGTCCCACGTTAATCCCTCCAAATACCGACGCACATCGTTGAACCGCTTCTTATGGCTGATCAGCGTCAACGCATTGTTGATCTTAGCCTCGACCGCGATCCCGTACACCTTTTCGATATAATGGTAGATCCCTGCATCATCTGGGCTGGCCCATGGCCGCCGTTCTTCCCTAGAATCCCACGGCAGCGGCCCGAGCACCAAGCCGCGATTCGCAAACTCGTCAAACGCGATCTTATCCTTTAAAGCTGGGTCATGCTCCAGCACGATCAGCACGTTATCCACCGTCTTGAGGTATACGCCGTTACTGTTGAACTCCAGCCGCTTCATCCAGTCCAGGTCCTCCGGCTCAGCAGGTGCTAACGGTGAATCCCCGAACGCTGCTGTTGCCTTTTGGTGCCTCTCTTGCATGAGCAGCGCGCCGACCGCCTCCTGGCGCATGGCGAAGTCCGTCATGGCCGTATAAGATGGGAGCTTGTTCGTTGGTGTGCCTGGCTTCGCCTCGTCGTCCTGATCGCCGAACTTGTGCAGCCGAACCAAGTCAAAGGCGTTCACCAAACGTCCGCCTGTCGGATCCGTAGCGTGATGCGAGAACAGGAATTGGCCATCGTCATAAATGATCGCCCCGCCCGTTGTGGAGCCGCCGACATAGGTCAGTCTGCCGGATCCGTCATCCGTTGGAAGGTAGATGCCAGGTAGAAACGCCTCGATGGCTGCAGGCACGTCGTATACCTTACAGAAGGCCCCGACCAGGCCCTGCTTCTCTGTAGGATCTCCTTGCTTCGCAGCCATCCGGACATGCGTCTGGCTAGCTCCTGGCACCTGTGACCAAGATGAAATATCGCGCCAATCCGCATACATGCCCAGCAGCCCGTCCACGGAGAGGAACGGCTTGTCCCCATAAGTGAACACATACTGACTGTCTGCGCTGCAGCTTGGCCAGTACATGAGCCGTGAGCCTTGGAAAGTGGTCGGGTCACAAAGCCCGATCCCGATGATCTCCCCGAGCTTCCGAGCGATCGGCTCGTATTCATCCGCCGTGGCCGTCCGGTCCAGCGGAGCCACTACGCGCAGCCTAGGCTTGTCCTCTGAATGCTTACGCGTGCTGTACACGGCATAACCGCAGCCCAAGCCGTCCAGGCGGCGAAGCACATCCGCCGTCTGTCCTGCAGGGATATTATCCAAATCAAGCGTTACCAGGTCCCGGCCGATAACCGAGTTGGCTTTCCGGCGACCGCCTGACAGACTGCCGCCGACAAAGCCGCCTACGTCCTTCAGCTCATCCTGTTTGCTCTTTGGCATCGCGAGGTATTCGGCCAGCGTCTCCGTCCCTCGGACGGCCGTCCGCAGGCGCTCCACGATCTCGGACCAATAGGCCGTTTGTGTCTGCCAGATGGTGCTATGCCTGGTCCCGGCGCTTGATATCATTAGTTGTCTGTCAAATTGCATGACGCCTGCCTCCTGGATTTAATCAATCGTTATTACAGGTAAATCTGTGAGTAACATCTGTTGGTAGCTGGGTATCTCGTACAATTCAATCTCACCATGATTGTGGCTATTAAAGGGGTCCTCGTGATCTATCGCCAATAGCCCGCCCGGTTCAATCCGGATATCAACACGACGATGTTTCAGCGATCGGGTCAGTCTGCGAAGCAGTTCATAGTCGATGACCATGTTACGGTCTCTATCTTCGATGATCGCCGGATAACCCTTGATCGGAGAAAGAGAATCTAACTGCCGACGTAAATCCTGTTTCTGTTGAGTTTGTATTGGCGCAGTACATGCGCGGATTTGTGCACTAAGCGTAGCTCTCTTTCTGGTAATTGCTGAATTTGCAAGTTTCTTTGCCTTTGAAATGCACTTCTTCTCATCCGCAGATAGAGCCCTCAAGGTTGGCCACCCTTCCCTAATAAAGTTGTAGAAATAACGCCCCATTTGCTTTGTCGTCTCCTTGGCGGCGGATCCGGCAAGGGCTTGTACACCTCGCCGATCACCTTGCCGCTATCGTCTGTAACAATAATCCATGGGATATCTGATTGATAAAGATCTGTGAACATCAGTTAAAGCACCTTGCCGCCATGCCGTTGCGGCCGTGTTGCGTTGTAGGCCATCTTTTCCTGAATAGCTTTTTCTAGATCGATACCATAGTGGCCGCAGACATCCAGGACTCGGATCACGATATCGGCCAATTCAGAAGGGATGCCACAAGGTTTGCAGTTTGGGGTAATTGGATCATTAAATCTGGTTCTCAATTCCGTATTCTCGTACCAAACTTCTGTGACCTCGCGACCGTTGCGGAAGTCCTCCAGGGCCTCGGATGCTTCCGAATGAATCAAGGCGATAGACTCGCCAAAGCTGCAAGGTTCATCCCACCACCCCTTACTTTTTGCGTTCTCATGAGCAGCTTCGACCAGCTCAGAGATTGATTTAGTGGATCGCCCTGTTACCGACGACCCCCAATGGCCGTTCCGCTTCAATATCTCAATGACATCGCCAGAATAAGGCTCATCCAGATTGACCACGATATAATGATTATCACTCTTGCCAATAGCAGCACGTTCTTTGGAAATCAAATTCAGCAGCCCATAAAACTTCTGAATGTTCTTCTCATCAAGCAGCGTGTCAATGTCCGAAATTTTTACTACTGCGAATTTATATTCCACGATCAATCAACCTCCGATATTAGATGAATTTGACAAAATAAGAATTTTCGATGTATATTGAATCCAGTCTTTTCCTCTAGCAGACACGCCAGGAGCTCTTGAAATTACCATTCTAATATGGCGTACACATGAGACAGGCGCCCGATTGGGTAATATGTCTGGCTTAAAGGAGGACTAGTTCATGAGTATTAAGATCTGGTTGATCGAAATCACTCTGAGCGACAAAGTGATGCTGACAATTATTCCGATTGTCGCAGTTGCGCTGAACCTCCGTTAATCGGAGGTTTTTCGTGTTTAATCTTTCATGTAAAATTCCGTTGTGAACCCAGCAGCCTTGAGCGGCAATCCTGGAGCCCACGGAACCTCTTCACCCATTAAGTCGAGCACCTTGTCCAAATCCGCCTCGCACTCCGACTCAATTCCGATCTCGTCATGTACATGCAGCACGGTGTCAAATCCTGCTTGCTCCACCCGCATTAGGGAAGTGGCCAGACAGTCCCGAGCGATCGCCTGGACGATATTCTCGACCAGTTTCCCGCCATATGTGTTAATTAAGGTCCACTTTCCTGTCTTCTGGTCTGGTCCCATGTAATGCAGAGCCTGCTTCCCAAAATCATTCTGCTTCAACCGTGGGGATACATAATAGAGCTTACGTCCGGATGGCAGCTGAACCGTGAAGAAGTCCAATCCGTTTTCGTGATGGCTCTCCCTGGCAAAGATGATGCCACGAACACCCACCGGATTCCCTGACTCCATGACCTCGATCGCGGCTTTTTCAAAGCTGAACCACAGATCCACAATGCGCCTATTGGCGTTACGCCACCGAGTCACGATCTCCGGCAGCTCCTCCTCTGAAAGCCCCATATCCAAGGCACCCATCGCGATCAGTGCGCCGGCTGCGCCTTGGTATCCCAAAGCGAGCTCGGCCACCTTTCCCTTTTGCCGTAGATCCTTGCTGACTTCCTCCAGCGGCACGCCGAACATGGCAGAAGCTGAGGCTTCGTATATCTTGCCGTGAGTAGCGAACACATCAAGGCGCCATTGCTCCCCAGCCAACCAGGCGATTACTCTCGCCTCGATCGCGCTGAAATCCGCAATGTGTAGCTTCTTACCATCCGGAGCCACAAAGGCTGTCCGGATGAGCTGCGAGAGTGTGTCAGGCACGTTCCCAAAAACAAATTTGAGCATGCCCACACGCTTGTTCTGCACGAGCTGCCGTGCGTACTGCAGCAGTTCAAGATCCATCTTGTTCTTGGTCAGGTTGTGTACCTGCACCAGGCGTCCAGCCCAGCGGCCAGTCCTGTTCGCTCCGTAAAACTGCAGGAGACCCCGCACCCGTCCGTCTTCACAGGCTACCTTCTGCATGGCTTGGTACTTCTTGACCGACGTTTTGGACAGCTCCTTGCGGATCTGCAGCACGCGCTTTGCACGGCCTTCCTCCACATTCTCGATCAGCCCGGAAACCGTATCCTTCCTCAGGTCCTCGACTTCCTCGCCAATCTCTTTGGAAAGCCACTTCTTGAGCTGCGAAACTGACTTTGGATTGTCCAGGCCGCTAAGCTGTATTGCTTCCTGCATCAGCTCTGACGTGATTTGTTCATCCACGGCCAGCGCGCCCTCAACGAGCTGCAGATCGCAGGCGATACCCCGTACGTTAATCCTCTGATCCAGGAACCAGAGATACCATTCCTGATCCGGTACCGGGAATACCGATAACCGGCGAAGGATCTCCGTTTCGGCCACAACGTCACCGATGCAGTATTGTTTGAACAGCTCCCACTTCTCGGGCTCATGGTGCGGAAGGGTCCTGGTCCGGCCACCGTTTGCCTTCGTCGGTTTACATGGCACGCAGAATGTCCGGATCAGAGCACCACCGACGCCCATTTTCTTCTTGTCCTGGGGCAGCCCTAAAGCCTCGCCAACTTTTCCGAGCCCTGCTGGGAACCCACAATACAATCCGTGGATCTGTGTACAGCGCCATTGTTCGATCGATGTTGGCCAGAACTTGCTCAGGCAATACCATTCAAAAGGCGCGTTATATGCGTGTTTAATGACATTTCTATCGTTAAGTGCCCGGATAACTTCCTCCGGGATCAATTCACCCTGTGCTAGATCAACAATTTGAACAGCGCCGCCATTCCAGGAATAAGCGAATAAGAGGATTTGAAAGTCGGGGGACTGCACATATCTGTACAGTCCCGCTTTCTTGATGTCGATGGAGCTGAATGTCTCGATGTCAATGGAGAGGTGCCAACTTAGATCCCCCATACGCCGCCACCCAGGGGCTTACCAGTGATCGGATCGATTTGCTGTTGCGGTTGTTGCTGACCGTACCCTTGTTGTGGCTGCTGGCCATACTGTGGTTGCTGAGGTGCTTGGCCATATCCACCTTGCATTGGCGGTTGCTGCCCATATTGCGGCTGCTGTGGCGGAATCTGGTCCCATCCTTGCGGTGCTGGCGCAGGAGCGTACCCCACACCACCGCCGTTGCCTCCAAAAGCTTGTTCAGCTGAGATACGGCCACCTAAAGGCTCACCGTCACGGAGGATTTGCACTGGACCAAGACCGGCGCCGATCCCTTTATTACCACTGTTGCTATACGGGAAGAAATTAATGTTCACACGGCCATATACGCCGGAGTAGACTTTGGTTTGATCGATGATCGGCCCCATGTCTGGGCCCACTACGGCCTGTTGCTGCTTGCTGCTTGCCGTCAAAACCCAATGCCCTTTGCACTCAGGCCCAAACGCTTCACCGTTTGGTCTTACTCCGTCCCCATCGTGAATAGGGTTACGTGGTTGTGCTGGACGAGCCCCAGCCCATACACCGGATACACCCTTTTGCGCGGCTGCTTCAAGAGCTGCATTGATACGCTGCATAGTGGCCACATCGGATTTTGGAATTAGAATCGTCGTGCTGTATTTCGGCTCTTGGCCAGGTTGATTGGCACGCGGCGTGAACAAGTTAACAAAGCTAAGTCTTACTTCACCTGTAGTTACTGCTGTATCTGTTGTCATATTGTCATATCCCCTTTGATTGTATTGGTTGTAGTTATAAAACTCGGCTCTTTCCATATCGCCGAGGTAATCATCCAGAGCTTCACCCATGGATCATTCCTCCTTACCAAACACGTCTTCCGGTTTAACCTGATCTGTGATTGCTGGACGCTTATCTCCATCCGGAACCAATGTAGGTGCACCCGATCGGCTGACGACATGGCCGGGCTCCTCCAACAATTCACGGTATTGCTGTTTACCTAAAGTCTTTTCAAGCTGTGGCGGTGTTAATGGTTTCCGCTCATAAAGCACGGCCTCGCCGATGCCATTTCGTTTCAGGAAGTCGAATGCCGTATCCAAGTCGGCATAATCTCGGCCACCTCGACCAGCTACGGCCTTCCAGCCTGGCACTGATCCACCTTTCAGGGTTTCCGCCAGGGCAAGCTTCTTGAGATCGGAATACCAGCTCACAATGCCCTCAGCCTTTCGCAGGACCTCGGCAGCCTCTTCCCAGCTCAGTAATGGCGGCTTTATTGGTGCTTTGGCCCCAGCCTCCATGATCTGCTCAACACGGGCTCGGCATGTTGCACTAGCACGGCAAAATTTGCAATGATCGCCGGGGTTATATTCGCCCTGGCCGTCAAAGGCTGCCTGAGCAATCGGTTTAATGGATTCACCCCAGGACAGCAGATCCGCTGCAGTCAACGACCATTCAGAAGGCTGGTCCCAAACCTTCGGCTGCACAATGGCCACGTGGACCTCGTGTATAGGAAATAACAGGCTGAACGCTTTGAAAGCTCCCAGCGCATACAGCTTCATCTGCGGATTATCCTCCGCCGGTACTGGTACTCCTTGGCCATTCTTATAGTCGATGACGTACAGCTTGCCGCTGCCGATGATGATACAGTCAGATGTTCCAAAGCTCTCTGGTACAAAGTCGGTCAGATCCACTCGGCGTTCGATGGCCACGAATGGCGGCGAAGGGAATTGATGTACGATAGATTGGATGTAATCCAGGTATGCGTCGGTATGGTCGTCCATGATCGGCTCATACAACTCATGAGCTTTGAACTTCTTCAAAGCTGTATTGTACTTCCGTGTCGGAAGTCCAGAGAATACCTTTTGAAGCTTGAGCTCCGCAATCTCGTGGGCCAGAGTCCCACGCTTCGCCGCCTCGCTCTCTGAATCCGGAAGCGTTGCCTCCAGCCGGGCACTAGGCGTGCAGTGCAGCCAGCGGTGAGCCCCGCTGGCCGACAGCAGGGCGTGGGCCCGCTCTGCGTGTGCAATCCCTGCCATTAGATCCGGCCTCCAAGGCTCCGCAGGAATGTGGCGAACTCACCATAGAATTTAGGATCAAGCCCCGTAAGAGACTGAGCACCATGCTGCTGCATCCATGCGATCAGCTCCTGCCCCCGACCTGCATCCATAACGGGTTGAGCAGCTACACCCAACTGATCAATGGTGTACGTTGGAGCTGTCGTCGGCACCGTACCTGGTTGCTGTCCTGTTTGCGGCGGTTGGCCGTACTGTTGCTGTTGTGGATCCGGCTGCGTTGGAGCTTGTCCATACTGCGGCGGCTGTTGACCGTATCCTTGCTGTGGCTGCTGGCCGTATTGTTGCTGGCCATATTGCTGTTGTGGATCTGGCTGCGTTGGCGCCTGTTGTGTTGGTACTGCAGACGGATTGAATGTAGTAGGCTGTGCTGGCGGTTGTACCGTGGAAACGGTAGTGTCTGCCGGCACAGAAGCATTGGGCATGCCGCCCAGGGTGCCAGCCAGGTCATGGACCAGGCTTTTAATGTCGGAAGCGTTAGCGGCTTGAAGAGTGATTTGGATCGGTACAAGATTTTGCATGTATAAGTCCTCCTAAAGGGAAATGGGATAATTACGATTTAGTTAATTCTTCTGTTGGCAAGGAACCAAGCCTCACCATCAGGTGTATTCAGAAAGGCCTCAGCCTTTTTTGTGTGATCAATCCGACGGACCAATTTAAGATCCTTCAACTTGCCAACATTAACATAGCCGGCGTATGAGCCATTTTTATGGATCTCGTAGATCCCAGCACCATAGGAGCCGCCAGTCACCCAAGCTTTAATGGCGTATTGATTAGCCAAGTTTGGACCCTCCTCCTGAATCGATCAGCTCAGCTGCTTTGGTAATGCAGCTGGAACAGATCAGCTTGCCATGGAACGAATGTAGACCTTCATCATTGCCACAGAGAACGCAGCCAGGTTGATACTTCCGAAGGATGATCATTTCGCCATCGACGAATATTTCCAGTGGTTCCTGACTCCCAATCCCCATTGTCTCGCGAAGCTCCGCAGGGATCACGACCCTGCCGACGTTATCCAAGTTACGAACAATACCAGTAGCTTTCATTTGCATTTTCCTTTCTGCCAGTGTAGACTGGCGGTAGAATATTGTTTGGTTATTGAGCAGCTGATTCGGGGTAGGAGCCGGTCAGCTGCATTTTGTTTTGCAGCAAAATCCGATACATGCGATACTGCTTGTCCGCATGCACGGCCACTTTAATTCGGCCACTGCGGCGCATCTGGCTTGCAAGCGCCAGGTAAAAGGCACATGCTGCGCTGAAATGCTGTTCGGTCATTAATAGCAAGTTGTTCACCTCCTCTCAGGCTCAATCGGATTACAGGTTCTCAACTTCAAACTGCAAGCAAGTCAGGCAAACGAACAATGGCTTAGCTCTGAGCGAAACTTGCACCTGGCCGTTAAAGATCATGGAGTTGGGCTTTTCCACAAGCACACCATTTTCTGGTTGCTCATTGCAGAAGTCACAATCAACTTTCCCACTTGGGCCGCCATCATGGATGGATTCGATCAGCTCCAATTCAACGCGCCTCCTCTCCGGATTCCTCTTTCAAACTTAATTCGAGCGAATAACCGACATATCTCCATAAGAGTGCTTCAATCTCAGCTTCAACACCTTCACCCTTTGGCATGGCTCCCGCCTGTGCCAGCTCAATGGCGTCCTGATCTGATTTACAGAGTGTTCGGATAAGGGTTGAACGAGTACGAACAAGTCTGAGAAATTCCTTTTTGAGCATCCGAGAATCAACAGAATCGAGTCGTGAGATCGGCTTTCGATGTTCAAGAGATTTAGCTTTAACAGGCTCCTCTTCCAGTAAAGACGACACAGATACATTAAAGTGAGCTGCGACTTTCTTAAGATTATCGATAGACGGCGAGCTCTTACCCCAGGTGTAGATCGTCCCTTTACCCAAACCCAACTCCTGCTCAACTCTCGGTATGGACGTTTTCTTCTGAGCACACAGCAGTTTAATACTCGCGATTAAACTCACTTGAATACCTCCTCTCCCGCTGTGATCGTTGCGGCGCCGATCGACTTGGCCATACAGCTCATGCTGCAATACAGGTCCTTGCCGTGCCTTACTGCGATCTGGCCATCTACGATTTCGGCGCCGCATTCTTGGCGGGCGCAGAAGTCCATAATTTCCGCCGGGGCTAAACTTGGCGACTTGTTCAAGGTGATTCCCCCTTTAACTTATTTTTCCATTCAATAACATCAACTTTGTCAGCTCGTTTTGAAACCCCGATAGTATAATTGGGTATACCTCCATGCTCAGGCTTGATTGCAAACAACTCGTAAACCGTCTTGCGTGAAATCCCCAAGATATTTGCGATGTGTTGAGCAGTCATGATGTCGGGCATGTCATCCCACTTGTAGATCTTCTTTTCAGCCACGGTGCACCTCCTCACACAACCGCTTTCTCCTTGCTTTTCTTTGGATCATCAACTTCTTCGATATAGAAATAATCATCGAACTTACCCCCAAATACTTCCATCACACCAGCGATAAATTGGTTTCCGGGAGCATTGTTTCTTTTGTCATCCACAGGCAATTTAGTACGCCAAACTTGAGTAGGATTAACATTAAGAAGTTCTGCGAGTTCACGGTCAGAAGTGATGTCCCTGTCAATCTGAGCTTTCATTAATTCCTTCACTCGCAAGCGAACAACGAATTTTTTCATCCTCTGCCCTCCTCTCGTTGCGCATACGCAATTTATTTTTGCGTTGATTTCGTCCTCGCAATTTGATTATAGTACAGTAATTTCGACCACGCAACAGGATTTAACAAAATAATTGCGTACACGCAATAGGTGTGATATGATAAATCCAAGCATTAGATGAAGGGAGAATTTTCGAAACATTATGAGCGAAATTAAAATTGGTGATCTTATAAAAGAATCAAGAATAAAAAGCGGATACAAAACTATGAAGGATTTCTCAATAGTGACTGGAGTCTCTCCAGCTGCTTTAAGTCGTATTGAGAAAAACACACAAGATCCTACACCTGAAACGCTTATGAAAATATCCCGTCATTTGAACAACATTACATACGGCGAATTGATGAAAGCAGCCGGATACCTATATGGGTTATCCCCGGAACATGAGCAATTTTTGACAGAACAATTTAATGAAAATAGTGAAATGGATAACAAAATAACAGAGCTTATCGACAGTGTTCTAATGTACAAGCAAGCTGATGATAATGTTGTTCATACTGTTACTTCTTTGTTTGTAAACTCCGATATTTCAGAACTTTATGTAAATCCAACTAACGATGAAATAAAAAACGCTTATTATCAATGTGATTTTTCTATAGAAGAGAAAAAAGAAGTAGCAGAGAAATTATCTGATTTAATCAATAAATTTTCTCCTAAATTAGCCAACTACTTTGCTAACCAAAAGAATATGAAGCCGATCCCTTTAATCGGCACGATCTGCGCAGGTAATGGAATAATCCCTAATGAAGAAATAGAAGATTTTATAAGCTATCCATTCCTTGGAAAAGAACAACCTGATTACGCGCTCCGAGTTAAAGGAGAATCAATGACAGGCGCGGGAATTAACCCTAACGATATAGTGTTTCTCCGTAAAAGGAATTGGGCTGAATACAACGGACAAATAGTTGCAGTGATTGTAAACAATGAAGACGCTAGCCTTAAAAGAATGAGTTGGTCCGAAGGCTCGCCAATGATCACACTTTCCCCAGAAAACAATTCTTATCAGTCCGTGGAGGTGACACCAAATGAAATAGTTGTTTGTGGAGTTTATGCAGGTCATTTCAAACAGGAATTTTAAAAGGAGTGTTTAGTTTTGAAAGGCAGTTTTTATAAACGGGGAAATACTTGGAGCTATATGATTGACGTTGGGATTGATCCCTTAACTGGCAAAAGGAAACAAAAAAGCAAAGGCGGATTTAAGACAAAAAAAGAAGCCCAAGCAGCTGCAGCAGATTTAATATCTGAAATCAATAAAGGCGAGTATATTTCCGAAAAGAAAATGACTTTCGAAGAACTAGCAGATAGTTGGTTAGAGAACTACAAGAAATTAGGCAAACCGAAAAAAGAAGGAACTATACGAGTAAGAGAAAAAGAACGAAATTTACTATTACCTTTTTTTAAAATGAGAAATGCCATGGATATAACGACTAATGAATATCAGAATGCATTGATCTCGCTCAAAGAAGGACAGAAAGAAAAAAATGGTACTGTAATAAAAAAAGGGCTTGCTGATAATACTTTGTCAGGTGTTCACGCTACTGCAGGTATGATATTTAGGCATGGAGTTAAAATCGGAGCTGTTAAAAAGGACCCAACTATTGACTCTTATGTACCAAAAGACGCGAAGACAGTAAAGGATCTTGAAAATCAAACGGATCTACCAGAGTATCTTGAAAAGGACGAGCTTGTATTGTTCCTCGAAACTGTTAAGGAATTCGGCTTAGAAAACGATTATGAAACATTTAGCACTTTGGCTTATACCGGAATGAGAGTTGGGGAATTGTGTGCCCTTAAGGAAACAGATCTTAACTTCGAAGAGAATAAAATAAGAATTTCGAAAACGCTCTATAATCCCGAAAACAACTACAAGAAATATTCTTTAGTCACCCCTAAGACAATTTCATCGTTCCGCGAGATAGACGTCGATAAAGAAATAATGGATATGCTCAAAAATTTGCTAGCTCTCCATCAGATCGAAAAAAACAAACGACCAAATTCATATCATGATGAAGGATTTGTTTTTGCCAGAGTTGGGGCCTATGCCGGTTATCCTGAAATACCGAAGAAGGTCGGCCTAAGAATGGCCAGGATAATAAAATTAGCCAACTTGAGTAGCAGCCTTACTCCCCACTCCTTGAGACACACACACGCCTCTCTACTCGCAGAAGCAGGAGCCACCTTAGAGCAGATTATGCACAGACTTGGACATGCTAACGATGAGATAACAAGAAGGATTTACCTTCACATAACTAAGCCAAAAAGAAAAGAGGCCGCTCAAAAGTTCAGTGAACTAATGAAGGCCTCTAAAAAATCGGATTGATTGTTAACAAACCGTTAACATGATAGCAAGTTTGAAGCCTAAACCCCTGTTGCAGCAGGGGTTTTTGGCTATTCTTACATCATGCCGCCCATTCCGCCCATGCCGCCCATGTCAGGAGCACCGGCAGCGCCAGCTGGTTCTGGCTTGTCAGCGATCACCGCTTCTGTTGTCAAGAACATAGCCGCTACGGATGCAGCGTTTTGCAGTGCGGAACGAGTAACCTTCGCAGGGTCAACGATACCTGCTTCGATCATGTTCACCCACTCGCCAGTTGCCGCGTTGTAACCTACGCCAACTTGCTCTTTTTTCAGACGCTCAACGATGACGGAACCTTCTTCGCCAGCGTTAGCAGCGATTGTACGGATTGGCGCTTCCAGTGCTTTCAGCACGATGTTTACGCCGGTTTGCTCGTCGCCGGACAGGCTTACTGCCGCAACCGCATTGTATACGTTCAGGAGCGCAGTACCACCACCGGATACGATCCCTTCTTCAACCGCAGCGCGAGTTGCGTTCAGGGCATCTTCGATGCGCAGTTTGCGTTCTTTCAATTCTGTTTCAGTAGCCGCACCAACTTTGATTACTGCTACGCCGCCGGACAGTTTAGCCAGACGCTCTTGCAGTTTCTCTTTGTCGAACTCGGAAGTGGTTTCTTCCAGTTGCGTACGGATTTGGCTCACGCGTGCATCGATGTCCGCTTTGTTACCAGCGCCATCAACAACGATTGTGTTTTCTTTCGTTACGCGGATTTGACGAGCTGTACCCAGTTGATCCACCGAAGCGGTTTTCAGGTCCAGACCCAATTCTTCCGTGATCACTTGACCGCCAGTCAGAGCTGCGATATCTTGCAGCATTGCTTTACGACGGTCACCAAAGCCAGGAGCTTTAACGGCAACCGCGTTGAATGTTCCACGCAGTTTGTTCACAACCAGCATCGCCAACGCTTCGCCTTCGATGTCTTCAGCGATCAGAACGAGCGGTTTGCCTTGTTGAACGATTTTCTCGAGCAATGGCAGGATGTCCTGTGTGCTGGAGATTTTTTTGTCCGTGATCAGGATGTACGGGTTATCCAGAACAGCTTCCATTTTGTCCGTATCCGTGATCATGTAAGGGGAGATGTAACCGCGGTCGAATTGCATACCTTCAACCACTTCCAGCTCTGTCGCGAATCCACGGGACTCTTCAACAGTAATAACGCCGTCTTTACCCACTTTTTCCATCGCTTCAGCGATCAGTTCGCCAACTTCTTCGTCAGCAGCGGAGATCGCAGCAACTTGAGCAATGGATTGTTTGCCTTCAACCGGTTTGGAGATGGATTGCAGTTCGGCAACAGCCGCTTTAACCGCTTTGTCGATCCCTTTGCGGATACCGATCGGGCTGGCGCCAGCAGTTACGTTTTTCAGACCTTCTGTGATCAGCGCTTGAGCCAATACAGTTGCAGTCGTCGTACCGTCACCGGCAACGTCGTTTGTTTTGGTTGCTACTTCTTTAACCAGTTGAGCACCCATGTTTTCGAATGCGTCTTCCAGTTCGATTTCTTTTGCGATCGTTACGCCGTCATTGGTGATGAGCGGGCTTCCGAATTTTTTCTCCAGAACCACGTTACGGCCTTTAGGACCGAGGGTTACTTTCACTGCGTTAGCCAATGCATCCACACCACGAAGCATGGAGCGACGAGCGTCTTCACTGAATTTAATGTCTTTAGCCATGTTAAGAAAACCTCCCTAGTATATGTTTTGATCTTGTCATGCTATATTGATCGGTGATCCGATTACATTATGAATTAGTCGAGAATCGCGTGGATATCGCTCTCTTTCATAATCAAATATTCTTTACCTTCGTATTTGATCTCTGTTCCGGCATATTTGGAGAAGATTACGCGATCTCCTTCTTTTACTTCCAGAGCTACGCGCACTCCGTCTTTCAACGCACCGGAACCAACAGCGATTACTTTACCCTCTTGCGGTTTTTCCTTCGCGGAGTCCGGAAGTACGATCCCGAAAGAAGTCGTTTGCTCTTGCTCCAATGGTTCTACCAATACGCGTTCACCTAAAGGTCTGATCATGAAAAATAGCCTCCTTTTGAAATTATATAAGGTTCTTCATAGGTTGTAGCCATATGTATTAGCACTCGACAGTGTTTAGTGCTAACAACCAACTTTATGATACTCAACTTGCCGACTGATTTCAAGTCCTTTTCATGAAATCAATCGAACTTTTACAAAGACCGGCATCTGCGCACTGCATACTGTAGGGCGCTGGTATACCAACTTGTCCGCAAAAGGAACATGGCGTAAAAAGCACTTCACCATTGTATCCATCCACCAAACAAAATATGCCAGTTTGTCCTGTAACCACATTTTATAATAGACTTCACCCCGAGTTCAAATCACGCAAAAGGCACAAGCCATTCATTGGCCTGCGCCCTCGGCATTCCCTGCGCGAACGTAACGCGACTCTGCCGCTTCGTCGGCCGCAAGCTGCCTGCGGTAAACGATGGAAGACAGAAATACGCTGAATTCGTACAACAACAAAAGCGGAATCATGACCAGCAGATCGGAAATGAAATCCGGCGGCGTCACGGCTACCGCAATAAAAATGAGCACGAAATAAGATACTTTGCGCATCCTGCGCAGCCGATATGGATTCAGGATCCGCAGTCCTGTAAGGAACATGATCAGCAGCGGCAGCTCGAACAGCAACGATACCGGCAATACGATGCCGAACAGGAAGCTGAAATACTGTTTCATGCCGTAGGTTTCCACTAACCCCATTTTTTCCGTGATCGAGGAAGTAAATGCGAGCGCCATCGGGAATACGACGTAATACGCAAAGGCCAGTCCCACCAGAAACAATATGAGCACATAGGGGATGTATTTCAGCGTGGCCTTGCGTTCAACGGGTCGAAGCCCTGGACTGACAAATTTCCAGATCTGGTACACCGTAAAAGGAAGCGTAATCACAAGCGAAAACAGCCCGGCGATTTTCATGTAAATGCCGATTCCGTCCCAGAACGAAAAGGCATGCAGCACGAAGCCCTGAGCCGACTCCGCCTTCGTTAAATAACGATACGCCGGGTCGGCAACGAAAAATCCGGCCACCAGACCAAGCGTAAATATGCCAAGCACGTAAATCAGCCGCCTTCGCAGCTCGCCCAAATGCTCACCCATGGTCATTTCTTGCTTCTGCCTCGTCATGTCCGTCCCCCTTTGCAGCCAGCTTAAAGTACAAAACCCTTCCTGCCGGAAGGGATTTCTCGTTCAAGTCCTCAGGTACTACTCCGGCAGGCGCTGCTGACCAGTTTTCTCGGGAGCGGCGCTATCGGAAGCAACCGGCTTCGCCTTCTCTGGCTCCTTATGCTTGTTCGATTCATCGTCGGAGATGATGTCGCGCGCACCCTCTTTGAACTCGCGGAATGTTCGTCCTACCGCGCGTCCCAATTCCGGCAGCTTGTTCGGTCCAAACAACAGCAGCGCAATGACAGCAAGCAAAATAAATCCCGTCGGTCCAATGGAACTTAACATGGTCATTCCTCCTCCATTCAGGTTCGGATTGTTACATTTAGCAGTTGACCAGATTGCGAACGTTCTATGGCATTGCTGCCAATTACCCCCATCATATCACAATGTAACCACTTACATAACCCATTAAATGCAGGAAAGAGTTCTCGAAAAAGCATTTTTTAACATCCACGTTTGGAGTTCATGCACGATTATTGCCGGAATTGTCCCGTGACCATCAACAACGCCTCGGGAAGCTGGTCCATGATTGCTGCCAGATGTTCATGCACGCCCTTCGGCGTTCCTGGAAGGTTCACAATTAACGTGCGTCCGCGAATGCCGCACACGCCCCGAAACAGCATGGCTGACCGATTTTTTTTCATGACCGAATATCGCATCGCTTCAGCCATGCCAGGCACCTCGCGTTCGATCACACGCCTTGTCGCTTCGGGGGTAATGTCGCGAATAGCAAGCTCCGTGCCGCCGGTGGTCAACACCAGATCAGCATGGAAATAATCCGTCATCTCAATCAGCGCCGCGATAATCTCATCAGGTTCATCAGGAACGATGCGGTATTCCACGATTTCCCCGCCCAGTTCCTCCTCCACAAGCTCCCGGATAACCTGAGCGCTAGTATCTTCGCGCTCTCCGCGGGCTCCCTTGTCGCTGGCTGTCAGGATTGCTGTTCTCCACACCATATAGATCCCCCTTCTCCTCTATGAAAATAATTTTTCCTTATCGGCTGAAATCCCCGTTTTTGCCTCCGGTCTTGGACTTCAGCATTGTCGGGCCGATAATCATATCTTTTTGCAACGCTTTGCACATGTCATAGATCGTCAATGCCGCAGCCGAGGCGGCAGTAAGTGCCTCCATCTCGACGCCGGTTTTGCCTTCGGTCTTGACGGCGGCTTCGATATGCAGTTCATCCACGCCGTTGTCCCGGAAACGAATGTCAACCCCGGTAAGGGCCAGCGGATGGCACATCGGTATCCAGTCCGACGTTTTCTTTGCACCCTGAATGCCGGCAATCTGAGCCACCGCAAGAACGTCTCCTTTGCCGATGCGTCCAGCGCGAATCGCTTCCAATGTGGCGGGGTTCATCGTCACCTTGGAGACGGCAACTGCCGTCCGCACCGTAATTTCTTTCGCCGAAACGTCGACCATTCGGGCACGCCCCTGTTCATTAAAATGGGTCAGCTGCCCTTCGGCGCCTCCACGAGCCGAATCTGAATTCAATGCGATCACAACCTTTTTATTCGATATGTACGACCCCTTCTGCCATGATCAGCAGATCGAGCCGCAAGTCAAGCGGCTCCATCGGAATTTCGTCCTGCAATTGACCGGGAAGCACGAATCCGGCCAGAAGCGGCCGTTTGCCGGCCGCCGCGCTTTGGGCCGAGAGCATGGCAGCGAAACGGTCATAGTAACCGCCGCCATAACCGATGCGCCCTCCCTGACGATCATACCCCAGTCCGGGCACGACGATAAAATCAATATCCGGCCACTGTTCGGGCGGATAAATCCCGCATTCCTCGTTCGGTTCGGGAATGCCCCATACTCCGGGCTCGATGTCCTGCATTCCCTCTACCTTGCGCAGTTCCATCCGCTGCGGGTTCGCCTGCACCTTCGGCGCAAGCATGAGATCGCCGCGCTTCCATCCCTCTTCAAACAGGAATGCCGTAGACGCCTCGCTCCGATATGACAAATAACTGAACACGATCAGCTTGTCCTTTTCCCGGCGAAGACGTTCGAGTTCTCTCAGGGTCCATTCTTCAATTCCGGCCATAGCCCGGCGCCGAATGGAATCGTCCAACAGGTCTCGGCTCTTTCTGAGCCTTGAACGAAGCTCGTTCTTTTGCTGCGTCTGATCCTGCATGTCCCTGAAATCCCCCCTGTTTGATCACATGAAAGCGGCTCTTGAATCCAAGCAAAACATCTATATGCGTTATGACATGCTGTCATCTTGTTGAATATTTTGAAGTTACTCATTTATTTTCTGCAAAAATTCTGCAAAACCATCATCGTTTAACATGCCTTGTTTCAGTTTATCATTGATTGACCAAAAAGACTACACGCCCGGCCGTTGTCAATCAGTGCATTTGTTCTGTTTTTCATGTAAACTGGAAAGCAGTTGCCTAAGAAGCTGCGAAGAAATTAGAGGTACTTTATTTCGTCGCAGTCTCTAATCAAGAACTGGAACGTAATGGAGGAACTATAACCTATGCTGCTTCAAGTATCCGGAATTGTTAAACGTTATGGTGTCGATCCGATTCTGGACGGCGTAAACCTGCAAATATTGGAACGCGAACGCATCGGACTCGTCGGAGTGAACGGTGCGGGCAAATCGACTTTGCTCAAAATCATCGCCGGAGAAATATCCTATGACGAAGGGCAAATTTTCCGGTCCAAGGAAACGACGCTCGGTTATCTCGCCCAAAATAGCGGCCTGCAATCCGAACGCACCATCTGGGAAGAAATGATCAACGTATTCGCCCACCTGACGCAGGCGGAGGCAGAACTGAGACAGATGGAGCTGGATATTGCAGACCCGGCCCAAATGGAGGACGAAAAAAAATACGCCGACCTGCTCGAGCGCTACGCCCGCAAATCCGACTGGTTCAAAGACCAGGGCGGTTACGCGATGGAAACGCGCATCCGCAGCATTCTGCACGGCATGGGATTCGGCGAATTTTCGCCGGACACCCCGATCTCGACGCTGAGCGGCGGGCAAAAAACGAGACTGGCGCTGGCCCGCATTTTGCTGCAGGCCCCGGATCTGCTTATGTTGGATGAGCCGACCAACTATCTCGATATTCCAACGCTCACCTGGCTGGAAGATTATTTGCGCGGTTATTCGGGCGCTCTGCTCGTTGTTTCCCATGACCGCTACTTCCTGGACCGTCTCGTCACGAATATCGTTGAAATCGAGCGCCACCGCTCCAAAAAATATACCGGCAACTACAGCCGCTACATGGAGCTGAAGGCCGCCGAATATGAAAGCCAAATGAAACAATACGAGAAACAACAAGACGAGATCGCCAAATTGGAGGATTTCGTCCAGAAAAACATCGTGCGTGCTTCCACGACCAAACGCGCCCAAAGCCGCCGCAAGGCGCTCGAAAAGATGGAGAGGCTGGACAAGCCGATGGGCGAGTTGAAAAAAGCCCACTTTTCTTTCGAGACAGCGGTCATGTCCGGCAAGGAGGTGCTGCAAGTCGATGGACTTTCGGCGGCGTATGACGAAGCCTCTCCGCTGTTCCGCAACGTATCGTTTGATCTTCGCCGCGGCGAAACGGTCGCCCTGATCGGGCCGAACGGCATCGGGAAATCCACGATGCTGAAGTGTCTCACCGGCAGCTTGCGCCCGGTTAGCGGCAAGATCAACTGGGGGACCAAGGTTCAGATCGGCTATTACGATCAGGAACAGACCGGCCTTACTCCAACCAATACGGTACTGGAGGAAGTATGGAGTGCGTACCCGCACATGGAGGAATCCCGAATCCGGACGGTGCTGGGCAACTTTTTGTTCAGCGGCGACGACGTGCTTAAGCGGATTTCTTCGCTCAGCGGCGGGGAAAAGGCTCGCGTTTCCCTGTCCAAGCTCATGCTCAAGGAAGCCAACATGCTCATTCTCGACGAACCGACGAACCATTTGGACTTGTTTAGTAAAGAGGTACTGGAATCTGCCCTTATCGATTACGAAGGAACACTGCTGTTCATTTCCCATGACCGTTACTTCCTGAACAAAATGGCGGAACGGATCGTGGAGCTGCATCCAAACGGAACGGAGCATTATCTGGGCAATTACGACGATTACGTCGAGAAAAAACAGGAACTGGAGGACATTGCCCGCGAAGCTGCGGAGGCGCAGTCGGCGCAAGCGTCCGCCAGAAAGGCCTCCCGTCCAGAATCTCGCGCAGCCGTTTCCGAAGATTCGGGCGCCGCTTCCTTTGAAGCCGGCAAACAGGCGAAACGCGAGGAGCGAAACCGCCAGCGCAAACAAGAAGCACTGGAAAAACGGATCACCGAGCTGGAAACGGAAATCGCCGGACTCGAAGCTGAGATGGCTTTACCAGAAGTGTATCAGGATTATATGAAGCTGCAGGAGCTTCAGGCCAAAACCGATGATCTCAAAACACAACTCGCCGAAGCCTATGAAGAGTGGGAAGCTCTGGCAATGGAATAGGCGCATTGTCCCCAGAAGAACCTAAGGATATCGGCGACCCAACCTGCCGGTCCGGTCGGGAATGCATCCGGCGAATCTCCATGATACGCATTACCCAAAAAAGCTGATTCCTTTGCGGAGTCAGCTTTTTGAATTTACGATATGAAGCCGCCAAAACATTTGAGGAATTCCGTTGTCCGAAACCATCGAATCCTGGAATATTTTTTTCAGCGAATAACCGACGATTTATCCACAAACCCTCCGTCTACAAACCATACGTCATTTTGCAGGAAAATGGCTGCACACTTAGCTTAATCGCACGAAATCCATATTTATCCACCGACTTATCCACGTTATCCACATCGTTGTGGACAATTCACTCCTTAAATATCCCCTAAAACCTTTTAGTTTCGAAAACAAGACAGGGAAGGTTTCAACAGGATTATCCACAAAATTCACTGAATATGTGCATAACTATAATCACATCTTGACATTTATCATTTCAGCTCACATCCGTTTCCTTCCGCTGAAAAAGGCTAAATAGAACGACATATCAGAGATAAGCATGATTTGTGCAGAACGCCTCACTCTTTTCGATGCCAAATTACGCCTTATTTTCCGCATGCATTTACTGTACGAGGAACGTACCCGAAAAAAAGAAAGGCAAAGCCATAAAGCCGGCTTTGCCTCGGATTGCTTCTTCCCCAGTGAATCTAGAACCTAGAACCTATGCATGCACGGTTGGTGCATTTTCCATGGATTCCGCCTTCAAACCGGCTGCGTTGCATGCCGCGACATACGCAAGGCCAGCCGCCATTACGATATCCTGATGCGTCGCCGTTCCCTTGAACTCGCGTCCGGCGCGCTCCACGGTAATTACAGCTTCTCCTGTAGCACCGGCGCCTCCGCTGAGAGCTTGGATCTCCATGTCCACAAAGCAGATATCCTCGGCAATACTCTGACTGATCGCCTTGATCGCCGCATCCACGGGACCGCCACCGATGGCGGAATACGTCTGTTCCCCGGCACTGGTGCGAATGCGCACGGCTGCTACCCGGTCGGTCATACTGCCCGCCGTTACTTGAAGCTCCAGCAATTCGTAATCCTGGGCCGGAATGTTCATCGTTTGGCTGACCATTTGCAGCAGCTGATCATCGCTTACGACCTTTTGTTGATCCGCCGTTTCCTTAAACACTTCATACAGACGTTCCATCTGCTGCTCATCCGGTTCGAAACCGTATTTTCGGACGCGATCCTTCAAGGCATGACGCCCGGAGTGCTTGCCAAGAATAATCATGCTGCGCGGAATGCCCAACGCTTCCGGGTCCATGATTTCATACGTATTGCGGTTTTTCAGCAGGCCGTCCTGATGAATGCCAGACTCATGCTGAAAAGCGTTCCGTCCCACGACCGGTTTGTTGTAAGCAATCGGAAAATGCATTGCACGACTGATCTGGCGCGAAGTCTCATAAAGCTGGTTCAGTTTGATGTTCGTCGTCGCCCCAATGGCGTCGCCGCGCGTTTCCAATGCCATAATCAGTTCCTCAAGCGCCGTATTGCCCGTCCGCTCGCCCACGCCGTTAATCGTCACTTCGATCTGGGAGGCCCCGTTGGCGATTGCTGCCAAGCTGTTGGCTACGGCCAGTCCGAGATCGTTGTGACAATGCGCACTGTATCGCACCCGATCGCCGCCTCTGGCCCCTTCACGCACGCGGCGAAACATCTCTCCGTACTCATGTGGCAGCGCATATCCCACAGTATCTGGCAGGTTAATAATGCTTGCCCCGGCTTCAATCGCAACCTCGACCATTTCGATCAGGTCATCGATTTTGGTGCGCGCGGCATCCATGGCCGTGAACTCTACCACGTCCGTGAATTGACGGGCATAGGCGACCATTTCCCTTGCCGTTGCAACCACTTCGCTCCGCGGGCGGCACAGTTGATGCTCGATATGGATATCGGAAGAGGAAATGAACAGGTGAATCCGACGTTTAGCCGCATCTGCAGTCGCTTTGACGGCTGCATCAATGTCCTGCTTCACCGCGCGGGCAAATCCACAAATTTCAACCTGCTGCAATTGGCGGGAGATCGCCTGCACCGCCGCGAACTCGCCCGGACTCGAAATCGGAAATCCAGGCTCAATGACATCAATGCCGAGTGCAGCCAGCTGGTGTGCCAGCTCAATCTTCTGTTCAGGCTGGAGACTCGCTCCCGGCGCCTGTTCCCCGTCGCGCAGCGTTGTATCAAAAATTTCGATCATCCGTTTATGCTGTGGTGTTGTCATCGTCCACATCCTCCATCGATAGTTAATTGACCGGTGCCGTTCCCGGCGACCCGGCGCCTGTTCGTTTATTGCCGATTCACTCTACTACCTTTATGCCGAAACGCACGTCGACTTGCGTTTCGATTATTCCTTCCATCCTGCCATGGCTTAACCTTCCAACTCCTTAAATTGCGCCCACCCCTGCTGCCGGCAGCAAATACAAATAACCCGCCATCTCTTCTAGAAGAGACGGCGGGTTATTCTCCCTCCGCGGTACCACTCTTGTTTGATGTTCAGGAAATCCCCGAAGCATCCACCTCGCGTCCCGGCCATGCCCGCCCTTGCAGCAGCGCAACTCCGCTGCCAATCCAAGCGCTAGCCTGGCCGAAAACCACCCTGTAACGGGGGTTAGCCGTTGCCATGTACCCTATGGTTTCTGCTGCCCGATCAGTTTCGGAGGCAACCTGTTCCATGATTCCACGGCTCTGTTCCCGGGCGAGATTCGCACGATTCGGCGACTGCGTTGCACCACCCCGCAGCTCTCTGTACACCACCCTCGTCCTACTGCTCCCGTTCATTACCTTTATCGTTATTCGTTTCCACATGAATTGCATTTTTCGCATCGTTATAAGTAACAAAAAAAGCCTGCCATCTCATTCAAGAGACGACAGGCTGTTCACCCATACGCGGTACCACTCTTGTTGATTTCCGTGCCATCAGCCCGTTACCGCGTATGCGTCCACACGCCATAACTATGCCGAGACTGCGAAAATCCACCTCAGTGCTGCTAAAGCGTTCATGTACCAGAATATCATTGCATTCGGCATGAACCTTCAACAACGGCCCCATCACGGAGGCAACCCGTAACGATGTACTGGACAAGCGAGCAACATCACACATTGCACACACTTCCCGACTTCCATCATTCCGCTTCCAGGCGAGCTTCAGGCTTCCATCGACTGCGTTGCACCAACCCGCAGTTCTCTTGATCCCGGAATATCCCTACTGATCCTGTTCATTGCGTTTCCCTGTTTAAATTTGGTTTTAATATACATGCTTTGCAAGCAGGTGTCAACCCGCAAAGTCCAAAAAAGCTTAAACGGCGCGGACCGACCATGCCTCCAACGAAAGGCCCGGATCGGCCTTGGCATCGTAGTTCATGTCCTCTCCGCGTTTGAATTTCAGATAAGCTGCAGCTCCGATCATCGCCGCATTATCCGTGCAATATTCCATCGGCGGAATAAGGAGCTGAAGGCCCTCCTTGGCACAGCGCTCCTGCAGCGCAGTACGCAAACCACGGTTGGCAGCCACGCCGCCGCACAGCAGCAATTGACGGGAACCGTACTGGCGCACGGCCCGCACCGCTTTTTCTACCAGCACCTCAACGACGGCCTCCTGGAACCCTCGCGCCACTGCGGCAGGCTCCAGCGTCTCGCCTCGCATTTTGGCCTGGTTGAGCGCATTAAGCACGGCCGATTTCAGCCCGCTCAGGCTGAAGTCGTACGAGTCGGCTTCCAGCCAAACCCGCGGCAGCGGCACGGCTTCATGCGCCTCATGGGCCATCCGGTCCACATGCGGTCCGCCGGGATAGGGACAACCCAGTGCACGGGCCACTTTGTCATAGGCCTCCCCTACCGCGTCGTCACGCGTGCGCCCGATCAGTTTGAAGCTGCCTTCGGATTCCAGATGCACCAGTTCGGTATGACCGCCGGATACCACCAAAGCCATGGCCGGGTATTGCAGCTCCTGCGTCAGCCGGTTGGCGTAGATGTGCCCGGCGATGTGATGCGTGCCGATCAGCGGTTTGCCCAGAGCCATCGCCAGCGTTTTCGCCGCAATGATGCCCACCAGCAAAGCGCCTACGAGACCCGGACCCTGCGTAACCGCAATCGCGCTCAAATCCTGTGGACGGATGCCTGATTTCTCAATCGCTTCCTGCATCATCAGCGTAATGACTTCCACATGTTTGCGGGAAGCGACCTCAGGCACCACGCCGCCAAATGCCTTATGGGTTTCGATCTGGCTCGAGATCAGGTTGGACAACACTTCACATCCATCCTTGACCACCGCTACGGACGTTTCGTCGCAGCTTGTCTCGACCGCAAGAATGTAGGCCGGGGCCGAGAGTTGACTTTCATTGTGTTCGCTCATTAATCCGTTACGCTTCCTTCCTCTTCATCGCGGTCCACGGGCGGCAGATTGGCCCACATGATCATCGCATCCTCCTGGTTGTCGGAATAATATCCTTTGCGAAGACCTGCGGATTCAAATCCTTTTTTGGCATACAGGTTCTGGGCAACATGGTTCGAAACCCTGACTTCCAGCGTGATTCGCTCCATGCCGAGATATGCGGCCGTTCTCATCAGTTCGTCCAGCAGCCGTTCTCCCAGCCCGCGTCCCCGGTATGCCTTGCGGACGGCAATGTTGGTAATATGAGCCTCATCCATAATCGTCCACATGCCGGCGTATCCGATCGGAGCGCCTTCATATTCCATGATCATATATTTGGCAAATTGGTTATGCGTCAATTCATTGCGGAATGCTTCTTCCGTCCACGGCAAGGTGAACGCTTCGTGCTCGATGACCATTACGCCCGGAATGTCGTCCATGGTCATCAGCCTGAACTGCAGCCCTTCATCCGGTTGCTGCCCCTCCAGCCTGTCCATTCGCAAGCCCTCCTTCAACCTTTGCGCAGCAGGTTGGCTTCCGCCTCTGCCAGCTGGGTGTAGTTCGGCACCAGCGCATGCACGTCGTCATGCTGGCCTGCAAGCAGCGCGGCAGCGCCGAGGCGCCCGATCCAACGGCCCTCCAGCTCATAAGGCACGAGCTGGATCGCCGTCCCGGCCGGGCAGCGAAGCCCCGCCGCTGCCTCTGCATGCGGCCCCGTCTCGCCGACGAACCAGACGGCGACGGGCCGCTCCTCGGGCGCCGCCTCCGCGATGCGGGCGGCGAGCGTTTCCAGCCATCCGTCCATCTTGCGGATGGCATCCTGCTCCAGCCGCCGGGGCGCAGCGCTTCCGGCGCCGGCGAACAGCGCGGTGTAGGCCTGGCCGCGCCGCGCATCCACGAGCGGAACGATCCAGTGGACAGGGGCGGCACCTGTGCCGTCCTGGTCCGCGGATGGCGTTCCGCCAAGCCCTGCCGCTGCGGCATCCTCGGCCGCAGCTTCCGCCTTGGCGGCGAGGCCTGCGTGCCAGCCGCCCCAAGCGATCGCCTGAAGGCTGGACACCCCGGCAACGGGGATGTCCCAAGCCCAGGCAAGCGTCTTGGCCGCGGTCACCGCAATGCGGATGCCCGTGTACGAGCCTGGACCGATGCCTACGGCAATGCCGTCCAGCTCGCCCGTTCGGGTGCCGCTGGCCTGCAGCAGCTCTTCCATCACCGGCACCACATGCACCGAATGGTTGCGGTCTGCCCGTTCGTTTCGCTCCTCCAGCAGCGCTTCCTCTTCCATGACGGAAGCCGCCATCATTGCGGTGGACGTATCGAGAGCCAGAAACCGCCGCCCTCCTTTTTGCTGCAATTGTTCCATATTAACTGAACACTCCATTCTCTCTGAACTGCCTGCACAGGGCAGCGTAGGTTTCGCCGTATCCATCGAGCGTAATTTTGCGGTCTTCCGGACCTGTCGTCTCGATCTGGATATGCAAGTGCGCTTCCGGCAGCAGTTCGGGAATGATGCTCGCCCACTCCACCAGGCTTACGCCATTTCCGTAGAAATACTCGCCCAGTCCAAGCTCGTCCGCTTCCTCCAGCGATATCCGGTACACGTCCATATGATACAGGGGCAATCGGCCCTCGTATTCCTTGATCAACGTAAACGTGGGACTGTTCACCACGTCCTGCACGCCGAGATGCCATGCGAATTTTTGCGAAAACGCCGTTTTGCCCGCGCCCAGGTCGCCGTCCAGCGCAATCACCATTCCGGCGGTTGCCTGTCCTGCAATTGCGGACGCGAGCGCTTCGGTATCGGCAATGCCATGGGATTCGAACACCCACTGCTCATGCTTCAGATTCAATATACGCCCCACCTTTGGCGGTCCAAGCCGCCCGAGTTCACTTTGAAGACTATTATATCGGTCCCCTTCTTCCCCCGCAACACCGAAGGGTCGACCAAGCCAAAGAACCGGTGCTTGACGGCACCGGCCCTTGAAATCATTGTATGCTTATGTGTCGCCCGATGTCTACTCTTTCAACCGATCAACCGAAACGGTGTGCGTATTCAGCGGATCGCTGCCGACCTGCACGGTCGCCATGCCGTTCGCTTCATCCACATGTTCGATCCAGACCGGCTCGCCATCCAAACTAACGGCAATGGTATCTTTGGAGTCGAAGATGGCTTTTGCTCGTTTGGCATCCATCATAATGGATCGTACTCTCCTTCCACATCATGGGGTTCGGGTGTCATGCTGTCCGTCGTGCTATCTCCGATATAACCGTTGTCTTCCGTAACTTGGCCGCCGCCCAGTCCTTCGTTCACCATCCGGTCTATGTCCAGCATGTAGGACTCGCGATCAAGCGGTTCGTCCGTGGACGTCACTGCCTCCCAGTTCACTTGGGTTCCTGCAACGCTATCTGTAGTTACTAGCGGGTACGGGGTAAAGGCGTATTTATGCGCACGTTCATCATCCCGTCGTTGATTCATAGGACACCTCCCTTGTCTTCATAGGCACAGCTTACGGCATGCACACTTATCATCCCCGAATGCAGCCCAAGCATACAAAAATCGTCGCCGCAGGGATGATCAAGCCCTTACATGCCCATACTGCTATTAAAAGTTTCTATCGGAAAGGGGCTGTCCCATGCATACCGTCTGGAAAGGGGCCATCAGCTTCGGGCTCGTGCACGTGCCTGTCAAAATGTTCTCGGCCACCGAGGACAAAGACATCTCCATGCGTTACATTCATAAAGTCTGCGGAAGTCCGCTCGCTTATGTCCGCAAATGTCCATCCTGTGAAGTCGAAGTCCAGTGGGAGGACATCACCAAAGGTTATGAATATGAAAAGGGAAAATTCGTGCTGTTCGAAAAAGAGGAGCTGGAGGCCTTGAATGACGCCTCGAACAGAACGATCACGATCATCGATTTCGTAGACCTCACCGAAATCGATCCGATTTATTTTCAAAAAACATACTATCTTTCCCCCGATCAGGCTGGAGGCAATGCCTATCAGCTTTTGATGAAAGCCATGCACGACACAGGCAAGATCGGCATTGCAAAGGTTTCCATCCGCTCCAAGAGCAGCCTGGCGGCCATTCGCGTGCTTGAGGACTGCCTCTCCATGGAAACCATCTTCTATCCGGATGAAATTCGCCCGGTTTCCCAGGTGCCGGGCCTGCCCGAGAACCAGAATGTCAACGAGAAGGAACTGACGATGGCCAAACTGTTGATCGAACAGCTTTCAACCCCGTTTGAGCCTGAAAAGTACACGGACGACTACCGCAATAAACTGGTGGAGCTGATCAATCACAAGGTTGCGGGCGAAGAAATCAAAATCGCTCCGGCCAAACCGGAAGCCAACGTCATGGATTTGATGGCCGCTTTGCAGGCAAGCATCGAAGCCGTCAAACCGATCCCGGCCGATCCCGGTACCGCGACAGCCAAACCAAAGAAACGGGCGCCAAAGAAAACCGCTGCGCAAGCGGCCGTCGGAAACGAAGAACCTGCGGCAACGCCCGCTGCCGGCAAACGCAAAAAAAGCGCAGCCAAACCGAAAACATGACTCGTCACACCCTGCCCTTCCATATCCTAACTTGCATCTCGTCCATTTTCGCCAATCCGGCCATATTGAGCCGGCTTTTTTTCGTTCGTCGTATTTGCCGGATGGCTAGGATCAGATATGGATTGACGAAAGTTTATTTATATTTTATATTAACTTATGAAAAGTAACTTATTTATCAATTTACAGCAAAATGGATTCGCAAGGCCTTTCTTCGCAGATCCGCCCTGAATAAACATCGATCCATCATCCTTCAACAACCGTACTTTGATCCCTAATCATATGAATGCTGATGAAGCATCATTTATATTCCGAGGAGGTATCCCAATGACAACCGATTATCAAATTCCCGCATCGACACGACTCGGCGAGGTCAGCATCAGAATCAGCGATCTCGACCGTTCGATCCGGTTTTACACCGAAGTGGTCGGGCTGAAGCTGCTGGAACGGAACGACCGTGTCGCCACATTGACCGCTGACGGCCAAACCTCGCTGCTGCGGCTGGAGCAGCCTGCCGACGTAAGCATCACCCGCCCGAGGTCTTCTGCCGGCTTGTATCATTTCGCCATTTTGCTGCCTGACCGTCAATCGCTCGGTCTCGCTCTGCGCAACCTTGCTGCCCATGGCATCGAGATCGGACAAGGGGATCATCTGGTCAGCGAAGCGCTTTACATCTCCGACCCGGACAACAACGGGATTGAAATCTACGCGGATCGTCCTCGCGATACGTGGCAACGGGATGAGAAAAACAACTACATTATGGCAACCGACCCCGTTGACGTGGAAGGCCTGTTCGCCATTTCCGAAAATCTCCCTTGGAAGGGCCTTCCGGCGGGCACAGTGATCGGCCACGTGCATTTTCACGTGCGGAGCCTGCAGGATTCCGGCATTTTCTATATCGGATTGCTCGGGTTCGATATTACGAGTGGTTTCGGCGGCTCGGCACTGTTCGTATCGGCAGGAGGATACCATCATCACCTTGGGTTGAACACGTGGGCGGGCGTCGGAGCGCCCGTCACGCCGATAAACGGAACAGGCATCGACTACTTCACGATCGTTTACGACAGAAAGGCCGAGCTTGATGCGGCCGTGCAGCATCTTCGTCAGGAAGGGGCCTCTGTGGAACAGGACGGGGCGATCTGGTGGACCGTCGATCCGCAAAACATTCGCATTCGCCTGACAGCAGCAAACTGAAATGATTGCCCGCCAACTCGGCTCCGCCCTCGACTCTAGCGCATACACCTATAACGGCCCGAACGGGATTGCCTCTTCCTATTTGAAGAGCAGATCCTGTTCGGGCCTTTTAGCGCGGCCATGCAGCGTTCTTCATCGGTCAAATGAACTTGGCCTCATAATATTGGTCTCTTTGGCAAAGAATATAGGAATAACCGGATATACCCGCAAAGGAGAAGCCGTATGCTTGAAAATGGGCGTTTGACGGTAAGACAGCTTGCTGCATTGCTATTCATGTGCACGATCGGAGAACAAATTCTCTTGTTTCCGTCCATGATCACGTCGTATGCGCACGAAGATGCGTGGTTATCCGCCTTGCTCGGGGTCGCAGGTGGCACCGGCATTCTCGCCATCATGCTGCTGCTCCATGCAACGCAGCCGCAATTGAATCTGATACAGCATGCGCTGCAAAAGCTTGGTCCATGGTTCGGCGCCGTTGTCAGCTGCTTTTATTTGTTCTATTTCCTGATCGGCGCTTCCACCTTTGTGCGGGAACTTGGCGATTTCATGACTACGAATATCATGCGCCAATCTCCGCTCTTTGCCTTAAACCTGCTCTTTGTCGGGGCGCTTGCATGGGGTCTGATCTGTGGCATTGAATGCATAGGACGAGGTGCAGAGCTTTTTTTGCCGCTGGTCCTGCTGTTTTTGCTTATTTTGACGGTATGTATACTGCCTCAAGCCCATCTGAACAATATTACGCCAATCCTAGCTCATGGCTTGCTTGACCCTTTGAAAGGAATCTTTGCCGTATTGACCTACCCCTACTGCCAGCTATGCATTTTCATGATGGTGTTCCCCTATGCCAACCAGGGAGCGAATTTGAAAAAGGATGTTCTTCTGGCCGGCATCTTTGGCGGATTGTGGCTCACTCTTACGTTGACCATGTGCTTGCTTGTCTTGGGTTCCTTTATGACGGAGCATCAATGGTTTCCCGCCTACAATCTGTCGCGCAAAATAAACATCGGCAACTTCCTGCAACGAATCGAGGCATTCATCGCCTCTGTCTGGATGATCGCCGTATTTTTCAAGGGCATACTGTTCCTATATGGATTTCTTATGGGGCTGTCTTCCCTGTTTCGAATATCCAGCCATCGCCCACTCATTTTGCCGGGAGCCTTAATGACAGTCTCCATGTCCATCCTGGTTGCTCCCGACGAAGAGTTCTATCTTAAAGACATTATCCCGTATTGGATCGATTGGGATATCACCTGCGGCATTGTTTTGCCTGTGCTGCTGCTTCTGATTCACCAGTTTAGGAGACGCTTGCGAAAAAGCTGATATCTGCAACGAATGCTCAAGCATCTTTTGCAAGGCAGCCCGTGCCGAAAGGAGGCTCACCCCATGTTACCCCCGATCATACCATTTGAACCCGTATTGAAGGAGCAGCTCCCGACCGGCCCCGACTGGATCGCCCAGATCAAATGGGATGGCGTCCGCATGCTGGCCTATGAGGATGGGGAAGCTTTGAAATTGTTTAACCGTCGAAGGCATGAGCGAACGCTGCAATATCCGGAATTGACCGTCAAGCGCAATCTTTGTTCGGCACAAACCTATATTCTGGACGGAGAAGTGATTTCCCTTGATCCGGAAAACGGTACTCCTTCCTTCTATCACGTATTGCGGCGCGATCGCATGAGCAAACCGGACGTCATCTCCCAAATGGTTCATCAGCTTCCGATCGCGTACATGGTATTCGATATTTTGTATTGCAACGGACGGTGGGTAACCGACCAGCCGCTCGCGGATCGGCAGCGATTGCTTCACGACGTTCTGATCCCTTCCCCCCATGTGCAGGAAGTCGCGAATACGGACGATCCGGACACGCTGCTTGCCGTCATGCGCAAACACCGGATGGAAGGCATCGTTTGTAAGGATCTGCGCAGCACATACGGCATACAGGGCAAGGACGCGCGTTGGCAAAAAGTAAAAATCATGCATGACCTGTACGCCATGATCGGCGGGGTTACGTACAGGGACGGCATCGTCAATGCCGTCGCCGTCGGAGTGTATGACGGCCCTCATTTCGTCTATATCGGTCATGTCGGCACCGGCAGGTTGAATGCCGAAGCATGGCGCGATCTGACCCGACAAGTGGCGCCGCTCGTCAGGGAGGAACGACCCTTCAGCAACAGACCCGAACGAAGCGCCGAAACAACCTGGATCCAGCCGCAGATTGGCGTCAGGGTGCAGTATATGGAGCTGACCCACCATCGGACGCTAAGACATCCCAGCATCCAGGCATTCGCCGAGGTCACCCGGGAAGAATGCTCTGCGGATCAACTCCAAACGTAAGTGGCCGCAGATGGCACGGATCGACAAATCGCCCATGACTTTTGAGGAGGTACGAATATGGCTTCACCCATAAAAGGGACAATTACGGTAGAAGGCGTCGAACTGACCATTACCAATCCCGACAAACCCTTGTGGCCCGAAGTGGGGATCACCAAAGCGATGTACCTGCAAAAACTGGCCGGCCTCGCCCCGTTCCTGCTCCCCTATACCAAACAGCGCCTGCTTACAACCATTCGTTATCCGCACGGTGCGGGCGGTGAATTTTTTTATCAAAAAAACGTGCCCGAACCGGTGCCCGAGTTTGTGCATACCGAAATGCACGATGGCATCCGTTACGTCGTCATGAACGGTTTGCCCGAACTGCTATGGCTTGGCAATCTCGCGGCATTGGAGTTTCACCCCTCATTACATGCCGTAGGCAGCACGCTCCCGTGCGAATGGATGATCGACCTGGACCCTTCGCTGGAGGAAGAACCTCGCATCATGGAGGCTGCCTTGATCGTTGGCGAAACCCTCTCCTCTCTCGGACTGCAATCTGTGGCCAAAACGTCCGGTGCCACAGGGGTACAGATCATCGTGCCCATTCGGAAAGGAGTGACGTTTGATCAGCTTCGGATGATCGGCCACTTCGTCGGGAAATACGTCACCCAGAAGCATCCCGACCTATTCACGCTGGAGCGACTCAAAAAGGATCGCGGAGATCGGATTTATTTCGATTACCTGCAGCATTATGGCGGAAAAACGCTGGCAGCCCCATATACGCCCCGTTCCAAGCCCGAAGGGACCGTGTCCACGCCATTGACCTGGGATGAGGTTCGCAGTAACGTGTCCGTCAAAGCTTTTCATTTGCTCAATATTCTGGAACGCCTGCAGAAGACCGGCGATCTGATCGCCGCAATCGATCCTCAGCCGGTAGAACTGATACTGAAGCACCTCCAATCCAAATAGCCGATACCTGCATGTGGGCAGATATCGGCTATTTTATCGATGTACGCGGACATAACCGCTAATGAATTCCCTTTTTCTTGAAGCGTCCGCCCTTTACGTCATGAATGTTGCCGATGGCTACGAACGCATGCGGATCCCAATCCTCAACGATGGATTTCATCTTTGCTTCCTCCAGACGGGTGATGACGACAAAAATGATTTTCTTCTCATCGCCGCTAAAACCGCCCTCTCCATCAAGGAACGTAACTCCGCGACCAAGGCGGTCGGTAAGGGCCGAACCGATTTCGCGATATTTTTCACTAATGATCCAAACCGATTTGGATTGCTCCAACCCTTCGTTCACGATATCGATCAGCTTCATTGCGATATAGTAGGCGATCATGGAGTACAGCGCATTCGGCCAGCCAAACACGAAGCCTGCAGCCGCAAAAATAAAGATGTTGATGAACAGCACGATCTGTCCGACGGACAGCGGGGTTTTCTCGCTGAGCAGAATGGCCACGATCTCGGTTCCGTCCAGCGATCCGCCGGAACGAATGACCAGGCCGACGCCGGCGCCAAGAATCAGTCCGCCGAATACGGCGCCAAGCAAAGGCTCGCCCGGAGTCAATGCGGGAACATGGTGCAATAACGTGGTACTGATTGACATGGCCACGATCCCCAGCAGCGTGGACAAGGCAAACGTTTTGCCGATTTGTCTGTATCCGAGTAACAGGAACGGCAAGTTAAGCAGTGTCAAGAAAATCCCGAGTGGCAAGCCGGTCAGTTCCGACACCATGATGGAAATGCCCGTAACCCCTCCATCAATAACGCCATTGGGCACCAGGAACACTTCCAGTGCGACGGCCATTAGCACCGCACCAATGAGAATCATGACAATCCGCTGCAGAAGCTTCAATGTGAACACAGAGCCTTTCACGCTGCGGTCCGGCTTGGATGTAATTTCTTTAACTGTTACATTGGACATGCTTTCCCCCCCATTTGGTCAGTATGTGAATCCATTTCATAAATCATTTAACTACTGCACGGGGGGTCTACATATAAAACAACAAATGGGTTGGACTTTATACGCACCCTGAAGAGCAACTAAAAGCTATATGAAATGGATTCAAAATGTCTTAATTCCGATGGCAATTGCCAAAAAAGAGCAAAAGGGAGCCTGCTATCATTCAGACTCCCCCTCCTTCGCCAAGACATCATTTGTTATCACTATTATATCATAAAAGATCAAATTTGAGCAAAATAGTTAGAAAAAAAGAGATAAATTCACAAAAAGTGAATTTATCTCGTGAAATCAGGTCTAAAACGGCTAAAGCAGCGGAGAAAGCATCCGAGACAGCATTTCCATCCCTTTTTGTCGCCACGAACGCCGTACAAAGGCCTTGATCTCGATTTCACTGCTTTCGCTTAGATCCTGCTTAAAATCCTCCAATAACCGGTTTATCGGCTCCGCATCGAACAACACCGCCATCAGTTCAAAGTTGCAAAAAAAACTGCGCATGTCGATATTGGCCGTGCCGACGGTAGCCAGCAAATCGTCCACGATCATTACTTTGGCATGCACGAATCCTTTGCGGTATTGGAAAAACCGTACCCCGGCAAGAAGCAGTTCCTCCACGTAGGAAAGCGAGGCCAGGTGAACCAGCAAGGAATCCGATTGGTAAGGAATGAGAATGCGCACATCCACCCCGCTGACGGCGGCCGTTTTAAGGGCCTCGAATAGCGCAGGGTCAGGAATAAAATAGGGGGTTGTGAGGTAAATGCGGTCGCATGCCACCGACATGGCGCTAAAACACATCTCCTGAATGGCATCCCAATTCTGGTCCGGGCCGCTGCTCAATATTTGAACGCGCTCCGTCCCTTGGCAATCATGCAGCGGGAACAGCTCGGATAACCCGGGTTCGGCAATTTGTTCGCCGGAGGCCAGCTTCCAGTCATTCAAAAACGTATTCTGCAAAAAATAGACGGCGTCCCCTTCAAGCTGGACGTGCGTGTCCCGCCAATGTCCCATTTTCGGATACTGGCCTAAATAGTCGTCACCCACGTTGATCCCGCCCACGAACCCCACCTTGCCATCCACGATGACGATTTTCCTGTGGTTACGATAGTTGATGCTCCGATCGATTGTGGCGATCATCGGCGGGAGGAAGAAGTGAAATTCAACCCCGGCTTGCCGCAGCTTTTCGGAAAAGTCCCGCCTAAGGGCATGGCTTCCGAGTCCGTCGCAGATGAACCGCACCTTCACGCCTTCGCGAGCCTTGCGGATCATGACGTTCTGGAATTGGGCCCCGATGACGTCATCCCGAAAAATATAAAACTCCACGTGCAAGTGATGCCGCGCTTTTTCCATCTCGCTGAGCATGGCAGCATACGTCTCTTGCCCATTGGTCAACACCCGGCTCCGGTTGCAGCCGGTAATCGGACTTTCCGAGAGCCGGGTCAACAAATTGAACAACCGCTGCTGGTTCTGAAACCGGCCCTCAGGCATCTGGCCGATCCTTTCAACGATGGCAGCCTGGGTCCATAACCTTCCCCGGATTGCCCGAAAAATGCGCGAGCCGCCCCTGCGCAGTTTTTTGCGTTTTCTGTAATCCTGGGCCACGAAATAATACACGATGAATCCGATCAAGGGCACGCAAAACAAAATGAACAACCAGGCGACCGCCTTGGCCGGATTACGAAACTCCAGCAGCAAGATCGTTGCAGCTTGAAATATGAATATGAGTAAAATAATGACCAACCAGAACATATAACCTCCCCCTCGGCGACGAGCATCCTGCCTGCCCAACGTTCAATTCCCCTAGCTTTGACAACATTTCCCCGAGGTAATCATGGTTACCCCATAACGGTTTTACCCATAACAGCATTTTGGACAAGAAAACCGCGGTCCAAACCGCCCGCAGCACCATCACCCTGGAATGGAAACGCCGTGATGTCTGTTATGACTGTGTTGTCCCATACATATAAATGTGACCCAAAAAGTGGTCTTTTGCCTCGCAATTCGATATAATATTCGTTAAAACTTATTACTTCAAAGGAGAAGAGTAGTGAATGGACAGTGAGAGGTATGCGTTAAATTTAGTATTGGTTGCGATTTTGATAGGGTTTTCGGCATTTTTCGTCGCAGTGGAATTTGCATTGGTTCGCGTCCGCTCAAGCCGGATCGACCAAATGATTGCGGAAGGAAACAAACGAGCCATGGCCGTCAAACAGGCTGTTGCCAACCTGGACGGTTACTTGTCCGCGTGCCAGCTCGGCATTACGATTACGTCGCTGGGACTCGGTTGGCTGGGTGAGCCGACGGTAGAAAGCCTCCTTCATCCATTGTTCGAAGCGATGCGCATCCCTGAAGCCATTGCAGGATTTCTGTCGTTCGTGATTGCGTTCGTAACGATCACTTACCTGCATGTCGTGGTAGGCGAGCTTGCTCCTAAAACGATTGCCATCCGCAAAGCCGAAACCGTTGCGCTGCTGACTTCGGGACCTATCATCTGGTTCAACCGAATTATGTATCCTTTTATCTGGCTGTTGAACGGCTCCGCGAATCAACTGGTCAAGCTATTCGGCATCAAACCCGCTTCCGAGCATGAAGAAGCACACTCGGAGGAAGAATTGCAGATTATTATTAACGAAAGCTTCGAAAGCGGCAAAATCAATCAAAGCGAGTTTGGTTATGTCAGCCGGATCTTCGCTTTTGATGAAATGCTGGCCAAAGAAATCATGGTACCCCGAACAGACATGGTCTGCCTTTATTTGAATAAAACAAACGAAGAAAACCTGGATATCATTCGCCAGGAACAATATACACGTTTTCCCGTCGTGAACGAGAGCAAGGACGATATCATCGGGATCATCAATACGAAGCAATTTTTCCTGGAATTGTATGGCAACGATGCCCCCGTTGATCTGTCTTCCCTGATTCAGCCCGTGTCGGCCGTGCATGAAACAACACCGGTCAAGGACCTGTTGAAAAAAATGCAAAAAGACGGCGTGCACATCGCCGTCCTGGTCGACGAATATGGCGGCACCTCGGGGATCGTAACGATTGAGGACGTGCTTGAACAGATCGTCGGCGAGATCCGTGACGAATTCGATGCGGATGAAGTCGAGGATATTCAGATCATTAACGAGAACTATGTGATCCTGGACGGCAAGGTGTCCTTGTCCAAGGTCAATGACATGTTCATGTCGAACCTGGATGCCGATGAATGGGACACGATCGGCGGCTGGCTTTACAGTCATCGCCCGGAAATGGACGAGCAGGAAGAATACGAATTCGAGAATTTGACCTTTGTCCTGCTGGAAAAGGATAAAAATCGCTTCTATAAAGTTGCGGTTGTTCCGAAAGAAGCGATCACGCTTCCCGGATATACCAACGATGAACACGCGGAAGCATAATCCGCGCCATGCCCTTGCAGGGCAAGCAAAAGAGCAGTCCCTTGAGGGATTGCTCTTTTGCTGTGCCTTTCTTTCCTCAGCTGGGATGCTCCGCCCGTTCTTCCACCACCCGCTGCTGCAGCTTCCTGAGTATGATCTTGAGGATCATGTAGAGCGGGATAATGATGATCATGCCCAGAATGTTCCACAGATCGGCGCCTACCAGTAACAGAATGACCGTTGTAAGCGGGTGAATATCCAACTGTTTCCCATAGACATAAGGCGAGATAAGATTATCCTGGATTTGCTGGGCGACCACGATGATCACGAGCGACCAGATCGCCATCGAAGGCGATTCGATGAACCCTACGATCACAACGGGCACCGCTGCAAGCAGCGCCCCAACATACGGGATGAAGTTCAGGATAACGGATACTACGGTCAACAGCAGCGCATAGGGCAGGCCGATGATGACAAACCCGATGTACATCAGAATGCCTAACGCCACGTTGACGATAACGCGGCCCACGATATAACCGCTCAGCGCCTCGTCAATTTCATGAATGGCCTCTTCCCCGTCCTTGCGATAGGCCCTTGGCAGCAGCATCGTCAGGTTCGTCCCGAATTTGCTGCCTTCCTTCAACATGTAATACAGCATGATCGGAAACGTCGCGAGCACGATGACCACGTTGGATACTACCGTAAACAACCCCGAGACGTAATCAGACACTTGCGTGATTCCCTCGCTGAGGTAATCCGAAATTTTAGCCAATATTTCGCCGTCGTCGGGAAGGTATGCGGACAAGAAACGGTTGTTCTTCAGTTCCCCCAATTGGTTGCTTAGCGAGGTTACCAGCGAAGGCGTATCTTCAACGAAATTCCAAAGCTGCTCCCTCAGCGAAGGCCAAACGAGCACGCTGAAACCACCCAATACGAGGGCGATGGCGGTATAAATGAGCAGCACCGCGATGGAACGCTTGATATTGTGATTTTCCATGAAATCCACCAGCGGACGGAGCAAATAATAGAAAAAACCCGCTACGAGCAGCGGTACGATCACGATGTGCAGCAGTGACGTCAGGGGACGAAAGATGAAGCTTACTTTATCCCCCAAATATACGATGAGCAGCAGCAGCAGGATTGCCGAGCAAATCCGATAAAATTTGTGATTGATCAACGGGTTCACTCCCTCCATATGCTGCCCGCCGAGAGGCCATCGGCGGTCATCCGCTTTTTTTATGTACGCGTACTACCTATGTACCCCAAAATCCGGGCCATGCCACATAGCAGGCGTTCCGCTTCCGTCGGCAAAATCGCAAAAAAAGGCAAAAAAAAAGAGGCAGGCTTATGTGCCTGCCACATCTCTTCTTGTGAATACGACCCACGATATAACCATGAATACGATGTAATATACAGCCAGGACCGTTACGGAAAATCCGAGCGTCATGCCTGAAGATCCGCCGCCAAACAAGCTCAGTTCCGAGGAATCCGTCATGTATCTGCTAAGGTCCATATTGTTGAACAGAATGTACTTGGCCCAGCCGTAACGCTCCGGGCTAAAGATCAGCGAGAAAATGCCCTGCGTGAACATAATGAATAGCGATAGCCCGATCGCAAGCGCGCCGGAACGGAATACCGAAGAAACCATGAAAGCGATGGCCAGAGTAATGAACAGGTCCACATATTGATATCCCCACATCGCCCAAGCATCCCCCGCTGTCACATTGCCTCCGCCGCCAAAGAGAATGAACGACATGCCCAGCGTCAGCAAAATCAGGATCAATGTGCTGAGCACGCTGAACGCGATCACGCTAACGTATTTGGATGCCAGAATCTTGCTTCGCGACCATGGACGAATGAGCAGCAGTTTGATCGTGCCCCACGTAAATTCACCGGCAACCGTCTCCGCGGCGATCACAACCGAGAAGATCGTATTCAGGAAAAACAACAACTGAACGGTCGTCAACGCCGCTTCCAAGGCAGACATGTTCTCTGCGCCGATGCCTTCCTTGAACAGGACGGGCATGAACAATGCCAATACCGCCAGAATGGACAGCATGATCCATGTGCGGGCACGGCGATAGATTTTCATGTTTTCGTTCATCACCAGATTCCCGAAGTTACCCAATGCCCCCACCTCCGGTTACTTGCAAAAATTGATCCTCAAGCGTTGCCGCCACATGACGAATGCCGTAAACGTGAATGCCTTCCCCGACCAATTTCGCATTCAGGGCCGGGATCTGCTCCCGTGTCAGACGGACAACGAGCGCCTGTCCTTGAACGACAGCTCCGTCCACCAGCATGACGGCCCGCTGCACATCATCGACCTCGAACGCAATCTCCGCCATGGCGTCGGCTTCCGCTTCTGTTCTGAGGTTTCTTACGTCGACCAATTTGCCATTCTGAATAATGGCTACCGTGTCACACATCAGCTCCATTTCGGACAGCAAATGGCTGGAAACAAAGACGGTCGTACCCTCTTCACGGCTGAGCTGCCGCAAATAATCCCTTAATTCGCGAATTCCCTGCGGATCCAGTCCGTTGGTCGGCTCGTCCAGAATGAGCAGCTTGGGTCTATGCAGGATGGCCTGTGCAACCCCAAGACGCTGACGCATGCCCAAGGAGTACGTTTTGACGCGGTCGTGGATGCGGGCAGTGAGCCCTACACGCGCAACGGCTTCATCAATTCTTTCTTTCGTAACTCCCGGGGACATTCGCGCAAAATGCACCAAGTTCTGATATCCGCTCAGAAACTTGTACATTTCCGGATTTTCCACAATGGCTCCCACGTTGGCCACAGCCTTCTCGAATTCATCCTTAACGCTATGCCCGGAGATGAAAATATCTCCCTTGCTAATGGACATCAATCCAACCATCATGCGAATGGTCGTTGTCTTCCCCGCACCATTGGGGCCCAAAAAGCCAAAAACCTGGCCTGGAGGAATATCCAAGGTCAGGTCGCTCACCAACGTTCGGGAAGAGATGATTTTGCTGACGCCCTGTATGCGCACTACCGGCTCCTGCTGCATGTCATACCTCCCTATTTCACGGGCTTGGTCTCTCAAGCCCGCTTTTCATATGAATCCAGTGTATCATAATTTTTGTCATATTGTCCTGAGAATTGGTTGATCCCTTGACTTTTCCCGTGATTCAAGCAGGTTTCGCAGCATCCAAGCGGCATTTCACTTCGGTAGAAGCCGGTGCGAAAAACCTGATCCCTCCTGCAGCCTTTTTCTTTCATTTCGACGAAGCCTCCAGCAACCGACACAATGATCCCACAGCTGACACAGTAAAAGCGGCTCGATTCGATCAATGAAATTCCTTCCCCTCGCATGAGCTTATGAACGTCCCAGTTTTTTGTCGTTAGGCGCAGAAATTTGATACATTTTGTATCTAAGTCGTAATTTACTGGACATACGAACTATTGTCAAGGGCTTGCAGGCATAAAAGGCAAATAAAACACAAAAAAAGCTCCATAAATGCGACCAAAGTCTCGCATTTATGGAGCTTTCAGGAGAGAAAAATGTTACATTATGATGCAATATATAGATGCATATCAATTGCTTTTTTTGAAGATGATCCATCCTTACAACAAGCGATTATCCGTTCCCCTCACGTTCAGCCTCTTTTTGCGGATAATACCAAAGCATCGTCCACTCATCTCCGTCTTTCACTGCGTAACAATTCTGGTCAATGCTGAACTGGCCAAAAGTCCCTTCATACTTCATAGTAACCTTCACCCGATAAGCTTCATCGAAAGGTTCGGCTCCGCCGACAATAACAACGTCAAACTGGCGTTCAGGCTTCCCCACCTCCAAATCGAAGGTTTCCACTCCAAAATGCTGCATAAAGATGTGCGCTCTGGATTGCAAGTAAGCGCTTTTGGAGAAACGCTCCTTCATCAATGGATGAAACAGCTCCCACGAGCTGCCGAAATCTCCAGCCTGTTCATATTCATAAAATTGTTGAACGAGAGCTGCTGCCTCTTCCGGTGCAGCTGCCTTGAAAAGAGCTGGAAGCGTTCGGCCGATCAGCCAGATCAACACGACTACAACGGCAATAAAACCGATCTTCTGAAGCAGCATCATCCGGTTTCTTTTTCGCAGCATGCAGGCTCCCCCTTATCTACTTCATTCATACTTATGATGAATGAAGGACAAGTAGAAGGAACATTGTGCGCATTTCCTGGGAAATCATCGTTGCTTCAGGACAAACGATCGAAGCCTATTGCCGCTTTTTCCTAAAAAGGGACCTGCCCCCCGCCCAGATCAAAATGCCGGCTGCGCCCCCAAGAAGATCCACTCCAACATCGCGAACAGATGAAGTTCGATCCTTGGAAAACTGCTGTATGTACTCATCCGTGCCTGCAATGGCTGCAACGACGATCAATGAGATCATTGCACATTTGGCCCAATGCACGTTCCTGTAACGCAAGCTCGCATAGACCAATATCCCCAGGACAGCATACACGAACAGATGCGCAGTCTTCCGGAACATAAATTCGACAAATTCGTAGGGCTGCTGCCTTAAAGAGTAAGAACGATCACCGTAATGGAAGGCAATGTCCGGAAACGATATTTTCAACCGCAAATGTTCTGCCCAGCTGTGCAACCAAGGCTGAATGCTCTGCTGTTGATAGGTTTGCATGGAGAAGGACCAGATCAGCATGATCCAGCCCAGGATAAACAATAACCACAGAATATAACCGAACGTTCTCCGGCGCTTGTAACCGTTGCTTTTGACTCGCCTTCTTTTTTTGCGAGCACCCTCCTCTGCAATGATGGGTATCACCACTTTCATTAGCCCTCTGCACGTTATTTTTCTGCGTATTCCTCAAGAATTCCACGAATCCGGTCCCGTTCGGCCTGGTCCACGATATAGTAATAAATGCCGTCTATTTTTTCGCCCTTGCCTTGAATTTCAACCGTGTCGATCGTTCCCAAATCACTGCGATATTCGAACAAAAGCTCTTTCATTTCATCAAATGTCAGGTCGGTTCTGACATGGGTTCCCAACTCTTCGAGCACCGAATGCAAATTCATGACGCTTGAAACCTGCAGCGAATTTTGAAACACGCTTTTCAACACTTCGCGCTGCCTTTCATTGCGCCCAAGGTCTCCTTTTGGATCATCATAACGCATTCTTGAGTAACCGAGGGCAGCCGAACCGTCCAAATGGATATTCCCCTTCTCATAGCGCATCCCGTCATAATCAAAAGCAAATGGATTATTCACGTCGACCCCACCCACCAGGTCGATAATCCGAGCAAACCCTTCCATATCCACTTTCATGTAATAATGGATCGGAATGCCCAAAAATTGTTCGATGGTTCGAATCGACATGTCCACTCCACCGAACGCATACGCATGATTGATTTTGTCCTCTGTGCCATGTCCGACAATCTCCGTTCTGGTGTCTCTCGGAATATTGAACAAAAGCGCCTTGTGTTTGGCCGGGTTGACGCTTAATACAATGATTGTATCGGATCGTCCCGAATCATTGGGTCTCTCATCTACCCCAAGAATCAGCGCGTTGAACGGCTCCTTGCTGTTTAGATCTACCGGAAGGCCTCCACCTTGATCTGTAATGGATACCGGCTTGACCGGATTGCGCGGTTCATAGATTTGCTCAGCGGTGGACTTAACGGATTGATACAGGTAGATGCCATACCCCGCCGTGCCCAGAATCAATAGGGAAAACGTCCATATGGT
Source organism: Paenibacillus hubeiensis (assembly GCF_032334105.1). Lineage (NCBI taxonomy): Bacteria > Bacillati > Bacillota > Bacilli > Caryophanales > Paenibacillaceae > Paenibacillus > Paenibacillus hubeiensis. Next base: position 46,706 of record NZ_JAVYAE020000016.1, read on the forward strand.
GATTTTTAGCCACTTTTTCATAAGTTTGCCCTCGCTCATACTCGATTGTGGATGAACTCGTTAAATGATTGCCGCTGTTTTTCCTTGAATGCGGACCAGCCCCGGACGGCCAACCGAATAATATTGCAGGTCTGATACCAGAATTTGTTCCGGGCCATACAGATTGCGTCCATCAATCATAATGGGTTCTTTCATCACATGGACCAGGTCCTGCAAATCAACTTTGGAAAATTCCTTCCATTCGGTCAACACGCACAACGCATCCGTATCCCTCGCTGCCTGCAAAGCATCTTCGCACCACTGAATCGAAGCAATATCGACTTCTTTGCGGAAGTTAGGCATCGCGATCGGATCATACACTTTGATGACTGCCCCGGCATCATGAAGATAGTTGATGATATCGATTGCCGGCGCCTCCCGCACATCGTCCGTGTCCGGTTTGAATGCAAGTCCCCAAATGCCAATCGTTTTACCTTGGAGCGACCCGGCAGCCTCTTCCAGTTTGCGAATGACTTGAAAGCGTTGGTCCTGGTTAACTTGCACGACGGACTTCAACAAGCGGAAATCGTAATCAACCATGTCCGCAATCTGGATCAGGGCTTGGGTATCTTTGGGAAAGCATGAACCACCATAGCCGATTCCCGCCTTCAGGAAGGCGGATCCGATCCGTTTGTCATACCCCATGCCTTCGGCCACGCGAGTGACGTCAGCGCCTACTTTTTCGCAAATATTCGAAATTTCATTAATGAACGAAATTTTGGTTGCCAGGAAAGCATTGGATGCGTATTTGATCATTTCGGCAGAGCGGATGTCCGTGATGATGATATTGTCCGTTAACGGACGATGAAGCTTTTTGAGCGTTTTGATGACCCGATCGCTATCCGTTCCGATCACGATGCGATCCGGATGCAGCGTATCCTTTACGGCCGACCCCTCCCGCAAAAACTCAGGGACCGAAGCCACGTCAAAAGGTTGACCGCTGATGCTGCTGATCAAGTCTTTCACGCGATCATTCGTGCCGACGGGGACGGTGCTTTTGGTCACCACGATTTTATAATTTTTCATGTGGGTTCCGATTTCCAGCGCCACCTGCTCAACAAAACTCAGATTGGCTTCTCCATTTGGCAGGGGAGGCGTGCCTACCGCAATAAAAATGATATCGGATTGGTCCATGGCTTCGGCAATATCCGACGTAAAGGATAATCGGCCTGCTTTCATGTTGGATTGCATCAGTTCTTGAAGACCTGGCTCGTAGATCGGCACGCCGCCGTCATTGAGCATATCAACCTTGGCTTGATTGTTGTCCACGCAGATGACCTTGTTGCCGATTTCCGAAAAGCATACTCCTGACACAAGACCGACATATCCCGTTCCAATCACCGCTATGTTCATCTTCTTCTCCCCCAGTTCACGCAATTTTGGATAATTTCAGCCCATTCCGTCTCGATGCGGACAATGTCTTCTTCCACCAATTCGCTGCCCATCTGCACTTCAATGATTTCAAGCTCGGTTACAGCTTTTACGCTATGCATGCACCCTAACGGGATGACGATATTGTCCCCCTGGGAAATTTTCATCAGGTCGCCGTCAAGTATGAATTCTCCCTGACCCGACACAACTGTCCACACTTCATTCCGTTTCAAATGATACTGATAGGACAAATTTTTGCCGGCACCGATCACGATGCGTTTCGTCAGCACCTCATCGCCGTCCGCATTTCGCGTATAGTCCAGCACTCGGTAACATCCCCAGCGGCGCTCCTCGTACATGGGCCGGTCATTGCGGTCTTTCAATACCTCTTTGACCTGGGGGCTGGCCTCTTTCTCGCTGACAAGAATGCCATCCGGGCTCGTTGCCACTATAAGATTGGACACGCCAAGCACGCATACGGGGATATTCAATTCATTGATGAGATGAGTGTTGATCGAATTTCCACTCATGACGCCCGGCCCAACAATGTTGGTGCTCATTTCGTCCGTCAGTGTGTTCCATGTGCCGAGGTCCTTCCAATACCCCTCGTACGGCGTGACCACAATGTGACCGGATTTCTCGACAACCTGGTAATCAAAGCTGATTTTTTCCAGCCTGTCATATTGCTTAAGCATCTCCTCGTACTGGATGGGTAGTTCAAGGGAAATCAGGAGATTGATCAGGTAATTCAGGTTGAATGCAAAAACCCCGGAATTCCAAAGCGCAGATTGTTGAATCATCTCTGCCGCTTCGGCTTCGCGGGGTTTCTCCTGGAAACGCAATACTTTCGTATATGGAGCATGCTCATTCTCCACTTCTTTGGTGCCGGGAATGATATACCCGTACTTTTCGGAAGGATATGTCGGTTTGACGCCGATCAAAGCCAGTTCCGCTTCGGATTGGTTTAGTATGCACTCAAGTTCGGTCACTTTATGAAAAAAGGTCTCTTCCACATAGGGGTCTACCGGAAGTACAGCCACAGTCTCATTCAGGCTGACACCCTTGACCGAATACAGATACACGGCTGCCAATGCAATAGCCGGGAAGGTGTCTCTGCGCTCCGGTTCTACAACGAGGTCCACTTCCTCTCCCAATTGGCTGCGCAAAATCTCAACCTGAGGTTTGCTTGTTGCAATGGTGGCCGATTCGCTTAACCCGGTATGCTGCAGCTGTCTCCATACACGCTGAACCATCGATTCGGCCTGCCCATTGGGGCCTTCCAGCACTTTCAGAAATTGTTTGGAGCGTGTGTCATTGGACAACGGCCATAACCGTTTGCCGGACCCGCCGGAAAGAAGTACGATTCTCATAACGTAGTCACTTCACTCCTTATTTTATCCCTTTTTTTAAACCGTGACGGTTTCTTTGTATCCATGATCCAAGGACATATTGCCTTTGGCAGAGCCGACCATATTCGCCGTGTTCACCTCATGTGTCCATAGCTGGTAGTAGCCTGAATTCTTTCCATACGAATTATCTATCAAGATATTTGGCTTTGCCATCAGGCAGGACAAAATATGTCCATGCAATCTCGAAGTATATATCACTTCATAATTGGCAAAACGTCGGATGGCCTTATTGACCAAATAATCACTGTATATCCTCCATCCTAGCTGCAGCAACGCGTTTCCTTTGATTCTACGCATACCACCACCTGCCCACTGCACCAGCTTTCTTTCGTACCTGGTGTACAATGTATCCCAATCCAGAGTATCACCCTGTATTTTGGAAGTAACTGCATACTGCTCCGCATTCACTTCAATATCCACACGGAGAAAATTCAAGCGTTCTTTTCGCGGTGCATCCTTGAATTGAATAGGCCATAGTTGGTGTGCCATATCAGGCATCAACTTCAACTTACAGTTATGGAAATGTTCCGATGCTAATTGAAGCGATTTTTCGTCTCTAAGAAATAGATGGAGGTCGGCATGTTCATTAAATATAGAAGCCGTCCGCTGTACCGCATTTTCGTTTTTATAAAAAATAGTTTGTGGCAATAGCACAATTCGGTTTTGAGGGTAATTTCTCACGATGTTCTCCCGCAAATTTTGATGCATGTCATACAAATCGCCGAAATTCCCGCCCCCTTGTAAAACAATGATGTGGTCTTTCGGAATCTGCATCCGTTCACTGAACTCATATACACTGAAACGCTTGACGACCTGAATCTGGTTCTCTTTAAAGAAAGCCTCGGTTCCTTTCATGATTAGCAAATCACCGCAATTGCTATAAACGGGGTAATCAAAATAGAAGATTCTGGAATGTGGAGGGACTACTTCTAAAATTTGTTTCAATCGCTCCTTTAATTCATCCATGGGATGAACCTGTTGCTTATTCGGCATAATCCCGAGCTCCTTTGAAAAGTTTTTTTTCGCTGAATGCCTGCTTCAGGAACGCGATATCTTCCCGATCATATAGCATGTTGCGCAGAGGGATTTTGAACAGAATGGATATGGAAATGAGGGACATCAAAATGCGGACCAACGAACCAGCCAGCAATGCGATACCAATTCCCGTCAAACCAAATACGGGAGTGAGCACAAAAAATAACGAAACCGTCACGACCAGCGCACAAACCTGTCTTATCAGGATCACGCCGGGACGTCCGAGTGCATTAAACGCCGAAGCTAGAATCCACGAACCTCCGCCGACGATGCACTCAAACGAAAGCAGATAAAAAACGGGGCTGGCTTGTAAAAATTCTTCGCCATACAAAAGACCAATAAAATATCGGCCAATCAACATGCTTGGAATGACGATAATCGTCATTAGAACCATGCTTATACGAAAAGCCCTGCCCACCAGGGACAGTACCTGATTCTGATCTTTACCAGCGACTTTTGGAAATATAACGTTTGTAATTGCATTCTGTACCACGTCGAACAATCTTGATAAAGCAAAAACGACTGAATACAATCCGAAATCTCGCGGTGTAAGCAACGTAATGATAATAATTTTGTCAAACTGTGTATAAAGCGTTCCCATCAGTTCTACACCATACACCCGAATTCCATAACTAAATAAGTGAACACATGCCTTAAACTGATGTATCCATTGAGTGATTGATACGAAGATGTCTTTGCGCATTATGCACATGAATGTGCTCAAGACGAGAAACGTGGAGATCAAGCTAGTCATAATAGCCCTTTCGACTGTAAGGGTACCGGAAGCCCAAAGTGTGAGTAAACCCACCAAGTTTAAAAGAGGTACAAGCAGCCGTGATAAGTTATACGTGATAAATCTTTCGGTCCCTTGTGCAGATGCTGCGAGCAGACCCATAAGAAGAAGTAGCGGCACCATAAGGACTGTATACCAACGAGCCACATCAATGGTAGACTCCGAATATCCAGTGAGCCAAAATGAAATGCCCCACCAGCTAATCATTCCAACGATTACACTGATCGGCACTTGCACTGCAAAGCTCATTCCAATGTAGGTCGATAATTGATGTTGGTTTCGTTTCACATTAAAGATTAGCGAAGTTGGCAACCCAAAGGCTGCAAGTCCGGACAGGAACGATGGCCAGAACAGCACCGCTGCGAGTTCTCCCCTTCCCGCCGCTCCAAACATGCGAGCTGTAAGAATAGAGGTAAGCGTCGTTACAGCCATAATGAGCACATTGGCAAAACTTGTCATAAGAATGGTTTGTACCAAACTATGCTGTTTGTTCGAAGAGACTACGGCCATGTTCATCAGGCATTCATTCCTTTGCTTTTACGAAAAGACCCTACAATACTGCCGTTACGATAGTATATTTTGGCCATTCCTCTGGTCACTTTTTTGACATTAGTCATTGAAACAATAATATAGATGGATGCCAGAAAGATAATGAACAAATGTTTAAGAATGCCGACTGAGCTTGACTGGTGCTGGGTCGCATCACTAATTCCTTGCCAGTAGACCCGGCGTAACAACCAGCGTTTATTCAGTCTGCTTTTTGAAATCTTGTGCTCGACTGCTGCGTATGGATTGTAATAAATCTTATATTTTGCTCGAATACGGCCAATGAGATCACTTTCTTCGCCTGATAGAAGATTGTTCCCTATACGTCCCAAGTCGGTTCTAAAAGGCTGAATATCCTGAAAAATGCTTTTCCTGAAAGACACATTGGCTCCAAACGGAATATACGGCTCTTTCATCTCAACAATCTCATTTGAAAAATCCAGGATGGAGTATAGACTTATAAAGTCATCTGGAATCCACTCGGGTTTTCCTCCCTCCCAAATGGGAACAATCTTACCTCCAACACAGCCGATTTCGGAATCCATATCAAATATTCTCACAACTTCTCTAATCCATGAAGCAGAAGCCAAGGCATCATCGTCCAAAAACAATACAAACTCTCCTCGAGCTTCTTGAATAGCTCTATTTCTTGCGTAAGACAATCCCAATTGTGGCTCAAAGATATAACGCACGTGTGCAGGAAAATTCATTGATTCAAACCGTTCTTTGGTATGATCTGTGGAACAGTTATCGATAATAATAATTTCATATGCTGTGTACGCCGTATCTCCTTGCAACAAACTCTCGATCGCCTGCATCGTATCATCGCCCCGGTTATGTGTACAAATGGCTACAGAAGCCCTCATCCTCTCACCTCAAACTTGCAGTTTTCTTCCACATACCGACGGGTTAAGACAATGATCATATTATACTGACCCTGTACACGTCTTGAGATGTGGATTTGAAAGACAGACCACTATACCGCATTCATGATAATGTTGACCGTATCTTTGGCGCACTTGTTCCATGAAAAATAGGATGAGTGCTCCTTACCTTTCGCAGACAGTTGTTGTACTAAATCTGGATTAGATGCAACCTCTACCAAACGCGAGGCGGCTTCTTGCGGGTACTGGGGATCAAAATATAATCCAGCATCTCCACATACTTCAGGAATGGAACCACGGGAAGAGACGATTACCGGGCAGCCCAACGCCATCGCCTCCAGTGGCGGTAATCCGAAACCTTCGTATAAGGATGGGAAAATGAATCCGGCAGCATTCTCATACAAGCTTTTTAACTCCTCGTCCGACACATAACCAACCCACTGAACAGCATCCGATTCGTTTTGATTATGGTTGCTAAATACCTTGCTGTTCTTAGAACCAACAATGACCACGTTTAAATTGTGGGCTTTCACCTCAGGTAAAATTTCGAAAATCATCTTAAAATTTTTATAAGGGTTCATGGTGCTTACGGCCAGAACATACGGAGATTCGATTCCGTACTTTTCGAGAACACCTTGAGCCGCCTGCCTGTCATGAATATGATCGATCCCCAAATGAGTGACAGATACTTTCTGTGCTGCAATCTTGCAATGTTGGATTAATTCACCCTTGGAGAAGTTGGATACAGTAATTACTCTTTTTGAAATTTTCCCCAAACGAACCGTCAAAAACTGATACCATGAACGGAAAGCAAACGAAAACGCCTTCGGATAACTGAAGACCGATGCATCATGGATTGTTACAATTTGATTTCGTTTGAAAGCCGGTCCCGTATTACACAAATTAATTAGTAATCCTCCTCTGGAGTAGAACGGCAATTCAAACTGTTCCCATGCGTGCCCCTTAAGTTTGCCAACGACTTGATGGCGAATATGTTTTAGTTCAAGCCGGGTTACGACGTTGGATGGGGAAAGCAAACAAAATTCGTATTTGGTTCCATCCACTTCTCCGGATTCAATCAGTTTGTCGATCTCCTTTACAAGTTCTATGGCATATCGTTGAACACCCGTAACAGTCTGAGTCAAGAAACGGGCATTAATATATATTCTAGTCATGCGATTCTCCATTTCTATTCGAAATTTTCAGGACGGGTGTTCACTTGACCATGATGGAAAATTACATTCGCATCCCGTGCCTCATAATAAAGACTAACGAATTCTTCATTCATACGATCCGCGCTAAACCTTTCCAAATATATGCCGCGACCGACTTCGCCCATGGCAGCCAGCGTTTTTTTGTCCAATTTAATCAGAATGTCCAATAATTCTTTGGGCTGATCCAGATCAAAAATGTACCCGTTCAGTTCGTGGGAAACCAGCTCGGGCAAAGAGGCACGATTGCTTGCAATGACCGCTTTACGATTCTTCATCGCTTCGATAGCTACCAAAGGAAGCCCTTCCCAACGAGACGGCATGATCACGGCATCACATTGCTGGTAGTATCGGTCAATCGCCGCGTTATCTACCCAACCTAGCCGAACGACATTATCGGGAAAATGCCATTCGTTGTTTTCCAATACACTATCTCCAATGACGTACAGTCGGAGCAGCTCTTGAAGCTCAGGATGTTTGGCAAGCACATCCAGGAGTACGTCCAGTCCTTTCTGCCGATCATATCTTCCAACGAACAATAGACGGATAACTCCTTCTTCGTCGCTGCTACTCCATACAGCTGGAACATTCGCATCGAACGATGGATTTGACTTTTTCTCCCTCAAGCCGCTATACACGAACCTAGATTTGGAAGGGGACATTCCCAATTGAACGGACTGTTCCAATTCGTATCTTGAAATGTTAATGATGAAGTCTGTCTTGAATTCCAGCATCTTTTCAATCATGAAATAGGCCCTTTTGAGTCTTGGCTTGGTATCCATTAAAAAGGACCAGCCGTGCGAGCAATAGAATACGCTCGCTTTTTGGGGGAAAACAAAAAATAAGCCCCTTGCGAGCATACCCGCAAACGAGCTATGAATATGGATAATATCCGGTTGAATCTTTTTGATGGCTTGGCGAATATGTTTCATGGCTTGAAGAAAGTACTTTGGATGGCGTTTATACTCATAACGCAAAATGCGATCCGGCTCCAAATCGAAGTCAGATGCCGAATTGTAGTCGCTCATCATTAAATATACATCAAAAAATCGACGTTGATATGCAACAAGTTCGTTCAAATAGGTTGCCACTCCACCAACAACGTATTCCCCTATATGCAAAACCTTCATAAATATGCTCACCTGCTTTGTAATGGTATTTCATCCGCTTCCTGTTGTTGATACAGGGCAATGCCAATGGCAATCCATATGAATACATTGCTCGGGAACAGTTCAAGCACATTTGTCGTAAAGCTTGATACGACAACTCCCGCCCCTATTGCAATGGCCATCTGCGGCAGTCCTGTCGTATCTGTCACAGGCAGCTGTTTCATTCGTTTAAAAAGGCTGACTGTGATCCATAGAGATAAAATGAGCAAATAAATAATGCCCAGCCATCCTGTCTGCGCATAAAATGAAAAATACTGATTATCTACAGGATAAGCACTTGACTGCAAACCAAGAATCTGTGTTCGGAGACTGGCGGCGCCTACTGACCCCAACCCATTTCCTATAAATCCAGCCATTGAGAATGGCGATGTTAGATAGGAGCCCCAGCTCTCAAATCGTACCAGCATGGAATTAATGGAGAGCAGGTTGTACGTTTCCATCAATTGAACCCCGAACACAACAACTGCAGGGAGCAGCAGAAAAACACTAGCCAGTAACAACATATTATTGGAATCGTATTTGCGCACGCGCAAAATGAACATCACCACTTGATAAACAATCCAGAACACAATTGCAGATCGAATGGTTGAAAGCAGCAAAAAACTGATGGTCAGTAATTGAATGAATATCCGGAACAACCGAACTTTCGTAGCCAATCGTGTTCTTTCTGCTATTATACCTGCGATCAATAAAGCATACGCATAGGCGTCCGGTGAAACTGTAATGGAACTAAGCCGAGGTACACCTGCCATATAATGTTTAATATTTACGCCATATACGAATCCCAGCGAGAGCAACTTGTCGATCCCAAGTGAATATTGAACCAACCAACCAATAATTAATAGAAACAAGATGATCAGATTCGTTCTTGCAAATAGGTCCACTATCTTAAGCTCTGCAATGTATATACCAGCAAGCAACATCATCATTGGTAGAAACGTAATCTTTACCCCGTAAACCCATGTTACGAGGCTTCCACCAAGCAACAGATTCAAGGATCCTATTGCCATAATGGAAGCAAACAAGAACAAGAACAGAATAATAAAGCGGTGTTGACTGCGGTACGCTTTAATCAAAGCAAACGTAGCCAACAAGAGCATGCCTGCATCCTTTAGTGAACGAATAACGATATTATCCACATAAACAGAGACCAGACCGTAAAATGCCAAATAAACCATCAACATGTGGAACAGAACTTTAAACAAAGTATGCTTTGTTTCAGCTTGAGTCTCAACGTATACAGGTTTGCCTGCATGCATGGCAATCGTTTGCATTTTAACCCCCATACCCGATCAGTTTGCCGTAGATGTCATTGTGTTTCTGAAGCAAATAGACTTCATTAAAACTTTGACTGTGTTGGTGGCAACGCTGTTTTAACTCTTTTTTTTCAGCTTCACTCATATGAAAATACTGCATAATCGAACGAGCAATGGCCTCTGAGTCATAAGGAGGGAACGAAAACTCTTCCGAATCCAACAGAATCTCCGCCATTCCTCCGACTCGCGAGGCATACACCGGCGTTCCCACCTGACAGGATTCGATAACAACCATTCCAAACGGTTCATCCCACGTTGAAGGAACGATCACAAGGTCCATCGCAGCCATTTGTTTCATAACGTCCGATTTGGAAACCTTTCCTTTGAATTCGATGCGATGATCAGAGGCAGCCAATTCTTTCAAAGAATGCAACAAGGGACCGTCACCGTAAATGCAAAGCTTACCCACAATGCTGGAATCCAGCATCTTCATTGCATCCACCAAATAATGGACCCCTTTCACCTCAGTGAGCTGTCCAAAATAACCTATATTTAACGGATCTCTGGTATTCACTTTCTTCTGTGTAAACAGTTCTATGGCCTGTTCATCTTGGTCCACGATATTATGAACGACATGTTTGCTCGAATTCTCAAACAGTCCAAACGAGGTATGCGTCCCAAGAATGTGATTAGAAACGCCAATCACAGACGCTGCCAATCGACTGAACCTTCTCGAGATAATTCTGTACATTCTCGAATATACCGAGACTTTAATTGGATCAACTAAAGAGAAATCGTGAAGCGTGTGTACAAGCGGAATGTTCAATTCATAGGCCGCCCTCCACACAGCAAAACTGAGTCCTGGCAGATTATGTGTGTGAACCAAATCGGGCCTTTCATTGACTAGGTGCTCTTTAATGTGCTGATACTGTTTTATGTTAAAAATGTCCTGAACGCGCCACATGATTTTACTCGTTACCGTTGAACGCCTACCGGTATCTCCAATCCAATATCGATTATTGTAAGGTAAACGGAGCACATCGATACCATTCACACAGTCTGACCTCACCTTGTTATCGTTGTGTTGACCAACTGTCATGACTTTAACTTCATATTGTCGGCTCAATGTCTGGGCCAAAATTTGTGCGGATATTTCCGCTCCGCCAATAATATTTGGCGGATACAGGCTATGGGCGATCAATATTTTGGCCATGGCATTACAACGTCCCGAGAAGCATTGCACGATAATGTTGAATCATACGTCCCAGCCCCTCTTCAAGGCCGATTTTCGGTTCCCAATCCAGCAGTTCCCTGGCTTTGTCTATTACGGGTCTTCTGACTTTGGGATCATCCTGAGGCAACGGCATATACACGATATTGCTCTCTGATTGCGTAAGCCGCTTAACCAAATGGGCAACTTCAAGCACGCTGTACTCGGACGGGTTGCCAATGTTGACGATTTCTCCCGTGGCCCGATCCGTTTCCATCAGTTTTTGCAATCCGTTGATGTTGTCATCCACATAGCAAAAAGAGCGAGTCTGCGAGCCATCTCCATACACGGTAATATCTGCCCCTGTTAAGGCCTGGGTCACAAAGTTCGAGATGACCCTGCCATCGTCATTGCGTAATCCTGCAGAATACGTATTAAAAATACGGGCAACCTTCACGGATACCTGATATTTCGTATAGTACTCGTAACATAATACTTCACCTAACCGCTTTGCTTCGTCGTAACACGCTCTTGGCCCCCAGGTATTCACATAACCACGATAGCTTTCGGGTTGCGGGTGTACTTCCGGATCGCCATAAGCTTCGCTTGTGCTGGAATAGAGCAGCTTTGCCCCTTTGATTCGGGCCAGTTCCAGCATATGATAGGTTCCACGCGTATTGACCCAAATCGTACCAAGGGAATCCTCTTGGTAGAATTTCGGGGAAGCCGGTGAAGCTAAATGATATATTTCATCAACCTGTTCGTTCTGCAAGAAATCAAGCGATTCAGGAAGGGTTACATCTGCTTCTACAAAGGAAAAGAGGGGGCTGTTCGCCACCTCTTGCAGATTCGATATGATTCCGGTAGAAAGGTTATCCAGTCCAATCACTCGATGTCCTTGCTCAATCAAGGATTTGACGAGGTGGGAGCCCAGAAATCCTGCTGCGCCCGTAATGATGATATGTTTCAATCCGATCACGCTCCATTATAATAGGTCAAAACGTATTGCTTTTAATCATGACACGTAGGGTTTGAATGATAATTTTAATGTCCATGCTCAAGGAAACATTCGAAATATAATGGAAATCATACTGCAGATTGTGGTGAATCGGCTCTTTGCGCGCTTCACTGACCTGCCACAAGCCGGTTATTCCCGGTTTCACCATAAATCGTCTGCGTTCCAGCTCGGTGTACTCTTGCTCAACAATCGTTTTTATCTCCGGTCTCGGCCCGATAAAACTCATTTCGCCCTTAAGGATGTTCACCAGTTGCGGCAGTTCATCTAAGCTGGTCTTGCGAAGGATTCTGCCGATTCGGGTAATGCGCGGATCCAGACTGCTCGTTGGGGAGACGCTGTATTTTGGAGCATCCGTATACATGGTTCTGAATTTATAAATACTGAATGTGACGCCGTCTTTTCCATATCGATCCTGCCTGAAAATGATCGGTCCACGGGAATCGAGTTTAATAAGAACAGCCACAACAAGCATGATCGGTAAAACAGCAAGCAACAACCCGGCTGCAATCACGATATCGATGAACGGCTTCCCCAAATCAGCATAACCTCCAACACGCCGCGAACCCGACTGGTCCAGAACTGCTGCAGTTCCGTCTTGGGCCGCAGCTTCACGGCTCACAACATATTCCGGTCCTGGGAGATTCACAGACTATCCCCTCCTGCCACAAACATACGCTGATTCGTCTGTTCCCTCATCAAAATCTCTTCAATGGCTGTCAACACAGGTGCACGCAGTTCCGCATTGTTCAGTGCGAAATCAAGCGTGGTCAGGATGTAACCCAACTTCTCTCCTACATCATAACGAGTCCCTTCAAAATCATATGCATACAAGCCTTCGTCAGTATTCAGTTTCTGCAGCGCATCCGTAAGCTGGATTTCTCCGCCTGCACCGACATGCTGCGCCTCCAAATAGTTAAATACGCTCGGTGTCAAAATGTAGCGCCCCATAATGGCCAAATTGGACGGCGCCGTACCCAATGGTGGTTTCTCCACCATGCTGCTTACCGAAGACAGCCGTCCTTCCGTGTATAAGGGATCGATGATTCCGTAACGATACGTCTCGCTTGGGCTTACCGTTTTTACACCGAGGACAGATTGTTGAACCTCCTCATACTGCTGAATCAACTGTTTGGTGCAAGGCACATCGGAAACAACAATATCGTCCCCGAGCAGGACGGCAAAAGGTTCATTGCCAATAAAGTTCCGTGCGCACCAGACGGCATGCCCGAGACCTAGCGGCTCCTTTTGTCTTATGTAATGAATATCCACGTTAGAGGATTTTTTGACCTCTTCCAGCAAAGAAAGCTTTCCCTTTTCAAGCAAGTTCTGCTCCAGCTCGAACGCACTGTCAAAATGATCCTCAATCGCACGTTTGCCTTTCCCCGTCACAATGATGATATCCTCAATACCCGAAGCGATCGCTTCTTCTACAATATATTGGATGGTTGGCTTGTCTACGATAGGGAGCATTTCTTTGGGCATTGCCTTTGTGGCAGGCAAAAATCTGGTGCCCAGACCTGCCGCAGGAATGATCGCTTTCCTAACTTTATTCATAAATACCACCCTATCCATTGTAATTTTTTTTAAAAAGCCTGATTCATACCAACACCTGATTCATACCAACATAAGTAATCAATAATCCATGTTACAGCGGGCATTTAACCCAGCCTCACATCACACCCTCGACGATCAACGTCTAAGGTACACCACCCACAGTGTGACCGAGTGCCTACCTTGATAGAGGTGTAGTAGACATGACCTTGGAATATGTTTGGTATTGGCGTATCCTTGCAATCAAAAGACATGATTATCTAGGCATCTTCGCCATACTGTCCTTTGGAGAGTTGGACGTTGTTCAATGCGGCCCCAAGTATTCTTGCATTGACATGCTCCAGATGAGCCTTTGCCTTTTTGACGAGGTCTTTCTTGACTTTACCTGCACTCACAACAAGAATGACGCCATCAGCCAACGAGCTGATGATCAATGCATCCGATACGGCTAATACTGGGGGAGTGTCAAATAGAATGACGTCGTACTCCTCTTTCATATCCTCCAGTAACGCATGCATTTTGCGGGAACCGATCATTTCCGAAGGATTTGGCGGGACTGGTCCCGAGGTGAGCACATGAAGTCCTTCCACGCCTGTTTCCCTTAACACTTCCGTTACTTTATATTGGCTCGATAACACACTCGTCAGCCCGATATGATTCGGCACGTTGAACATCCGATGTATCGCAGGCTTGCGAAGATCAGTGTCCATAAGCAATACCTTTTTTCCTTCTTGCGCATAAGCTACGGCCAAATTGCCGATGGTCGTCGTTTTTCCCTCACCTGATACTGCGGAAGCAATCATAATCGTTCTAATTTGACTATCGATGGACGAAAACTGAATATTCGTCCGCAGTTTACGATAAGCCTCCGACGAGTTGGATTGCGGGTTAGCGATCGTAATGAGGCCGCCTTTATCATTGGTTTGCCGTGGCATACTGACCGTCACCTACTTTCTTTTGATGGGCAGAGTTTTGCTTGGAGGTACGAATCTCTTCTTTTCTTAATTTGGAAATCACCGCAAGGGCCGGAATGCCGAGCTCCTTCTCCAGTTCATCTTCCGATTTAATGGTGTCATCCAAGTATTCCAATAGAAATACAAAGCCAATGGCGAGCAAAAGTCCTACAAAGAAGCTGATCAGGATGTTCATCGTTGGTTTGACATTAATGGGTTTGGAGGGTTCTGTAGGTTTGGCTTCGCTTAAGATGGTCACATTATCGACCTTCATAATAACGGGGATTTGGGACTGAAATACCTTCGCGACGGCATTCACCGTTTTGGCCGCCTTTTCGGAAGATATTCCTGCGGCGGTCAGACTCATCACCTGGGATTCGTTCGCGGTGGATACCCGAATACTTTGTCCCAGTTGATTGGCTGTCAGACCAAGATCGGGATATGTAGATACTACTTTGTCGAGGATTGCGGAAGATTTAATAATCTCCATATAAGAACTGATCACCTTTATATTGGTTTGAATCGAAGAAATATCAAGATTGGGAACCCCGTCAGCATTGTAAACCTGATTCACGATTAATTTAGCGTTAGCTTCATATATAGGAGTTGTAAAGAAATAACTTTTCACCCCAGCTCCTACGCAGGCAACCAACACAAATGTGACAATGATCCAGATTCGTTTACGCAAAATCTTCATGTACTCTTTAAGTTCCACGCCATTTCCTCCATTCAAATCTGCTTTTTAATTCACCTGATGGCCTTGCCGCTGGTTGTCAAAACAGGAACCTTCGTCTTCGGGTTAACTTTTCGCCCTTCACTCTTCTGTTCCACCATAATGAACCTGCATTATCCTGCAAAACTTGAACGAATCTGTGCCCAAACTTACGTTCAATTAGTGCATAAGCCTCTCGCAATGCAAACGTCCTCACTTGAATGTCATGAGCATCCGATGAAATGAAATGAAATCCGTTTTCTTTGCAAAAATGAAAACACCATTTCTGAACTTTCCGCCCGAAAAGCCCCGTGAACGATTGGGATGTAAGCTGGCATAATCCACCTTGCCTCAAATACTCTGCTAACAATTTCGGCTTGCGCAGCAAAACGCGATTTCTTTCCGGATGAGCAAGAATCGGAACAATGCCCGCCATTTTGAGTTCATATAAAATGTCGGACAACTTCGGGGGAATGTGGTCAAAGGGCAATTCCAGCAGCATGTAACGGCTTCCGGCCAGCGTGCAGCATCTTCCGGCGTACAGGTCATCGATCAGGTTGTCATGTACCCTGATCTCTTGTCCGGGGCGAATCTCCAGGTGAATATTACGCTCTCCCAGCTCTTCCTGAAGCAGTTTCACTGCCTGATTGACCACAATCGGGTCATTATTATAATGCCCGTTCAAGTGATGCGGAGTGGCAATAATGGAGGTAATTCCGGAGACTGCCGCCTTCTCGGCCATAGCGACGGATTGTTCCACATGGAAGGGACCATCATCCAGACCGAATAAAATGTGGCAGTGTATTTCAACCATAACCAAACTTCCTCAATGTATGCTCCTCCTCGCCCCGTATTTCTTGCGCAATTGTTTTGGTGTTAAAGAACTAATGCATAACGACATAAAATATAGTAAAATGGCGTTAAGTAATGCTTGTTTAGAAAATGTTTAGATTGCCTTCGACTTTATATGGTAAAATCGATGTAATGGATGTTTTTCGCAGTAATCGGGGGTTGCGGCGATTTTTCATACGGATCTCGCGGAACAACCGGAAACTGCACATCTCGAAGCATGTTGTTTAACTGTCCTGTTATATATAGTGCTTGCTCTTGCTGAATATGCAGCTTTGAATGATACAATATCAGCTCTCCAAACGGCTGCTTCCATTGAAGTACGGCTTGAAGCCGCAAGCACGCATGATGATCTTCCACGTCCAATCCGATCACCATTTCCGGTGAGATGGGCAGGTCTAGATCGCTAAGGAACGTGAGCTCCTTGGTATCCATGCCGAGCAGCATAACTGGACGCCGCTTTCGTTCTACCTGTTTGCCTTGAAACGCGTGAATGTACATATGAACGTTTAGTTCCAATTTGGCCCACTCGCTTAACATTGGTTCCATGTTTTCATTCCTTTAAAGGATGGGATAGCCCGCAATATGACGCATCTTGCCGGATGTATATTGTGCAGGCAGCTTGGTTACACTTAAATTATTCCAAATGATACATTTCGTAACTCTATAGGTTCAATTTACGATACAATAAGTATCATGTCAAGCGGTATTTGGACATGGTTCTTTTGATATACGACAATATGAGATGTCCTTAGACAGAACTATATTTGGTCAGAATCCATGGGAAGATATTACTTTTTCGAACTGGGCCCGGGATAAATATTGGCTTGATCGGAATGCCGGATCTTGTTCGACGTATTGCAGATAGCTGCCCTGATCAAAATAATGGCTTGGGATCGTTGAAAATTATTTGACTTGGCGTTCAGGGGGATAAGCTTATGAATTACGGAAATCGCATTGCTGAATTAAGGGAACAGCGGGGACTTACTCAAGAAGAACTTGCGAGCTCCATTCATATCACCAGAGCTGCTCTCTCTCACTATGAAAAGAATCGTCGCAAACCCGATTTTGAAGTCTTAACCAAACTTGCCGATATCTTTGGGGTATCTATCGATTATCTCGTTGGCCGCACGCAACACACGGATGTGGTGATGGACGAAGATGTGCGGGAATTCGTGGACTCCCTTGAATTATCGGACAAGGAAGTGCTGGATCGTTTCGATTTAATGATCGACGGTAAACCTCTTACCGAAGAAGAGGCCCGTCGCTTTATTGCTTTTGTCCGGATGGAACGCAGCATGAAATGAGGAACAAATAAAAAGACCCAGTCCGATGAAGATGATCTTTTTCGGTACCTGGGTTTTTTCGTCTCTTCTTTATTTCCCTCCGATCCATGTATGTCATTGCGGTCAAGAACGCTTGCCGGTCGCGGAGGATACGAATTGTTCCCAGCGTTCAGGTTTGATCCCGCATTGCAGCAACACCTTGGTGATGTCCAGCTTGGTAGTTTCCACCGGTTTGCCTTTTGTCGGTCTAGGTCTGCGACTGTGTGGATGCTTCATATTCATTCCGCTAACCCTCTCTTTACTATACTTTCCTGACTCCAAAACTGTTCTTATTATACTTGAGTTGCCATATCTATGTTGTCGTCTTGTGGCGAGAACGTTTTTGAGGGTGGTTCTAATTTTGTCGAAAACAAAACAGGAGCCTAACGACACCAATCGCGTTGTCGTTAGGCTCCTGCTTTTATTTTCGGTTATATAATGAAGCAAAATGTTTGAATATAAACGGACGGCTTAGCCTCCGGTTCGAGCAAGCTCACGCATATTGGCTTCGAAAGCGGCCAGCAGCGCAGCTTCGCCCGTCAGGCCCGAAGCCTGTGCACGCTCAATTTGTTCCGTCATGCGTTTGAAGTCCTTCGGAATGACACGAACGAAGTCAGCCAGGGATGACTGCCATTGATCCAGAATGCGCTGACCCGCTTCACTGCCAGTGAAGGCCACATGGCGCTGGATCATGCCGCGCAGTTCGGCACTCTCTTCCGTGCTTTCCACACGTTCAAGCAGAACCATCTCCAGGTTGCACCGCTGCAAGAATGTGCCTTTCGGATCATAAACGTATGCTATGCCTCCGGACATTCCTGCCGCAAAGTTACGGCCTGTATCGCCGAGCACGACAACGCGCCCACCGGTCATGTATTCACAGCCATGGTCTCCCACGCCTTCCACGACGACGTTAGCCCCCGAATTACGAACCGCAAAGCGTTCGCCGGCGATTCCGCGAATGTACGCTTCCCCGCTGGTTGCTCCATACAGGGCGGTGTTGCCGATGATGATGTTTTCCTCAGCCGCAAATGTCGCTTTCGGAGAAGGCATCACAATCAGTTTGCCTCCGGACAGTCCTTTACCTACATAGTCATTGGAATCCCCTTCAACCGTCATCGTCATGCCTTTTGGAATAAACGCACCGAAGCTTTGTCCCGCAGAGCCGATGAATTTGAATTGAATGGTGTCCTCAGGCAGTCCGGCAAGACCATATTTGCGCGTAACCTCGCTGCCCAGAATGGTTCCGACGGCACGGTTGACGTTGGTGATCGGCAGCACGCCTTCCACCGGTTGCCCGGATTCGAGCGCAGGCTGCGCCAGCGGCAGCAGCTGCTGCATATCCAGCGTTTCTTCCAGACCATGGTTCTGGAACTGCGTACGGTAGCGCGCAGAACCTTCCGGCATTTCCGGCACGTGCAGCAGCACGGACAGATCCACGCCTTTTTTCTTCCAATGGTCCGCGGCATCGGCAGCTTCCAGACAGTCGGTACGGCCAACCATCTCTTGGATCGTGCGGAAGCCCAATTCTGCCATGATTTCGCGCATTTCTTCGGCGACGAAACGCATGAAGTTTACGACATGGGCCGGATCGCCCATATAATTTTTGCGCAGTTCCGGATTTTGCGTGGCCACGCCCACCGGACAAGTATCCATTTGACATACACGCATCATGATGCATCCCAGCGCCACGAGCGGTGCCGTCGAGAATCCGTATTCTTCGGCTCCAAGCAAAGCCGCAACTGCAAGGTCACGACCATTGAGCATTTTACCATCGGTCTCCAGCACGATGCGATCACGCAAGTTGTTGAGCATTAACGTCTGGTGTGTCTCCGCCAAGCCAAGCTCCCACGGCATGCCCGCATGGCGGATCGAACCTTGAGGTGATGCACCTGTACCCCCATCGTATCCGCTGACGAGAATGATGTCTGCACGGCCTTTGGCTACGCCGGCCGCGATCGTTCCTACGCCCACTTCGGATACCAGCTTCACGTTGATTTCCGCGCGAGGGTTGGCGTTTTTGAGATCATAGATGAGCTCCGCCAAATCCTCGATGGAGTAGATGTCGTGATGCGGCGGCGGAGAGATCAGACCTACGCCAGGCGTTGATCCGCGGACCTCGGCAACCCAAGGATACACTTTGCGTCCAGGCAGCTGCCCGCCCTCGCCCGGTTTTGCGCCCTGGGCCATTTTGATCTGGATTTCGTCCGCGTTGACCAGGTAGTTGGACGTTACGCCGAATCGGCCGGACGCAACCTGTTTGATCGCGCTGCGACGGGAATCGCCGTTGGCATCCGGCACGAAACGTGCTGGATCTTCCCCGCCTTCGCCCGTGTTCGATTTGCCGCCGACGCGGTTCATTGCAATCGCGAGGTCCTCATGCGCCTCTTTGCTGATGGAACCGAAAGACATGGCTCCCGTTTTGAAACGACGCATGATCGCTTCGAGCGGCTCAACCTCATCCAGCGGAATGGCTGGACCGGCCGGTTTCAGCTTCAGCATGGAACGGATGGTGAGCATTTGCTCGTTCTCGCCCTGTACCAGCTTGGAATACTTTTTGTACAGTTTATAATCACCGGTGCGAACGGCGTGCTGCAGCGTGTGGATCGTTTGCGGGTTGAACAGATGCTCCTCCCCGTCATTGCGCCATTGGTATTCACCGCCGGAATCCAGCACTTTGTCATTGCCGTCCTTCTCCGTAAACGCGCGGTTGTGGTGGCTAAGCGCCTCCGCAGCGACTTCTTCCAAGCCAATCCCGCCGATCCGGGAAGGCGTCCAGGTGAAATAGCGGTCCACGAAATCGGATTTCAAACCGACCGCTTCGAAGATTTGTGCTCCGCGATAGGACTGGATCGTGGAAATCCCCATTTTGGACAGGATTTTAATAACCCCTTTGGTCGCCGCTTTAATATAGTTTTTAACCGCCTTCTCATGCGAGATGCCGCGCAGCATGCCTTGGCGGATCATGTCATCCAGCGTTTCGAATGCCAGATACGGGTTCACGGCGCTTACCCCATAGCCAAGCAGCAGGGCATAGTGATGAATGTCGCGCGGTTCTCCCGATTCCAGCAAAATGCTGACTTTCGTTCTTGTCCCCTGACGGATCAGATGATGGTGCAGACCGGCAACGGCAAGCAATGCAGGAATGGCTGCATTTTCCGCATCCACGCCGCGGTCCGACAGGATCAGGATGTTGTGTCCTTTATCAATAACGCGATCCGCTGCTTCGAAGAGCAGGTCCATCGCTTTGCGCAATCCTTCCGCGCCTTCTTTCGCCGCGAAGAAGATCGGAATCGTCATCGAGCGGAAGCCCGGACGGCGGACGTGGCGGATTTTCGCAAAATCCTCGTTGGACAGAACCGGCGTCTCGAGACGAATCTGACGACAGCTCTCCGGTTCCGGGTTCAGCAGGTTGCGCTCAGGCCCGATGGTCGTTGCCGTCGAGGTTACGATCTCCTCACGAATCGCATCGATCGGCGGGTTCGTGACTTGGGCAAACATCTGCTTGAAGTAGTTGTACAACCGCTGCGGGCGATCGGACAACACCGCAAGCGGTGCATCGTATCCCATCGAACCTGTCGCTTCCATTCCGGTGGACGCCATCGGCTCCAGAATTTTGCGCAGTTCTTCGAAGGAATAACCGTACGCAAGCTGCAGCTGGGTCACGTTATCATGCTTCGGCTCCGGCAGCTCAGGCGCTTCAGGCAGTTCCTTCAGGTCTACGAGATGTTCGTCCAGCCATGCCTGGTACGGATTTTCAGCCGCGATTTTCGCTTTTGCTTCCTCATCGGAGATAATGCGTCCTTCCTGCGTATCCACGATCAGCATCCGTCCAGGACGCAGACGGTCTTTGTAAAGGATGTCTTCCGGTGCGATATCCAGTACCCCTACCTCGGAGGACAAAATAATGCGGTCGTCTTTCGTTACATAATAACGGGCAGGACGCAAACCGTTGCGGTCCAGCGTTGCGCAAATTTGCACGCCGTCGGTGATGCCCATCGCCGCCGGTCCATCCCATGGCTCCATCAGCGTGCTGTGGTACTCATAAAATGCTTTTTTGGCCGGATCCATGCCTTCATCCGTGCTCCACGGCTCCGGTACCATCATCATGGCCACCTGAGGCAGGGAACGTCCGCTCAAATAAAGGAACTCCAGCGTATTGTCGAACATCGCGGTATCCGAGCCGTCCGGGTTGATGATCGGTTTCACTTTGTCGATGTCGCTGCCGAACACTTCGCTCTCGAACAGCGACTGGCGAGCATGCATCCAGTTCACGTTGCCGCGCATCGTATTGATCTCGCCGTTGTGGATCATGAAGCGGTATGGATGCGCGCGTTCCCAGCTCGGGAACGTGTTCGTGCTGAAACGGGAGTGCACGAGCGCGATGGCGGATTCCACCAGGTCCTCCTGCAGATCCAGGTAAAATTCTCCGACCTGCTCTGTCGTAAGCATTCCTTTATATACCACTTTGCGGCAAGACAAGCTTGGCAGATAGAAGGAATCGCCGGCTTGTGCCTCAGCCGAATAACGGATCGCCAGCTCCGCGCGTCTGCGAATGACGTACAGCTTGCGCTCAAAAGCCATCTCGTCCTTGATGTCCTCGGACTTGCCGATGAATACCTGACGGACATGAGGTTTCGCTGCAAGCGCGGAACGACCCAGCATGCCATCGTAGGTAGGCACATCGCGGAATCCGAGCACCGTTTGGCCTTCTTCTTCAATGATTTTTTTGAGGCCTTCCTCATGGGCGCTGCGAATGGCCGGATCATGGGAAAGGAAGAGCATACCTACGCCATAATGTCCTTGTTCTGGCAAAGCAAAACCGAGACGTTCCGCCTCCTTCGCAAAAAAGCGATGAGGAATCTGGATCAAAATACCGGCTCCGTCACCGGAATTCGGTTCACTGCCCTGTCCGCCACGGTGCTCCATGTTACTGAGCATGGTCAGCGCCTGGCTAACGATATCGTGTGAAGCTACACCTTTGATATGGGCCACAAAGCCCATTCCGCATGCATCTTTTTCGAATTGCGGGTCATACAGACCCTGTTTGGGTGGTAATCCGATCTGTTTCATGGAACGCAACCTTTCTATTAATGAAGTATTTCGGAGATCCAGACTTTGGCGACAAGCAACATTGAGACGGGAGGAGCCGGCAACTTGATGCAAGTGCCTGCCAAAATTGCGGAGCGGCGGCACAATGGCCGTCCGATTCAAGAGCACTGTCGTAGTTCGGTATATGCCTTGAAGGTTACATGCCGTCCGCGGCCCGGGCGGGTACGAATGCATGATGATTGGCATTTTCGGCCACTGGCATGGCCGTTAAAAATGGAGCGACGTGTTTAATAAGTTCTATCATTTTAACACCGACCTAACATCAGCGCAATTTAAACTTTTTAATACCTCTGATAAGAATTGTTTTGCAGTGAAGCGTTAGTGCAGTAACGCTAAAATCCAACTCTTTTTCGAATAATTATACACATTTCGCGCAAGAGTACAACTGATTTTATCTGCTGACAAAAGAAAAACATTCCATATGGGGCCTGCATTTCCCCCTCTTTTCGCCAAAATCGGATCCTGCGGTCCAGCAAATCGCGCGCCAGGCATGCAATCCTATGCAAAAATAGCTTATGCCCTTTTTAGGGGGCATAAGCTATTTGCACTTTTTGTACACTATATTGCATAATTTTGATAGTGAATTGATCGTTTTTCAACCACTTTCACATCCCGGTTTCGAATGAACCACCAAATGCCGGTTCCAAACTCCGGTTCACTTCAATATTATGCCGTCACGACTTGACCCGATTCCGCTGCTTCCGCCGCTTTTTTCGTGCGACGTTTGCCGTTCCAAAGGAAGAAGCCCAATGTGAGCAGCACCGATGCACCCGCATAGATGGCGAGTATTCCGGCCTGATGCCACATCACGTCAAAGTTGCCGCTGGAAACGACGGCTTTGAAGCCCATGATGCTATGCGTCATCGGCAGCCAAGGGCTGAACGATTGCAGCCAGCCTGGAATCAATTCCACCGGGAATGTTCCGGCGCTTGCCGCCAACTGGAATACCAGCAGCAGGATGACCACGTAACGCCCAGGCAGGTCGAGCCAGGTTACGAGCGCCTGCACGATAAACATGAAGGTCAGGCCCGTAATGATCGTGAACAGGTAGAACAGCGGCACGCTGTGCGTTTCCAGACCGAGACCATAGAGCATAAAGCTGGCCACAATGACCGACTGGAACACGCTCATGCCACCAAAGACAAGTGTACGGCTGACAAACCGGCTCCAACCGGATGCGTTCGGCACGGACGTGTCACGCATTTTTAGAATGATCGTGGAAATGAGCGATCCAACGAACAACCCGATCGACAGGAAGAACGGCGTCAGTCCGGTACCATAGTTGGATACCCCTTCGGCTTCGTTCTCCGAAGAGTTCACCGGTTCGGCGAACATGCTAACCACATCATCCGTTTTCTTCACTTCCGACGTTTTGTCGGCAGCGTCATTCAGTTTGGTGGCAAGCTCGCTAGAACCGTCCTTCAGTTCGGACAAGCCGTTTGACAGCTTGCCTGCACCATCGCCGAGCTGTTTCGATCCATCGGTCAGCGTGCTGACACCGTTGCTGAGCTTGCTCACACCCGTTTGCAGCGCGCTTGTGCCTGTACCCAGCTGTTTGGCACCGTCCGCCAGCTGCGTGCCGCCGCTCGCGGCTTCGCCCAGCTTGGCGGTGAATTGTTTCAGCCCGTCGGACAACTTCGCGCCGCCTTGGCTAAGTTGACCGGCTCCTGTCAGCAGCTGCTGCTGACCGTTCACCAGTTGGTCTGCACCGGCAAGCAATTGTTTCTGGCCGTCATGCAATTGGGCAGCCCCTGCGGCAAGCTTCTGGTTGCCCTCATGCAATTGCGCTGCCCCTGCGGCCAGCTGCTGCTCGCTCTCGTGCAGCTGCGCGCTGCCGTCGGCTACGGCCTCACTTGCAGCCAGCAGCTTCTGCACATCCTCGCTTGCGGCCAGTTCCGGATTCGACGCCGCAAGTTGCTTCAAGCCGTCGGCAACGCTTTTCGCTCCGCCGGCCACCTTTTCGCTGCCGTCCACCGCAGACTGCAGTCCGTTTGACAGCTTGCTGCTGCCCTCCACTGCGCTTTGCAGCCCTTCGGACAACTGGGCGCTTCCCTGTTCGGATGATTGGAGCCCGGTTTGCAGCTTGCTCGTTCCATCCAGGGAGGACTTAAGTCCTGCAGCCAGCTTGTCGCTGCCTTCTTTCAACTGGTCCGCACCGCTTTGCAGCTGCGTTTGGGCCGCTGTGTGAAGTTGATTCAATCCGGACACCAGGCTCGCCGTTCCTGTTTCGAGCTTACTTGCGCCGGTATGCAGCGCACTGACGCCATCGCTCAGCGGAGACAATCCTTTTTGGAGTTCCAATGTCCCGTCGGCCAGCTTCGCCAAATTATCCTTGAGCTTCACTGCGCCGTCGTCCAGTTCGCCAGCACCGTCCGTCAGCTTGCCTGCGCCTTCGCCTGCATCAGCCAATCCGTCCGATACTTCGGAGAACTTGTCGAGCAGCGTCTCCGCATAGGCCTCGGTCACTTTGGCGGACACCTTCGATTTCAGGTCCTTGATGGCCGTTTTGCCGATCTGCGCACCGACGAAGCTGTAATTGCCGTTCGGCTCGTAGATCAACTCCGCAGGCTGCGGTTTGTCGTCCAGCAGCGTTGTCGCCTGGGACGAGAAATTTTGCGGAATCGTGATCTGCATGTAGTACTTGTCATCCTGAATGCCTTTTTTGGCTTGCTCCGCGGATACAAAGTCCCACTTGAAGTCATCGTTCTTTTTGAGCTCGTCGATCAGATCGTTGCCGATATGAAGGGATTTGCCTTCAAGCTCAGCTCCTTTGTCGAGATTGACCACCGCAACCGGCATCTGATCCACTTTACCGTATGGGTCCCAGTATGCGGCAAGGTAGATACCGCTATACAAAATAGGAATAAACATGACAGCAATGACGGGGATCAACACCTTCGGGTTTCTCACGGCCGATCCCACATCCTTGAAAAACACGGATAATGATTTCAATTGGTTTCTCCCCTTACTTCTCTCTGCTCATGGAGCAGGACTTATTATGAAATTTTCAGAAATACGGAATGACCACTTTCCCCAAACGGTCAATCCAGAGCAAAAAAACAACCTGTCTCCCGACAAGCCTCACTGCCGCAACCTATGCATGGATCATGCTCCTCAAACGCCATTCTACTATTATAGAACAAGTATGGTTTACGTTGCTGCAGCAATTCCTTCCATTAAAAAAAGGCGAAAATGATTCTTGATTTCCTCTTTGCCAAGAGGTTCATGCTGTTTGTTCCAATCCGAGGTCAGCGCAATGTACAAGCGGATCATCATAAAAGACACGATGTTCGGATCGCAGTCCTTGATTTCCCCGCGCTCCTTTGCCTTCTCCAAGTGACTGGCCAAAAAGTCGGAAATGACCTTCTCTACTTTTTCCAAGCCGTCCTTGGCCTGCAGCGTCCCGAAATCCTTCAACTCCTGGGAAAGCTTCACAAGCAGCTCATGATCGCGTCGGAATTCCAGCAACGAGTCCAGCACCCGAAACAAATTATCAAAAAACGTGCTCTCCCGGTGAACCTCCCTGTGGGCAATGTTCTTCATTTCCTGGATCACTTCCACCAGAATCTGGTCGAACAACTGCTCTTTATTCGTGAAAAAAGTGTAGATCGTCCCTTTGCCGACATTAGCGATCTTCGCCACCTGATCCATCGTGGTTGCCTTATAGCCGAACATGGAAAACGACTGCGCAGCCGCCTGTATCACCTGTTGTCTCCGGTCGATCGGAGCCATCTCTCCCCCTCCTTTGCATGTTATTCCACTTATGAATGACCAAAAATACAATTTAGTCATTCGGTCAAAAGTTACAATACCATCATATTGAACAGATTGCAAGACTAACATCCCAAATTTGTGTTAATTTTTTTTAACCGAAATGCAGTGGAAACCGTTCCTGTCGTCGTCTATAGTTATGGTGTCATACTCAACACGGGCAGACATGAAGTCTAGTGGTATCAGAATCGTAAAAACGTGTAAACATTAATGAATGAACATCATTCATCATTCCACTGTATATCCATGTAGTAACAAGCCTTAGGCACAGCGATAATCGTTATATATGAAAACTTATGAATAAAGGTGAACTCATGCGAAAACCAAGAGTACTCTTGCTATCGGAAGGTTTCGGCACCGGTCACACTCAAGCCGCCCATGCACTTGCGAGCGGCATCAAACAACTCAACCCCCAGGTTCATAGCCGCGTCATCGAACTCGGAAAGTTTCTTAACCCTACGATGGCTCCGCTGATCTTCTCGGCATACCGCAAGACGTTATCCGTCCAGCCCAAGCTGGTCAGCCTGCTTTACCGGACACAATATAATAAATCGCTGAACGGCTTCACCAGGCTTGCTTTGCACCGCATTTTTTATACGCAGACGGCCCAGGTCATTTCCCAATTGAAGCCGGATGCCGTGATCTGTACCCATCCTTTCCCGAATGCGGTCATTTCCCGGCTCAAGCGCCAGGGGCTCAACATTCCGCTGTATACGCTTGTCACGGATTACGATGCCCATGGTACCTGGATTACGCCTGAAGTAAACCATTTTCTGGTCCCTACCTCTCAGGTCAAAGCACTGCTTGAAATTCGCGGCGTTGATCCGGCCCGCATTCGGGTCACAGGCATTCCCGTGCATCCCGATTTTTGGGAGCAGGGCGACAAAACGCTGATCCGGCGCGAGCTTGGCCTGGAGCAAATGCCCACGGCCCTGCTCATGGGCGGAGGATGGGGACTCTCCTTTGACGAAGACCATCTAAAGTCGCTTGCATCCTGGGCAGATCGCATCCAG
Source organism: Paenibacillus hubeiensis (assembly GCF_032334105.1). NCBI lineage: Bacteria > Bacillati > Bacillota > Bacilli > Caryophanales > Paenibacillaceae > Paenibacillus > Paenibacillus hubeiensis. The sequence goes on from NZ_JAVYAE020000016.1 coordinate 73,930, forward strand.
CTGCTCTTCTGTCTGGGCAGCAATGCCAAAATGATGGCGAAAATGAAGGAAATGCCTTGCTTCCAGCATCCCAATATCCGCATTATCGGATACACCCGGGAAGTCAGCAAGCTGATGGATGCGTCCGACGTGCTCATCACGAAGCCTGGCGGCATGACCTGCACGGAAGCGATGGCCAAAAAATTGCCCATGCTGTTCGTGCCGCCCCTTCCCGGACAGGAAGAGGAGAATTGCGAGTATTTCGTACAAGCAGGATACGGCCAAGTCATTCACTCACCTGAAGTCATCGCGAATTATTTCGGGCAATTAAGCACGGGAGGCACGTTATCGCCAGAGCCTTCAAGCCAGAAAACGATTCATTCTCCGAAAACACAAAGCTATGATCCGACGTGCTGTGCCCAAACGGTTCATGACTTATTGTTCCCGATGGCAGCAGAATTCATATCAGCGCCCAAGGAGCTTGTTTCAGCCGGAATTACAGCCAGATCTTTGTCAGGTACCCGTTTGCCGTATTAACCTCTCTATGACCCCTTAGAATCGATCTGAGAGGACATTAGAAGAATATGCACGAAATAAATTTGTACAGATAAATAAGGTCCTCGTCCATCAGCATGGACGGGGACCTTGTCATTTTAATGAACGATCACCGAATAACTACCGCAAAAAAGGAAATACTTAACGGTGAATATTCGAAATAACGCCCTGCAAATTCGCTTTTTTCCCGAGGGAAAATCGTTGCAAAAAACATCGATTAGTGAACTACCCTGCCTGTTTGCAGAATTAAAGGGCCTTTATTTATAAAAAGTATGATTTCCGATGGTCTTGACTTTTTTCTGCGATTTGGCGACCGTCAAGTCGTCCGCCAGCGTCAACGAAAGAAAATAATACGTATTATCCGGTACTTCCTTCGTTCCATTCAACGCGGCATTCACGGCCCTGACACACTCCTCGTTCGGAGTTACGCGATCCAGGCGCCCGTTAGCCACAGGACTGAATTGGGATTTTTGATAGATAACCTTGTGAATGGTATCGGGAAAATTGGCTGACCGCAGCCGGTTCAAGACAACGTTGGCCACTGCCACTTTGCCTTCGTACGGTTCGCCTTCCGCTTCTGCCATGACGATTTTCTGCAGCAGAAACAGCTCTTTATCGGACACAGTATACGACCAGGTGGCTGATTTCCGGTCTTCCTGACTGAGCAGTTTGGTCCGCGTAAAGTATAGTTTGTGGGGGGGAGTTGTCGTTGCAGCAGCCGCTTTGGCCTTTTTCGTTCCGGCCAGCTTTAACGCAGCTTCTTTCTTCGCTTTGGCCTGAGCTGCAGCCTGAACCTGTCGTTTGGCCTTGGCTTCCTCTTTCTCCTGCTTGTCCAAGGCAGTCGTGAACCATTTTTGCGCAGGTGTCGCATGTTTCCAATCGGACTGGAGGGTCGTGCTTGCGGACAGACTGGTCCTGTCTTCCATCACTCGCCTATCTCCTGCGGCAACGGATTGTCCGTCAGGCCCTGGCGCCGCCACTTCGCTCATTTGTTTGCTTTCACTCGCCTCATTCCATTTCCCGGATGCCTGAACTAAATTTACCCCCAATATGCACACAAGCAGCACAGATAACATCGGTGCTACCCAACGATTTTTGTTTATAAGATCCATCTCGAAGATTCCTCCTGTCGCAGCAATTCCCTAAACTAAGTAACCTCAAAAAAAGAAATTGAATAACGTTGGCTAATATTACATAGGGATAAACGTAATGTCAATGTGATTTTATGTAAAAATACTTATTTACAGGAAAATGAAAACGTATCCACGACCTCGTACATGGGGATTTGTCCAAGCCTTGTCACATAAAGTACAAACCCATCTACCGTCCATGAATTCACAGGAGAGGAATGTCCAGGGAGCAGGTCGAAAATACCATTTTGCGTATGTTCTGGAACCTGACCCACAAATTTGCGCGCCATCGTGATGTGCGGGCGATACGGTCTCAGCTCTGCCTGAAAACCCAGTTGGGCCGTTGACTCCACGATATGTTTTTGCAGAGAGTGCAATCGCTCCACGTCTCCGCTAACACCCTTCCACAAAACCTTCGGTGCACGTTCAAGCCCGAATGTCCCCCAGTCGGATATGTTCAAGGAAAACGGTTGGAATGCCAAGCTTGCCTCCCTCAGCACTTTCTTCAACTTCCCGATTTCGGCAGAAGGCGTATCTCCCAAAAATTGCAAGGTAATATGGTAGTCCCTATGATCTGTCCATTTGCGAAAATCGAGCCTGGTCTGCGCCCATTCCGCCTCCAACCGAAGAAATTCCTGAAGTTTGGACGGCAAACGAATCGCTGTGAACAATCTTTCCCTCCCATGGGAAACACCACCAAAACTATTATGTAAATCATTACTCATTGTATCCACCCCGCTAAAGTATGATCTATTATTCCATATTCAAAGAGATTCTTTCAAGTCGCCTACGTCCAGATTGACATAGAACAGAGCGATATTCATGAGGCTTCATACCTGCCTTCTCTGCACATTCTGCTCAAATTTGTTAAAATTAAATCAGACTACATTCAAATTCAGGAGGGCAATCATGGGTAAAATCGTATGTTTTCCAACATTATCCAAGGAACAGAAACAACGGATTACGGATGCTGCACCTGGTTATTCGCTCATTGTCGGCAAAGCCAAAGAACTGGATCCCAAACAATTGTCGGAAGCCGAGATCATTGTCGGCTGGTCCCCATTGATCACTGAACACGTTTTGTCGCAGGACAGTCCGTTGAAGTGGATTCAGGTGTGGTCCGCGGGTGTCGACAGCCTTCCCTTTGCCCAATTGGAACAAAAGAACATTCGGGTCACCAGCGCCAACGGCGTACATGCCGTTCCCATCACCGAAATCATTTTGGGCATGATGCTTTCCCATAGCCGTTGGTTAAGACAAGCTATGCTGCATCAACAGCATGCCGAATGGACATCCCCAGGCAAGCCGCTGCCCGAATTGAATGGCAAAACGGCCGTCATCGCCGGCGTCGGGGAAATCGGAACGGAAACCGCGAGAATCCTCAAGGCCCTCGGCATGAAAGTCATTGGCGTGCGCCGTTCAGGCAAGGACACTCCCCATGTGGATCGGATGTACGATATGTCCGGCTTCCACGAAGCGTTGGCACAGGGCGACTACATCATTAACATTTTGCCGCTTACCGATGAAACGCATCATGCATACAATGATGCCGCGTTCGCGCGCTGCAAACCGGGAGCATGCTTCGTCAACGTGGGACGCGGTCCCAGCGTGGACACCGCCGCCCTTCTTCGCGCATTGGATAACGGATCACTGGCTTTCGCGGCACTGGACGTCTTTGAAGAAGAACCGCTGCCCGCCGACCATCCGTTGTGGAGCAAGGAGAACGTGCTGATCACGCCGCATATTGCCGGCAGCACGGAGCTATACACCGACCGGGCATTGGATATTTTTATCGATAACCTGCAAACGTATCTGGAAGACGGGTCTTTGCACCGCAATCTGGTGGATTACGAGCACAAGTATTGAATCAGGCAGCACAAAGAACCTCCGAATCCGCTGCGGCGTTCTGCCTCGGATCGGAGGTTCTTTTATTTGGTCGTTATTCGCTGCACAACCAGACGTGACGGATAAACGTGCCTTTCCTGACGGTTCGATGCTGCAGCACCCTCCATCCCGCCTGCTCCAGGCGATGTTCCACCCTTTCGGTGGAAACGATGACTGCTCGTCCCGACAATCGGCGCAGGCTCGTCAGCATCATCCGTTGTTCCTCATCCGGCAGCACCGAGCAAAGATTGTACGGCATGTCCAGAATCGCCGCATCGTATCTTCCCTGGAGGTCGTTCATGTCCCCGAGTGCAACGAGTTCCGAATCGTAGCCGTAATGGGACAGATTGACCCGGGCCCCCTGAACCGCAAGCGGGTTCAGATCATTGCCTTCGGTTTCGATGCCCATCGATAAAGCTTCGATCATCACCGTGCCCATCCCGCAGCACGGATCGAGCAAACGGCGGTTTTCCGTTTCGGGAAGCGCAATGTTGACAAGCGCCCTGGCGAGATGGACAGGGAGCCCTGTGGAGTAATTTTGCGGCTTATGCCGGTGATCGTACCAATCCCGGTCTGCTTCCGTCCATCGACCGAAGAGCCATTTTCCGCCAGCCTGTATTAGGCCAAAAGTCATTTTTGGGTGTTTCATCCTAGCCGTTCCGCGAATGCACATGCCGATTTCCCTTTCCAACAAACGCGCTTGCTCGAAATCGGGCATGTCGTCCCCTTCTTTCAAGCAAACCACCTTGAACGTCTCACCCTCGGCCAGACGAATCGCTGCAGCGATCGGCTGCAGTTCGGACACCGTTCTCTTTTCGGCGATGATATCCAGCCTGCCCCGGATAAACGGGCTTCGCCCAGGTGCACTGCGAATCGCGGAGCGCACATAAGAGCGGGCAGAATCATCCATTTCTACTCCGGAAAGCAGCATCGTTTCCAGTTCAAGCGCACAAATTTCACGCTCGTTTTCATGACAGGCAAAAGTATACAAATACGGGGTATTGGCGCCGACATCGGCAAGCTTCTCTTTCACAATGTTTATCCGTCCTTCATGCTTCTTCTATAATAAGAAGATTATATTTTCAGTTTTTCGATGGAAGTGAGCAGATCGCCGGACAACGCCTTCAATTGCTGAACATTGCCGCTGATCGTTTCCATTGAGCTCACCTGTTCCTCGGCCGAAGCCGATACTTCCTCCACGCTCGCTGCCGTTTGCTCGGAGACCGCCGAAATCTGTTGACTGAACCCGTTCATCCTTGCACTGGCTTCCTGCATGCCCTTCAGGCCTTCCGTCATCTTGGCGATCACAACGACCATGCTTTCCACCGATTCGCTAATGTTCCGGAACAATTCGCCCGTCGCCTGAACCTGTTCCTGTCCGCGCTCCGTCTCCTGCACGCCCAGGCGCAGCTCTGCCACAACACCCTGCGAATCCTGTTGAATATCTTCCGTAATGGCCGTAATCTCCTCCACCGAGGCTTGAACGGCTTCGGACAGGCTGCGCACCTCTGCTGCCACAACCGCGAACCCTCGTCCGCTCTCACCTGCACGCGCAGCCTCGATCGAGGCATTCAATGCAAGCAGATTGGTTTGGCGGGCAATGTCACGAATGACCTGGACCAACTTGGAAATATCCTCGTTTTTCCGATCCAGTTGTTCCATTTTGCTCATCGAAGCAAAGACGGTACCGGCGATCAGCCGCATCTGCTGCACCGATTGCTCCATCACCATACGGCCATTCAAACCTTGCTCAAGCACCTGATCCGACATGGCCTGAAGCCGTCGTCCCTGCTCGGCATGCTGTTGAATATGGCTGTTCAGCCCCGTCACCGCCCGTGTCGATTCCACGGCAGTCATCGCCTGGCTTTCGGCCGCCCTGGCCGACTCTTCCATCGTTGCGGCGATTTGCCTGCTGCCGATTTTGACCTCCTCGGATGCAACCGTAAGATCAATGCTCTGACGATTGACCGACTCCGCGATCCGTCTGACGTTCAAGACCATGGAGGTCAGATTGCTTTTCATTACATTCACGGCTTTTGCCAAAGCGCCCACTTCATCCTCGTATTTGGTATGTACGTCCTGCACATTCAATTGGCCTTCAGCAATCAGTTTAACCGCGCTGATCACCCGGAGAAGCGGCCTGACGACCTGCGAGCGAATGATCGGGATGGACACGGCGGTAATCAGGATCATGGCCAGCACTCCAAGCATGATGGTGATTCTGCCATCCTGCACGATGCGGATGGTTCGCGCCGCAGCGATATCCGATTGTTCCCGATTATACTCCACCAGGTAATTCAGGTTCACCTGCAAATCATCGAAAGAGGCAGCCCCTTTTTCAGATACTTCCTTCGCCAATTCCGTCTGTCCTTCGTCGCTTAGCTTGATCGCCTGCACGTTCAGTTTAAGGTAGGCCTCCCATTCGGCTTTGAAATCGGACCAATGCTGCTGCTCCTCATCGCTTTTCGCCTTCTGATCATAAATTTTGATCGTCTGGGCCGTTTCGCGTATATATGTGGTCCGTTCTTCGGACAATGACTTCTTTTCCTCTGCCCGTGCATCAAAATGGCGGTAGCTGAGCGACAGAATATGCTCTGTCGTATAATTCAGATGGTTGATCTGCTGGATCGCCGGCATCCATTTGTCCGTTATATCGTTCGTATTCGCCTCCATCGAATTCAAGCGGCCAATCACCGTGACGCTTAGAACGATTAAACAGAGGAGTAACAGATAAAACGCGATGCTGATGCGCAGGCCGATGCTCTTGATCCTGAATCTGCCGAACATTTGGTTTCCCCCTTGTGTTTGATGTGGCCATGAATTCGTTTTCGAACCTTTTGTCATTGATTTACCCTACTATGGTCATCTTGCAAAAAAAACATATATTAGACGCAAAAAATTATAACATGATATTTTGCAAGACATGCTTGGTTTTGTTAAATCTATGCCTGCATGTTAAAGAGCTGCAGCACACGGGAAATCGCGTCCTGCAGCTCCTCTAATAGTATCACAAATCGGCAATCCGGTTGCCTGAAAATGGATCGTTAAGCCTTGCATGAATGAGCAAACACGCATTCAGCCAACAATCGGTAGGAAGACAGTCTGCGTTCATAATCGGGCCCGCCCGTGACGGCAAGCAGCTGATGGGTTCCCAACCGGCCTGCGAGCCCTTTCAGCTCCGTCCATACCTGATCCGCCGTACCGGCATAATGCCGTTTCGGGCCTTGTCCTCCGGAAGGGGGAGCTTCATCAGCCGAAGGGACTGCTTTCGAATCGGCTCCGCGGGATTGACGTTTCCGCTCCATCTCCATGCTCCAATCGAGCGCCTCTTGTTCCGTCTTCGCACACAGCACGCTAACGGCAACCATGACCTCGGGCTCTGTCCGGTCGGCACTAGGGATGAATCCATCCCGATAACGACGAACCGCCTCCAGGCCGTCCGTATCGCTCATGAATTGGCCAAAGGCGTAACCCATGCCGAAACGCGCCGCATATTCGGCACTCTTCATATTCGTGCCCAGCATCCACAAGGATGGCGATTTGCCCGGAATCGGTCTTGCCCGTACGGGATGCTCCTCGTAAGCATAACGGTCCTCGAGCAGCTGGGTCAGGGCGGTTAACGATTCCGGAAGCTTTGAGACGTGCTGCAAATAATTGCCGCTTAGCGCCATCGCCGCATGAGGACCTCCGCCAGGGGCCCGGCCGAGGCCAAGCTCGACGCGTCCAGGGTAAAGCGCAGACAGCAGCCGAAACGATTCGGCGACCTTCAGCGGGCTGTAATGCGGCAGCAGCACCGCCCCGGAACCAAGGCGGATGCTCTTGGTCAGCGCCCCCACATGGGCGAGCAGCACCTCCGGCGATGCCGAGGCCAGCTCCTCCATATCGTGGTGCTCCGACGTCCAATACCGCGAATACCCCCATGCTTCGGCATGCTGCGCCAACATGACGGCCTGGCGCAGCGCCTCTTCTGCCGACGCTCCACCCAGCCTCGGCACCAGGTCAAGCACGCCGAGACGAGCCTTCTCGCGAACGCTCGCGCCAGTACTTCTTTCTGCCTCCACAGATCTGTCTATAGTCAAATCGTTCCCTCCTTCCCATACTAAACTTTAAACACATTAGCATTCGCATTTGTGCAACGATCTCAAGCACATTCGCATTTATGCAACGAACCCAACCACATTCGTATTTACGCAATCAATTTCAAGAAAATTCGCATTTACGCAAATCCCATAGAATACGACTGCTCCCATGCTGTTGGCAGCAGATTAGTCCAGATCGTAAATGGAGCCCACTTTCAGTCCGTACAATTCATTATATATTTTCTCGGCAAAGGCATCCGTCATGCCCGCGATGTAATCAATCACCATATGCTCCCACGTCCAGATCGGCTGTGCCTTGGCCTGATCCTTCTCATAGCGCTGCAGCCAATCGGAAGGAATGATCGATTTCGACGTTTCGGGATCAAGGAACGCATCCCACAGCCGCTTAATCATCCATTCGCTGCGTTTCTGCAGCCGTTGTACCCGCAGGTCGCGAATCATCGTTACCCAGGCAAAGCTTTTCAGCACACTCACCGTGCGCAGCATGTCGAGATCCTCGGTCCCTTCGCGCACGAAGGTTACTTTCTTCCAATCCCCGTCATCGATGACGCCCAGGCTGCCCACGAAGAGACTGACCCAATACGCCTTGACCTCGCGGCGGGTGCGCGAATAATCATGCTCGCAGAAAGGCATTTTCTCATTCCAGACGCGCAGGAACGTCACCAGCACCTCATCTACTTTTTGCGCAATCGCTTCGCGGGTCCAGCCGCTCCAGAACGAATCCTCCAGCGTCGTAATTTTGTCCACGATCAGCTTTTTGATGTGCGGATCTTGCAAAAAGTGCTCATGCACCTCGATTTTGCCGGCCTTGATGCCGTCTTCCAAATCATGCGCAGAGTACGCGATGTCGTCGCACAAGTCCATGAGCTGCGCTTCCAGCGTTTTTTTGCCTGCCGGGATATCCCAGCGGTTCCGCACCTCGCGGATGTACTGCCATTCATGGTGATACATGCCCTTCTTGCTTTCCGTGCCCGGGTACGGGTACTTGTTGATGCCGAGCAGCACCGCGTCGGACAGGTTCAGCCCGTCGATATCTTCGCGCTTCTCCAAAAACATGATCAGCCGGAAATTGTGTGCATTTCCCTCGAAATGCTCATACTTGCGCTTTAGCTCGGCCCGGATTTCCGGCTCCTGCTGCGGCGATTTGGCGCCACGGCTTTTCTTCATGATTCGTTTGACCTCGGTATTGATGAGATCATCCAAAATGCCATCCAGCACTTCCTCCCCTTTATGCCCAAACGGAGGATGTCCGAAATCATGCGCGATCGCCGCACATTCCACCACTTCCGAATCGATGATCAGGCCGGGGCTGTCCGCCTGTCCCAGATCCACCTCGGGATACCGACGCAACAGGCTGCGGGCCGCTTCGCGCGCAATCTGCGCCACTTCCAGCGAATGGGTCAGGCGCGTCCGGTAATAATCGCCCGTTCCTGCGCCAAACACCTGCGATTTGCCCTGCAAACGGCGAAAGGTAGGCGAATGGATCAAGCGGGAATAGTCCCGTTCATACGCCGCTCGGGCACCATCCTGTTTCGCAAGCTCGGGATACTGTCTATGTTCTCTCAGATCGTTCCATTGCATGTTGATCACTCCTAGCCGACTGTCTCTATTTTGAGTGATTATACACAACATCAGCGGTTTCGAAAAGCAAAACCTATCTGAGATTGTCATCTCTTCTCACATCATTTTGTGAAATACACTCATCTCCTTCCATTATACCCTGTCAGTCTATCATGCGTGCACCTTCCATCGTACAAACAACTCATGCCATGGTACGTTGATTACAGCCAATGCACAAAAAAAGCGATCCGCAAACCGTGTCGTCTGCGAGTCGCCCATGTGATCATTTGTGCCAAACTCGGAGGAGCTTACCTTTTCCATGCCGGCGAACTGACGACGCCGTATCTGCGGAGGGCTCTGCGCCCAAACCAGTTGAACAGCCTGTCGGTGGCAAACCCCATAAAGCCCAGGCAGATCAAACCAACGAAGATCCAGTCTGTGCGGAAAAAGAGACGCGAATTCCAGATCAGATAACCGACACCTTCATTAGAAGCAATCATCTCCGCCCCGATGATGGCCATGTAAGAAGTCCCCATGGCGAGCCTTACTCCGGTAAAAATATATGGCGTTGTGGCCGGTACTACCACATGCAGCAAAATCTGCCACTCACTAGCGCCCATGCTGCGGGCGGATCGGATTTTATCTTCCTCCACGGCAAGCACGCCGGTTAACGTATTAAGAATGACGATAAAAAAGGTCGCATACATGATCAGCGCGATCTTCGACTGCTCGCCAATGCCAAACCAGACCAGGAACAACGTAATAAACGCGATCGGCGGAATAAAGCGGATAAAGTTCAGGAACGGCTCTGCGAACACGCGAATGACGTGCACCTGGCCGATGAGCAGTCCGATCGGAATGGCAATCAGACTGCCGAGAACCCATCCGATCAGCACGCGTTGAAAACTGATGGCAATGTAATGCACCAACGTGCCGTCGGCAATCAATTCCTTGGCGCCCAGCACAGTGGCCCACGGTCCGGGAATGACGTCCGGTCCGTAGATCAACGCCCCCGTCTGCCAGATGCCGAGCACAACCAACCACAATATCGGGACCGTCACCCATTTGCGTTCCAACCATTTCATGGCATCCTTCCTCCTATTCCCCAAAATGGCTGCCGATCCGCTCATAGAGCGCCCCGAATTCCTCGGAGGCGATATTGCGCGGATAAGGCAAATTCACGTCATAGATATCCGTAATGTTGGAGGATGGCCCCACAGACATAATGCCGATCCGATCGCCGAGCAGCAGCGCTTCCTGAATGTCATGGGTAACGAAAATGATCGTCTTGTTCGTTTCCCGCCAAATGTTGACCAGTTCCTTCTGCATCGTCCGGCGCGTCATCGCGTCGAGCGCGCCGAACGGTTCATCCATCAACAGGATGGCCGGATCGTTTGCCAGCACCCGGGCAAGCTGCACGCGCTGTTTCATGCCGCCGGACAGCTCTCTCGGAAATTTGGATTCGTGGCCGCTCAAGCCAACCATCGCAATGAACCGATCCGATATCGCCCGGCGATCTCCCTTGGGCACATGTGCCATGCGCAGGCCGAATTCCACGTTCTCCCTGACGGTCAACCATGGGAACAGCGAGGAATCCGCCTGCTGGAACACCATGGCCCGGTCTTTGCCCGGTTTGACGACCTCCCGTGCATTGACCTTCAGCTGTCCGCCCGATTTCGAAACAAACCCTGCGATCATGTTAAGCAGCGTCGATTTGCCGCAGCCGCTCGGTCCAAGCAGGACAAAGAACTCTCCTCCCCGAATGACCAGGTTCACGTCTTTGATAATATAATGGACATCCCCTGCCGCCACGTCGTTGTAGCTTTTGCGAAGCTGCTCGATCTCAATGGCCGATACCGTCGCCGATGTTGACATATGCAAGCCCTCCTTCATATACGATTCATCTATTTTCCGTAAGTGACCTGGTCCGGCAGCGCCCTGCGCAGCGGTTCCAGATTCAATTTGCTTCCGAGATCGAAATCCTGTTGAATGATGCCGTTATCGACCATGTATTGCTTCTGGCCAGCCAGGCTGTCATAGGCCGCTTGCGTGAAACCGACCTCCCACGGATTGATCGGCAGATCTTTCAGCGTTGCTTCCTTCGGCTGCTTGGTTTCCTTGTACAGCAAATCGGCCACTTCATCCGGATGGGCCTGCGCATATTCCGAAGCTTGGCTGAGCGCCTTCAGGAAACCGCTAATCGCTTCAGGGTTCGATTCGATGAATGCATCGCTCGCCACAAGCCCCATGCCCAGCCGCACCGACGTTTGCGACATATCCGTCAGTTGGTGCACGTTGTCCAGTGCATCGAATTTGTCGGTCAGCGCCGAACCGATGACCCAAGACGCATCCAAATCGCCTTGCTTCAACGCAATGTATGCTTCGTCAAAAGAGCCCTGCCCCACCTGCGTGGCGTCCTGAACCGCCACGCCGTTATCCTTCAAATATTCATCCCATAGATACGGAATGAACGTGCCCCGCAGAAAACTCAGCTTCTTGCCTTTCAGATCGGCGGCAGATTGGATGTCGTTGTTCACGTACAGCTTCCAGGCCGCGGCCGCCTGATCCGTTGCCTGCCCGGCCGAGGCGATGATGGAGTAGTCGCCCTTGGATATGGCGTTTAATACGGGAAAGTCCGCGCCGTATGCAATATCGACCTGGTTGATGAACAAGGCGTTGACACCTTCAGCAGGTGTGCCGAACGTAATGCTCTCAGCGTCAATGCCTTGCTCTGCAAAGAATCCTTTGGCGATACCGACGCGAAACGTCGGGTTGCTTGCCGTATCGGCAATCCGGATTTTCACCTTGGCCCCGCCTGTTTCAGCACCGCCTGTTTGGGCTTCAGCCTTTTCTCCCGGAGCGCAACCGGACAGCACCAGCATTGCCGTTACAAGGAGCAGCATGGATGTATGAATGAATGTTTTTTTCACGAGGACCCACCTCTTCGTCTATTGGAATGATTGCCTATTCGTTTGCCTGCCCGTCTTCATCGGATTTGACGTCGCCCGAAGTAGCTACGCAGGCGGCTTCCTCGACAAATGGCAGCGTAGCCGCAACGTTCACGACCGATTCCGCTCCTCTGGGCGCGGCTCCAGGGACGCGATAATCCTCTACGCGGATCGGTTCGATCGCCGCTTCCTCCGGTTTGTCCAGCTGTGGCACCCAGTTATAAGGAACCCGGTAAGAACGATACACCATGTTGGTGTTGCGCGTGTTCCAATACGGCGAAATGTATTCCCACACCAGCTCGTGCTCGCGCGTCACTTCGAACAGTCGTCCGTTCGAACCTTCGGTAATGAGCGTATTGCCATTGGCGAGCCGTTGGGCCGAGCTGATATATGGGCTATAAAATTTATAGGAATCGGTCGGCACCGAAAATCCCGCTTCTGCCGGGGTATACTGCCACACGATCTCCAGCGTGACCGGATCGATCTCCAGCACTCGGGAATGATCGCGCACCGCCGACTTCAGTCCATATGGGGAAGCGGGATTCGGCAGGCCATATCCGGCCCAGCCGCCGTTGTCGAACACAAGCAGGTTGCCTTCGCCCGGCAGGCCTCTTGGGATGATATGGGCATGATGCTGGCCGATGATCCACCCGATATGCTTCACTTCGGGAAGGGAGTAGTCCGGCCCAAGCTGCCAGACGATCTTTCCTGTTCGTTTGTCGGTGATCGCGATAATGTTCGCTTCGCGCGCATCCCAAATGATATTGTCCGGATGGAAACGTTCGTCCCCGGCATCATAGAAGCGGTTCGGGCCGACATAAGATGCGGAGTTGATGTGCAGCCAGTCGCCTACGCCCCCTCCCAGATTGCCGAACGAACGGGTATTCGGATCACGGAACAATACGTTGCGAGCAGCTTCATCGAAGCCCAGCTCTTCGAAATGCTCGTTCGCAGCCCATTCCCAGATGATATTTCCCTGCCAATCCACTTCGAGGATCGTGTCATCGAGCAGCGGTTTATCGGAAATTTTCGGATTGTTCACGTTTTTGTGGGACAAGATCAGCGTGGTGCCGCTGCCCACCTTCGGTACCAATCCCGGAGCATAGTACCCGACCGGATTGCCTTCCCGTTGGTAGTCATGATGCTGTCTTGCATACCAGAGCGGCTCGTATCCAGGGTCCTCGATATGTTCGTAGCCATCGTATTTCCAAACGATGTTGCCGTCCCAATCCACCTGCACCAGGTCAAGGTTATCCTGAATGCCGAACTTCGGATCTCGGCGCCCGGTGCTGCCGAGCACGTAACCGCCCGGGAACAATTTGGCCGGGAAACCGATCAAGCCTTTCCACAGACGCACTTCCCTGCCGTTCATGTCGATCAAAACAACGCCCTCGTCCCCGGCTTGAAAAATCGTATAACCGCTCCAAGCCTTCTCCGGCTGATACACCGTTGCTCCTGTCGGATAAATCGTTGAATGTCCCATAGTGATCGCTCCTTATATGTTGGTTAATAACTCAAATAATTTTGGTCATTGCTTCGTGCCGGCTTCTGCTTCTGTTCCTGATCCACAGGCACCGGAACTGCCGCATTCTGTTCGGCCAGCCCCAGCAGCGTTTCGGAGAACCCCTCCAGATTGGCAAAAATCCGTTCGTAGAAACGGCTCTGCTGCTCCAGCTCCTCTGCCGTGAATCCTTGAAACAGAAGCGTGATACATCGGTCACCGATGTTGTTGTTGCGCGCCACCATCTCCCGCCCTTTGGCGGTGATGTCCAGCAGTACCGTACGGCGGTCGTCCTCCTTCCGGCGGCGCACCGTATACCCGGCCGCTTCCAGCTTGTCGCTGAGCGCAGTGATCGCGCCAGAGGTGAAATCCATCTGTTCGGCCAGATCGCCAAGCCGCTGCTCACCGTCGCGAATGATCTTTTGCAGGATCAGCATGGCAGGCAATGTCACGCCCTCCACGCTGACGCGGTCCCGTTCCTTCACGAATCTGCGCACCATTTTGCGGAACAGGTCATCCGCGCGCGTCAGCTGTTCCCAAGTCTCTTTTTCCATTCAATTTGCCTGCCTTTCCATAAATTCGGCCTCTCTGGTCGGTTTTGGGCAATAAAAAAAGGCATCCGGCATACCACCCCTAATCGGGTTGGTATACAGGAGCCTTTGGCGGTCCAATGAGCTCAACATTATTTCACTGTTCATTTAATTAGTGTTGAAGGTTTGAGATAACTATAAACCCCTTATCCCTACCTGTCAAGTATGTTTTAAAACAAAATATTTCATGTTGGCTGCACATCATTAAACGCAAAAACGGCAGGACATCATCGTCCTGCCGCTTCCGCTCGTGGTATTATACCATCACCTTGCAAATATCGTTGGTGAACTCTACCGGATCCTGGATCGGCAAACCTTCGATCAGCAAAGCTTGATTGTAAAGCAAGCTGGTGTACAGCTTCAATTTGTCCTGATCCTGCGCGAAGGCTTCCTTCAACGATTTGAACACGTCATGGTTCACGTTGATTTCAAGCACTTTATCGGCCTGCACGTCCTGGCTGTTCGGCATGGCTTTCAGCACTTTCTCCATCTCGATGGACAGGTCGCCTTCGGCGGACAAGCATACCGGATGGCTTTTCAGCCGTTTGGAGGCTTTAACGGATTTGACCTTGCCTGCCAGTTGGGCCTGCATCGCTTCGAAGAGCTCCTTGTTGTCGTTCTCGGAAGCGTCCTTCTCGTTCTCGTCCGCCGCGTCTTCGATGCCCAGGTCGCCGCTGGACACGGATTTGAATTCTTTTTCCTTGTAGCTCATGATCATCTTGATCGCGAACTCGTCGATGTCGTCGGTGAAGTACAGGACTTCGTATCCTTTATCCAGCACGCCTTCGATCTGCGGCAGCTTCTCGATGCGTTCCACCGATTCGCCAGTTGCGTAGTAGATGTACTTCTGGTCTTCCGGCATTCTGGAGACGTACTCGTCCAGGCTCACCAATTTCTTTTCTTTGGAAGACGTGAACATTAGCAAATCCTGCAGCACGTCCTTGTGCGTGCCGTAGTCGCTGTATACGCCGTACTTCAACTGGCGGCCGAATGCCTCGTAGAACTTCTCGTATTTCTCGCGCTCGTCCTTGAGCATGCTGAGCAGCTGGCTCTTGATTTTGTTTTTGATGTTTTTCGCAATCAGGCTGAGCTGGCGGTCATGCTGCAGCATTTCGCGGGAGATGTTCAGGGACAGGTCCTCGGAATCGACCATACCTTTCACAAAGCCGAAGTAGTCCGGCAGCAAGTCGCCGCATTTGTCCATGATCAGCACGCCGTTGGAGTAAAGCTCCAGCCCTTTTTCGTATTCCTTGGTGTAGTAGTCGAACGGCGTATGCTCGGGAATGAACAGGATCGCGTTGTACACCACCGCGCCGTCTGCGCTGATATGTACGTGTTTCAGCGGTTTGTCGAAGCCATAACGCTTCTCCATGTAGAAGTTGTTGTAGTCTTCTTCAGTCAACTCGCTTTTGTTTTTGCGCCAGATCGGCACCATGCTGTTGATCGTCTGTTCTTCAGTATACTCCTCGAACTCGTTCTCCGCGCCTTCCTTCGGACGGGAACTGGTAATGTCCATTTTGATCGGATAACGGATGAAGTCGGAGTACTTCTTGATGATCGATCTCAGGCGATACTCTTCCAGAAACTCGTCGTAGGAGTCTTCTTCGGTGTTCGCTTTGATGGTCAGCACGATTTCCGTGCCGACGGAATCTTTCTCGGCCGGCGAGATCGTGTATCCGTCCGCGCCTTCGGATTCCCATCTCCACGCCTGGTCGCTGCCCAGCGCTTTACTCGTGACGGTGAGCTTATCCGCCACCATGAACGCAGAATAGAAACCTACGCCGAATTGGCCGATGATGTTGTGGCCGTCTTTCGCTTCGTTCTCTTTTTTGAACGCCAGGGAGCCGCTCTTCGCAATAACGCCGAGGTTGTTTTCCAGCTCTTCCTCGGTCATCCCGATGCCTGTATCCGTAATGGTCAGCGTGCGGTTGCCCTTGTCGATGGTAAGCTTAATGTAATAGTCCTCTTTGTTGAAGACGAGTTGATCGTCAGTGAGGGCTTTGTAATATATTTTGTCAATCGCGTCACTGGCGTTGGAGATCAATTCTCTCAGGAAAATTTCGCGCTGAGTGTAAATGGAGTTGATCATCATATCCAGCAAACGTTTGGATTCCGCCTGAAACTGTTTCTTGGTCATGAAGAATGGGTCTCCTTTCAGAATAGGAAATGGTTGGCTTGGGACTATGCCCTGGCCCATCGTATCGCAGTTCATGCAACGATGGCAACGATTAACTGTTAGCACTCGTTACATTGGAGTGCTAATCCCTTTCTTTTATATAACATATGGGAAATTTGGGTGTCAACCTGGCGAGTGGTTTTTAGACGAAAAGGTGGGTGGAGCGCGGATTGATGGGCGAAAAACGCTCTCCCTTTCTGCAACCCTCCAGGCTACCTTAAATTCTAACGAACATTAAACACCCTATTATGGAGAAATCGAGCGCTTGCAAACTGTAACGAACCTGAGACACCTTAATCGGCCGAAAATCGATCGTTCGGTGCCGTGGCACCCCGAATAACGATACTGAGGTTCGTTAGCGTGTGGGAGTGTGCCTTTTGGCCCTAATAAGACGTTTAATGTTCGTTAAATTTCGCCGGTTGTCCATCACGCGCCAAAAGGACTGGTCTCCAATGCGACCACCCCTTATTTGTCCATTCCCGGCATTGTTTTTTAATGCAACCTTTTCTATATGAAGCACACCACTCACTCACACGGTGCACCGCTGCCGATACAACAAACTTCGCTGCTGTTTACCACCACTTCAAACGACATCACCAGCCCAACTCTCACGATACCTACTTCACCATTTTGGGATCGAGCGTGTCGCGCAGGCCGTCTCCCAATAGATTGAAGCCCAGCACCGTCAGCATGATGGACAAGCCGGGAAAAATGAGCGTCCACGGCGCCTTTTGGATGAACTGGCGCGAGTCGGACAGCATTTTGCCCCACTCGGGGTCGGGCGGCTGGGCGCCCATGCCCAGGAAGCCGAGCGCGGCGGCTTCGATAATGGCCGTGCCGATGCCCAGCGTGCCCTGCACGATCAGGGGCGTCAGGCTGTTCGGCAGGATATGCCGGAACAAAATCCGGCTATTGCCGGCCCCTAGCGTTCGCGCGGACGTGATAAACTCCTCCTGCCGCAGGCTGAGGACACGGGAGCGCACCAATCGCCCATATGTCGGCACATTGACGATGGCGATGGCAAGCAAAGCGTTTTGCAAGGAAGGTCCGAGAATGGCTACAATCGCAATCGCCAGCAGAATGCCCGGAAAAGCCAGCAAAATATCGAATAGGCGCGAGATGATCATGTCGGCCCATTTGCCGTAAAATCCCGCGATTAATCCTAGCAGCGCCCCCGCAACGATCGAACCGATGACCGAGAAAAATCCGACCCACAGCGATATGCGCGCTCCATACAGCACCCGCGAAAAGATGTCGCGCCCGAGATCGTCCGTCCCGAACCAATGCCCGGCCGAAGGCGACTGCAACCGGTCTGCCAGCACCTGTTCCTTATAATCGTAGGGCGCGATCACCGGGGCCAGAAATGCCAGCACAATAAAAACCGTAATAATGACCAGTCCCGCCAGCGCAAGCCGATTTCGGCAAAACGTTCGCCAGGCATCCCGCCATGGACCGGATTTCGGCACGTTTGCCGCCTCAAATGCATGCCCGGTATTCGTCGATAATTTGGCCATGCGGCATCTCCTTTCGGTTCAGCTTCATTTGTAGTTGATGCGCGGATCGAAGACGGCGTACAGCAGATCCACGATCAGGTTGATGACGACAAAAAAGAACGCAATGATCAAGATGCCGCTCTGAATGACCGGATAGTCCCTTGAACTGATTGCTTCATATATATAACGGCCGACGCCCGGCCAGGCAAAGATCGTTTCCGTCAGCACCGCGCCGCCCAGAAGCGAGCCCGTCTGAATGCCGATGACCGTCAGCACCGGAATGAACGCATTTTTGAGCGCATGCCCGTATACGACGAAAAAAGGACCTAGCCCTTTGGCTTTGGCCGTCCGGATATAATCCGAGCTCATCACCTCCAGCATGCTGGAGCGCGTCATACGCGCGATGACCGCCATCGGAATCGTACCCAGCGCGATGCTTGGCAGAATCAAATGTTTGGTGACCGTCCACAGCTGGTCCCAGCGCCCGGCGATCATCGAATCGAGCACGTACAGGCCTGTCACCGCATCCACCGGATCGCGCGGGTTCATACGGCCGATGGAAGGCAGCCATTGCAATTGGTTGGCGAACAGCCATTGTTCCATCAATCCCAGCCAAAAGATCGGCATCGAAACCCCGACCAAAGCAATGACCATGCAGCAGTAATCAAACCAGGAGTTGTGCTTCCATGCGCTGATAATCCCGGCGTTGACCCCAATGATAACTGCAAACAGCATGCTTGCCATCGTCAGCTCCAGCGTGGCCGTCAGATATGGCATAATTTCCTGGGCAATGGGTACCTTGGTGCGGATGGATGTGCCGAGGTCGCCTTGTAACAGGTCGCCAAGATAGGCGAAATACTGTTGAAGCCAGGGCTTGTCCAGTCCGAGCTGCTCGCGGAGCGCCTGTTTGGACTGTTCGGTCGCTTTTTGCCCCAGGATGGTTTCGGCCGGATCGCCGGGGATCGCATGGATTATGGAAAACACGATGATACTCATGCCGAGCAGCACGGGCAGCAGTACAAGTACGCGTTTGACGATGTAACTGCTCAATCCTCATTCACCGCCTTTGCTTCGTGGCTGATTGGATTTCAAAAGCGCCCACCGGGCCTGCATGGCTTGAGATGTTGGTTCCGAGTGTCGGTTCTGGTAAGCATGGCAGGCCCGCCTGCGCTCTTGGATGATTCGGTTATGCGCTAGCTATATAAACAGCACTAATCAATCACACAGGCCACTACGCGTGCAGTACCATCTTCCGATCGCTGTTATCCCCAGATTTACTGATTTTCTTCTCCAAAGAGGAAAATCCGGTGATAAGCCTATGCTTCCGATGCAGCTTTCCTTCAGATAGCTTTTAGAACGCTCCGCTTCTCCAGATTCTTTCTGACCCTACCGTATTTGTGTATTTATCTAGTTCAACCTATATAGCTGCGAAACTTGTTATTCAAAGTAGGCATTGGCATAGGATTCGCTGCCCAGCGGCGAAGGCGTAAAGCCCTTCAGGTTAGCTTTGCCTGCGAGAATCGGCGTCGTGTGCACCAGCGGAATCCACGGCGCGTCTTCTTTAATGACGACCTGCGCCTGTTTGTAAAGCTCGGCCCGTTTCTCTTGGTCCGTCTCTTTCTGAGCGTCGGTCAGCAGCTTGTGCAAATCCTCGTTCACGTAAAAACTGCGGTTGTTGCCGGGGATCGCATCCTTGTCCAGCAGGGTGTACAGGAAGTTGTCCGGGTCACCATTGTCGCCCGTCCAGCCGAGCATGTAAATGTCGTCCTTCTCGCCAGCCTTCGCATCATCCAGATACGTCGCCCATTCCGGGGATTCGATGTTGGCGGTCACGCCGATTTTTTCGAAATCCGCCTGGATCGCTTCGGCCACCTTGCGCCCATCCGGCATGTACGGCCGGGATACCGGCATCGCATAGAACGTGATCGGATCAGGCAAACCGTCCGGATAGCCCGCTTCCGCCAGCAACGCTTTCGCTTTTTCCAGGTCGTACGGATAATCCTCTATGGCGTCGTTATATCCCCACAGCGTCGGCGGCATCGGGTTCACGGCAGGCTGCGCCTGTCCGGCAAAGAAGGCATCGATGAGGGCCTGCTTGTTCACCGCATGGTTGAGCGCTTGGCGTACCAGCACGTTATCGAACGGTTTTTTCTTGAAATTAAAGCCGAGATAGGCCACGTTGAATGGCGGACGCTCGATTTTTTGCAGCTCGGCGTTGGATTCCAGAATCGACAGATCGTCCGGGTTCAGGTCTTCCATGACGTCGATCTCGCCGTTCTGCAATGCGTTGAATCGGGCCGTGTTGTCCGGGATGGAACGCACGATCACCTTGTTCAGCTTCGGCAGGCCTTCTTTCCAGTAGTTTGGATTTTTGTCCAAAGTGATGGAATCGTTCCGCTTCCACTCCACAAAGACGAACGGTCCCGTGCCCACCGGCTCGTTCTTGAAGTTTTCCTTTTTCTCCTGCACCGCAGTTGGACTGGCAATGCCAAACGGCGTCATCGCGATATTTTGCAGGAATGGCGCCTGCGGCTGGTTCAAAGTGAATTCGACCGTCGTTTCGTCGATTGCCTTCACTTCCTTGATCACCCTTCCTTCCGGCGGGCCGAACATCGAATCGTAGTAGTCGAAGGAATCGCCCTCGAATTTGAACTCGCTGTTCGGATCGCCCCAACGATTGAAGTTGAACACAACCGCTTCGGCATTAAAATCGGTGCCGTCATGGAACTTCACGCCGGACTTCAGCTTGAACGTATACGTCAAACCATCCTCGGAAATTTCCCAGCTCTCCGCCAACCCCGGAACGACTTCCGTGCCGCCCTCCGTGTAATCGAGCAACGAATCGAACACCTGGTGCCCGATCTTCAGCGATTCCCCATCCGTCACGATCGACGGGTCCAGCGACACGGAATCTCCGCCGCGTCCCATGATCAGCGTATCCTGAGCAGCCGTTTCCGTCGGCGGGTCGCTGCCTTCCGCAGGTGCAGGCTTGTTCTGTCCGCTCTCTCCCCCGGTACATCCCGACAAAACGACCACCGTACTTAACGCCAGCAGCATCAAGCCGGATAACCATTTTTTTCTGCTCCTCATACAACCAACACCCTTTCCCGTCTCAAAATTTTGCGCGCTGCCGCATAGACCAAAGGCATGAAATCGATATGTATCTTTATAGGCTTTGAATGCCTGTGATACCGCTAAATGGAGTGGCACCATGAACGATAAGGTTGTAAAAAATTGAACAAAGGTCAATTAGTAACAGCATAGTGGTGGTTAACAGAAGATCAGAACATAAACGATCCTGTCTGCAAGAGCGATTTTGTGGGGTTGAAAATAGCTTGTCCTAAAGGGAAAACGAATTGCCCATTAGATGCAGCGATAGTATCAAACCGGGAAATGGAAGTGTTCAAGTGAATTGGTGTTATAAACGGAACGTAAGAAATGGCTGCGTGATCGCCGAGGTGTGAACATGTCCAACGGGACGACATTCCAATAACTTTGCAATGTTAAGGTGATGTCATGGTAAGAGGGTTTGTGTAAAACATTCTAGGGGATAAAACCATTTGGTGTACTTTACTTTACATTACATTGATCATTTAGACAAGAGATTTGCGGATATTCGTCCTCAACTTTATGCGTTATGTCAACATCTCTTACACAAAATGCGAAAATGGTACAACTTTAGGACAGTTTCCATTGCGAGTTTGGGAGAGCTGGCAATTGGAATTGGAGTTGGCATTGGAGTTGGATTTGGAATACGCCGTTTCACCTTTTTGTAAAAACTAAAAGACGCCTGCTCCATTGGTGGAGAGACGTCTTTCCGCTGGCATTTGGAACTGTGTTCACGTGCATGCCGCGTTATTTTTTGAACAAACCCCGACGGTGCATCACCGTAATGAAACGATAAAAATCATAGCTCGCCCCATTTTCGATGCTGAACAGCGGGTTCTTCGTGTCATACGCCAGTGCAGCATCCACGGCCGCTTTCGCCCATGACGGAACCTCCATCTGCTGACGTGCCTGGAGGCGGTCTACCTGTGCTTTGAGCGCATCAAACGCTGCTTTTTCCTCGGCTGTCATCGGTTCATCTCCTTTCGGCGGTTCGCTTGCATTGGATGGCGGATTCGGATTGGACGGTGTCGGGGTTGGTATCGGCACGGTTGCCGGAGCATATCTCGCCCGCAGCTCTGCAGCCGATCCCTCGAACTCGTTCATGTCCACGTTGCCGCTAATGCCGTCTACTTTGCCCGAGTCCGTGTACTGCCAGAATGTCCAGCGCTTCCACGCCGGTTGGCCGTCCGGCACACGGGACGTGCTGTAACGCGCGATCCATAGATCGTACGCTCCGAGCGAGACATCGAAATTGCCGGCAAAGGAATTGCCTGTATAAATGATCGGTTTGCGCCCGGTGAGGCGCTCCAATTCGGTCAGAAAGGCTTTAGCTACCGCGTTGATCTGAGCTTTGCTCAGATTGCCGGGGTTGTTCTCATAGTCCATGACGGGCGGCAGCTGCAGCGTCTGGGCTCCGCCCACTTTTTGCAATGTATTGGCATAATGCGCAGCTTCGGCTTTGGCTCCGTCAGTCGATGTGGCCCGGAAAAAGTGATACGTTCCGACCAGCATGCCCGCCGCCAGCGCGCCTTTCACGTTGGTCTGGAAGTTCGGATCGGTGTACGTCTGCCCCTCGGTCGCCTTGATGAACACAAACGTCATGCCGCTTGCCTTCACTTTGGCCCAATCGATGCTGCCTTGGTACCGGGATACGTCAATGCCCTGCGCGTTGCCCGAGCTTCTCGTCTGCATGTGTCTCACTTCCTTTATGCGGCATATCGCCGTTTGTACTATAGTTGATGCGTGGAGCGATAGGTTGGCTTGTATGCATGTCCCGGTTTGGGGTATGTTGGGTTATGATGCAGGGAACCAGTAAGTTCTATGGTTTAGGTACTATATTCTTAAAATATGTCCGAGAAACACTCATAGAAATACTCATATCTCGTACTTTTTTCCTGTAATCTGCTCATATTGGTCACTCGAAATAACGCCAAAGGAAACATACTGCTTGAGTTGCTGTTCCTTTGCCCACTTTTTCTCATAGTAGTATTGGAGTCTTTCGAAATCGGAATTAAACATTTGCCCCGTCTCCCTTCGGTTGTGTTTCCATCGATAATACTCGCAATTCCAGACCGACGATTTGCCCGCCCAAAGCTTCGTTTTGTTGTTTCAATTCCAATGCCTCCAGTTCGCGTTGAACCAGTTGCTCTCCGATCTTGTCCATTTCGGAAGGATTCATAGGCTGTGTCTTGGTCAGTTCGTCAATCTCTTCCTGGCTTAGCCCCTCAGCCCAAAGGTCAGGAAGCTGTTCCTGCGGTCTATCTTTCAATGCTTCCTGGTATGCTTCCCAAGCTGCTAGGTCAAAGCGTGGCCGGAAAAGGCCAGCAGGTACCGGTATGCCAACGATATACCCGGCAATCTCCGGGTTCTGTTCTTCTTCCGCTTCCGGGGTTTCTCGCAGCTCGGTTTCCGGATTCAACTCGGCTCGTTCAGATCCAGCATAAAAAGGGACGACACCGAAAAAGGCATCGTCCACCAACACGTCCTCGATATAGAGTCCGTCTGTATTTATTTTAGGTACGGCTTTCATGTGATCCCTCCTTTATTGTTCGGCTAGGAATGGCGGTATAACCAGCGAGAAATAAAGATTACTGCCTGCGACACAAAAGACATCTCCGCTAGGATGAATACGAATACGGGACGGCACTTCCTCGCTACCACCATCATAAGATACTGTTACACAAGTAATGGACATCTTAGGTCTGAATCCTGTCGGCAACCTGAAAACAGGAGAATTGGTTCCCACAACACCATCTTTGATCAACCCATCAAAATGGACAAATCCCATAGAGTCCTTTAAAAATCTAGCTGCTGGGTATATTCCGTCAGTGCTGTATGGAACCCATCCGTTAAGCAATGTCGGCGTAATCCATGTAGGACTGTCCTTTTCTGCTTTTTTGCTCTCAAGGACCGAAATCCGTGTGGTGTTATCTTGCAACGTCCTGACTGCATCCAGCAGCAGGGCCTTTTCGTTCTCGGCATAGGTTCCTGAAAAGTCCACAGCCGGATATTTGTCCAGCATCAGGTATGTGACGGTGTATATATCAGTAGAATCAAAGTCGGTCCAAGGTATTCCAATATACTCGTTACCATAAGATACTTGGGGTCTACGTGTAATCAGGTAGCCGGATATTTTTTTGCTGTTTTTATAGACAGACTTAATTACATCGGCTTTATTTTGTAACAGTGCATGATCACCATCATACGTATAGTTAACCACAGCCCAATCTCCGTATCTTGCAGGTTTTACGCCCTCCCGCAACACAATACCCGTACCTAGCTCAACCTGATTATCACCCTCGAAGAACGTCAATTGCCCCTCAGACGTGATCGGCTCGACGACTGGCGTAGCAAGCTGGTATAGGAGTTTGTACGGAGTGTAGTTCGAAGCTGGTGTTGTTGGTAACACATACGATACATGTTGCCCAATATTCGAATCGGTGCTTCTATCTTTCCAGGCTATCTCCACCCATGCCTTTACCCCTGTACCTGGATAAATACCGTCTGTTGGTTGCGAGTACGTGTACATCTTCCATCCCATGAAATATGCTTTAATCTCATCGGCTGTAGGTGTATAGGCGTCTCCCCATCCACTATCTTCAGCGGAAACAGAAATAGCAAGGTTTTTATTGAGTTTATCAATCGCCCATGCATCTGCAGCTGCTTCGTGAGACCCCCATCTCAAAATTTTCCCGTCGAATTTAACAGCAACAGCCGCATCCCTAGAAAGATAGTCATAATTGACACCTTCTACCTTGGGATAAATAGTCTTATACCCATTGTTGTTACCTTGTATAAGGGTAATAATTTTGCTTCCATCCAGTACAACCCTGTGCCACTTCGCCAACTTGAAATACTGCCCCTCCCTCTCAATCACCATATCCGGGTTTGCTCCGGTGGCTGGATCAGCATGCAACTCGGTTTCCATCGCAAGCATGGCTTCTTCGCGAGGTTTAAATGGTTTTGCTGTTTTACCAAGGGTTAGCATTGGATTAATAATTGTATCAACACGATCTCCACTCCCGTTGATATAAACAGAAATCTGTGTATAAGCACCTGTATTAAATGTGCCTCCATTTGGACTATAATCGAGCAACAAAGTTTGTTCATCAACCGAAAATACGGCTAACATTCCTTTTCCGTTTAAAGTTGAAAAGGATAAATGATAGTCCGTCTGAGGGAGAACTTTAACAAGCAATCTCGTCCATGGACCTAAGGCTTCTGCTGTTTGCTCATAAACGTATGGACTGATTATCTTGGCGTTTTTAGTGATCAGGGCAGCTTCATAAAATGGCGGCAACAAATTCTGTCCATAACAAATCGCATATGGATTCTTAACTCCTGTTATCATTTCCGTATACGGGTACTTAGCGCTAACTTGTGTCGGCGTCATGCTGCCCAATGCGGCGTATTCATCCTCGCTGACTTCATACAAACGTACGTTATCGACGTTGAAAGTCTGCCCCGGAGAACCGCTGCCAACAACTGCGATCGTGTGAGCAGCTGCAGTTGCAGTGAAACTAACAAACGAGGTGTCAAAAGAGTCACTCGTTACTTTGTTTCCGTCAACTAAAGCATTAATCGAAACGTGCGCGTGCTCAGAGGATACATTTTTCACATCAGCAATCAACACATATTTTTTTCCGATAACGGTCGTGATTGTCCGGTTGATGTTACTGTTTTCGGACGCGAGAGTTACTCTTAAAGAACTCGTACTGCCTTCAGCATATGTCGTCGTATCAAGGCTTGCTGACATAGCCCCGATTGCCCAATTATTGTACCCTTCAAATCCACCATCACGCCCCAACAAATTCACCAACGTCCGGCCTTTCAGCCCTTCCAGCCTAAAAGCCGACGCCCGCTCTGCTTCAATCACCTGAAGCCCTGGCTTCAGCGTAACCGATTTGCGCTGCTCCGTATCCAGACGCTCTTTTAGACCGTCCGCCTTAGTTGTTACTTCATCCACTTGCTCCTTGATCTCGCCTGCAAAATCGTCCACCTTGCCCCAGTTCTGATCCAGATATCGGTCCAGATCGAAATACGTCGTTGCCGGAGAAGAACGGTCGATCTGATTCAACGCAAGATTCGGTGTTTTCGGCTCACTCATTTCAAGCGCCACCTCCCATGAATTTATCCTGCCGAGTCTGTTCGATCTCGCTCAGCGTCATGCTTTCGACTTCGGCAATCGTCAAATAGCGCAGATGGAATTCCACGCTCATGTGTGCCGGTTTAATCTCTTCAATGGCCGCCTTCAAATCATCCAGATTGGGCGGCAAGCCATATGTATCCACGAAACGAATCAGGATCGCATACTCCCCTGGCAAAACGGACACCTCGATGCCGCCGCTCTCATACGCCTGCGCCACATTGCGCAGCATCGAACCGGACACTTTGCCGCTGCCGCGCATCTTCGAAATAATGACCGACCGGCGCTGGTCCGCTGGCTTTAACGGATTGACCGGGATATGCAAGTCCTGCTCATATCTCGCGAGCGCCCACGTCGCCGACTCGGGATAAAATTGATCCAGCACGCTGTCCACGCCACCCAGCAGCTGTCCCAATTCCTCGCCCTCGGTCCGGGCAAGCAGCTTCATCTCCAGCACCTGCTCATACAGCGGCGGCAGGTATGTCATCAAGTCAGGCTTGCGGCTCATGACACCTTCACCGTGCCGAGCACGGCCACCGCATCCTGCGCAATGTCCACATTGCTGGTCCCTCCGTTAATAAGCAAATCACTGTAGTCGATCACGGGCGGAATGTCCATGATGACGTTGGCGATTCGGGTCCAGCGCACCAGCGGATCATCGAAGGCCAACCCTTTCAAATACGCTGTTACGCCTTCCTGAATCAAGGTCTTGATCCCCTCCAGCGTAGACCCGGCAGCAAGCGTCACTTTGACCTCGACATCGATCGGAATCTCTTCTGCGCCAACCACCATAACGACAGGGCCGATCGGCGCTGCACCTTCCCCCATGCCATCTTGGGTCGGATCGATATAAGTCTGCACTTCTTCGATCACCGATTCGGCAGGACGGCGCATGTCATTGCCCAGCAATGCAACCTTCACGGTTCCGGGACCATCCCAGAGCGGAAATGCCCGGGCTTTGCCCACACCCGCAATTTCTCGCGCCCACAGCTCATATTGATAGCGGTTCGCACTCGTTACCGGGCGAGATACCTTGTCCTGATAACGGTCATATAGCGACTGATCCGTCTCTTCGTCTTCACCGGGCACCAGCAGACGCACCATTTCCGCAGCGGCCAGATCCGGAATATAATCGATCGGAAGCAGCGTTCCTTTGTATTCATTGCCCATCGCGCCGGCCGTTTCGCACTCCAGCACAACTTGCCCCGCCGTTAGCCGCTCCACGGCCACATACACGCGCGTTCCCATGGAAAACCGGGATTCCAGTTCCACATCCACCGGCTGATTCCGGCTGTTCTTGAAAGAAGCAACCCACCGTGCCGGTGTCGCACGTTTACGTGAGATGCCTGACCAAGCCACTGCCCGATCCAGGTATTCACCGGTAGCCGTATCCGCAAATTTCAAATTTGCGTTCACGTCCAGCTCGATATACATCTGCGCCATTTCTACGGCGGCAGGGGCCAACGCATCATAAATGATGCTGCCCTCCCTTTTATCGATGCCCTCCGGTACGCGGTCCAGCATGCGGTTCAAAATCGTTTCATACGTTTGTTGCTCATACATTCACGTTCACCTCCAGTTCCTCCGTCAAGCTGCCGAAGTCCGTTTGGGCGGTAAAAGAAACCGTCACCTGATCCCCCTCATGGCGGAATCGAAAATCCCCTACCTCTGTGATCCGGTCATCCGGCATCAGCGCCTCCCGAATCCAACGTTCCAGCTCCGATTCCACCATGGAACGACCGGCAAGTCCCTCGGGTGACCATTCCATGCCGTAATCGGATGAATAGATCAGGTATTCATAACGGCGGGTAGATAAAGCCTTATGGATGGCTTGCTTGACAGCCTCCCGGCCATCCGTGCCCAATCTCCCGATTCGGCCTCCTGCCAGATCCAGCTCATAGGTTTTGCTGGGCGCAACAGTCCGCGCCACATCGTCCTTCGACTCCGTTATCTGTGCCCCTTGCGGAATCATGCTTTCACCAGCCGATCCAGCACCACAAAGCTGTCTCCGCCCTGTACGCGCAGCAGAATTGCCTGATCCCCCGTCTGCCATGATTTATTCACGATCGATTCGGGCAACACGAGAAACGGTTCCTTCAAAATGAGCCGCTGTTCCACCGTGATTTCCAGCGGCCCGGTTTTCGTCACGGTTCCGTACATGACCTGTACGGGAACACGCGCATCCACGGCGGCCACCGCCGCCTTTTTGATGACATCCAGCATTGCGTTTACACCACCTTCAGATCCAGCGACATGGTATGCATCCCGCCCTCCACCTTATGAGTGCATTCATCCACCAGAAAATATTGATTAATCTGCAAATCTTCGATCTGAATATTGACGTACGTCCCTGCCCTCACCCGAAAGTCGCCTAGCGCATCCACCTTCAGCTTCTGGGTTTCCCGATTGCGCAAGGTCATTAACGTGTTCAGCATCTCGTTGATCTGCCCTTCGTTCAGGTCGTCATCCAGCTTCTGATATAGAAAAAGCAGCCCCCATTGCCGGATGCTGCTTGAATTCTGCGCGACATAGGTCTCCCGTTTGCCCGTCTCCTTGTTGTCGCGGTAAAGCTTGATTTTATTGTACGTTTCGTCGTCGATGGAGCGGGAATGCGAATAATCGGTGAGCAGGCTCCCGTCTCCGATCACGAAGCCGTAGGGCATCTGCTCCGGTTCACGAAGCACCAATCGGCCGAAATCGTCGTAGAAAATATAGTTTTTGCCGCTGTAAATGAGAGTACGATCCAGCGCTTCGCAGATCATGTCGATCAGCTTTTTATTGTCGAAAAGCATGCGCGGAATGACGTACTCCGGTTTTCCAAGGTCCCCCATTTTCAACTGAAAATCCGTCGCGATCCGGCGGATCACGTCCGCTGCGGTTGCGTTCAGGAACTGATACGTTTGGTTCGCCGTCAAATACCGGGTCTGATCGTATGCTTTAATGGAGACCGTCTCATCCTTGCCACTGTCTACCGAGAAAATGTACCCATAGAAAACGCCGATATCGTCGGATACATATCTGACAACATAACCGTTTTCATAAGTAAATGATGCGCCAGGGTTATGCTTTCTCCGGATCAGCGTAAACTCCAACGACGCGGACTTGCCGATGCGCGACGTTTTGTGCGTAATATCCGTCACGATCCCGGTAATGTCCCATACCTGTCCCTGCTTGTTATCCAGCAGCAGCTGGTGTTTCATTTTACTTTCCCTCCTTTCAAGGCAGCTTGAGTACAAGCCCGATCGGAAGACGTTTGATCTGGGCATCCTGGATGCCGTTCAGCTTCTGCAGTTCCTTCCAGCGCGCACCATCTCCAAGATGGGCTTTAGCTATGGACCATAACGAATCGCCGGCTTTGAGCGTCACCGTTTTCGGCTGCACCTTTTCGTCCGAGCGCGTCGTTTCATCCTTCGTTTTGGCGGCAGATGCCTGTTTCGCGTCATTCTTCTTGACGAGCTCCACCTTTTTGGGCAAATAAAACTTGTATTCCTTCAGCTTGATATCGTATTGAATGTCGCCGACCTGCCCGGCCGTTTCCTTCCAGTCAAAGCTCTCGATGGACACGGGCATGTTGATCGTGTAGCGGGCGCTTGAGTAGAACAATCTGGCTCGTTTGCCCGTCTGCATCCAGCGAATGATTTTTTTCACGTATTCATAGGGATCGTCGTAGTATTGCTCTTTAATAGAAGAATGTCTGGCATCGTAATAAATGTGGTAGGGACTGTAATCGGCCGGAAAAATACCGCTAAAGCTCACTTCCCTCAAACGAGGGGATTTGATGACATTGATCTCCCCGATTCCGGTCACGTCATGCGTGCTGCCATCCAGCGCATCCGCAAACTCGATCGTCTCCGGGTTGACCGGAAAGTACATATATTCCGCGCGGTTGTTGTAGCTGAGCTGAATGTAATAGTCCATTTATCCGTATACCCCCTGTGCGCTGGAGACGATTTGGCTGTTCAGGCCATCGGTGATTTTCGTAATGATGCTGTCGATGTCGTGGCCGCTGTTGATATCCCCCGTCGTCACTTGCACGGTCGGCGTAAGGCTGACGAAACGTTGGATAGCCTGCATTTCAGCCAACTCGCGCATCAGCTTCAGGTCCTCGCTCGTCACGTCCACCGTGCCCGACACGTCCCCGATCTGATCGACCTTGCCGACATTGTTGATTTTGTTGATGTTGCTTGTGTTGTTGGGCATTTGCATGGTCGGCACGGATGGGGCTGTTGGTGCTAATGGTACGGTTGGCATTGTAGGGGTCTCTGGTTTGAAACCATCGCCAAAATTACCAGGAAAACCACCATCTGAAACGGTATCGTCGACAGAAAATTTGGAAAAGAAATCCTCAGCCAGCTGCTGCCCTTTATCTCCAGCATTCGGATCGAATTCACTATCCATCCTGAACAAAGATACAACGTCTTTATCGCTTTCCGGAGCCATGGATTCTAATGTATTCATCCATTCCTTTACCTTTTTGCTTCCGATATTAATATCGGCTTCAGAAACGACGTCAAGATTGGTGCCGAACGTGTCATTAATGAATGAAGCAACTTTGCCAATAGCACCCACAGCCTTGCCCAGGAAACTTTCGATTCCTACCATTACGTTGTACAAGGTTTGAAGCACGAACATTCCAAGATCATAGAATAGTTTCTTGATGGCATACACCGGATCAATAAATAAATTGATGAGGAACTCAGCCAAAGAAGCGAATAGATTCCACAACATAGCAATTTTCACTCGAATATTTTCGAACAACATCAGAAATACAGAAATGATTGATCCGACGATCTGCGTGCCTGAAACACCGCATAAATTCAGTATCGCTATCACTGCAGCAATTGCCGCAATAACCAATAAGATTGGCCAGTTTAATAGTAACCAAGCACCGGCAAGTGCCAGTACCTGCACGATGACAACACTCAACTGAATAATGATGTTTGCAAGCAATACAAGGGCAATAGCCGTTAATATCGGCGCAATCAAATCCCAGTTTTCCTGAACGACGGTGGCAAAAGCGATAACCCCCTGCACGATGAAAGCAATGACCTGTGCAATCATGGCAAAAGCTGTGCCAATCCACTCCGTAAAACTACTGAATTGCCCCGAGCTAAATGCTTCACTTAATTGATCCAATACAGGTGATAAAACTTCTAATGCTTTCGTTCCCAATTCGGCTAATACAGCATTAAATTGATTCACGATCCCCGTCCATTTCTGAAGCGGCGAATCGAGCATCGTATCGAATGCCTCCTTGGTATACCCCTGCATCTCAAGCACCGTCTGCATTTTCTGTATAAAACCATCCAAATCCTTGGTCTCGATGAATCCTTCCAAACCAGCATTGTCAAGTGCACCCTCGGAAACATTAAAATCAGATGCCAAATTCGAATTGTCTCCATTCATAGCACTGACTAATGCAGATGAGGCATCTGTCAGGCTTTTCCCATCCGGAGACAGCACGCTTAGACGTTTGGACAACTCATTCAGTTGTTCAATCTGGCCCATATTTTGTACCAGGGGTAGGAAACGTAGTGAAGACTGAAGCGAATCGTTCACATTTTGTCCGCCTTTAAATGCTTGATCCCGAACCTTATGATAAGCACCCTTTCCAAGATCCGGATCTTCCGCTGCAATCATGTAACGATACTTCCAATCTTCTTCCTCAGCAGCAGCTTTTAGTACAACACTCCCGACAGACTTCACCATTTGAAGCCATTTGGATAATTGGCTGAGGTTGTCACTTAGAGATTTCCCCGCATCATCAGCGGTGTCGTCCAGTTTGTCCATCAGGTTAATCGTTACATTCAACTGTTGGTTCACTTGATTAAAATGATTGGATATATTGGTCTGGTTGAATTGATTGAGATTAATCCGATTGATCTGGTTGAAATTATTTAGGATTTCAGTCGTTTTTACTTGTACCAGATTCAAATTATTGATCAAATTGTTTATTGACGGAGGGTTGATCACGTCTATTCTTGTATCAGACATCTTCTTCTCCTCCTTTCCCTGTTATTTCTTGCGGGTACGGCTACGGGCGCGTTCTTTCTTCTCCTCCTCTACCCGAACAGAGATCATGGCATAGATGGCCGCCTGCTCCCTTGGAGCGAGCGCCATCAGCTCATGAGGGAGAATCTTCAGTTCATGGAGGGCGTAATAGGCCAGATTGGCTTCCGGGTCGCCCTCTTTGATCAGTTTTTTACTTCATCCACCATATCGTTCATGTCCTGGTTGAAGCCGTTCAGCTTCTGCACCTGCTCCCCCAAGGTGGCAAACTCGCCCGGAAGCAGCATTTTGCGAAGCAGCGACTCCGCGCCCATGACGCCGTAGGAACGCTGAAGCTCCGCGTTTTTGAGATCCGGGTAGACGATGCTTGCCGTCATCAAGCGGGCCATGTAATCATTGGCGTCGATATCAGGCGTATAGACGCCGTTTTTGCCTTTCACTTTTCGGGTGGCCGCTTTGCGGCACTCCTGGTTTTCGTCCTCGGTCATGCTGCGCAGCTTCCAAGCGACCGGTTCGCCGTCCTCATTTTTGAAACGCGGGGACACGACGAAATCGACCGTTGCCTCCGAAGCTGCATTTTGCGCAAAAAACATACTCAATCCACTCATGAATGTTTCCTCCTCAGAAAATAGTCCCACCGCAATTCGTGCAGCTGTTGGACATATGTTGTAAAGAGAGCAGACCCGCCTCTCTCCTCTAAAAAATAAACCCAGCATCGTCAGCGGAAATGGCTGTTCATGCTGGGCACGACGAATAACCCGTCCACATGGCGGGTGCGTTGGCTTATAAATTCATTTTCCAGGCTGCTTTACAGCAGAAGTTAAAATGATTTCCGACTCAAAAGGGTGGTTATCTTACTTCGGCAAATTAAACGACACCGGCATGTCCACATCTTCAAAAGTAAAGCTTACTTCCTCCTCCAGCGCCTCGGACTCGGTATCCAGCGACGCCATGATCACGCTGTCCAGATTGACGCCTTTCAGCGTTACAGTTTGCTTGCCGATCGTGGAAGAAGGGTCCTCGTTGGTGACTTCGATATCGAAATACGTATCCACGCCGTTTTGCATGTACTGCAGCATCAGCTCGCGGAAGCGGGACGTCGTATAGAAAATCGTCATCGAGCCGGAACCGGACCACCCGGTTGCTTTATGCTGCACGCCGCGGCGGCCCAGCGTTTTGACCTCGGCTTTTTGTTTCTCTACCGTAGCTTCAAGCGTTTTGACGTAGAACATCTCTTCCGTCTGTCCGTTAATCGTTGCGTATGCGCGGCCCTCCTGGCCGGAAATCGTATCGCTTGCTTTCAAAAATGCCATCTCAAGCCACCTTCACTTTCATATATACTTTTTCCACCGAATCCACAGGCTGCACGGCAACGTCGATCACGATGCTGTCCGACTCGTTGCCTGCCGCAACCGTAATGTCTGCATTGGAGTCAAAATTTTGGATGGCACCGATGTCCTGCAGCTGCTTCAGGTACGTCACGCACTGGGAGCGGAACAGGCTGCGGCCGTCCTCGTTGTTGTTCACTTTGCCGATGAAGTACGATTCGAAGATCCGTTTCAGGTCATTGGAAATGCCGTCAAGGACGCGTACCACGCGGTTTTTCGCAAAATGGCGCGCCTTCTCCGGCGTTACCGAGCGGAACGTGTTCACGTCCTGTTCCACGACGGCCCGGTTGCTGCTCGCCGTAAACACGAACTCGCCATTGCGCAGAGCAGCCTCCGTCTCGGTATGCGTCAATCGGCCATTGACGTCCACCGCATCGTCATAGGCACGGAACGTCAGCGATTCGTTGATGTTTGCTCCGGCCGTCGCGCCAGCCGTCCAAGCCACCGCTTCCTGCGCGGACAGCTCCGTCCCGTCAGACAGCACAACGCCGTTGCGTACGCTGATCACGCCCTCATGGTCGGCAGCCGGGTAGTTGGACACGACCAGCTGCACCTTTTTGCCCTCCGTCTCACGCAAACGGCGAATGTAGGACGTGTATACGGATTTCAGCGTATTGTCCTCAGAGATCAGGCCGACCGTATTGAAATCAAGCACTTCTAGTGCAGCGAGGAAATCTGCGTGCGCTTCGTTCGTTGCCGTCCCATCCTCCCCGCCGGTAAGCGGAAGAGCTGCCGTTGCCGTCAGCTCGCCTGTCCCGGCAAAAACGACGTAATCGTTGGAAACCAGTTCGCCGATCGTCGCAGCGGTTTGTTTGTCCACTTCTTTACTGCCTAGAAGGGTGGTGACGTCGAATTGTTCTGCATCGTTAATGTTCGCGGCGATGGCAATGCTCAGATCATTCCCTCGTTTACCGCCAAATTTGGCTGTAGCAGTCAGGTTATCGAGCGTGGCTTTGGCTTGGGTGCCTGCGTTCAATCGGTAGAGCAGCAGCGTTTGGGCGCGCTTGAGCGCTTCGCGAATGAGCAGCAGTTGAGGAGAGGTCCAGTCGTAGCCGAGTTTGGACTGCACGTCCTCCCCTGCTTGGATCGTCATTATTTTGCCTGCTTGTCCCCAGGACAGTGGCAGAGCGAGCGCTACAGTCCCCCGTTCTCCAACGGTGCCCGGCAAAGATCCCTCCGATGCAAAGTTAATATATACGCCAGGGCGTACCTTGTTTTGCGTTGTCCATGTTCCTCCAGCCATTTATTGCGCCTCCTTGAGTTTGAATTGGTGAATGGTTTGTTTCGCTTCTTCCATGGTGCATGTTCCGTGTTCCGGCAGCATGGCCATCAAAATATCCCGTTCAATCCGGGTAAAATGCTCTGCGTGAGCAAACTGCGCTTTGCTGAACGAAGGCGGCCGAGCTGCCGGATCCGTTGGGTTCACTCCGGGCAGCTGCTCCGAAACAGTTTGTTGGTCAGACAGATTGCCAGCAATGGGTTCATTGCTTGGATTGAGTTGGGCTGCTTGCGTGCTTGGATTAGAGCTTTTCTGCTCCTGAGCTTTTTTCGTAAACATGGCCAGGACACCTCCCATCGTTTTCATTGTGCATCCCTCATTCCTCGTTATGTTGCTGTTTTCAAGGCAGAGGATGAGTCCAAATGTTGCATGACAACCACGGGCGGAGACGCCTTGCTTGTGCGTGCAGTGTAATACACCATCATGCGCGGAAGCCCGTCTTCCCGGCCTTCCCAGCGCAATTCCGCCGCCCGATACGGCGTGCCCTCCACATCGACCGTCTCCAATGCCTCAAACAGCTCGTCCGGCAAGCCGGCTCGTATATCCTTTGTTGTGGACCAGACCATTTCGTAAGCGTACGACTGCACAAAACGATCGCTGCGTTCTCGCGTCATTTGCGCAGATAACAACCGGTATTCGATCGCCTCCACATCCGTGGAAATCTCCTTGGCAGAAGCTGCGGGACGGATCGGCATATCCGGAAATTTCAGCGAGAGCGCGTTGACGACGGCAGCCGTTAGTTTTTCTGTAAACATGATTCACCTCCTTTGCGATATTCATAGGACAGAAAAAGACCAGCTTGTCTGCCGGTCTGCTGATGTTTGGATGTTTGATTGTGCTGATATGTTCACGGCTAACTTCCTTGTTATGCCATGATATAACTTTATACCTTTTCGATCCTAGCGCGGATGGTGGAAGGTTTGAGTTTCTGCGAAAAGATGCCGAGGCTTGGGCGGAAAAAAGACGATGCTTTGGGGGCGCTGCCCCTCTTCTCTTTACCGTCCAGCCAAGAATAGGCATTCTGCACCGCATGGTTCACGGCGGATGGTTTGGTCTTTTCCATCGCGAGAGTCATTGGTTTGTGGTAGAGGCATCGTTGTTTTTGTTTTCGCTGTCCGCGTTCGAAGCGTTCTTGGTATTTGAAGATTGGGTTGTGGGAGCTAACCCTTCGCCCCCTTTGCCCTTCAATACCTCAATCGCCTGACGGATCGCCGGAGGGATCGGTGCGCCGAGCTTGCCCCCGTTTTCGATGATGGACAACAGCTCATTCGCGATATAAAAAAAGGCGACCGCATCCCTGAACATATGTCCGTCTCCCAGGACACCGTCCACCAGATGAGCCACCGATACCATGGCAAAAATAAATACCTTGCGCGCAATGCCGAATATGCCGACATTACTCTCCAACCTGCCCTCCACCGCCGCCGCCGCCATCCCGGTCACGTAATCGAGGATGACGAAGACGAGCAGCACACCTAGTACGCCTGACCAGCCTCCATAGAAGTAGGTGGCGGTGCTGGTGAGGAAGGCGAGGAGCCATTTAATGAAGTTTTCCAAATGATCCCTCTCCCTAATAAGAATAAAATTCATTAATTTACTATCTGTAAAAGAGATTACCCGATAAACTCATGTTACTTGTAGAAACGTAATGGTAACCAGGAGTTGCCCAATAAGTAACAACTAAAACCAATTGTAAAGGTGTTGAATTCGTTCCTATCGGCCGAGTTAAATCAGACACACTTGAGACTGCTCCATTTGTAGATAATACAGTACCTTTTCCACTAACTAAATCGAGTTGAAAAGAAATAAGCCAATTGATGTAACCGTCGTTGCCATTTGTGTTACTATTTGAATATCCAGTTACGCTATAGATATTATTAGAAACTTTATTGCTGTCTCTCAATACTAGTGACATAGTACATCCATTTCTGGAATAACCAGACGCAAAATTTGAAAATGGTGATGCTGTCGTTAAATTATTCATTGCTGATGCTGCATTCCTGAAATAAAATCCATCCGAAAAAAAGGATATCATTTTAATATCTGATGGAAAATCAGCTATGATTAGCTCTTTACTACTAGGGGCTGCTCCACCATCATAATATGTTCCAGTATACGTCGGAGAGGTAAAGGATAGTTTCATACTTCCCGATCTATCCTGTTGAATCTCTCTAATTTTCGATGTTAAACTTGCAAAGCTTTCGCTGCCCGATGCTGAGACTCCTTTGTCAGTAATGGCGGCAGCGACCGAAGCCTTCCCGTTACTGACAGATGTAAAAAGGTCTTGTGTCCACGGGCTCCAATTAATAGTTCCATTTCCAGCATCTGAGCCCGTTCGCATTTGGTAGGTATTGCTGAAAAGGTTGATGGCTTCCTGTTTGACCCATAGGTTTACGTTCATAGCCGAAACACGGATATACCACCATTCACCTGCTCCGGTTCTCGGTGCGTTAGCGATATTCTCCCCTACATAAAACCCATGCCTAGTGAGGGTGTTAGCATCGCCGTTGCTTATATTAAGTGATGCACCATCATCATTCGTAAGCATACGCTTTTGCCACGGTACACCGTTATCGATAATCTGCATCCACGGTCCCCACGTATCGTTAGCAGACGTCCCAGTACGATGATACATTTGTCCGGTTGTCCCTCCAGATGCATATTCGTGGGTTACACCACCGCTGTCATCATTCCAACCTTTAAAGCCGTGAATAACAACATATTGTTCAGCAGGTAGACCAGCCACGGGGCCTGTCTTGAAGGAGTATGCGACACTTTTGCTGTAGTCGCTCGGCTTTGTTGGGACATTTCGAGTGTCGGGAATCATTCTCGGAATAGCACTGTCGACTGCAGCTTTTACAGCCTTCTCCGTCGCCGCCAGCGTCTCGGATGTCCCATTTGTCTTGCTCGACAGCTGCACCTTCCCTTTTTGCGTCAACGACGCATCCGGGATATCCATCTTGTTCACTGCTTCCCGCAGCATCTCTAAATCTTCCTGCGTCGCAACACCCGCATCAATCTTTTCAAAAATTGCATTAATGCTTTCCCGGGTCACATTCTCGTTCCCCAAGGGCAGCGGCAGTTTCAATCGATCAGTCTCCATTGGCATTACGCCCACACCTCCAGTTCATTCCACGTCAATGACGCGGCATCCAGTTCATCCCATGTCACTTGCTTGCGGTCCAGATCATCCCAGTTCAGATAACGGTACTCATACTCGACAGCCATGTGAGCCGGCTTCAGTTCTTCGATAGCTCGCTTGAGATCCTCCATATTCGGCGGAATGCCCATCGTGTCCACAAAGCTCACCGTAAAACTCCACGCCTCCGGTTGAAACGTCACGTCCACCTTGCCGCCCGCATAGGCTTCCGCTACACTTTTCACGAGTCTGCCCGAAAACGTTCCTGCACCGCGCAGCTTCGATTCCACCACGGCGCGCCGCTGGTCCACGGGTTTGAGACGATCTGTCTCAATACCCAATTCTTGCTCCCAGTAGTCCAGTCCCCACGTCGCCGTGCGCACGAAAAATTGGTCCAACGTTTCCTCCAGCGCTTGGTACAGCATGTCCATCTCCGCACCCTTGGCCTGCATATCGGCACGCATTACGCGCGAAGTTTCATAGTACCCGGGGAGATAGGAAAAAAGCTCACGCCCTTTGGCACTCGAAATATCTACGCTTTTGAAGGCAATCCCTTCACTCTGAACAGCAGCATCTTTGCTCTTGCCATCCATTTCGTCACTCATCACAGCAGCACTCACATCCGGCCACCTCCTTCCGCTCCGCCAGAGTCCTGCCTTGAAAATTCCTTCTGCATCTCCAGCGCTGTCCACATGTCATCCATGATCTGCTGCTCCTTGAGCACCTTACTCATGCACGTCCACCGTCCCCAGCACAGCAACCTGGCTTGGCTTCATTTCAATGTTCTGGTCGCTCATGCCGTTTACGGTCAGCTCCGCATAATCGATGATCGGTGGAATGTCGAGCAGAATCGCGGCGATGCGGGTGTAACGCACCAATGGATCGGCAAAAGCAAGCTGCTTCAAATACGCGGTCACCCCGCGCTCGATCTGCTCCTTTACTTCCGCCAATGTGACATCACTCGCCAACGTCAGTTTGACTTCAATGTTCATCGGCACTTCCTCGGCCGGCATCACGCTAACGATTGGTCCTGCGGGCGCAGCGCCTTCGCCTTGTCCATCCTGCGTCGGATCGATATACTGCTGCACCGCCTGCACCAGATCCGGGCCAGCCGCCCGTTTGTCCGTGTCGAGCAAATACAGCCCAACCGTGCCCGGCCCCTGCCAGAGCGGAATGACGCGTGTCGCGCCAACGCCAGGCACTTCGCTCGCCCACTGGATGTATTGCGCCTTGTTGCCACTCGTCCCCTGGTTGCGGACCTTTGCATAAAAGCGCTCCAACAGCGCCATATCCGTTTCAATATCCGCGCCGCCCTTGATCGCATCAGGGTTCACCACGGACGTCACGCCACTCACAGGCGTGGATAGCACAACGACCGTGCCTGCGGGCACGTTGCTCTCTTTTCCAGCAACCAATGCACGCACGCCCACGGTTCCAGAACCTTCCGCATCCAGCTCCACACTACCTGTCGTTTCATATTCAAGCGAAGCCTCGCCCGAAATTTCGTCCGCGAGCGTAGCGACAACGGTGCCTGCAGGCACTACTTTGCCCGGCGTTCCCACAAAACGCACCACTCCCTGTGCCGCCACCGCTGCACGCCGCGTAATGCCATGCTCGCCTGCCCGCAGGTCCAGCTCCTCTGCACGGAAATTCGGGTCACCGCTTGCCACCGTACTCGCGAACCCTCGCCGCAAAAGCTCTTGCGCCCAAACTGCCGCCTCCGACAGCATAAAAGCCACTGGTGCCTGCGCATCCCACAGGAACGATCCTTCCGACTTGTCCAAATCGACGGGCAACCGATCCAGCATGCGCTGCATAATTTGCTCTTCGGTCTGTTCTTCCAAATAATTCGGAAACTCTGCCATCCGTCAGATCACCTCGCTTTCCAAAATCATTGACTCTTCCTGCACACTCGTCACCCGGCAAGAGAATCGGCACACTTCCCGTTCCCAATCAAACGCAAACTGGTCCACCGTCTCCGTGCGTGGATCGGCCAGCAGCGTTTCCGTCACCATGCGAACGATTTCGCTTTCCACCACGCCCCGGCTGTCGCCACCACCAATAAGGTCCTCCAGCTCCGAGCCGTAATTGCGCGAATAAATGACATGTCGGTATCGTGGCGTGCGCACCGCTTTGTTGCACCATTGCACCCACGCTTCATGACCGTCTGCCGCGGCAACTTTGCCGCTCGGCGTCAGCACGAATTCCCCGGCATCGTAATCGAAACGCCAGCTTCGGCCAAACTGCACCTCTACCGACTCCGCCTCCTGGCCGGACCAATCTTCTTCATCGCCCCACACCATCCCGATTTCCGGAAACAAACTAGGCACCCGCACTCACCACCTTGCACAGCACCACGACGTCGTTGCCCCCGTTCACCCGCATTGCGAGCACCCGGTCGCCGGGCTTCATCCCTTTTCCAAGGGATAGTGTCGCCTCTTCCACTTCTTCTTTTTGCAAAAGAAAGCGTCCCTCGCTCGTCGTTCCTCCGTTCGCCACCTCGCTGATACCGGAGATTGAACCCGTCGTTTCACGCTCGGGCAGCTCCAAGGTGCCGGGGTATTCGGCCACAAAATAGTCCTGTACCTCATGTTTGAAATCGTCCAGCTTCACGCCGGACGACGTGATCGTGCCAAGCACCGCGCCCAGACCGCTGACGGCCTGGCGAGTATGGTTGCTCATCGCGCCGCGCATCACATCGGCAAAATGCCCATACGGATCATCTTTATTCAAGGTAATACCTCCTTTTCACCAGTTCGGCCGTGCCGAGTTCCAGCGTCATCGTGCCCGGACCTGCCGACAAATCCCGGCTGACCGACATAACGATCAGCTTTATCCCTTTCAGGCGCACCGCGTCTCCGGCTCGAATCGTATTGATGTCCGGCGCCGTCACGGTAAACGTCTCCTGGATGCCGGTCAGCTTGCTCTTGGCCAGCTTTTTGGCGGCCGCTGCCGTTTTGACTTGATCGTCCTGGAACAGCTTTTGCAGTGTGCCAAGTTCGGCAATGCCCTGTTCCTCAATCGCCAACACCTTGGAGGGAACTTCCTTGCCGCTGCTGGACTCGGAGGCTGCCATGACTTTTGCTTTGGTTACCGCGCCCTCCAATGTACGCATTTGCGACAGGTCGATCAGCCGGTCCAGTTCATGCACTTTGGCATTGCTGCCCACCTTGAACAGCTGCAGCCCGGCAGGCGTCATCCGGGGATGGTACATGTCCCCGCCCGATTTGGCCGTCTCTTTCAGATCGGCATAGATCATCGACAGGATCGTCTGCGATCGGTACACCGCTTTGCTAAGCTTTGTCGCCGTATTCGGCAGCGTGGCGCATGGGATTTTCCACTCTTTTGCATACGTTTTGAGCCGCTGCGTGGCCGTTTGGTCTTTGGGCAGCAGAAACTCGTCCTCCGATTTTTCCAGATAGATCATCCGGTCGTAGATCGTCAGGGATAACCGTTTGACGCTGCCGTTCGAGCTTTCCGCCTCCCAAATGACTGCGGGATGCAGCAACGTCGCCATACCTGTGCCGCCAAAAGGAACCCCGCTGATCCGCACCGCCATGCCCGGCGATATCGCAGGCAAACCGGAAGTTGCTGACACTGCCAACCGGACATTGCCTTGGTAAGCAATTTGGTCGAGCGAATCCTTAAGCGTAATCGTCTCGACCAGCTTGGTGACATCGTATTTGTCTTCGACAATGACTTTGTACGTCATGGCAGCACCAGCTTTTGCCCGGGCTTGATCCGGTTGGGATCGTTGCCGATCGTTTTTTTGTTGAGCTGGTAGATTTCGTTCCACTTTGAACTGCTTCCCAGCTCCATTTTGGCGATTTTCGATAATGAATCACCGGATTTGACGGTATACGTTTTGCTGTTTTTTTTCAGGTCGGTCCGT
Source organism: Paenibacillus hubeiensis (assembly GCF_032334105.1). Lineage (NCBI taxonomy): Bacteria > Bacillati > Bacillota > Bacilli > Caryophanales > Paenibacillaceae > Paenibacillus > Paenibacillus hubeiensis. Next base: position 115,807 of record NZ_JAVYAE020000016.1, read on the forward strand.
GAGGACGACGATTTGCTTGCCCTTCCTGCACCCAGCTTCTCCACTTTCGAATCCCGCCAGGTGCGGAGCGTCAGGTCGAAATAAATGTCCCCCGGCTCGCCTCCCCGGAAGGTGGTGTTCAGGGTGATCAAGTATACCGGCACGTTCACGCCTGTGTTCGAGATGATGAAGCGCAGCGGTTTTTTGGACACCAGAAACGTATTCAGTACGTTCATTGCCACACGCGGGTCGGGAACCGTCGTCGTTTGGCAGAAGGATCGGTTATGTTCTTTCGGAAAAAAAGAAGAGAAGGTGATCTCCTTCACCTTCTCCCCAATCGCAAAATCAAACTCGCCATGCTCCAGCATGTTGATCGTTTCGTACCCTTTGGAACGGGATATGCTTACCTCCTCCGGATTGACCGGAAACTCGAAAGTGGTCGATCCGTCCTTCAAGGTAAAGAGCATGTCCAAACCTTCGGGTGTATCTTCAATGAATGCCATGATTGACCTCCTTCCACTTTAAGCCATCACCGTTGATCGGCGATTTTCCATGGCACGGCGCAATTCATTCGAGAGGCGTCCCCCGATCTGAAGGGCGAGGGCATCGTAATCGATCGCGTTTTCGCGCACCGTCACTTGCACCGCTCCCGCAGGCACGTTGACAGAGACTTGGTTGGTGACCTCAGTTTTGAAATCGGTGAGGTAACCAGCCAGACTGCTCATCTGTTCCTCGGAAATTTGCACGGTCATCGTGGATGGTGTGCCGTTGCCCGCGGCCTGTGCTTGCGCACCTGCACCTGCACCTGTACCCATGCCCATGGCCTGCATTTGCATCAGGTTCGGTCCAGCGAGTGCCGCCGCCGTTGGGCCGCCGCCCATGCCGGACAAGTAGGCTTTCGGACCGGTTATCGAAAGAGCTTCTGGTATATATGGCGGAGCTGGCATTGGCTGTGAAGGTACGGAAGCGGGGGGCGTCACCGCAGGAGCTTCTTCTTTCTTAGAGCCGCCAAAGAACTCGGTGATTCCGCCGAAGATGTTCTTCGTCTTTTCGGCCACAAAATCAGCCGCGCCGGACAAAGCATTTCCCACGCCTTCGGTTGCACTGGACATGAAGTTTCCGATGTCTTTCGCCTTATCTCCGATCCAGCCGCCGACTTCACTGCCAGCCCAGCCCCCAACCGCACCGCCAACCCAGGTTCCAATGCCTGGCAGCAATACACTTCCGATCGCGCTGCCGATCGCTGTTCCTGCCGTACCGCCGATCATGGAGCCGACGGCACGTCCACGCTCTTCGGGGGGAGCGGTGGCAATATTGGCCACGCTGGCGACCATGGTAAGCGGACCTAGCATTTTTCCTGCACCTTTAGCGAGACCATTGCTTATTTTGGAGAACATGCCGTTCCCAGACATCATATCCAGCGGTGAGCCTGACATAATGCCGGAAGTAAGTCCAGATATTCCTTTGCCTATTTTTAGCGATTTATCATTTTGTCGTCGAAAATCTCTAACTGCATCATCCATCATTTTATCAGTAGTCTTTGTAATGATCGTTTTCTTTTCACCAGCATCTGTCCTAACAGTCACTTTATTATTTTGTTGTCGAGCTTGTTCTGATCGGCCACCCTTGTTGCTGGCATTACGACCCGAACTATTCCCTCCTGTTGGCTTTCCTCCCCTTCCCCCTTTTGAACGGTTCTTGATTGAACCGACTAAAGAGCCGCCACCACAACAACAGTTGCAGTTAGATCCATTTTTATCATTTTTTGAAAATAATTTTTTCAAACCGCCCCCCCACTTTATTATTAAGTCAGTAGCATTGTTCAAAGGACTAAGGACGGCGTTATTGGCATTTGTAGTCCAGTCCATCCATCCTGGATTTGAACTACCTGAACTACTTGGAGCACTGGTAGTTGTACTCATAGCATTATTAAAAGTTGTATGATTAATTATGCTGTTACCCATTTTGCCCATTTCCACTTCAACCTTTTGCTTTACGTCAACCAACACCGTTCCGGATGCCTTTACCATTTGTCCGCGCACACTGTTCAGCTTCGCAAGCGCACGATCCAATGCCGGACTTAGTTCATCGATTAAACCGATCTTCGGCATAATCCGTAACCTGCTCAATCGTACCGCCGTGCTATATATGCTCTCCAAACGTCGCCCAGTTGTCCGCAACTCGTTGTTGGTCTTGATCAAACTCTGATATCGCGTTCGGCCCAACCGATCCGTGGAACGCTGGATCTGGTCGAGATAACGAATCGTCGTTCGCATCTGCGCATTCGATTGGGACAAACCAATAATCGTTTCTGCCATTCGTTCACCTCCTGACGTATCGTTGTTCCTCTATCGATTGGCTGTCGCGGCCAAAGCGTTCATCTCCTCTTCACTAAAAGCGAGCAGCAATGACCGCTCTCCTCTTGGCAGTGCCCAGAACTCTCCGGGACGCAAATGATGGCGCACCCACATGTGGTACAGGTACGTCGTCATCCCGCCGGAGTGAATCAGTTTTTTAGGTCTTCAATCTCCACGCCGAAGCCGGACAGCTCCAGTACTTTGTCGCCGACCGCGTCCAATTCACCTGCCAGCAGCATGCGGCGAACCGCCTGCTCCCCGCCGGACAGCTTCATGCGTCCAGTGATGCGGCTGTCTCCCCAGCCGGACAATTCCAGGCTGCGTACCTGCAGCTTGACCGTCGCTTCCGAGATCAGCAGCGCGTTGAATGTCTCCGTGTCTACTTTTTCCTCGGTGCGGCCTTTGACGGTTTTGCGGATCGTGCAGCGTTCGCGGATCTGATCGACCTTCGAGGACGTCAGGCCGCGCAGGGTCAGCAGCAGATCCAGGCGCTGGATGCGCACGTTTTCCTCCGGCAGCCGTTCGGCTGCTTCAAACAGCTGGTCCAAAATTTGTTCTTCCGACAAATGTTCGTTTACGCTCATGGTTGTTAGCTCCTTTTTTTGACTGTGTATAAATTCAATGTTTCAACTTGATCCATTCACCAGCATATTTTCTCATCTCTTACACATGGTCAATGAAAGGGCCGGGAACGTCCCAGCCCATTCACATTCCGCTCGAATTATCTGGCTACAATCGGATCAAGCAGATCGAATCCTTCAAAGGTAAAACCGGTCTCCTCCGGCACTTCCTCGCCGGCCGTCCAGTTGGCCAACTGGATTTTGTCGACCATACAGCCTTTCAGCAGCACCCGCTCATGACCATAGGACTCGGGATCGTTCAGCGAGGAAATAATTTCGAATTTGGTAAAACCGCGCACGATCATGTCCGATGTCACTTTGTAACCGGTCATGGTGCCGGTGCCTTTTTTGGCGCCGTTTTTGTGCACCTTCCAGTCGTTGCCGACCAGGTTCAGCTCGCGCTTCTCGATCTCCACGCTGGCCTCCAGTTTGTTGATATTGGTCTGCCACACACCATCGATATGCAGCTGACCGTGGGTACCGAGAATAACTCTTGATGCATCCAACATGTAAAATTCCTCCTTGGTTATATGTGTTGAGGTTCCACACCTCTTCGTTGATTCATTTGCGTAGTTCTAACGAACCGTAGACACCTTATTTGGAGATAAATCACGCATGCCACAATGTAACGAACCTCAGCCACGCTATTCGGGCCGGAAACAAGCAACAACGCCCGTTTTCGGGCAAATAAGACGTCTGAGGTTCGTTAAAGTGCCAACCACATCGATTTGGAGCCAATGACGTGCGACAGGTTCGTTAAAAATTCGGCTGCTCCATCTCATGCCCTCTGCGATCAGTCTCGTGGTATAAGGTTCCCCACGCCCTAATCCCAACGCCAATTACTGCACATAAAATGTGCCAAACAACTGCTCCATCACATCGGTCAGTTTCACATTCCACTGGAGGTACACCTGATCCGCCTCCGGTTTGAATACCGGGGAGTCGCCGTAATATGCCGGGTCCAGCACGACATCGTAACCGGACGCTTCGATCACATTGCTTTGCGCCAATAGCCCCAGGTAGGACTTCATGGCCGAAATCAGCGCCAAGCGTCCTTCCTCGGTATTGTTCACTTTGCCGATGTAGCTGTCTTCCGCGGAACGCTGCAAATCCGTGTTAATCGCATCCATCACGCGGATCGAACGGATTTTTTTCCATGCATTGTTTTGACCCGACTCAGGCGTAACCAGCGTGTTCACACCGCGAAGCGCCTTCACTTGACGTCCGTCATGGATGAAAACGAACACCCCGTTCTGCACGGCCTGCTCCTGCTCGGCACGCGTCCAGCGGCGCGTCACATCATCAAACGGAGTCGCGGCATACGTGGTCGATTCGCTCAAACGCTGCCCGGCGATCAGACCCGCCACGTACGCAGAGGTTTGCGCCGAACTGTAATCAACGTCGCCCAAACGTACGCCCGTCCCCACGTTAATGACGCCTTCATGGTTCAGCGTGAGGGAGCGCGCTGCCGCCTTTTGCGCCGCATTCACCGAAGTATCGTCCGCGGAAGAACCGCCAAACACCGCCATCACCGGTTTGCCTTCGCTGCGCACACGTTTCACCCACGCCGCAAAGCTCGCCAATAAAGACGCATCCGCCGCATGATCCAGGGCGAGCACATCGAACGTTTGTCCCTCCAGCGCCGCTTGCAAAGCAATGTAATCCGCATTGGCAATACTTTCGTTGCCGCTCACACCGCCATTGAAAGCAGCTCCCGACACCGTCGCTACCGTGCCCGTTCCATCGCCTACCGCCTGTGCGGTAATCCACAGATTGCTCTCATCCGCATTGATCTGCTCGGCCAGCGCCGCGGCCGAAATGTCTGCCGTCAGCAAGGCATACAGCATTTTGTTGCCCTCAAACAGACGCACCTCATGCTTCGTGTTGTCGATGACGCCCGGCTGAATCGTAACGTAGAAACCGTTGGCGCGATCACCCGGATATTTGGCAGTCAGCTGCAGCACGTCCGCATCGCTGCCATCCTTCAGCACCAAGCTTGCCGCCTTCGCCGTTTCCCCGGTTACGCGGTATGCCAATAACTTCTTCGGCCCGCCCAACAGTGCCAGCTTCAAGGACGCATAGGCCGTCCCGTTATCCAAGGCGTTTGCCGCGAAAATCTGTCCGATCGCCGCTTCGCTGCCCACTTCCACAAACGTGCCTGCCGGGCCCCAATTCGCCTTGACCGGAACAACGACGGTCCCCCGCGATCCGGCCTGAATGGCCGATGCCGCTGCCGCCTGAAAATTCATATACAAGCCCGGAAGTACCGGACGATTCGTTTGCTCCCAAGTTCCGCCTGCCATTATCCGTTCACCTTCGCTTTCATAAATTGATCGATGCTTTCCTGAACCTCTTGAATGGAAAATGTTTGCTGCGCCGCTTCAAACAGCGCACCATGCAGCACCTCAGCCTTGACGGCAAAGAGGGCTTCCGCATGATTCATCAGTTCCGCCCGCGTATACTTCGGGGCTGCCTGCGCATTTTTTTTGAACGTGCCTGCCATGGGCATCTCACCTCGTTATCCATAAGTTTTATTGCGTGCCTGATCCGCTGCGCATTCATGAAGCTGAAGTCCCTCGCCACCGGGACTATTCCAGCACACGTTTGTGATGAATTGCCTGCATCAGCGGTGCATCTGCCACAGATCGGCGAATGCGCTGCTGGAGCGTCAACCGGATCTGACCGTTCAGGTAGGCATCTGCCTGCAGGTCTGCGGAGACTTCATCCACAGTCGCGTACCGCTTATCACCCGCAATGGACAAAGGAATGCGCGCCTGTACGCCAAGCTGCTCCACCAGCCGGGTAACGGCAAGCCGAGTCTCTTCTTCCCCCGATGCCACGATGTGGCCGATCCATTGCTTGCGCAGTTCCAGTGCATTCGTCCCTGACGCAGACGTGCTGCTTCCAGCCAGCCGCCACAAAACGGTTTGGTTCTCATAGCCTCGCGGCCATACATCCGCATACACCGCCCAATCCTTGCCAAGCTCTTTGCTCGTCCAATCCAGCATCGCCTGCATCCACGGATCAGACGAAATAGTCGGAGCGTGATCGGCCGGTTCCGGCACATAAACGGCGAAGCGCAAGCTGCGCGTAATCATGCCGGAGGCCTGATCGATACGGTCGCATTCCCGCGAGCCGACATAGATGCAGGTGAACGCGCCGCCCTCGTCATCCTCAAGCCGTGCCTGATGCAAAGCTGCGATCAGCTGCGCTGACCAAGCCTCCACCTGTTCCGCGCCTCCGTCTTCCGAACGGGCATAAGGGTAAACGTGGATGATACGCCGATAACCCGCCCAGGCCGACTTCGGCACCTCCTCGGCAAAAGCAACCACCGCGCAAGGTCCGCTTAACACTTCTCCCGGGGCCGGGATATCCCCGACACGACCGTTCCAGGCAGGAATCTCCTCCGCGAGTCTGCGCTTGAGGGTTTGCCTGATTCGTGCGCTCAACGAGCCGACGTTTCCCGTATCCATGGATCCCGGGTTGCCTGCTGTATATGCTGCATCGCTCATACTGTATTGCATGTCTGCATGCGTTTTCTCCCCTTTCGGCTGCCGATTTGGCTTAATCCCCATTGCGCAGCAACAAGGGGCATTGGAGGCTCACTCCTTGCATTGGTTTGGTACCGGATCAACAGTTAGGCAACCTCACCGCATGAAAAAGACCAGCCGCCGGCTGGTCCTCATACTTAGCGTATATGCTTTCGGTGGTGCCCGTTTGCTACTGATCCGATAATACAATCTTACACCGTTCCGTTCCTAGCGCGGATGGTGTTCCGTCCGACTTCCGTGCGGATTAGGCAGGCGGATCGGCGGAAAAAAGACGACGCTTTGCGGAAGGGGAAAATCGATATTATGATCAACCAAAAAAAAGAACCCGTCTCCCGCAGTATTGCGGAAAACAAGGTTCTTGGGTTTACTTCAGCTTGGCCTGAGGGCTTAACGTAATTTCGAACGCACGCCACCAGATAAAATCCGGATTGTCGTATGCCAGCTCCGTGCGGAGATATTCCGCATAAAAAGCGTCGCCATGGCAAATTCGGAAGATGGCCTTACTTCCGGCAGCAAAGGCCGGCTTGGCTCCGAGCGCTGCCGTGTGCGTCTGCATCAGGTCGCGCAGCAGCCGCTGCAAATACGCGTAGTCCTCAGCCGAATTGAACAGAAGCATGTTCTGGTCCGATAACGTCGCCACATTGGTGTACAGCGCATGCGCTCTGGAATAAGTCCGGATATCGGCGATGGCTACCGCCTTGTAATAGTAATCTTTTAGGAAACGTTTGAAGAGCAGGGACCCTTGCGCATCCATCGCTTTGGCCAGCGCCCGCGGATGCGACTCTGTGGTCAAAAAAGCGTATCGGGACTGTCCCATGCCCACGGCCATGCCGATTTTGTTGCCCGGCGTGTTCCATGCGCTGTAACCGAGCAGTTTCCCAGTATGCGGCGAATCCAGCAGCGCTTCGGCTACAGCCGGATTCGCCGGCCCCTTGCCCACGAAATCGATCACGAGGGTCGGTACACCCTTTTCGCCGTTCGAAGCAAGATGGGCCATGGCCTCTTGAATCCGATTTTCGGCCGTGATCGCAATAATCGAAAGATCGGGATACCGATGCTTCGCCGTTCCCGCGCTTTGGCCGGTCATCCGATCCAGTTCGCTGTCTACGCTGAATCCGTCCGTTTCGTTACCCGGATTACCGACTCCGCTCTCCCTGGTTACGCTTGCGGCGGCCGTTTCCGTTTCTGCCTCAACCTCTGGAGAAGCGGAGTCTGTCACCAGCTTGCCGCCGACAATGTCCACATGCCGGACCAAATTTTGATGCACGTCCATGTATTCATACGTGTTGATGATCGTGGAGCCGTGCGGCCCGTAATACGTGACGCCATAGGTTGTCTTCTTTCCCCTGCGATGAAGCTGGTTCGCCATGCGGGCGACAAGGGAATGCCCCAGTCCATCCGCGTCAGGCAAAATGATGGCGCGTTCCGGGTTTTGCCCGTCGATTCCGCCCAGCCATTCGTTAATGCGCTGCTCCACATAGCGGATTTCATTGATTTGCACACCCTGCGTGTTGGCGTCGTCTACGCCGACCGCAAGGAAATCGATATATCCCTCACGTGCCAAACGTTCCAGAATGTAACGATTGCTTTTGAATTTATGCTGTCTCGTGTTATAGTACCGGGATTTGTCAAAATAGGTCGTGTCCCCATACTCCACGCCGTCCGGCGACACGTTGTACCCTGCGATAATATCCTCGAACGCCGTGAACGCCTTGCGCGGCTGCTGCATTAAGGTGCGGGACTCATTATAGGCGTCCAACGTCAAACCATCCGCAAAGGACGTCGTCGCCAGCCGCATGATCGTATCCATCACGTAAACGGGCTTGCGCGGATACTTCTCCTTAATTTCCCGGATCACGTCCAGCAGCGCTGTCGTTTCTGCATCATAATCCGGGTAATTCGCCCCGCCGTGGTCGCGCAGCTGACGACTGCCAATCAATCCGCCATAGGCCAGCATATCGGCAGAAATAACGAATCCGTCGGCCGCTGCCGCATGCTTTCGGATAAAATCGCGAATTCGGGACGGTTTGCCGTACGTCGGGGTCGATGTACCAAGCAGCATCGTTCCATCCACGCTTTTTTCCGAGTCCAGCCGATTTTCAATATCGTTCAGGTTCGGTGCAACGATATGGAGACCGGCTGCTTTTCCTTGCACGATGACGTCATCCAGATTTGCCGGACGATCATCGAGCGGAACATACACTACTGTTTTCATATCATGAAACCTCCTGTCTATATAAGTTGAACGAATGATTTCTACACGGAGCCACTACGTGGTCAGAACCATCTTCCGATCGCTGTTATCCCCAGATTTTTTTGATTCCCTTTGTTCAAGGGGAAAATCCGGTGATAAACCCATGCTTCCGATGCAGCTTTCTTTCAGAAAGCTTTTAAACGAACGCTTCGCTTCTCCAGATTCGTTCTGCCCTCTCCGTTATCGTGTAAAATGTATAGTTCAACTTATATAATCAATATTTTCTTCTATTACTACCCGAAAAGCTAAGGAATGCCTTCATCCCTGCCGATCGGATAAATCCATCTTACCTTTTTTCCGCGCTGGCGCTGCCGCTTTGACGCCTGAATTGTGTACGAATATCGTCGGGGCCAAGTCGGAAAAACGTGGGGTTTTACATAAAAAAAGGAGGACCCCCGCTTGACGAATCAAGCCATGTCCTCCCTTTTCCACCTATTTTATTTTTCGATCGTCCGCTGTTCCTTCAGTTGCTGCCAGCTTCCCAGATGCATCGCGCCCACACCTCGAATGGTCACGGTCATTGGGAAAATTTGCGCCGGCTTATCGGAGAAAAACCAGATGCGTTCCTTTTTCACCACGATGAACAAACCATTGACATCCCCGATCGGTGCGAAGGTATCGCTCCACTCACGCCAAGGCTCCAATCCCTGCCGACCGAGTTCAAGCACCGATTGGGATACGTCTTCGCTCACCAGCCCAATCTCGCATACGCTAACCAAATCCCCTGCCCCGAAGGCATGATCGCTTTCGTTCAGAACCGTATGATGCGCGATCAGCTCCAGAATATTGCCGGAAGGGTCCTCAAAGTACAAGGAATGGGAGTTCCAATTGACGGAATACGTTTCATCCCGGCCCTCGTGAACATTCAGCGTCGTACGCTCCGAGATCCAAGCCTTCGCCTCGCGGAAGCGGTTTGACGGAATCATCCAGGCGAAATGGTAAAACGGCTCATAGATCGCCGGGCTTTCCACGAAAACCATGCGCGTCCATCCAATTTGCAGCGAAAACGAATCCGACGTAATCGTCACCGCCGGCAGGCCAAGCACGTTTTCGTAAAAATGCCGCATTTCTTTCATATGTGCCGTATATAACCGGACTTCTTCAATAATCATGCTGTCTCCTCCTCATCGAATGTTGTAAGATTTCAGCGTCCGTGCATTCGCTCCCATTTCTTCCAGGGCACCATGCCCAACTCGGGTTTGGCTTCGTCAGGCAGCATCGAGATGAATTCCAGCGAATGGCCGTCCGGGTCTGTAAAATATACCGATACGGCAGGCATCCAGCCGAATACGTAGAGATCGCCGATATCATCCTCCAGGAAGTTACGCGTTTTGATGCCCCGGCCTTCCAAATAATCGACTGCATGTTTCATGTCCTCGAGCGATACCTCAAACGCAAAATGCTGACGCAGCACCTCGGACGGGTCCTTCTGCCAAAGTCCCAGCATCGCCTTGCCTTTCCCGCCGATCCAATAAAAGCTTCTTCCCCGCTCGGGCTGCCCGTAGGCAAACGTCAATCCAACGACCTGCTCATAGAATCGATGGGACCTTTCCAAATCGGTTACGTTAAGATGGGTTTCAAAAATGCCTTTAATCATGGGATCCCTGCTTCCTCGTATAATTTTGTCATCAAGATCTTCGGTCAATTTGCGAGCTTTACCTTATATCATGGTTTCTGATCCGGATTCAGCGCCTGCGCAAGCTGCAGGAACGAACCGACGACGCGCTGCACACGTTCCTCAATGTCCGAACTTGCTTCGTATTCTTCATATCCGTCATAGGTCGCCTCAAATCGTCGCCGCTGCGAACCCCCGATCGAGATCCATTCCGGCGCATTAATGCCGTGCAGATTGCGGACGATGGCTTGCAGCTGCAATAAGGAGCTGACGCCTACCGCCCCGCCGGATGAACTGATGGACAGGACCGGTTTGCCGCTAAAATAGGACTGACCCAGATGATCAAGCGCGTTCTTGAGCACGCCGCTAATGCTGCCATGATACTCCGGCGTAGCCAAAATAACGGCTTTGGCTTCCAGCATGCGGCTTTTCAACTCGGCGACATGGGTGTTGTCCTCCATTTTTTCGTCCGGTGCGTAGAACGGAAGAGGTGTTTCGTACAAGTTAAACAGGACGGCATCATGCCCTTTTTCACGGATCAATTGAGCCGCATACTCCGCCAAACGCGTACTGGTTGCATGCTTTCGGTTGCTGCCGGTGATGACCAAAACGTTCATATCACTCACTCCTTCAAGTTTGAGGCAAATTGGATGTTTAAATCTCGGTTTTTTAGGTCTTTCAGGTTGCTTTATGCCATTCTTTCTTCTTATTCTACAGTCAACAACGCTTTCGGATCGTCAGTATATGGATGTAACTTTCCACACAAAAAAAACTCAACCTCTCGGTTGAGCTTGGAAAAATTCTACGACTTTGGTCGTAGTTTATTGCGGAATCTGCCCGCCTAACGCGTCAGTCCATCCACCCGTTGCGAACAGCCAGCACGGCAGCCTGCGTGCGGTCGGCCAGACCCAATTTGTCCAGCAGATGGCTGACATGGGTTTTTACCGTTTTTTCCGTGATGACCAGCCTGGCAGCGATATCCCGGTTATTCATGCCCTGCGCGATCAATGCCAATACTTCGCGCTCGCGCCGGGTGAGAAGACTCAGGCCGTGATCGGCTTCTTTGCTATCCATCGCCGGTTTGGCCGGGAAATCCGCTGCTTCCTGAACGTTAGGCTGAACAGGCAGCGATCCCGCCCTGTTCATGGGCACCTCGGAAGAAACGAGCATATGCATGATCTGTTCCGCTGCAGCCGGATGGAGCTCGACCTTGCCTGCATGCACGTTTCGTATGGCTGCGGCCAACTGCTCCGGCTCGATGTCTTTCAACAGGTACCCTTTCACCCCGGCTTGTACCGCAGGCACGACATGATCCTGATCCGAAAACGACGTAAGCACAATGATCCTGCTCTCCGGCACATCGGCCCGCAAACGGGCTGATGCTTCAATTCCGTTCAATCCAGGCATGTGCAAATCCATCAACACCACGTCCGGACGGAGCAGGCCCGCCTGCTCCAAGGCACCCAAACCATCTGCCGCTTCGCCAACCACTTCCATGTCAGGCTGCGTGGCCAGAAACAGGTACAGCCCCCGGCGCACCATCGTATGATCGTCCGCAAGCAATATTCGAATCTTCATCGATGTTCCTCCTGACTCAGGATCGGTTCGGGCGGAAGAGGAATGACCGCTTTCACCGAAGTTCCCTTGCGCGTCGAACTGGTCAGCTCCAATCGGCCGCCGAGCGACTCGGCCCGTTCCCGCATGATGGATAGACCCAGCGATCCCGGCGGTTGCCCGCCACGCCTTTTGGCCCCGCCGTTCCCCTTATCCTTAATCGTCAGCATCACCTGTTCCGCGTCCAGTTCCAGCCTAATGTCGACAGCACTTACTCCGGCGTGCTTGCGAACGTTATTCAGCGCCTCCTGGCCGATGCGCCATAACCCTTCCTCGATGCTGCGCGGCATGGATCGCATACCGGTACAGCTGGCGCTCACAATCAGCCCCTGCCCTGTGCCATATTCGCGCAATGCCTCAAGCATCCCGCGCTCAAGCCCGGCTGGCCGGAGCTGCAAAATCAATGCCCGCATTTCCTTCAGCGCCTGCCTGGACAGAGAGCGGATATCTTGCATGGCGTCTCGGATGAGTACCCACTCAGGCGAGTCGGGCAGCATGCTCTCCGCCCCCTGTGCCGTCAGCGACAGCGAAAACAGCATCTGGTTGACCGAATCATGCAAATCCCTGGCCAGTCGGTTCCGTTCCTCCAGCCGAGCCAGCTCGCGCCGCTGTTCGGCCAGCTTCATTCCTTCCCATGCGGTTCCGATATGGTCCGCGAGCGCCTCCAATACCTCCAGGTCGGCCTGTACATCGTCATTCAGCGTATCTCTGCCGATCACCAGCAATCCCTTCTCCTCCGACGCTCCGTATGTAACAGGAGCAACCGCACCTGCTCTAAGTTCAGGCAATGCGGCCTCCAACGCGCCGCCGGCTCCAATCGCGACAATCTCCTCTTGGCTTAGCACGGCTGAAGTCTCGCGTTCAAACATGCCGGGAAGCATATCCGCCTCCGATTCCAACAAAAGGCGTTTCCGCAGACGCATGCCTGAACCGCGAACATAATCGGCCTGGATGATAGAATCTTTGCTCTCCCGGACAAGAAAAAGGATCATGGGCCAATCGTAATATTTTCCGATCAGCCGGATGGCGGTTCCGGCCAGATTTTCCGATCCTGCGGCTTCGTTTACGACTTGTCCCATGGCATTGCCGAACTCGCCCAGCTTGGAATACAGGTCAGCCCTTCGCTGCTCTGCGCGATATAATCTCATCCGTTCCAGCGCGCTGCCGATCTGATAGGCCACCGCCTGCAGCAATGCGAGCTCGCTATCGCTGAAATGCGCCTTGCCCGGTGCAGCAACGTTCAGCAGTCCGAGCAGCTTTTCCCCCGATCTCAGCGGTATGGTCGCATGATGCGTGATGTCCTGCGTGTCTCCCCATGCATGCAAGGCAGCCTTCTCCAGCCGTTTGCAATTCAGGATGTTGACGGCGTTGTCCAGGCGGCCGTCCCAAAATCGGTTAACGCACCAGCAGGTACCGCAGCGCATCGGTTCCCCGCCGCGATATTTAAGCGCAGGCGGCACATGCTCGTCAGAGATGCATTGGTAGCTGCCGCGCTCCCCGATGAGAAATACCCACCCGGCAGTCAATCCGGTCAATTCAAGCAGCTTGCCTACGACGGTATCCATCATCGCTCCAAGATCATTCGATGTGTTCAGCGTCTCGGCAATCGTCTTGAGCGTGTACATTTCCCTGATTCCGGCTTGTTCCGACATTTGGCTTGCTCCCTCCCATCTCCGCGAGTAATCATTCCATTATTGTATACAATCGGCGGAGGTTAGGGAAGTTCCCGCAGCATCGGCAGCGGTCAGCCGAGTTTCTTGCGTTCCGTGCGGGATGAGGCCAGCGGATCCATGTTGATCAGGCCGCGGTCAGCCAGCGCGAGCGCCATTTTATAGAACGCACGCGTGCGGATTTTCGTATACGTATCTTTGCTTACGGGCGGATCGAACACGTGGTTGTACACCTTGTAATCAAAAACATCGTCATCCTTCATATATCTTTCGGTCACGAGAATTTGTTCCTTTTCGCTCAGCCTTGAAACAATCGTTTCGATCGTATCGCAGTATGCCTGCCTTGCCCGCCGCACGTCCACGTTATGGATCGCCGTTCGGGCCGTCGAATCGCCCGTAACATTGGTTGCGCCATGAAATCGAGCCGTATAACTGGCCGTCACCATCGCCTCGCGCTCCTCAAAAGCGACCGTTTTATAAATGCGGTATTTTTCCAAAGCCGCTTCCACCGCGGCCTGCGTTTTCCGTCGATCCAATTCAGGCAATGTCATTTCCATATTCGTTCCCTCCTAGTTAACCTCTCGAATTAGAGTTCTTCTGTTCCACCATGAATGCAACACCCAAATTCCGGCGATTTCATTGCCTTTTGGAACACGGCATAGGTCGCCCGTTCCGGTGAAATCGCACTACACAATCAGGGAAAAATAGCTTATAATTTACATTGTGTTCGCATATTGTTCGTATTTCTATTTGAGAATACCACTTTCTGGAGAGCAGAGTAAACCCTCATATCCGTTCATTTTGCAGACATAACTAAAGCCATTCTCTCGTTTTCTTTGCCTTTTGGCATCAAAATATCTTATTCCTTTACCTTAAGGTATAAATGCGTTATATTATTTGCAACAAATGATTCCCTATATAAAAGGAGTGGCATGAATTGTGGAACACGCATTTGGTCCGTACCTTAAACATCTCCGGGAACAGCAAGGGTTCAGCATCAACCAACTCGCCGATGCCGCCGGCATTAGCAATTCGCAAATTTCACGAATCGAGAACGGCGTCCGGGGCGTTCCCAAACCTGCAACGATTCGCAAGCTCGCTGACGCGCTATCGGCATCCTACCCCGACATGATGCAAAGAGCAGGATATATCGAAGAAACAGGCTCTGTTCCCGGAATGGCCGATGCACCCGAGTGGGCAACCTACAAGGACCGCAGGGATTTCAAAAAGATGCTGGAAGAGGAAGATGATCTGATGTTCGACGGCATTCCGCTCGATGCCGAAGACAAAAAGCGAATCAAGGACGTGCTTACCGGGCTATTCTGGGAGGCCAAAAAAATGAACAAACGCAAGAAGCCAAACGAGCCGGACGATCGCCAATGAAGCACTGCACCCTATACCAAATCCTGCGGCAGGTGGTTTGATATGGATGACATCGTAAACAAGCTGATTCGAAAACACCGGACGAACTGCCCGTTCAGCATTGCCAGGGCCTTGGGCATACAGATTCGGTTCACCAATTTGGGAAAATCGACCAAAGGGCTTTACTTCCGAAAACTGCGGCGCAGATTTATCGTCATACACAACGATTTGCCTCCGGAATGGCAGCGTTTCGTATGCGCCCATGAGCTGGGGCACGACCGTTTGCATAAGGGAATCAACCGCTTTTTCCTGGAGGAGCATTCTTACTTTGCTCCCGGCAAACTGGAGAGGCAAGCCAACCGGTTTGCCATCGCCTTGCTGACTTTTGGAACCACCCCCGAGCCGGATGAACCGCTCGAAAAATTTTGTCTGCGTACAGGCTTGCCCCGTGAAGCGCAGCATTTTTTTCACCCACATTAAGAACATACGGTCTCCGTTTTCCAAAATAATGACTGCCGGTCGATAAAGGCGGACAGATGTCATCTTCAGGTTATGTATTTTTACGCAAATCGCGAGATTTCCTTAATATAGTCTGTTAAAATATGACGTGAGCCGGGTCCGGCTTAGTAGATTATTATTTTGGGGAGGGTACGGATTCATATGAAAATCTGGAAGACTTACGTTTCACTTCTGCTAACGGTATGTTTGCTGTTTGGCAGCGTAAGTATTGCCGCGGCTGCAACGGACACAACTACCGGCACGGGCAAACACATTACGATTCTACATACGAACGACACGCACGCGCGTGCTGTTGAAGCTTCACCGGCCATGGGATTTGCCAAAGTTGCGGGCATTGCGGACAAGTATCGCAGCGAAAATCCCAACACGCTTCTGCTTGATGCCGGCGATGCCGTTCACGGAACAACCTTCGCCACACTGGTCGAAGGCGAGAGCATCGTCAAAGTCATGAACGAAATAGGCTATCAAGCCATCGTTCCGGGCAACCATGAGTTCAATTACGGCTCCAAGCGTCTGCTTGAGCTGGCGGATATGATGAATTTCCCGATGATCAGCGCCAACGTGAAGAAAAAAGACGGAACTCGTCTGTTCGATCCATACATCATCAAGGAAGTGGACGGGGTCAAAATCGGGATTATCGCCCTGACCACGCCGGAAACGATGTACAAAACAAATCCGAAAAACGTGGAAGGGCTCGATATTACGGACCCTGCTGCCGAAGCAAAAGTGCTTGTGAATGAAATTCGCGGCAAAGTGGATGTCGTCGTTGTGCTGGGCCACCTTGGACAAGACGCTTCCAGTACGGATACAAGCTTCAAAGTGGTAAAAGAAGTGCCTGGCATTGACGTATTCATCGACGGACACAGTCACACCGTTCTGCAGGACGGCCTCGTATCCGACCATGGAACGCTGATTGCAAGTGCCGGTGAATACACCAACTATGTAGGTGTGATCGACCTGTGGGTAGACGGCGGCAAAGTGACGAAAAAGCAAGCCACGCTGATTGACGAAACCGAAGCCAAAGACATCAAACCCAATGAAAAGGTAGCTGCTCTGGTCAGCTCCATCCAAAAAGAACAAGAGCCTATCCTTAAAGAAGAAGTAGCGAATACGGCGGTACACCTGGACGGCGAACGTGCGCAAGTTCGCGCAGGCGAATCCAATCTGGGCGACCTGCTCGCCGATGCGCTTCGCGACGTTGCCCAAGCAGATATTGCATTGACCAACGGCGGCGGAATTCGCGCTTCCATCAAAGAAGGTACTGTAACCAAAGGTGACATCATCACCGTTCTTCCTTTTGGCAACCAAGTCGTATCGCTCGATGTCAAAGGTGCGGATATCCTTGCAGCACTGGAAAACGGCGTAGCCTCTTATCCTGAGCCAAGCGGCGGCTTCCCGCAAGTATCCGGAATCAAGTTCAGCATCGATGCTTCTGCGGACAAAGGCAACCGCGTTCACTCCGTGACGGTAGGCGGCAAAGCCCTTGATCCGGAAGCTACTTACAAGCTGGCTACCAATGACTTCACAGCGGTAGGCGGCGACGAGTACACCATGTTCACCAAATATTCCATCTCCGGCATGTACGGCGCAATGGATGAAGCATTGATCAACTACATGCAAAAGCTTGGCGCGGTAAATATCAAAACCGATGGGCGTATCAAAGAAGAAGCAAAAGCTCCTGCCGTGGAGCCGGAAAAACCGGCAGCGCCAGAGCCTGCTCCGACCGAGCCTAAACCAGAGCCGACGAAACCGCAACCAAGCAAACCGGAAACACCAGCCAAACCGGCACCAGCCAACGTATATGTCGTTAAATCCGGAGATACCCTGTACTCCATCTCCAAGAAACACGGCACAACTTGGCAAGCTCTGCAAAAACTGAACAGTCTCAAAAACCCTCACTGGATTTATCCAGGACAAAAACTGAAGCTGCCTGCGGCTTCTTAAGAAATACGTTAAGTTAACGTCTCCCTCGGCATTCATTGATGACCCCGAATAGGAGACGCTTCAAAAACTACAAGGATGTCCCGCGGTCGATGGCGGGACATCCTTTTTCTTTAGAGGGTGGAAAATGAATCCCTGCTCTCGAAATTTCCCAACGATGAAATAATGGAGCAGGGGCATGAACTATGGCTCAATTGTTTCACTTTCCAGAGGTGATGCGGTAACTTCGAAAGGAAACCACTCGATGACCAGCCATTCAGTTACATAAATACACAACACGATTTCATCATGTTTGGCCGAAATAAAACATTTGATCAGTCGACTGACAAAAGAAAACCAAAAAATTAAAATTTTAGTTATTTAGTCTTAAAAAACGCTTGAAATCAGCATGTCCATTGTCCCGTTTGGCAGTAGTTTCAACCTATCGCAAATTATTCGGTCCTAGCATTATTTCCGGCTGCACCGAACCGGACTACAACTGCTCTTTTACATAATTCAAGGCCTCTGAAGCACTCATGTCGATTCTGCCCGTCACGCCGGATGCTGCAAGAGCATGCGACCCCAATTCCACTTTAGCCTCCGCTGCTCCACGTCCGATGACGATTTGCACAGGCAAGCCAAACAATTCCGAATCGTTAAACTTTACGCCGGCCCGTTCCTCCCGATCATCGACGAGAACCGAATACCCGGCATCCGCGAGTTGCTGCTCCAGTTTCAGGGCAAGCTCACGCTGCGCCGCATCCTTCCAGTTCAGCGGAATCAGGTGCACCTGATACGGAGCAACGGCTGCCGGCCAACGTATCCCGTTTTCGCCTGCATGCTGTTCGGCAATCGCGGCCACCAGGCGCGATACGCCAATGCCGTAGCATCCCATCACCGGCACGCTCTCACGGCCGTTCCGGTCCAGGAAAGAGGCCCCCATTGCCTCGCTGTATTTCGTGCCCAATTTGAAAATATGGCCGATCTCAATGCCCTTCGTAAATGCAAGCGGCTCGCCGCATACCGGACACGCATCACCCTCCGCGGCAAAACGAATGTGATCGACATGCTCCAACGCAAAGTCTTGGCCAGGCCTTACGCCCACCCAATGATAATCCACTTCATTGGCGCCTACGATCGCGCATGTCATGGAGGCCACGTCGGCATCCACGATGATTGGAAGGTCAAGGCCGATGGGACCCAGGAAACCCACTTTCAGCTCGGCATGTTCCGCCAATGCCTGCTCGTCGGCAAGCTCGAGTTCTTCCGCACCCAAAACC
Source organism: Paenibacillus hubeiensis (assembly GCF_032334105.1). NCBI lineage: Bacteria > Bacillati > Bacillota > Bacilli > Caryophanales > Paenibacillaceae > Paenibacillus > Paenibacillus hubeiensis. The sequence continues at coordinate 134,548 of NZ_JAVYAE020000016.1, forward strand.
TGTTTAAGCGCAACGTCGTTGAGTTCGTGATCCCCTCGAACAAGTGCAGCAACCAGCCTGCCGTCGGCCCGATAGAGCAATGTTTTGATCATGCGTTCAGCCCCTTGGCCCGTAAACGCGCAAAGCTCGGCAATGGAACGAATATTCGGCGTATGCACCCTGACAGGCTCTTTCCCGTTCTCCTTCCATGTTTTCACATCAACCCCACTCGTCGTCCGTTCGACAGAATCCCCTCTATTTTCATCCGCTGCAATGTAGGCCAACACTTCGCGAATGAACGTATCCGCCGAAACCTCCGCTACATTCTCCGAAGACAGTGACTTGTATCCCGCTTTTTCCAGATTGGCCGCATAACCGCAGTGATTGCAGGTAACGATCGTATCTTCGCCCACTTCCGCCAGCGCCATGAATTCATGCGTTTCGCCCTGGCCGCCAATCGTTCCCGCATCCGCCTCAACGCAAATATAATCCAGTCCGCAGCGCTCAAAAATGCGAGTGTACGCCTTGTTCATCGCTTGATACGTCACATCCAGCTCATCCCAACTGGATGCAAAGGAATACGCATCCTTCATCAGGAATTCCCGGCCGCGCAGCAGGCCGAATCGCGGACGGCGCTCATCCCGGAATTTCGTGCCGATCTGGTATAAGGTGAACGGCAAGCGGCGATAAGAATTCACCTCATCCCTCGCAATAGCTGTCACCACTTCCTCGTGGGTCGGGCCCAATGCAAACTCCCTTGTTTGACGATCCTTGAAACGCATCAATTCGGGACCGTACTGCGAATACCTGCCGGACTGCTCCCACAGCTCCGCCGGCTGCATGATCGGCATCAGCACTTCCTGGCAGCCAGCCCGATCCATCTCTTCGCGCACAATCCGTTCGACGTTCAGCAGAACACGCCTTCCAAGCGGCAAATAGTTGTAAATGCCTGCCGCAAGCTGGCGAATCATCCCGGAGCGCAATAGTAAACGATGACCGACTGCATCCGCCTCGGCTGGCGCTTCTCGCAATGTTGGAGCTAACAATTCACTTTGACGCATCATACATACACCTCTTATTATTATTTTGCGATGCACAAACCACACCCGGGAACCCCGGCAAAACAAAAAAGACACACTCGTCAAGGGACGAATGTGTCGTGGTACCACCCTTATTCGACTGGAGCCTTTAAACACGGCGCAGTCCTCTTGAGCATAACGGGCTCTCCCGGCAATGGTTGCAGCCCGAAGGCGTTCTCCACCGCAGCTGGCGAGGCGGGAATTGCGCTGCGGCAGCAGAAACCTCTCACCAGGCGGTTTCCTCTCTGTTGATGCCGGGGAACGCAATCATGTCCTCGTTGTTCGCTGTTCTCATTTTTGATCACATTAGTGCATATGTAATTCTTTGTCAACCGTTATTCCAAAAATGACGCCAGAGCCGCGATCATTGCCTTGATTACGTACCACATCATATTATTTTACAGGCGTGTTGCATCATCGATCGGATGAGAGTATCGTAACATCTATAGACTTTATACGAATCCGGATTCTCTATGGTCCAAGCTTTCTGAATAGAACGATGTGTAAAAGGAGCCAACCCCATGCCATATATCATTTATGACCTTGAATTTACGGTTAGCCGAAATGCCCGCTATTCCTCTGAAATTATCGATATCGGTGCAGTCAAAGTTTCCGAGGGAGAGAACGGCCTGTATATTGCCGATACGTTCCACTCCTACGTCAGACCTTCCAACAAATCCGTTCTTTCCACAGACACGGTTCAGTTTACGGGGATTACGCAAAAGGATATCGATGCCGCCCCTCTGTTTCCGGAAGCGATCAAACCATTCATTGCCTGGATGGGCAACGAAACGTATTATATGTGTTCCTGGGGGCCGGACGATCGCAGCAAACTGATTTCACACTGCCGTACCCATGGGCTGGACGTCGCCTGGATCAAAAACCATAATGATTTGCAACAACAGTGGTCGCGCACGACGCGGAAGGAGGGAAAATTCCGGCAGATGGGCCTTGCCCAAGCTCTGGAGCTTTGCGGGATCGAGTTCGACGGAACACAGCACCGGGCTTTGGACGATGCCATCAATACGGCAAAGGTGTTCATTCATCAGTACGATCGGTTTGCATTGGAGACGAATTGTGCTGCGGATGATGAAGGACTGGTGTCGAAAGTCGTTTATTCCAGCCACGAAGACGATGAGAAGGAATCCCCTTTCGGTAATCTGGCCCATCTCTTCGAATCGAAAGAGTAAGCTAAAGGGGAACGACCCAGGCATCGGACTGATTTTATCCGTATAACCGCTGCCATTGCCTGAGGCGTTCCTGCATCATTTTCCGATAGTTTTCAGGCTCCAAAATCTCGGCGTCGGGCCCGTATTGGGCGAGCCAACCCAAAAAGGCCTGATCATCGCTAACCGCGGTTTCAAGCAAAAGGGAACCGTCCAATTCCTTCGTTACCGCCGGGCGTACGAGGAACGGTTGCTGTGATACCTGATCGGCAATAGCGGGGGAAAATCGAATTCTGAACGAAATCCATTCCGTACCCCGTTCAGCCAAAGGCATCCGGAAGTACGATTTAAACAAATAATCATCCTTTCGAAACGTGCGTGACATCACCCGGATTTTCCTCAAGCGGTTGACCTGAAAACGTCTTAATCCCTCCGATAAATGACAGTAAGCAAGCAAATCAAACCGATACTCGCGAGGGATGAGGCAATACGGGTCAATTCGAACCATCGCTTTGGCGTGCTGAACAGCATATTCCGCTTCGACCGTGTTTTGCGAAATGCAGGCTTCGAACAATCTGACCAACGTATCATCCGTTTCCTCTGTCTGGTCGTCGTATTGTGAAACAGGCATGCCGACCTTGAACAGATTGCCGATTTGTTCGGACCATGCTACGCGTTCCTTCTTGTTTTTCTGGGTTGACGCCACCACTTTCTCATAAGCGCTCTCGAATGCCGGCTTCAGCAAAGGCCGAATATCCTCCATGACGTCAGCAAGGTGCATAAAGGCTTGGGTTTCTTCATCAGACCAGTTCAAAGGGTACATGGCAAATTGGCTGATAAACATGTATCCCCTCCCATGTCCCATGTTGGCTATGGGAATGTGCATTGCACTGAGGGCCTCCATGTCGCGATATATCGTCCTTTCCGTTGTTTCGCACCGCTCCGCAAGTTCTCGCGCCAGTATTCCCGGCTTGGCCTGCACCAGAGTAATAATGCGCATTAATCGGATCAGTCGGTCTGTCATTTTTGCCGGCCCTCCATGATGTTGTTTCAATGAAATTCAACACAACCTCTATTAATATTTCGTTATGTTGTTAAGTACATTCGACCTGTTTATTATATTCACCTTTATTATCTATGTAGATACAACCATTTCCTCATCAGTCAGGCCAACGTTGTTTTCAGCCTCCCTATTACGCGTTTTCGCGTCTGTCATGCGGCAAGTCCGCATAAGTCATTCCATAATGGCAACGCAGCTTCTCGACGATTTCGGCCTCTTCGTAATATTCGATATCTTGTTTGCGCACCGCTTCGATTAACAAGGCATCTGCATGCCTGCGCAAAATATCGCTTCCCTCTTGTATACGCCCCCGTTCATAAGCGCGCAAGGCTTGTTTGATCAAAGGCACCGTTTCGTTGAGCTTGATGCTTTTTTCAACCTTCGGATTATCCGGCTGGCGTAACATGCCCAGATGGCTTGTGTATTGGATGTACAATTGTTCCCTTCGCAGCAATACCCTTTGGCTTTGCTTTAATTTCCGGGTGCTCCAATACGCCGAGCAAACAGGCACCTTTCCCGAAAGTCGGGGAGACATCGCGAATTCAAGCAGTATTTTTTTGCTTTCGCCTTTGTAGACGTCACCTAACCTGAGAACCCAGCCAATATCCGTTTCCTTGGAGCGGCAACCATAGACTCCCTTAAGCCGAACTCCGAATTCCGGTTTGAGCAACAATTCCAAGTCACGCGACACGATTTTGGGTGCCGTCTTTCTGGGTCTTTTGGCTAAGGCACCGCTGCGCCATTCAATCAACATATATACGGGGTCGGCTCCCCCCGTCGGAATGGCCTCTCTGTTCCACGAATAACTTACTTCAAAGACTGAGTTCACTGGTAGTCTCTCCCCCGATTTATATGTATTATCTTCTAAGTTATCAGGGTAAATGGACACTATATTGTCACGGAACATATGTTCCCTTCATTTTTTTCCACAAACTTTTTCCCCTTCGCCTAAAACCGCCGAAATGCGACAGAATTTGACCCAAAAAAAGCTTGGCTCCAGCCAAGCTTTTCCGTTCTATCTGTTGCCAAGTCCCAATTTTACAATGAGTCGGATCGCTCTCTCCATTCGCCTCGCGACCTTCCGTCTTGTTCGTTCTGCACGGGAACGTAGGTGATGCTATCTATGATCAAATCTCTTCCAATCGGTTCTCCGTTGACGGTAATGGTTATTTTTTTGGTAGGTGCTGTGTGTTCTGTCGTATGCATCGATTTCTACTCCTTTTCGTTCAATGTGAAAATGATTATATTTTGTTCGTTACCGTATTAATAAATCCCACTAGGCCACTGCGGGCGCAGTACCATCTTCCAATCGCTGTTATCCCAGATTTTTTTAATCCCCTTATTTAAGGGGAAAATCCGGTGATAAATGCGAAACGTATGCTTTCGATGGAGCTTTCTTACAGAAAGCTTTTAGCTCCGCTTCTCCAGATTGGTTCTGCCCTCTCCGTTATCGTGTAAATGTCTAGTTCAACATATATAGCGGCGTTTTCGCCAAGGGAAAAGCAGATACGCAAACGCGGTTAATCATTTAATGATCAGTCGCCGGGGCCGACTATGTCCATTACCCGAAAATCCGTAGGATCAAACACAAAAATTCACTGGGGACTGAAGGAAGTACTGAACCCATTGCGCCGATTTTGACGTATAATGTAATAGTGATTTTCCTTCCGTACCAAGAAACGCGGAATATACCGATTTTAATCGAAAGAAGGTGCCTCTATGCCCAAACGGTCGAAACACGGAACCCTTCGAATTTTGCTCGCTGCATGCGCGATCATGGCGTTTTCGTTTACGCACACCGTAAATGCGGCACATGCCAACATCTTTTCAGACATATACAGCAGTTGGGAACGGGTATCGGAGCTTCCGGGAGAAGTGAATGCTCTGCAGGAAAGCTATCGGCAAACGTTGGAACAATTGAACGAAACCTCTGCGCAGTTGGGACAAGCTGAGGCCAATGTCGAGGCATTCAAAGCCCAAAATGAGCAGCTGGTCGCCCAAAACCAGAAACTGACCGAAATGGTCAGCGAGCTTCAAGATCAGCAGAACGCTCGCAACGTCACCGCCAAACGCATTCAAACCACAGTCATTACTGCCGTTTGTCTCATCTTGGGGTATTTCATCCTGATTCGCGTGATGCGTTGGGGGATGCGTCGCCGTTCAGGCCGAATATAAAGAATAGGGAGCCACGACATGCACATTAACCTCAACACGGTCGAAGCGGACGGGGCCGGTCAAGTGGTGAAGTTCTCGCTTACGCCCGAAGACCGGCTTCATATTTTACACCCCCAGCAAATCGTCGCCTTTCGAGGGCCAAGCAGCAGCCGCAACGACAAATTCATGAACATCTCCGGCATGTACCGCAAAAAAAAGCTGATCAAGTCCGAAATCACCGGCCCTTGCCAGTTTGTGGCTGCACTCCCGCCCGGCTTCACCATGAAGGAAGTGGAATTGACGGCCGAGAGCGACCTGCTCTACGACTTTCGCCATCTGTTCTTTTATTCGGACGGCGTCACCATGCACACCAAAATCCAGAAGATCAAAAATATGTTCATCACCCGGGACGCCGTGAAAATGAAGTTTTCCGGCCACGGCAAAATCGGCCTGCTGACCCAGGGACAAGTGTGCCAACAGGAACTGCACCCCACCGCTCCCTTGTACGTGGATGCAGGCAGCGTCATTGCCTATCCTGAAAATGCTCATCTGGAACTGACGGTATACGGCAACCACTTGGCCAGCCAACACATGAACTATCATTGGAAAATGACGGGACACGGCCCTGTCCTGTTTCAGGCAGGCCGCGAGAACCACAGGCTGGAACGGGACGTCAACGATGGCGATGGCCTGTTCAAACGAATCTTGAAAGAAGTCATTCCGTTCGGCAACATTCTGATTAAATAAGCGCCGGCCTGTCGAACCGCTGCAGACAGTCAAATGTTGGATCGCCGCAGAACATGTGCTGCAAGGTTGAAATTGTGTTATACTGAACCGGACAATTGAAGAAGAAAATCCATGCCGCTTGGCATGGGAGAGGTTCGCGAACTCCCTCTACAGCGCATTTCAGGCCTGACGGCCGGATGTGCTGCGTACAGAACAACGTCTGAAACCGCATGGCGAAGGATAAATCTGTATGTAAAAAACTAAGATCACTTTTTCGCAGGCATTTTTTTGCTTGTTTGCGGGAAGGTGTGTTTTTTGATGGATGCCAGTTCATGAACTTCTCTGTTCTTCGACGATGCAGGCTTTTGGCCTGAATCGATCTTAAGAAGATGGAGAGGTTTTTTTTATGTTGAACGAAGAAAAAGCAGTCGTTGTATTCAGCGGCGGCCAGGACAGCACCACCTGCCTGTTCTGGGCTAAACAGCAGTTTGCCGAAGTTGAAGTCGTCACCTTCGACTATGGTCAACGGCACAAACTGGAGATCGAATGTGCGGCGGCGATCGCACACGATCTGGGCGTGCAGCAGACCGTGCTCGATATGAGTCTGCTGAATCAGCTTGCGCCAAGCGCGCTGACCCGCACGGATGTGGAGATCACGCATGAGGAAGGCGAGCTTCCCAGCACGTTCGTCGATGGACGAAATTTGTTGTTCCTCAGCTTTGCCGCGATTATGGCCAAACAAAAAGGTGCGCGTCACCTGGTCACCGGTGTATGCGAAACGGATTTCAGCGGATATCCGGATTGCCGGGATTCCTTCGTAAAGTCGCTGAACGTTACGCTTAACCTGTCGATGGATTACCCGTTCGTAATCCATACGCCGCTGATGTGGCTGGACAAAGCCCAAACGTGGGAGCTGTCCGATCGACTCGGCGCCTTCGATTACGTGCGCGAACGTACGCTTACCTGCTACAACGGCGTCATTGGCGATGGCTGCGGCGAGTGCCCGGCATGCAAGCTGCGGAGAGCCGGATTGGATCGTTATCTCGAACAACGCACCCAAACAGGGATACCGGGGGCGGATCATCGATGAGAGAACCGGGAACGTTCCGCATCGTTGAGCGGCTGCAGCGGATCGACGAAGACATTTTGCCTGCACAGCTTCGCTATCATCGCAAACGGGTGCTGGTCAGCAAGGAGTTTACCTTTGACGCCGCGCACCACCTGCACTGTTACGAAGGCAAGTGCAAAAACTTGCACGGACATACGTACAAAGTCGTATTTGGCATCAGCGGTTATCCGGGAGAAACCGGGCTTACCGTTGATTTTGGACATATCAAAGACATTTGGAAAACACGCATGGAAGGGTATCTCGACCATCAATACTTGAACGAAACCCTACCTTTGATGAACACCACGGCCGAAAATATGGTCGTCTGGCTGTTCGAACAAATGGAACTGGCGCTGCAGTCGGAGCCTTATGCATCCCTCGCCGAAGGGGGACGAACCGAATTCGTTCGTCTGTACGAGACACCTACCAGCTACGCGGAAGCGAGACGGGAGTGGATGATCGATGGATAACCTCCTGCAGCATGCGTCAGCAGACAGAACCCAGGATTCGCCAGCCATGATGGACTCACGTCCCGAACCGGAAAGCAGGTCTGCGAATGGCGGACGCGGGGGACGCATTCCGGTCATGGAAATCTTCGGGCCGACCGTTCAAGGCGAGGGCATGGTCATCGGGCAAAAAACGATGTTTGTGCGCACCGCAGGCTGCGATTACCGCTGCTCCTGGTGCGATTCGGCCTTTACCTGGGACGGCACCGGGAAGGACCAGATCAAAATGATGGCGCCGGAGGAGATTCTGAAGGAGCTGCGCCGCATCGGCGGCGCCCGCTTCTCGCACGTCACGATCTCCGGCGGCAACCCTGCCCTGCTTGCTTCGCTGGGCGGGCTGGTGCAATTGCTGCGCGAGCAGGGCATCCGCACGGCGGTAGAGACGCAGGGCTCGCGCTGGCAGCCTTGGCTGGCGGACATTGACGAAGTCACCGTCTCGCCGAAGCCACCCAGCTCCGGCATGGAGACGGACTGGGGCGTGCTGGATGATCTGGTTCAGCGGCTGGCGCTGCGTCCAGCGAACCGCAGCATGAGTCTGAAAATCGTCATTTTTGACGAGGCAGACCTGGACTATGCCCGGCGCGTGCATGAGCGGTATCCGGGAACAGCTCTCTTTTTGCAAACCGGGAATCCTGACGTCTCGTCAGCGGATACAGCAGACCTTGCCTCCTCCCTGCTCGAACGCTACGAGTGGCTGATTGACAAGGTGAGCGGCTCCGAGACGTTGAATGACGTTCGCGTGCTGCCGCAGCTTCATACGCTTGTATGGGGCAATAAACGCGGCGTGTAGCCCAATGAACGGGCTATCGATTAAATATATGGATTTTAACCTAAAGGAGTTACGGAACGACAATGAGACAACCTGACGAGATGCAAGACTTGACGCTGCTGGGCAACCAGGGCACGAAATATACGTTTGAATACGATCCTGGCATTCTGGAGAGCTTTGACAACAAACATCCGTACCGCGATTACTTCGTGAAATTCAACTGCCCGGAGTTTACAAGCTTGTGCCCGATCACGGGCCAGCCTGACTTTGCCACCATTTATATCAGCTACATTCCCGACGTCAAAATGGTAGAAAGCAAATCGCTCAAGCTGTATTTGTTCAGCTTCCGCAACCATGGCGATTTTCACGAGGATTGCGTGAACATCATTATGAACGACCTGATCAAGCTGATGGACCCGCGCTATATCGAAGTATGGGGCAAGTTCACGCCGCGCGGCGGCATCTCCATCGACCCGTACACCAACTACGGCAAACCGGGGACGAAATACGAGCAGATGGCCGAGCACCGCATGTTGAACCATGACATGTACCCGGAAACGGTCGATAACCGTTAAGAGGTAAACTTAGGCGACTAGTCATAGACCCAGCACTCGGTGCCCCCTTCAAGGGTGATTCAGCCAGTTGGCATCACGGATCTCTAACATAGGAGCAGATTCTCCCGCACCCTGCGGGGAAGAATCGCTCCTTTTTTTGCGTTTATCGCATCGGATACGGCAAAGCTGGAACGGTAATATAGATCGGCACAACGCCCACATATCGCAATGGTCGACCGCGCGAGCGAACTTCAGGCACATTAACATGGTGTATAGGCGGCTAACGAACCTCATGCTCTTCTGTCAATAAAGTGGACACTCTCGTTTATGAGGTTTTTTGGTAATACTGTTGCTCGAATTCCAAAG
>NZ_JAVYAE020000017.1:0-139075 GCF_032334105.1 Paenibacillus hubeiensis
CATCTGAGGTATTGAAAAGAGCGATTAGCTCATTTTGAATCTGACGAGATAAAATATCTCAATGTCGCTCCGGTTTTTATACAGTCATACGACATGTACCAAAAACCCTCGCATTACTCACTCGTTGTTCAGTTTTCAAAGATCAAACTTCGTTTTCGTTACTAGGTTGTTGTCCTTAGCAACTCTTATATCTTATCACATCCGAACCAACTTTGCAAGCATTTTTTTAAGTTTCTTTTTTCGAAGCTTATTTGCTTTGCTTGCCGCACCATATTTCTCGGTGTTTTCTTGGCCGGAATTAGAATATACCATGTACATAAATATTATGCAAGTGTTTTTTTAAACTTTTTATCAGATGTCCCCTTAGCTCAAACCTAATTATCAAACCAATGCCGATTGTCCTGCCCCTTCTCTGTAATGAAAGTGACGCAAAAGTTCCCTTCTATCCAAACGCTCAAGAAACACAGCTTCTACGTACTGTTATGCCATTCCCCAAACTACAGCCTGATAATGCCCCCCCTCCGAGCACTTACATCAAAAAAGCCGATTTGGTGTTTGGCTGCCAGCGCTCGCACTGTCTCATATGCCTCTTCTGCCTCGACCAGGCAAATGCCACATATATGATATGCCTGCCGATCGAGTATTCGGTTAAACGATTGTCCGTCCCTTCCTCCTCCATCGCTTCAAACGTTTCGTCATCCACATCCATGGACGGAAATACTTGAACCATATCTTCATAAAAACGCTGAAGTCGTTCAGCACTTACAGTGATATCTTTGTATGTATGACCTTCGCTCCACTCTGTTTGTTTATCATACCATGCGAGAAATCCCTCTCTGCTCTGCGGGGCAGCTTTCGTATCAAATACCATCAAATCGTAACTCATACTTTGCCTCCTTACTGAAAATGCCTACTTATTATATAGAAGATACTATTTCGTCATGACCTCCCAAAGTGTCTCTGGCTCTAACCCCGCGCTTAGTTCCTCGCTGCACATCCTGCATTAAGCTGCAAAGCAACAAAAAAAAGCGAAAGCCCGGGTCACCCGGACGCTTCCGCTTTCTTCAATTCATTATCTTTATTCCCCGCCCATAAATACAAAGCGACAAATCACAATGATCGCTAATATCCACATTAACCAGTGAATCTTCACCTTGCGTTCGGTAACCAGGTTACCGAACACTGCCAATACGACATAGGATACAATCCCCGCCGAGATCCCGTTCGCAATCCCGCCCGTGAAAGGCATGAGTACGATGGTCAGAAATGCCGGAAACGCCTGCAGAAAATCATTCCACTCAATTTCGCGCACTTGGCTCATCATCAGCACACCCACGATAATCAGGGCAGGAGCCGTTGCAGCGGACGGTACGACCAGCGCAAGAGGCGCGATGAACAAGGAAAGAATAAACAACAGACCTGTCGTTACCGAGGTAAGGCCTGTACGCCCACCAGCCTCTACGCCCGAAGCACTTTCCACGAACGCCGTAATCGTGCTCGTCCCCAGCGCAGCACCCGCGCTGACACCGACAGCATCAACGAGCATCGCTTTACCGATCGTTTTCTCGCCTTTTTTCTTGTCTTTCATGATGCCCATCCGTGTCGCGGTACCCACCATCGTCCCGAACGTGTCAAACAGTTCTACAAATGTAAAAATGAAAATGATCTCAAACAGTCCAAGGCTAATCGCGCCTTTCAGATCAAGCTGACCCACTGCCAGATCACTGAAGTTAGGCAACCAGCTGGCAGTGGACAAACCATCAAGGTTGGTCACCCCCATCGGGATACCGATCAGCGTAGTAGCCACGATACCGATGAGCAGCGCACCTTTGACCCGCATAACCATTAATACGGCAATCAGCAAAAGACCGATCAATGCCAGCAGCGCATCATGATGCGTGATGAAGTTACCCAGCGACAAATTGAAACTGCTGCCCGGAATAGGCTTGCTCAGGTCAGCATCCGGCGCAACGTTTACCGTCACTGCAACCAGGTTGGCCAATTTGAAACCAACAATTGTAATGAAAAGACCGATACCGACCGTGATGGCAATCTTCAACGTTTGCGGCACGGCAACAAGCAGCATCTGGCGAATGCGTGTCACAGTGAGAATAATGAATACGATACCCGAGATAAAGACGGCACCGAGTGCAGCCTGCCAGGTAATCGCTCCATTTGAACTGAGAACCACAGTCATGAAGTACGCATTCAGCCCCATACCCGGCGCAAGCGCGATCGGGATGTTAACGAACAGCCCCATAATAATGGTCATCAAACCCGCCCCGACGGCAGTCGCAAAAAATACCGCATTGTCCGACATGCCGGCACCAGCTTGTCCAAGGAACAACGTATTGACGAACAGGATGTACGCCATCGTCATGAATGTGGTAAGTCCCGCAACAACCTCCGTTCTGACGGTCGTTCCGTTTTCTTTTAATTTAAAGAACCGATCCATGTTTTACTAACTCCTCCTTAGAGTAAATGAAGCCATTTCGAAAACGACAAATGACCCTGAGCATATGATTAAGCACCCAGGGTTCCGATTGGTCAGACCGGCACTCCTCTTCTAATGAAGAGACAAAAAAGAATTCCCATGTGCGCATGGTAACGCATTGCATGCAGAATTCATGGTGCCGCATCTTCTCCTCTTCGTAGCAGGATCATTAGGGTGATCTCGTAGAGACTCCCGAGCCCATTCCCGGGATTATACGAACAGTATGCGCGATTTGTTTGTTTTCCATCACTATTTTAGAAGCGGTGTCCCCTATTTGTCAATGACAAAAACGAATGTTAAAACTGAAACCGAAACCAAATGTTCGTGTTCAAGCAAAAAATATGAACAGAACACCAAAAAGGCTGCCGTAAATCACGACAGCCAAGCATGAATGTTATCGCTTCATTACCCTTTAATCCCGGAATTGAGGTTAATGGATTGAAGGAAATATTTTTGGGCAAAAATAAACAGAAGCAATGTCGGAATGATGGCCAAAATCGCAGACCCCATCAATTGTCCGATCATCCGGTAGTTTCCGTAGATATCCTGCAGCAGCAGCAATCCTGCCGTGATCGGCATTTTTTCGACATCCGTGTACACGATAACAGGCCAGAGGAAGTCGTTCCAAGACCCGATAAACGAGAACAGACCACAGACGATCAGTACCGGTTTCACGAGCGGCAAAATAATGGAATAGTAAATTCTGAACTCACCTGCTCCATCCACTTTGGCGGATTCGTCCAATTCATGCGGAATGCCTTTCATGAACTGACGAACGAGGAAGATATTCCCCATACCCGCAAGCCCCGGGATGATCATCGCCCAGGCGGTATTAACCCAGCCCAGCGCTTCGATCACTTTATATGAAGGAATCAGATTGACGACACCAGGGAAAAACGAAATGCCGAGCAGCGTGAAGAAGAGGGCATCTCTTCCCTTAAACTTGAGACGCGTATAACCGTAACCCGTAAGGGAAATGATCAAAACGACCAGCGCCGTATGCGAAATGGCAATGACAAGCGAGTTCACCAGCCATCTTAATATCGGTGCGGTTGAAGTGTTCTGCAAGACGGCAAGATAGTTGCCGAAGTCCCACTCTTTAGGAAGCAGACTAAAACCTGCCGATACGACCTCTGACTGCGAACGAAATGATGTTGTGATGCCGAAAATGACGGGCACAGCCCATACGATGCAAATACTGATCAAAAAGAGATACGATATATATTTGGATATGCTTATTTTTTTCGCCATTGTATTGTACCTGCTCCTTCCCTATCCACGTTCGATTCCGCCAATCTAATTGGCATTCCGGTTCATCACGTAATACTGCAGCGCGGAGATCACCAGAATGACCAAACCAAGCAACACGGCCATCGCGGAAGCCATCCCGGCTACCGATTCGCCGGAGCCAAAGGCCAGCTGCCGAATGTACATCATCAGCACGTGAGTGCTCTGCTGCGGTCCACCTTTAGTCATCATCAAAGGCTGTCCGAAGACGTTAAACGCCCCTGCTGTCGTCATGACAAACGTGAAAATCAGCGGAAAACGAATGGAAGGGAGCGTAATGCTGAAAAATCTGCGCACAGGCCCTGCACCGTCCATCTCGGCGGCCTCGTACAAATCACCCGGAACGCCATTGATTGAGGCACGATAAATAATCATGTTTCCACCAACGGCACCCCAGACTGAAATCACGATAATAATAATCCATGCATAAGGCTGATTCGCCGCCCAGGATATTTCCGATCCGAACACATTCCCGGTAATACCCAACTGCTTGTTGAAAATAAGGGACCAGATCAGGGCCGCCGCCGAAATGGAGATCAGACCCGGAATGTAGATAATGGCCTGCATGAAACCTTTGAACTTGACCTTCTTATGCTCAAGGGCAACCGCAACCAGAAGCGGAATGATAATGAGAGGCGGCACACTTAACACCACAAAGATCAATGTGTTCTTCAAACCGTTATAAAACTGGAAGTGGAAAGAGGACTCGGTATCGAATAAAATGGTTTTATAGTTATCCAATCCAACCCATACCGGATCGTTGATCAGGTTCCATTTCGTGAAAGAAGCATAAATACCGTAAATCGTCGGCAGCAAAATGAACATCAGGAACAGGATCAAGTGAGGGCCAACGAACAGAAACGGTGCAAAAGATCGTTTATTCATATCCTTTCATTTCTCCTTTGGGAAAAGCAATGCGCCAACCAGGTGGCACATTGCTTTTAATGCAATTAAATGGCGGGGTGCGCATCACACATCCATTTGTGTCGTTCCGGCATCATTGGGCTCCGCTGCTGCCTTGCGCGATCTTGTCTTCAACTTCCTTTTGCATCGTCTGCAGCGTTTCATCGAGGTCGACATTGCCTCGAACGATGTCTACGGAATATTTATCCACGACTTCTGCAATATATGGATAATACTCATACGTGTAAATGTAAAGGGATTCGATTTCTTTATCGTTAGATGTGAAGAACGATTGCATGTAGTTTTTGTATTCGGGATTCTCAATGACCTGTTTACTTGCTACGGTCTGTCCGGCTTTCGCCCACTCCATCGAATTCTGACGGATGAACTCCAGGAACTTGCCGATGCCTTGCTCTTTCTCATCGGTTCTTGCTTCATTCTTCATCATGGCGAACAAGTGGGAAGAAGAACGGTTCGTAAACTTATCGGCAGTCGTTGAGTACACATTCGTTACACCAAAGTTCAAACCTTCAACGGCCGCATGCGCCGTGGAGCTCCATGTGCCGTCCGTAGAGAACAGTACGTTGCCGGATTGGAACATCAAGTACCCATCTTCGCCGAATGGGGTCATCAGGCCGGCATCGGCAACTTTCTTGATGCTTTCGTAAACCTGTTTCATTTCCGGTGTATTGATCGAAGGTTTACCGTCTTTCTGTACGTCTCCGCCGACGTTCTGCAATTGGCCCAGAACAACCCAACCAAACAGGGCATCATTGACGACATAGTCGCCCTCATCCAGCTTCCCTTGCAGGGAAAGCATTTCGTCGATGGTCACAACGTTGTCGTCCAGGAAAGATTCGACGCCGTATTTCTTCAACAAGTCTTTGTTGTAATACATGACGTTGCTATGAATATCGAGAGGAACGGTATATTGCGTGCCATCGATGTTACCCGTGGACCAAGCTTGCGGCAAGTAATTTTCTTCCTTGATCTCCGGCTGTCCGGCAAGCACGTTCGTCATCGGTTCCAGTACGTTTTGCTTAACGTATCCAGGCACGCGGTCAGCGTGGATAATTGTCAGATCCGGAATACCTTTGCCGGAGTTGATTACAGTGGACAGTTTCGTGTACATGTCAGAAGTGACTACATGTTTTACTTTGATTTCCGGTTCGGTGGCATTATATTCTTTGACCAGTTGATCCATGTACGCTCCATCTTCACCCGTCAATGGCGTCCAGAACGTAATCGTATTTTTGTCGTTCGAGCCGCAGCCTGCGAGCACAACAGCCATTAACAAGACAAATGCCATGGATACTAAACCTTTTTTACGTTTCACACAAGAACCCCCCTAGAATGATCAATCCCAAATGTTTAACTGTAAACGCATTCAAATATCATACGAATATGGCAGGGCGTGTATCCAATCGGAATCCCTTGAAACATAACCCTGCATTATCGTTGGAAACTGGATGGAGGAAGCTTGCCTAGGAGTGCTCCCTCCGACCACCCAAACATTAATCTTTAAATTAATGATTAATGTTTTTATGAATTTATCGTAATTCATAGCGCTTTCATTGTCAACCACTTTGTTCCACTTTACTGGAATAAATCTTGCTGTGTTTGTCGTTACACTTCAAAAGAACGGCCGTCCGGCACAGGAATGCCGAATACGGGGAAACCTGCATCGTCCCACCCGAATACTTGAGCGCGGGCATGCCGATTCGGATCATACAGCGGATCGCCCTCGATCTCTTTGTAGTTGCGTGCGTGATAAACGATAATATCCTGGCTTCCATCCGGGGATACGGTAAAACTGTTGTGCCCCGGTCCGTATTGCCCCACTTCCTCGTTCGTCTGGAACACGGGCTCCGGAAGCTTGACCCAGCTTTCCGCCGCCAGAAGATCGCTGTCCTCGTCGGCATAAAGAAGTCCCATGCAATAATTGTGATCGGTCGCGCTCGCAGAGAACGCAATGAATATCTTTCCGTTGCGCTTCAATACCGCTGCTCCCTCATTCACCAGAAAGCCAATCTTTTCCCAATCATGCGTCGGCTCGGCAATCATCACTTGTTCCGAACCAAGGGTCCACGGGTTTTCCATGGAAGCGATGTACAGATTGGAATTCCCGACAATGTCAGGGTCCTTCTGTGCCCATACAAGATATTGCACGCCTTTATGCTCAAATGAAGTGGCATCAAGGGCAAAGCTTTCCCATTTGGTTTTGATCTGTCCCTTCTCGACCCATTCGCCTTCAAGCGGATTGGCCGAGGCGTTTTCCAACACGAACATGCGATGGTCGAAGAGGCCTTCAACCGTTTCTGTGGTGCGGGCTGCAGCAAAATAGATATACCATTTGCCTTGCACGAAATGGATTTCCGGCGCCCAAATGTTGGCACTCATCGGCCCTTTGTCATACTTGCGCCATGCCACAACAGGCTCGGCCTCGCCCAATTCCTGAATCGTGCGGGCTCTCCTCACTTCAATCCGGTCGTATTCCGGCACGGAGCCGGTAAAATAATAATATCCGTCGGTATGTTTGTATACCCATGGATCGGCTCTCTGCGGTATAATCGGATTAATAAACGATGTTTCTGTCGGTACGGTACTCATCGTGTCATCCCCTGTTCTGTGAATAGACCCATTCACATTTTTGTTTATTAATTCACATTTACATTGATTAATTCACTTAAATACTAAAATACAATCCTAAGATGTGTCAATTGCCTTAACGGTAAAATCTCTCCAATGATTTGAATTTGTTTACATTTTTCCGAATCATTCTGATTAATTTTTGTTTTTTTTCAACATATTTGGTATATTTCTTTAAAGAGACCGTTCAACTTTTCTTGTGATTGCTTTCGAAATCCGATATTATTAAATTCTACGTTTAACATTCACAATAATGTTAATAGTTCATTTCTGTTCGGAGGAATAACATTGAAAATCGACCTGAACGAAAAAAACCTGCATATTTTTGAAGCACTCTCCAGCAACGTGCGCATCCAAATCGTGCACCTGCTGTCCAAAAAATCGATGAATATAAAAGAACTGGCCGAAGCTCTCGGCCTCAGCAGCGCCATCATGACCATGCATATCAAGAAACTCGAAAAGGCCGGCGTCGTCGAGTCAGCGATGGCCCCCGGCAAAGGAGGAGCCGCGCAAAAGGTTTGCTCCCTTAACATGGATACTCTTGAAATCGCATTCCCGACCAAAGACGTCATTCCGCGGGAGATCCGCAAAACCGAAATTTCGGTCGGCCACTTCACCGATTTGCAGATCAAACCCACTTGCGGCATATGCACGCGGGATTCCATCATCGGCATCTTTGACGATCCGCGCTACTTCCTGGACCCGGATCGGCTCAAAGCCAAAATCCTGTGGTTCGGCCAAGGTTATATCGAATACAAGATCCCGAATTATTTGATGGGGGATGAAAATCCGGAGGAGCTTGAAATTTCGATGGAAATTTCCTCGGAGGCCCCGCTGACCAACAATAACTGGCCTTCGGACATTACGTTTATCGTGAACGGGGTCGAAGTGGGCATGTGGACTAGCCCTGGGGATTTCGGAGGCAAAGGCAAGCTGAACCCGCCATGGTGGTTCGAAAGCGTCAACCAGTACGGGCTGCTGAAACATTTGATCATCAAAAAAGAAGGCACCTTTATGGATGGCGTCAAATTATCCGACGTGAGCATCGACGATATCGGTATACGCAACAGCTATTGGTCCTTGCGCATCGCCGTTAAGGAAGATGCCGAGCATATCGGCGGCGTCACCCTCTTCGGACAAGGCTTCGGCAATCATAATCAGGACATCATTTTCCGCCTGTATTACACGCAGCAAGAGGAAAAACCGGAGTAATACTTCTTGGGAAATAGATGATATAGAAACCGCATTAATTAATCACACAAGGCCCTGCCTCCGTCAAGAACGGTGGTCAGGGCCTTTGCTGGTTGATTAGGCTCAGTTAGTTAAACATAACATACCTAGGAAAAATCATGTTCCTTAAGTTTGGACTTCCTTCTTGCAGAGCAATATCTTCCATCAGGCACCCGGTGGCTGCATTCCCCCGCTGAATCCGCCGCCGACTCGAACCTCCAAAGCATTCCAGGTGTCTCCATCCAAGGTGACATTCACGATGTCCCCTTCCTTCAGATCGGCGGGGCTGATCTCACTTTCGGTTCCGCCCTGTTCTCCCTGTGTCATCGAAACGATTTTTGTCGAATCGGTCAAGGCAACTTCAACCGTCTCATCGGTGAACATACCCTCCGTGTTCATCTCACCCGGGGGTAGTCCTTGTCCCTCCCCACCTTCCGGCGCCGCTGGCGGTTCTTCGCCTTCTGCCGGAGCGTTTCCTGACTGTGCATCTTGAGGCGGTTGTTTTCCCTCATTCATCGGGCCGCCTTCGCCGGGCTGCTGGGAAGACTTGTACAACGTGATGGCTTGACCATCGATGGACTTGATTTTACCCATCAGCATGGTTCCTGGAACCTCCGTTGCCGCCTCTTGTCCGGTTTGTCCCTCGCTCGCTTCCGAGGTCTGCTCTGCTCCGATGGAACTGTCCGCCGCAGACGCCCCTGCCGCAGTCGCCGATATGTCCGTTGATGCCGTTTCTGTATTTTGTGCCGCCGTTCCGCAGCCTGCCAACATAACCACTAACATTGCGCTGCTTAAACCCATCGTCCATTTGTTCATTTTGTTTTTGTTCTTCATATGAGTCGTTCCCCTTTCAGCAACTTTCGTTGTTGATGTACTTAGTGTACATGCCCCACCTTAAATGGATCTGAAAGTAAAATAAAAAAACTCCCTTCGATCCTGCTGAAATTACGCAGATAAAAGAGAGTCTTTTTCGCTTTATTGTTGCCGTTATGGCTGAAATAACGATGTTAGTCCATGAAACAAGCCCTGGAGCACCAGGGCTTGTCCCGAACTTAACAACATGAATAGTTAATGACCTATTCCCACTCGATCGTTGCTGGCGGCTTGGACGTTACGTCATACACGATTCGGTTGACGTTGTCCACTTCGTTGACGATGCGCACGGAGATTTTCTCCAGCACGTCCCAAGGGATACGTGCCCAGTCCGCCGTCATGCCGTCGATGGAAGTCACCGCACGAATACCTACGGTGTAGGAATACGTACGTGCGTCACCCATAACGCCAACGCTCTTCATGTTAGGCAGCGCCGTAAAGTACTGCCAGATTTCGCGGCCCAGTCCGGCCTTAATGATTTCTTCACGCAGGATGTAATCGGAATCCCGTACGATTTTCAGCTTTTCTTCCGTAACTTCGCCAAGCACGCGGATCGCAAGACCCGGGCCCGGGAACGGCTGACGCCATACGATTTCGTCCGGCAGACCGCATTCTGTTCCCACTTTGCGAACTTCGTCCTTGAACAGAGCGCTCAATGGCTCAATCAATTTGAAGTTCATGTCTTCAGGCAAACCGCCCACGTTATGGTGAGACTTGATCGTTTGAGCCGTAGCCGTGCCGCTCTCTACGATATCCGTGTACAGCGTACCTTGAGCCAGGAATTCGAAATCATCGAATTTTTTGGACTCTTCGTCAAAGACGTAGATGAATTCGTTACCGATGATTTTGCGTTTTTGTTCCGGATCGTCAACGCCCGCCAATTTGGACAGGAAACGTTCCTGTGCGTCGATTTTGACCACTTTCATGTCAAACTTGCCAACAAAGGTCTCCATAACGCTTTCGGCTTCGCCTTTGCGCAGCAAACCGTGATCGATGAACATACATGTCAGTTGGTCGCCGATCGCTCTGTGGATCAACGCAGCTACAACGGAAGAATCCACGCCGCCGCTGAGCGCGCAGAGCACTTTGCCGTCGCCCACTTTTTCGCGAATATCGTTAACGGTATCCTCGATGAACGTTTCCATGCTCCAGTTGCCTTCGCAACCGCAAATTTCGTACAGGAAGTTGCGAATCATTTCATTACCGCGCACGGAGTGCTGTACTTCCGGGTGGAACTGGACTGCATACAATTTGCGCTCGTCATTGCTCATCGCCGCGATTGGCGCACTTTCCGTACCTGCATCCAGTTTGAATCCTGGAGGAAGCGTAACGACGTGGTCTCCATGGCTCATCCATACCGTGTGCTCGCCTTCGATGCCTTTAGCCAGGGCAGCGCCCGGAGCAAATGCCAGGTCTGCTTTACCATACTCGCGTTTCTCGGCGCGCTCCACTTTACCTTCGAGCTGCTGCGCCATAAGCTGCATGCCGTAGCAGATCCCGAAGATCGGAAGTCCCAGATCGTAAACGGCCGGATCGACGTGCGGCGCATTCTCTGCGTACACGCTGGATGGACCTCCGGAGAATACGATCCCTTTCGGCGACAATTCCGCAATTTTCTCAGCCGGTGTGTTGTACGGCAAAAGCTCGCTGTACACGCCCAGATCCCGGATTCTTCTGGCGATCAATTGGTTGTACTGGCCCCCGAAGTCAAGGACAACCACAATTTCATTTTGCTTGTTCATTACCGTGCCTCCCTCAATTAATGAAACTAATTATACGCAACGACAAAACATACCGTCAAGGAAAGGAGAAGCTCCTTTATTCGACATTTTTGCGTATGTATGCCGTGCAACGTCAGGACGGACAAACCTCCACTGGATAAGGACATTTTTGCGATGGACACGCTTGTCCTTCCTCCTGTTCATCCTTGCGTGGAAAAACGCCCCATTCGCGCCAAAACGCGACACAAGGCGTCCAGAAACCTAATCTTCAACTGAACTCGGCAGCAAAGCGCAAATACCGCTTAAGGCTGCGGTTTTACCATATATACGCTCACGACTGTGACAAACACCACGAACTCTCTTTCGCCCCTAAGGTGTTACGCATCCGACCCCACGTGTGCCTGAGATCGGCTTGGTCTATGTGAGCGGCCGGGGCGGGTTGGCGCCGCCTGCCCGTCAGGAGGCCCGGTGGTGCCGGGCCAGGCGCAGCGCCCGGCGCAGGAAATCGAGGCTGTCCGCGCGCAGCGGACGCTCAGGCCCGTACAGCAGCCGCTCCCAGTCGGCTGCGAACCGCGCGACGTCCGCGCTGTCCGCGCCCGCGGCCACGGGGGCAGACGCTGCATACTCCCGCAGCGTCATGCCCTCCGGCCGCGGGCCGTACCGGCGCGCGAGCGCGGCCCAGACCGGAGCGGCGGCGCGCAGCAGCCGCTCGCGGTCCGGAAAGCTGCTGCGCGGCCACGCCAGCAGCAGCCACAGCCGCAGCGCGGGGCGAAGCCGCCGCATGCGGAACGCGCCGGCGGCGAGCAGCAGCGCCGCTGCCGCAAGGGCTGCCGCGGGCCACGGGTCCGCGGCAAGCTCCCGGGCGCGTGCGTGCAGCCACGCGCCCGCACTGCCCATGCCGCCGCCATGCTCCTGCGGCGGCGGGGCAACCTCGCCGGGCTGCTGCCCGGCGGCCGCCGCAGCGCCCGCATCAGCGCCTGGCGCCGGCCCGAATCCCGGCGTTGCTTCAAACGGAATCCAGCCCGCGCCGGGAAAATACACCTCCACCCAGGAATGGGCATCCCCCTGGGTGATAACATAACGATCCGGAACCTGCGGATCCGGTTCTCCGGGGGCAAAACCTTTCACCCACCGCGCGGGAATACCTTCCGCACGCAGCAGCACAACCATCGCCGTAGAGAAATGGTTGCAATACCCGGCATGAGTCACGAACAGGAAATCGTCTACGAAATCCGTTCCACGCGGAGGCATGCGGGTATCCAGCGTGTATGACGCATGCTGACCGAGATACGTTTTCACCGCCTGAACGGCATCATACCGGGTCTCGCTTTCCCGAACGATGTCGGATGCAAGGTCACGCACGCGCTGCGGAAGCGTGTCCGGCAGTTGAAGATACGTTCTGCGAACTGGCGCAGGATCGCCGCTCCCAGGCATGGCGGCAAGCGACCGAAGCTGTTCCGGTGCAGCGGATGGTATCATGACATCCACCGTATATGCCTGCACTCCGCCCGCACTTCCGGCAGCCCCTGCCAGCCATAACGTTCCTGTATCTTCATTAGAGAGCAATTCCCGGCCACTCGGTTCGTGCCCGCTGTTGCGATCCAGAAAGGTAAAACGAACCGGAACACCTCCCGTAAAAAGCGGGCTCGACCCCCGCCACTCCCGCTGCATGGTGATCGTTTGCCGAATACGGGTCCAGTAAGCCTGATTTTCCCAGCCATCAACCCGCAGCAGACCTGAGGGATCGGCATGCTTGAAGCGCTGCTCCGCATCGCTCCAGGAATTTCCGTTATAAAAGGAACGGGTCTCCCCCCGCCAATAGGTTGCCTTAGGGCTTCGAGCCGTGAACACAATCTCTTCTCCTTGGGTTAACGGCGCGCCCATCGGTGCATCCACCGTACCATATCCGGTGACGGACAAGGAGGCAGGAATGCTTCCCGATTGAGCATATCCTGCCCATTTGGCCAGGCTTTCGGCCATTCGGCTCAAGGAGATCCGTTCGGCCGGAGCCACCGTTCCCAACTGGATGGGAAGCGTTGATACCAGGATAAGAAACGCTGCGGACCCCATCGCTATGCCGCACCATGCACCGTATGTTCTGGCCCGCCGGCGGTATGTCCCCCCTCCGCCGGTAATGCGCAAAAATTGCAGCAAACCTTGAATGCTCAACAACCATAAGACGGACCGCACGATGGAACCAAAGGCATCGAACCCCACCAATGCTTCGAGCAATAGCAAATACAGCATCGTGCCCATGCCAAACAGCATGACGCTGCGTCGCATCAAAACGAGATACTGCACGGAAGCCAGCAGCATGCTCCATCCACAGAGCATGAGCAAACCTTTCGTTTCCGTGCTCATCGCGCTAAATCGGCCGCTTCCCATCCATGCGCCCAAATCCGCATTCAGCGTTGCCGGATATGACCATGCCCATTCTGCAGGGTGATTCCCTCCATACATCAGGGATAACGAGACCAGCACAACCGGAATTCGCAGCACGATGCCCGTCATCAAGCTCGTACGCAGCAAACCCATCATGAGAAGCACGGCCGACATGCCGAACATGACGCTCAAAAAACGCTCGCTCCCCTCCTGTCCGGAGGAGGTGACCGGATGAATCCACTCCATGGAAAGGATCAACACCAGAGCGGATATCGGCAGCCTGAACGCCCAGAGGATCGAGGCGACCATCGGAAGCTCCGGACGGGCCCCGGTCGTTTGCCAAGCGACCTCCCCAACCGGGAATGATGGCAGAACAGAGCTCTTTCGTTCACGCACCCACATCGACGACCACCGCCTTTCCCGGTAAAGACAAGCTGCCGCTGACGGCAGGCCCGGCAACAATACGAACGCCGCACAGCCTAAGCTGTTCCAGCCAGGTTTCGGTGGATTTCGCATTTTCTTTTAACGGGTCTGCATGGCCTGGTTTCACTTCCCGGATACCTTCATTCGGCCCAATAGAAACGTTTCCCGCCATGTGCTCGGTCAGATGCAGCTCCACGCGAAATCCGTCATCGGCCGCCCTATGAATCCATTCGACAAGAGCTTGGTCCGGTTTGCCGGCAAACACAACAATGTCCGAACCTTGAGGCAAGTCTTCCAGCATCCTTGTTTCCAGCCTGTCAGGGCCGGCAGGCGAACGACCCAGGCGAGCATGGGCCAATCTGTACAAAGCGCGTTCCAGACTGTCTTCAGCGCTCTCCGCGTGCCTTGGGAATGGCCGATCACCATCGTCTATGCCGGGCTCCTTCCCCTCCAGCCACAGCCTTAACGGGATATGGCCCATGTCGGCATCGTGGATTCGGCGCGCAGCCATTTGCACCGCCCGTTCGAACCCTGGATGATCGTGCTGATCACGGTTTTGGGCCTGATATCCCGTCCTTCCTTCATATAAAAGCACAGCTAGTGAAGCGCATGGCGAAGTTTCCGGCAGGAATGTATGCAGTTTGCCTGTTCTGGCCGAGCTTTTCCAATGAATCCGGCTGAGGGGATCGCCTTCCCGATACTCGCGGAGCTCGAAACCGCTGCTATCCGTAGTATGGGGATCGTGCGCCGTTCCATCTTCCGAACCGGCCCAGCCGCTGCCTGCTTCAATCTCCGTCCCGTCTCCAACCGCAGGCGTAACCACGATCGGTTCGCTTCCTTTCG
Organism: Paenibacillus hubeiensis; assembly: GCF_032334105.1. Lineage (NCBI taxonomy): Bacteria > Bacillati > Bacillota > Bacilli > Caryophanales > Paenibacillaceae > Paenibacillus > Paenibacillus hubeiensis. The sequence goes on from NZ_JAVYAE020000017.1 coordinate 14,806, forward strand.
TTACAGAAGAAGCCGTGTTCCAGCCGAACGCATCGCCCCAGTAAAGCCGTCCGGGGGACCATGAGTGAACCCCTCTGCGAAGCCCGTTTAGTTCATACTCGTATGAAAAATGTCTTTTCATACCAGGGAAGAACCATTTTCGATGCATGCCGGCAGGCGTATTGTCAGAAACAACGATCCATAACAGGGGGATGGGACAATCGAATGCCAATTCAACCCGCACCCTGACAACGTCCCCCACGGCAATCCGGTCGGAATGGAGATGCCTGCGAATACGGATGCGACGTGGCCCAAGCATGTGAAGCAGCAGTCCATATACCCACATGATGACCGCCATCGCAGCCAGAAAAAGAGTCGATCTCCCGCCATGCCATACATATAAGGCAACCAACGCAGTTGCCAGCATCGCATGAACCAGCCGCCCTCCAATCCCGGTCATGACCGCCGTCCCCTTCCTTGCGCCGCCATCTGAACGGGAACGGGAACCGTTGAAAGCACATCGCGAATGACCTGCTCTTGGGCGTTGCTTCCGTCGGTCCTGTTCTGCGATTTCAGTTGGATGCGATGCGAGAGGACGGGCACGGCCATTGCCTTCACGTCGTCCGGAACGACATAACTTCTTCCGTGCAAATAAGCATGTGCCTGTACCGCGGTCATCCACGCCAGCGTTCCTCGCGGACTGATTCCAAGCCTGACGGCGGCATGGCTTCGGGTAGCTACGGCCACGGCAACAAGATATTGCTTAATGACGGCATCCACGTGTACATGCCTTACCTCGCGCTGCATCGCAACCACCTCTTCGGCCAGCAGGACGGGCTTCATTCCCTCCACCCGTTCCCTGCTCCGCTCCCTGGACAAAAGCTCCACTTCCTGCTCCGGCTCCGGATAACCAAGACCGATCCTCATCATGAAACGGTCCAGCTGTGCTTCAGGTAATCGATATGTTCCTTCGAACTGAAGCGGATTCTGTGTCGCGAGCAGCAAAAAAGGTCGGGGAAGCGCATGAGTTGTACCATCGACGGTAACGCAGCGCTCCTCCATCGCCTCCAGAAGGGCGGACTGCGTTCGCGGTGCCGCGCGGTTAATTTCGTCGGCCAAAACGATGTGTGACATCACCGGGCCGGGACGAAAGCGGAACTCCCCGGTCGCAGAATGATAGATGGAAACTCCCGTAACGTCGGCAGGCATGACATCCGCGGTGAACTGTATGCGTCCCATGGAACAGCCCAACGAAGATGCTACGGCACGCACAAGCATCGTTTTCCCCGTGCCGGGCACATCCTCCAGAAGAACATGGCCATCGCTAAGCATGGCGGTCAGAATGTACCCGATTTCCTTCCTTTTCCCAATAATGACTTGCTCAATCCGTTTCATCACCCTATTCAGCAGTTCCACCGCATGATCATGTTCCATCCGGATCGTTGACATGCCCTCTCCCACCTTTCTTGCCACTGGCATTTCTGAACCATAGTAATCTATGATTCATTGTTGCCCGGAAGTAGAAAGGATAAACCGGATTCTTCAGATCACGTCGTAGAACCGCCAATATGCTATGGAAGTGAGCGGCGGGCTCGCCTTGATCACCCACTCCGAAGCCGTTGATTGCGTGGAATGGATCGAGGCTCCCATCTGCTCCAGCAGTTCGCGCAGCGGCACCCAGATCGTGCCTCCATGGATTTCGACTTTAGCCTGGACGGCGCGCTCCTCCGAATCATGCCATCGTTTGGTCGTCATCCATCCGCCCGAGGGGTCCACTTGAACCATTCGATTCTTCCATAACACCGTTGCCGTTCTGGACTTCGCATCCCAACTCGCGGTGCCTCCGATCGTTTTCAAAAAGTGCCGCAGAGGAACCATAATCTGCCGATCGCTCATGCGGAATTCATCCTGGCCGAGCTCAGCGGTCAGTAATCCGATTTCTACCTTCAATTCCTTCTTCGCTGTCGTCCACAATTGGCGATTCGGATCAACATGCTGCGCAATCCAGGTTTTGCTCGGAGCTTGGCGAGACTTGTATTTTTCGCTAGGATGCACGCGAAATTGCACAGGCTCCTGATCGGAAGAACTCATGACGTCAAAACGATAGCCGTGATCCCTATAAAATTGGATGATGCCTGGCAGCGCCTTTACGGTCTCGGCATGCGCCCCACCGTCATGCATCAGCACAACCACCGAGTTTGTCCCGGCTGTGACATGGGTGGCATTGCGCAAAATTTCCTTGGCAGGTACGTTTTTGCGTTTGGAATCCCCGCTATCGACATTCCAGTCCATAACGGTATACCCGCCTCTTTTCAACAAATCGAAATAGTTCTGGTCAAAATGCCCGTAAGTACCGCCTGGTGCCCGAACCAGATCAGGACGGATTCCCGTGATGTCATGAATCACTTCCTCCGTACGCTTGATCTGTGCCCAGAACGTTTGAAAATCGCGGTACAGTTCGTTATATCGATGATTATACGTATGATTGCCCAAGGCATGTCCTTCTTTCAATATTCTGCGAATCTGTTTCGGATGGAGCTCCGCTTGTTCCCCCAATACAAAAAACGTGGCAGGCACGTTCTCCTTTCGTAAAATATCCAGCACTTCGGGAGTATGTTTGCCTGGGCCATCGTCAAAACTCAGATAGACGACTTTATCCCTATCGCTGTCTTTAGCCGCAGAAACGAATGATGCGCCCATCGTTCCGCCTAAGGCAACCATGCATATTGTCATGACTAACCGAAAGAACATTCGGCGCCACCCGGACCTTTCCGATTTATGTAGAAGTACTGCATTATAGAGAAATCGCGCTTCTTGAATCTTTGCCTCTTTTGATCTATGCGCCATTATCGAATCAACCTCCAGCATTCTATTGAAATTTTACTGCTAGACTTCAGCAGATTTGTTAGAATTATATGGAGGCTGCTTCTAAAAAAGACGTAAAAATGAAACTTATTTTCAGCAGCCTGGCAGCTGTATTTGATTCTCGCCGGCAGATTCGGTAGCATGAAATATAGTTATTGCTAACCATCGTTGCCTGATCGCCCCGCAGCATGATTCATATGAATCTCAGGAGAGTGAACTCTATTGGAATTGCTTGATAAGATCCAGCAATTATTTGGATCCTACGGATACAGCGTCTTGTTTTTCGGTCTGTTGCTCGAGTTCGTCGCCCTTCCCTTCCCGGGAGAAACAACGATGGCCTATGCCGGTTATTTGTCTTACAAAGGGCAGCTTGATTTCGGCATACTCGCCATCCTTGCGTTTCTCGGCACGACCATCGGTATGACAATCACGTATTTTATCGGGGCAAAGGCCGGATTGCCTTTTATAATGAAATACGGAAAATGGTTTTTCCTTAAACCCGACAAGTTGGATAAAACGCAAAAATGGTTTTCCAAATACGGCAACGGATTGATCTTTATCGGATATTTCATCCCGGGAGTCCGCCACTTTACCGGTTATTTCTCCGGCATAGCGGCCATCTCTTTCCGTAAGTTCGCTCTCTATGCATATACTGGTGCATTATTCTGGGTCGTCCTTTTCCTCGGCATCGGCAAATTGTTCGGACCTGGATGGAGTGCCGTATTCAAGCTGGCGCATCAGTACACCGCTTATATTGTCGCAGCCATCGGTCTTGTCCTGATCGCTGCCGTGCTTTACCGTTACCGCAAAGCTTTGGGGCAACGCTTCGCGCGGAAATCCGTTCCCGTCAGCCAAAGACAAAAACAAAACGCGGAATAGGCATCGCTGTGTGCCGTTCCGTAAAAGGAGCCGCCAGATGCTGTGCGGGCTCCTTTTCGTTACGCTTCATTCCTGCCAAAAACCCGGCGATCCCGGATCCATGCATACGCACTCAAAAATAGCGCGAGCACGGCAAACCCGAGTCCCCCCGCAAAACCCAATTGGCGCGGGTCCATCCTTTCCAGCAAAACACCTGCACCGAACATGGAGAGCCCAAGCACGCTGCCGCTCCATGCCGTCACCACACCGTAGATCACTCCCCTATGTTTCTTCGGGACTTTGATCATAAGCAATGTGTCCAGGCATATATTCCCAATTCCTGACATGAAAGCGAGCGATAGATAGATGATGACGGCGCTTATTGGACCCGGGGCCCCGCTCAGCACCATGAGCAGGCTTCCTTCAATGAGCAAACATATGACAACCCCTGCAAGCAACCTTCCTCTGACATATCGAGAACACAAACTGCTTAGTACCAGCCCCAAGCCAAGTGAAGAATAGAACATCCCCACTCCCCAATCACCAAGCCCAAACACTTGGATTGCATAAACCGAGATAAGGACGTTGTCGATGCCATTAATTACGGGAACCAGCAATTCAAACCCAATAATGACCTGCAGCGGAATCGACATACGGATCAACGGCCAGATCGCGGAAGTCGAGCCATTTCTTTTTTGAACATTCGTATCCTCCAATACCCTGCCTTCATTTGGCTTTGATCCGGATGAATCATCCAGCCGGCGAACCAAACCTGATGCAAGCATGAATGCTGCTGCATTTGCCACAAAGGCGGATTGTGGGCCAAAAACAGTCGAGACAATGCCGCCCAGAAGAGCGCCCACGATCAATACCACACCATTTAATACCTGCTCCAAAGCATTAACCCTTAGTAAATTTTCCGACCTAACAAACAGCGGAATTCCAGATTTGCGTACGGGTGCATATACAGCTTCTGCACAAGCCAACAGCGCCGTTGCGACATAGAGGATCCACAAATCCTCTGCTTGACGCACCAGCAGGTACCCTAGAGCAAGGGGAACCCTTATGCAATTGATGGTCAGCATGATATTTCTGCGGGAAAAATACTTCGTCAGCCAACCACCGACCGGAGCAAGCAATAAAAATGGCAGTACGCGCAGTGCCAAGGCGCCCCCGAGCATAACTCCTGAACCTGTGATCCGAATAATTATGGCAAGCATGGCCACTTGACAGAACCGGTCGCCTATTCCCGTCAACAATCCGGCCAAGAACAGGCGCCGATACATCGGTTCATCCCGCAACAGACGAATTGCAGAAATGCGGAACAACATGTTTTTCACCTCAATAAATTAAATAGATAATTATCTAATTAGATATTATTCTAAATTAATAATTAAGGCAATCCCCTCCTCCACCAACGCCGTTCATCCTTTTTTTTGTCATAATTCGAAATATTCCCGGTCATACTACTTGCAAATATAGGATGTATGGGAGGAGGGACGGAATGGGGGGCACAAAGCAAAACCCTGAAAAAGACCCACACCCGATTTCCAGGAATTTGAGCGAAAATATGGAGTACTGCAAAACCATCATGGGACACAGCAACGACTTAATGATCCGACCATTGCAGAGTTTGCACAAATGGCCTTCCGTCTTGCTATACATCGATGGACTTGTGGATGTGCAAGTGCTTAACCTCGCCATCCTGGAATCACTGCTTCAAATGCGGGATCTGCCCTCATTTTCCAAGGATGACGAACATCTGACTTATCTTCAGAACGACGTGCTAACCGCAAGCACCGTCTTGTTCATCGATAGCATGGATGACGTTCTGAAAGCACTGCTGGCAGGCAGTGCCATCCTGCTGTTGGAAGGGTCCACACGCGGATTGAGAATCGCTGCCGCAGGCTGGGAAGACCGTTCTGTCGGCGAACCCATTTCCCAGTCCGTCGTACGTGGACCGATGGAGGGATTTACGGAAAATCTGCGTACCAACACGGCCCTGATCCGCAAACGAATCCGCGATCCGCAACTATGGATCGAGGAACGCGAGATTGGCCGGGTGACCAGAACACGTGTGGCCGTCCTCTACCTGGAGCATACCGTCGATCAGGAAGTCGTGAAAGAACTGCGCAGCAGGCTCGATCAAATCGATATTGACGGCATTCTGGAAGGCGGTTATATCGAAGAATTGGTTCAGGATAAAACGAGGACGCTATTTCCCACCTTATATAACAGTGAGCGTCCAGATACCGTATCGGCTGCTCTTCTCGAGGGCCGGGTTGCCATCATTGTCGACGGGACCCCCTTCGTTCTGCTTGTCCCTGCTTTGTTTGTGCACTTCTTTCAATCGGCAGAAGATTATTACCAGCGAGCGGACATCAGTACGCTCATTCGCATGATTCGTTATCTGGCTTTTTTTATCGCCTTGCTTGCACCGTCGTTTTACATTGCCATCTCGACCTTCCACCAGGAAATGCTGCCTACCAATCTGTTGATCAGCCTGGCTGCCCAACGTGAGGGGGTTCCCTTCCCTGCTTTCATCGAGGCTCTTTTGATGGAGCTGACCTACGAAATTTTGCGCGAGGCCGGCATTCGCATCCCCAAGACGGTCGGGCAAGCCGTATCCATCGTAGGTACGCTCGTAATCGGACAGGCTGCCGTAGACGCAGGGGTGGTTTCGGCAGCCATGGTCATCATCGTGTCCATCACGGCGATTTCAAGTTACGTTATTCCCGAGAACGGGTTATCGATCTCGGTTCGCATTTTGCGCTTCGTTCTGATGATGTTCGCGGCAGCTTTCGGATTCTACGGCATCCTGATCGTGCTGCTTATTACGGTTACCCATCTGTGCAGCCTGCGTTCATTTGGCGTTCCGTACATGTCCCCGTTTGCGCCGTTTGTCCAGAAAGACCTGAAGGATACCATTTTTCGTGTTCCCTGGTCCCGTATGAAAACCCGGCCTATTTCTACAGGCACGTCAAACGTGACACGAGAATCTTCTAAACCAACGAAGCGATAACTCAGTCAGGAGATCGGCGTATGAACAAATGCTTGCGTATGATTCTTTCCTTTGTGGTCCTGCTCCCTCTCCTCACGGGCTGCTGGGATCGGCAGGAGCTCAACGAACTCGGCATTATGCTGGGGCTGGGCGTCGACATGGAAGGCGAGCTCATCAAGGTCAGCGCTCAGGTTGTCGTACCGAACGAAATTTCCAACAAATCCGGCGGTGCCAAAGGTACCCCTGTGACTCAATATCAAGCCACTGCGAAAACGTTGTTCGAAGCGATACAGAAGCTTACGGAGATAAGTCCAAGGCAAACTTTCATGTCTCACATACGTGTACTCGTATTTGGAGAAGAGTACGCTCGAAAACAGGGGATCTACGATGTCACAGAGGCTTTGATGCGTGAACCGTCCGTGCGACCGGATTACTACGTTTTGATCGCAAGAAACACGACCGCAACCAAAGTTCTCGATCTGCTGACCCCTTTGGATAATATCCCGGCTGAAAAAATATTCAGCTCGCTGGACGTGTCCGCCAAAACCTGGGCTCCTACCACGACGGTAACAGGGGATAAACTCATGGACTCCATGATTTCCCCGGGCATACAACCCGTCATTACGGGGATTGAGGTTATAGGCAATAGCGAAAATAGCGGCAGTAAGGATAATATTTCATTCATTCGATCACCCGCGCGGCTAAGTTCAACAGGACTAGGCATTTTCAAAGGGGATAAGCTGATTGGGTGGTTAACGGAAGAAGAATCCAAAGGGTACAATTACATCCGCGACAACGTTGTGGCAACGGTCGGCCATGTCGATTGCCCGTCGAGCCAGGGCGTCGTAACGTTGAAAACGCTGCGCTCCAAGACCAAACGCAAAGCTAAAATTGTCGGGGGTGAACCGGTTATCCATATCAAGGTCAAAACGATTTCGTCCATCGCTTCGGTCGATTGCGGCATGTCGATCGGTGCCATGGCGGCCATTCGGGCATTGGAGAAGCAATCCCAGGAGAGCCTCGTGGAGCTTATGCAAACCTCGGTCAATTCGGTTCGTCGAAAATACCACGTGGACATTTTTGGATTCGGCCAGGAAGTTTACCATGCCAATCCCAAATATTTTCAAAAAATCGAAAAGGATTGGGACAAATACTTCGAAAATCTTGAGGTGAAATTCGAATCGAATGTACAAATCAAACGCGTAGGTGCTTTGGATAACTCGTTCAAAAACGAAATAAAGGACTGAGAAAACATGCTCCTTTCATTATCTGCCATCCTTGCCGCAGGCATCATAGGATGGATTGACCTTCCCAAGCTGATCAAACAAAAACAATGGAAGGAAACAGCGGTCTACAGCGTCATGCTGCTGCTGGCGACCGTATTCACCGTCATTGCCGTCAACTTGTGGGAGTTTCCCAGCCCGCTAAATATCGTTATTTGGATCTACGAGCCTGTGAATCAGTTGTTGGCCCGCTTAACCGGGACCTAGCTAAGAGGGGGAGAAAAATGCTTGAACGGGGACGGCTTGGAACAAGACAATTGGCAACCCTTGTGTTCATGATGGTTGTGGGCGACATGATGATGATCTACCCTTCGGTCATGACCTCTTATGCTAAACAAGATGCCTGGATCTGTGCCTTGATTGGCGTCCCTATCAGCATGGCTCTGATGGCCATGTTCCTCAAACTCGGCAGGGCCTATCCTGACCAGAACTTGGTTGGCATATGCCGCAGTGTGCTGGGATTCTGGCCGGGAACGCTCATTTCCTGTTTTTACATGTTCTTTTTTATCCTCGGCGCTTCCACCTACACCCGGGAGGTCGGCGACTTCATGACCACCCAGATTTTTCAATACACGCCGATTCGTGTCGTCATTCTTATGTTTGTCGTCGCCATCGGCTGGGGAGTGTATAACGGATTGGAGACGATGGGGCGCACCAGCGAGCTGCTGATTCCCATCGTCATCGTTTTTATATTGGTGCTCACCTTCTGCTTGCTGCCGAAATCCGATACCAGCAATTTAAAAGCGTTTCAGGATACGAATGCCGTATCTTTTGCCCAAGGGATCTTGGTAAGCATCATTTATCCGGTTGGCGAAACGATCCCGGTGTTGATGTTGTTGCCGTACTCAGCCGCAGCACCGAACCGGACGAGGGATCTGATTGTGGCGGCAGGCATGGGCAATATCGTACTTGCTCTATTGGTTACCATCGCCATGCTTGTGCTGGGTGCATTCCTTACGCAGCATAACATTTATACTTCCTTTGTTTTGTCGCAAAAAATAAACATCGGCGACTTTTTTCAAAGAATAGAAGCACTTATGGCTTCATCTTGGTTAGTATCGACCTATTTCAAAACGATGGTCTACCTTTATGCCTTTACGGTAGGCATTGCGGAAATATTTAAAATGAAGCAGTACCGGTTTCTCATCCTTCCATCCTCCCTGCTGATCTTCGGCTTGGCGAATCTGATCGCCCCCGGCATTACGTATATTGTTATCAGCATCGTTCCCTACTGGGTAGACTGGGATACAACCATCGGCATCCTTTTGCCGGGCCTTCTTCTGCTGGTTCACCTGGGCAGATCGCGAAAAAATTCATAGACCCTATCATTGACCCTTGCTTAACGAAAGGATTGTACGGCCCATGCAAATGAAAGAGAAGCTGACCATTCGGCAGTTTGCCGTGCTTACCTTTATGGTCATGATCGGAGACATGATCCTGATCTATCCGACCTTGGTTACGTATCCAGGACAGCAAGACGGCTGGATCTGCTCGCTGCTGGCCCAGCCCGTCGGTTGTTGCATTCTATGGCTGATGTTCAAATTGTACAAGGCTTATCCCGGGAAGACGCTGATCGAAATTTGTTACATCGCACTCGGTCGCTGGTTCGGGTTCGCTTTGGCTGTCTGTTACCTGTTTTACTTTCTCGTCGGAGCAGCCATATGCATCCGGGAAGTCGGCGATTTCTTGACCACCCAGATTTATCTCAAGACCCCGATTCGGGCCATTATCATCCTGCTCATCGCTTCGCTGACCTGGGGGATGCTCAAGGGGCTTGGACCGATCGGCAAAAGCGCGGAACTGTTGGCGCCGTTTGTCGTTATGGGCATGCTGATTTTAATCCTGGCCTTGCTCCCTCAAGCCGATGCTTCCCATTTAAAGCCCTATTTCGGCATTCCCTGGCTCTCTTTCGTAGATGGAATTATTCGGGGGGCCTTTACTTCCTATGGCGAATTGATCGTACTATCCATGCTGTTTCCCTATATCTCGAAAGGGCCTCACCTTCAAAGGGACATGTTAACCTCCGCATTGTTCGGCGGCATTCTTCTAAGCATGCTGCTGCTGGTGTCCCTGCTGGTGCTTGGCCCCATGCTAACGCAGCATAACATCTACGTTTCCTACATCCTCGCCCAAAAGATTGACATAGGCCGTTTTTTCCAACGGATCGAAGCATTGATGGCAATCGCTTGGCTGATCTCCACGTATTTCAAAAGCATGCTGCATATCTTCGCATTCATCGCGGGAACCGCGCAGCTCTTCAAAATGCAGGATTACAAGCCGCTGATTCTTCCGTCCATGCTGCTTTTCTTTGCTATGGGCGTGCTGATTGCGCCAAACATCATATTTTACACGCTCACGATCATGCCTGCCTGGTTCGAATTGGACATTACCGTAAGCACGGTCATTCCTCTATTCCTGCTGCTCATTCATCGGTTCAGAAAAAAGATTTCTGGCAAACCACCGCGCTCTGAAGGAAGCTATGACAGATAAATACCATCTGCGGCTCCTAGAACACTTGGAAAGATGTGCATGCCAAAAAGGCCGCATTTACGGAATGATCCGCAACCACGACCTTTGGATTCACTTAAGATATGTGACTACAGCGCCTTTACCGCCTCGAGCGCCTCTTCGATATGCCCTTTAACGCGCACCTTGGACCATTGCTTCAACAGCTTCCCCTCTTCGTCAATCAGAAAAGTAGAACGGACGATGCCCATGTACTCCCGGCCGTACATCTTTTTAAGCTGCCACACTCCGAATTGTTCGGCCACGCTGTGCTCCTCATCCGACAACAGGACAAATGGAAGCCCATATTTGGCGATGAATTTGTCATGCTGTTTCATCGGATCTGTGCTGATGCCCAGAATCACCGTGTTCATCCCCTGGAATTCCTCATGTCGATCGCGAAAATCGCAGGCCTGCTGCGAGCAGGCAGAGGTTAAGTCCTTGGGATAAAAATAGAGCAGCACGCGTTGTCCGCGATAATCGGATAACTTCACACGTTCGCCCGAGCTGGACGGCAGCTCGAAATCGGGAACCTGCATGCCTTCCGTTACTGTCATTCTGCATTCCTCCTTCAATCCGTTTATGCGGACAGTGTCATGTTACGAACCTGCGCCGCGATATCGTTTCACGCCAAAATTCCATAATGTCAGTCCGATGGCCCCAAAAACGATTCCCATGACAGGCGTAAGCAAGGCCATCCGATGCATTTCGGCCCGGTCCAGGAACAAGGCCGCCGGATAAATGCCCACGAACGCAAATGGAATGATCCAGGTGAGCAGCACCTGAATGGCGCGATTGTAGATGGTTACGGGATAACGCCCGTATCCCTGAATGTTGTACATCAATGGCAAAATGCCCGTAGGCGCATCCGAATAAAAGGACAGCGACGTCAGAGCCGTATAAATCCCGGCATAGATCAGCACCGAGCTGATCGCGAGGATGGCAAGCGCCGGAATATGCCACCACTCCAGCACCAGTCCCATTTCGGCTCCGCTGAGAACCATGATGACAAGTCCGATGAACGATCCCACCAGTGCGGGCGGGTCCACGTTCTCCAGCAGGATTTGAAACAAATTGTGAGCCGGCCTTGTCAAAATGCGGTCCATCTCGCCCTTGACGATATAACGCTCGCTGAACCCCCACATGTTGATGAAACAGCTGAAAATGCCGTAAGGCACCATGAAATAACCGTAGACGAACAGGACCTCGCTTTCGCTCCAGCCGCCCAGATTATCGGTGTGGCGGAACACCACAAAGATAAAAATCAGGTTCGTGGCCTGAAAGAGCAGATCGGATATGATTTCAACCCAGAAGTCGGCCCGATAAGTCAGCCTTGTTTTCATGTAATTTTTCAAATATTCCCATACAAGTCCCAAATAGTACATTCCGTCACCCTCCTTGCACGAACAGACGCTTGCGCGCCTGGCGCCAGATCAGCACCATCGGAATCAACAGCACGACGAACCATAATACTTGCAGGCCCAGTACGTTCCAGATTCCCGTGCCTTCCACCCGTCCGGTAAACACGGAGCCTGGCAAATAGGTAATAGCCTGGAAGGGCAGCACCTTCATCACGGCCGCCAGCCAGCCCGGATACAGGCTGATTGGCACGATCAGGCCGGAAAACAAATCGACGACTACGCGTTTCATGCGCATCATGCCTTCGTTGTTTTCGACGAAAAACGCGGCCAGCCCCGTAATGACGTTGATCTGGGAGTTGATCAGGAAGCTGAAGAACAGCATGACCAGAAATCCGATCCATGCCGACGGTGCGGTCGGAAGTTCAACCGGGAACAGCAGGATTGCAATCAGCATCCCCGGAATCATGAACAGCAGAAAACGGAATACGCCTTCGCCGAGCCCCTGCATCATTTTGACCATGACATAGTTGATCGGTCGTATGAATTGGATCGCAATCGTGCCGTCCCGGATGTCCGCAGCGATCTCGCGGTCCAGATTGTTGAAGTAAAACGCCCGGGCCATCCAGGATACGGCCACATAGGTCGTCATCTGAGCTGCCGTGAAACCGCCAAGCTCGCCGCTGCTTCCATAGATAGCTTGCCAGGTGAAGTAATACACGCCGATGTTAAGCGTATATATCAGAATACCGGAATAATAATTGACCCGGTAGGCCAGCATGGTCAGAAAACGAATGCGTATAAAATCAAGATAAGCGCCGTTCATTTCAGGATACACCTGCCGCTTCGTTCTCGGCGCCTGCGATTTCAGGGCGATCCGCAGAACCGGATTGGTAGATGCTGCGCACAATCTCATCCGTATTGGTTTCGATGATTTGAATATCCGTAATGTCCGCTTGTCCCACTACCCGGGCCAGCACGTCGGACACGTTGAGCTCCAGCGGAATCCAAACCGAAGCCGACAATTCATTCTCCGCCGTCCAGCGCACAGGCAGTTCGGCAGTCCATTCCTGCATGCGGCTTAGCGGATAGGCCTTTCCGAATTTGAAGCGAATTTCGCGCTCCGTCCCCCACTGAGACTTCAGATGATCAAGCCCGCCATCATAAATGATATTGCCCGCATCCAGCATGATCACTCTGGAGCACAATGCTTCAATATCCTGCAAGTCATGTGTCGTCAGCAGAATCGTTGTGCCATGTTCTCTGTTCATGTCTTTCAAAAACTCGCGGATTTCCGACTTGACGACGATATCGAGGCCGATGGTCGGTTCGTCCAAAAAGACGATCTCCGGGTTGTGCAGCAGGGCAGCCACCAGCTCGCAGCGCATCCGTTGGCCGAGGCTCAATTTGCGAACCGGACGGTTCAGCAGTTCCTGCAGCTGCAATCGCTCAACCAATTCGTCCAACCGTTTGCGGAAATCGGCTTCTCCGACTTTATACACCTTCCGCAGCAGATGGAACGACTCGATGACCCCGATATCCCACCACAACTGGCTTCGCTGTCCGAACACAACGCCGATGTTCTGCACGAATTTTTCGCGTTCCTGATAGGGAACGTATCCGCCCACCGAGATGTGTCCCGAAGTAGGCACCAAAATGCCGGTCAACATTTTGATCGTCGTTGATTTCCCGGCACCGTTCTCTCCGATATAACCGCAGATTTCGCCCTGCGGAATTTGAAACGAGATATCGTTTACAGCCAACACTTCCTGGTATTGACGTGCAAACAGATCCTGAAACGCGCCCTTGAGCCCGCCGCGGCTCTTCTGCACGCTGAATGACTTGCGCAAATCTTTGACATCAATCGCCAGCATGTTTATACCTCACTTGGATTTTGTTGAAATTGCTTGTAGCCCAAAAAGAAATTATAATGGTATCAGTCAAAATTCAGCAAGCTTTAATCATCTGCGAGGTTTTCACTCTTTTCGCATTTGTCGTGAAGGGGAACTGAACGGAAGACCTCGGTCTGATTCAGCGTTTGGACTTATTTTGTTCTTTCATTTTGAATACAAAGGAGAGCTAGCATGACCAGAAAGACGAAGAGAACCATATGGATTTCTCTTGCCGCCTTCATCCTGCTTGTTGGCGGAGCGGCGGCATTTTATTTCGGTTCTATTCTGAATCAATTGAATGGCTTGCAAAAGGAAGGCGACGAATCTCCGTTTGCCGGCATTGAAAATGTCGAAAAAGTAAATACGCCGGATCCGCCAAAATGGGAGGGTACGGATACCGTAAATATTCTCGTGATGGGCGTTGATGCGCGCGGACTAAAGAAAGGCGAAGTCCCCCGTTCCGACAGCATGATGGTTGTATCGCTTGACCCGCTTACGAAAAAGATCAATCTCTTTTCCATTTTGCGGGACACCTATGTAAATATTGAGGGGTACGGCAAAGAGCGAATCAATACCGCCATCACCCATGGTCCGAACGTGGCCATGAATGCGGTCAGCGACCTACTGGGCATCCCTGTCCAATATTATGTGTATACGGATTTCCAAGGATTCATCAAACTGGTGGATGCGGTTGGAGGCGTCGATTTCGATGTCGAGAAGGACATGCACTATACGAGTAAAGCCGACAACAACGAATATGATATCGACCTGAAGAAGGGCTATCAGCACCTGGACGGCGAAACGGCCCTGATGTATGTGCGTTTCCGTCATGACGCCATGTCCGACTTTGCGCGTTCGGAGCGCCAACGCGAATTTCTGAAAGCCGTTGCGGCGAAAATGCAATCGACCACAACGATTGCCAAGCTGCCTAGCATTTTGGAGGAGGTCAGCCCTTACGTCGATACGAACCTGACTCTTTCCGACATGTGGAAGCTCGGCGGACTCGGGTACCAGAGCAGCATGAACGGCAGCGAGCAAGTTCCGCCCATGGACTTGCTGAAAGAAGAGCGCACGCCAGGCGGCGCCCAGGTTCTGACCGTAACGAGCGAAGAGAAATTGAAGCAGCATGTGCAGGATATCATCCATCCGCCTGTGGAGCAGAACGACAGCCAGGATGCGGCCAATGACAAGACGGCCAGCGGTGATGATCAGGATACCGGGCAGCCTGCACAATAAAAGTTCACCATGCATGATCACGCTTTGCCAAAGGCAGCCATCCGGCTGCCTTTTTTGCTGCGCTGTATTCCGCCTGGTTTCAGCATGTTTGTCGCGGGATCGGTGAATTCTAAGGAGGTGGAAACGACTTCTTAGGAGCGTTCTGCCTTCGCAGAGGCTGCTTCAACAAACGTTTTTGTCCGGTTTCGCCTGATTTTTGTGCAAATCTTCATTTGATCTTGCATGCCAAACTGGTATTGTTATATATGACTTTTATCAAAAGCAAACCGATATTTCTATATCACGAAAGGAAGTTATTCCATGAATCCATCACGTTCCCGCTCCGAGGTTTTATACAACGAAGCGCTTCAACATATCGTCGGAGGCGTCAACAGCCCTTCCCGCTCATTCAAAGCCGTGGGCGGCGGTTCGCCTGTGTTTATGAAAAAGGCTCAGGGCGCCCACTTCTGGGATGTGGACGACAACCGCTACATTGATTACCTGGCAGCCTACGGACCGATTATCACCGGGCATGCGCATCCGCATATTACCCAAGCGATTGCGGAAGCGGCCGCCAACGGCGTGCTGTACGGCACACCGACCGAATTGGAGATCAAGCTGGCCAAAATGCTGAAGGAAGCCATTCCTTCGATGGACAAGGTCCGCTTCGTCAACTCGGGAACGGAAGCGGTCATGACCACGATCCGCGTCGCTCGCGCTTACACCAAACGCAACAAAATCGTGAAGTTTGCCGGATGTTACCACGGCCACTCCGACCTGGTGCTCGTTGCTGCAGGCTCTGGCCCATCGACGCTGGGCATTCCGGACAGTGCCGGCATTCCGACGAGCATTGCGCACGAGGTCATTACGGTGCCTTACAATGACCTGGACGGACTGAAAGAAGCGTTGGAACGCTGGGGCGATGATGTAGCCGCCGTTATGGTTGAGCCGATCGTCGGCAACTTCGGCATGGTCATGCCGAAACCGGGCTTCCTCGAAGGCCTTTGCGCCATGGCCAGAGCCAATGGCTCGCTCGTCATTTACGATGAGGTTATCACGGCATTCCGTTTCCACTACGGCTCCACCCAGACGTATGCCGGATTGGAAAACCATGCACAGATTGAACCGGATCTGACGGCCCTGGGCAAAATCATCGGCGGCGGCCTGCCGATCGGAGCCTATGGCGGCAAAAAACACGTGATGGAGCAAGTTGCGCCGCTCGGACCTGCGTATCAGGCAGGAACGATGGCTGGCAATCCGGCTTCCATCTCCGCAGGCATCGCCTGCCTGGAGGTTCTTCAGGGCGAGGGCGTGTATGACGAGATGGAACGTCTGGCGACTGAACTTACGGCCGGCCTGCAAGCTTCTGCGGACCGCCACGGCATTGCCCTGACGATCAACCGCATTCGCGGTGCGTTCTCCACCCATTTCTGCAGCCATCCGGTAACGAACTACGATGAAGCCCAAGACACGGACGGCGAGCAATTTGCCGCGTTCTTCCGCAACATGCTGGATCGCGGGATCAACCTCGCCCCATCCAAATACGAGGCTTGGTTCCTGACGACCGCGCATACGGATGAGGATGTACAGCAAACGATCGAAGCCGCCGAAGCTTCGTTTAAAGCGATGGCCCAGGCATAAAGAACGACGGACCCATTGAACGCAAACAAGGCGTATGAACACTGGCTTGTCCAGTTTGCTCATACGCCTTTGTTTTTGCGAGCGAAGCACATGTTGGAGCCGCTGTCCGCTGCCACCTTAACCTTTCGACGTTCTTTGTCCAGCAGCGTCCAGCTTCATGATCTCCTCGCGAATGATGTCCATGCCCTCCGCAACCCGCTGGCCAGGCACGTTGGAAATGTTGAGCCGCAGCATTTTATCCTGCTGCTGCAAACCGTCCGGATAATACCGTTCCGTTGTATCCACCAATACGCCGCGTTTCTCCAAGCGCGATACCAGCACAGCCAAAGGCATGCGCTCAGGCAAAGGCAGCACCGTATGTTCTCCTCCGGTACGCGGCGCCTCCGCAAACGGAGCAAAATCGGGGAAGCGATCCAGCTGCTCATGCACCTTGCGCATGCGCGCGGCATACCTGCCACGAATCACTTTGCCATGATGGGCGAACATGCCGCTTCGAATATAGATTTCGAGCGCCGCCTGCGACAGCAGCGAAGTATCGATGTCCAGCATTCTCTTATGGGCCCCGAACAGCGGAACAAGTTCATGCGGCAGCACGGCGACGCCAAGGCGCAGCCCGGGAAACAGAATTTTGGAATAACTCTTTAAATAAATGACCCGCCCTTCCGTATCGGCAGACCACAACGGGTCTTGCTTCGAATCGCTCTCCAGATCGGCGAGAAAATCGTCCTCCACCAAATATACGTCATGCTTTTGCGCAAGGCGGATCAGCCTCTTTTTTTCATTGGCGTTTAAGGATGTCCCCAGCGGATTATGAAAGCGAGGCATCACATAGAAAAACTTGATATCGTCTTCCTTGAAACTCCGCTCCAGGTCTTCCCAATCCAGACCGTCCACCGTTCTCTTGACCCCGGCAAAGGGCACATTAAGCCCCTTCAGCAAGGGAGGCATGTTGTGATAGCCCGGAAGCTCGATCAGCACCCGCCTCTTCCCGTTCGGAAAATCCATGAGCGCAAGCACCGCCAGCGCTTGCTGTACCCCTGACGTGATAAACATCTGCCCGGCTTGCGCGAACACCTGATAATCGGCGAACTGTTTGGCCAACAATTCAATCAATGAGGGCAAACCGCGGTCGGTGCCGTAACGAAACAGCTCAGCTTGTTTCTTCTCCATCGCCTGGTCCACGCAATGGCGAAAATCGGCATACGGAAATACGCGCGAATCCGGCGCGGCCGAAGCGAAATCGAGCGGCCCTTCCCATTTCCCTTCTTCCGGCCCTCCACCATTAGGCACCGCATAATATCCCGATTGGGGGACCGCATACACTAGATGGCGCCGCTCCAGCCATTCGTAGGCACGCAGCACGGTGCTGATGCTGCATTGATACTGCTTGGCCAGCGATCGAACGGGAGGCAGCTTGATGCCCCTCTCGTTCCAACTCCCCAGTCCCTGCCGTGCTGTTTGCTCTTGCATCCATCGTTCGAGCGATCGCGCAATGGTTTCATATTTTTTCACATAAATCCTCCTAAACTGTACCGGTACAATCCATGTTTTTCATCATTGTACCACGCCTTGTCAGGGCGTATATTGAAAACGATCACACAACAGATGCTCTTGCAGATGACGGAAGTTTGTTTGGCATTGCACTTCGCTGTCCGATCTGCAATCACTCACGATTGGAGGAAATCACATGAAACATACGTCTGCCCGGGCTTACGCTTACGTTGCAGCCGTTTTATATGCCATGATTATCGGTTTATCCTTTATGTTTGCCAAAATGACGGTGGCCGTCGCTCATCCGCTCGACGTGTTAGCCCATCGCTTTGCTCTTTCCCTGATCGTTGTCAGCATGCCGATCGCGCTCGGCATGGTGCGCATCCGCTTGTCTGCCAAGGATTTATGGCGAATCATTCCGCTAGGTCTGCTGTCTCCCGTCCTGTTTTTTGCTTTCCAGACGTTCGGGCTCGTCACGTCCAATTCCTCTGAAGCGGGCATTATCCAAGCACTGGTCCCGGTGTTTACGCTTGTTCTCGCTTCGCTCTTTCTGAAAGAACGAACAACACTGGCGCAAAAACTGTTTCTGCTGCTGTCCGTATCCGGCGTCGTCTTTTTGTTTGCTATGAAGGGGGCATCAATGTCCATCGGCAATGTGAAAGGAATCCTGCTGCTCCTGCTCTCCGCCGTCTCCTTCGCCGGGTATGGCGTGTTGGCCCGGCCTTTGACCCGAAAATACAAACCGCTGGAGCTCACTTGGGTCACCTTGATGATCGGCTGCCTTGCCTTTAACGCGGTTTCCCTTGTCCGTCATGCCTACTTAGGTACGATGGCCGAGTATGTCCAGCCTTTGGGAAATGGAACATACCTCATGGCACTGGCCTATTTGGCGATACTGTCTACCATGTTCTCGACGCTGCTGTCCAGCTTCGCGCTCACCCATCTTGAAGCGTCCAAAATGAGCGTATTCAGCAATCTGTCCACATTGGTGTCCATTGCGGGAGGAGCATGGATCTTGCATGAACCGGTCAGCGGTTACCATGTCATCGGAGCCTTGCTCATCATTGCGGGCGTGCTCGGCACCAATTTAAGCGGCAAAAAACAAGGGCGGTCAAACACGTCAAATCATCAATCTCCGCTCCATGCCGAACGAAGCGGACAGAGCTGAATAGACTTGAGCGTCAAGCCGGATGCTATATAAACCGCAAAAAAGATACACACGTTAACGGAGGGGCAGAACCGATCTGGAGAAGCGAAGCAGCTTTCTGAAAGAAAGCTGCTTCGGAAGCATAGGCTGTTCACCGGATTTTTCCTTAGAAAAGGGGAATCCAAGAAATCTGGGGATAACAGAGATCGGAAGATGGTACTGCACTCGGAGTGCCCTGTGTGATTGTTTAGTGTGGTTTATATAGCAAGAAATGCAACAGGGGTCCGAAGGCAATCGCCTCTCTTATTCGGTTTGGCGGTATGAGATGGCTTCATCGCGTTAACAATGCTGAGAGCGGCATATCATTCATCCAGGAAAAGAGTGCTCTCCCATGAAACCGATGAAGCCTTCGTTTTTGCAAGCCATGATGCTCATCATGTTAAGTGTCGGCCTGATCAGCCACGTTCTGATCATCCCTGCCCTGCTGGCGGCAGCCAAGCGGGATGCATGGATATCGGTGCTTGTGTCTGCAGGCCCTTTTTTGCTATTCGTCCTTATGTTGGCCTACGTCTCCCGCCATCTTCAGCATCAGACGCTGCATGAATGGTTTACGGACCGGCTCGGGAGACCGGTCGGCCTGCTATTGAAGATCACCAATAGCCTGTTTTTCCTCTCGGTGATCTATTTCACGCTTCATGACACAACGACCTGGGCCAAAACCAACTATTTGCAGGACACTCCCGTAATCGCCACAAGCATCGCCTTGATGGCAGCATGCGGGTATACCGCTTATAAAGGCATGCGCGCGATGGCCTTTACGGCAGGCCTTCTGCTGCCGCTTGTTGTATTGCTCGGTTTTTATGTGTCGATCGTCAATATGCAATACAAAGACTACTCCCGTCTGCTTCCCTTGTTGGAGAATGGATGGCCCCCTATTTTGAAAGGATCCCTCTATAGTCTGGCGGGTCTGTTCGAACTGCTCTTCATTTGGTACATCCAGCCGCATCTGAAATCGCGGATTTGAGTGTGGCAATACCTCTTGCTGGCCTGCATCATGGTAGGTTTGACGCTGGGCCCCCTCATCGGGGCCATCGTCGAATTCGACCCCTTTGAGGCTGCGCGGATGCGGTACCCGGCATTTGAAGAATGGAGAATCGCGTCATTAGGAAAGTACATTGCCCAAACCGATTTTTTCTCCATCTACCAATGGCTCGCAGGAGCTTTCACCCGAATCTCCCTCGCCATGTATATCGTGGTGGAGATATGGCATATTAATAGCGTTCGGAAAAGGGTAGCCTTGATCAGCACGATAACGATCCTGATGTTTATGAGCATGCTGCTTCCCTTTAATGACATCACGTTCGAGTCCTGGCTCGTTCACTATATTTTCCCTGCCAATATGCTGTATCTCGGAACCCTCGCCATTCTTGCCACAATCACTGCCTGGTTCAGCTCACGTTCCCAAAGGAGGAAACATCATGGAGCAGAAACAGAAAACGATAAAAGCTGAATCGCATGAATCCCTGCTCAGTTCCCTGAAAGAAACGTTCCGTGCCTGCGCGGACGTCGTGGTTCAAGGGTATCCTTCGGGAGAACTCCATCCTGAATGGCCCGTGATCCTCGTGTATTGCGAAGGGCTGACGGACCTCAAACAGATCAATCAGTATGTGGTTCCACGAATCGAGCATGTTTCACAGGAAAGCGGCAAGGCGCTGCCCACTGAATTGGGACTTGCTCTAACCCCTATTGCTCATATCGGGAATATTCCGGACATGAACCGGCTCATCTTCAGCGGACAGTTACTGCTGATCTTTGGTTCCGGCCAACCGGCATACAGTCTCGATATCGCCTCCGTGCCGGGGCGTTCGCCGGAAGAATCAGCGATCGAAACCTCCGTGAAAGGTCCCCGGGACGGTTTTACGGAGGAACTCAGCACAAATATCGCGCTCATCCGCAAACGGTTAAAAAGCGACTCCATGTGTTACGAAAAATTCGTTCAAGGGGAGCGTACCCAGACCTCCGTGGCCCTGCTGTACATTAAGGACGTCATCAATCCGGATATTTTGGAAGAGGCCCGGCGAAACGTAAACCATATCAAGATTGACGGCCTCATGGGCACGTCTGTCATCGAGAGGGGGGTGATGGGAGGCGTGAAAACCATCTTTCCGCTGACGGACAGCACGGAGCGGCCCGATTACGTGGTCAGCTCGCTGCTCAACGGCCGGTTTGCTGTAATGTTCGATGGCTCCCCGGTCGCCACCATCGCACCGACCACTCTCTTTAACCAGCTTAAATCCCCTGAGGATGAGAGCACTCCTTTTTTTATCGTGACGTTTGAGCGGATTTTGCGGATCGCCGGACTGCTGATTGCCTGTTTTTTTCCGTCGTTTTATATCGGGCTGACCAGCTTTAATCTGGAGCAGGTTCCCCTGCCGCTGCTGGCAACCATCGCGGGTACGCGGATGGGCCTGCCCTTGCCCGTCACGCTGGAGGCATTTTTGATGATATTTATGTTCGAACTGTTCAATGAAGCCGGCCGAAGGCTCCCCAGAGCCCTTGGGCAAACGGTCAGCGTCGTCGGGGGGCTGATTATCGGGGATGCCGCGATCCGCGCCGGAATTACTTCCCCCACCATTATCGTCACGGTGGCGATATCGGTCATCTCCAGTTACATTCTGGTGAATACGGTGCTGAGCGGGGTAACGTCCCAAGTTCGCATTTTTTTGCTCCTCTTTTCCACCACTCTTGGCCTGTACGGTTTCATGATCGGATTATTTGTGCTGCTTGTCCATCTCGCTTCGTTGGAATGTTACGGCGTTGCCTATCTATCCCCGGTCTCTCCTTACATCCCGGGAGATTTCACGCAATCGGTGTCGATGCTGCCTTCCAAAGACCGGGTAAACCGCCCGGCTGCCCTGCGTACGCAGGACTCGACGCGTACAGGAGAGGATTCTTCATGATGCAGCCGCAGCTCCGTTTCATAAACCGCTTCGAACCTTTGAAATCTAAAGTGCTTGTTCTGGTACTTCTATGTGCGGCAGTCCTTCCATTATCCGGATGCTGGGATTCCAAGGAAGTGCAGAGCATCAATTTCATTACGGCCCTCGGTATCGATTATGCAGAGGATCACTATATCGCATATGCACAAGTCATAGATTTTTCGAGCATAGCCAAGCAGGAGGGACCAAGCCAGCGGGAGGATAGCGAAATCTGGATCGGGCAAGGCAAAGGAACAACGCTGAATATGGCTATCAACGATCTCTATCGGAGTTCGCAGCAGCAAACATTATGGACGCATGTCAAAGCAATCGTGCTGAGCGAGAACGCGCTGAACAGCAAACTGACCGATATTTTCGACACGCTGCTGCATTCGGGCCAGTTACGGTATACACCATGGATTTATGGAACAAAGGAAGAGATAAACAAAGTGTTATCGCCCTCTGCTCTCTTGAACCAGTCCATGCAGACCATCGAATTGTTTGAGCCGATGAAGCTGTACAAGCAGTACTCTTCCTTTGAGCCTATACGATTGCACCAGCTTTTGGACGGATTCCGCGAGCCTGCCTCAACGATTCTCGTTCCCTCGATCACCTCCGTGAATACGACATGGGTCCAAGGGGAACGAAAACCTCCGCTGATTCAGACGGATGGATTCTATGTCGTTTCAGGCGGACATAATCAGGGAAGGATCGAGGAACAGCACGCTTTCGGTGCCCGATACGTCAAATACGGGAAAGTCTACCAGTACCCTTTATACGTATATGCCGAGGACAAAAAAGTACCGCTCCTCTCGCTTTCGCTTCGCGATCCGCGCACGATCGTCAAAGCAGTACCGGAAGGGAACGGTATTCGTTTTGACCTTACCACTTTGGTGAACGGATCGATCATCGAAGATCACGGGAAGCCAAGCTCCGTTCGGGAAATGGAACGGCTCGCTGCGCATCAGATTCAAAAGGATATCCGCCATACATTCAAGATCGCCCAATCCCGCCACGTAGACGCTTACGGCCTAGCCGAGCATCTATACCGCCACAATCCGGAATTGTGGAAGAAGCATGCCCGAAACCGGGCAAATCCCGTTACCGATTTTAAATTGGGAAAGGTTGAAGTGCAGGTAAACATTATGAATGCGAGCACGTACAAGTACAACTCCTCCTGAAAGCAAAAGAAGGTTCCTGTCCGGAAATCCGGAATGGGAACCTTCTTCGTACATCAGGGATAATCTGCTTATGCAATCGGAAAGGCAACAACGCTCATCAATGCCAATTCGGATTGCGTTGTATCCAACCGGCTGTACTGCACGATAATCGGCACGGTGCTGGATACCGTAATGGCATAGGGCACGCCTGCCGGAATGGTTTGGTCGTTCGCTTGAAGGGAAGCCGTGCGAATATGTTTGGTTCGTCGTCCCGGGACGACGGCTTTGATGTGTTCCAGAGGCTCGCGATCTTCAAAAAAAATGGTGATCTCCAGCTCTGCATCCTTGCTTCCCGTATTCAGCACGCAAATGCTCTCGTGGCTTTCGAGCGAGCCGCTGCTCTCCGGCGGAATATAACCATCGGGAATGACCCAAAACACATGCCCCTTCGCGTCATGAACTGCCGTCCCTGCATGATCTGTCATGATTTGGTCTGCCTCCTTTGGGCTGGTTAAGCTAACGTTTGTTTACCGCAAATACATCTGCAGCGGCTGCAAACGGAGCTCGCGAATGGCTTCCGCCACCTGCTGCGCAAGACGTTGCGCCCCGCGTTCCTGAAAATGCGTGTTATCCTCTACGCCTCCAGGGAAATTCAAATACTCGCCGGGCAGCACCCACATAAAGTCATCTTTGCTGCCCTCCACGCCCGCCTGCTCGAACAATATCCGGCTTCGCTCAGCGAGATCGATCAGTGGCACGTTTTCCTCCGCCGCCAGTTCCCGTACGGCTACGATATAATCGCCATGCGTATCGGTAAGCTTCCCGTCTTCCCCGAAGTAGCGCCGATGAACAGGCGTAATGAGTACGGGGATGGCATGAGCCGCATGTGCGGCATCGATGTACTTTTTCAAATACTGCTTATACGTCGTGAAAGGTTCGGTTCCCCGCGCGGGGTCCGGCTTTTCATCGTTATGTCCGAATTGGATGAACAGAAAATCGCTGGGTTTGATCTTTTCAAGGATGGCGTCCAAACGCCCTTCGTCGATAAAGCTGCGCGAGCTGCGCCCCGAATGGGCATGGTTGTCGACGGCTACGTCATGCTTGAACTGCGCGGGCAGCAATTGGCCCCATCCGCAATACGGATACCCGCTCTCCTGCTGGTCCGTGACGGTGGAATCCCCCGCCAGAAATACCGTCATCGTCTGATCGGCCCGCGTAATTTCCAATGCATTGAGACGCGGAGCCGGACCTGAAAATGAAAGCCTTAGCTGCCCGCCGCGTACAACGACGGAGAAGCGCAGCTCCTGGCACTGTCCGGACAATGTGCGAACAGTCGGCAGCATCAATCGGCCTTCTCCTGCTTTCACCCTCGTCATCGTCTCCGTGGCAGCATCCCCGGTTAACAATAGCACCTGATAAGTACCATCCGGCACATCCACCAGAAACGAGGCTTTGAGCGGGATGCAGAAGCCTGAACGAAGCTCGGCCTGTTGGCCTGCCGTGCCTTGTCCTCCACCGGTCCCTATCCCGTTCTCCAGCACTCGCCGCTTCTCGTAAACGAGCGAACCCGGTTCGAAGCCATACCCTACCTTTTCCGAATACAGGGCATCGCCGCGAACGTTGACATACCCGTTAACGCCGGCACCCGGGCCGAAGTTGAACTTCCAGCTGGCAGACCTTCCGCTGTCGCCTTCTGCCGCTGTCGCCACAGCAGCGTTCTGGCCACTTCCGGTTTGATTCAATGGCAACAACCTCCTCTGATCAAATTGGTTGCGTTTTCACCATTATCCTTTCAACCCGCTGGTGCTCATTCCCTGCACAATCTGTTTCTGGAAAATGAAAAATACGGCAACGACCGGAACCAGACTGACGATCGACATGGCGAACATCGCTCCCCAGTTAGAGGCGGATTCGCTGTCCAAGAACATTTTGAGCGCCATCGACACCGTGTATTTATCCGGCGAATTCAGGTACAGCACCGGTCCGAGCAGGTCTTCCCATCTCCAGTAGAAGGAGAAGATCGCCGCGGTTGCCAGCGAGGATTTGATCAATGGCATGATGATCTGCAAATACAGCCTGAACTTGCCGCAACCGTCAATCGTGGCTGCTTCGTCCAATTCCTTCGGAATGGTGCGGATGAACTGTACCATGAGGAAGATGAAGAACGGCATCCCGAAAAAGGTAGGGACAACGATCGGCAAAATCGTGTTCAGCCAACCGAGTTTCGTGAAAATGATGTATTGCGGCACGAGCACGACGTCATGCGGCAGCATCAAGGTCAACATCATGATTCCGAACCAGAAGCCCCGGCCTCTGAAGTTCAGCCTTGCGAATCCGAAAGCGATAAGTGATGACGACAACACCGCACCGATGGTGGAAATCACCACGATAACGAGCGAGTTCGTAATATAGTGCATGAATGGTCTGCCTGCCGTTCCCTTCCAGCCGTCCGCGTAGTTGCTCCAGATCCATTCGGTCGGGAACAATGATTCGGCGGTCACGAAGATCGTGCGGCTTTCCTTGAAGGAACTGAACAGCATCCACAGCACCGGGTACAGCATCAACAGGGCGAGGGCAGCAACGAATACGTGATATACCGGCCACTTTACTTTTCTCCATACCATCGTTACTTCTTCCCTCCCTCGGTCTCATAGAAGACCCAATACTTGGATGTGATGAACAGGATTGCCGTCAGTACACCGATCATGAGCAGCATCATCCAGGCCATGGCCGAAGCGTATCCCATATTGTTGAACATGAACGCCTGGCGGAACAGATACAGCGAGTACAGCATCGTGCCGTCCATCGGGCCGCCTTCGCCTTTGGAAATGATATATGCAGGCACAAACGTCATAAACGCGCTGATCGTTTGCATGATCATGTTGAACAGGATGATGGGACTCAGAAGCGGAAGCGTAATCCGGAAAAACTTTCTGACGGGGTTAGCCCCATCCACGCTTGCTGCTTCGTACATCTCCGGCGAGATATTTTTCAATCCAGCCAGGAAGATCAGCATCGAGGAACCAAACTGCCAAACGGACAGGGAGATCAGCATCACAAGCGCCGCATTCGGATCGCCAAACCAACTGATCGGTCCGATCCCGATTGCCGTCAATGCGCTGTTAATGACACCCTCGTTGCTGTAAATGTTGCGCCACATGATGGACACGGCCACGCTTCCCCCGATAATGGAAGGAAGATAATACAACGTTCGGTATGTGCCGACCATGCGGGAACCCGTATTCAGGATCATCGCCACGAAGAGGGCGAATATCAACCTCAGCGGCACGCCGATGAACACGTACAGGAAGGTGACCTTCACTGAGTTCCAGTATTTCGGGTCATCGAAAAACATCTTAGTGAAATTGTCCATGCCGATCCAGCGCGGAGAGGTAAACAGGTTGTAACTCGTAAACGACATGTACAGGGATACGAACATCGGAATCAGCGTAAAGCCCAAAAAGCCGATAATGAACGGGCTGATGAACGCGTATCCGGTCAAGTTATTGCGCAACGACGTATACCGCTTCAACGTAACAAACCTCCTTTATGGATTGCCTGCCGTCCCCATCTGCATCTCAATCTCGACTGGGACGGGCAAAGGCCCCCGCAGTTCGCGGGCAGCCTTCGATTCCATCCTCCCCGCGATGGGTGCGGGCAAAACATCGTTCAACTACTTCTTGTTGTTGGCCAAAATGGACTCTGCGTTGCTGCGGAACGTCTGCGCTGCCTGCTCCGGCGTAATTCTGCCGAAGTTCAGTTCCTCGACAACGTCAGCAAGGGAAGCAATCACTTCAGGCGATCCGACCGGCGGCGGCGGACTCATCGGAGAAGCCTTCGGTTCCATCGCGGCCACGAAGTCGAATACTTGTTTCGTCGGCTCGCTCAGCTCGGAAGCGATCGCTTCCTTGATGTTGCCGGAAATCGGCACACCGCGTTCCCCTTTGATCAGCTTGTTGGCCTCAACGTCGTTCACCCAGAAATCAATGAATTTGGCTGCTTCTTCCTTCACTTTGGAGTTGGACGTTACTGCCCAGTACATACTTGGCTGCATGTAAAGCCCTTTCTCCATGTCCGGCCCCGGCATAGGCGCGAATTCCAGCGGACGGTTCGCGACCTGCTGCACCGCCACGAACTGGTTGGACCACTGCCAAATACCGATGCCTGTACCTTTAACCAGGTCGGATTCCTCGATAATACCTTTCGTTTGGTTCGCGATGTCCGGCGAAGGCGCAGCCTTTTGCTCGATCATGCGGCGCATCAATCCGAAAAATTCCACGAACAGCTTGTCGTCATCGTAACCAAGGCCGGTTCCTTCGGCGTTATAAAGGGACAGCCCTTTGGTACGCAGGAAGTAGTGGAAGAAAATGTCCGGAGCCACGCCGCCGTCCAGATACATGCCTTTGGCCGCAACTTGTTTACCAAGCTCTTCATACGACTGCCACGTCATGTTTTCAGGCAGGGCATCTACGCCCGCTTTTTTCAACAAGGCCGGGTCGTATTGGAAGCCCAATACGTTCACGCCCGCTGGCACGCCATATTGCTTGCCGTTGATGACTCCCGTACTGATTACGTTTTCGGAAACGTCATCGACTTTGATCTGGTTGCCCAGGTATGGGGCCAGATCTTCGAGCTGTCCGTTCTGTGCGTACTGGCTGATGTAGGAAATGTCCATCTGTACGATGTCAGGCAGCTGATTCGCGGCAGCCTGTGGAGCGAGCTTTTTCCAATAATCGTCGAACGAGGCGTATTCCACGTCGATTTTGACGTTCGGATTTTTTTCTTTGTACAGGTCAATGACCTTCTGCGTATACTCGTGACGCGCATCCGAGCCCCACCAAGCGATTCGAAGGTTCACCGAGCCGTCCGAAGACGCGCCGCCCGATGAGCTTCCCCCTTCGGAGCTGCATGCAGCCGTAAATACAAGCAGCGCAGCCATCATCAGGAATATTGCCTTTTTCACCATGCCAATCTCCCCTTTTGTGTTGAATTGTATGAGGTGAATCGGTTACCCCGCTCAATCTGATAACGCTTTCACCAACTTGATAAAGTCATTTTCCCAAAAGTACGAACAGAGTTGAATACACAAAACCGTCTTGTTGGTTCAAAAAACAGAGGAGGACGTCCGGCTCCCTCCAGAGCTGTCCGTCCTCCCACAAATGGCCTACATTCGTTTGTTGGCCTCGTGTTAGATGCAAGTTCTCCGAAATTCCGTCGGAGTCATGCCGGTCCATTTTTTGAACACTTGGCTGAAATATTGCGAGTTGCCGCCAAAGCCGAACAGTTCGGCCAGCTCGAATACTTTCACATCTCCGCCCCGGCGGATATGGTCGCATGCCCGTTCAATCCGCAGACGGTTCACATAGTTGGAGAAATTCTCTCCGGTCACTTTTTTGAAAATTTTGCCCAAATAATCCGGGTTCATGTAGAGCATCTGATGCGCCACCCCGTTCAGGGACAGATCAGCTTCGCCGAAGTGGCGGTCTACGATATCCATCATTTTTTCCACGGCAGAAGATTGGCGGCAGATATGGTTTTTATAATAACCGTTCGTCAGCCTGGCCGCGCTTTCGGCTACAAACCCTTTCAGGCCGGACAATGTATCCACTTCGGGCAAGGATGCCATGCGCTGGGTAAACTCTGCAGCTTCCTCCGGCGGGCACACATGGATCATGGCCGAATACAGCTGCAGCACGTAAGATCGGGTGACGCCGATTTCGAGCTGGCGACCGGCCAGCAGTTCAAACAGACGCTCCACCTCGGCCTGGACTTCCTCGGTATGGCCCGACTTGATCAGCTGGCACAATCGGTCCGCATCCTGTTCGACGTGCAGACCGTCGCCTTCACCGGCCAAATGCAGGTCATCCGTCGTAATCAGCTTGCCTTCCCCCAGAAAAAAGCGATGATTCAGGCATTGCAGCGCTTCGCGGAACAGGCGGCGGGACTCGATCATGCGATCGGCCCCGCTGAGCGCGGCTGTCACTTCCAATTTGTATAACCTTTTGAAGGCGGCACGCACTTCTTCGATGCTGTCCTTCAATGCCTCCAGTCCCTCGGAGTCTTTCAGCAGCAGAAGCAGCTTGCCTTCAATCGTTGTGCTGAGCTGTGCGTGAGGCAGCAGGTCGCTGGCGATGTTTTTAATCGCGAACAGATGGCTATAATCATGCTCATCCACAATCCGGAACAGCAGCAGCCTTACTTGCTGGTCTTCCAGCTTCAGATTGAACAGCTCCTGATAATATTCCAGATCCACCGGGCCATAAGTGCGGTTGGTCATGAATTCCAGCAGAAACTGCTCTTTCACATGCGGCAGCACGCGCTGCAGACGCTGCTCCATCTGGCCGGCCACATGCTCCTTGGCCCGGGCGTCTTGATGCTCCTGGAGAAGCTCTGTCAATGCATCATGGATTTGATTTTCGTTGCAGGGCTTTAGCAGGTAGTGCTTCACCCCGAACTGCATCGCTTTGCGCGCATATTCAAATTCTTTGTATCCTGACAGCATAATGAATCTGACCCCTGGATACTCCTCTGCTGCCTTCTCAATCAGTCCAAGACCGTCCAGTCCCGGCATCGAAATGTCCGTAATGACGATATCCGGTTGGGATCGACCGATTTTGTCCAATGCCTCCACTCCGTTCCTGGCGGTACCCACCAGCTCCGTACCGGCCGCAGCCCAGTCCACGACCTGGGAAATGCCTTCCAGAATTACGCGTTCATCATCTACGAGCATCACTTTGTACATCGTCATCGTCCTCCCTAATCCAAGGTATTCTGATCGATACTACGGTTCCCGAGCCGGGTCTGCTGCTCACGATCATCTCGCCTTCGTCCCCGAAGGTCAGCCTGATCCGTTCCTGAATGTTGGATAATCCGATGCCCTGCCCTCTCGTTTTGATTCGTCCTTCCTGCAGCCGTTCCATGAATTCCGGCGTCATGCCCAGTCCGTCATCCTGCACCTCGATCACGACCTTATCCCCTTCAGCCCTGGCCCTGATCCGGATTTGGCATGGATCAATGCTCGGCTCAAGCGCATAATGGATCGCGTTTTCCACCAGTGGCTGCAGCGTCAGCTTCGGGATCCGGGCCGTGGTCACCTCGGGTGCAATATCCATGTCGAAATCGAGCCTTTCCTCAAATCGCGTTTGCTGGATCGTCACGTAGCTGCGAACGATGTCCAGCTCCTTCTCCAGGGCAATCCACTTCTCCGACATGTTGACCGAGCTGCGCAGCAAAAAGCCGAGCGCTTCGACCATTTCGGAAATTTGCGTCTGTTTCTGCACCTTTGCCATCCAGTTGATGGACTCCAGCGTGTTGTACAAAAAATGGGGATTGATCTGCGCCTGAAGCGCTTTCAATTCCGTTTCGCGAATGACCAGCTGCTTCGCATAATTCTCCTCGATCAGTTCCCGGATGCGCTGCAGCATCATTTTGAACGTTCGGTGCAGAAGCCCGACCTCGTTTTGAGGCGACAAGGGGACGTTTCCCAGAGCGGCTTCCTCCAGTTTATCCAGATCGCCTTTTTCGATGTTCCGCATTTTTTTAATCAGCTGGGCGATCGGTTGGGTAATGCTTCGGGAAAATTTCGCGCCGACCAACAATGCAGTCAGCATAATCACGATAAAAATGACGGTAACCAGCTGTTTAATAAATTGGATCTGCTTGAACATCTGATCGTACGGGGTCATGTACAAATACACCCAGTTCGTATAGGAAGAGTTCGCGCGGGCCACAAAATGCCTTCCCTGCTCGAACGTCGCGATGCCGTAGGGCTGCGTGCGGTTAAGCTCGGCGGCGATTTCTTCCTCGCTCACCGTGGATTCCGTCGGATATATGGCCTCTTTGCCGTCCGTGATCATGAGCTGCGAGTCTTCGGCCGGGTGCTGCATCTGGTCCTGCACGATCCGGTCCAACCGCACGCGAATGATCAGGGTGCCCAGCTTCTCCAGCGTAAACCCGCCGGTGAATGACTTCACCTGTCGTACGGACAGCAGTCTCGCCTGGCGATCTCCCCCCGTGTACCAGGCATTGGAGCCGGCGTGTTTGTCCCCAAGGCTGACAAGCTCCGTTTGCATATCTTTGGAGATGCCCTCCCGGTTTCCTGCCGCCATGATATTGTTATCGTTATCGATAAACAGCATGGAATAGACGTATTTCTCCGAACCCGCATACGCGACGAGCCGGTTCGTAATTTTTTTGCGCAGCGTATTTCGGGCATACACGGTATCCGCCTTGTCCAGTTGCAGAAGGTACTGCTGCAGTTGTTCATCCGACATCACTTTGAAGGACAGATTGGCGATTTCGCGCAGCTGGTTTTCGATCCCCACCGAAGACATGTTCAGGACCTGGGACGATTTCTCGTAGATCTGGCGGTCATAAATGTTGAATACGTAACTCAGGACGGATACATAGAAGGTGAAGCTGACCAGCATCAAACATCCGATGAGAAGAATCGTTTTGTGGTGAATGGGCAGTGCCGTGAAAGCGTTCTTCATTTGTCTCATTCAAAGCGCTCCTTTGATTGGAGAAGGGTGCAGTGATCTGGCATGTTTTCCGCTTTACTGTAATTTATTTTCATATTTACACATCCATGAGCGAATGACAAGACATAAATAATCAACTTTTTGAGTCTGGCGTACAAAAACGCGTTATTCTCTGTGTGGTCGAAAAATAGACCAACAGCAAAAAATCCATGTCGATTCTAAGATCAACATGGATTTTCCTGCTCTGAGGCCGATTATGGGTTCACAAATACCGTTTTCAACTTCGCTACGTATTGCACGTTAAAACCAAGACCTTCGGCAACCATCGCCAGCGGCACGTACGTTTTGGACTCCTTGCCTACCTTGTTCAGGAATGCAGGCGTATCCACCGCAACGGCCGCTCCGTTAACCTGAACGGTGCTCGCGCCGATTTTTACGGCCACCTTACGTTCGCCATATGTAATCGTTGCGGTTGACGTTTTGTTGTCCCACACGGTAGCGGCTCCCACGGCATTCACAATATCCTGGATCGCCACATAGTTTTTGCCGTCGCGATTGATCGGTTTGTACGGGGTATCCAGCAGTTTGCCGCTCACGATAATGTTCATCGGTTGACCCGACGTCGGGGCGGTCAGCTTGGTGTAATCGCCCCAGATCGTTTCGGCGAACACTTTGGCAATGGCTTCATAGCCAAACTGGTTCGGATGGAAATCGCGATCTTTGATCATATGTGTCATCGTGCCTTCACCGCCGACGAATTCCTTCGCGACGTGAGCCACCTTGACATCGATGCCATCGCTGACGGATTGGGCCGCAATCCCATCAATGGTCGTCGTAAAACCGGCAGCCGCCTCCATCAGTTTGGCATACAACGCTTTGCCCCCGATTTCGGGCATCGGCTGATACTGATCCGCGATTACGATGCGAACATCCGGGTTAAGCGCATGGATATCCTGAATTACCGCATTCACATTGCTGGTATACGCGGCAAGCAGCTCCTTTACTTTGGCCTCCAATTCCTCGTTGCCAAGCTTATCCGCCGTTCCGAGCAGCTCGGAAACGTCATTGCCGCCAATCGTAATGGCCACGAGATCCGCTTGTGCCAGACTCTCGCGAATGGCAGAAACGTTGGCTCCGATCTGTCCTGCGCGCGGATCAGCCAAGCTCGGTTGAATCGCCTCCGAAGTGATCGTTTGGCCAGCGCGAATCGCGGCAACGAAGTTTTTCAGTCCAGTGCTCTTCAGTCCGGCAATGCCGAAATTGTCGGTCTGCGTACGTCCGTGAAGCAACCCTTGCTCTTGCAGACGTTCCACGTAACCGTATGGAAGGTCTTTCAAATTAGGTTCGTACCCTACCGTAATGGAATCCCCTAATGTGACGATGCGGAAAGTTTCTGCGACCGCAGCAGTGCTGCTTTTTGCGCTTACTGCCTGCCCGGATGCATTCCCGTTCCCATTGGCAGCGGCAGCGTATGCCGGTGCGGAAGAAGAGGAGAAGAGCAGCACCCCTGCCAGCATGCTCGCTGTAATACCGGCGGCCGTGTATCTCCATGTACGTGTATGTTTCATTCTCGGATCCCACTCCTTTTCAGAATAAAGACGTGCCAGGTTGAGGCCATCATGGCCCCATTTTCCAATATATCGATTCTATCATTATTTAATAGTCCTGTCGCCAAAAGCTTAACACGCCAAAGAACAGACTTTCCCATAAGAGAAAGTCTGTCCTTCATGTTGCTTCATTTTAAACCAGGCTCAAGAACCCTTCTTGGGCTCCCCCGATGTGGTTTTATGAGCGGAATTTCGTTTGCTGCCATCCGCACGTTCCAGGTAACGATCGTAGCGGTCATCCACTTCGCGTGCAATGCTCCGATATTTCAACGTTTCTTCCACGATCGGATCATGTTCCAACTGAATGCGAACCTCATATTTGGGAGGAAGCACCTGACGCTCGCGCTCACGCGTATCGTCGGAATCCTCCATCTCCCCTTCGGTTAACATCTCGCGCAATCGCTGCTCCAGCTCCTTGGATTCATCCATGGCTCTTCGCTCCTTTCTCTTATTCGGTCTAATTATTCCAAACCGGTGGCGCGTGCTTTCTTCAGCACGTCGGTCAATGCATCGTGAATGGCGCCATTGCTGGCCACGACATGACTCACGGACAACTGGTACGGCGTTCCGATCGTATCGCTCACACGGCCGCCGGACTCTTCCACGAGCAGTGCCCCCGCCGCGATGTCCCACGGTTTCAGCCCCACTTCGGTGTACGCGCTGAGACGACCTGCAGCAACGTATGCCAAATGCAGGGCGGCCGATCCGCCGGCGCGCAGGTTGCGTACCTGAGGCGCAAGAGCCTGCACTGCCGCCATGTTCAGCGGCAGCGCAAATGTAGGATCTGCCGGGAAGCCGACGGCAATCAGACTTTGGGCCAGGTTCTGCTCATTCGACACTTTCATGCGGTTACCGTGAACGTAGGCTCCTTTTCCTTTTTCCGCCACAAACATTTCGTCACGGGAGGGATCATAGATCACTCCCACGATCACTTCTCCGCGATGGGCCAAGGCGATGGATACCGAATAGAACGGGAAACCATGCACGAAATTGGTCGTGCCGTCCACCGGGTCGACGATCCACAGGTATTCTTCCTCCTGCGCTTCTTTCAATGCTTTGGCCGAAGCCTCCGGTCCCGGTTCAACACCTTCCTCGCCCAAGATGGCATGATCGGGAAAGTGCGTCAGGATCAGCCGGCGAATCATCTGCTCTGCGCCTTTATCCACCTCTGTCACCAAGTCCTGCGGTGAATATTTGGTGCCAGGCTCGGCAACCGTGCCAAGACGGCTCTTGATCCATTCTCCGGCCTTGGATGCGGCGTTGATCGCCACAGCAGTATAGCTCTTGCTTGTCACGACATAAGGCGTTTTTTCCTTCTCATTCAAAGCGTTCACTCTACTTTCTATATCAATCTGCAAACCTATAATAGTCTTGTTAAAAGTATACGCCCCGCAGTTCGCAAAGTTTCTTGCCGCCCAGGCCTCTTTTCGCGTTATGGACGTATGATGACGGTAGACTCGTCCACCCACTCGATCCCCTCTTCCTGAAGGGCTGCCAGCTTCTGCATCAGTTGAAGCAGCGCTTCATCCTTGCGTTTGGCTTCAATCATGACGTCAAGGGCAGGGGTATGTGCGGCAATATGGCGCAAAAACGTCAGCAAAGGCTCCAACTCCACGCCATCGGCATGGCCGCGCGGGTCCCTCTCGCTCTTGGGACTCGACACGTGGATTTTGGGAGGCAAAGGCCGGTCCGCCGGGGCATCTGCTTGAGCCAGCGGCGTCTGCCACGTCTCCAACACGCCTGGCCACAGCTCCCAAGGCTTCTCGCCCTGGTTGTTCACCCATTGATGATGAATGTCGAGCACCATAGGTACGCCCAGCGTTTGGCAAACGGCAAGTGTCTCGGGAGCATTGAACGTTTTATCGTCGTTCTCAAGCGTGATCCTCTGCCGGATGTCCGGGTCCAACTCCATGAAATGCTGCTTAAAGCGCTCGGCCGACGCAAGTTTGTCCCCGTAAGCGCCGCCGATATGGATGTTGTTTTTGGCGGTTGCATCCAATCCCATGGCCTCAAACATCCGAACATGATGGCGCAGATCGCGAACGGAGTTGCGAAGCACTTCCTTGCGCGGCGTGCTCAGCACCGTAAAATGATCCGGATGAAAGGATACGCGCATGCCGTTCTCCTTCACAAACTCTCCAATGGCAGAGAACTCATGCGTCAGCGCCGGAAACGGGTCCCAGTCGCTCAAATCCTCATGGGTGGCCAGCGGGATCAGCTTGGAGGAGAAGCGGTAAACATGAATACGGCTTGCCTTGTTGTGTCTGAGCAAACGCAGCGTATTGTGAAGGTTCTCGGCCGCAATGCGCTCCAGTTTGCGAATCGCCGCTTCCCGGTCCCCGATTTTGTTGAAGCTGGCCATCGTCATCGTGCGGGAAGGGGACGCATTCTCGACGATGACGGACATGGCCACATATCCAAAACGTACAAGCATGCAGCGTCCTTCCTCTCGTTCAGGGGTAAATAACTCATGGTATGGAAGGCCGTCAATGCCTCCTCTGTATACCTCCAAGTTTTACCCTAAAACGAGGACGCTAATCTCTCCCTTTTACGGTGATGAAAAAACGGAGTTCATCTGCGGCTAGTCCTGAGCGTGCTCCCCGAAAAACATCTCGTCGGCAAGTGCCGTCTGGATACGCGATTCCTCTTCGGTCAGTTTGCGGATCAGCTGCATTTCGACTTCCGTCACTTCCTGGCCCTGAAAGTTGATTTCGGCAATGGAAGCCAAAATTTTGACGATGGCTACGGCCACGTTATCGGGGGTATAGGCGATGACCTTCTGTCCGGTGGGAAATACCCGGAAGCCCTGCTTCACCATTTTGCCGCGGCCGTATTCCAGCAGCTCGAACAGCTCCTGCTCGCTTTTGAATTTGCATACGGAATTGAATTCTGTCTGGAAGCCCATCCCACATTTCTCCTTTTCGGTTGAGGTTATGCGTTCACGCCGCTCTCGAATTGGAGCGCCTGTCTGTTCTTGTAACGTTCAAGGGCAAGCTCGATCATGCGGTCCAGCAGCTCGGCGTAGGAAACGCCGGTCTCCCGCCATAACAGTGGATACATGCTATACGGCGTGAATCCGGGCATGGTGTTGACTTCATTGATCAGCAGCGCCCCGTCCGATCGGCGGATGAAAAAGTCCGCGCGGGTGATGCCGCTGCCTTCGATGGCGCGGAACGCCTGCAGTGCCGCTTCGCGGACACGATCGGCAGCTTCCGGATCCAGCGGAGCCGGGATCAGCATCTGCGATTGTCCGTCGATGTATTTGGCGGCATAGTCATAATATTCGCCGGAAGAGACGATTTCCCCTGGCACGGATGCCATCGGTTCGTCATTTCCGAGCACGCTGACTTCTACCTCGCGCGCATCTACGAACTCTTCGATCACCACTTTGGTATCATAACGCAGCGCAAGTTCGACCGCCTGTTTCAGCTCATCGCGGCTGCGCGCTTTGGAGATGCCCACGCTGGAACCCAGGTTCGCCGGTTTGACGAAGCACGGATAACCCAGCTGGTCTTCGACCTGCAGCATCATCTCATGCTCGGACTGTTTCCATTGCGTTGCATTAAAATAGGTAAAGGCACATTGGTCAATGCCGGCTTGCGCAAACAGCTTTTTCATGACCACTTTGTCCATGCCGCCCGCCGAAGCGAGCACGCCAGCCCCCACATAAGGCATATCCGCCATTTCGAACATGCCCTGGATCGTGCCGTCTTCGCCATACGTTCCGTGAAGCAGCGGGAACATGACGTCTATAGTCTCATCTCCTCCGTAAAGGCGTCCGAACAGCGCGTTCAGCGCTTCTTTCGTTCCTCCCGCAGCCTCCTCCAGCTTCAGATCCTCGATTTGTTTGAAAGGCGCGTGCATCACCGGTCCTTTTTTCCATGATCCCTGCTTCGAAATATAGAAAGGAACCAACTCGTATTTTTCATAATCAAACGCGTTCGTTACAGCAAACGCCGTCTGCAGCGAAACCTCGTGCTCTCCCGATTTTCCGCCGTAAACGACGCCAACTGTCAATTTATCCATGCTCATGCGTAACCTCCGATTGTCTGTGCGCGATGCGTTAAGTTTGCATTCCCTGCATCGTTGTTATTCTATATAAGTTGAACCGATGATTTTTACACGGAGTCACTACGTGGTCAGAACCATCTTCCGATCACTGTTATCCCCAGATTTTTTTGATCCCCTTTTTTCAAAGGGAAAATCCGGTGATAAGCCTATGCTTCCGATGCAGCTTTCTTTCAGAAAGCTTTTAGACCGCTTCGCTTCTCCAGATTCTTTCTGCCCTCTCCGTTATCGTGTAAATGTCTAGTTCAACCTATATAATAGAAATTTTAAACGGACCTGGATGTTTCCGTCACCGCACCCGCAGCATCTTTTCCCTGCTTAAAATACGCTGTCAATATGGAAAAGCCGATACGTCGTGCGTTCGGTCCAGGCGTAGGAATCCCGGTAATCCCAGAAACGGTGGCGGCTGGCAACCGTATGCGCATTGACCAGCGGCATGCCGCCCGCGTCAAATGCGGTGACGATGGTGCTGTGCTGGTAACGGCCGTCGCCGTCCCAATCATAAAGGACGACGTCCCCGAGCTGCAGCTGTTCGGGACGTTCGACCACCGTTGCGGTCAACCCCCGCGTGCTATGGGTCAAATATCGTTCCAAAGCGTTCGATACCGCCCAACTGTAGCTCCACATTTCCGAGCCGTTGACATAGCCCTTGTACCACCAGCCCGATTCCCTTTTACCAGTATAGTTGATGGGTGCTCCCCCTGCAAAGAGACATTGGGACACATAATTGGTGCAATCCACCTCGAACTCTTCATAAGCCGGATTGATTGAATTCCACCATTGGTCGGCATAGGCTACGGCCAGATCCCTCCGATACTCCCGCTGTTTGGTTACGCCCCCTCTGCCTTGTCCCAGCACCTCCCGATTCAATAAGGGGAGATTGAGCGACTGCAAATCGGCATGATGGTAGGGTACCTTATCCCCGACAGGATGGCGTTCCGAAACTTCCCGTTCGACGCGGGCAATTACCCACTTGCCGTTATGCCGCTGAAAGGTCAGCCTCTCCCTTTCGATCCGTTCATCCCGATGGGTAATGCCTTCTTTGGCATAAAACAGCCTGACGTACAGCTGCACATCCACCACGGACTCCTCCGGGCTCTCGGACACCGTGCGCACCAGTTTGGCGCTGGTTTCGCCGCGAAGAGGAACGGCACGGCGCGTCCGATACCAATCCTCCAGCCTGGCCATGCGTTCTTCGCGTTCCGCCCTAAATATCGCGTCAATCACGACCTGCTCGCCTTTCAAGGCACGGTGATCGATCTCGCAGCGGTTGTATTCGTTCACGTAAGCATATAAAGCACTCTTCCATTCGCGTTCCAAGCCTAGCCCCCCTTTGGCTGTTCTGCTCCGGGATATGCACCGCCCGGCTTGCACACATACTTTCTTCCATCTATATGAAAGGACGTGTCGTTGTATGTTTGGATCAATGCGAATTCATCGATGGGCAAAGCTCCCAGCCTCCATGCGGAAAACGCATACATTCTTTTTGCGGACCTGATGCTGCGGGCAAAAAGCCCTTTACGTGGAGAGGTGAAAACGGTATACTTAGAACTAAAGTTACGATTTTGAAATTGTGTTTCATCTAATGAAACTACCAACCGGAAGCATGGATGGATGAAGGCCTGTTTCCGCTGAATGAACGTTCAACTTCATCGCATCGCACATTTGAAGGAGGTACATGTATGTCAGCCAAGAATCATTTCTCCGCCGCCCGCAGTCTTGAGGTCGGAGGCAAATCTTACCGCTACTACAGTCTCGATGCTCTTCAGGAAAATGGCCACGGCGATCTTTCCAAGCTGCCTTTCTCCATTAAAGTGCTGCTCGAAGCAGCCGTTCGCCAATTCGATGGACGTGCCATTACCGAAGACCATGTCAAACAATTGACCGGCTGGGCAGAAGGCCGTGACAATAATAAGGAAATCCCTTTCATCCCTGCACGGATCGTCCTGCAGGACTTCACCGGCGTGCCGGTGGTCGTGGATCTTGCAGCCATGCGCGACACCGTGAAAAAAGCAGGCGGAGACCCTAAACAAATCAACCCGCTCGTTCCGGTTGACCTCGTCATCGACCACTCCGTCATGGTTGACGCTTTCGGTACGAACGACGCGCTGGACTACAACATTAAAGTCGAGTTCGAGCGCAACGAAGAGCGTTACCGTTTCCTGCGTTGGGCGCAAACGGCATTCAACAACTTCCGTGCCGTCCCACCATCCACAGGGATCGTTCACCAGGTCAACCTGGAGTATCTCGCATCCGTAGCTGCAACGAAAACGGTTGATGGCGAAACGCTTGTATTCCCTGACTCCCTCGTAGGTAC
Organism: Paenibacillus hubeiensis; assembly: GCF_032334105.1. Classification (NCBI taxonomy): domain Bacteria; kingdom Bacillati; phylum Bacillota; class Bacilli; order Caryophanales; family Paenibacillaceae; genus Paenibacillus; species Paenibacillus hubeiensis. The sequence goes on from NZ_JAVYAE020000017.1 coordinate 54,651, forward strand.
GGATTCCCACACCACCATGATCAACGGGCTTGGCGTTGTTGGTTGGGGTGTCGGCGGAATCGAGGCCGAGGCAGGCATGCTGGGCCAACCGCTCTACTTTGTAACACCTGACGTTATCGGGTTCAAACTGACAGGCAGCCTGAGCGAAGGCGCAACGGCAACGGATCTGGCACTGACCGTAACGCAAATGCTGCGTAAAAAAGGCGTTGTCGGCAAATTCGTCGAGTTCTACGGACCTGGTCTTGCCAACATCAGTCTTGCAGACCGTGCCACGGTAGCCAACATGGCACCGGAATACGGCGCAACGATCGGTTTCTTCCCGGTTGACAGCGAAACGCTGAACTACCTGCGCAGCACGGGCCGTTCCGACGAACAGGTTGAACTCGTGGAAGCATACTACAAAGCTCAAGGCATGTTCCGCACGGACAGCACGGCTGATCCTGTGTTTACCGATGTCATCGAGCTCGACCTTGCCTCCGTCGTGCCGAGCCTTGCCGGACCTAAGCGTCCGCAAGACCGCATTGAGCTGACTCAAATGAAGGAAGGCTTCAACAGCATCATCCGCACGCCGATCGACAAAGGCGGATATGGCCTGACCGAAGAGAAGATCGCGCAAAAGGTACCTGTGAAACATCCGGACGGTTCTTCCAGCGAGCTGACTACAGGTGCGGTGGTTATCGCGGCGATCACAAGCTGCACGAACACATCCAACCCTAGCGTTATGCTCGGTGCAGGATTGCTGGCGAAAAAAGCGGTTGAACGCGGCCTGACCAAACCAGGTTACGTAAAAAGCAGCTTGACGCCAGGCTCCCTCGTCGTAACGGAGTATCTGGAAAAAGCGGGCCTGATCGAGTACCTCGATAAGCTCGGATTCAACGTTGCCGGATACGGCTGCGCAACTTGCATCGGGAACTCCGGTCCGCTTCCGGACGAAGTCAGCGAAGCGATCGCCGAGAACGACATGACGGTAGCGGCGGTATTGTCCGGTAACCGTAACTTCGAAGGACGCGTTCACGCTCAAGTCAAAGCCAACTATCTGGCTTCGCCGCCGCTTGTTGTAGCTTACGCATTGGCCGGAACGGTGAACATCGATTTCGAAACCGATCCGATCGGTTATGATACAAACAACGAGCCGGTCTTCCTGAAAGACCTGTGGCCTAGCTCCCAGGAAATCAAGGATGCGATCGCAAGCTCTCTGAACGCCGATATGTTCCGCAGCAAATACGAGAACGTATTTACGGCAAACGAGCGCTGGAACCGAATTTCCGTACCGGAAGGCGAATTGTACGAGTGGGACCCGAACTCCACGTACATCCAGAACCCGCCGTTCTTCCAAAATCTTGGCGATACGCTGACCGACATTTCGGATATCCGTTCCGCACGCGTTATGGCATTGCTCGGTGACTCCGTAACGACGGACCACATCTCCCCTGCGGGGAATATCGCTCCATCCAGCCCGGCCGGACTGTATCTGAAAGACCATGGCGTGGAACGCAAAGACTTCAACTCCTACGGCTCCCGCCGTGGTAACCATGAAGTCATGATGCGTGGTACGTTCGCCAACATCCGGATCCGCAACCAGGTTGCTCCTGGCACGGAAGGCGGTATTACGAAATACCTGCCTACGGATGAGGAAATGTCCATCTACGATGCTTCCATGAAGTATCAGGACGAAGGACAGAACCTGATCGTTATCGCAGGTAAAGAGTACGGTACAGGAAGCTCCCGCGACTGGGCGGCAAAAGGTACCTTCCTGCTCGGCGTCAAAGCCGTCATCGCCGAGAGCTTTGAGCGCATCCACCGCAGCAACCTGGTGGGCATGGGCGTAATGCCGCTGCAATTCCAAGAAGGCCAAAGCTGGTCCAGCCTCGGTCTGAACGGACGTGAGACATATGACATCACGGGCCTGAGCAATGACGTGAAACCAGGTGAAGAGCTGACGGTTAACGTAACCCGCGAAGACGGAACCCAGTTCCACTTCACCGTAATTGCCCGTCTCGACAGCATGGTTGACGTGGATTACTACCATAACGGCGGCATCCTGCAAACAGTGCTGCGTCAAATGATGAAAAAAGGTTAATGCTGTAAAAAATTCATGCTTGTAATGAATATTACAAAGCTCCCCATTTCGTACAACCATACGAAGTGGGGAGCTTATTTATGTTTCTTTGACGAGTCAAAAATGAAAGGTCCAATCGACATGCTCATCATTTGGTGGAGCTTCTATGGAATATAAACCTCTTTGATTGATCTTCTCAACGTTTGCCCAGTCCACAAAATCTTCGGCTCCATATACTCGGACGAATCCTGCAAAAGAAATGCTACCGTCCTCTTCAACCATCTCCGTATACTCAGAGAACTGATGCTTGTATTCCAAGGTATTTAGAAAACTGTGAAATTCAGATATCCAATCCGGGATATATTCCGCATATTGTTCTGGTACATGATAGTAGTACGAATGCATGCCATATACGATAATTTTCAGGATCACTTTGTCGGCCTCCCCTGCTGATCTGGCGTAATCACAATTTCAATATGTCCATGCCCTCTCGGAAACAAATGGATATATCCGTACGCCGCGAAAGCACGTAAAACAACTCTTCCCTCGTTTTGAATGCGAGATAGCGTGAATATTTTTCCATAAGCTCATGTTCTGATAATTCGATCGGCAGATGGATAATTTCGATGTTGTCCGTTCCCGGGAACAAACGTCTTCCTCTCTCGGACTCCCCAACAATCATTACTGTTCTCATGGCCACTAACTCTTCAAGTGTTGAGGATTGCAATAGTTGATCTTTTTCATTTTCCAATCGATCCACCGTCTCTTTATCCGGCGTACCTCCCGCAGCTGCCGCAATTTCATGTTCAATGCTGATGATATTTCTCATCTTCGTGGCGCAACGTTGTGCCACCAAATACAATGCTTCTCCTTTGGATGCCATTCCTAACAATCACTCCCCTTCTGTCCACGATCCTACTAATGGTGGCAGATAAAAATAAATATGTATCATGTTGAAACGCACCTCTGATCATACCCGTCTTTCATGCAAAAGTTCCGCTAACAGCCGCCACGTATTCTAACGAAACCCAGACACCTTATATACACGAATTTTGCTTCCATCCACGTCTAATGAACCTCAGACACCCTATTTCACGTCAAAACAGCCTTCTGCAAACCACTCAAGGAAATAACGTGTCTACGATTCGTTAGGTCTGATTTGCTTGCCAAGTCACCCCAATAAGCAATCTTCAGGTTCGTTACGTAATCGGCGTTCATACCTGACGTTAGTATGTGGCGTCCATGCGGTGCATCTACCATTTCGCCATATAAGCTGCTCTCTCCTGGAAAAAACAACCCATCCCCCTCGCGCAGCCCGACCTTACGGACCTATGCAGAAGGCCAACCATCTCAGCTCCAATGTAGCATGATGATGCTGTAGCAGGAAATCCGTCCCCCTGCACCAAAAAGAAGCTCACGCAACACAAGCATGGGCTTCTTTTTGGTATTTAAATATCGTTCAAACATGTGCAAGAGTCCATTTGTCCGAAAACAGGTTCGAACTCCTGCACCCAATGTTTTTATGTGTCTGACTTGGCTGTATCGACAAGTCCAATCGCGCCCTATGTTTCCTTGTATTTCTTCGCACCGGCATCAACCTTGCTTAACGAAAGCACAACAGACCCCATTGCCGCAAGCGTTCCGGCAATCATATAACCTGCCGCCCCGCCGAAGCTGTTCAGGATCAGGTCGTCTACGTCGAAAACACCCATGCCTGTCAGCAACTGCGTTACCTCGAACGCCAAACTCAGCAGCAGCGGCAACGTGCAAGCGAGCAGTGCCGTGAACAGCCTTTTCGCGCCCGGCATAAAAGAAAGGAAAATCCCCAGCGGCACAAAAGCCAGGACATTGCCGATCAGATTCAGGGCGGAAGCCGGATGATGCAATGACAGTTGGTGCCATTCCTGCGCGATTTGCCGAAACGGTACCAGATTCATGGACCGGGTGTGCAGCAAATCCGGCCGCCTGACCGTCTCCATAACCTGAACCGCAACATGCTTCAAATCGATCGCCCCTCCTTTGAACAAGATCAGTTTCAGCAATACGATCAGGTACAGAAACAGAGCCGCTCCCCATATGATCTTGATGTGCCATCCTTTTGCGTTCATCTCTGCAACCTCCTTACCTTGCGTTCATGTCGGCTCTACTGCTCTTCGTTGCTGGTCGTCACAATGACGCCTTCCATGTTATCCCCCGAGATCTCATATTCGCCCTCCTCGGGAATGAACACTTTGGCATTCGACGTTGCCGGATAATACGTTATGCTATAACGTTTGCCATCCAGTTCGACCCCAATCCGTTTCTCTTCCCGAAGCAGCTCCAGGTACTGCTCCAGCACAAGGCCTTTGTGGTGCATGATCGCGCTATGCGGAAGCCCTACATACCGAAAGTGCCATGGTTCGTATTGAATGCCCGTGATGTTCACCTTATCTTTGGGGTACCGCAGAATGAAGCCGTATTTCCACGCGTTTTCCTGCAGCCAGGCGCCCTCCGGCGCTTCACTCATCGCACCCAGTGACGAGCCGATATCCAGCGAAAGGCCCAGGTTATGCTCGCTGTGACCGGCGGGAAGCGCGTAATCGGAACCCTTTTCCGCATAGAGTTGCTGTTGTTTATCGAAATCCCGGTAGCCGCTGCTGATCAGGAAATACCTTACACCCTCTTCTGCGGCTGCTTCAACCATCTGCCGGAACGCCTCTGCCACCTTGCGCGACAGCTGAATGTCCCGATCAAGAATCCCGTATCCTCGATCCAAGTCACGCTCGTCCGCCAAACGGACAATATCCTTACGCACGCCTTCGGCATGTACCGGATATTCCTTGTTCACGAGCAGCAAGTCCCCTTGATAAACGTCGTTCCGCAAATCCAGGGTTATCTCCCGTCCAGGAGCACTCCAGCCGTCCACGGCTTCTCCCAGCTCCATGACGGGCACTCCCGTTTGATCCGGGTCGGGCATCGCCACGGAAGAGCGAAGAAAAATATACCCCAGCGCAATCAGGACGATCAAAAAGCCCCACTTTTTCATTACGTTGTTCCCCCTTCTCTCGTAATACCAAGAATAGTGGAAACAATTTAAGAAAAAGTGCGGCAAAAATAAAGTTTTTCTTAAATCGCCGATCTTACTTTAAAACAGGCAAGCGAATTTCGAATGCCGTGTGAATCACATCGCTATGCACGGAGATGACTCCGTCATGCTGTTCCACGATATTTCTGGCGATAAACAGCCCCAGCCCCGTACTGCCCTCCTGCAGCGTTCTCGCCCGATCCCCCCTGTAATACATATCGAAAATATGAGGCAAATCTTCGGGGTGGATGCTGTCCCCATAGTTAACGACCTGAATGACCACCTGCTCGCCTTCCGTACGGCCGCGAATATCTACGTATAATCCGTCCCTGCCGTGGCGGGCAGCATTCATGAGCAAATTTTCGAATACGCGGGCCAGCACTTCTCCGTCCCCATGCACGATCAGATCGGGTTCGATGTCCAGCCTGGAGGTCAGATGATTTTTCTCGAAAACGGGATACATCTCTTCGTTCATTTGACGCAGCAGCTCGCTCAGATCCAGTCTCTGCTTGTTGATCGGCAGCATGCCGTAGTTCATTCGGGTGATCTCGAACAGCCCGTCGATGAGCTTTTCCAAGCGCCGCGATTTGGTGAAAGCAATGGAGGTATAATGTTTGGCCTGCTCCTCCGTCAATTGATCATCCTTCATCAACAGATCCAGATAACCGAGAATGGAAGTCAGCGGAGTCCGCAGGTCATGCGCCAGATTGACCACGAGCTGGTCTTTGCTGCTTTCGGCAAAATCGCCGCGTTCCACGGCATCGCGCAGCTTTTGGCTGGCCAAGTTCACGTCCTCCGCGATTGCCCCGAGCTCGTCCTTGGACGAAATCCGAACGCGATGCTGAAAATCGCCATTGGCCAGATGACGTATTCCCTCCGATATCTCCTTGAAATGGGAGACGTAAGACCTTGTGAACCAGAAGAAAAACAGAATCGCCAGCGGGATAAACAAAATCATGAAAAAATAAATATCCCCCACGCTTTTCATGAAACGCCGGTAATCGGCCAAGGTATCCTCTGCACGGACGCCGGAATAATACCACTGAAGCAGCTTGTACACTCCGTAGGTAATCGCACCCGAAACAAGCATGCTCCGGCCAAGCAGCATAATCATCGTGGTGCGAAAGCTTCTTTGTTTTTTTTGATTATTCATTAAAGGTGTACCCCACGCCCCAGATCGTTTTGATAAACTTGTTTTTGTCCATCTCTTCGCCGAGTTTTTTGCGCAATGTCCGTATATGCACCATCACCGTGTTGCCGCTCTCGTAATAGGCTTCTCCCCAAACTTGCTCAAAGATGCTTTCCGCGCTGAATACCTGTTTCGGATGGCTGGCGAGCAGATACAGGATGTCGAATTCCTTCGGCGTCAAATCAACCTCTTTGCCATACAGCGTGACGCGGTGCTGATCAGGCATGATGACCAGCCCGCCCATCTCCAATACCGAACGGTTGACGGGTGCAGCCTGGCTGAATTGCAGAAAACGGCGCAGCTGTGAATTCACGCGCGCAACCAATTCCATTGGATTGAAAGGTTTGGTCATATAGTCATCCCCGCCCATGACAAGTCCCGTAATTTTATCCATATCCGATGTTTTGGCGCTTAAAAAAATGATCGGCAAATGATGCTGCTCGCGGATTTTGCGAGTTACCTCATAACCGTCCATGCCGGGCATCATGATATCCAAAATGGCCAAATCGACCGTTTGCGTCTGAATCGCTTGAATGGCACTTTTTCCGTCGAACGCCTTGATCGTGTGGTATCCTTCTTTTTGGAGGTGCAGGGACACCAGGTCCGCAATCTCCACTTCGTCGTCGGCAACCAATATCGTAATCCGCTTCATTGCTTACTCCACTCCATGTATGTGATGCTCAACAATATAACACAACTGGCTGGATCATTGAATCTTCGGAAAGGAAAAGATGTATGAAACTGGATCGACTGTTAGCCATCGTAGTATTGTTAATCAATCGGGGCCGGGTGCAGGCCAAAGACTTGGCCGACACGTTCGAGGTGTCCGTTCGTACGATTTACCGCGACATTGATACGCTGGGCCAGGCAGGCATTCCGGTAGTAACCTATCAGGGAGCGAGCGGGGGCATCGGGCTGGCCGAAGGTTATCGTTTGGACCGGAACGTGCTCACCGATCAGGATCTGGCTTCGATCATAACCGCGCTGCGGAGCGTCTCGACGGCCCATGCCAGTACGGCACGCGATCTGTTGATGGAGAAGCTGAGCAGCATCGTGCCGGCATCCCGAAACGGGGATTTTCAGGCCAATACGAGCCGGTTCATCGTGGATTATTCCACATGGACTTACTCCGAGGCGCTGCAGCAGAAATTGCGGCATATCGAGCAAGGCATCGACCAGCTGCGTTCCATCACGTTTACATATTGCAGCGCAGAGGGCGTCCATTCGCACAGGACGGTCGATCCCCACACGCTGGTGCTCAAAAGGCATTCCTGGTACCTGTATGCCTTCTGCCATGAACGCGACGATTTTCGCATGTTTAAGCTGGTCCGCATGCGGGATGTCGCGCTGGCTGAAGGCCGCTTCGAACGCAGGCCCGTTCAGCCGCAGGACAAACCCTGGCAGCAGGAATGGACCGCTCCGGATAACCAGACGGGGCTCACGCTCCGCTTCCATGCACGGGCACGGCATACCGCCGAAGAATGGTTCGGCATCGAAAACGTCGTTCCGGATGGCCAAGGATACTATATCAGCCAGGTCGCGTTCCCGGAAGACAACTGGTTATATGGCTTCATCCTGAGCTTCGGAGCTGACGTCGAAGTGTTGGAGCCGCCTCACATTCGCGAGCACATACGCCGGATCGCCGTGCAGATCGCCCAAAATTATGCCAACCCTCCGCAAACTTGACAGATAGCTGTCCAGTTCCTCCGTTTATACTTCGGTTATGACTGATCGATAGAAGAAAAACAAGGAGGAACTACAATGAACATAACTGTATGTCAAAGCTGCGGAATGCCGCTCGGCAATGCTGCCCAGTGGGGCACCGAAATGGATGGGAAAAGCACCAGCGAGTATTGCATCTATTGTTATAAGGAGGGGCGTTTCGAGCAGCCGGACATATCGCTGGACGGCATGATTGAGATGTGCACCGCAATTCTCGTTCAGGAAGGCATGGACGAGCCGTCCGCACGATCGATGCTTCGCCATCAGCTTCCCTTCCTGAAACGATGGAGTGCATCCGCGCAAGCCGGGATGACGTCTGCCGAATTGAAGCAGGAGCATAACGCATCTCCCTCGGCACAGCCTGTCACGTATGTCACCCTGCCAGCGAAACGGTTAGCCGGCGTCACCGCCAGAACCAGCAATGGCGTGGAGATGAGCGGCAAAGGCAGCATACAAGCGCTGTGGGAGCGTTACTGGAGCTTGCCTGACCTTCCTGCTGCCACGACGCCTCGTTATGGCTGCTACACGGATTATGCGGATGGAGTTCTCGGAGAATACACGATTCTGGTTGGACATGAACTGGCACCGGGCGATGCACTGCCGCCCCATCTGGAAGTCATTGAAATCCCGCCCGCGACATACGCTGTATTTGCAACCAGAACAGGCCCCATGGCCGAAGTGGTCAGCGAAGCCTGGGGGGCTGTATGGGCTTGGAACAACCGGGACGAACGCACGTTTACCGGGGACTTCGAGCTGTACGATGAACGCAGTCTCGATCCCCTGAACATGCAGGCGGAACTGTACATCGCCGTCCGGCCACGCTCATAACTTGGCTGCAATATAGTGAACATGCTTGCTGTCGGGAAGGGTCCCGGCAGCTTTTTTTATGTTTGCCCGCCCACCTTGCGTGCGCCTTCCTGCACATCGATGATGCGATTCGGTTTTCATTTCCCCTATTCCCTGCCGCCCACTTCTTCCGTTCTTCTGTTATCCGTACCTACAGACCATTGAACTAATTTCGTTCGCTTATCCCCTTCTATGCAACCAGACAAAACGACTTATTTTCGACCCATTTTGGTCTTGCTTGATCGGGACTATCCGCACACCCCCCCGCCCCATGCTCCCATATACCGCCCCTAATATACGGTCCTTTACTCCTGAATATCGCTAAAAATGTTTACAATTTCGAAAATCGGGTTAAAATCACTACATTCCGATTTGGAAAGGTTCATTACACACCCTTGTTTCATCTAACAAGTCATATATGCCTATTTTGCAAACAACAATCAACATGCTCTGAAATCATCATATTTATATTACATATAACCTGTTCTCAAAAAGGAGGAACCCGAATGATCCGCATGCCTATTCAGCAAATGATCCCATACCATCACCAGTATCCGCGAAATGCAGCGGTCAACGCTCCGAAAAAAGAAAACCGGGATACCCAAGAGTTGACCTTCCACGACATTTTGCAGCAAAAAATGGCCAAAAAGAATGCCTCCCCATCCATGCGATAATGCTGTACATTCCCCCTCCCTGTTTCTATAATGGGCTAAAACGTTCGCGGCTCCTTCACACGGTTCCCGCAACAATCCTAAAGGGGAATGCCTCATGATGACCATCGCTTGCTTTCATGCCCATTATTCCAATATTGCACTCATCGAGGAGGCGCTGTCTGCCTATGACGTCGAACTGGTGCACTACGTCGATCCGGGACTAGACCGGATCAAAAGCGACGCAGGCTTCAACGAAAACACCGTCCGCGACAAAGTAGCCAGCACGATGGAATGGATCGCACGATGCCATGCCGATGCCATTCTCGTCACCTGCACGCTCTTCACGGCCGTTCTGGAACAGGAGACCCTGCCCGCTTCCATTCCCGTGATCGGCATCGACGATCCCTTGTTATCGATGATGCAGCGCCAGCCGAAGCCCTATTTGCTCGCCTTCACCAACCCAGCCACCGTCCAAGGAACGATGGACCGCTTTTTGCGCCATTTACAGCCGGAGGAGGAACATCACGCGTCAAATCATGCCCTTCAAGCCAAGAGCGTTTTGCTGCCAGGCACGTTCGAGCTGATTATGCGCGGTGACCGCGAAGGTTACGCGGCAGCCGTTCAGGCGGGATTGATGCGGCATGCCGAACGATATTCGGGTTGGACGCCGATTGCCGCCCAGTTGTCCATGGCTCCGGCGGCAGCACGGGTAACAATGGCTAGCGGCATAACCGTGCACAGTCCCCTTTCCGTTCTGGCACCGTATTTGCAACGGGAATTGAATATGCAGCTAAAGTCCGGCTTGTGATGCATGACATGCAAAAAAGCAGTTCATTCCCCAAGATAGGGAGATGAACTGCTTTTTGCTGTTTTGCTTCTCCTCCTGTCCGTTTTGTTGCGGACAGACAATAACGCCAATTTAACGGATTCGCGGACAACCGCGCAAGAAGGCCGGCATTATGAGCGCATCCGGTATTCTTCGGCCTTTTCCTGCATGCCTGCGGCAACCGCCTCTTGTTCCGACAATCCCTTCTCCGCGGCAAATGCACGGATATCCTGCGTAATGCGCATGCTGCAGAACTTCGGTCCGCACATCGAGCAGAAATGCGCCTGCTTCGCTCCTTCGGCAGGCAGTGTTTCGTCGTGGTAGGACATGGCCCGTTCGGGGTCGAGCGACAGGTTGAACTGGTCACGCCAGCGGAATTCGAAGCGGGCTTTGGAAAGCGCGTCGTCCCGGCGCTGCGCACGCGGATGGCCTTTGGCCAGATCGGCGGCATGGGCCGCGATTTTGTAGGCGATGACACCTTCGCGCACATCGTCCTTGTTCGGCAAGCCGAGATGTTCCTTCGGCGTAACGTAACAGAGCATGGATGTGCCGAACCAGCCGATCATGGCCGCCCCGATGGCCGACGTAATATGGTCGTACCCCGGCGCAATGTCCGTGGTCAGCGGGCCGAGCGTGTAGAACGGCGCTTCCTGGCAAATCTCCATTTGCAAGTCCACGTTTTCCTTGATTTTGTGCATCGGCACGTGTCCAGGACCCTCGATCATCACCTGCACGTCATGCTTCCAGGCGATCTGGGTCAATTCCCCCAGCGTCGCGAGTTCCGCCATCTGCGCTTCGTCATTGGCATCATAAATGCTGCCCGGACGAAGGCCGTCTCCCAGCGAAAAGGCGACGTCATACCGCTTCATGATCTCGCAGATTTCTTCGAAATGGGTGTACAGGAAATTTTCCTGATGATGCGCCAGACACCAGGCCGCCATGATCGATCCGCCCCGTGACACGATGCCCGTCATCCGTTTGGCAGTCATCGGAATATAGCGGAGCAGCACGCCCGCATGAATCGTAAAGTAGTCCACGCCCTGCTCGGCCTGCTCGATCAGCGTGTCGCGGTACAGCTCCCACGTCAGCGCCTCCGCCTCCCCTCCGACCTTTTCCAATGCCTGATAGAGCGGCACCGTGCCGATCGGTACCGGCGAATTGCGAATGATCCATTCGCGGGTGGTGTGAATGTCTTTGCCCGTGGACAGATCCATCACCGTATCCGCTCCCCAACGGACGGCCCAGGTCATCTTCTCGACCTCTTCCTCAATGGAAGACGATACGGCCGAATTGCCGATATTGGCATTGATTTTGACGTGGAAATGGCGTCCGATCATCATCGGTTCGCTCTCCGGATGATTGATATTGGAAGGCAAAATGGCTCGGCCGCTGGCCAGCTCCTGCCGTACGAATTCAGGCTCCACGCCTTCGCGGATGGCCGCGAATTCCATCTCGGGCGTAATGATGCCTCTCCGTGCATAGTGCATCTGCGTCACGCATCGCCCTTCCCGTGCCCGCAGCGGTTTCCCGGTGACGCCGGGATACGTCTCGGCTCCAGCTCTTGTGCTGCCCGGCTTCAAGCCGTTGTCCTCCGGCTTAATCGTCCGGCCTTCGTACGTTTCTACGTCCTCGCGCTCCGTAATCCACTGTCTGCGCAGCGCGGGCAGGCCCGTCCGGATGTCCACCTCATAATCCGGATCGGTCATCGGACCGCTCGTATCGTACACGCGGAGCGGTTCGTTATGCTCCACCCCTTGGGGAGTGCTTGTGTCATGAAGGGCAATTTCGCGTTCGGGGACCAACAGGTCCGGTCGCGAGCCCTGAATGTATACCTTGCGGCTGCCCGGAAAAGGCCGCAGCCGCCCCATGCTTTCTTTTTCCGTATCCCGATGGTTTTCCTGTCCCGCTGTTTCGTGTCCTGTACTCATCGCTCGTTCTCCTCCTCATGGTATGGTCCGGCATTGCTCATTCTGCGCACCTGTTCATCAGGCCAAGCATGAAGGAAGTACAGCACGGGCGAATTCAAAAACACGGATACAGCTCCAGGGCGGGCGGGAACATGGCAACCATGGCCCCCGCATCACACATCTCCACCTTGTCGGAACGCCACGGAGATGCGATGATTTGTCGGATACTGCATTAAAAAGCCGGTTCCCCAAGGGAACCGGCTTTATCCTTCATCGCCAAACGTGCCACGGCAAGTCTACCCACAGGGGAGCTTCACTCAAGGCATATTGACGATGCTCGTCGTTGTTTCGCCGATTACTTCCCTACGCTGGCATGATCCAGATCAGGTGCTAAGGGTCCGGAATCTCATGCGATTCCGTCTCAGTCCGGACAATTCGGACTCCCCCAGTAACGTTTGACGGCTAGCGGCAACTTTGCCGCTGCGTCCTATTCAGTTCAGTCAGCCCATGTCTTGGGCTGTCCATTACAGATTAGCCTAAACATGGCGGAAAAACAACCTTATTTTCCAAAATGCCGTTTCGGATCAGGCCAGCATAAGTCCCATCTGCGCGGCGGCTTCTTTCAGGACCGGAGCATACTCATGGAGCGTCTCCTGGGAAAGGCGGCTGACAGGCCCCGATACGGACAACGCGGCGGCGATCCGGCCATCCCGGCCCATAATGGGCACGGACACCGCCGCGGCCCCCGGTTCGCGCTCTTCGTAACTTGTGGCGTAGCCGGCGTCCCGAATATCCGCCATCTGCGCCAAATACGCCTGCGGATCGATGAATACGGGCCATTCCGGGCCGTTCATCAGTTCTTCCCGGTCTTCCTCGCTTGCAAAAGCCATCAGCACCTTGCTGGAAGCCCCTACGGACAACGGCAGCCTTGCGCCAACGGGAGCCACCCGGCGGATCGCCTGATCGCTCTGTACGGCCTGTATCCGAATCCGTTCGGCACCGTCGCGCAGATACAAGCTTACCGTCTCCCCGAGCCGGTCTCTCAGCCGTTCCATCGCCGGCAGCAGCAAAATGGCGGGATCGTCGCTCCGGGACATATGCGCCGATAGTTCCCAAATGCGAATGCCGAGTCTGTATTTCTCGGTCGCCGCATCGCGGATCACAAATCCCCGGTCTTCCAGGGTAGCCATGAGGCGATGCACGGTGCTCTTATGCAATCCGATCTGGCTGGCGATTTCGGTCAATCCCAGATCGCTGCGGGTCGTAAAACACAATAATATATCCAGCGCCCGTTCTACAGCCCGGACGGTTAACTTTCGGTCCTCCATGGCAGAATGCCCTCCTCATGTTTCATCACATGAAACTCGGTTACATAAATTATATGAGAAACGATTCCATCTGTAAACCGATGCCCGTTAAATTCGAACCGTAAGAAGTATCGTGGGGTCTAGGTTATCAGACTTCATCCCCTGTATTTTGCACTCAAAGGAAATAATAACCATGCATCTAAAGAACTATATAACAATTAGGTAACAAATACGCCTGAAGAATTGACATTGGCTATGGTGGAACATACGATAATAAAAAAGTCTATTCGCCATCACAAAGAGGAAAAGAACGAGCGTTTCCACATTTTCTCGTTCCTATTGGAATAACTTTCCGAAAGCGAATTCATATTTTCGCTTATGCCTGAATGGTATAAGTATAACCGTCCAACTCTGTTTTTTTCACGGAACCGAACTTGTCATGTCGACATAATCTGACTCTTTCCTCCTCTGCGCCCCAGTAATCCGGCGGCGGGCAGTTTTGGAGAAAATGATCGTCAGTGAGAATTCGTCGTCATCTTTAGCCGATTCAACAAAGGAGGGGCATGTATGTTTCCGACATCCCAGAGCGAGGCCCCGCTGCAAACGAAAGTTTCCGATCTGCCCTCTTCGCTGTCTCCGAGGCTGATCCGGCTTAAACATATTATCGTGGCGTTGCTGCTCTCCGTTGTATTTTTTCTGTTATTTTGCTTCATCGCGCTTCACGGCTACATCGCTTGGGTGCTGTCCAACCCTACGGTAGCCCCCGTCTTCTCCAATCCGATGCAGGCCAAAAACATGAAATACGAAGACATCACGTTCCCGGCCGTCGACGGAAGCCGCATCATGCAAGGCTGGTACATTCCTGCCGACGCCGACGTGAACAAAACGATCATCTTCAGCCATGGATACGGAGCCAACCGGGAGGAAACCTGGGTGCCCATGTACGATTTGGCGCATTATGCCCATCAGCTTGGGTTCAACGTGGTGATGTTCGATTATGGTTTTGCCTCCCAGGTCAACAAAGCCGTCGCTACGGGCGGCAAGGCGGAATCCAAGCAATTGCTCGGAGCGATCCAATTCGCCAAACAGCGCGGTGCCCAGGAAATCGTCGTATGGGGATTTTCGATGGGAGCGGGTACGGCATTGCAGGCAGGGCTGTTGACCCAGGACGTCGACGCCATGATATTGGACAGCACGTTTCTGCTGGAACCGGATACGCTATACCATAATATCCATAATCAAATTGACCTGCCGCGCCAGCCGACGCTGGAAATTTTGAACCTGCTGTTCCCTGTCCTGAATGGCACAGGCTTGCAGCAAATTCCGTACCAAGAAGTCAAAAAGAAGGATTATCCCTTCCCGATCTTCTTCGTTCACGGAACGGAAGACGAGAAGGCGCCTTACCCGATCGCGGAGCTGCTCGCCGCCAACCAGTCGAATGCCAATTCGGAGGAATGGATTGTTGACGGAGCGCACCATGAGCTGATTTTCCGCGAGCATCCAAAAGAATATTTGCGACGCGTCTCCACATTCCTCAGCCATGTCACAAACACCGACGACAATGATGTGCAAAATACCGGCGGCAGCCATTGACGATCAGCGCAACTGAAGCCTATGCATCAGAAACATGGAATTGCATGAAAATTCGAGTCCTCTTGGGTTCCTCTTGAGGGCTCTTTTTTTTCGTATACATAAGACAGCCTGTTATCCGAATATATTTTTGGGACGAAATTCGGTGATTAGGAGGTTTAATCCGTTATGAACTGGTATGAATATGGAAAGCTGCTTCCACTGCGGATCCTGGAGGAAATTCGTTTCTGGAAAGAACAAGAGAAGGAGCATACAATCATCATTCTGGCGCTTGTTCCCGATCTTGAGCCCGCCTATGTCAAGCTGCTTGGGGAATGGCAGGCCGCTTTTGCCAGCACGGGGGCTGCCGCCAACCGGCTTTTGAAACAGCTGTTGCCGGGGACGCACCCGCCAGATCCTTATATCCTGCGAGCCGTCGAGGATTTGGTAAACACGGCCAGCACGCAATCCCGGGAGTTTATTCGGCAACTGTATGCCCTGCTCGAGCAAAGCGCCGCTATACTGGCCGCTCCGCCTGCCAAAACCGCCATTCTGCACTTTATTCGCGAATCGGAATACTTTCTCGGCGTTCTGGATACGCTCGGCAAGTCCGGCATCATGCGCGATGCCGAAGGAGAGTCGCTTTCCTCGCTGATCCAGGCGGAAATCGCAAATGCAGGAGGCGCAGCGGGGAAATTACGCAGCAGTGAAAATTCGGGCATTGCCGGGGCCAAAGGCAGCTCCTCTCCCCCGCCCGGTCAGCCGGCAGGCTCTACGCCATCCATCCCGCCCGGCATGGACGCGGATTCGACTTCCCCGGGCTCCGCATCCGACGTTACTGCGCATACGCCCGTGCAAGCCAGGCCGGTCCCCATTGGAGGCCATACCTTGCCGCCGCTTCCTTATGCGTATAATGCGCTGGAGCCGTACATCGACGAAAAGACGATGCGCATCCATCATGACAAACATCACCAATCCTATGTGGACGGCCTGAATACCGCCGAGAAAAAGCTGGCTGAATCGCGAAAAAGGAACAATTTCGAATTAGTCAAGCACTGGGAGCGCGAGCTGGCGTTTAACGGGGCCGGGCATTACCTGCACACCATCTTCTGGACGATTATGAACCCTCATGGCGGAGGCAAACCATCCGGCAATCTCGCGGAACAGATCAAAAGGGATTTCGGCAGCTACGAAGCATTCAAAAACCACTTTACGGAAGCCGCAAACAAAGTCGAAGGCGGCGGATGGGCCATGCTTGTCTGGAGCCCGAGGGCCCACAGACTCGAAATACTGCAAGCCGAAAAACACCAGAACCTTTCGCAGATGGATATCGTTCCCCTGCTCCCTCTCGATGTATGGGAACACGCTTATTACTTGAAACATCAGAACGAGCGCAAAAAATATATCGAAGACTGGTGGAACGTCGTGTATTGGCCTGCCGTTGCCGAACGCTATGAGGCGGCGCGCAAGCTGTTATGGCCGCCATATTAAGCCAAAGGCAAAGAGAGGTATCTCGGGCAGGTGCCTGCCGAGATACCTCTCTTTTTCATTCTCCCTTTTGTTTCTATACGCGTAACTTCCATTTCGTTCTTCGCGTTTATATCCCTAAGGGAGGATGAGAGATTTGTTGAAATTTTTTAAGCGAAGCATATGGTTTGCATGGATTGCAGGAGCCTTGCTTGTATCCGCATGTGCAAATGATGAAAATACCGAGGCCCTCTCCAATGCAGAAGAAGCTGCCAACCCAACAAGCCAGGCAGCTTCTGCGAACAAGACTTTTACGGGCCAAGCCAAAGAAGCGGACCATCCTACAGAATCTACCGAGACGTTGATCGACGCTGCAACAAGAACGATCAATGATGTGACTGAGGCTGGCTTCGAGGCCGGGGTACTTATCGATTTTGATTCGTTCAAAAAGAGCTTTTTCAATGACGATATCATTACCAAGCTGAAAAGTAATCTTGAAGCGGTTGTCGCGCAAGATCAAGAGAAGTTCGCTGAACACTTGCATGAAAGCTACAGCCGTCATTCGGTATTCTTTGATAAACAAAACGTTCAATATATGTTTTATGATTTGGATACCATCAAGAAAGTCACTATGGACGGCAGAGTACAAATTCAGGTTGGCGTCCGGTTTGCCCTCCAAGACTCAGAGGGGAATGTGGAGAACAGCGGATTAACCTATTTCTTTGTGAAAAACAAAGAAGATCAATGGAAAATCGCCAATATCGATTAATGCATGTTCCCTTAACGAAGGAAGCTCATGATTTGGTCGATATGCAAAAAAGGCAAGCCGTTTCCTGAAGGAACGCTTGCCTTTAGATCATCGATGGATGGCCTTGCTTTCTTAGGAAGCACAGCCCTCGCACGCCACATAGTTATCGCCGACTTGTTTGCTGATCGCAATCAGGTCGCCCAGCTTGATATCGTCTTCGCTCGTGAATTCCAAATCGGCAATGCGCGCCACGATCAACGATGCCGCTTCTTCCTTGCTGGTCGCCATCTGACTGAACTCGGATTTCTCACCGGTCGACACGACTTCGTATTCGTACGTATATCTCAATGTTTCCATATTGGCACTCTCCTCTCGAAAACACATCATATCATCTCCTAGCCTCGATTCCAAGGCAAACGAAGGATACTAATCGTAACGCTTTTTCATCTGCTCTGCCATCCGCTTCACGTCCATGCGATCCACGCTTGGAACAGGAAAGGATTCCGCTGCGGCATAACGGCTCCGCAACGTCCTTACCAATGCAGCCGTGTACATGGCGGCCGAAGGGACTCCGGCCAGTTCCTGCAGGCTCGCCATCGTACCTGG
Source organism: Paenibacillus hubeiensis (assembly GCF_032334105.1). Lineage (NCBI taxonomy): Bacteria > Bacillati > Bacillota > Bacilli > Caryophanales > Paenibacillaceae > Paenibacillus > Paenibacillus hubeiensis. Next base: position 72,614 of record NZ_JAVYAE020000017.1, read on the forward strand.
CCGAACCTCAGGGTGACCCTCCTTGGCACCTCCCGAGGCCTCCCGGTAAAACCGGCTTACTTGTTGCACCAAAGCATCGCCCTGCCCTTCGACGATAATGAAAGCCGTAATAATGTAAGCCTTGGCCTGCCTGCGCTGGGCAATGCCGCAGAACTTCATGCCTTCTACGCTCACGTCGTATTCACCAGGACAAAATGCCCCTTCAATCTCACCCGTACGGGCATTTCGTGTCCACGGATGCAGCGACTCGGCAATGATGGAGGCCATCTCCCGGAAGTCGTCGTGAATGTTAATATCGCGCCCCGGATTGGGCAGCATAAGCGAAATATTCACAACCCCCGGATTCAATGGAACCGCAGCTCCTCCGGATGGCCGAACGCACACCGAGGTTCCCCCGCTCCTGATGCGGTCCATCGCTTCCACGGCCAGCGGCAGCCGGCGGTCGCGCAAGCCTGCTACGAACGCATCGGGATGACGCCATATATGGGCAAGTGGAGCGTGTCCTTCACCCACGCGTCGGCACATCAGCTCCTCCCAGGCAAACGCTTCGAGCACGTCGCTCCCGGCACGCAGCAGCGGCGTTTCCCAAATGCGCAAACGAGAAGCGTAATCCCGCTTGGACTGAACGTCCGGCTTGGTCGCAAGATTCGAAAGCTGCGAAATTTCCATATCTACATTCCCCCAACGGTGGATGAAGGAGGACCTCCCTCAACCAAGGATATCGATGCCATATTGGATTCATTTGTAACGGAGCCCGTGCCAGCGACTTTCCGGATATTTCATGTAAACACGTCCGATCAAACGATTCCTGACGACCTGTTAATTGTATTTCACTTTCTGTGATTAATCCAGCAGGGATGAGCGGTCAGCCCATCGTTGTCTACCGGACCCGGCAATCGGGAGGCAAAAAGAACAGAACGGGTCCTGTATGCAAAAACAAGACCGCATTCCATGAAAGGAATGCGGTCTTGTGCACGATATACCCTCTGTACAAGGACAGCTTGTCCGGCACGGCTTATTCTTTCACCAAAGAAAGAAACTCGGCACGCTGGGCCTGATTGCTGCGGAACGAACCCCGTACCGCCGACGTCACCGTCTTGCTGCCAGGTTTCTTGACACCGCGGGAACACATGCACAGATGCTCGCCTTCCACGACGACCATCACGCCGTGCGGTTCCACGACTTCGTTCAGGATGTCGGCAATCTGGGACGTGATGCGCTCTTGAACCTGCAGGCGGCGCGTAACCGCCTCCACAAGGCGGGCGAGCTTGCTCAAGCCAACGATTTTGCCGCTCGGCACATATCCGATATGGACCTTACCGAAGAATGGAGCCATATGATGCTCGCACTGGCTGTAATAAACGATATCCTTCACGATGACGAGTTCCTCGTGATTCTCGTCAAACGTTACGCCCAGCACTTCGCGCGGATCAACGTCATAACCCGCAAAAATTTCTTCATACATCCGGGTTACGCGCGCAGGCGTTTCAAGCAGCCCTTCACGCGTTGTATCCTCACCGATCAAGCTCAGAATCTGCTGTATATGATACTCGATCTTCTCCCGGTTATCGATAACTTTGGAATTCACATAATCTTTAACGCCAGCCACTGCCAAACGCCTCCTTTCAAACGACATCGGGTGGGCAGCCCTTTTTCTTGCTATTATTTGCGGCGACCTGACGTTTTACGCGCAGGATGCTGCGGAGCCTGCGGCTGTTTCATGCCAGGCTTTTGGTTTTTCATCATTTGCTGGGCACGCTGCATCTGTTTGCCGTTCAGGTTGTAGCCCATCTGCTTGGCCATCTTCTGAAGCATGTCCGGATCGCTTTGCATTTTCTCGAGCTGTTTGCGCAAATAAAACACCCCGATGAAAAATCCGCCGACCAGACCGACAATCAGAGTAATAATCGGTATAACAATTTCCATCCTTAGACACCTCTGTATGTGCAATCTGAAAGCCCCGTGATCCGTGCGGCACCATGATGTTTCAAGCCATTTCAAGCCATTCCTGCTGCATGCACGGTCCGGATTTTCCTGAAAGTATCATAGCATTTCCGCACGCATGGAGCAAACGGATTTTCCAGCTGCTTTTCAGTGCGCGAATTCGCGTCCGCCTTAGGCCAGCACCGCTTCGATGAACACGGTCGTGTGCACGGCGAGGTCCACCTCGACCACATCCAGATCGTATCGCGAGCTTCCGCGCGCAATGCGGACGACCGGCCTGCCCGGCAGCCCGCGATGCTGCTTGACGATCACGCCCGTTTCCTTGGTGGACAGGCGCACCGCCGTTCCGTTCGGATAGATGGACACATTCCGGTTAAACTCGATCAGCACGTCCCGGTCCAAGCTGCGCCCCGACATGGCCATCATTTCTTCGCAAGCCTCGTGCGGCAGCAGCATCCGTCCGGACGAACCGTTGATGGCATTGTCGTACACGTCCGCCACCGCGACGATTTTCGCGAAAGTGTGGATGTCCTTGCCCTTGATGCCCCTGGGCATTCCCGAACCGTCAACGCACTCATGATGCTGCAATGCCACATGGGCCGTGTGAAGGCTGAACTCACGCTTGGCTTTGATCAATTCGAACCCCCGCCATGTATGATGCAAAGAGGAGTTGGCGGCAGGCCTGCCGCCCGGGTCGTCGGCTACCTTGCCGATGTCGTGCAGCAACGCGCCCACGGCAAGGTCCTTGAGCTGGTTATAGTTGAGCCCCATATTCAGCCCAATGACCGAGGACAGCAAACACACGTTCATTGCATGAATGTACTGTGCATTGTCCTTGGAGCGAATGTCGGTCAGCTGTACCAACAGCTCGCGGCCGCTCAACACGTCGTTCAGCAGCTTGTCGATGCTGACGGCGATCTTTTTCGGGCTCCATTCCTTTCCCGAACGCACCGCTTCAAGCGTTACGCTCATCTCTTGAATGATGGCCCGTTTCGTGGCTTCATCCAGTATGTCTTCCGTATCCACATCTTGGTATGCTTCATCCTGGATGTACAGCATGGTCACGCCGATACGCTTGAGCGTACTGACCATGAATACGGTGAGCTGGACACCGGCCGACAACAGCACCATGCCGTTGCCCGAATATACCGTTTTGCCCAAAATCTCGCCCGCTTCCACGCTCTCCACGTTTACATATTTCATGCATGTCCCCCGCTCTTACGATTGCGTCTCCAATGCGAGCAATTGCTCCTTGGTTTGCAGACCGCCTACATAACCGAGCAGGGTGCCGTCCTTGCCGCTAATGCGGTGACATGGAATGATGATCGGCACCGGATTTTTGCTGATCGCGTCCAGTACGGCGCGAACAGCCTTCGGCCTGCCGATCGCTTCAGCAACCTGTTCGTGTGATAAGGCTTCTCTATAAGATATATCGGACAGGACTTGCCATACTTGTAGCTGGAACGGGGTTCCGAGCAAATCGAGCGGCAGATCGAACGTTTGTCGTTCGCCCGCAAAATATTCGCCAACCTGCCTTACAGCCTCCCGCAGCTTGTCATCGTTCTTCTCGTAACGGTACTCACCGATCCAGGTGCGCGCCCATTGTTGAAGATGCGCCTCTCTCACATGAAAGGCTCCAAAATCGACATGGCACAGCCCCTTCTCGGTAGCACACAACGTCAACGTGCCTATCGGGGTAACGGCCTCGTCGTAATAAATAGGTTTGCCGTGCAAACCGGTTACTGCGGAAGGCTTCCACGCTGCTGCTTCAGTTTTGGCCTTCGGCGCGGCATTTCCATTTGCAGAATTACTATCCGCGGTCGGACCTGTCACACCTTCCTCTTGTTTATGGTCGCTCACTTGCTTGGCATGTGGCTTCTCGGGTAAGGACGCGGACGACGTCAATCGTTCCTTGGCCTTCTGCAGCATGTCCAGCACGTTCCCATCTTGTTCGTAAGCAGCAGCTTCCCCAATCGCTCTCATGGCTTCTTCTCCTCCTATTCTTCCCAGCGCCCAGGCAGCGGTTCCCCGCAGCTCCGGACGCGGATCGCGCTTCAACACCTCGGTGAGTTTGGGTACGGCGCTTTGGTCCTTGAAATTCCCCAGTGCAATGACCGCATTGCGCTGAATCGGCTTTCTCCCCCGCCAGGCGGCGGAAGTATGCCCGAATCGCTCTTTGAATTCGCGGTTGCCCATGTCCAGCAGCGGCAGCAGCAAAGGCTTCACAATCTCCGGATCGGGCTGCAGGTCGGGATGGTGATCCCAGTTTTTGCCCCGATTCTTCGGACAGACGATCTGGCATGTATCGCATCCGTACAGACGGTTGCCTATTTTTAGCATGAACTCTTCATCCACGAAACCTTTGGTCTGCGTCACAAAAGAAATGCAGCGCTGCGCATTCAGTTGGCCAGGGCCGACCAACGCGCCTGTCGGGCAGGCGTCGATGCATTTCGTGCATTCTCCGCAATCTTCGGTAACCGGTGTATCGGGCTGAAACGGAATGTTCGTCACCAGCTCGCCCAAGTAGATCCAGGAGCCGTATTTCGGCGAGATGATCGAGCAGTTTTTGCCGCTGAAGCCGATGCCGGCCCGCTGGGATACCGCGCGATCAACAAGCACGCCCGTATCCACCATACTCTCGATGATCGCTTCCGGTACCCGCTCGCGGATGAAATTTACCAGCTTGTCCATCGCCTCGCGCAATACGTGATGGTAATCCCTGCCCCATGCGGAGCGGGCCAGAATGCCGCGATATGCGCCCGGTTCCGACTTGGGCGGATTGACCATCTTTGACGGATAAGCGACCGCAATCGCGATGAGCGAGGCCGGCTCGCTGCCCTCGAGCGCGGGACGTACTCTTTTTTCAATATCCTTCTCCTCGAACCCCGACTCATAACCCTTGGCCCGGTGCTGCTCCAGAATCGCCTTCAGCGACACAAACGGCTCCGCCGATGCAAAACCGATATCGTCAATGCCCAGCCCGGGTCCGGCCGCCTTGATCTCCTGTTTCAACTGCTCCCAATAGGAGGCTGTCTGCGGCATCCCGGTCTGTACATTTGTCATAAACCTTCCCTCTTTTCTTCCCGATCCACTCCATTGGCGCAAACGGTAAACGCCCGCCTCGTGATGGGAGACAGGCGCTTCTTGTTCATGGATATGCCTAAAAGCTCGGATGAACCCGGTTATATGGTTTAACGCAAAAAATGATGAATAGTTCCCTTCCAATTGTTTACAGCTTTTTGATTTCCGAAAACGGCCAGAAAATGAACTCCGCCTTGCCTACGATTTCATCCGACGTAATGCTGCCGAAAATGCGGCTGTCTTTGCTCTTCCCTTCATGGCGGTTGTCGCCCATGACAAAGTAGTGGTCCTTCTCCAACGTCAACGGTCCAAAATCCGGATCTTGCACCTCGGTATCGGTGTAGCTCTCCGACTGCCGTTCTCCGTTCACGTACAAATAATGGTCCTTCACCTCGATCGTGTCGCCAGGGATGCCGACGATCCGCTTGACCAAAAAGTCCTTCTTGCCGATGCCATCGCTCGGATCGCGCAATACAACAACGTCAAAACGCGAAGGCGCGCCGAAATCATAAACGATTTTGTTGACGAACAGTCGATCCCGCTCCACCAGCGTAGGCTGCATGGACTGCCCTTGAACCATCGACAGGTTGAAAACGAACAGGTTCAGCACCATCATGATCGCAAAGGAGACAACGATGGTTTTGGTCCAATCCCATAGCTCGGCCAACCATGATACGGAGGTTTTCCCCGGCTTGGCGGCCCCGGCAGGATGCTCCGGGGGAGATGGATGGTTGGAATTCACAAAAGGTCACCTCATTCATGAATTTTTGTGTTGAAATAACAAGCGCTCTGTCGGTTCGCAAATAGGCGGTGAACGGATCAGGTACTGGCAGCTTATAGCAGTTATATTGGCACATCGGTATTTTGGGATGATAAACCTTAATTACAAGGAACGTTAATGTATCGCATATTTGAAATGTTGTCGTTACGTTTGTACAACGAGTCACTTTGGCGGCGGCATATCAGGCGCTAACGAATCTCACACACCTTATTGAGGGGCTTCCCCCCTCACAGAAAATGTAACGAACCTCAAACACGCTATTGGCGTCAAGAACACGATATTTGCCCCATCCTCGGGGAAATAAAGTGTCTAAAGTTCGTTAGCACTCGAAGAGTCCAATTTCACTGCAAATAAGACGCGTCAGGTTCGTTGGATTTGGAAGTGACCCTCTACTCCGAGCAACCATGACGAGATCGTACGATCACCACATTTTTTTCGGTTACTCCGTCCGCCCACCATGCATCCCACGATCCTTACAATACAAGTACCCTTAATTCAGAACGTCGGCTCACCGGGTAACACCGAGCACTTCACCATTGAGCCAGACTTCAAAAATCAGACATTCCATCCATGTTGATATGCGCATCAATCCGGGAACATCGGTTCCAACAACGGACATACGCAAACGCACAGGAATTGTTCTATTAGTTTATCCAATTTGATAGGTTTATTTGCAATTGCATACTCTATTTCAGTCTACTTCATTTGCTTGCACGAGACAATTGGTGATGAGAACCAATAAGGAGATGAAAAAATAGAAAGACATACCCTTTACGCCAATGCGCCCAAAGGATATGCCCGATATTTAAGTGAATCTGCTATGTTATCTGTAATAATCATTCAAACTACGCCTTGGACAAGATGCTGAGCTTCTGGAATGCACTCAAAATCTGATTGGCTCCATAGCCCATCGCTTCGTAAAGAGGCATCGCCGCTTTGTTATGCTCGTCTCCCGCAACCCAAATCTGGCTGACTTTACGCTGCTGGAACCGTTGTTCCATGGACGCGACTAGTTTTTTGCCAACTCCTTGGCGACGATAGTCCGGATGAACCGCGATCCGATAGAGACATCCTTGGTTATGATCGATTGTGCCGATCAGCGCCCCAACGAGTTCCCCTTCTTCCTCGGCAACCATAATCAGTTCGGAATCCCATGACAATTGACGGGCAAACGGGCCCATCGTGTTCTCATAACAATCTTCCGAAAGCGCAATCTTGAGCAGCTCCGTCATACGACTTGCATCACTCAACTGAAAGGAACGAACGTGCATGTCTTAAATCTCCCTTTTCGTTAGCTTGATTGATGAGGTTTTACAAAAAGGGGTTCCCCTTTTACCAAAAACCCGATGTTTGTATTATGACAAAAAACGAGAAAAAAACGCTTCTTCGTCAATTAAAGCATACTTTTCGCCATAAAACACGCATTTTCTTTTGAAAGCGCTTAATTGTAACCGTTTACATCAAAATTCGTTTCTATTTCTATTTCATTTTAATCAATATCACATAAAATTCTGCATATAGGGAAAAATATGTTTGTTATCGCGGATTATGCATTTGATCAACTTCCCGAGGGACTTAATAAACAAAAATGTTGATTAATTGGCTCGGATGCGGTTTAATAATAATGGCAAGGGTATTGTTACATATGCACCTTAAAACTTAAAACTCAGGAGGTATTTCACTATGGCTTTTCAATTACCGGCTCTTCCTTACGCTAACGATGCACTGGAACCACATATCGATGCACAAACGATGGAAATCCACCACGATCGCCATCACAACACTTACGTAACCAACCTGAATGCAGCTCTGGAAAACGCTCCTGAACTGCAAGGAAAATCCCTCGAGGACCTGCTCGCCAACCTGGACAGCGTACCTGAAAGCATCCGCACGGCGGTTCGCAACAACGGTGGCGGTCACCACAACCACAGCCTGTTCTGGGAAATCATCGGACCAAACGGCGGCGGCGCTCCAACTGGCGACATCGCTGCTGCAATTGACAGCGAGCTGGGCGGTTTCGACAAATTCAAAGAAGATTTCGCGAAAGCAGCTACAACGCGTTTCGGTTCCGGCTGGGCATGGCTGGTTGTCGGCAAAGACGGCAAACTGTCCATCACTAGCACGCCTAACCAAGACAGCCCGATCTTCGAAGGTCTGACTCCGATTCTGGGCTTGGACGTATGGGAGCATGCTTACTACCTGAAATACCAAAACAAACGCCCTGATTACATCTCCGCGTTCTGGAACGTAATCAACTGGGATGAAGTTAACAAACGCTACGCAGCTGCAAAATAAGCACTGTGATTGCACAAAGAGCCTGATCCGGTCGCATGGCCGGTCAGGCTCTTTTTTTATAACCATCCGAGCGAACACTTTACGCACGCACGCCTCTTTCCTATTCGAGCACGGCGTAGGCACCCGCGAAATAATTACCGAGCAGCTTGAGGAACACGTTCGGAAAAGCCAGCTTGTCCATATCTTCCGGACCGATCCAGCGGTACGTCTGGCCGTCCCCTTTACCGACGAACGCCAGCGGCGATTCTTCGCGGGCATGGCCGCCAGCATCTTGTCCGCTTGCCGCCTGAGCAGCCGCTGCCTGCTCGCCATAGGCGGCCACGGCTTCCGCGGCAATCAGCGGAAGCTCGCTGCCCGGGTCCTGCTGCGTACATTTGTACACCTGCAGGCTCCAAACGATATGGCTGAACACATGCTCCGCGTGTGCAGCCAAGCCTTCGGGGCGGGCGGCAATGCCCTCCGCCCACAGGCTGCCGGCCAGCAATGCCATGGCCGGCTCATCGGCGAGCGGCTTGGCCGCCTTGCCGGCAGCGGCGGGCGCCGCCAGCACATGCGGCAGCTCCCACATGCGGGCCAGAAGGCCCGTATCCGGGCGCTGCCGCACGAGCACTTTGCCGCGATGGGCACCGCGGCCTTCCACCAAGGCGACGAGCCGCTGCTCGGGACGCGGCGGCTTCGCCTTCGTTTTGACCGGCAGGGTCAGCTCCCTGCCGGCAATGCGGCCCGAGCACTGCTCCATGACCGGACAGGTCAGGCAGTGCGGGGCCTTGGGAGTGCACACCAGCGCGCCCAGTTCCATCAGCGCCTGGTTGAAATCCCGAGCTCGCCCTTCCGGGATGAGCTCGGTCGCCAGCTCTTCCATCAACACCCGGGTACCCGTCTTCATGATGTCCTCTTCAATGAGGAAATAGCGGGACAGCACCCGCATGACGTTGCCATCCACCGCAGGCTGGGGCTGGTTGAAGGCGATGCTGAGAATCGCGCCGGCCGTATACGGCCCTACGCCCTTGAGCGCGAACACCGAAGCTTTGTCGCTCGGCATCTCTCCGCCGTGCAGCTCCATGACCTGCTGCGCCGCTTTTTGCAAGTTGCGCGCCCTCGAATAGTACCCTAGACCTTCCCAGTTTTTCAGCACGTCTTCTTCGGGCGCTTCGGCAAGCGCCCGCACGGTTGGAAAATTCGAAATAAAACGGTTGAAATACGGAATGACCGTATCCACCCGGGTTTGTTGCAGCATGATTTCGGATACCCAAGTAAAATACGGATTGTTGTGACGCCGCCATGGCAGATCCCGCTTGTTCGCCATATACCAATCCAGCAGATTGATGCTGAAATGTCTTTTCTGTTCCATTAAACCCATAAGTCCTTCCTTTCATTTGCACGCCTGTCCATAAACATGCCCTTCATGATCACCTAAATATCCTTCGGTCTCTGCTCTTGTCCGTGCAGCTGCTCTACGACGGCAAACGCCGCAGCCAACTCCGTCTGGTGAGTAATGCTCAGGTGAATGGCATAAAGTCGGTCTTTCGGCAATTGCAGCCGTTCCCAGGCTTCGGCAGATAACGTCACTTCCGGCTTTCCTTGCGCACCCGGCAGCACTTCGATATCCGTAAAAGACAAAACTCGCCCGATGCCGCAGCCAAATGCTTTGGATACCGCTTCCTTGGCCGCAAACCTTCCGGAAACGAACTCCGTGCGGCGTTTGCCCCGTTCTGCGGCCATCCTCCGCTCCGCCGGCGTCAGAATGCGGTTCAGGAAAGCTTCGCCCCTCGCGCCTTCCAGCAGCCTTTGCATGCGTCCGATCTCCAGCACATCGTTCCCGATTCCGTGTATCATCCGTGCTTCACCTGCTTAATCATTTATACTGTGATGCAATAACCAACATGTTCTCGCTAGTCCCTACGTTCGATATCCGAACACGTATTCCATTGTAGCAGGTGGCAGGCCCAGATGCGAGTACCCGGGGCCATCGGCGAAAACTTCCATCTTGGGGGGCTGTTCGGGCAAGATTCACAGCATCCGTTCAGCCGTCGATCATAAAAACAACAAACTCCAGCAACGCTGCTTGGCTGTCGGAAGCGGAAAATCTTCGTCCACAGCGGCAGTAACGTGTCTGGAGTTCATTGGTCGTTCATGTAAGTACGATGATCAAGCCGGTTTGCCCGACTCGAGCGGAAAAAACTTAAATGCCGGGAATGGCATTCCGTTTATGGTGCGTGCGCTTATAGAATGCTTCCAGGCGTTCCTGCGCAGCAGGATCGATCTGTTTGCCTTCCAGATAGTCGCTGTTTGCCTCATAGGAAATGCCCAGTTCCTTCTCATCCGTTTGGCCTTCCCACAATCCTGCGGACGGGGCCTTGTCCAAAATCGGCTGAGGCACGCCCAGATGGGCCGCAAGCTGGCGAACCTGGCGTTTGTTCAGGCTGCTCAGCGGCGTGATATCCACGGCGCCATCGCCCCATTTGGTATAAAAGCCCGTGATGGCCTCAGACGCATGGTCTGTACCGACGACCAACAGGTTCTCTTCAAAAGCAAGGGCATATTGCATAACCATGCGCGTTCTTGCTTTTACGTTTCCTTTGCCTTGATGCGTCATGTGGCGCGGGCTGCCCATGGACTTGAAGCCCTGCTCCACTTCCAGCGCAATCTCGTTCACCGCATCTTCAATGTTCGTTTCGACCACATGCTTCAAATCAAAAGCCTTCGCGACAGAATAACTGTCCTGAATATCCTGTTGATCGCCGTAAGGCTGAAATACGCCCAGCGTTTTGTACTCCTGGTTGCTTTCCGCGGTAAGTTCATCGGTAGCTAGTTTGCACAGTCCTGCTGCCACGGCGCTATCGATCCCGCCGCTGATGGCGATCAGCAGCCCTTTCGTGCCCGAATTTTTGACGTAGGTTTTCAGGAAATCCACCCGTTTGCGGACTTCCTCCTCCACATTAATGCTTGGTTTAACCTTCAATTCAGCGATGATCTGTTGTTGCAAACTCATCGTGCACTACACCCCGTTTCCAGAATAGTCAAATCGGATTCCTTCATAAGAATCACATGGTTCAATAACTCCATTTACCCAAAACGAAACGCCCCGGCATCGGTATTCCGAAGAGCGGGGCGTTGCTGGAGCGTTTTAACGGCAATAACGATCGAACGCACTGGTGAGCTCAGCCGCGATTTCCCCTGCAGATCGATCTTCCACCTGATGGCGCTCGATGAAGTGCACGAGCTCCCCGTCCTTCATCAGAGCGATGGAGGGCGAAGATGGAGGATACGGCGCAAAGTACTCACGCGCCTTGGCTGTGGCTTCCTTGTCCTGTCCGGCGAACACCGTATACAGATGATCCGGCGTAATGTCATGCTGCAATGCCTCGGCTACGCCCGGGCGGCATTGTCCTGCGGCACAACCGCAAACGGAATTAATAACGACAAGGGTAGTACCTTTGGCATCCGGAAGGCTCGCTTCCACTTCTTCCGGGGTGCGCAGTTCTTGAATTCCCAAACGAGTCAGCTCATCCCGCATCGGCTGAACCATATCTTTCATGTATTGATCGAATGACATCGACATTGGTTTCACTCCTTAATAGTCATCATAAGCTCCATTGTCCATCGTCATTGTTCGTTAAATGGATACAATGATGTTATCCTTATTATACATCCCCAAGCAATGAAAGCAAGATTGCACAGCGCCCGCGAAAAGGCATCTCTTCGATAATATGGCTTGTTCGCTGCCGCATTATGCCCCAAATCTATCGCTTAAAGGTAACTTTAAACACCGTGCCTTTCCCCTCTTCCGATTCGACCGTAATAGTGCCGTGATGGCGTTCCACGATGCTGTGGCACATGGATAACCCCAGTCCGGTCCCTTTCGGCTTGGTCGTATAAAAAGGTTCAAACAGCTTATCCCGGCTGCTGCGAGGTATGCCAGGTCCCGTATCCCTCACAAAAAGTTCTACCTGCTTTTCATCGTACGTCGTTTCCAAGGTGAGCACACCCTTTTCCTCCATCGCTTCCATTCCGTTGCGCGCCAGGTTAAGAACAACTTGTTTGATTTCCTTGGTATTCAGATAGAGATTAGGTACATTATGAGCAAGCATAAGCTCGATGCTTTGTCCGCGCAAGTTGGCATCTGCCCAAAGCAATGGGATGAGTTCGTGAATGATATCGTGCAGCTGTGCTTCTTCTTTTTCCGCGATCCGGTTCTGTGCAAGCGACAGAAAGTCATTAATAATGCTGTTGGCGCGATCCAATTCTTCCATGACGATGCGATAATAATAATGCAAGCTCTCCGGACTCTTTTCCTGCATTAATTGGAGAAAACCGCGCACGACAGCCATCGGATTCCGGACCTCGTGCGTAATGCTTGCCGCCATCTGCCCTACCAGGCTTAAACGGTCCACATTATCAAGTTCGCTGCGCAGCATTTCCAATTCGGTAATGTCCTGGATGACCAACATCGCCCCGGTAGTCTCGCCTGGCGCCCCCGCCGCGTATCCATAGAGCGGAACCGTCTGCGACCGAAAGACATGTGAGCCGTAGCGCACGGTCAACCCGTTCGCTTCACCATGGGTAACCGCTTCGCGGATGTTATGCTCCATTTTTTCAGCATGAGTCTGTTCGACGAATTGGCTGACCGGGTTGCCGATCAGATCGTTCGATGTTGAACAAGGAAGCTGTTCCCTCGCCGTTTGTTTCATCATGTCGTTGACGAACTGGACTGTTCCATTCCTGTCGACCGTAGCGATGGAGAGCGGAACAGCGTTCAACATCTGATGAAGTCTTTCCGTCTCCGATATGTACTTCTGATGCACTTCGGACAAGCGCTGTTCCAGACCATCATGGCGCTGAATATGTTCAAGCCAGAGTAAACCAAGGCCGCCCGCGATTGCCGCCCCGCCCGTGTAAGCCAATGCGATCCACACCCACTCTGCTGTCATGCCATCGCCATTGGAGCCGATCAGCGGGATGCTTAGCATGCTGGCGAGCGCAATCTCCGCCGCGGCGAGTGTCAGCACCAGCAGCAATTTGCGGAAAAACGCATAATTCTTGAATCGTTTGGCGGACAACCATACAATAGGATAGAAAAGAATACCCGTTTGAAGGAGAAACTCGTTCAAATGATAGGGATAAGCGAATAGGAAATAGAAGAGCATATGGAGAAAGGACAAGATCAGACCCGTTCTTGGCCCGCCATACAGCATGGCGAGCGTGAAAGGAACTACGCCGAGCGAAATCGGAATGGCTGCCTGGCTTGCGTCATGGGCAAACAGCATGCAGAGCAGCATGCTAACGGCCGTCGCAGCGGCAAGACTCGCACTTGTCCGTCCCATCTTCGCACCGGCTTGCCTGGCGAGCACAAGATGGAATAAGGGAATCAGGAATACGGCCGCCCCGGCCAGCAGCACCTGTAAAAGAATGTCCTTCAATACAAACACAATGCCATCTCCCTCCTCGCCTGCACGTTCCCCCATGTATTTCTGATTAAAGCATAGGCGACAGTATATTACAATATATCCCTTCTATTAGCTTGTTAGAACTGTAGAAACAATAATATTGTTGCATAAAAAGCCAGGAGAGGACAGCATTTTGCAATATGCATGCGAATGATCAGATCAAAGCGGATTTCCTTCCGGATATCTCGTTTACGTTATGTTGGAAGCAAGCAATCCCGCGTCCTTTCTTACTAAAACCATTATTTTTCGAAAAAGAGGAGAATCGAACATGTATGATGTCATTGTGATCGGCGGCGGTTCGGCCGGACTTATGGCCTGCGTGTCTGCTGCCGAGCATGGAGCCTCGGTGCTTCTGCTGGACAAAGGCGACCAGCTTGGCCGCAAACTCGGCATTTCCGGCGGCGGACGCTGCAATGTAACCAATGCCAAGGAAACCGACGAATTGATTCGGCATATTCCCGGCAACGGCCGATTTTTGTATAGCTCCTTCCAGAACCTGGACAACCAGGGGATCATGCGTTTCTTCGAAGGCCTGGGCATCGCACTGAAAGAAGAAGACAATGGCCGGATGTTCCCCGTATCCGATAAAGCCAAAACGGTCGTGGATGCCCTGGTCGGAAAAATCGTCTCCCTCGGCGTCGAAATCCGGACCCGGGAACCGGTAAAGGAACTGATTTTGGATGGCGGGAGATTGTCGGGCGTAAAGCTGGCATCTGGCAAAAAGATATCGTCGCGCACGGTCATTGTGGCTACCGGCGGCAAATCCGTCCCTCAAACCGGCTCCACCGGAGACGGTTATCCTTGGGCTGAGGCTGCAGGACATACGATCACCGAGCTCTACCCCACGGAGGTTCCTATCGTTTCCGGGGAGAGCTGGATCCAGTCCAAAGAGCTGCAAGGCTTATCGTTGCGGGATGTCGCGCTGTCCGTTCTGGACGCCAAAGGCAAAACGGTCATCTCCCATCGGGGGGACATGATTTTTACCCATTTCGGCGTATCCGGACCGATCGCGCTGCGCTGCAGCCAGTTCATCCGCAAGGTGCAGCTGAAATCGGGCAAGCCACAAGTCGAGATGAGCATCGACTTCTTCCCCGACTTGTCTGCTGGAGCCTTGGAGGCGCAGGTGCAGCAGGTGTTGGAGCAGGAGGCGCGTAAATCCGTGAAAAATATTTTGAAGACATGGATTCCCGAACGCATGATTCCGCTCATGATGAAACGAGCCAATATCGATGACGAACTCACGGTTCATCATTTTCCAAAAGGCATGTTGTCCGCATTATGCGGGCTCATGAAAAACTTCACGTTTCGTGTGGACGGGACGCGCTCCCTCAAGGAAGCTTTCGTTACCGGCGGGGGTGTCAATCTCAAGGAAATCCAGCCGAAAACGATGGAATCCAAACTGCTGCCTGGCTTGTTTTTTTGCGGCGAAATTTTGGATATTCACGGTTATACAGGCGGCTACAACATCACGGCTGCCTTCTCGACCGGTTATACGGCAGGCATGAATGCCGCCGCTTATCGTCATGCCGGCACTCACTGACATTGACTTCGGTAAACCGGACACGCCAAAAAAACCTCGAATGTTCACGCTCGTGAACTTCGAGGTTTTTTTCGTATGTGGGCCGAATGAATGCCCTTTATTCCACCATAAGCCGCTCCACTACGCTTTGACGCTCCCCGAGAAACCGTCGACCGCATCATCAAACGGCGGGTCTTCGTCCCTGTTCTGCAGTGCATCTCCAGTGTAGTGATTATTCTGGCCTGTAGCATATGCCTCTTCCCAGTCCTCATTCACGAGATGGGCGGGAATCGAAATTTCCTGAAACATGCTCGGCCCTTCCGTCGTGTCGGCAAAAGCCGCGCTGCCTCCATAGGCTTGTACGATCTCTACGGCAGACTGTTCATCCTGCTGGTCCGTCGGGACGCATAACTGAAACGGTCCCGTCTTCGACTGGTACGGTTCGTAACCCAACTCCTTTAATATGGCATGTGCCTGTTCCATGGAAGAACGATCCGCAAAATGCGCTTGAAGCTCGCGATCAACCATTCCTGATATCCTCCTGGCCTGATGGTCCCACGCCCATCGTCAGCCCTCCAGAAATTCGGAAACCTTCTCATTGAAGAGTTCCGGTTGTTCGATGAAGGGAAGGTGTCCGCAGCCCTCCATCCTCACTTTCGAAGAGTTGTCCAATGCGGCGTGAAACCTATCAGTTGATTTTATATTATAAGGATGGTCTTGATCCCCGATAATCATACAGGTCGGCGCTTGGATCGAATGTAATCTTCTTATTGCAGGCGGATGGACGGGCATCGCCAACCGGGGTTCGAAGCGACAAAAGACATCAGAGTTCCTCAGCTGAAATAATACGGCCTCTCTGGCAGCTTTGTTGGACTCTGACGGGATAAAGTACTGCCAAAAATCGCTCTTGATGAATGATTCAATGGCTGCATGCCTCCCTTTTAAACGAACGGCAAAGTAGTTTTTCATTCCATGCCACATCATCCCGACAGGCATTCGTTGACCACTGATAAAGGGTGCCGACAAGACAAGGGCCTTTACACGTTCCGGATGTTTCAAGGCAAAATCCAGGGCAATGCCTCCTCCGGACGACGATCCGATCAGAACCGCCCGGGTTACGTTCATAGAGTTCATCACCGTGTCCAGATCGTCCACATTGGAGAACCTTGAAGCAGGGGTGCTTGAGCGGCCATAACCCCTGAGGTCATAGCGAATCACCCGATATTTTGCCGAGAAAAATTCGGCTTGGCCGCTCCAAATATCATGTGTATTGAAATTGCCATGGAGAAAAATTAGAGGTTCGCCTTTACCCGACATGCTGGAAAACAAACGCCCATCATTCACTTGAATGAATCGCTCTTCACGCATAGGGCCTGCCTCTCCCCTCAAAGTAAATCCGCCTGCTGGAGATGGTCTTCAATGATGGACCGTAAAACCTCGGATATCGTATAGTCTCCGCGTCCGCAACAACGATCAATTTCATCCCAGCATTCTTCAGGCAAGGTTAAGGAAATTTTTCGCGTTTCACCGATCCGTTTTCGCCCGGCCCCTGCTCTTGCTCCTCCCCTCACCTTCTCTGCATCCATATCGGACCTCCTCCCATCAGAAACGGTATATTCCGAATTATTTCATGAACACGATTGCGGTTCAATTATTGCTACCTTTTTCAAATAACGTGCTGCCTGAATCAACTTCTCGTACGGCGCACCCATCCTCCTACCTCCAGGGTAAGAAAACCGAACCCGATGGCAGCAGCAGCCGTCAGCAAACCTTGCCACCATCCCAGCCAGGCGGCCCCCAAAGCATATCCGACCAGCAAGCCTACCGGAATAAACAACATGCGTACCATGATGTCCCCCGCTCTGTTCAACACGTAGGGGTCATAGGATAACAACTGAATATAGTCCGATGTTTCAAACATATTCCAGGATCGGTGGAACAGCACCGTCAGCATCATGATCAACAGTCCGCAAACGATGACGTTGGCGGGAAAAGGCGGAATGGCCACCGCAGCGACGGATAAACTCGCGAGCTGCACGTACAGCCTCGTGTTTGCCGTGTTTCGAAAATACGCCTTAAACGCCGTTTCCGCGGTTCTGCTGGACAGGCTGCGGCTGCGCAGCAGTTTGCGGGGTTTGCGAAAAATGAACGTTTTGGTTCGCGTTGCCTTCGGCGCAGTCACAGCCTGGCTAAGCAGCACTCCCGCCAGCTTCATCCGCCGCCTCAGGTCCTCGCGTACATCTCCTTCAAACGTGTTTTTCAGCTCAAGCCTGATTCGGCATAACATCGTGAGTACGGCCATTGCGCCAAGGATTCCCAGGAGGATCGCCCACATCCGATCATGCATCCGCAGCGTGGCCGTCACATAGACGAATCCCATCGCCGCACCTAAGGGCAGTACTCTAATCCATCGACGCCAAGACTCGTATTTTACCAGGATCAGATGTAAGGAAAGCGCCTGAACGAAGGCCGCAGTGCCGGTCCACAAGGCAAGCAGTATGATATGGCCCATGGGCATCACATAGGCTCGCGACCATAGAGGCGCCGTCATAAGAAATAGCACAGCTATTTTGATCATGTGAAGCACACCCGAACGGCATAACCCTCGACGAATTAACGTTTTCATCCACGTTCTCCGGGATTTCAGGAACAGCATGTCGGCTTCCTCCATAAAAAGCAGCACGCCGCCCGTCAGCATGACCACTTCCAGCCCCATCGCCATTAAAGGTAATGGCAGCGATTCGGCCCACGAGGGAAGCGGCTTCGTCCACATGCTCCAATACCAGCCGCCGAAATAGAGCAAGCCTGGCACCAGCAGGTACAGCCACACCGTCCAATCCACGACCAGCTTCAAGTTGTTCCATTGTTCCTTGACATGCTCCGAGCGCCGGCGTTTATACAAACGAAGGGGCGTATATCTATCGATACCTTCCATAAACCTTCTCCTCTCCGGTCAAGACGTCAGCACATCGAAGCAATCCAATAACGAGGCATCCGGCAATCCGGCCGCAGCCCGTATCTCGCTCAATGTGCCCTGCGCCGCGCATTTTCCGTCATGAATGAGCACGATTCGGTCACAGATGCGTTCGGCCGTATCGAGCACGTGAGTGGACATCAACACGCCCGCTCCGCGGTTTCGTTCGTCATCCAGCAGTTTCAGGAAATCCTTCGTTGCCCGAGGGTCCAATCCGATGAATGGCTCGTCCACAATATAGACATCCGGCGAAGCAAGAAAACCGAGCATCAGCATCATTTTTTGGCGCATGCCCTTGGAGAAGCTGCCGGGAAGATCATCCCTGACTTTTTCCATGCCAAACCGAGCAAGCAAATCCTGCGCCCGGGCGGTAAACACTTCCTCCTCCATCTCGTAAGCTGCGGCAGCCAAATCGAGGTGTTCCCATAACGTCATGTATTCATAAAAAACGGGCTGCTCGGGAATATAAGCATACCTTCCGTTCCCGCCAATAGTTACCTCATAGTCGGCATACTCCAGCAAGCCAAGCATCGTTTTGATGGTCGTGCTTTTGCCTGCTCCGTTGGGCCCGATGATTCCCACGAGTTCGCCGGGCATCACGTTGAGCCGGATGTTACGGATCGTTGTTTTCCCTTCCGCGTAACCGGCCTCCTCAATATGTACGTCCAGTACTGACGCCGCCGTTGTATCTTCCAGTGGTTGTTCCAATTCTCCTCACTCCTGTCTGATCAATCCAGTTTGAAGATCATACGTTGTTAATTGTACCTGAGTTGCAGCAGGAATTTTTGATCATTTTGATCTTTTTGATCATTTTCAGTCCTTTGTTAAATCGCGAGCACCGTCGACTTGCCCTCCATAAAATGTTCAAATTTGAATTGCTCAAAATGCAAATCTTGTGACATATCGCATGTTTTTGTTCGAATCCAACGCTTAAAATAAAATCATGGCTCCATCGTTTAACGTGAAGACAATCAAAGTTGGGATCATATTTTACATCCATAAGGTACTCGTCCCAACGGATCAATCATTTTAGAAAAGGCGGGATCAGTATGCTGGAATTACAAGAAATCGGAACCGAACGTTCTCTTCATCTGTACCGCATCTTGGCCAAAACGTTCAAAAGCATGAATGAACATACGGTAGCCACAAGCAAAGTGCATGGTTTCAATCCCACCGCGTACGGCGTGCTTGAGGTATTGTACATGAAGGGGGCTCAGCCCATTCAACAAGTAGGTGCACAGCTTCTGCTGCAGAGCGGGAACGTTACCTATGTGATCGACAAACTGGAACAAAAAGGGCTTTTGCATCGCAAACACTGTCCTCAGGACAGACGGATCATCTTCGTGGAACTGACAGAAGAAGGCCAGCGGATCATGGACGATATTTTTCCGGGTTATGCCCATAAAATCAACAGAGCAGTCAGCGGACTGAGCGAAGAAGACAAAGTGGTGCTCTCGGAACTGTTGGAAAGACTGACAATAAGTTCGGAACGGACCATGGGCAACGATTTGAAATAAACAAAACAACCGGCTCCCTGTTTCCGAGAGCCGGTTGTTTTTGCATTTAATTTTTGCCGAAGCCTACCATATAAGCTGGATCTCACCCGAAAATCGTCTTTCGGAACACGTCAAGCCCACAGCGTCGGGGAAGTTCCAAAAGGCGTTTAACTTTTTGCTTAAGCACGTTGGCCGGAAGCTGCGCTTGACGAAGACTCTCCTTCTTCCGGAACGACCAGCCGTTTGCGCAAGGCAAACGCGGTCAGCCACGAGATCAGCGCAATGACAAACATGATGACAAATAACGAATGCAAGCTTCCTTCCAGTACGCCTCGCAGCAAAGCCCACTTCTCGTCGGACAATGCTCCTTCCGCATGCGGGGCAAGCAGTTGGTTAATATCGCTATCCGATATACCTGCATCGGCGAGATGCTGTTCGGCGGACAACGCGGAAATGCGGTAGTTCAACCATGTGCCGAAGGCCGCCGCCCCGATCGTTTGTCCCAACGTCCGCATGAACGTATGCAGTGCCGTGGAAGATCCGCGCTCTTGATACCCTACAGAGGATTGCGCAATGATCGTAAAGATCGTGAACGCAAATCCGAAACCAAGCCCATAGATGAACGTCAGCACGAACAACACATAATCCGGGGAAGTCCCTCCTACCAGAAACAACCCGCCGGAGCCGATCGCAATGCCTGCAAGTCCGATCAACGCGGTCATCCGGGAACCGATTTTCAACAGCATGCGACCAGCCATCACGCTTCCGATCAGCCAGCCCACCGACATCGGGGCGAGCAGCAGGCCGGATTCGGTCGCATTGCCCCCCCTGACGCCTTGAACCCAGAGCGGCAAATAACTCGTCAGGCCAATCATGAGCGTGCTGGCCAGAAGGCCGCTAACATTGGCTACGCGAATGTCCCGAATGCGGAACAGATGCAAAGGGACCATCGGGGCCGCAGCCCTCTTTTCCACGACGAAGAACATGATCAAGAAAATGACGGCGACTGCGCTCAAACCAACGATAACGGGAGATTCCCATGCATAGTATTGCCCCCCTGCCGATAGCACGAAAAGCAAAGCCGTGATGCCAACGGTAAACGTAACCGCTCCGGCATAGTCAATTTTGGCGGAACGAGGGGTTACCTCTTCCTTCAAATAGCGGAACACGAACCACATCGCGAGCAAGCCGAACGGCACGTTGAAGCCAAAGATCCACTGCCAGCCCAGATTATCGACAAAGTATCCTCCCAGAAGCGGACCTACCAGGGACGATATTCCCCAGACGGAACTGATCCAGCCTTGAATTTTGCCCCGCTCCTCAATCCGGTAAATGTCACCAATGATCGTGAACGTTACGGGAACGACCGCACCTGCCCCCAGGCCCTGAATGGCTCGAAAAGCGATCAGTTGTTCCATGTTCTGCGATAAGCAGCAAAGCAACGATCCCAGCAAAAACAAGGTACAGCCAATCAGAAATACAAGCTTGCGCCCGTACAGATCACTGATCTTGCCAAAGATCGGCGTACTGACAGCCATGGTCAGCAAATAGGCGGTAAAGATCCAGCTGAGCAGCTGCACGCTTCCAAGATCGCTAACGATCGTCGGTCCCGCCGGACCGATCACCGTGCCTTCAATGGCCGACAAAAACGTGGCCAGCAGCAACCCCGCCAGAATGAAGCTTCGTTTCAACTCTCCGGTTCTCACTTAAACCCTTCTCTCTCGTAACATTTGGTTTTTCTTATTTTGTCGTTCCGGTCCGAAGCCATTCATCGTATAAAAGGGAATACATATCCATGTCCTTGTAACCGGTAGACGTATGCTGATACTGCCGCAGCAGTCCTTCCCGCGTGAATCCCTGATGTGAAAGGAAGCGGCCGGAAGCCTCGTTCCGCGGATCTACCAGCGCTTCGATCCGGTTAAGGCCCATCGTCTCGTATCCATAGGGCAGCAGCACGGAAAACGCCTCCGTCATATAACCCTGCCGCCAATGTTCGCGCCCCAGCTCGTACCCGATCTCGCCGCGGAACGCGCCTCCAAGCTGCCACGTATTATACCCGCAGCTGCCGATCAGGCGCCCTGTCGCTTTGAGTTCGATCCCCCAGCGAATGGCCTCCTCCTCGCCTGCCATCTGATTGAGGAGCGCAATCATGTCCGCAGCCTCGCTTGTCCCAAGCATGGGAGAAAGATTCATGTAACGGGTAACCTCGCGGTCCGACCACCATTCAAACATCTGGGCCGCATCCCGGCGGCGCATCTTGCGCAGAAGGAGCCGCCTGGTCTCCAGCTCCGGAATTCTGCCTTTGCATCTGTACATATAAGCCACTCCGATCCCTCTCTGCAAACCATGAGATTCTTAAGTCATCTAATCATAACCTGGGCCGAATGGCAACCATCCATACAGAAAGAAGCGTTCAAGCCAAAAAACCGGCCCGCCTTCGGTCCGGTCTTGTTGCTGTTACGGTTACAATGAGGGCCTGTCTGCTTCTCCCGCATAAACATCAGGTCGCGGACGCTTTGCTGCCGCTCGCCAGAACTTCATCGTTAACCCGGTGAAGCATCGCCGAGATTTCCTTGAATTCCTCGATGCCTGCTCCCGTCAAGCTCCATTGTTCCCCATGAGACGTCAGGAAGTTCTCCTGCGTCAAATAATCCAACTGCTGCCGGATCTCTCTCTCCGCAATGCGATAACCCCGCTTTTCCAGCATAGGCAGCGTATCGCTGACGGTCAGATTCTGATCCTGGGCCAGATGTAATAGTTGGATGCGAACGAACAAATTCTGTACTTCTGCGTGCATCAATCCAGCTCCTTCCCGGGTTGCAGCCCTTCGTGATTACAAATTCATTACCCTGCTCCGATGACAAAGAAACAAACACGCACCTTAAGCCGCCTGGCTGACATCCCGTAATCCTCCGCTTGACTAACGGCAGGCACTGCACTATCTTTGAGTTAAAGTCCATTCATGTTTGCTCGGGAGGGTGATTCATCATGTTTCAAGCCGTTTCTTATGAAGGAACGCGAAGCGAGCAGCACACCGCCGTCCTAGGGCAGTTAAGCGCACTGATCCGCGATGAACCTAGCGCCATTGCCAATCTGGCAAACGCTGCGGCGCTGCTCAATGTATTTTTGACCGACATCAACTGGGTCGGCTTCTATCTGTATGATGGAAAAGAACTTGTACTCGGTCCATTCCAGGGACTTCCGGCATGCATCCGCATCCCGCTTGGACGCGGCGTATGCGGCACGGCCGCTTCGGAACGACGGACCGTTGTCGTGGAGGATGTTCATGCCTTCCCCGGGCACATCGCCTGTGATGCGGCCTCAAACAGCGAGATCGTGATTCCGATCTTCAAAAACGGGGAGCTGTACGGCGTGCTCGATATCGATAGCCCGCTCAAAAACCGGTTCGACGACGAAGACCGAGCCTTTCTGGAGGAAGCCGTTAAGCTTCTCTCGGAACAGTTGCAGTAATTCGGCTGCAAACGGCCTGACCGAAGATTCCTTGCAATAACGCTATGATCATGTTTATTGCCGAACCACAGCAAAGAGCACGGACCCGCCAAGGTCCGTGCTCTTTGCTGTGCACATCCATGTTTTGCTCGCCCAATCTTACTCTATGCAGCACGGGAAGATCCCGTTCCGGCTGGCGCTTCATCAGGGAGACCGCGTTATTGTTTGTTAAACACCACAAATTTCAGCTCGGTCATTTCCTCCGTCGCGTATTTGACGCCTTCGCGGCCAATGCCGCTCTGCTTCACGCCGCCGTAGGGCATGTGGTCTACGCGGAATGTCGGAATATCGTTGATGATCACGCCGCCGGCTTCGATATGATCGGCAGCATGCAGCGCCGTATGAATGTCATTCGTGAACACCCCGGCTTGAAGCCCGTAAACGGAATCGTTCACATGGGCAATGCCTTCCTCCACCGTATCGATCGTATTGATGATCACGATCGGCGCAAAAACCTCTTGGCAGGACACCTTGGCATCGCGCGGAACATTGACCAGCACGGTTGGCTGCAAAACGCCGCCTTCGGCCGTTCCGCCCGCAACCAGCTCGGCTCCAGCCTGCTTCGCTTCATCGATCCACCCCAGCGCCCGCCGCACGTCTTTGGACGTAATCAGCGCGGACACGATGGTATCCGGGTTCAGCGGATCGCCAACAATCACCTGACTAGCCGCTTCTGCAAAGCGTTTGATAAATTCCTCCGCGATGCCACGGTGCACATAAATGCGCTGCAACGAGATGCAGACCTGGCCCTGATTGGTGAAGGCACCGGTTACGCAGCGCGGGATGACTTTATCCAGATCGGCATCCCGGTCCACGATTACCGCCGCATTGGAGCCCAGTTCGAGCGTCACGCGCTTCAGCCCCGCCTGGCTGCGGATGCTCTTGCCGACGGCCGGGCTGCCCGTAAACGTAATATGGGCCACCCTTGGATCGGACACAAGCACGTCGCCGATCGTTTTGCCGTCGCCGCTGATGACGTTGAGCACACCGTCAGGCAGTCCGGCTTCTTTCAGCAGATCGGCAATGAAGTACGCGGATAACGGCGTCTGTTCCGCCGGTTTGAGCACGATGGCATTGCCTGCCGCAATGGCCGGGCCAACCTTGTGAGCCACCAGGTTCATCGGAAAGTTAAACGGCGTGATCGCGCCGATGACGCCCAGCGGATGGCGCATCGTGTAACCGATGCGCCCTTCCCCGCCGGCAGCTGCATCCATCGGCACCGTTTCTCCCGTTAAGCGCTTCGCTTCCTCGGCGGCAAAACGGTACGTCTCCACGGTCCGGTCCACCTCGGCTCGCGCGGCCGTGATCGGCTTCGCCGCTTCCAGCGCAATAATGCGCGCTGCTTCTTCTTTCCGCTGCGCAAGCAGGACGGAAAGCTGGTACAGAATGGCGGAGCGCTGATGCGCAGGCATCCGCCTCATCCCGGCGCTGGCTTGCGCAGCAGCCGCAATGGCCTTCTCGGCTTCCTCTGCCGTGGCGGAAGCCACCTCCGCAAGCTGCTCGCCCGAATATGGCGCGTGCAGCGGTTCATACGTTGCGGCCTCTACGGACTGGCCGCCAATATAAAGGTGTTGCTTTTTCATGGCTGCTCCCTCCCACTGCATTCACATCTCGATTCTCATCCATTTATACACTACATGATCGATATAGACTCAGTCCACCTTATTTGACGGTAAGCACCGGGCAAACCGCCTGCTTCAACACGCCATGGCTTACGCTGCCCATAATCATTTCCGAAAGCCGCTTTTTGCCGCCCGTTCCCATCACGATCAAGTCATATCCTTGTTCGCCGGCAACACGGCAAATCTCAGCCACGGGGTCTCCGCCTGTCAAAAGCGTTTCATATGCCACCGACCGTTTTGATAACCGTTCTTGAAGTGCATCCACCACCTGCCGCCCTTCGTCCGCAATCCGGGCATCCAGGTCGACGCCTAGCGCCGGCTCGTTCAAGGATACCGATGGATTGACGTGAAGAAGCGTGAGCCGTGCAGGCTCTTTCAGGCTTTCCGCCAGATCGGCCGCTGCCTCCAGCGCACGCCGTGCATGTTCCGATCCGTCCACTGCAACCAATATCCGTTTCAGCATAATGTTCGCTCCTCCCGATTAATGATGCGTAATGGCATCATCGATGCCGCTCAGATGCCGACGACGAACAAGCAATACGACCACGCCCACCAGAACCATCAATGCCCCGAAATAGAACGGCGTTTCCGGCAGGAACCACTCGGACAGTTTGCCCGCCAGCCAAGGCGCGAGCGCACCGCCCATGAAACGAACGAAGCTGTATGCCGCAGAAGCTACGGACCGTTCGACCGGTGCAGCTTCCATAACGGCCGTGGTGATCAGCGTATTATTGATACCCAGGAAAATACCCGCAACGATAACCGCAACAATGACGGTAGTGGGAGATCCCATAACCGTACCGATCGCCATAACCAGCAAATCAAGGGCAAACAGGGTGAGCATTACGCTCATCGACGGTACGGAACCGAAACGTCGCTGCACCCGCGGTGCGACGAATACGGATGTTATGGCCAGCGCCAGTCCCCAACCAAAGAACACATAACCAAGACCATGCTCATCCAAATTCATGACATAAGGTGAATAAGCCATCAATGTAAAGAACCCGAAGTTATACAAAAACGCGGTGATCGCCAACGTTTTGAGCGACGGATAACCGAGCGCCTTGAACGGATCGGACAAGGAGCTGCGCGTTTTGGGCTTCGCCATTTTAGGCAGCATGAACATAATGCTGATAAACGCAATCGTCATCAGGACGGCCACGCCAAAGAACGGCCCGCGCCACGAAATCGATCCAAGCTCGCCGCCCAGCAGCGGACCGACCGCAATACCGAGACCGAGCGCTGCTTCATATAAAATGATGGCCTTGGCCGTGCCCGATGTGGACAACCCTACGATGGCCGACAATGCGGTCGCGATGAACAGCGCATTGCCAAGACCCCAGCCGCCGCGATACCCAACCAGCGTAGCGACCGTATCCGACGTGCCGCCAAGTGCCGAGAACGCAACGATGAGCAGAATGCCGCCCAGCAGCGTCCATTTGACGCCGATCCGGCTGGATACTACGCCCGTAATTAACATCGCGATACCGGTCACCGCGTTATAACTTGTAAACAACAGCGATACCTGGCTTTTGGACGCATGCAGCTGGTTGGCGATGGCCGGCAAAATCGGGTCCACCAAACCAAGTCCCATAAAGGAAATGACACAGGCAAAAGCAACGGCCCAGACCGCTCTCGGCTGGGACAGCAAGCCTCCGCGCGATGACGGCAGCTCGTCCGGCAGTGAAGATTCTCTTTTCATAAAATTACCCCTCCTGAGTGATAAAGATTGGTTTGAAAACAAACGAAAAATTTCACGCTATTTTCAGAAACAGTCAACCCGAAAACAACACCGGATCATCCGGTGCTTTGAAAAAAACTATGAATCCGACATTGCAGCTTCTTCATCTCGCAGTCGATGCAGCCCGTTTCGGACCCGTTCGCGCAATTCCTGAAGCTCGCCTTGCACGGCATGAATGCTGATCAGCTTCTGCTCAATCAACTGCAGCTGGTCGTTCAACGTATTCTCGATGCGTTCCAGCTTGTCAATGCGCTCCCGCACCTCCGTCGATTGCCGATATTCAGAACGCTGTTCATTCAGCACGTCCGCCGTGGCCACATAAGCATGCAGCTCTTGAAGCGAGAAGCCAAGCACCTCTTTGGCACGCACGACTTTTTTGAGATAATCGATATCCTGCCTGCTGTATAACCGCGTACCACCTTCGGTCCGCTGAGGTGAAGGCATGACGCCGATCTCTTCGTAATATCGGATCGTACGCTTGGTCAGGCCGCATTCCTTCGCAACCTCATCAATCTTATACAAATCCATTTCCTTCACCTCACCTTGCCATTTCATATGTCATTAATGTTATGTATGTAATTATATATAAAACTAACGTTAACGTCAACGTAAGATTTTGGTTTGAAATCCGCATACGTTGAATGAGCAACCTTTACGCAGATCCACTGCACAGTTAGAATCCTCTTCCGATCGCTGTTATCTTGGTTCATCTTTTACATCCGTATTTTACCCGAGCCACTCCACACTATCCGATAAAAATCAATGTGGTATGTGGAAAAATAATCCATAAAGATATATAATGATTCCATGAAATGAAACTTTGTTTCATCAAATAAAACAAGGAGGCGTACGATGTCATTTCTATTTTCAGGAATCGATCATGTTCAATTAGCCGCTCCCGCAGGCTGCGAGTCCGAAGCACGCCATTTTTTCACAGGAGTATTGGGCTGGAATGAAATCCCGAAACCCGAGATTTTAAAGAAGCGCGGCGGCGTATGGTTCCAATGCGGCGTTCAGCAGGTGCACATCGGTGTTCAGAATGACTTTGTTCCTGCCAAGAAGGCACATCCGGCCTTTTATGTGAAGGGTTTGCGTGCCTTGCGTGATCATCTCATCCAGCAAAATGTTCACATCCTTGATGACGATGCTCGTTCCGATGAAGGTGTAGCCCGGTTCTACGTGAATGATCCTTTCGGCAATCGGCTCGAATTTATGGAGCATTCATCTTGATCGGCAGCAAAAAAAGACCCGCTATGTGCGGATCTTTTCCTGATTTGGCGAGGCTGGCGCCGGGCGTTATTTCTTATTCGATTGCTGCATTTCTTTCAGGCGGCCTTCGACCTTCATGAACATTCTCACCGTGTAAAAAATAATCGCACCCAAGCTCAGCACCAAAGCCTGCATGTCGGTAAACCAAAATCCGAGCACGCCAAATGCAGCCATGATTACGCCGAACTGCATCATCAAGTTGGAGCTGTATCGCTGCGCCTCATGCCACAGCTCCAGATCGCTCATGGAACGAGGCGTACGGTAACCGTATATGCCGTTGATTTGTTTCGGCGGTTTTTTGTACAACATAAGCCCCATCACAAAAAAACAGATGCCAACGATGATTCCAATAATTCCTCCCACACTGCTCCCCCTTATGACTTGTTGCTCCCGTCAAGCATGCACGTTCCGATGCCGCAATCAACGAAAAAGCGGCCCTACGTATATACGAAGAACCGCCTGGTATGTTTCATCATTTCAAATGTCTTTCACCCGCAGCACACGCATGGCGTTTAATACGGCCAGCACGGTCACGCCTACATCGGAGAATACCGCCTCCCACATCGTGGCAATGCCGAATACGCCGAGCAGCAGGAAAATCAATTTTACCCCGAGCGCAAAAGCAATGTTCTGCCACACGATCATCCGCGTGCGCTTGGCGATGCGGATGGCACTCGCCAGTCGGGACGGCTCATCCGTCATAATGACCACATCCGCCGCTTCGATGGCTGCATCCGAGCCGAGGCCGCCCATCGCTACGCCGACGTCAGCCCGGGCCAGAACGGGCGTATCGTTGATGCCGTCGCCAACAAAGATCATTTTCTCTTTGGCGTGTTTCTCCGCCTCAAGTTGCTCCAGCCGCTCAACCTTATGCTGGGGCAGCAGCTCGGCATGAACTTCATCCACGCCCAGCTCACGTCCCACCGCTTCGCCTACGGCTTTGGCGTCACCGGTCAGCATGACGGTTTTGCGAATGCCCAGCTGCTTCAGGGAACGGATCGCTTCAGCCGCATCGTCCTTCACTTCATCCGCAATCACCAGATGTCCGGCATACTGCCCCTCTTCGGCAATATGCACAATGGTGCCGACGGATTGGGGTTCCTTATACGGAATGCCCGCCTGCTTCATTAGCTTGGCGTTGCCGGCCAGAATCTCGCGGCCATCGACCTGAACGCGGATGCCATGTCCGGCAATCTCGTCGTATCCGTCTACGCCGTGAGTGCGAATCTCCTGCCCCCATGCAGCGCGGATCGATTCCGCAATCGGATGATTGGAATGAGCTTCGGCAATGGCAGCCAGTTCCATCAAGGCATCCTTCGTGCGCTCTCCTTCCGGACGAATGTCCGTAACTTTGAAGACACCTTTGGTCAATGTGCCCGTCTTGTCGAACACCACCAGCTTCACGTCGTTCAGGGCTTCCAAATAGTTGCTGCCCTTCACCAGAATGCCGTTGCGCGAAGCCGCCCCGATGCCGCCGAAAAATCCGAGCGGAATGGAAACGACGAGTGCGCACGGACAGGATATAACCAGGAAGACCAGAGCGCGGTACACCCAGTCCGCGAACGTCGCTCCGCTAATGAGCAGCGGCGGGATCAATGCAATCAGGGCAGCGAGTATGACGACAGCCGGTGTATAATACCGGGCGAATTTGCTGATAAAATGCTCCGTTTTCGCCTTCCGGCTGCTTGCGTTCTGCACCAAATCCAATATTTTCGATACCGTCGATTCGCCAAACGTCTTTGTAACCTCAATGGTCAGCATGCCGTTTTTGTTCACGAAACCGCTCAGCACGTCGCTGCCGGGCTCCAACTCGCGGGGAACGGATTCCCCCGTGAGCGCCGACGTATCTACCATGGAGCTTCCTGCTTTGACGACGCCGTCCAGCGGCACCTTCTCTCCGGCTTTGACGACGATCCGGTCTCCGATGCGTACGTCTTCCGGAGAGACGCGTTTGGTTTCATCGCCCGATCCCATCAACACGTTGGCATAATCGGGCCGGATGTCCATCAGCGATTGGATGGATTTGCGGGAACGATTGACCGCCATTCCTTGGAACAGCTCGCCAAGCTGATAAAACAGCATGACGGCAACGCCTTCCGGGTATTCCCCGATGGCGAATGCGCCGAGCGTCGCTACGGTCATCAGGAAGTATTCGTCAAACACTTGCCCCCGCACCATGTTTTTGAATGCCTGAAGCACGATATCTCCGCCGGCGATCAGGTAGGCCGCAATATACAAAACCAGCTGTGCCCACCCCTCCAGCGGAGACCAAACGGCGGCGGCAACCAGCGCGGAACCAGCTGCTAGGCGAGCCAGCAGCACCTTGGTCTGCCCTGCACCATGCTCGTGAGAATGCCCCGCATGGCCATGGCCTGCATGAGCATGAGCGTGTCCGGCGGAATCATCATGCTGATGTGCTTGGCCTTGCCCATGGTCATGCGCGTGCCCTTGGTGATGGTCGTGATCATGTCCCTCGCAGCTCCCGTGCTTATGCCCATGAGCATGCTGATTCGACAGCGAATGGCCGGCAAGGTCAGAGTTCACTCCGCCCGCCGTCTGTCCGGCAGCATTTCTTTTCTCCGAGATGCGGATGTGCGGCTCCAGTCTCAGCACTTTGCGTTTCGCTTCTTCAACCACCTGCTCATCCATGTCGGACGTCGTGTGCATCGATAGGGTTTTCGTGACAAAATTGACGGAGCATTCGCTGACGCCCTGAATTTTTTTGACTCCATTCTCAATCTTGAGCGCACAATTCGCGCAATCCAAACCGTCCAGCAACAGTTCCCTTTTGACAAGCTTTTGTTCGGTCGACATTTCCATCTCCCCTTTGCTGTACAAAAAACAATCGTTATTGTATACCGGTTTATATATGAGCAATCATTCATATGTTTAATTAAACCCATTATATTCACGCGTGCTCATATGTGTCAACCAAAGAGAGCTGATTTTCCAACCAAATTATGCTAATAGTAATGATTTCGCTTTAGGCGTTTTTTGGATATAATGAATGTATAGTTGTTAACATAGGCGGTGATAGAAATGGAACAACCAGTCAAAGCCCCAGCTGAATGCGACGCAACCTGCTTCGGCACAGAAGCGGATATGCAAGGCATTCGTGCCTCGCTGATTGATCGGGAAACGTCTTCCGAAATGGCAGATTGGTTCAAGGCGTTCAGCGATCCGACGCGCCTACGTATTATTGATGCACTGCTGCAGAAGGAATTATGTGTGCACGATCTGACGGTACTGCTCGATATGGGACAATCGGCCATCTCGCACCAGCTGCGATCCCTCCGCAACATGCGGATTGTCAAACGGCGTAAAGAAGGCAAAACCGTGTTTTATTCTCTGGACGATACACATATCGAGCAGATTTTCCTGCAGACGCTTCAGCATATCAAGCACGGCTAGGCTCTGCCGGCCTGCGAAACAAACAAAAGCCCTCGCCCTTCGGCTATCAGCCGATTGGCGGGGGCTTTTGTTTCATAAGGGCACCGTTGTTCGATTAAAATTAAACAGGGTTGCCGTCTTTCGGATCATACAGTCCGGATCTATCCTTGAACCAGTTAAATACGTGCGATACGCAGACTTTCAGCACCGCATACCCCGGAACAGCAAGCAGTACGCCGACGACGCCGAACAGGTTGCCCGAAGTCAGGATCACGAAAATGATGGTGATCGGGTGAATTTTGAGCGTTTTGCCCATGATTTGCGGCGAGATGAATTTGCCTTCGATCAACTGCACGATCGTCCATACCGCCACCATCTTCAGCAGCATCACCGGCGAAGTGACCAAGGCGACGATCAGCGCTGGCGTAATCGCGATGGCCGGTCCGAGATAAGGCACCACGCTTGTAAACGAAGCGATGATAGCCAGAATTAGTGCATAATCCAGTCCAATGATCATATAACCGATGTACAGCAGAACGCCGATGCAGAAGCTGACGATGATCTGTCCGCGAATGAACGAGCTGATCTGATGGTTAATGTCATGAAGCACATGCATCGCGCCGGAGCGGCTTTGTACAGGCAGGAAGGACAAAATTTTGCCAGGCAGCTTTTTGCCGTCCTTCAGCAGATAAAACAGGATGAACGGAACCGTGACGATGGACAGCACCACTTCGGTAAACGCACCCAGGAACCCGCCAATACGCGTCCAGGTATGGTTCAGAATCTCGGTTGCCTTCTTCGTTACGGTGCTCCACCAGTCCGTCGAATTCCAATTGACGGCATCCTGCAGCTGGTAAAAGAGCTGGCTGCCCGTCAATTCCTCGAATTGTACGCGCACGTTCTCGCTGTACGTCGGAAAGTTGGCGATCAACCCCATGATTTGATTGCGCAGCACCGGAATGACGGCCAAAATGATGACCGTGAGCACGCCCGCAATGGCCAGATAAAGAATCAGGATACTCCACCCCCGACCGATCTTCCAGCGTTCCATCAGATCCACGATCGGGTTCAGCAGATAATACAGAATTCCCGACAAAATAATGGGCAGCACGATCGTTTTGAGAAGTACCGCAAACGGATGAAGGACGAAGGATACTTTGTTCAGCACCATCACATTCAGTCCGATCAGCAACAAAACCAGCAGAAACAGGACAAACTTGTTATTCAGAAAAAATCGCTTGAATCGGTCAGGCCACACGCGTGGTTGCTCCATAGGCAAGTCTTCCTTTCTTATGTATCCTCCCATAATTCAGGCCGAAAAAGGCTTCTTCACATCGTTCCCGCAAAGAAGACGTTGTCCGAACCAACATATGCAAAAAACCTTTCTGTATATACGAAGGCAGCCGTTCGATCGTTTCAAAAAGAAACGTTCTATCTTATCAGTTTACCCGAAAATGGCCGTGCTGCCCATTCTCCTCTTTTGAAAAAATGACCTCCCGGGCAGCTGCCAGCCGGACATAAAAAAGCATCGAAAAAAGACCCGCCTCCAGAGAGACGGGCCGCGTAATGCAGAGTTCATCAGATTTTGCCTGCCAGCCCGGCCAGCAGTTCGTAGGAACGAAGTCGTGCCTGATGATCATAGATCATCGACGTCACGATCAGTTCGTCCGCCTGCGTCTGGGCGATGAACTGTTCCAATTGGCCGCGCGCGGTGTCCGGCGCTCCTTTGACCGCGGCTTTCAGCGTTTGCGCTACCGCCGCTTGCTCGCGATCCGTCCATTTGCCCTCCATGTCGGCTGGCGGTTTGACCAGACCCGTGGTGCCGCGGATGATGTTCAGAAACTGCTGCAACAGCGTGGTGCTGAGCCATTCCGCCTCTTCGTCCGTATCGGCCAGCACGGCATTTACGCCGGCGATCACGTAAGGCTTCGCCAAGACGTCCGAAGGCTGGAAGCTGCTGCGGTATGCTTCAATCGCTACCCGGGTATAATCCGGGGAGAAGTGGCTCGCAAACGCAAACGGCAATCCGAGTCTTCCGGCCAGGCGTGCGCTGAAATCGCTGGAACCCAGCAAATAAATCGGAATGTTCAGCCCTTCGCCAGGAACGGCACGTACCGGGGCATGATAGGAAGTGGCCGATGCATCGAAATAAGCTCTAAGTTCAGCGAGCAGTTCCGGGAAATCTTCTCCGCTGTTCAGCTCTCTGCGCAGCGCCAGCGTTGTGCGGCGGTCGCTGCCCGGGGCCCGTCCCAGGCCAAGGTCAATCCGGCCCGGATACAACGATTCCAGCGTGCCGAATTGCTCGGCGATGACGAGCGGAGCATGGTTCGGCAGCATGATGCCGCCTGATCCGAGACGGATGCTCTTGGTGCCGCCGGCGAGGTAACCGATGACGACCGAAGTCGCGGAAGAGGCAATGCCCGGCATGTTGTGATGTTCTGCCACCCAATAGCGGTGATAACCCCAGCGTTCGGCGTGCTGCGCCAGATCAAGGCTGTTCCGCAGCGCATCTGCGGGCGTCGCTCCCTCGGTAACCGGGGCAAGGTCCAGAATGGACAGTTTAACGTCATGAATCGTTTTTCTATTGAACGAACCATTGGTTTCGGTAGTCATTATATCGAATCTCCTTTTCCGAATTGTTATTTCGTATATTCAGATATATAGATATATTGGTGCAAAAAAACAACTTTCCAGTGCAGTTGATATTCCTCACGCTGCCGTCTGCATCCGGACGGAAATCCCTTACGCACCAGCATGGGTGCTTCCGTTCCGGCATACGGCTTACAGCTTGTGCTGCACATATTCGGCAAATTCGCGGATGGTCTCCTCGTTGCGGCGATAGTAGGTCCATTGGCCTCTTCGCTCCGACAACAGCAATCCAGCCTTGAGCATGGTAAGCAGATAGCTGGATATGACGGACTGGGCCAAACCGGCCTTCATCTGAATGGTCCCCACACAGATTCCGTTCTTCCCTCCATCGGGATGCGTAGACAGCTCCGCTGGTGAGAAATGCTCTTCCGGTTGCTTGAGCCACTCCAAAATTTGTCTGCGCGTTTCGTTCGACAATGCTTTGTAAATGAGTATTGGTTCCATGGGTACGATTATACCCCCTTTCGATTAATTTGCAAACTTTTATGGCAAACAGGCTACCCTCCGCAGGATAGCCCCAATGTTTTGATCTCTTTATTGTACAGGTATTGCTCCTCGATTAGAAGGCAGCCTGAATGGTTTGTTTTACCTCTTCCAGCATGGCTGCATGAGCCGCTTCGTCCACGTTGCCGACCCCGCCCAAAAGGATATGCCCAACAGGTTCGATACCGACAAAGTCGTAGATGCCTGTATCGGAAGTCATATTCAAGGCGTCTGTCATGCCGATCTGGTCATAAATTTCCTTCGGTGTACCGTGCGTGTTGATGATGAACCCTTTTTTGCCTGTCAACAGTTTGACGATACCCGTCTCATTTGCTCCATACGCGAAACCAAAAGCAAACACGCGGTCAATGTACCCTTTGATGATAGCCGGAAGCCCTGTCCACCATATAGGATAGATCATTGTGATGACGTCTGCATCCGTGATGTATTTTTGCTCGGCAGCGATATCCTCGGGTGTCTGTCCCGCACGCATGGCTAGGGTATCTTCGGCTTTCAATACAGGTTGGAAGTTCAGCGCGTACAGATCGCGCACGACGACCTCGTGCCCCTTGGATTCCAATACGTCTACCGTAGTATTCAGAATGGCTTTATTGAAGCTGTCCGTGTGCGGGTGTGCATATACGATCAGATGTTTCATGAGTATTCCCTCCATTAGTTCAAATGATTTATCATATAGCGTGCGCATCTTCTTCGGGATGAATCCCCGCAAAGCATGCCTTTGTTTCAAATCTGCACCTACAAAACATAGACATCTATGTTTATAACCAAAAAAAATTACATCTCTCGAAGGATGCTGCCGAGCAAGTTTTCCAGCTGTTCCGCTTGCTCTTCCGTCAAACCGCCGTATACCATCTCTTTAATCTGTTCGGAAATTTGCACGAAGATCGGCTCCAGCCTTCTTCCTTGTTCAGTCAGTCGGATCATCGTCACCCGGCTGTCCTCGGCACTCTTGCTGCGCTCCACGAAACCCAGCTTCTCCAGCTTGTTGACAAGCACGGTCACGGTGGGCTGCGTACGATGAACCCGCTCGGCCAGCATTTTGATGGACAGGGCCTCTTCCCGATAAAGGAAGATCAGAATATCTCCATGGGATGGCACTATGCCATTCACGCCCTGCTGCTCCAGTTCTTGCACGATGCGTTTGTTCACGTGGTCCCTGATCCGGGATATCATTGAGATTGCATTATATTTTGGCATGCCCTCATTATACATAGATATCTATTCATTTTCAAGCAGCTTATTCATATAAATCTCCCAACCATCTTGATGCGGACGATTGGGAGGTATTGTTATCTTCCATAAACATAAAGAATGCTGAATGCTGGTGCTTATTCGATCCAGTGCGTAACCTGCTCCAGCGACTGTCTCGTTTTGCCGTATTTCGGCTCCTCTGCACGATACCCGAAGGCCGCTATGACGGAAACGTCCCAGACGCCGTCTTCCAGCAAACCTTCCTCGGCGAAGATGCGGCGGGTCTCCTCCTGATTGAATCCTTCGATGGGGCAGGAATCGATGCCGATGAGGGCTGCTGCGGTCATCATGTTGCCCAGCGCAATATACGTCTGTTTGGACGCCCAGTCGAACAATGTCCGCTCGCTGTCCAGAATGCCTTTGTTTTGCTGGAACGTGCGGTATGCTGCCGGAATGCGCTCATAGGTTTCCTGGTCCATGCCTTTGATTTCCTTGCAAATGTATTCCAGATGCGCCGAGTCATAACGCACGTCCGTACGCGCCAGGAAAACGACGAGATGGCTTGCGGTCGGGAATTGCCCTTTGCCGCCGCTCGAAAACTCGACCATGCGCTCGCGCAGCGCCGGATTCTGCACGATGACGAATTTCCATGGCTCGGAGCCAACGGAGCTTGGGGATAACCTCCCCGTTTCCAAAATGAATTCGAAATCTTCTTTCGAAATTTTGCGATTCGGGTCAAAACGTTTGGTCGCGTGCCGGAAATGGTACGCCTTCAAAATTTCTTCTTTTCTATTTAATGGTGTCGTCGATTCCACTTTCTCCACATCCTTTAATCTATTGGGGTACAGTTTCATTGGGATACAGTATCATTCTAAAATGAATCATGCCTTATTGAAAGTACGCACATTGATGTTACCAGGTATATGTTTTGATACTTTACGGCCTTTGAAACCGACTGGCTCATAGGTCAGCCATAAATTCATTTTCGGAAATGACAGTATACCCTTCCTGACGAAGCAAAGCAGCTGTCACGCCTTCGCCCGGAATCTTTTCGTTGCCGAACGTGCCGTCATAGATCATCTGCGAGCCGCAAGACGGACTGAACTCTTTCAGAACCACGCAGGTCACGCCGAGCTTCCGGGCCCAGTCCAACGTTTCGTAAGCACCTTTGACGTAAAGCTCCGTGACGTCGGTGCCGCTCTTCTCGATCACCTTGGCCGTGCCTGCCAGCACGTCCCTGCCGTTCCCGCCGATAATTTCAGCCGGTTCCCGCGGGGTCGAAAAACCGCCAAGCAATTCAGGACACAGCATCTTAGCCTCTTCCCGTTCCACCAGTTCTTGAATTTTCTCGTCCAGACTCGCCGTACCATTGTAACGACAAGCAACGCCCGCGAGACAAGAGCTCACTAAATACTTCATCGATCCAATCTCTCCTTATTGCACTCACTTCCAACCTGTTAAAAAGAAAATTGTACCACACGGATCAGGTTCATTCGCGGCTTCGTGAGAGTGAAGTGATTCGGCCTTCGGCATCGTAACTCACATCGATTACATCCTTAACTTGGCTATTCTTCTCTAGTTTGAAGGTGCCTTGTCCCGGATGGTCCGCATCCTGAGAAAAGCTGTATTCTTCCAAAGGCGCATGAAACATGTTCTTTATGATCGGCTCGGCGGCTTCCCTGATCGCAGATTCAGGGACATCCATAAGTCGTTGTTTGCCTTGGTCGGTCTTTGCTTCTTCCCTTGCATCGCTATTGAACGCAGGATGCAATGCCATATCATAGATGGAGACCTCAGCATCTTTACCATACTTTCCGTCAAACAAGGTTACAAGATAGCGTTCCCCAAAGGTTAGATCCCATTTGCTCCAATGGTCCTGCATATTTTTATTGTACGCAATACTTGTTAATGGCAACGCCGAGTAACCACAGTACGCCTCAACGGCTTGCTCGGCACGAACCACGGCTTCTTTGGGTGCTCTCTCAAGATCAATGGACCCGGAAACATATATCACCTCATCCTGCTGCCAGATGATGCTCCCCTCGACTTTACCATTTTCATTTCCGAGTTTTACGAGAGTCATCACTTCCGGCTGCCCATCATCCTCGCTTGGGGACATATGCGCCGAGCGGTCCACCTGCAAAGGCTTCATCGTTCCGTCACTGCCTATGCCTTGGAGAAGGGCTGGAATCTGGCTCAAATAACGGGGTTCGAGCTGGCTGACATCCATTTGCCCCCTTAGGGTCCAACTTTGCATTTCCCCGGTAGCCGCATCAATTGAGAACTCCGCATAATTGTGATCTGTTTTTTGCCCGGCCTGCACGTAAATGGTATGCGAGTCATTCGGAAATGCCGTATCGTCCCTTACCATAGTCACTTCCAATTGTTTGCCCAAATAATCCCTCATTGTAACGGCAATCGTTCTTTTCATCGGTTCGGTCAGGAGCTCCTTATTCACGTCATCTGCCAATAAAAGGGCTGAAGCGGGATAAAGGCGTTCAACGACAGACTCCATGTACTGTCCGTTCCATAATAAAATCCCTGCCGCCGCGGCAACTGCGGTTATGGCTGCGACCCACCCTTTTTTGCGACTTTTGCGTGGACCCGGCAAATTCAGCTTCTCCATGCTTTTGGTAAACGGTGAATCGACATCGCTTTGTCCCTGAATTGCTTTCGTTCCCGCTACCCGCTGCAGCACGCTCTGCTTGTGGCGTTCCGTAAACGCTGATCCTGCAAATGGCTCACCCTTCAGCACCTCTTCCCATTCTTCACGCTTCCCTGTCTTCATTCGTCTCGTTCCTCCCATCGTTTCCGTACTTTCGCTTTTGCGCGCGACAGTCTTGATTTGGCCGTCCCGATGCTGATGTCCAGCATCTCCGCAATTTCGGCCAGCGTCAGTTCATACTTCAGATGGAGCAGCAGCAGCTCCCTGAATTTGTCCGGCAAAGACATGACCACATCCCAGATTTCATGCACATGCTCCCGCCGAATGGCTTCAGCTTCTGCGGAGGGATGCGCCTGCATTTCGGGAATAGACATTAATCCGCCCCTTTCCGCTTCTCCGTTTTCCATCGGCAAAATGCCTCCCCACTGGCTGCTGCGAAAAAACTTCGATTTTCGGTATGTAAAGGTCGTGTTTCTGGTTATGGTCAGCAGCCATGTCTTCAACGAGCATTGCCCGCGAAATTGGGAGATGCCCAAGTAAGCCCGAATAAACACTTCCTGCGAAAGCTCATCTGCCTGTTCGGCACTCCTCGTCAGAAAGTAGGCATAGTTCCACACGTCCTTCCCGTACTCGTCCATGATCTGGCTGAGCGTGTGATTGTCGATCTCTCTGGCCTGCTCCAAAAATTGAAAATCCAACTGGCATTCACCTCATTCAATAAGACTGCAGCGCAGCTCTTCCGGTTCCCGTTTGGTGAAAATTTTCCTTACTACTGTATACGAAAAAAAACAGCATGTCTCATAAAATGAGCAATGCTGTTGCAATTGAACTAATGTACCGATTCGTATCGTAACGTTAGCGGCTGCCCTTCATCCAACGTAATATCACTCAATCTCCGGTTATCCTCTTGATTATCTACGTACAACCTCCACTCATACTCCTTGTTGCTATTAAGACCTTCTACGCCTTCAACATGACCTTCCTTATTTTGAGTGACATTCATCCCCAGATCCTTATTCGCCGTTATGGCCTGAAATACTTTCTCTGCGCTTGGTTGGTTATCGATCACTCTAACGGTTTGAATGAATACGACTTCTTCCAGATCATTGAAAATGGCTACGTTGATATCCGTCGTCTCTTCTCCCTGACCGATAAACTTGATGCCCTTGTATTCAGGTGCCAAACTGTCGCTTTTACCTGATCCGCACCCCGTTAACGCCAATAAGAATAGGGATACTACAGCAATCGCGCTAAACAGCCGATAATTCGAAATCATCTTTATTCCCACCTCCTATCTTATTGAAGTCCTGGTCATCCATCCAAACGGAGGCGTTCCATCAAATTGCTTCTATGCAGATATCGCTCCATGTACCATATTGCCACCCACTGCACGGCCAAATAAAAGATAACAAGCACCGTGAGCGCTAGATAAGGGAACTGATAAATGGCATAAGAAGCCTCAACGGCAAATAAACGAACGCTGTAATATCCTAAGGGAGTCCCTAGCAAAATGGTTAATAGTATGCTGCTGACCACAATCACAAGTCCCTCGCTTCCAATCAGTATTCGCAATTGCTTCCGGGACAGGCCGATGGCCTCGATCATGCTGATTTCCCTTTTTCTCGCCAGGAAACTGCTCAAATTGGAATTGATCAGATTAAACACACTAATGACCATTAACATCGAAATGAACCCGTATGCAGCGACCTCCATCAGTCGTTTGGACTCGCTGTATTCCTGATAAATGTCCTGAAAGGATGTAAGGATCAAATCAGGCTCTTCTCCAATGACC
The DNA here is from genome assembly GCF_032334105.1 of Paenibacillus hubeiensis. Lineage (NCBI taxonomy): Bacteria > Bacillati > Bacillota > Bacilli > Caryophanales > Paenibacillaceae > Paenibacillus > Paenibacillus hubeiensis. Next base: position 112,484 of record NZ_JAVYAE020000017.1, read on the forward strand.
CTTTTAAGTTGTTGCTCCACGTCTCGTTGTCTGGATGGATCAACCGTCACGCTGAATTGCTTCATGGTCGGATCAAGTCCTACTCGTTCAAACAGGTTCTCGTGCGCAACAAAGATGCCTCCTTCGCTCGCGCTGCCTCTATAAGTCATGTATGTGGGCAAGACGGCTATAATGGTGTACTCTTCTTCCTTTCCCTGATCATCCAGACTCGCCATCCGAACTTTATCGCCAGATTGGTATGTTCCGTCTTCGGAGATGGCAATCAGGTAGTTCCCTTCCTTCATCTGCTGCAACATTTCGGAGCTGCCTCCGGTTCGGTCAATGGCCTTTTGAAGCAGATTCGGGTCATACCCGTAAATATCCGCAATAATCCGTGAACCCTTTATTTCCTCCCAATGATTAAGGTGTTTACGTGCATCCGTTTTATTGTAGATCAGGCCGTCGTATTTTTCCGTAAGTACTTCACGGACACCTTCGATTTGCTTCACTTGGTTCATTGTTTTTTCTTGGATATAACTATGGCTGGCAGCGCTGCCTGAAGATCCGGCCAAACTGATTTTGAAATCGCCGGGCACCATGCTTCCGGCTAGATTGTTTATATTCATGCTGTATAAAATGCTTGCAGACGTCATGAATATCAGCCCCGTAAACGTGATGGAAGCTACCGTAATGATCGTTCTTTTTTTGGATCTGAATTGCTGCAGAAGCGAGAGACCCCAAATGCCTATTTCCGAGTTCAATGGTCTGGATGATGTCCCGCCCGCATAATCCGTTTCTCCAGTCAGCTTGTATTTCATAGCTTCAATTTCTGACCCCGCTGTGCTTTTTCGAATGGGATGTTCGATACATAACCGTACCAATGCAATTCCGCTGATCCATGAAACCGCAATGATTACCCATGAGAGTTGTACCTCTAAAGTTGAACCGCTGATTCGCTCCCCGACCCAAGGCAGCACAACAAAACTCCCTGCGATTCCTAGAATGACGCCAATCGTACTTCCCCAAACGCCCAGAACGAGTCCTTCCAATACAATCATGCGCCTTATTTGTGCAGCACTCATGCCGATAGCACGCAACATTCCGAACAAACGGATCTTTTGGGACACATGAATATTGAATATATTGTAAATGACCATTCCTGCACATAACACTACAATCATGACGAGGATGATCATTTGAAAAATGGACACAGGACTCCATTCGTAGGCACCCGTATATCGTTCATTGATAACGATTTGGGCATCATTCAGCCCTTCTGCGATTCCAATGTTCCTCGCTACGGAAGTTGCATTAAAATCGGAGTTTAACAAAACAAACAAGCTGATATCCGGCTTGATGGCGTTCTGATTTAAGAAGGGTTCCGATACCAGCATTAATCCCGCTCGCGCAACTTTCCTTACAGCAATATCCTCGGTAATCCCCACGAGTTTAAAAGAGATAACCTTGGAGCTAGGGCTTCCCTTTTCTTCAAACCGTGCCTTCATCTTTATTTCCTGTCCAAGAGTAGGCGCATAGCCCAGCTCCCCAATCACCCATTCATCCAAAACGATTTCGTTCGGCGTGCGAGGAGCCCTCCCTTTTTTGAGAGCGATCAGGCCGTCTTCGATCCCTTCTGTATACACCATAGCCATATCTATTTTTTTCTCTACAAAGGGTTCAAAGCTTACATTTTTGATGTTATATGCAGCATAAACCTTTTTAAATTTTTGATTTTTTTGCAAATGGCGCAGCTGTTCCTCCGTCAGATGATCATATTGAGCATGATAAGCCCCGATTTCATTTATGGCTGCCCTGCGATTTCTCTCTTGATCGGAATGGAAAAACATGAGGACGACAACCATCAATGCTACGGAAAGAGCAATTGTAGCGACAGTCACCAGTGTGCGCCCCTTATAGAAAACAAGGTGACGGATCGCCATCTCTTTTACGATCTTGTTCTGCTTCATGTCAGCTCTCCGTCATGACTTGGCCATCTTCTACTTTGACAATTCGATCGGCCAATCCGGCGATTTCTTCGTTATGGGTTACCATGATGATCGTTTGGCCATATTTGGACACAGATACGCGAAGAAGTTCAAGCACGTCCTTACTGGTTCGGCTATCCAAGTTGCCTGTCGGTTCGTCTGCCAAAATAATGGCTGGTTTTGGGGCAAGCGCCCGCGCAATAGCAACCCGCTGTTGTTGGCCGCCCGAAAGCGAAGCCGGGAGACTCGTTTTTTTCGTTTCCACGCCAAGTGTAGCAAGTACATCTTCCACGAACGGAAGATCCGGTTCTTTCCCATCCAGTCCGATCGGCAGCAATGTATTTTCCCAAACATTCAAGGAGGGGACCAGGTTAAAAGCCTGGAATACGAAACCGATCTCGCGTCTCCTGAATATCGCGCGTTCATCGGCTTTGAGGTCATATACCGAAGTCCCTTTAATAAGGACCTCTCCTTTTGTGGGCGGCTCCAGACCGCCAATAATATGCATTAATGTGCTTTTCCCTGCTCCCGATTTCCCTACAATCGCTACGAATTCCCCCTGTTTTGCGCCAAAATGAACGTCATTGATCACGCTAACCTGATTTTCGCCCTGTCCGTATACTTTATGGAGATGATTTCCTTCCAAAATCATTGTTATCCCTCCGCCCGTAATTTGGTCACAAGCGAATCATAACGTAACATTTTCAACTTTTTATCAACTTTAACCATTAATTTCAACCTAATCTGAACATAGCCTGAACCGTAGCTCCTCCAGTCTCGTTATTGGATATATCTATCGTTCCTCCATGCTTTTCAACCAGAGTTTTGCATATGTAGAGCCCAAGGCCGGAATGTCTATCCTGACTATTTGCATGTTCGCCCCTGTAAAAAGGGACAAATGCTTTCTTGCGATCCGCTGGAGAAAATCCGTAGCCGTCGTCATGAACAGCCAAAATTAGGTATTCAGGAATAAAGCGTAATTCAATTTCCAGATGGTTCCGGGCATAGCGAGCCGCATTTCCCATCAAATTTTCGAATACTCGAATGATAAGATTTGCATCCACTTTAGCATGAAGTACCGTTAGATCGATATCCCACACGACCGCGAAACGTTTCCCCTGCGTAAACATATCGCAAATGCTTTGCAATTGTTCCGTTAGAGATGCCATCTCCACGTGATCTAGCTTGTACTGAACATCTTCAAGGCGCTGCGCAGCACTCATCGCATCTACATCCTGTTTCAGGCGCATGATTTGATTCGACATCTTATCGAGCGTAGAGACAATTTGGTCGGTAGGCATTTTACCGGAAGGTATATAGTTCTTCATAAAATCGGTATACCCGGTAAGCACGGTAAGCGGGGTTCGTAAATCGTGGGAAAACGCAGCATTGAGTCTTTTGCGCTCTTCAACAGCCTGCCACAACATTTTGTTGTTTTGGTCCAATGCCGCTCTCATTCGCTCCAGGGATTCGCACAGTTTCCCCATCTCATCCTGACAGTCATAATGAATATGGAAATCCAGATTATGATTCGTTATGTTTTCGGATGCGTTGCGAATTAACTTGATCGGCTTCTCTAATTTGTTGCGATAAAACAAAAGAGCTGCGCTTATGATGCTTCCTGCGAAATATATGGGGACACTCCAGCTATCAAGGAATCGGAGAAAATCAGCCCAGCGTTGATCCCTGGGTGAATAATCCGTATTAATCTTTTCAATATTATAAATCACTGCCGGGTTATTGATATCCTCCACCGTATATGAGGGATTATATTTCAAAAAGAGCCGATTCATCATTTCACCAGCCTGTCCAACGGTGATTACGCTTACCAAGGCTGCGGCCATGATAAAAACAAACATGTATAATATAAAGGTTTTCCGAATCGAAAGATTACGCAGTCCCTGCATCAGCCTTCCCATTTGTATCCCACACCCCAAACGGTTGATATGTACTTCTGTTTAGAACATGCCGCAAACTTCTGCCTGATCCGTCGAACATGTTCCGCAACCACGGCACTGTCCCCATCGCGCTCGTAACCCCAAATCAGTTCATAGATTCGTTCCTTATCGAAAACTTGCCCCTGGTTCATTGAAAGCAATTCAATGATTTCGAATTCCTTTTTAGAAAAGTGAATGATTTCGTCCTGAAAACGAATTTCTCTGGAAGTGTAGTCGACAACCAACTCTCCGATGAATTTGGTTTGATGTTTGGCTTGCAATCGCTCCTCGCGCCGCAAGTGCGCCTCAATTCTCGCTCCCAGTTCATCGATACTGAACGGTTTAACGATATAATCGTCAGCCCCGGCTTGAAATCCAACGATTTTATCGCGCTCCTCCACTCTTGCCGTCAAAAAAATGATCGGGCAGCTCACATGATTACGGATTAAGCTGCATACTTGAAGACCGTCCATATCAGGCATGTTGATATCCAGCAAAATAAGATCAGGCCCTTTTGAAGCTTGTTGAAGAGCCTGATCACCGTTTATGGCCGTCATTACCATATATCCATTCATGGTTAAATAATCTTGTAACAAACAGACAATGTCCTGTTCATCGTCAACGACCAGGATACGTTTCGTCATCGTTGTACCTCTTTTTCAGTAAGACTATTAGGCTAATCCAATCAGCACTTCTTATTTGGTAATTTCATAGATCTTCTTTTAATATTATCCATTTATATGCCAAAACACAATTCATGATTTGGTCGCAGCAATCATCAGAAACATCGGACGACGATTCTCGTCCCGCATGCCCGGCACACGCTCCATCATTTCAGGTGAAGGTTTGGACTCTTCTACCCGACGAATCTCAAAGCCAGCCTGGATCAGTTCATTCAACTGTGTCGCTAGCGTACGGTGATATTTCAGGACCGGTTCGCTCAAAAAATGAGTTTCACGCACCCCTTCATCCTGATAGTGATCGACAGGCCAATGCTGCAGTTCTCCTTGTGGACCGTAATGCCAATCCTGCTCCGCGCGAGCAGTGAAGATTGGATGTTCGGTAGATAACACCAACCACCCGCCGGGATGAAGGCACTCCCTAATGCGAGCATACACGGGGGCCAGGTGCTGTACATAATGCAAGGCAAGAGAACTGATCACTACATCAAACGTCCCTAGTTCTGGACCTACGTCTTCAATAGCCATCCGTCGGTATTCAATCCCAGAATCACCGCTTAATTCGCGTGCACGCCGCAGCATGTTTTCAGACAAATCAATGCCGACCACCGAGGCTGCCCCTTGCTCTCGCGCATAGCGACAGTGCCAGCCAAAACCGCAGCCGAGGTCCAGCACTTTTTTCCCGGCCAGCACGGGCAGCATGGTGCGCAACTCATGCCATTCACCCGCTGCCTCCAATCCTTCCTTGGAACGAGGCATTTCACTATAACTCGCGAAGAAGGAAGGTTCATCATACTTGTTTTCTTTCATAATCATTTCGTTCCTTTCCAACCATTTGGACTCTATCCTGACTCTACCACAAAAAATGCAGACATTTCGAACAATTGCACTTCAAATTTGAATATGCTAAAATACAGAACGAACGTTCAGTATAAATATAAACAGAATGAACATTCAGTTTAATAATGGAGGTCATCATGAACACGACATGGACGCATCCCTTGGAAAAACAATCGGTACAGAAAGCTTTCCTGAGCTACCTCGTGCCTTCTATCCTGGGCATGCTGGTCATCGCATTCAACTTTATTATCGACGGCATCATGGTTGGGCACAAACTTGGCTCCACCGCGCTTGCAGGCATCGGCATCGCCTCGCCCGTCTATACGCTGTTCGTAGCCATGTCGCTATGGATCGGGATGGGCGGCGCAACGCTGTACTCCAACTATATGGGAGAGAAAGAGCTTCTCTCCGCCAGACGGATTTTCACGAAATCCATTCTGATCATTCTGATCGCCACGGCAGCGATCGGGCTGACCGCCTTCTCGTTGAGGGAGCAGCTGGTCTACGCGCTTGGCGCCAATGCGGAAACGTTCCCGTATGCGGCCGATTACATGAACGTCATCCTGTTGTTCGGATTCGTGTTCACCATCGAAAACGCATTGACCATTTTCGTGCGCAACGACGGAGGTCCGCGAACATCGATGTACGCGCAGATAACCTTTGCCGCGGCAAACATCGCCATCAATTACCTCATGCTGTACGTATTGGAATGGGGTGTACGCGGCGTTGCGCTGGGTACGATCATTTCCGCGTCCTTGGCGCTGCTCGTGTTGTTGACCCATTTTCTCGGAAAAAACAATCATCTCAAGTTCACTCGCTTCAAATGGAGCAAAAAATGGCTGATGGCCATCGTGCTGATCGGGTTCCCGAGCTTTTTGGCGGAATTGGGCATGTCCGTCTTTTCCGTCGCCCATAACATTTCGCTCGATCGGCTGGCCGGCACGGACGGCGTCGCCTCTTTTACGGTGCTGAACTACATCCATGGCGTCGTGCTTCTGGCCTTCCTCGGTTTGGCTTCGGCGGCGCAGCCGCTGGTCAGTTATTATTATGGTGCCAAACAGTTGGACCGGGTCAAGCTGACGCTGCGGATCGCGTCCGGCACGGCGCTGGGGTTCGGCGTATTGCTGCTCGTCGTCGTACAGATCGGCGCATCCTTTTTTGTGCAAATCTTCGGCAACTTCAGCGCGAGCGTGATGGACAACGCGGTTTATGGACTGCGTATCTTTACCTTTGCTTACCTGTTCATGGGCATTAACTTCGTCATGAGCACATACTTCCAGTCCGTCGGCAACGCCAAAATGGCCATCTGGATTACGGCCGCGCGCGAAATGATCATTATGGTTGCGCTGATCGCGATCCTGCCCGCATTTTCCGGGGTTACCGGCGTATGGCTGGCAGTACCGCTGTCCGAAATGCTTGTCCTGCTGACCATCGGCATCTATTACCGCAAACGTTCAATTCATGAAAGATTAACGGGATTAACGATGAGCGATTAAGAGGTTTATCCCCTGCCTGGGGCAAAGTCCCAAAAACCGTGACAATGACCATCGCGTCCGTCACGGTTCTTTGAGATGTCAATTTCAGACTAGATCAGGCCATACTTCACAAAACTGTTGTACAGCCCGTCATTATCCAACGTGTTCGTAATATCGTCGGCAATTTCCTTGAGCCCCGGCTTGGCATTGCCCATGGCGATGCCCACGCTGCAAAATTCGAGCATCTCGGCATCGTTCATGCCGTCTCCGATCGCCATCGTGTCCTCCACGGACCAACCATGGTGCTCCAGCAAATCGGCGATGGCCACCGCCTTGTGAATGCCGGGAATCATCATCTCCCCGCTATCTTTGCCAAAGATCGGCACCGTGCATTGGATGACCTCGAATTGACCCGCAAATTGTTTCTTAATCTGCTCGAAAGGTACCCGGCTTTCCAAGAAAGACACCTTGTTGACGTCATCCTTGTACAAGTCGCTTTCGCCATACGTCAAGCCCGCGATGAACGGGTGCGGCGTTTTTTCCATTTTTTCGCGGGCCGCCGGATCGTTCTCGACATCGCCGTAGATCAGCTTTTCCAGCCGGGCCTTGAGGTTGCGGCTCGCATATAAGGCCGAGTTGGATTCCAAATAAAAGTCCACATCGTGTTCGTTGAAAAAATCGACCATCCGGCGTACGTCTTCCGGCTGCACTTTTTTATGATACAGCGGCGTACCGCCGATCTCGACATATCCCCCGCCTGCGCCGATCAGTCCATCGAACCCGATGTCCCATATGGCGTCGTAAATTTCGGCTTTGGAACGCCCTGTGCACAAATATAATAAATGTCCATTCTCCCGCGCGGCGCGGCAAGCCTGCTGTGCCGACTCCGGCACGATACCGTCATCCCCGACCAAGGTGCCGTCGATATCGATAAATACGATTTTGCGCTTGTCCTGACTCATGAATGCACTTCCCCCTTATGAGACGCGATATGGCAGCATAGTGTCTCCATGATCCAAAAGACGACCAGACGATTACGCTCCATAAAGCCAGTGTACAGGCTGGAACGCGTTCCAAGTCAAGCCGTTTGTCCCTCCTGTTCTTTTTCCTTGGATTTGACTCAAGCATATACCTTAGGTCTGACCTAAGGTCAAGTTATGAAACACAAAAAAACGAAACCGGACATTCACAAGCTAGAGTCCGGTTTCGTTGGTATGATCTTTAGTTACCCCTGCCCTGCCTATACATTAGACGCTAGTGCCTGCTGAAGTCTTGGAAACACGCGCAGTGCATTGTTATAAAATACATCTTCCCAGTGCTGCTCGGGAATCAGGTTCTGTACGAACCGAATGTATGGTTCAAGCGGTACCAGCGGCCAGTCCGTGCCAAACACGAGACGGTCATACTTCTCGGCAAAGACGATGGCGCGTTTGAAATGATCCACGTACGTCTGCTCGCGCTGCAATCGTTCCACCTTTGCCGCATCCCCGACAATCCAGCCGGACAGATCGGCATAAATATTCGGATTTTTCTCGAGCAAAGCCGCCGTATCCATCACCCACGGATCACCGAGATGGCATATCATAAAGGTCAGGTTGCGGTGTTTCATGAACGTCTCTTCCATCGAGAGCGGATGGGAGTATTTCAATAACCCGTGATCCGAATACGTCAGCCCTCCATGAATGACGATGGGAAGCTCATAAGCGGAAGCCAAGCGATATACCGGATCGTAAATCTCGTCGCCGACGTTAAAATGGTAATATCCCGCATATAACTTGATCCCCACCACGCGTTCGGAACGCAAGGATTGCTCCAGCGCTTCAATTTGACCATCCTGATGCAAGGTTAGCGGATTAATGCCGACGCATGTGTATATGTTATCCGGCAAATGCGGCTCCAGATCAAGAAGCATCGGATTAAGGGCGGCAGCGTCCGGAAACAGACCTTCTTCCGTTTCCGTCACGCCCATGCCTACCCCGGCGATTACGCCGGCGTTCCTGAACTCCTCCAGCAGGCCTTTCGAAGTATATTCGATGGATGCCTGCATCTGTGCAGTCTCTTTGAACGCCGCGATGTTGGAGTAGTGAATGTGCGCATCAATGATTTTCATCCCAAGCAGTCCTTTCTATTTCAGGTTGGCATCGTCAAAACGAAGGGCCTGCAAATCCGCGTAGGCGTCCTGCATCGCGGGCAGATCCGAAATGATGCAAAAATGGGGTTTGCCCATTTTTCCTTGACGATCCGGAACGAACAATTTTTCGATATTCACGGAAAAGGATAACTCATTATTGATTACGGTTTCCACCGATTCCAATCCGGGATGGGAAACGGTCATCAAGCGCTGCTCCCTTTCCCGTGATCCATATTGAATGATGCCGCTGGCGCTATTCACTTCCATTTGAACCCGGCCAGCCTTGTATACGACCCCTTCCCCGGACTGATCCTGAACGTATACGCGGCAATCCTTAATATCCCGGCTTGCCTGGCAGGAGGTATAATGAATCACGTGCAGCGGATGCAGCGGAGCCCCCGTATGCTGAACGATGCCAACGACCGATGCCAGCACAGGCGCGCCGGGAAGCATAAGGAAGTAATGGTGCATCGTGATCCCCTTATATTTGGCATGGTGAGTAACCTTCACCGTCATTCGGATGCCTGACCAAGCATTGCCCGCCGAATCCTTCATTTCCGCAAACGAAACCTCGCGCGGTTCCTTCATCAGGCTCGATTCGGACATGCCGATGATTCCGGCCGTAATTCCCCCGGTCCATGGATTCCACCACGACTTCGGCCCGGCCTGCGGGTAGGAAGACTCCAGCCATTCTTGCCCGTGATATTGCAGAGAGAAGAGCGTCGGTGCATACTCGGAACTGGCTTTAATCCGCAGAACGCCATTGTCGGCCACGCATAGATCGCCATGCTCCGATGGCTCTGTCTGGAGGATTACGCCGTCTCCCGTGACCGGAAATACCGCACGATGCCGTTTCACTTCGTAATCTTCCATATCAAGCCGGACGGATACGATATCGGCCTCCAGTGCAGGCTTCGCGTTTAACGGCAAAGCCACAACGGTGCGTTGTTCCTCCTCATACACGAGTTGCGATACCGGGACAATGCCTTCCTTTACAGACGAAACGTGAATTTCGCCAGCCAACAGTGTATTTTTCCGTTCCACAATACGGGCGGCAGCCTCTCCATGAATAAATGGATTGCGATCGTTGACGATCAGCTCCAGATGTGCCGTTGTATGCAGATCGGTGTCCTTCTCGCCTTTCAACGCAAATGCACGGAAATCGCGCCAATCTTGCCATGTCCCCACGGCGATCCGAATCGGTTCGGTCTGAGCAACGTTCTCCGCAGGGAGCAGCCCCAGTTCATGTTCAAGTCCGTAAAGCCAATTTTCTCTGGTGAGCTGTCTGCCTTCAGGCCATGTGATGCCTCTTGTATGGTCTCCTTGTTTAGCATACAGCCAATTCTCGGTGAATTGGGTCAGTTCCCAATAATCTTTGTCGGCGGCATCCGGGCTTTGACCTGCATCCACATATTGTCCCTGATAAGGAATAATCGCGCCTTCCAAGCCAAAATGAAATTTTTCCTTCATATATATGGGTTCCGTACGCTCAGGTGCAGCATCACTGTTACGAACGATAAAATGACGGCTGATCACGCCGTTATTATGCAGCTGCACAACGAGGGTGAGATTCAGATGAAATGAAGCAATCTCATAATCGGCTTCCATGATCATTGCGCCTTCATGCCGCCAAGCAACACGCGCTGCCCGTTTCTTCTCAAAAGCATCGCTATACGGCAAACCAAAGCTTGGGAAACCAAGTGAAATGACATCTTTGTTCCCCCCATAAATCGAGATCATCGGCTGGGATTTTCCTAACCGGACCGAATAAAGGCCATTGGAAATCATCCATTCCTGTTCCGTTTCTCCGCCAAAGGCCGCATGGATCCCCTGAAAAACGATGCTTGTTTTTTGCTGATGAACCCGTTTCTTTTCGCTGTCCGTTATACTGTAAATGCCTACCTTATGATGCCAGATACCATATTCGAGCAGCTCGGCCTTCACCGCGATCGACTGTCTGCCTTTGGCCGGAACTGCGATCCGAACGGTCGGCTGCACGAAGGCGAGAATACCATCCGAAGGCAGCTCGAATTCAAACACGCCATCTGCCGCGTATTCGTTCTCCACGGTCAGGTCAAGGTTGTACGTTTGGCCTGCATGCAGGGGCAATTGGGGGGCATGAAACTTGATTTTTACCGGATACTTGGGCTCAATTCCGATTTTGAACGTCGCTTGTTTGCCATTGATCCGAAGTTCGGCTTCCACCACCGGATGCGTCTCGAAGGGATTCTGGTCTTCCTCCACAGGCTGCACGAAAAAAGTACCCTCAATGGTTCCGGTTTGCTCAACGTTCATGCTCTCCTGCAAGTCAAAGCTGATCCCGGCATTGCTAACGCTCTGCACATCTACAGTGAGCGGTTTGCCGCTTTTGTTTACGGCTTTGTACATGATGGGATAATGGGCGCCAAACGGAAGCTCATGCTGCGTGGGAATGCTTGCTTCAATTAAATAGTCCTCGGTTTCAATGAGGCGCAGTCCGCGCCCCGTGCGCTCGTACTCCATTTTGAGGTAAGTGGTGCCATTGCTCCATTCGTAAGTGAAGTAATCGAATCCGCGTTCTTGGCGGCCATCCGGGCTGATGACGATCTCCCGCAGGCTATCGGCATACCAATCCAGTTCATCGAAATAATGCTTCACGGCCTCGGTCTGGAGCACCGAAGGGATCAGGTTCATGAGATGCGTCGTGTCATCCCGCCGCTCCCAGAAAAATCCGCATTTTTTGTACGCAGGCACGGCTTTGGTGTTTCCAGCCCAAGTATATAAATCCAATCGCGGCCAACCTCGTTTGATCGTTTCGTCCAACGCACGCAATATAAGCCGTTTTCCGACTTTGCGGCCGTGATAATCCGGGCGCACGTTCAACAATGGAATATAAAGCGCTCCTTGGTCTTCTTTATAATGGGAGAAACTGCAGTATCCGACGACCTCGTCGTCAACCATGGCCAAAAAAACGTGGAGGTACGGGCTATTTTGGTGTTCTTTGATGATTTGTTCCTCCGTCCGGACCGTGCTGTCGCCTCCCCAGCTGTCCTGGCTCATATTCCACATTTTTGCGACGGAAGCAGCGAAGGCAGGCTCATATTCAACAATTTCCACTTCTTTTGCACTGATCATTCAAACGTTCACCTCCAGAAAAATGGCTTTTGCTTAAATACGGACTGAAAGTTCGGTATGTAAAAAAATCAAACCATCCTTCTAAAGCTTGTCCCCATATATATGGAACAGCTTCGAATGGAAGCTTGATTCCTTTATCATACAAAATTATACAGGAGCCATGTGTCTTCTATGTGAACTTTTTGTTAATTCTGGAAAAAATGGACCTGCAACAAAAAACCGGACCCCTATATAGGAATCCGGTTGGTATGCGATCGCGCTCAAGCAGGCTGTCGGAGATCATTGATCCACCGTTCTGCCTGAGCAGCGCTGAGTCGTATAATGAAAAAAATAAATCAGGCCAATCTCGTTTTGAAATCTTCATAGCCAAATTGGCGAACCACTTCGCAATCGCCGTCTTTTCGGCGAACAGCGATAGCTGGCAGCGGCATGCCGTTGAACGTATTCGTTTTGACCATGGAATAGATCGCCATGTCTTCGAATACCAGACGGTCGCCTTCTTTCAGCGGCTGATCGAACGAATAATCGCCGATCACGTCGCCAGACAGGCAAGTTTGCCCGCCCAAACGGTACAGGTACGGCTTCTCGCCTGCTTCTCCCGAACCGACAAGCGGTGGGCGGTACGGCATTTCCAGTACGTCCGGCATATGACATGTCGCCGATGTGTCGAGAATGGCGATGTCCATGCCGTTTCTGTGGAAATCCAATACGGAAGTGACCAGGAAACCCGCGTTCAGCGCAACAGCTTCACCCGGCTCCAGATATACTTCCAGGTTGTATTTCTCCTGCATGCGTTTGATGCAGGCTTCCAATCTCGGAATGTCGTAATCTTCGCGCGTGATGTGATGCCCTCCGCCGAAGTTGATCCATTCCATTTGCGGCAGCCATTGTCCGAACTTCTCTTCCACCGCGTTCAGCGTCGTCTCCAGATCGTCGGAATTTTGCTGGCACAAGGTGTGGAAGTGCAGTCCGGAGACGCCGTCCAGCAGCTCGGCGCGGAAATCTTCGTGTTTGGCCCCGAAACGGGAACCCGGGGAACAAGGATCGTAGATTTCGTGGCCGACCTGGGTCGAGCATTCCGGGTTAATGCGCAGCCCTACTTTTCTGCCAGCCTGAAGCGCCTTATCTTTGAACTTCGCCAGCTGCGAAAATGAATTGAAAATAATGTGGTCACAGATCGAGATGATCTCATCGATCTCGTCCTCGCGATAGGCCGGGGCAAAGACATGATTCTCTTTGCCCATTTCCTCATGGCCCAAACGGGCTTCGTACAGCCCGCTTGCGGTTGCGCCGCTCAGGTATTCTCCGATGAGCGGATACATCGCCGTCATGGAGAAGGCCTTCTGAGCCAGCACGATTTTCGCGCCAGTACGCTGCATGACACCGTTCAGGATTTTCAGGTTTTTCTCGATCAGTGCTTCGTCAACAACAAAACATGGTGTCGGTAATTGCTCGAACCGCATCTTAACGTACAAGCTCCGATTCTTTTGCTTCTTCCGGCAGTTCGTCAACGAGAACCGGGTTGAAGTCTTCTACCCAAGGAAGGCCCCATTTATTCAGTTCTTCCATGAATGGATCCGGGTTAAACTCTTCCACGTTGTATACGCCCGGTTTATTCCATTTGCCAGTGATGACCATGGCAGCACCGATCATGGCCGGAACGCCAGTTGTATAAGAAATCGCTTGGGAGCCAACCTCTTTGTAGCACTCTTGGTGGTCACATACGTTGTACACGTAGTACGTTTTGTCTTTGCCGTCTTTTTTGCCTTTGAAAATGCAGCCGATGTTCGTTTTGCCCACGGTGCGAGGACCGAGGGACGCAGGATCAGGCAGTACCGCCTTCAGGAATTGCAAAGGAATGATTTGTTTGCCTTCGAACTCGATCGGTTCGATCGAAGTCATGCCCACGTTTTCCAAAGCTTTGAGGTGAGTCAGGTAACTTTGGCCAAAGGTCATGAAGAAACGGATGCGTTTCAGGCCAGGAATGTTTTTCGCCAGGGACTCGAGCTCCTCATGGTACAACAGGTACATGTCTTTTTCACCCACTTCTTTGAAGTCGTAGACACGTTTGATTTCCATTGGTTTGGTCTCGATCCATTCGCCGTTCTCCCAATATCTTCCGTTCGCCGAAACTTCGCGAATGTTAATCTCAGGGTTGAAATTGGTTGCAAACGGGTAACCGTGGTCGCCGCCGTTGCAGTCGAGAATGTCGATGTACTCGATTTCGTCGAAGTAGTGTTTCAGCGCGTATGCGGAGAATACGCCAGTTACGCCTGGGTCAAAGCCGCTGCCCAGCAGTGCCGTGATGCCGGCTTTTTCGAAACGCTCCTTGTATTCCCATTGCCATTTGTATTCGAATTTCGCCGTATCTTCCGGTTCGTAGTTGGCTGTATCCATGTAATGTGTTTTGGTTGCCAAGCATGCATCCATGATCGTCAAATCTTGGTAAGGCAAAGCCAGGTTCATGACGATATCCGGTTTGAATTCATTGATCAGAGCGATCAGTTCTTCAACGTTGTCTGCATCCACTTGTGCAGTCGTGATTTTTGTTTTGCCGCCATCCAGTTTGGCTTTAAGATCGTCGCATTTGGATTTGGTGCGGCTTGCGATGCAGATTTCCTCGAAAACTTCGCTGTTTTGAACGCATTTGTGAACTGCTACGGAAGCTACGCCGCCCGCGCCGATGATTAGTGCTTTACCCATTTTCCATTCTCCTAACCCAAGTGAATTTTTTTGATTTGTTTTGAACCCAGTTCATTTAGCTTTCCCAGTTCCGTTTCTAACACAACAAAAAAAGCAAGTGCAAAATGGCCTAATCGCGCATCATCACACTTGCTTGTCGATATACATCATTAAAAAGGCGTCACGTTCCATGACCACAGAAATTCCGTAGAATGTTCCTGGCGGAAAGCTCCTTCATGTATATCAATATTGGATCAGAGTCTATATAGCAAATAATTCGCCTTTACCACTCTTATTGACCGTTTCACAAGTTGATGTGCAGATGCACTGGTTGTAAAGTAACCAACTTATAAAATTTGAGCTTTTAACTCAATCAATAAGGCAACATTTCGTTGCCAATCGGCATTTGACCCGGCTGTCCGTATGGCCTTGACTCTTGAGGAGTGGTCAAAAATTATCTGCTGGAAAGTTCCGATTCAATGTTGATATATCCGCTTTCCAAAATCACAGGTTATACAATATCAGACGCTGAGGAAAAAAACAAGTCATTTTTATAAAAACATTTTTATCCAGCGAAGACGTCATTCTTAGACGCATATGACATAATCACGCCGAAAGTAGCACCGATGTTCATTTCATGTATTGGTCCACTTGCCCGAACACCAACTTTACGAACTGGCTGGGACCGGGAATGCCCGGCAGCAGCAGAAGCACGATGGACAGAATTACGGCTCCGGCCATAATGCCTGCAACCACCCATCTCTCCTGCCGCTGCGGGGTGTTTTTCCACTCCCCATATACTATGGCCGCTGCCAGCAGCACGATGCCGACCATCGAGGCTGATTTCATTGCATCTTCTCCTTCATCCCAATATGGATATGTGCTCAGTCGGCACTTTGTTCCGTAATTCCTTGAGGATCGGTCGATTTCCCGGTGCGGGCAATGCGAGCGCGGACGTCGACCTTCACGTCAAGATTCGAGAAAACGGCGTCCCATTGCCGATGTCGTTCTTTCCATTGCTCGGGATAGTGCCTGCGAAATTCGACCGAAAATTTATACAGATCGGCTTGCAGCTCGTGCTGGGCAAGTTCAAGCGCTTCCTCCGCCAATGCCTTCAGCCTGTCTGACCAAGCCTTTTCGAGTTCCTTCATCTTGGAAGGGTCGGTCAAGTTGGCGTTGGTCGTGTTCAATACGACTTCTCCTTTTGACCGGACTTTGATCTCCATGGACCAGTCCTTTCCCTTGACGTGCGGGATCAGTTCTGTTTTCATTTCGAAAGGACGGATGGAAAACGCCCCCTTCTCCCGCTCCAATTCAACCGGCATGATGATATTATTCAATTCGTTGGACAGCAGCAGCATCCCTATGCTAAGCGGCTCTTTGGCGGTCCGGACATAGCGGCCGTTCTTGTATATGCTCAGGCCTTTGATGTAAGGCGTCGTCGTTTGTTTGCTTTGCCCCGGATCAGGTGGAAGAATGAGCATCCGGGACAAAATGGCTGACCGGCTCGGGCCCTCGATGGACTGGGCCAAATCCAGCACGGTCACTCGCGTGCCCAGCCCCATGTTTGCCATCTCCCGCAAGGATTCGGCAGAGCTTCTTTCGAGCGGGTCCAGCAGGGCCAGCAATTCCTTGGTCGGCTCTGCGCTGGAAAAAACGTAAGCGTGCTCGCGGAACTGCGGATATCGCAGCAAAAAATCGATATATTCCCGCAGTCCCTGTTTTCCAGCCTCTTCGCTGATGACAACAACCTCGCAGTGGCCCCAAAACATGTTTCGGGGGACCTTTCGCTGCAGCCGGTTCAATGCTTCGGCAATGGTGCTTCCTTCGGCTGTCCGCACCATGGTAACCCCGCTCGGGCTGCTCTCTCCAGCTCCGCCTGTGCCTCCGCCCGCTCCTCCACTCGCTTTGCGGGGAATGAAAATCTGGGCCGTCAGCTCCACTCTGCCATCTTCATAGTCAATGCCTGTGGCAAGAACGATCGCCAAATCGTTGATCTCCTTCCGGTCCCAGCAACCGGCCAACAACAGGCCTAAACCGACTAGAACGATTGCATATCGTTTTAATCTCCCGTTATTTTTCATGCTTTTTTGCCATCCCTTGGAGTCCGCTTGAACATGTTCTTTAGCAGTGCAAGTCCGTAAATCATGGCCGGGAGGACCAATAGGACAGACATCGTGTACACATTGGCCGATGCGCTTACGAGGCCAGCGACTCCAAGGCCATCCGAGGCTAACCAGTATGCAAATACCATGCATAAAAATGCAAGAGGGAATACGAGCGGTTTGTAATTATCCAAGCCGAACCATTCCGCCGTGGACGTCGCGAATATGTACAGAAACACGGAGATTTTAACGAAGATGCCGAAAATCCAAATGCCGATGACAACCGCCTCGATATGCTGCAGGAAATCGGCAATCGTGATGTAACGCGCAGCAATCATAAACGGAAAGGCAAAGCTGTCCGTCAAATCCCCCAACAGGAACAAGCAGAACAAATTGGTAACGATCATGGCCCCTGTTGTCAAAACAAGTGAAAACATCATCGTTCTGGCCGGATTCTTCTTCCCGTCAAGATAGGGAAGCAGGAAGGCAAGCACGATGTACTCGCTAAACCAGGCGGCCGGAGCAACGGCTCCTTTAAATATGGGAACAATCCCGTTCTCCAGGAAAGGCAGCAATTCGCCCAGATGAAGCTCTCCAATTAACAAGATGAAGATCAGGCACATCAGAATAACCAGAATCGACACAAACACCTGCGAAGTTCGCCCAACCACTTCGATGCCCAGCCGCACATTGATCGCGCACACCAGAACCATCGTGCCCATCACGACAAACAGCGGAGTTCGGGGAAGCGCATTGCTTGCTATGAACTCGCCGTATTCGCGAATGATCAAGCCGGTCAAGTGCGGCAAATAGAGCAGAAAAATAAAGCCTATTGCTTTACCGCCCCACCATCCTGCAATTTGCGTGCTTGACCGCATGATGGTTTGCCCGGGATAGAGCCGGTGAAGACCAAAGGAAATGCCGATGACGGCAAGTCCGACCACAGCTCCGATCAGCGGGGAAATCCACATGTCATGCCCGGCAAAATGCATCGTCATGCTTGGCACGGACAAAATGGATGTCGCCAGAATCGCCGGGAAAATCATGAAAGCCAATTGTGCCGACGATATTTTGCCTTTGTCTGTCAGCATAACAAATGCCCCTTTCATGAATGCTGTATGCAATTAAACTGTATAAACCGCCGCGACTGCCGATTCATTTCGGACTACCTTTGGGCGAAGGGCGCCACCAGACATCCTTGAGGCTGCGGACTGAGGTCGGCGTTGCTGGAGACAGATATGGCACACCGAAGGAACGCAGACTGCTTAAATGGATAACGATGAGGATCAGGCCGAGCATCACACCCGTAAGGCCCAGTGTGCCCGCCAGCAGCATCATCGGAAAACGAAGCAGACGCGTAACGATGCTGGCCGCATATCGCGGAATCATGAAGGACGCGATGCCCGTTATGGCTACGATAATGATCATGGGGGCGGACACGATGCCTGCTGACGTCGCAGCCTGACCGATGATCAGCGCCCCGACGATGCTGACTGCGGAACCGACCTGTTTGGGCAGCCTGACGCCTGCCTCGCGCAAAGCTTCAAAGGAAATTTCCATAATGAATGCCTCCACCAGTGCCGGAAATGGAATCTCCTCCCTTGCCTTTGCGATGCTCAGCATCAATACCGTTGGAATCATCTCTTGATGGAAGGTCGTGATAGCCACGTACGCCGAGGGCAGCAGCAGCGACAGGACATAAAATAAATACCGCAGCCAGCGGATAAACACGCTCATGTACTGATCTTGATAATAGTCCTCCGGAGATTGCAGCATGGAGAATAATGTGACAGGTGCGATCAGGCTGAAGGGCGTGCCGTCCACAATCAGCGCAAAGCGGCCTTCCAGCACATTCGATGCAACCACATCCGGACGTTCCGTGGACATCATTTGGGGAAAAGGCGAGTGTTTCTGGTCAATGATCGCCTCTTCGATGTACTGGCTCTCAAGAACCTCCTTGAGATTCAAGCGATTTAATCTGGACTCCGCTTCCTTCAATAAGGAAGGATCGATAATGCCTTCCACGTACACCAAGGCTGCCTGCGTACTCGTATATTCCCCCACTGTCATTTTTTTCAGCTTTAGCGAAGGTGTTTTGATTCGCTTCCGCACCAAAGACAAGTTTACGTCCAACGATTCCGTGAAGCCGTCCCGTGCTCCGCGAACCGTCGATTCGGCGGCAGGTTCCTGCGGCGTTCGATTCGGTGTTTTGTATAGCGGATATACGGTTCCCGAGGTTTCCCCATCCATGAGAAGCAATGCCCCTCCGTCCATAAGAGCCTGTACCGCCTGACCCATGGTATGCACCATTTCCACGGACGACATGGGTGCTTCGGAAGTGCTAGTGCCCCTCATCGTCTCATCATGCTCCAGAGCGGAGGGCGTTCCATGTGTCGTGCCATGTGTCGTGCCATGTGTCGTTTCATGTGAAGCACCAACCTTGATCCTGATATTTGCCGCCGATTGCTGCAGCGGAGCCAGTACCTGGCGCTCGAGCCTTTCCGTATCGCACAGCCCAACGCAATAAATGCATAACACAGAAGTGTGGGCTGCCGTTGTAAACGCATGAAACACCATGTCCGAACAGCCTGTGAAAATGGATCTTAGCCTCGCCTCGTCGGCCGACATGCTGCCCGTAAACGGTTCATTCAACAGCAAATCCATGGTTGTGCTCATCCTCATGCCCCCCTGTTATGCATTATCTGATGTCGTTGAGATATTTATAGGTGTCGCTATCTTTTGCGTTCCATCCACGAATTATTCATTTCAGGGAATGAAAGGAATAGATGCACACTCATGAAAATGCAAAAATCCCGTTTCGGACACGGGGTCCAAAACGGGATCTTCGGGCTGTTATTCGCCTGCGTTTTCTCTGGTTACCAGCTTCAATTCGGCAGGGATGGATTTCTCCACCTGTTTGCCGTTCAACACATCCATCGCTGCCTGTACCGACAATTGGCCGATCAGTGCAGGCTGTTGGGCAACCGTTGCGGTCAGCTTGCCGTCCTTGATGGACTTGATCGCGTCATCGTTGCCGTCGAACCCGATGACCGGAATATCCTTGCCCGAGCTTTGGATCGCTTCGATGGCACCAAGCGCCATCTCGTCGTTGTGGGCAAATACCGCCTGTACGTCCGGATTTCCTTGCAGCAGGTTCTCCATGACGTTCAACCCTTTGGAGCGGTCAAAGTCGGCAGACTGTTTGGCGATTACATTAAGCTTCTGGTCGGCCACTTCATGGAACCCTTTTCCGCGTTCTCTCGTTGCCGAAGCTCCCGGTACACCTTCGAGCTCGATAACTTTTGCACCCTCGCCCAACTTCTCCACGAAATACTCTGCGGCCATTCGCCCACCTTTGACGTTATCGGACGCAACGAGTGCTGCCACGTCGCCTTTGTCTGCGGAACGGTCCAGCGTAATTACGGGAATGCCGACACTATTGGCCGATTGCACCGCCGTGGAGATCGCTGCGGAATCAGCAGGGTTAATCAGCAAGGCATCCACGCCCTGTTGAATGAGATCGTCGACGTCATTGGTTTGTTTGGCCGAGTCGTTCTGTGCGTCAACGACGATGACTTGAATTCCCTGCTTTGCCGCCTCCGCCACCACGCCGTCCTTCAGGGAAACGAAGAACGGGTTGTTCAAGGTGGAAATGGACAGTCCGATTTTTTTCTGCTCTTTGCCCCCGGCAGCATCAGGCTTGGCCCAACCTGGAGGCTCCAGGGAGCATCCTGCCAGAACGATCATCATTACGCTTACAAGCAATATGGTCAATTTTTTCATGTTCGTTTCTCTCCTTAAGCCGTTTTCTTGCGATCCAGCAGGACGGCAATGGCAATGACGACGCCTTTGACAACCATTTGATAAAACGAGTTGACGCCGAGCAAGTTCAAACCGTTGTTCAACACGCCGATGATCAGTACCCCGATCAATGTGCCGACGATCCGTCCTCTGCCGCCCGAGAGGCTTGTTCCGCCGAGAACGACGGCAGCGATGGCGTCCAGCTCATACGATGTGCCGGCCGTCGGCTGCGCGGAATTCAGGCGGGAAGTCAGGATTGCGCCTGCCAGCGCGGACAGCATGCCTGCCAACGAATAAATCATGATTTTTACGCGATGCACTTTGATGCCTGAAATGATGGACGCTTTCTCGTTGCCGCCGATGGCGTACGTTTTGCGGCCAAAGGCCGTTTTGTGCAAAATCGTCCACAGAATGACAAAAGTGATCAACATCGTAATGGCCGGCACTGGAATGCCGAACATATAACCCCGGCCGAACAGTTGGAACAGCATGCTGTCGCCCAATCCCGTGATCGGGTTTCCGTCCGTGTACACCAGCGTCAATCCGCGGAATACCGTCATCGTTGCCAATGTGGCGATAAACGGAGCCATCTTGCCTTTCGTAATCATCAGCCCGTTCACCATACCCATCACGCCGCCGAGCGCTACCCCGATAATGATCGACAGGATCGGATCAAGACCGGACAACATCAAGTTGGCTACGAATGCGCTGGATAAAGCCAGAATGGAGCCTACAGACAAGTCGATGCCGCCAGTCAGGATGACGAACGTCATGCCAAAGGCGATCAGCGCGTTGATCGAGACTTGGCGCAGCAGGTTCAAAATGTTAAGCGGTTCCAAAAAGCTTGGATTCAATACCGATACGATAAAAATAAGAATGATCAGTCCGAGCAGCGGACCCAGTTTCTGTGTCACATTCGTCAAGCGGAAACCGCTTTTGGCGGGTTGGTTTTCTTGCATGGTTGTCATGTTACTTTCCCCCTGTAGCCAATGTCATAATGCTTTCCTGAGTTGCCTCTTCCCTTGCCAGCTCGCCGCTGATGCGTCCTTCATGCACGACCGCAATCCGGTCGCTCATGCCCAGCACCTCGGGCAGCTCTGACGATACCATGATGATGGCGACGCCGCGATCCGTCAGCTCGTTCATCAGCTGATAAATTTCGCGTTTCGCGCCCACATCAACCCCGCGCGTCGGCTCATCCAGAATCAGTACGCTCGGCCCGATGCCGACCCATTTGGCGATGACCACCTTTTGCTGGTTGCCCCCGGACAGGTTACGTGCTGCCGTCTCCGAAGATTGTGTCTTGATTTGCAAACGCTTGATCAGCGTGTCGACGAAATCCTGTTCTTTTTGCCCGGAAATGAATCCTTTGCTCGAGAAGCTGAACAAGTTCGGCAAAGCCATATTTTCGCGGATGGAGAAATCAAGCACTAAACCTTCGTCCTTCCGGTCTTCCGTAATAAAACCGATGCCGTGTTTGACTGCGTCTGCCGGCTTCCGGATGTTCACTTTTTTGCCGCGCATCATGATGTCTCCGCTGTCCATCCCGTCCAGTCCGAAGATCGCCCGCATGATTTCGGTTCGCCCTGAGCCCATCAGCCCCGAAAATCCAAGGATCTCTCCTGCTCTCACCGTAAAGCTGATGTTTTGGAACAAACCTTTACTGCTGGCATTCCGCACTTCGAGGACCACTTCGCCGTACGAAGGATGACGGGACGGATATCGCTCGGTAAGCTCCCGGCCAACCATCTTCCGGACCACTTCGTCAAAGCTCGTCTCCGGGATCGGCTTGGTATCGACCGTTTTGCCGTCCCGCATCACCGTAATGCGGTCGCAGATCGTGAAAATCTCCTCCATCCGGTGCGAGATGTAAACGATGGACACCCCGTTTTTCTTCAACGAAGCGATCACGCCGAACAGCTTCTGGATTTCGCGCTCCGTAAGCGCCGCCGTCGGCTCATCCATAATGATGACTTTGGCGTCGGTCATTAGCGCTTTGGCGATTTCAATCATTTGCTGCTGACCTACAGAGCACTCTCCTGCCGGACGCTCCAATGGGATTTGCACGGACAGTTTGGCAAACTGCTCATTGGCAAGCGCTTTCATTTGTCGCGTATTCAGCAATCCCATGGACGATGTAAGCTCCTTGCCGATGAAAAGATTATCGAGCACCGTCATTTCCGGCCAAACGTTCAACTCCTGATGAATAAAAGCAATTCCCGCTTTTTCGGCCTCCTTCGGGCTGGAAAAATACGTTTCCTTGCCGTCGATGGCGATCGTTCCCTGATCCCGTTGATGAAGGCCGATCAGAATGTTCATTAACGTGGATTTGCCGGCCCCGTTCTCGCCCATGAGGGCATGAACCTCGCCTTCCTTCAGTTCGAAATCCACTCCGCTCAGCACCTGATTGGTGCCGAACGCCTTATATATGCCTTGCATCCGAATATGCATGATGCCGTCCCCCTTTAACCGAATATGACGCCCGATTGCAAAATGCAATTGGCATACGGCGTGGCTTCACCCGTGCGGATGACCGCTTTGGCTTGCCTGGTCAGCGCTTTGAATTGTTCATGGCTGACCGACACGTCGACGGCTTCGCTTCCGAACGTCTCCGTAACGAGCTGCAATGCCGCCGGGTTGCCCTCCTTGATTTCTTGCGCCAAAACCACTTTTTCAACGACCATATCGTCTGCGATCAATTCGACGACCTCCCGAAAGCTCGGCGTTCCGAGCTTGAGCGCCAAATCGATTTTGGCAACCCCCTCAGGAACCGGAAGGCCCGCATCCGCGATCACAATCATGTCCGTATGGCCCAAATCCGACAGTATTTTGGAAATATGGCTGTTCAGCATTCCTTGCTTTTTCATTTCAGGCCTTCCTCCACTTCGTGTCGCATCGGCATGCCGCCTTGTGCCCCGAACTTTGTCACGGATAGCGATGCAGCCCGGTTCGCGAATCTAACGCTGTCTTGGAGCGGCTTGCCTTCCGCCAAAGCGACCGCAAATGCGGCATTGAACGTATCGCCTGCCCCCGTCGTATCGACTGCCTCCACCTTGTACGTCGGCACGACGATTTCTTGTTCCCCGTCAAAGTAGCGAACCCCGTTGCTGCCTTCCGTAATAAACAATTTGTTCGGATATTTCCGCAGCGCTTCCGCAGGCGTCATGCCCTTAAACAGGATTTCGGCTTCATGCTCATTCGGCGTGATGTAAGCTGCATTGTTGATGACCTCATCCGGTAATGGTCTCGCCGGGGCCGGATTAAGCAGCAGCGGAGTCCCGCTTTCCGCACAAATCTTGCTGACCCGAACAACGGTTTCTTCCGGGATCTCCTGTTGGATGAGCACGATATCGGCATTGCGGATCACGTCCGCAGCTTCATCGACATATTCTGGCGTCACTTCGCGATTTGCCGCCTCCACGAACACGATACTATTATCACCTTCGGCCAATATGATATGAGCCGTTCCGCTCTCCATATGTGTAACCGGTTTCACATTTTGCACATCGACACCGTTTGCTTTGAAGTTGTTCAAAATGTCTGTACCGAACGTGTCGTCGCCTACCCGTCCGATCATGGACACTTCGGCACCCAGCCTTGCCGCAGCAACCGCTTGGTTAGCACCTTTGCCGCCAGGGACGGTTTTGAAGCTGTCGCCAAGGACGGTTTCCCCCGCCCCCGGCCGTCTTGAGGAAGTAACGACCAGATCCATGGAGCTGCTTCCGATTACGCATACTTTAGCCATTTGAATTCACCTTTCTTGTCGTGCCCCGCTCAATGAAGCTGACGGGCAGCTGTATATGTTTTGTATCGATGGGCGCTTGTTCTACCAGATTGATCAGCAGACCGGCCGCTTCCCTTCCCATCTCGTACGCCGGTTGGCGAATGGTCGATAGAGCCGGTGACAGCAGGCTGCTCATCGGGATATCGTCAAAGCCGATAATCTGCAAGTCTTCGGGTACTTTTTTGCCGATTCGCAGCGCCTCGTGAAGTACTGCCATCGCCGCGATGTCATTGCTGGCAATGACCCCGTCCGTATCGCCATGCTTGCTAAAAAGCTCTTCCGCCCATAATCCCACATCGTTAATCGAAAAGGAGGTGGTCTGGACTACGCGATAATCCAAACCGGCTTCGCGAATGCTCTCGATCGCGCCCTTGAAGCGGTCCTGTGCAGGTTTGATATGTGCCGGTCCCTGCATGACCGTGATTCGGCGGCTTCCTCGCTTGATGATTTCCCTGGCAGCCAGCCGGCCGCCCTCTCTGCCATCTGCAAATACGGACGGACTGTCCAACGGCGTCCTGTCCAGGAAGACAACAGGGATCTTCAAGCTTTCATATATGTGAGAATGAGGATAATTCGTTGAAGAAATGACGCCGACGACGTTATTCTGAATAAAGGTTTGGATGTAATCCTGCTCCTTCTGTTCATCCTCATCGCTATTTCCGAAAATCAATCTGAATTCCTGTTCCTGCATCCGGTCCTCCACCCCGCGTGCAAGCTGCGGAAAGTAAGGGTTTGCAATATCCGGAAGCAGCAGGCCAATCAGTTTGGACTTGCGCTTGTATAAAGAACGGGCCACCTCGTTTGGAGAAAAGTTAAGCTGCTTGACGGCATCCTCCACTTTCTTGCGAGTGTCCGCATGAACATAACCTCTTTCATTAATGACCCTTGATACGGTGGCTACCGAAACGCCAGCCAAATTCGCTACGTCTTTGATCGTTGTCATTGAACTTTTCACCTCTGAATGTGTAACCGGTTACAGACATAAAAATATCACACTTTGTTTACTGTGACAACCCCTTTTTTGAAGAAACCGATTGATAACACTAATCCTTTCCCTGAAATAGGAAATGCAGAAGGAATGACCGGCGTAAGAATATTGGCTGAAAAGCCGAATAAACCACGATTAAATGAAGGGGTACACCTCATCACCTGGCCTCTAAGGTATGAAACAACTGGAAGCCTTCTGGCTGAAAACTATTCATCATAAATAAGCGGCCACTGTTCAATGAGGTACTGATCGTGGACGCTTGAGCAAAAAAACAAGACTTTTATGAGATTGCAGAAACTTACACGTGGAAAGGAAGGCTTCTTAAGGCCAACGTTTAAGAGTCCTTAGTAATATCGGCTGGAAACACGTCGATGACCTTTTGCAGGTCGCCTAACGGCAATCCAAGCTGATATCCAACCCGCCCACCCGAAAAATAAATGCGCTCCGCGTCTGCTGCGGTCTGGTCGATATATGTCTTGAACGGCTTCTTCATGCCGATCGGCGAGCAGCCGCCGTGTACATAACCCGTGAGAGGCAGCAGCTCCTTCTGAGGAATCATCTCCAAAGCCTTCTCCCCGGCCACTTTGGCGGCCTTCTTCAGATCCAGTTCCTTCTCGATCGGCACCATGAAGACATAGTATTCTTTCGAACGATTGGAGGTCACGAGCGTTTTGAATACGCAAGCAGGATCTCTACCGAGAGATTGGGACACTTCAAAGACATCCTGCGTTTCGTTGTCGAAGACGTTATATTCGTAATGGATCTTCATTTGGTCGAGGATACGCATTACGTTCGTTTTGTCCGTTTTTTTAGCCATTTTCATCACCAAAGCCTATTATATAGGACATCGCTGTCGGTATTCCACATCCCCGGCATTCAAAATTCACGGACCCAGACAAATCTAGACCAATTTGAAGCAGGTCTCCACATCGCTGTCCTCATCGTATGGAAATGAACACACTCAAATGAACATAAAAAAACACACTCGAAATTATTCGAGTGTGTTTTTGAAGTGCTTGGCGGCTTCCTACTCTCCCAGGACCCTGCGGTCCAAGTACCATCGGCGCTAGAGGGCTTAACGGTCGTGTTCG
>NZ_JAVYAE020000018.1:0-110296 GCF_032334105.1 Paenibacillus hubeiensis
TTTTATACAGTCATACAACATGTACCAAAAACCTTCGCATTACTCACTCGTTGTTCAGTTTTCAAAGATCAAACTTCGTTTTCGTTACTAAGTTGTTGTCCTTAGCAACTCTTATATCTTATCACATCCGAACCAACTTTGCAAGCACTTTTTTTAAGTTTCTTTTCTCGAAGCTTATTTGCTTTGCTTGCCGCACCATGTTTCTCGGTGTTTTCTTGGCCGGAATAAGAATATACCATAGACATTCAGCACTTGTAAATAGGTTTCTCAAAAAAACTTTTTTTTGCCGATGCTCCAGCTATAAAACTACAACACATAAATGCTCCGCCTCAGGCGATCATCGTTTCCATCCCCGTGAGCTTCATCGTATGTGGAACATCTAATAAAGAGGCCGCTAAACATTAGCAGCCCCTGGTACCCTCTATAATGATAACCTCAGTTAAAACTTTTCTTGCAGCAGCTTAATATCATCTTCCAGACTGCTGTCCATATCTACCCCAACCGATTTCAGCTTGTTTTCATAATATGCTTTGACATCATCCCATTTGTAGTACGGATAACTATTCGTTTCAATCGGGAAAGCAATTTCTTCTTCGTTGCGCAGCATCTTAACAAGATAATCTTTGCCGTTGGAATACAGGATCCACTGGATATTGGCACCCATCGGGGAGATGACGGAACCATCCCATTTTGTACTCACTTCCTTCGGATCATCTACGCTGACATTAGCGCCTTTAATGTCCAAGAATGAGGAAAGAGGAATGATGGTTTCTGCATGGGCAAACCGGAAGACTCCAGCTGTATTTCCTTCCATTAGAGACTGGTCTGTGGAATGAATCAATTCTTTAACTAAAGGCGCAACGATATTCTGTGGCAAATCAGTCGACGTTAGGGATGGTCCTTTTTCATAAAAGTCGTTGATATTGTCGATGCTACCGTACCACTTTAATTGGTTTGTAGTGAAATATTTGCCGAACTCAAAATTACCCTCCTCTTTTAAATTAGAAGAGATGATGTACAGTTCATATAGATTGGAGGCGGCATCTGTCGGGTTGCTCAGTTTAACCTTTCCTTTATCATCTTTCAGCTTAAACTCCCCGGCTTCCAACCTTTCATAAAAACTTGGTGAAATGAATTGTAAAAGAAGCTCCTTCGCATATCGCGTGCCTGTTTCCTGTGAGGCGTAGTCCTCAAACAGCTTTACCCATTCCCCATCTTCTGCATATTCGTTATATTTCGTCGCGATGTCGAATGGTCTTAAATACGGATCTTTCCCTTCTTCGAAGGTGGATGTACGAATGTCCAGGTTTTCGTCTCCCAGGCTTTTCTGAAGTCCCTCCAAGAAGTTGTCTCTACTCTGAGGCGTCCGATCCTTGAAGGTAGCTTGTGCAATGATTTTTTTATCCGGACTGAATATATCTTTAAAGTTTTGACCCAGTCTGGCTCCGATCCCCTCCAGCTCTTCTTCACCCAAGGCGGAAAGCAAACCGTAATGGTCTTTTTCCACTGCCATCAATTTTACGATCTCATTTTTCAATTCTCTTCCTTGCTCGGTGATCTGCCCATCCTTCTCAGCAATTTGGAGCAGTTCCAAGAGCGTTTTATCGTACTTGGAGGCAGATAAGTGCCTGGAGCCATGTCTTCCCACATAATTGACAAACACAGGCTTGTACCCTTCCGGAACTGATGTATACGTCGTTTCCTTAAAAGGATATGGCGTCTTGGTCCCACGGTACCCTTGCGTATCATTCACTTGCTGGCCCACTAACACCGAGCGGGTATTTTCGTCCCAGCCTACCTCCTTGCCTAACGCTTCCCCGATCGCTCTCGCGGGTACATAGGTTACCCCATTGTAGAGAAACGATTCTCCTTCCATCTTTTGTCCATTTATGATCACATTGACGGACTGCTCGGATACCTCGATCGTTCGTTTAAAGCCCGCACCATAAACATCAATTACCGCTACAGACGTTAACAAAGCAAGTGCTGCTGCTGAAATTCCGATTTTTTTTATGTTTTTCATGTAGTTGGCTTAGCCTGTCCCCTTTATGTTAGATTCCTTTTTCAGCTCACCAGATTATAAGGGAGAAATATCATTGCAATTTTAAACATTGTTAATTTTATGTAAATTCTAAAAAATATTGCTCGTTCGTTGAAGAAAAGAAAAAAGCGCCTGCAAATCAAGGCGCCTTGTGTGCTTCTTCATTTCTTTTATAAAAGTTCAAGCATCGTTTTGATTTTGGAGTTCAGCTTTAAAGTATTAAGGATCAGTTGCAACGCTTCCGCTCTTGAGGCTGTGCCCTTTGCATTGAGGTCCCCATTACCATTACCTTGAATAATGCCCGCTTGGGCTACCATTTGAATGGGATTGGAGCTATCAATCTTGTTTTGGGTTATCCCTTGGAAATCGACGATCTTGGATAGAATCACGGCCATTTCTTCTCGTGTAATAGCCTTGTTTGGTTTAAATGTACCATCGCCGTTTCCACTAATAATACCTGCTTGAGTAAACTGCACAATGGCGTCTTCCGCCCAATGACCTTTAATATCTTTTAGAGCAACCTGATTTGTTCCACCCACATCAAAAATGCGGGACAGTATCCCCACGAACTCTCCTCGGGACATGTCTTGATTAGGTCTAATCGTCTTGTCTTCATAACCTTTAATGATGTTCAATTTAGTGAAAATATCAATGGTTTGTTTGGCCCAATGATTTTTTATATCAACCGGCTTAAAAGCGTTGCCTTGACTTTTAAGAGCATCGTTAATTTTTGATTCCAGTACCTGAGTAGCACTGATGCCAGGCTTAAATACGTCTTTTCTAAAAGCGTTATCCGTTGTCGTTGGCGCAGGTAATGGAGTCGGTGTTGGCACTGGCGTCGGTGTTGGCACTGGCGTCGGTGTTGGCACTGGCGTCGGTGCTGGCTCTGGCGTCGGTGCTGGCTCTGGCGCCGGTGTTGGCTCTGGCGTTGGTGTTGGCTCTGGCGTCGGTGCTGGTACTGGCGTCGGTGTTGGCGCTGGCGTTGGTGTTGGCTCTGGCGTCGGTGCTGGCTCTGGCGCCGGTGTTGGCACTGGCGTTGGTGTTGGCTCTGGCGTCGGTGCTGGTACTGGCGTCGGTGTTGGCGCTGGCGTCGGTGTTGGCGCTGGCGTCGGTGCTGTGGATCCGCCTGTAAATACCAACTTGTAGTGTACAGGATTCAGCAATTCATCAGTAGCAGTGACACTGTGATCTTTAACGAAGAACGGATAAATGTTGTATACCCCACTAGTCATCATAATCCCATTATCGAGAACCTGTAATGCTTTTGCAGTATAAGTAACAATCATGGATTTGTCAGATGCACCCCTAGGTATGTCGAACGTGATTGTTTTGTTATCTTCATCTATAACTCCAACATGGTCATCAAGAGCAAACGAAGTAATTATTTTATCTCTATTTATATGTTTAACGTTAAGGATGAAGTCACGAGTTTCAAACACCCCATCCACATATACTCTTGCAGTCAATTTAACGACATGATCCGTATCGTCTAACGTCCGGTACACCCTACCATTGGAAGTAATTATCTCCGGGTCGCTTGATACCCATGATATGGACGATCCATATTTCCCTCCAATAGGCAACCGTACAACTGAACTTCTAACCCCATCGGCCGTGTCTCCATTATAATAACCGATCTGCAACTCATCCAAGGCTTCACGAAGCTTATCCTCTGGTGTGGGTTCTGCTTTAACAACGTTAAGAGTAAACACCTTCGTTACTGGAGCTTCACTTCCAGCTTGAAGTGTAGCCGTGAGCGTAACTTGTTTATCCCCACCAATGTATGGAGGACGTTTAACGTTACCATTGTTTGCAATAATCGTTGTGTCAGATGAAGACCAGGACAAAAATACATTCTCCATCTGAGTAGGTAAATCGATACTTGAGGTGACATTATCCTTAGTTTGACCACCGGTGAATGGTAGTTCTAATAAGTCCTTGGTTTCTTGTAACTTTTGGTATGTTGCCCACGTTACTGTGACAGGGAACGTATCGGAGACTTTCCCATCACGTGATGCGGTAATATTGGCGGTTCCCACCGTTACCCCCGTTACAATTCCTCCAGGAGACACAGTTGCAACAGCTTCGTTGTCGGAATTCCAAGTAGCGGTTGAACTGATATCTGTAATGGTGCCATTATTCATCGTGCCGCTCGCAGTCAGTTGTAACTCACGATTAGGCGAAAATACACCTGGTCCTGTAATGGTAATTGAATTAGCCTGTGGTTCAGCCGCAAAGGCGATGTTACCTGATCCATTAAAATTGTAGATGCTAGTCGGTGACAGTACCATAGGTGATAACAGAAGAACAGATAAAAGTAATGAAGCTTTTTTGGGCAATTTCAAGCAGATGACCTCCATAAGATGTTATAATGCCACGCTTCTGTTTAAAGCAAAGTTAGGTAGCATATATATATCGGTTGCCCTGCTTTTCTTTTGTAGATCAAGCGAATTTTTAAAAGTCAGCTCAAATCTAACCCTCATATAGCCCTCCGTTGCATCTTCCAAAATGGATAACTATCGCGAGATGCCCTCTTCAATCACTTTCTTGTTCCTTCAAGGGTATCCACGTAAAATCCTTTGCACCAACATTTCCGATTCCCATACCGATACTTTAGATGCACATGTCGATCAAATATCAATTAAGCTACTTTTTCCTTATAAGTTGCAATGCTTCCGCTCTTGAGGCTGCTGTTGGAACCGGCCCCCCAATGGAACGCAAAGACTCATCCACCTGAGGTGGGTCTATGCTTGGAATCGCTCTCATCGGCGGATTCATAATAAAATTCCAGCCGCCAGTTTTATTTTCCCAGTTTAATCGTCATTATGGTGTCTCTTCCTGCTGTTACGCCACTGCCCTCATGAACCTGAACGGCTTGAACCGCATCGATTCCGTCAGGAACAATTACGGGAGTAATGACCGGCAGACCCGCTTTACGGATCATATCCATATCAAATTCCATCATCAACTGGCCCTGCTTCACTTTATCCCCTGTTTGAACGGCCGGGGAGAATGCAGACCCTTTCAAAGAAACAGTGTCGATTCCCACATGAATAAGCACCTGCGCCCCGGACTCATGCTCCAGAATGATAGCATGCTTGGATTTAATAAGCTGCGCAATTTTTCCGTCAAACGGAGCATACATTTTACCTTCCACCGGTGCAATGGCCGCTCCCTCACCCATCATTTTGCCGGCAAAGGCTGGGTCAGGCACCTGTTCAAGGCCGACAACCTGTCCTGTAATAGGAGCCATTACAGCAAGCTCCTTGATTGTTTTATCCTTTTTGAAAAATGACAGCATCTGTATCTCCTCCTTGTAGTCGTCCGGGAAATAAAAAAAACCCAAAATTCAGTGCGGAAAGTTGTCCGTACCAAATTTTGGGTCTTGCCTGCTAAACAGTCACAATCCCGCATCATTAATTTATGCCACTATACTAATTAATTTCTGCCTGCCTGTCAATGATTGCAGATATAGTGCAACGAACTCAAAAAATTTTGAGGATGACTTCACGTAGAAGTATTGATACAATCAGAACCACAAAATTTTAAGTTTCAGAGCTGTGAAAGTGGATTGGAGAAATGATATGAAAATCAACCGTGTTTTAAACAACAATGCCGTTGTGGTGAAGGAAGGTGATGAAGAAAAGATCATCATGGGTCCGGGCATCGCGTTCCAAAAAGGCAAGAATGACTTGATCGACCCGGCTAAAATTGAGAAAACCTTTGTGCTGAAGGAAGAAAGCAAAAAATTTCAGCAGTTGTTAAGCTCTGTACCCGAATCCCATATCGCCATGGGAGAAAAAATTATCTCACACGCCGAACAGGTGTTGGGCATGAGTCTGAATAACCATATTCATATTGCGCTGACTGACCATCTGTCCTTCGCCATTGAACGTTCCAGGAATGGCATTCAGGTGAGGAACAAGCTGCTGAACGAGATCAGGCTGCTGTACGGTACGGAGTACAAAATCGGACTGTGGTCCTTGGAACAGATTAAAGACGCCTTTGGTATTGAATTCCCGGAGGATGAGGCCGCCTATATCGCCCTGCATATCCATACGGCCAAGATGGAAAACTCGCATATTGAAAAATCCATCAAGAAAACGATCATCATCCAGGAGACAGTCGGAATCATGCTGGAGGAACTGGGCGCGGATATTGATCAAGACAGCATCTCATACCATCGCCTACTCACTCACCTGGAATTGGCACTCAGCCGTTTTTATGACCAAAAGCCCTTTCACACCCTGGATAAGGACATGCTGAAAATGATCAAAAAAACGTACAAGCATGGCTTTAAAGCAGCCAAAAAGGCAGCTGAATATTTGCAGCAAAAGTATCGTATCGAGTTTCCGGAATCGGAAATGGCATACATCGCCCTGCATCTGCAGAGAATTCTTGAAGATGTATAAAATTTGTTGACGAATGAAAATAAACCGTTTACAATGGGCTCATTCAAACGTCAATCACATACAGGGGATTGTGACTGGTTATGCAGGCAAGACCTAGAATGCTTATAAGGTACAGGTATACCTTCGGCATTTTAGGTCTTTTTTTGTTGCCCAAAAGCATGGAATCAGAAACTAATCCCCAGAATGAAAAGAGGGGGATATTATGTTTAAAAATCTGTTCAGCCGGTTCCAGGTTTTTGGCAAGGCCATAATGCTACCTATCGCTGTTCTGCCAGCAGCCGGACTGCTGCTGGGTATCGGGGGAGCCTTCTCCAATCCGAACACGATCAGCAATTATCCGTTTCTGGATCAAGTGTGGCTGCAGGCGATTTTTGTCATCATGAGCTATGCCGGCCAAATCATTTTCAGCAACCTGCCGATCATCTTCGCTGTCGGCATTGCCGTAGGGCTGGCGAAAAGCGACAAAGGCGTTGCGGGGCTGGCAGCAGTGCTCTCTTATCTCGTCATGAACGCTTCCATGAACGCCCTGCTCGTCATTTCCGGGACATTGGCCAAAGAAAAGCTGGCCGACGTCGGGCAGGCGATGATTCTGGGGATTCAAACACTCCAAACCGGTGTGTTCGGCGGTGTCATTGTCGGCCTGTTAACTTATGTTCTGCACAAAAGATTCGGCAAGGTCAAGCTGCCGCAGTGGCTGGGATTTTTCAGCGGGTCAAGATTTGTGCCCATTATCACCTCTTTCTCCGCCGTATTGCTCGGTCTCCTGATGTTCTTCATTTGGCCGCCGATCCAATCGGGCATTGCCGGGCTTGGCGGTCTCGTGGACCGCACAGGTTATTTCGGAACATTTCTGTTCGGCTTTATTGTCAAGCTGCTCGGCCCCTTGGGGCTTCACCACATTTTTTACCTCCCATTCTGGCAGACAGCGCTTGGCGGCTCCATGATGGTTAACGGAACCCAGGTGCAGGGAGCGCAAAACATCTTCTTCGCCCAGCTGGCAGATCCGGCCACACAGCACTATTTTGTCGGCACTGCGCGCTTTATGAGCGGCAAATATCTGACCATGATGTTTGGCATGCTGGGTGCGGCACTGGCCATGTATCACTGCGCCAAACCGGAAAACAAGAAAAAAGTGTTCGGCCTGCTGCTTACCGGTGCGATCACATCCTTTTTGACAGGCATCACCGAACCTTTGGAGTTTGCATTTCTCTTTGTCGCTCCGATCCTGTTCGTAATCCATGCCGCATATTGGGGTCTTGCGTATATGGTTGCTCACATGCTGAACATTACCATTGGCATGACGTTCTCTGCGGGACTCATTGACTTTACGCTATTCGGTATTCTTCAGGGCGATGAAAAAACGAACTGGGTTCTCATTCCGATTGCGGGCATAGCTTTCTTCTTCCTGTACTACTTTACGTTCCGCATCCTCATTAAAAAGTTGGATTTAAAAACACCTGGGAGAGAAGATGCTGGAAACGCAGCGGATCAGGAAGAACCTACGAATGCGGGTGCTTCCACCGACAATCAGGCCGACCGCATCCTGGCCGCACTGGGCGGCAATAGCAACATCGAAGATCTGGACTGCTGTGCAACCCGCCTGCGCGTTACCGTACATCAAGAGGGACAGGTATCGGAAGAGCAGCTAAAACAAACCGGAGCCAGTGGAGTCATTATCCGCGGTAAAGGGGTACAGGTGATTTACGGCCCGCATGTGGCCGTGATCAAAACGGAAATTGAGGAATTAATGGGAGAATAAGAGATAAAGAAAAAAGGAGCTGGTTAAGATGAGTAAACCTAATATTGTTTTCATGATATCTCATGATACCGGTCGTTATCTCAGCTGTTACGGACATCAGGTCCCAACCCCGGAGCTGGACCGTCTCGCTGCGGAAGGGGTTAGATTTGACGAGTACTACTGCCCTGCCCCACAGTGCAGTCCCAGCAGAGGCAGCATTCTGACAGGCAAATATCCGCATAACAACGGCCTGATCGGCTTGGCTCATTTAAATTTTCATATCGGGGAAGATCAAACTACACTGCCGATGGCCATGAATGAGGCCGGGTATGACACAACGCTTATCGGCTTCAGCCATGAAACTATAGGTGAAGAGGAAAAAGGAACGTACAGCTCCACTTACAAGCTGGGTTATCAAAACTATCTGGGGATCGAGGGTTCCAGAGCTCCTCAGGTGGCCGAAACGGCCATTGAATTTTTACAGAAAAAAGCAATCGAACCGGAGGGACAGCCCTTTTTCGCCAATATCGGCTTTTGGGAGACTCACCGCTCCTTTGACGAGTACGACAATGTCAAGGACGATATCAGCCAGGTTCAGGTTCCTCCCTATCTTCCGGACACGGAAAATATCCGCAAGGATTTGGCACAGTTTCACGGTTCCGTTAAAGTGCTGGATGAAGCAGTGGGCCGCATAATGCGCACCTTAAAAGAGACAGGGCTAGAGGATAACACAATTGTCGTATACACCACAGACCACGGAATCGCATTCCCGCGTGCCAAAGGCACGATGAAGGATGCCGGACTGGAAACGGCGCTTATTATGTACAGCCCCAAGCTCATCGAAGGAGGCCGGGTCATTAATGAGCTGTTATGCAATATCGATATCATGCCGACCCTGCTGGAGCTGGCGGACGCCGGAATCCCTGCAGACATTGACGGCAGAAGCTTTGCTTCGTTGCTGCGAGAAGAAAAGAAACCTGTGCGTAACGATTTCTTCTGCGAGCTGACCTGGCACGATAAATACCATCCGATGCGCGGCATCCGAACAAGTCGTTATAAATATGTAAAAAACTTCGAGGACGGGCCGAAAATCTATATGCCTGTCGATATTCACCGCAGCATCTCGGGGCCGGATGTCCGTGAAGAGTTCTATGTCCCCAACGAGCCTGAGGAGCTGTATGATCTGGAGAAGGACCCGCTTGAATATACCAATTTGATCGACGACCCCGATTATGCTGAGATAGCCCGGGAACTTCGTACCAAAGTGGAACAATGGATGTCCTCTACTGACGACCCGCTGCTTCACGGTCCGGTTGAAGGCATCGAATCGGCAAAATGGGCGGAGGAAGCCCGTTACGGCAGAGCATATATTCCAGGAAACAAATAATAAGAAAAACGTCTATCGACTCGACGTACTTTCCAAGAAGACAGACCGTCTTTATTACGGAGGACTTCATGATCAATACTTAAGGATTTCCAATGCTTTTAATCCCTTCATTCCTGATAAATATTGATGAATAGCTTCTATCTTCAAGTCTAAATTAAATTTGGACAAAAAAACTGCACCTTCGATTGTTAGATGGTGTCTAAACAATTGGGGTGCAGTTCACGAATTAACCGGCTGTCTTCTTAAAATATCATTCTCAGGTCTGACGGTGCACCTGGTGCTCCGATAAACTTTTATTGATAAAGATCGTTTTAATGGTCTCGCCTTCTTTGACGACAAAGGTCGGCGTATACGGATAAACCTCCCCGTTGACGATCCACTGGTTTCGAACAATGCGTCTCTTTCTCTCTACAGGCAGGGGTTACTTGCTAAGTTTCGTAAATATTTTTTGCATAAGGCCCGGACCCGAAATTCGACTATTCTGGAAAGAGGCTATTTTCCACTCGCCGTTTTGTTTAACGGCGACATTCGTGTTAATGGAGTCTCTTTTCTTCGGCCCTGTCTTTTGCCATCTGAGTTTGACCGTACCCAATCCATGAAAAATGGCGAACTCCGGCGTAATGAAATGAATCTTCTTAATCTCGCCTTCCAAAGTCGATCCTCTCAGCACGCTGTTCCAAAGCTGCTGATGCGTATCGGCAATCGCTTTTCTCCCTTGCAGATGCTCCCCCTGAAACGTGACATAGTCGGCATCTTCCGTGAAACAGGCCCCATAGGCCTCTCCATCCCCTCTGTCCCAGGCCAGCTTCAGCTTCTCAAACAAATATTCGATCTCGCTTACACCCTGTACATTGCGATTTTCCATCATTATGCACGCACCTCATTGTTATTTTCCGCCGGTAACGCGGATTTCTTCACCATTGACAAAACTGTTCGCGGCGTCCCAGATAAAGGATCAGATTCGCGACGTCATCGGGGTGCCCGATCGTCCTGTCGGAAACGATCGCGCATATCATTGAGCATCTGTTGCGGCAACACGTGCGTTACCCATTCCGATCACGTCAGTTCAGGTATGCCCACGTTATAAAATATCCCGCTGCCAGCTCCACCGCCAACATGCGGCTGAAGCCGTGCAAAGCCGCTTTGGCTGTCAGGTTAGCGGACTTATTCAGCTTGTTGGCGTGAACCAGGCTGGTTGACACGTGAATCGGCCGTCCCCATTCCCCAATTGCTCCGTTCTTCGTCAAAAATAATTTGCGGTCATTTGGCATTGTGATATACTGACTTCATAAAATTCTTAATTGACTTATTTTCTTAATTCATTATATATCTTAATCAATTAAGATAATTTAATCTTATATTGGAGGTTTCGCTATGTCAAGAGGCAATTCCCTAGAGTTTCATGACCTATCTCCATCGCAACAGGCTTTGCTTTACGAATTGCGCCAAAACAGCGCGCGAGCCGTTATGCTTCACCAGCTCATTTCGGAAAAATTGGGGTTGAATGCGACCGATCACAAGTGTCTGGACTTTTTAAACCGTACTGGTGCCGTAACCGCCGGACAATTGGCCCAATTAACCGGTTTGACGACAGGCGCCGTGACCAATGTTATCGATCGGTTAGAGCAGGCCGGCTATGTCACCAGGGATAAAGATCCGAACGATCGTAGACGAGTGGTGGTCAAGCCTGCGGAAGGGCGTTCCGCCGAAATTTCCCCTCTGTTCCAATCGGTTATGCAGTCCACACTTCAGATCCTGTCGCGGTACGATGAGCAGCAAACGTCTCTGATCCTTGAATTCATCCGCCAGTGCAACGAAATGACGCTTGCTGAAATGGATAAATTGAAGAATCAGGAAGATTCCAACAGCAATTAATCGTAAAAAAGGCTAGTGCTCCAGAAGCACCAGCCAGAAAATAATAATCTCGAAAACAAAGCGGGCGTCGTTGGTTTAGAGAAATGAAGGAGCCCTCAGAAAGTTTTAAATGAATATATAAACAAACTATATTACTTCAAAAAGCATGGAACACCTGAATGGGCACCTAAATATGCAAAAACAATAGGTTTATCTTCAAAAAAACAAAAGGGCCGATATTTATCCATATCGGCCCTTTGGTTATTTATTTCCGCTCTACTTTATACCCTTTATCCTCCAGCAGCTTCACGATCCCGTGATCGCCCAGGTAGTGCGCTGCACCGACTACAATGAAATACTCTTCGCCTTTGCCGTTTTTCAGGTATCCGTCGATCTTGTCGGCCATGCCGATGTTCCGGTCAATCAGCATCGCTTTGTTGTACTCCTCGTCGTCAGAGAAGCTGTTCGTCAGCTCCAGCAGCTGCTCGTCGTTGCCCGTTTTCCACATTTCAGCCATTTGATCCACGCTGTCATCCAGCACGTCGAAATTGTCCAATGTTGCTTTCAGCGTTTTTTCTTGCAGCTCTTTCGAGAAGTTATTGAACATGCCCAGTTGGGATTCATACGACTCCAGTTCGATAACCGGAAGTTTGCGCTCGATCGCTTTCTGAATGAAGTACAGGTCTACTCCAGCGGAAGCTTCATAACCGGCTTTCATGGATTTCAGGCTTGAACAGAAGTGCATTCTCTGTCTCAAGCTCTGAGTTTAGGAAGGTGCATTGCTGTTAAATGACTAATATCGTGCAAAAAACTTACTTTAAAAGACAGTGAAGGGCGTAGCTACGGTTGATTGCCGAGATAGAAGCATATTATTCGTTAAGGGATATCTCGGTATTCTGAGTTCCTGAATATACATATTTGACTTTTTTCTTACCATCTACAATCCATGTTATTAGAAATTCAGGATTAGTATACTTACTTTGCTTAAGAGAGACATCCGCTAGATCCTTAGTTAATTGGAATGTATAACTGTTATTTGTCGAAGAAACATCATGATATTCAACCGTATTGTCTGAGTATAAAACCATAATCTTCAGGTCAGTAATTTTTTTTAGGTTAATCATATCAAAAGTTACGGTTGCATTATATAGTTTACTATCTTTATCATAGCTTTGAACGACTTCACTTTTATTTACAACGCCATCAAACCGCGACACTACATTAAAACCTACTAATATTAATAATAGTATAATGATAGTTATCCCTACTATTCTCTTCAACAAGGTATCTACACCTCCTAATTTTTTTTATTTTCCAACAACAGGCCGTAGTAAGTTAATTGTAGAGTGGACACATTTTTTTCTGAACTATAGAGTGAATATCCATGATCGTTTCTATAGCTTGATAGGTTGAAATTTTCCTCTGTGATGTTAAATTCGCCTAGTATAAACTCGGCGTAATAATTCCCTATTATATCTGGTTCCTGTGAGTTCATGTTAAACGCATATCCATCTTTTTTCTTAAATTTATTCATAATTTCTTTAAATAAAGTAGTATCTCCTTCATTTTCAAGAGAATAAGCTAAGATATATCCTGCCATAGTTCTAATGTCTGTATTTACTTCTCCTAACTTATTCGTCTTCAAAATAATATCTTTGTTTATTTGAGAGAGGACATCATCTATAACCAGATCATTAATCTTATACACTTCATATAAATCAACAAGCAACTGCGCTTCTTGTTCCACAGGAAGCGCCATAATCTCTTCTAAATAATCATGAAGCTCAATTTTTAAACTATCATTAATCAGGCTATACTCCTCTAATGCATAATAAATCGCCAAAAGCGAGGGCAGTTTACTAAGTCCCATAAATTCTCTGTTACTTTCCTGAAGATATAAATTTGAAATTGATCGCATTTCTTCTAAAGAATTCTGAGAAGATATAATCGAAGAAATAACAATGCCATACTGTGTATCCTTAAGATTAGGATCACGTAGTAATGGTCTATTCCATAACAGATCATCTGAACTCATTTGAAGGAGAAAATCGGTGAATTTATCTCGGTTAGAAGACAAAAGGTCTTTAGGAAGAATGTAAAGCACCTCATATGTCAATGAACCATCGGGATACTGGTTATAATTTATTTGCTGTTCCAATAATCGTTCAAACCGGTCAGTAACATCAGAAGGTATATCGAAATTGACATTCAAGTAGTTTGCTATCACAAGATAAAGATATAGCTCATCTATATTTGCGTTAGTTTTAAAATTCCACTTTGTTAACTTTTCAGTGTAATGTTTAACCAATCTCGCGTATACTTCTTTCTCAATTTTTCCCGCACCATTAGATTCGAATAGGATCATTGCGTAAGAGATCAATTTATTTTGTGGATCTTCAAGATTAATTTCCCCATCTATTTTTTTTGAAAGATAATTATAATTCAGAACAAATGGTTGAGATAGTTGTTTTTGCAACCGTATAGATATTAAGGTCGAGTCCACCGAATCAAATGGTCCTTCATCTGAAAGAAAGAACCCATTCTCATCAGTATTCTCTTCAATATAACTCATTATATCCTTCTTCAAATTTTCGGGGATGTTTAATTCTAGTTCATTGTAAAT
The DNA here is from genome assembly GCF_032334105.1 of Paenibacillus hubeiensis. Classification (NCBI taxonomy): domain Bacteria; kingdom Bacillati; phylum Bacillota; class Bacilli; order Caryophanales; family Paenibacillaceae; genus Paenibacillus; species Paenibacillus hubeiensis. Next base: position 14,056 of record NZ_JAVYAE020000018.1, read on the forward strand.
CACAGAAATGGTCCAATATTTATAAAGTTGAAGCGACTTATCGCTGTCTGTGTCATATTCTAATCTTAGCAATTTCTCAAGATTCCCTTTTTGATTTTTATTAAGATTTGATTTATATCCCAAGAGTTCCAATGCTTTAAGATTCCAAGCTGAATTGCTTAGATCAATTCTATTTTCTTCTTTAACCTTGTATAATTTTGAAATATCATTATATCCTCCAACTGTATCAATTCGTGTATAAGATTCCTTTAAGACATCGCTAGTTTGATTAAGCCATGAAATGGTATCGAGAGGAGTTTCGTTCTGTTTTATAAATTCTTCATTTTTTGCCTTTTCATTGTTACAACCGGATATAGTTAATACACAAACTAATAATAAAATTAATTTTCGCATACAATTAATCCCCTTAAGAAATAAAAGCTAGTGGAGGCACTCACCCACTAGCTTTTATTTTGTAAATTAATAATCAAAAGTATGGTAATTCCCGCTACCCTGTGGAGCTGCTGTCATAGATGAAGCAGCAGAAGCGTAAGCAAATACACCCGCACCCCAATCGCTTCCAGATATTGATGCAATTGTGTTGTTATACACCCAATTACTCTCATGGGTATACTCTTTATATGTAGGAGGCCATGATGTAGTTAACCCATACAACCCCATTGTTGTGCTAACCTTAGCACTCGAAAATCCAGGTCGCGCCCATCCTACTGTAGAGTAATCCCAAGAGGAATAGGTTGCATAGTTACTCCAATTGGTACTAGCTTGAATAATAATTCCCTGGAAACCATATTCGTTAATATACGTTTTTGACCCACCTTGGATTTCCCCGCTCATGATAGTGATTCCTCCATCAGAAGCTCCGGGTCTTTGAATCTCGCCACTTTGAATCGGCTCAGCGCCTTCTAAACCAAGTTCAGCTAATCTTTCTTGATCTTTTTCAAGCCGCTCTGCATGATTCTGAGCTTGTATTTCTTTAATAGCCGCCAGTGCCTCTTGAAATGATACATCCTCTTTAGCAGCAACATATTGCCCAGTGGATGTCTCTTTAAGTACATCCTCCCAGTTATTTACCCCACTAGAAGCAAACGCACTAGAAAAAGGGACAGCCATAGCTAAAACCATAAGGCTAGAAATAATTTTCTTTTTCATGAAATTTCCTCCAAATTTTTAAATTAATTACAATTAATATTATGTATCAATCCTCTTATAAAGTAAAGGGATTTATTTACAATCCGTAATTTAGTTTTGATTTTTCTCCTAAAATCACAAATTCACCAAATGATACGCCCTATTATTTTAAAGCCCTTCTTAAGGAAAAACGCATAAAATAATTTCAACACTCTTATTCCCTATTGAGTTAAATAAAAGAAATATTTATGTATTTTTTGCTATAATACTAAAAAGTTATGTGATTCATGTGTAGTATGGGAGGAAAATTTGTGAGAAATTCTGTTATGTTAGTTGAGGACGAAGAGTCTATTCGCGAGCTTGTTAGCGACTATTTTACAAAATCTTCATGGGAAGTTGTGGAGGCGTCCAATGGCCAAGATGCATTAGCTATCTTTAACTCTCGTCCAATAAGTCTAGTAATACTCGATCTAATGATTCCCCGCATGAACGGTTGGGATGTATGCAAACAAATTCGAACCGTATCTACTGTCCCTATTATCATTCTTACAGCGAAATTTGAAGAAGAGAATAAACTGCTGGGTTTTGAATTGGGTGCAGATGATTACGTTACCAAACCATTCAGTCCAAAAGTACTAGTCGCGCGTGCTGAGGCACTAATGAAGCGTGTGAAACAAACTGGCGACCAGGAGGATCACCTGTTTCGCTTTGGTAAAACTATCGTCAATGACACTAAGCAATCTGTCGAGGTGAATGGACAACTCATTGATTTGTCCTATAAGGAATACGACATATTACTTCATTTACTGAGAAATAAAAACCTGCCTATGAGTCGCGAGCACTTACTAAACCTAGTATGGGGCATCGATTATTTCGGGGATCCTCGGGTTGTCGACACACATATTAAAAACCTACGAAAAAAATTGGGATCTGATGCTCGGTATATACATACAGTTTTTCGCATTGGTTACAAATATGAGGATACCCCATGAAACCAAAGGGCATTGTGTTCAAGTTATTTGTCAGCAATTTGGTTTTTTATATTGTCTTTTTTGCTGCTGTCATCTTTAGTCACTTTTGGTTTTTCGAAAATTTCTATCAGAATGAACGCGCTTTGGATCTTCAAAAGAAACTTTCTAGTTTCGCTTCTAATTACAACCAACAAAAACTTAACTCGGAAGATTTATCTTCCACTATGGGTGACTTTATTACACAAAACCATGTACAACTAGTAATTGTAGATAAACAAGGAGAGATTCGTTATGATAATCCTTTCAAGATTTGGATAGAGACAGATTTTGGCGAGATTATTGCGATTTCTACTTCCTTCTTCTCGGATTTGCCTAAACTTGCGCAGTACGGCTTACAAACCGGTGACCAGGTAACTATTCAAGGGGAGTACTACGATGAACAAAACAGAAAATTATTCTCACCATATATCATTGCAAAAGAAAATTCACTTTCAATTGGCATACTCCCTAACAACGTGAATGAAAAAAAATTAGAGCATATTCAAGGCACTATCGTCTCTATATTCTTACCCAAACCCGGGCAATGGAATAACAGAGAGGGGATCATGGCCGCCGCGTTGAAAGAATGGTTCCCTCTTCCGAAGGAATATTGGAAACAAGTGACCCAAGGCGAAGCATTTCATACGGAGTGGGAAGAAACTATAAGTGGTGTTCACAATCTCGTATTTGTCCAACCACTGGTAGTCAACGGCTATACCGAAGGGTATTTGTTCGCATTGACACCGTTAACACAGCTCGGAGAAGCCTTTAATGCACTTGAACTGTACTATGCTTTTTTTAGCATCACAGGCGGATTACTGTTAATTGTGGTTCTGTCCCTTCTATTTTCCAAATTGGTTTCTAGCCCACTTCTCAAGTTAAATCGAATCGCAGCACAAATGGCGAAACTTGATTTCACGGTAGTATCTCCAATCAAAAGCAACGATGAGCTCGGCAGCTTATCAACTAGCCTTGTCAGCCTATCATCAAATCTGGAACGCACCTTGAGTGAGCTACGGATGGCGAATGACAAGCTTGTTCAGGAAATGGAATACAAAAGTAAAATGGAAGCTATCCAAAAACGTTTCGTTTCAGATGCCTCCCACGAGTTGAAAACTCCGATTAGCGTGGTAAAAGGTTACGCAGAAGGTCTGCTTGATCAAATTGCCGAGAATAAAAGAGAGCGGTATGCTCGAATAATATTACGGGAAGCGAATCGCATGGAAAAACTCGTGATGGACATGCTGGATCTAACACAGCTTGAAGCCTGTGTCGTCCCATTAAAGCCTGTCACTTTCTTGCTTCATGATCTGATTGTCGAGACTACTATCAATGTAGAACAACTCATAAAAGCTAACGCGTTATATGTCCATATTAAAGGTGACAAGAGTATCCTTGTATCAGCCGATCCTGAAAAAATAGAACAAGTACTCCTTAATTATTTTAGCAATGCAATTTGTTATGCCCCTGTCGGGAGTACCATCCACATAAATTATGAAACACATACAAGCGAACAAACGGTGTATATCTCAATCACAAACTCTGGTCCCCCAATTCCCGAAAGTGAAATTTCACTAATTTGGGAACGATTTTACCGTGAGGAGAATGCTCGAAGTCGAACCTCCGGTGGAACAGGCTTAGGACTTTCAATTGTTAAAGAGATTATGCAACTACATCACCAAAAGTGTGGAGCCAAGAATACGTCAGATGGCGTGACATTTTATTTTACGTTATCCCTTGCAAGTAACACGGATGGGATTAAATAGTTAAGTAGTCTTTAATTAATGTCATTAATTCAGTAGGGATTCGGGGGAGTAATTATAGATTGCTCAAACATATCTAGGTAGAATTGAACACGAGGTTCAACACAACAATGGAGACTCTAGCTAAAATAACAGTAGGCCATATAACTTCTAGAAGATAAAAAGATGTTTCATAGGATAAAATACAGAGTAAAATCGATGTAACCCTTTTATCCACTATGCACTAAGGAAGCAATACAACGAATAAAAGATGCGCTTGTATTTAAAGATGTGTAGGCTTGCTTACACTATAAACTAGAAAAATGGACCCTTCTGAATCTTACTTTCGATTTCAGAAGGGTCCATTTTATGTTTAGAATTATTTTATCCTTATATTTAGGTCGTCTATGAAAGCCACACACAATATGTCGCTAGAAGTTCCATGGACTTTGTTAAAAGAAGAAGGAAGTGAAGCTAGGTGTCATGCAGATATATTATTTCATAGCATAAGTTTACTTAAAAAACGTCCCCTCATATAAGGGTATATTTCCCCTTGCAGCAACTAGTGAATGATTTAATTAATACTATGCCCGAAGCAATCAACTTTATGCATTACATTTTCCGTATCAAGTAAAAATTGAAACAAGTTAAGGAACTCCAAAACCATTTTTTGATTATGCGAAGTCCTCTGATAAGCTCAATACTCTTTCACATACATCACACTTCACTTACCACAAGGCCAATTCCAGTTGGATAAATGTGTATGCAAATTTAGCTTGATTGACATCACAAGTATGCCAATCAGTAATTTTGGTTAACATTTCTTCTGTAATTTAAATTTCATGCGCCACCTCAAATTGTCCATTAGCTGCCCCTGTTAAAAGTTCATTAACGATAGCAGATTCCTTTTAGAATAATTTTAGTTATTTTTTTCTTGACTGCATAATATAGATGATAATCGTTAAAAAGAAGCCCAGAACGGATAAGTTCGCCGGCATTTTGGAATAATCCCCAGCATTATGCCTGATTAAATACCGTATATTCATTACCTCAGATTTCACGTAGGACTTTTAGTAATTTAACGACACAAAAAAAAAAATTTATTCCTAACCGATTTTTTTGATAACAAAAAGGAGCAGTTGATACTGCTCCGTAGACTAGTTTGGGAAGGATGGTTAGAAATTATCGGATAAACTCAATACTCATTCACATACATCACACTTTATTTCGACCACGTAACTGCGAATTTAGCACCGGTTACATCAGCAGATCTACAACAATCCCATTTATTGATTTTTTACATCATGTCATCTGTGATTTCAAATATCATTTAACTCTCCCCCGTCCACGCACTCTCATCATTAAGTAAAAAACTATTAATACATGATCCGCTCAATACTTAGATAGCATCCTCAATTCCATTAATATATCCTGAGTGAATTTTGCAAGAACTCGATCACTTGACTCTAATTCAGAACCTGGCACTATTCCAAGTACTAATCTTGTTACCTCTGATTCATTTTGAAACAAATCAGGAAATGAGATAAGCAAGTTTTTTATCTGCTCATCATTATAAATTTTCGATTTAATTAATAAATCTGCTGCATAATCCTTATGATCATTGTAAAGCTCGGCTAATTTAAACGTATTACAATTATTCTCAATTTTCCTCCAAATTGGATCTCCCTTATCAATTATAGGATTGTCTCTAAATCCTATTGAAAACCCTTTTACGTTCCCTTCAAAGATACCCACATAGTCAATATCAGTTCCCTCATCAAATTTAATAGTAAATGTTCTGTATTGGTCAAATCCATCCTCGTACGGATGAAGATGCGAATCTAAAGTAAATGCCCTCGTTCCTTTTAAGTTAGCATTACAAACATAACAAGAGGGAATTAAATTGAAAAACGAAATAGCTAAGTATGGGTAAGTAGCCTTATCAAAAAAATGGTCTAATTGAGGACGTGTTCTTCCATCACTCGATTGATATGTTGTAGTAAACTGGCGATTGCAATACGGGCATACTGATACCTTTAACCTTGTAGTTAGAGTATATGCTCCCCATTCCGTCATGTCGTATTGTTTGATAAAGTTATCATAGTTAAATACACGCTTTAACGCATTTTTAAATTGGGATTCTTTCGTTTTTTCTTTCATTTGAAGATGCTCTTTAGGAAAGTTTCTGCTTATATATTTAATGGTTTCTGCTAGTTGTGAAGGGCGACCTGAAACTACTTCTCTACTCTTTAAGTATAGGTAGTTTAACAATTCTTTTTGCGTTGCATCCCAGCGGTCTTCTTTCATGTATTTCCCCAGAATATCTTTATACCCTTTTTTGACAAAAAAATCGTCATGTAGGGAACTAGCCCACTCTTCTAATTGGGGATTCCTAATTCTTATCATAATTACTTTCCTCTTAGCTCTTTTATTTGGGATTCCAACGAAGCTACTCGTTCCTCAAGAGACATTCCATTTACAATTAGTTTTTCCTGAAGTAACTGGGTCATTTTATTTCTGATCAAGGGTTCTCCAATGATTGAGATTAATGCTTCAATTTCATTTCTCCGAAGAATAATCTCCGATGCACTTTTATTGACTAATATATCAATGACTTGATTGATCCTATCTTTGGCGAATTTACCCATTAACCCATCTTGCATGAAAAAGGAATGTGACAAAAGCGTGTTTATATTGGCAGCAAAAGTTTGGTGCTGATCTTCTAATTCACTTAAACTAATACTTCGATCATCTATTTTTTTCAAGAAAATCACATTTGTTTTAGGTAAATCTGATGCTATAAACGGTGAATTTGATGTCATTATAATTTGAATATTTTTATTTCTATAAAAGCTAGGTACAATATCTACCAAATAACTAATTAATTGCTTTTGCCATTGAGGATGGAAGTATATCTCTCCCTCATCAATAAATAAAATTACATCATTATTCCTTTGTTGATTGATAAACTCCCTTGTGCTATACAATCTCGAAAATAAACTTAGCAAGGCTAATTCACCAGAACTCAAGCTCCTCCATTTAAATTTCAAATAATGATCGAACCTAACTGAATCATAATAAGAAACGAGTATATTCGAAAGCAATTCACTTTCTACTGGAACTTCAATACTACTAAGAGTATTGTTTTGCTTAGGATGATCTACTTCCAACTTCATAATGTAGTCTAATAGACGAATACTCCCCTGCAAAACCTTTAAAAATGAACTGTTTTGTTGGACCCTAACTTTCAGAATGTTTTGGAGCGTTTTTAATGAACTTAAAACATCAACCTCGGCAGATATGGGAATAGACTGAACGACCTCTTCAACTATAGGTAAATGGTTCATAGCGTTATGTTTATATAATCTATTTTCGACTAATAAATGTTCTAAAATTCTCCTTATAAAGGATGATTTTTTATCTTTTTTTTCATCAACCAACTTGATCAACCCAGAAATGAATTCCGCAAAGACATTGTTTTCCCCAAATTCTATTAAAGGGAAGTTAATAGGATTAAGGATTATTGTAATTTTTTTAGGTAATTTAAATTGAATTATGTTTCTAGGAATACTCTTATTATTAATAAAGCGAATTTGCTGCTCTGTCTCATAGAAATGATAATCATCGATACTAGGTGTATCATCTTGCTCATTATCGAAACAATTTTTCAATAGTTTATTAGTGGACACATTTATAGTTGCGTATGATTCGGGCATAACTTTTGAATCAAAGATATTCGAAAAATATATCTTGGGGATACTAGGGATTCCCCCTAATTTCAATTGTTTGAACTCAATATTTATTGGTCTAGAGCATTCCACGATAGGATCCTTTTCAAATGAGTGATAAATTTGAAGAGATGCCCTTTTACTTTTTTTAAGAGTATAAAAAACCATAATCAGTCCTGAATTTAACCTAGTAATCTCCGTCTTATTATCCAAAATCAGCATAAGGTGTTCAATGAGGCTAGACTTCCCTGTACCATTTTCACCAATAATAGCTGTGATATTATTAATATCTGAAGTTATTGTATCCGCTCTCTGCGGTGCAGAAAAAAAACCATCGATAAAGAATGGTGAATTTTTAATAACTAGTTTTTCTGATTCATAATGCATACGAAAAGGACCACCGAAATTAAATTCTTCTGAGCGGAACATGTCATTGAAATTTTCTGTCCATAAATATAATAGTTGCACTAAATTACTTCCTTTCAAGTATTCGTCTTACTCCATTTTAATGTAATGCGGCGCAATAAAGAAATCCGAATGAAACAGAGCCCTTTCAGAAAAAGGGCTTATTTTCATTGAAGTATCGTCTTAACTACTATTGACTACATATTACTTTAAGCTCTATCCCTGTAATTTCTAGAATGTACCCGTATGCTGATGCTAATATGTTTATCTGTTCATCCGTCATCTTCTCCTTAGAAAGACCAGGCTGTACAATATAGACTTCAAACTCCACGGGTTTAAACCGGCTAAGTTTGGAATAATGCATGATATTGTTTAGATTTCCATTAAAGAATCTCGTGGCTCTTCCGCGCCGATTGCGTGGATTGTTTCTTGTCTGCATGTGTTTACACAAGTCTACAAATCTCCATGCCCACTTTACTGAGCGCGAAGCTTGTCCACAAACTTCCATAACATCCTTTACTCTTTGTCCAGCACTGCTTCCTCCAGAAAACTTACAGTGAATAAGCGCTACCTTTATTTTATCGGTTTCTTCTAAGATACAAATAACATCTGCAGCTTCACCTGAGTCATCATCATCAAAAACAACCTCATAACCTTTATTAAAAAACTCTTGAATCACTCTATGTTGAATAGAATTCGTTCTAACTATGCCATCTTTCCACTGTGACTCTTTAGTAATATCTATCCCATCCCAATTCCATGAATCCAAAAGTATTAGTGGGAATGCTAACTCTTCATTCTTTTTTGGCTCAATAAGTAAATTCCCGTCTAACTCTGATCCATCTACAAATAGTAAACTAGGTGGATAGTCTCGGAACCACTCTTCTAATCTTAATCTTATTTTCCCAACCTTAATTTCCAATTCTGAACCAGAAACTCTTTCTACTCGATATCCCCCTTCATACAATGATAGAGAATATACAGCACAAAAAGAATCGTAAACTACTTTAAATAAGATTTGATTTCGCTCTTTTTGTGTCTCAACATATTCAATGCTATAGTTCGCGAATGAAACTTCACTGATTGCAGTTAATAGAGAAATTGAATCTTCATTTCTTTGTAAGAGTTCCACAGGCCAATCGATATTAAGTATTCCTTTGTCGGGAACACAATTAATGTCCTGTGGAATGATAACATTATCAATTATTTCTTCAGTGTTAATACTAGTATTTATGATTTTCTTACCGATATTATCGCACCACTTGATAAACCTAAAAATTGGACCTTGGTCCTTTGACCAAATCCTCCCCTTATAAGAACATCCAATACTTACGGGCATCCCTTCCTCAAAACCACTTCCATAAACATTAGATTTTGTAGAACTAGACTTTTGTGAAGGGCTTAGTGCTTGAGCAACATCAGCCCCTGTATACATAGCATAACGGAGATTTCGCCGCCCAGGCTTCTTCAGGCCAACATTCTGAAAAACCAATCTAGAAATCCCAACTAAAGTTCTAAAAACGGCATCCCCCATTTGAAGAGTAGCTGAATAATTAGAAATTGCATCTGCTAATTCTTGATGTAAACTACTTTTCTCACTGGAATGAATGAAAAGTAGTTTCAACTCTGGATTGTAGTATACAATATATAAATCCCATTTTTGATCATAGGTAGTCTTGACTCTACTCCAATTTACTTTTATCTGACTTTCAGTCACAAAATACAAAGAGTTTTCTGTCTCATTTATCCATGCACCACGTACTGTTTGGTTATCATTCAATGCTTGATAAAACTCTCTTGGAACAAACTGTTCACATCTATACACAGCCGCACTGTATTTAGGAAATAACATTTTTGGAGAGAGAGACTTACTTTCTTTATCATTCCTTGAAGAGAATAGTTGTTCAGAGTTCTGTAAAAATTCCACCATTTTGGCATGCTCTTTCATAGCTTCAGATGTATATTCTCTGAGTAGAAAATTCCAATCTGCATCTTCACTATACAACCTTTCAAGAGAACCCAAGGTAGCAGGGTTTGCGATATTAGCGATTACAGTAGCGTCACCTAATCTATCTCCAGATGTTCTGGTAAAACGGCCAATGAACTGTAATAGTACTGATAAACTCTTGTGCGTATCATGAACAGCTGCTATCTTCAATTGCGGTAAATCAAAACCTTCCCCTAACATATCTACACATATGACAATTCTAGATTCTCGGCTAATTACTTTATCTAGTAATTCTTTTTTACCGACAGACTTACTGTGCAGAATTATTGGCTTATGATGATTTGCTATGTTTCTATAGATAGTAAACACTTCATTAGCCCTATCTACGCTGGAACATCGAGCCATTAATATGTGGTCAAGCCCTTGTTCTAGATCGCTATTTAATATACTAATCGCCTTATCTGCAATGGTTTTATCTGTATGTTCATTCCTTAGTTCAAATACTGGTTGGAATTTAATAGGTTTAAAGTAACCGTCCATTTGAGCTTTTACTAATGGATACGAGTATATAATCTTTCCATCTACTGTTTTCCCATCCCTCCTAAATGGTGTAGCGGTGAATTGAATGACTTTTTTGTCTTGAAAAGCATCCTTAATTAAGTTCCAACTCTCTGCGGCTACGTGATGAGCCTCGTCTAATATAAGACACCCACACTTGTTGGCAATCAAATTAAGAAGTGATGAAGCAGTCCCCTGGGCTACTGTATTTATAGTGGCAATTACTACATTGCAATCATTGAAGATCTCCAGATCTTCTTCTTGCACTGGTCTTTTATTTAGTACTCCAACTATCGGGTTAGGGATATCATAAGAAATATTACCAAGTAGACGTAACAAACCTAATTTTAAAAACTTTTTTGATATTTGATCTCTTAAAGCTTTGGAAGGTACGACGACAAGCAGACTTCCTTCTATAGGGTAATTAATCATTGTTGCGAGCATCGTTTCTGTCTTCCCAGTACCTGTTGGCATAACTATCGTTGCAGCTTGCTTTGAAATGCTCCAATGAGCACCGATGGAATGAAGAGCCCCTATTTGGGGTGGTCTTAATCCCCGAGCAATTAATTCTCCTCCCACTCCAGATATCTCTTGTTTGAACTGAAATTGATGGACCCACGCCTGTTTTATATCATCATTGTTTAAAACAGAATCTAGCCTTCTATGCCATATCCACTTTAATTCTCCATCACTATCTAATAATACTCCGTCTACACCTAAATCATTGGGGATATTCTTTATTTTTTTTGATGTGACAACTATCCTTTCGCCGTTTTCTAATATGTAGAGCATATCCTTTCGTTTATTAAAATATTGCACTTCAGTCTGACTAACAATGACTGTCTCTTCAGCTTGTCTTATCATGTTAACGGAATAACCTACTGAATACTTTTTCAAGGGTCTTTGGATCTCAGGCAGAGTCAAAATTTCAGTAGTTAGCATGGATTGTCTCCCCTATTATAAGTTATGTGATGAAGCCACTTTTGATTTCACAACTATCAATAATCCTATTATTTTTTCCTTCTCAATCTTAATAAGGCTAGTTCTGCTGCATTTGTAATACCATGATAGATCGTATCCTCATTGTAAATTCTTTTGGAATTATTGTTATAGTGCTCAGCTATCTTCGCTAAACTCCAACCTTGAATTTGATAGTGTACCAGCCACTTAAAATGAACCATCACTCTTTTTTCTCTTTGTTTTATATATCCTTGCTCCTGTAAAAAGGTTTCAGTACGGTCTCTATATAGTTTTTTATACTGTTTATATAGATTATCTATTACTGTCTCGAATTCTTTCCAAGTTTTTTCCCTTGGATCCCAAGCCAGACCTGTGTAAATCAAATCTCTACTTTCATATAGTCGATGAAACTCCTCTTTATCATTTTGTAAAATCAATGGAATAACTAGACCTTCATAATGAAAGCTCATCCATTCCAATTCGCCAAGGCTTACATTTTGATTTAAAACACCACTAATAGTCCCTGGAGCAAGCGCAAACGGATATATTTGTTCGAAGAACAAATTATAATTTGTTTCCTCTAGCCCAATAGCACGACTTAATTCAACAGTATCGTCCTCCTCCTCAAAGAAGACACTTTCCGAGAGAGACAATTTTTCTTCATTAGGCCATGTTAATCTATAACTCTTAACCTGTTTCAGTTGTTCAACAGCCACGTTATATTGCTTTGCTATTGCTTTCAATTCCCTCCACTTCTTTTTTCGACTGTGTGGTTGACAATCATCATAATAAAAAGATAATGCAGTTAAACCTACACCAGCATAAAAATCAGAGTAAGATTGCAGGTTAAATTTATCAACCCAAGATAAAATTGAATCTTTAAGATCCAGATACTCCTTAAATTGATTCTTAGAAGCATGTTTTACATACTTCCATTCGCTGGGCCACGGGAGTTGCTCCACATTAAATGATTTTTGATTCGTTTTAAACCAGCGGTATGCCTGTTCATAATTACTATATGAGCCCTTTAACTCATCACATATTTCAGGAACAAGATCCTCGATTAATTCTAAAAATAGCGATACAGCGTGGTATGTGTTACTATCCAACATAAGGTTTGAATCTTTATCAGTCACTCTCTTTGGATGATAGTATAATCCTCTCATCTGCAGCGCCCCCTTTGTTATACCCATCATATTGTTATCTCCAAAAAAAACAAATGAATTTAAAAAAATGTTTTTAATTCAATCAGATGAGAACGACCTCATTTGTTAACTTTTCTGAATACTTGTATAGAATCCTAAAAGCAATTCATAATCCAGCCTTTAGCGTGTTAGTCACTCAAAAAAAGACCACCACTTCCAATTAGGTATTTATCTAATCATAAATAGGAACATGTTCTTGTCCATTTCGGCAATCGGTAAAAGTTCTTGTCCTTGGCTCTGGACAAGAACTTTTACCGATAAAATAAAAAAGCCGCTAAAATAGCGACTTCAAAGGGAATATGTTCTTGTCCCTCGACAACTATACAGTCTTAACTCTCATCCTAGTCCCAACACTTTTGTTTTAGGAGTTAAGGGGATTTTACAGCAACGGATAATTTTATACATTTTCATTTTGGTATATTGTTGGATCCGGTATTCCTGCTTGATTAAAAGCTTTTTGACGGGCAAGACATGATTTACACTCACCGCAGTGTTTATCATTTGTTGACTCTATACAACTCCAGGTTTCTTGAAAAGGCACCTCCAGATCTCTACCTATGATAAGTACATCTGACTTGCTTTTTTCTAAGAAAGGTGTGTGTAGTTGAAAGACATTACTCTCTTGACTATTTTTTTGTGCTATTTCAATACTTTCCTCCATGGATTTAAAGAATTCTCTAGTAAATTCGGGCCCTAAAATTTTATCGTCCGCATGAATCGCAATAAAACATTTATTAACATTATGCTCAAGAGCATATGCAACAGCTATTGAAAGTACAATAGAAGTGCCAAATCGAATATACCCACCAGGGTTAGCGCCGCAGGTTGGAACCTTTCCATTAAACAAAGAAATCATTGAGGATATATCAATAGTTTCTACCAACATATTTAAATCTTCTGCAATTTTATTAACGGATTGAACTTCATTAAAACTATATGGTTTTCCCTGATTCATATAAATCCCTATAGGAGCATAGCCCTGAGCATTTAACCAATATGTTAGCGATGAGGAATCCGGTCCTCCCGAAAGCAAAACGATTACTTTTTCTTTCATACTTGTTCTCCTTGCGAGTTTTTATTTTCTATTTTATCCAAATAAAACAAAAAATACATATATCAAGGTATTAATTGTGCTGTATGTTATGGAATGAGATATCACTACCTGGTCAAATTAAAAAAAGATATAACTCGAATATTATTACCATATTTATCCCATAATGAATTTATAATGAATAAAATCTAAACTGGAGGTTCTAGGAAATGAGAAAACGTGCAATGTTGATGATCTCAGGGGGAATTGATTCTGCTGTAATGGCTTATAAAATGAAAGCTGAAGGTTGGGATGTTTTTGGAGTTCATGTGAATTCTGGGCAGCCCAATAATATCAAGGATAGGAGAGCTGTTAATACACTTTCGATTAATTTAAATATTCCGATACAAGTTATTGAAATTCCTGGATTAGTAAATAGCTTTAAGGGATACTTACATCCTGATTATGAAAATTATGATCAGACATGCTGCGAGACGAGTCGGCCATTCTTAGCGGTAACATCAGTTTGTGGTGTATATGCTGATATTACTGGATTCGATACCATGGCTATAGGATATCTAAAGGAAGAGCTTGATGAATATGAATCTAGGTATTCCAATCTAGATCAGGTACAAGAGTTATTTGCGCAAGCCGTAAGTGTTGGTCGAGATAAGGAATTCAAAATCATTATGCCATTAATTCAGTACAGCAAAAGGGACATTGTACGAATGGCTGTTGATCTAGGGGTACCAATGGAAACAACATGGGGATGTTGGGATGGAAGGGCATTTCATTGTGGAGAATGTGCTGGATGCTTGGCAAGGAAAGCAGCATTTTCGGCCGAAGGCATTGAAGACCCAACTATATATTACTCTTAAATTTTCTCATGTTTTGCTCCAACTCAATAGGATGTGGAGCAAGTCTGGGTTGTCCCCGACTTCAAACGTTAATTATTATTTGTTAGTTAGAAGGCAACCGAGCACATTGACCGGTTGCTTTCTTGTTATTTCATGAACTATCGTTTCCCATTAGCTTAATCCCGAGACCCCTCAGCAGCCCGAGAGGTGATAGCCCCAATACTTGAATATGGTGTTATTGTTTGATATGCCATCTAGGAAACACTAACATTTCTTTTACGTAATTTCTTAAATTCCGTGTATTTCTTATTGGACTTAATAAAACTTAATATCTTTTCGGCACATTCTGTTGGATTCATCTCTTGCGTATTTACTTCGAGGTCATATTCATCAAAGCAATATAGGTTTGCTAAATTGTGAAGCTGCTATGGAATCATCAAGTATTTGTGAGACAACTTGATGATCTATTTCTCTTGGAGGTTCATCTGGAGATTTATTGTTAATAAACTCATTGTATTTATTAAAAAAATCATCAATTGATAAATGATAAAAAAGAATTACTTTCTGATTTATCATTTCAGTCGATATGGAGGTCTTTCCGGAACTTGAAGTTCCATTTAGAAAAATTAATATCCCTTGCTTCAATCAATCATCCCTTCGAAAAATAATCATTGAGTATCTTTCAGATAACATTATATTTACAATTTTAGTAAAATTATATAATCGGAGAATATTAGAGAAACGATTGAATTATCCTGCCCGTTAGCTTAATTCGGAATAATGAGTCTTTATAAACCTTTCCTGTCTTTGTTGCCGCAGAGACAAATTAAAAACGAATAAACTGTAAATACGTTCATTCGTTTTTAATTTGGATATTCTTCGGCGGGATTACTTTTGCATTTCCGAAAAGTTGATCAAGGTTGTCGGCTATAACTAAACAATTGGTATACATTATGTCATCTTCAATAAAGTGAACCTTCTTACCATCTTCAATTGCAGCTATAGTTACATTAATTTCTTGATTGCATAAAATTATTTGGATTATATCAATAATTAGTTAATTCCGTACTCTTTAAAACTTCCCAGGTACATCAAGTTACTTCGAAAGTTGTCAGACCCATTCAACTCTGTTTGTAATCTTTCTAAAAATATGATGACATCTTCTACTAATAGAGAACTAGATTCAATTCTACTTAAAAACATTAATGTAAGCTCTCTCACTTCTTTCAAGGCAAGATCCTTTCTGTTTTTTGATGCATATTTGCATAGGTAATGTAAATCAACGTTCACTTTACTTATCTTTATAAAGGGAAAGTTACTGTTTGCTGTTTTCAAACCTCTCATCATATTTAAAACAACACCTAGCGAATAATAAATCTCTGTGAGCTTCTCCGATCTTCTCTTTTCCCATTTCTCTCTATAAATCTGTCCTATAGTATCGAAAATAATAAAAGTTAAAAACGCTTCCTTAATTTTGGGCAAAAACCCTATGTACATATTATATTGATCTAATGTATATTCCTGACCCATCATCTTACTCGCCAAGCGCATAGGGTTATAAAAAACACTTGAAAAGATGCCCGATGTAAAACCATCTAAGATTGAAAAACCATACAATGTGCCTGCTAGCCAATATAATTCTATTCTAAATCGTAAAAAGATGTACAAGATTAAAAATATTATTACTGCTGAAAAATAAAAACTACCATTCAATATCTCATTGCTTAAATTAGATATCGACTTCATATATGCTGTTAATTCTTCTACGGTTAAGCTACTGTCGACTAAATAATCCATATACGCCTTGTTTTCTTCGAGCTGTGAAAGAAATAAAGCCTCATCTTTTAAAAGCTCATGAAATATTGCTTGAGGGTTATCTGGTAGTTCCTTTTTTATAATCTTAAAAGTCTCTGTGATAGTATCACTTATCCCTGTTTTAGCATCAATTTCAATTGAGAAAAAGACGTCCTCACTATATTTATTCTCAGTAGCATACCTATAAAAGGCACCCGGGACTACCTTGTTAATGACTTGGAACAGTAACATTGATATCCCTATACACAATGGAAAGTACAGTACGAGCATACATAACAAAATTCCACTCTTTATTAAAAACTTATCCCCCAGTTTCGACTTATTCATTGAACTCCCTCACTTTGAAATGGTTCTGAAATTGAACACAGATGATGATCCGGCTCTCACTCTTAGATCCACACTTCTCCATAATCCAGCTGTACATCAAGCCTTCATTCACAGACGGACGACTACTCCTTTCTTCGCAGGCATACAAAAATCCCCTCTGATATCCAGTGCTTGAGTTCATTGTAACACGATCTCTTTTATCACTGTCTATCATGAGGAGATAATTGATAATAACCACTCCCATAAAGGAGTTTTGATTCTTTTATTTTCTTTTCACTGTATATCCTTTATCCTCCAACAACTTCACAATCCCGTGATCGCCCAGGTAGTGCGCCGCGCCGACTACAATGAAATACTCTTCGCCTTTGCCGTTTTTCAGGTATCCGTCGATCTTGTCGGCCATGCCAATGTTACGGTCGATCAGCATCGCTTTGTTGTATTCCTCGTCATCGGAGAAGCTGTTCGTCAGCTCCAGCAGCTGCTCGTCGTTGCCCGTCTTCCACATTTCAGCCATTTGATCCACGCTGTCATCCAGCACGTCGAAATTGTCCAATGTTGCTTTCAGCGTTTTTTCTTGCAGCTCTTTCGAGAAGCTATTGAACATGCCCAGTTGGGATTCATACGACTCCAGTTCGATGACCGGAAGTTTGCGCTCGATCGCTTTCTGAATGAAATACAGGTCTACTCCAGCGGAAGCTTCATAACCGGCTTTCATGGATTTCAGGCTTGCCAGCGTGCTCTCCACAACCCACGGCTTGAATGTATCCAGCGCATTAGACTCCATTCCGTTTTTCTTCAAAATCTCTCCCAGTTGAGCATACGTCTCGCTGGAGATGTGGTCCTTCAGCGTTGTGCCATCCTGGTACGATCCCAGATCGAGCACCAGTTTCTGTTGAGCTTCATCCGCCGCTTTGCTGATATCGATCTCTACTCCAAGATAATCCGCCTCGGCAAATGCCTCTTCAAATTCTTTACGCAACGGATAGAAGCTATCATCCGCAATATGCATCGAGCCTACCAGGTATACGGTGTTGCCGTTGCTTTCGACTTCCCACATAAAGCCGCGTCCGCCGGTCTGAACGGTTTCTGTTGCCCCGCCTTTGGAAACCAACAATACCGTACGCGTCTTCGCATCCCAGTTAACTTCGTAACCTGCAGCGTCTCCAACGATGCGGATCGGCGCATACGTTACGCCATTGATGCGCGTAAGCTTGCTTTTCAGCGTAATCGTCTTGCCGTTAACCACGGCTGTAATCGTATCATCCGTTGCTGTCGTCAGCTTCACGTCCATGGCGTCCAATGTAGAGCGCAGCGGCACAAGCGTTGTTCCTTTATCGTTAACCGGTGCACCAACAGTGTACTCAACCGTTTCGTCATTCACTTTTACCGAGGTCTGCTGCGGCGCGGCCATCGCCGGCACTGCAGATGCGAGCAAACCGACCGAGATCGTCAGGGACAAGAGCATGCGTTTCCAGTTTTTCATATTATGTACTCTCCTTTAAAATATATAGTAGATTAAATCTATTAGCCCAAAGAAGTAACTCCATCAATATTACGATAATAGACTGGGGAGGGTTCCACCTTTTTCCTAGCATGGCCCCTCTTCCCGTTTTGCGATTTTACTTCTTACTTCCAGCAACCCACAGCCAAGCAACAGCAATAACAGCTACGGCCCCCATCAGCGCACCTTGCACGGCATCCTTTGTCGAAGATCCTTCAGCACTTGCGAACGATCCTAGCAAAAGAATAATTGCAGCCGCGCTTAACATCATAAGTGATTTTGAACTCATGTTTTTAATCACATTCAGCGCCTCCAATGAATTATTGTTATGTCAGAGATTCTGTTATCGTCGGAAAACACATACACAGGCAGCAGCAGCAGCAGCAGCAGCATATAAGCTGCCTTCAATATTAAATTTTGTACGCCTTCATGGCTTTGAAAAGCTCCTTGAACGTAGGGCGTTTGCCGTACATCAGGACCCCGGTACGGTAGATTTTTGCCGCCAACCAGCCAAAGGCCAGAATCGATACGACCAGAATGGCCAGCGATACCCAAATCTCCCATGTCGGCGCAACGCCCGCCCCGATGCGTACCAGGATCGCCGTAGGCGAAGTGAACGGCACGAAGCTGGCTACTTTCAAAAGCAAAATGTCGGGTGCAGAAATGCTAAAGAGCGCGATATAAAAGGAAGCCAGGGAAAGCATCGTAATCGGCAGCACCGCCTGCCCAAGCTCCTCCGTACGGCTTACCATCGAACCGATCGCCGCAAACAACACGGCATAGAGGAAGTAACCCAGAATGTAGAAGATCAAACCATATACAATGACGGACACGTTCACGTCGCTCAGGTTCATACTGAATTCGCTCAATACGCCTTGATTGTGAGGCAGCATGATATTCCCTGCGATCACTGCTCCGAAAATGCCGATCTGCAGCATGCCCACCAGGAAAATCCCGATGATTTTGCCGAACATCTGGCTGAGCGGGGACACGCTCGTAATCAAAATCTCCATGATCCGCGAGCTCTTCTCGGCTGTGATCTCGGAAGCGATCATGTTGCCCGTCATCATCGTGGACGTAAACAACAGGATGATCAGCAGGTAAACCACAACATAGTTGATCGGACTCATGCCGTTGCCGCCTTCTTCAGCAGCGCCATTCTGGCCTGCCTCGAGACTTTGCGCAGTCACCTTCACGGGTGTGCTGATCAATGCCTTTTGTTCTGCGGTCAACGTGTTCTGCGTAATGACATCCAACTTCACGCTCTGCAGGGCAGCTTCAATGGAAGCGATAATTTGCGGAGAGACGTCTTCTGCCGAATAGAGTACGGGCTGCGGGAAGCTCTGGTTCGTCGCAGGCTCCAGTTTCAAATACCCGTCCAGCAATTCCGACTCCACGTCGGCCTTCAAAGCGGCTTCATCCTTGCCTTCATCGGATACGAAACGATAAGCCTGATCTCCCTGCGCTGCGGAGAACGCCTGCAGCTTGCTCGCGATCTCATCCTGGCCTTCGCTCAACAAACCGATGTTGACTGGATTGGCACTCGTTCCTTCACCGCCTGAGCCGCCATTAAACATATTGATAAAATACGGAATATTAATGCCGATGGAAATCAAAAGCGCAAGCACAATGGTTGTGACCACAAAAGACTTCGTTTTGACTTTATTCTTAAACGTAAAGCCGACAATCGTGCCCATCTTATTCATTCGACTCACCTACCTCACGAATAAAGATTTGGTTCAACGTTGGTTCCTTGATTTCAAAATGTTCTACCGTCGTCTGCGACATGGCCAATCTGAGAATCTCCTGAGCCGCTTCCGCTTGTCCGATTCGGATCTGATACCCGTTCTCCGTACGGTCCACTTTGGTGACGCCAGACAACTGCTCCAAACCATTCACTTGGCCAGTAGTGCTTAAATACACCTGCTCGCGCGGATATCGGCCTTTGATCTCCTTGATATCCCCCTGAACGACCGTGTTGGAACGATGGAGAATCGTTATTCGGCGGCAAAGCTCTTCCACATGCTCCATCCGGTGTGTGGAGAACAGAATGGCCGTTCCTTCATCGCGCAGCTCCTTAACGGTCGATTTGAGCAATTCTACGTTGACCGGATCGAGACCGCTGAACGCCTCATCCAAAATCAGAATCTGAGGCCGATGCACCACGGCCGCGATGAAGCCCATTTTTTGCTGATTGCCCTTGGAAAGCTCTTCAATCTTCTTATCGTAATATTCGGGCACTTCGAAACGTTCGAGCCAGTATTTCAGGCTTTTGTCGGCATCCTTGCCGCTCATGCCGCGCAAACGTGCCAGGTAATTGATCTGCTCGCTAACCTTCACTTTGGGATATAACCCCCGTTCCTCGGGAAGGTAACCCATGATTTGCTGCAGCTCCGCATTGTACGGTTTGCCGTTATAGCGAATCTCGCCGCCGTCCGGGTGAATCAAGCCCAATACCATGCGCATGGTCGTCGTTTTCCCCGCTCCATTCGCCCCCAACAAGCCATAAATCTCACCTTCAGCCACATCAAGCGTGACTCCGTTAACCGCCGTTTTGTCTGCATACTGTTTGACGACTTGCCTCAATGCCAGTCGATTCATCGTTCATCGTCTCCCTTCGGTGATCTCCATTGTGCCGGAGCGTATCCGGCAATCCAAAACTCCAGCACCTCATCGAGCTCAAGGTTCCGGACTTTCAAAATGTTTGCTTCGGCCAAATCCAGTCGCTCTCGCGCTTCGCTGATCCTTGTCGTGATCACCCGAATGAGTCCGCCGGCTTCACGGTACGAGTCGACGGCGCCCGGGATGCTCTCCGGCTTCAAGTCCCCTTCGTACCAGACCTCTCTCCACTGGTCGAGAACGACGTCTTTCTCCGCGATGCCCAAGCACTGTCCGCGGTTCATCAATATGATGTAATCCGCTAATCGCTTCACCTCATCGGCAATATGCGTAGCAATCAATATGGTGGTGTCCCCGTTTTCCATGAAGCGGCGGAACTGATCCACCATCGTTTTCCATGCAAAGGGGTCCAGCCCCGAGGATGGCTCATCCAACAGCAGCAATTTCGGCCTTGAGGCCAAAGCGGCAGCAATTTCAAATTTGCGGCGTTCTCCTTTGGAGAGTTTAATGAGCTTCACGTCCTGCGGAACTTCCATCTCATCCATAAGCCGATTGAACAGGTCCATGTCCCAGCGAGGATACAAGTAGGCACGGAATCGGGCCGCATCCTTCGCAGTCACATGATTTTCTTCCACCGCGCCGTCGGTCACGAAACCGATCTGCTGCTTGATGTCAAGGGGCAGTTCTCCAGCATGAGTTTGGCCAAACCAGCGTATCTCGCCCGCATCCGGCAGCACGATCTGCTGCAGCATGTTAAGCAGCGTGGTTTTGCCCGATCCGTTATGGCCGAGAATGGCCACGACATACCCCTCCGGAATGTTCAGGTCAATCGGACCGATCATTCTGCGCTTTCGCATTTTGGAGACACCCTTCAATTGAACCGCCATAGCTTCCATCAGCACATCACTCCCTTGCCTTCGGATTGTAAACGTCTGCGACAACTTCTTTAAACAACGTTAGCATCTCTTCTTCATCGCAACCGACCGACTTGCCTGCCTGAACCGCAGCGCGCAGCGCATCCCTGGCCGCCGTAAATTTATAATTTTCCCGATCCCCCGCTTCGACCTTGGCAACAAATGTACCCGTTCCCTGCTTGGTGCGCAGTAATCCCTCGTTCTCCAAGTCCTGATACACCCGGCGAACCGTGATGACGCTGCAATTCAGCGATCCCGCAAACTCCCGAATGGACGGCAAATGTGTTCCCTCCCCCAATTGGCCAGTAATGATTAATGACCTTAACTGGTTTTCAATTTGGTGATATAAAGGTTCAGCGCTGTTTTCATTGATTTGAATCGGTATATTCATGCCTTGCACCCCGCTCTCTGGTACACATCGGTTCATCACATGAACGAGCCGGTTCGTCATTTACATGTCTCAAGTTATTTGTGTTCATTTATATGCTTAAGTCCCTTTTAATCAGTTGTTTTAGCGTAACCCTGCTGAGAAGCCATAACGACGTCAATCCGACGGCCAACATGATCCACATCAGCGGAGAAAGCAATCCCCAAGTTTTGCTCATCTTTATGGCAGACATAAACCCGTTATTTCCGGTCAAATGAATGATGAAAACCAACAAAATGATCAAAGGGACCTGAAAAGCGCTTAGCAGCAAATATTTTTTTCCGCTATGCAGAAATTCCCCGTAAATATAGAATCCTGTAATCAGGAATCCGAATCCGGTACACGTCAGGCCAAAAGCCAGGTACTGATCCAGACGAAAACCCTGGTGATGCAATTGGGTAACATACAACGAGCCATAAAAGAAAATCCCGTTATAGATGAATGCCAGCAAGGACTGCTGCAATCTGGACCACATCACGGCTTGTGCGGAAATCGGCAGCCTGCGATAGTAGATCAGCATCTGGGTATAAGAGTCTTCCTGGATGTAGCGAAAAGATCTTCTGCTGAACAAGAAGCCTTGAAAGGGAAGCATGATCATGAAATATCCGTCAAAGACAACGCTCGGAACTTCCTGTTCCCCGACCAGCATAACCCCTCCCATACCGCCGCAGTAAATCATGAATATGGCACTCCATAACCATTGAAAGCGGTCCTTGCTTTGCTCATTCCTTGTTAACCACCACGCCTGTTTCCATGCGCCCATGCCATATCCTGCCTTTCCTCTCATGTCTGTACACATCAAGCAACCGTTGTGCTTAAGTTCGATCCACTGTGATTACTGTGTATATCAATATACACAGTATACAGACTCATCATTCGCCTCGTCAACCCCTTTTTTTCCTGAATCAGGAATTGGGGTTAGCTTTCTGATATGATAAAATCAACAACACTTCTGATTACGGAAAGGAGGATTCTACCAATGGATGGTTTATTTCAAATCATACCGGTCGTGCTCTTTATCGCCATTGTCATCGCGTTAATCGCATGGAGCTCTTCGCGCAATCAAGCCCGGAGGCGTCGCAGCGACAACGACAGCCGCAACTCGGCGTACAGCGACTCCGGTGCCGGTGCACCCTTCCTATTCGGGGACGATTCGCATCATCGCCATAGCCATCATCATGACCATGCCTCCTCCCACGATTCAGGTCATCATTCCAGCCATGATAGCGGAAGCAGCGGCGGCGGTGATGGCGGTGGAGGCGGCGGCGATTGATGCTGGCTGGATAGTTTCTTCCCGCACCGTACCAAAAAGGGCCGTACGATCTGTGCCTGCAAAGTGCACAAATCTATACCGCCCTTTTTTAACTTCATATAAATGAAAATGCATGTTTGCTACGCTCCCAGTATCGTCTCCCACACGGGACGTGTATGCCCGCCTGGATACAACAGATATAACAGCACATACACGACGACCCCGGTCAACGCGCTGCTAAACCAGATCATGGACGTAAATCGGCCCCAGCGCCGATGGGTACTGAATTTTTTCTTGAATCCCAGCACCAAGGTTGAAATGCCGAACACCGCCGCAACGGTGGCCAGAATGATATGAAAAATCAGAAAAATCCGATAAAACACTTCCATCTCCGGATCGCCGCCCCAGGACGTATTCCCCACAAAAACGGTACGCGACATGTAAATGATAAAAAACAATACTGCGGCAACGGCACCGGCGACCATCATCGATTGGTGTGCCTCCCGCTTGCCCCGTACGATCAGCACCCAACCGATGCCGACCAGCAGGGCGCTGATGACAATCAAAGCCGTACTGATCGTGGGCAACAACAAATACATATCCATCGCAAATCCCCCTTTGCTGCAACATCACTGGCGTTATTTCGCCGCGGAATGAAACGGTTCGCCCGTACCGTCCAAAGAACGCGGGTCGTCATCATCTTCTCGCTTTTCCTTGCGATACCATTGGAAAAACACGTAACCCAGCATGGAGATGAAAATCCCTTCCTGAATAAACTTCATCAAAATGCCGCCTACCTGCTGATCCTCTTGAGCCGAGGACAAGAAATTAAAGAAACCCGGTCCGCCGAATGATCTTAGCAATGCCGACGAATCCGTGGATACGCAATATCGCATCGCCTCTGCCCATACCGAAGGATCGCTATATGTGGCATAGAGCGGTTGCGGCGCAAAAATAATAAGTCCGCAAGCAGGCGTCAACAGCACCATGTTGAGGAAGATGAAGCCCATTTTGGACAACCCTGACGCTTGCCTGCCTTCCGGCAGGGGATTAAGCAGCGTCCACCACATCAGCATGGAAGTTACAAAAAGTGCGATATAGTACAAACGATGTACCGTGAAATTCAACATGACGTAATCGTGAACGACCGGCAAATGGTACATCGAAAACAGGCCGTTGAACACAACTGCGGCCACAATGGGATGAGCCAGAAACGATAATGATTTGGCCGGCATTCGCCTTGCGATTCGCCGCCATATCCAGACCGGCAGCCCTTTCATAAGCAGTGGAGGCGCCACGAGGTAAGACAGCGCCATGCTCACCATATGAAAGCTAAACATGACATGTCCGAGCAAATTGAACGGGCCGGCTTGAGCCAGATACAGCACCGCCAATCCGACCAGAAACAGCAGTTTCTGCGTGCCCGTCGCCGGTTCGGCATCTTTGACACGCTCGCTGAAAGGACCGACGATCACAAGGTAGGCCGCCGCGACAACGAGAAACAGCGCCAACACCAACGGGTTCCAAAGATCACTGAAGCTGAAATACTGCAATCCAAGCATACGGGAATCCTCCCCGTGAACGTTAATGGTTGTTGAGTTGCTACCCCTAGGGGGCATCGCCCGAAAGGGGAAAAGACGGCGCTTGGCGCGCCGCCGTCATTCTTTTTACCACCAGACCCAATAGAGAGCCATGATAATACAAGTAAACGCTACGAAAAAACCAAAGGCCATGAACAGGATGGGCATTAAATGCCCTTTATCCTTCATGTGCATCCAATATCCCAACTGAACGAACACCTGCAGGATGGCCATGACGACCAGCAGAATAATGGTAAAGGTGGCGTTAACTCCGCCTGCCTTCACGGCCGCAAAAGCAATCAGGGTCAAAATAACGGAAAATATGAATACCACGACGTGTTTTTGCGGACCTTCCATGCGGTGACGGTGCTTTGCAGGATGCTGATCCGTTTTATCCTGTGCCGACATGCGCTACCCCACCTTTCCAAGCAAATACACAACCGTAAAGATGAATACCCACACGACGTCGATAAAGTGCCAGTACATGGCCGAGACGTATACTTTGGGAGCGGTGACCACCGTTAATCCTTTTCTGAACAATTGCCCGACCAGAATGCTGATCCATAAAATACCGAAAGCAACGTGGGCACCATGAAAGCCGACCAACGTATAAAATGCCGAACTGAACGCGCTCGTGGTCATGCCGAATTCCTTATGCTTCACGTACTCGTAGAACTCGTAGATTTCCAGTCCCAGAAATCCAAGCCCCAATACAACCGTGATGACAAGCCATAGCGCAAGCTTGTTCCGATCCCCGCGGTGCATGGCCTGGATGGCGAATACGCTGGTCAAACTGCTGACAAGCAGGATGAAGGTCGCCGCCGCCACCAGCGGCAGGTGAAACAGCTCGTTAGCCGTCGGACCGTCGTTGGTCTGGCCGCGCAAGGCCAGGAAGGTGGCAAACAACGTGCCGAACAATACCGTTTCCCCGCCGAGGAACAGCCAGAAACCGATCAGCTTGTTGCGGCCTTCCAGCGTGGCTTTCTCCGGCTCATGGGGCAGGTTTCCGTTTGCTGCCGTTTCGACATGTGCAGTTGTCATAGTGCAGCCCCCTTCCCGTCTTGGTCCTCAGGTTCGATATGCCAGCCATGGTCATCATAGAGCGAGCGCAGCAGCATCGAACCAAAGGTGATCAGAAGACCGATAATGACGACGATGTAATTGTTGAAAAGCCCGTTCATCAACGCATTGCCAAAGTCGTCCTTGCTGAACATGAAGCCCAACCCGGCGATAAAAATGCCTACGGACATGACGAACGGCAGCGGCGTCGCCGACGGCATATGAATAGGTCCTACCGGCTCCGCAGGCGTCATTTCTTTGTGGCCGGCCATCTTTTCCTTCCAAAAGGCATCGATTCCTCGCACAAGCGGAGTTTGCTTGAAATTGTATTCCGGCGGAGGCGAAGGAATGGACCATTCCAGCGTTCGTCCGTCTTCCCACGGATCGGCTGGCGCATTCGCCGGTTTTCTCGTTGTGATGACGATGTTGATCAGGAACAGGATCACCCCGACGCCCATCAGGAATGCCCCGATGGAGCTGACCAGGTTCAACAGGTCGAAATCCTGGTTCGGCAAATACGTAACGATCCTGCGCTGCATGCCCATCAATCCAAGGAAATGCTGTACGAAGAACGTGAGCTGGAAGCCGATCATAAACGTCCAGAACGTCCATTTGCCCAGCGTTTCGCTCAGGATACGCCCGAACATTTTCGGCCACCAGTAATGCAGCCCTGCAAACAGGCCCAGAACCAAGCCGCCCACGATGACGTAGTGGAAATGCGCCACGACGAAGTACGTATCATGGAACTGGAAGTCGGCCGGCGCGGAAGCCAGCATGACACCCGTAACTCCGCCCATGACAAAGGTCGGAACGAACCCGACGGCGAACAGGTTCGCCGCAGTGAAACGAATCTGTCCCCCCCACATCGTAAACAGCCAGTTAAAAATTTTGATCCCGGTCGGCACCGCGATGAGCATCGTCGAGATCGAAAACAGCGCGTTCGCAACCGTCCCCAGCCCCGTCGTAAACATGTGATGCGCCCAGACCATGAAGCCGAGGAACGCAATGAGGATCGTTGCAAACACCATGGAGCTGTATCCGAATAACCGCTTGCGCGAAAAGGTCGGAATCACCTCGGAAATGATGCCGAATGCCGGCAAAATGAGTATGTACACTTCCGGGTGACCGAAAATCCAGAAGATATGCTGCCAGAGCACGGGGTTTCCCCCGCCCGAAACATCGAAAAAGTTGGCTCCGAGAATCCGGTCAAACGTCAACAATACGAGGCCGACCGTAATGGCCGGAAACGCGAACAGGATAATGGCCGACGTGATAAACGTCGTCCAGGCAAACATCGGCATGCGCATGTAAGACATGCCTGGCGCACGCATCGTAATGATGGTCGCGAGAAAGTTAATGCCCCCGATCAACGTACCCAGACCTGCAATTTGCAACCCGATCGTGTAAAAGTCGACCCCGTGCGTCCCGCTGTAGTCGCTGCCGGAGAGAGGCGTATAGGCCGTCCAGCCCGCATCGGGAGCTCCGCCCATGATCCAGCTCAGATTCAGCAGCAGCCCGCCGAAGAGAAACGTCCAAAAGCCAAGTGCATTGATAAACGGAAACGCGACGTCACGCGCTCCGATTTGCAGCGGAATGACTGCATTCATAATGGCAAAAATGATCGGCATGACGCCAAGAAAGATCATCGTTGTTCCATGCATCGTGATCAGTTCGTTAAACACCTGGGCCGATACGAAGTTGTTCATCGGTTTCATCAGCTGAATCCGGATCAGAATGGCTTCGATCCCCCCGATGCCAAAGAACAGCCCGCCGGCAATCAGATAAAGGATGGCGATTTTTTTGTGATCGACGGTGGTAATCCAATCCATTAAACCCGTGTAGCGCTTGACGCTATGAGCATGAGCCAAGGTTCCATACCCCCTCTTTCGTCCCCGCTATTCTATTCATAGTTCAATTTGTAGTTCGCCAAATATTCGGCAATGCCGTCGATCTCTTCGTCCGTCAATCCGAGATCCTTCGGATTCGGCATCGTATTGCCCGGTTTCACGCTTTGAGGATCATGGAGCCATTCCTTCATGTTGTCGAGCACCGGGTTGCCTTCCTCTTGCCCTTCCCGTTTGTTTAGCAGAATCCCTGCTACCGATTCCTTGCCGCCGATTCCGGTGAGATTGGGAGCAACCGGCCCGCCTTGATCGCCCACCGCGTGGCAGGAGAGGCAGTTGGTTTTGAATTTCTCGGCAAGCTGGGCATCTTCGGGGAGCACGGCCGGCGCCTTCATTTCATTGACCCAACGGTCGAAGGATTCCTGGCTTACCGCCTTGACCTTAAACTCCATGAAGGCATGCGATCTGCCGCACAGCTCGGCGCATTTGCCTCGGTATACGCCTTCGTTTGGTGCGGAGAAGCTGAATCTGTTGACGGTTCCATCCGGGTTTGTGTCCATTTTGCCCGCGAGCGACGGCACCCAGAAGGAATGAAGCACGTCTGCGGTTTTTAATTCGAATGCGATTTTTTTCCCGGTCGGGATGATGAGATCCTGTGCAGTGGTGATGTCATATTGAGGGTAAGTGAATTCCCACCAGTATTGATGCGAGGTAACTTGGACTTGAATGGCATTTTTGTCTTTGGAGGCGTCCTCGCCTTGGGCAAAAATGGTTTGGACCGTGGGTACGGCCAAAATAACGACCAGAAGGAGCGGAATGGCTGTCCAAATGACCTCCAGCTTGAAATTGCCTTCTACCTGCTCGGGCACTTCTTGTTGTCCGGACCGCCTGCGGAAACGGATCAGGACGTAAGCGGCAATCGCAAACACAATGATGAGCACAACAATCATAATCGTGATGGAGAGCTTCATCAGATCGAGCTGGCTTTGCGCCACCGGACCCTGAGGTTTCATTACCGACAAGTCTTCCCGCCCGCATGCGGAGAGCAGCAAAGACAACATCGCGATTAACGGGACGATTCTCTTTGCGGCCTGCCACTGTTTCATCATTGATCCACCTCACCTTTGGCATTTTCGCAGATTATGGCGGCATCCTGACAATCTCCAGAAAACGCATCAGGCGGAAGCCACAATCCTGTCCATCTTACGGAAGAACTTGAAAAAATAACGCTTCCATGGCTCCCCCCATTTCCTCCAAAGGGTATGTCTGCGCATTATTCCAAATCATTCTATATGGACAAATCACTTATTAAATATAAGTTGAGGGTATGATTTTGTCAATCTTTGGACACATATTCACACTTTGTTCACATTTATAAAAAGTCCGCACCACCACTCGTTTTGCAAACGATTTCAGTTATAAATTATAACCTTTGACTTTGAAAGTATTTTCCATAATTCGGTGAGGCCATGCTATTTTTCTCAACTTCGATCCTGTTTCAAAAAATGTACTTTTATGCAAAAGGAATTCGCTTTCGCGGACTCCAGTTCCTTCTGCGGCCAAAAGATTTTTCCCCGCCTCCCTGTCCGCTTCACGCCATTTGCAGCATCACCTGCAAAACAGCGTGAAGCTCCGCGACGATCAAAGGTCTGCCTCTAACCTAACTGCCACCTGTCAGCACAAGCGGTCCATCCGCCGTAATGGCCACGGTGTGTTCGTATTGAACGCCGACGCTGCCGTCGGCCGTGCGTACGGTCCAACCGTCGTCATCCCAGATCACGGCTCCCGACGAGCCTTTCGTGAAAATCGGCTCGATCGTGATGACCATTCCCTCGGTAAGCATCATTCCCGTTCTTCGTTTGCCGTAAGGAAGCACGTTCGGCGGTTCGTGTATGTACTGACCGATCCCGTGACCGATGAGCGGTTTCACGATGCCATACCGGTGCAGTCTGGCTACCCGCTCAATGGCATTCCCGATATCCCCGAGCGTTTTGCCCGGTACTGCCTGAGCAATCGCCCGATGCAGCGCCCTTTCCGTACGCTTCATCAATTTGCGCAAAACCCTTCCGGGCTCGCCTACGGCATACGTCCAGGCAGAGTCGGCCAGCCATCCGTCTTTGTTGACCACCATGTCTATGGTGATGACGTCCCCGTCGGCCAGCTCTCGCTCATCCGGAAAGCCGTGGCATACCACATCATTTACGGAAGCACATATCGCATACGGGTATCCTTTATATCCCTTTTGCTCCGGCGTGGCCCCCTGCTTTGCCAGAAATGCCTCGACCCGTTCGTTGATTTCAAGCGTCGTTATTCTCGAAGCCAGCCATCGTTCGATCTGCTCATGGCAGCTCCTCAGAATACGCCCTGCTTCCTGCATATAGCCGATTTCCTCTTTGGTCTTCAATATAGGGTCCACTTGCATTCATCCTTCCTGCCGATGTTGTAATTCCATATATATGCAGAAGACCTGAGGCACAGCCCCTTAAAAGCACACAGGCAATAATCGTGAACGCTACCGCCTGGATCAGCAGCCAAAATGAACGGTGAGCAACAAAAAAAACCGTCTGCCGGAGCCGAGGCCCGGTAGACGGTTCTATTCATATTCGGAACAGTATTCATGGTCGTTCGTTTCAGGATACGGAAGAATCCATTTTGACAAGCTCATGCTCGACCACAGAAGTCAGTTCTTCCTCGTATCCACCCGTAATCCGGTATTTCTTCACATACTCCTTCACGAATTTTTTGGGATCTTTAGGACGGAAAATCCGAGTCATCTCCCTCAAACTTTCTTTGACCTCATTGTGACCTTTCGTTGCCATAGTAATTCCCTCCCAAAACGTTGAAAGTGAATGCTCCGTTTAGGAACGCCGAATAAGTCTTAAATGCCATTCATGAAGTTGTGTACGCGGCTTGAACAAGCTTCTGGTCGGGAACTTTGC
The DNA here is from genome assembly GCF_032334105.1 of Paenibacillus hubeiensis. Lineage (NCBI taxonomy): Bacteria > Bacillati > Bacillota > Bacilli > Caryophanales > Paenibacillaceae > Paenibacillus > Paenibacillus hubeiensis. Next base: position 44,904 of record NZ_JAVYAE020000018.1, read on the forward strand.
GTAGCAAGCACCTGACACATCAATACCCGATATGATTCGGTTCGAATCATGATCTTATTATAGCATATTCGGAAACATCTTTCGAATTGACGATTTCTCCCTAATAAATATAACGGTGTCCATGCCCAAAAAGTTTAATCCGCATTATATTTTTTTAGCGAAATTTTTGAGCTTTTTATTTGCCATTCTCTGCAAAGCATATCACCTGACTGTTCGGGGGATATTATCAAGGACATCATTTTGAGTCAAATTCCCCTTGTTCAAGGAGGTGCCCATTCATGGAACGCAAGGAAAACGATATGCTCCCTCTTTCCCATGAAGAAGTGGAAGTGGATGGCGTTTACGTTAATGAAGCCGGACGCGAGGAACATCTTCATCGCGGACAACATTTTCCCGCCGATCCCGTGCTCGGCAAGAGCGAATGGAAACTGACCGAATTTGCGTTTGACAACCATCATGAAGGCCGAACGGATGAGCGCTTGGTTCCTAAGGAAAACGATACGGACAAAATGGGCAAAATCACGCATCCACGCCGACATTTGGAGCGGGGAGACCGCTAGATTAGAAGACGGCGTGCTATCGAGACAAGCACAACAAATGCTCCAACGGCAAGTGTTGTCTTGCTGACAACAATGAAGGGACATGCTTGCCATGCGCAAAGCAATGTCCCTTTTACCGTACTCCTTTATCCAGTCTCTCGAAGATGGCTTAACAAAATCTTTTGGGAACGCTGTTCAAGATCATGAAACTCGGCTTGAATTTTTTTTACTTGTGCTGCATCAGGCTGATATGAAGGGGCAAAACACCAATGCTCCCTCATGACTTCCAAGCGGTTTTTTGCGGAAGGATGGTTAAACACGTTATGTACTTCTTGCATTTCCTGCAACCGTTCGGCGCGCAACATTTCCTTGTGCGGAATCGTTGCGATGCGTTGTCTGAATTCTTCATACAACTCCTTGCTATACGGATACTTTGCGACTTGAAAAGCTGTGGTAAGAAAGAACTCTTCCATGGTTGCTTTCAGGAGCAGGGACTTCCATGCCTGGCTGCCCGCGATTAGTGAAGCTTCGTAATCTGCAATGTAGATGGAACGCTGCATCTCATCCCTTAAGGTCAGCATCAACAGAATTTGAAAAAGCGCCAGAAAGAAAGCAACGACCTGTCCCAGAATGACAAGCGGAAACAGAAGAATGGCCAAAATGCCGCTATCGCTCTGATCAAGTGCATCCTGCCAAGATTGCAGGAGGTTCATCGCCCGATCCACAAAGGCGTGTTTGGCAGCATTTGGATGTGCCAGCAGGCTCATTTGAAAGCTGATTATCGCTATCTTTTCTTCCGTCGTCAATGCAGCAAGTTGCGGTATGCCGAGCACGAGAATCTTTCTTTTCCCCTTCCAGCTTAAAATATAACTGTTGTAATCCTCGGTTACCCGAATCATGTGCACAGACGGCGCGTTTAATTGTTGCCGTATTTCTTCGATCAGTTGATGAAGTTCGGGATAATCCTCTTTCGTAATAACCCTTCCTGGCAAACGCCTGCGATAAGGCAGCATTACCGCAATCCATAGCAATAAAAGGAGTATTCCCAAAAAACCGAGCCAAGTCGAATTGGTGGCAAAACAAAGAATCGCGAGGCCCAAGATGGCTAACGTCGACGTATGTACAATTAAAGCCAGCATGTACGCATATAATCGATATTTGGTCAATGGAAACTCTCGGGTTACGCTATACTTGAATTCATCGAGCAAGCGACCTGAAAAACGTTCGTCCAATTTCCGGTTTATTGTTCGGAGCCAGCCCGTTTCCCCTTGTTCCTCCTCCTCGGCAATGTTCCAATTGCAATGTTCGCACCAGGCTTTATAGCCCTCATTGACCTCGATGTCTTGCCCGCAGTCCGGACAGACATACCATTCACTGTCATTCAAAATGCATTTCCCTCCAAGCCGCCTAATAGGCATTTATGTTGTAAACCATTGTATAAGCGACTTCAATTGATTTACAGTATCTAGGGAACTACAAACATTTTGCACATTTACGTTAACTCGTTCCAACCTTAATCTATTAGAAAAGCCCTGATTCGGATCATTCCGAACCAGAGCATTGTTTTTCGTATTATCGGTGTCATGCCGCCACTTATTTTAGATGCGCAATCTCTCGCCCTCTTTGGCGAAAACGAAGCGGAGCATCGGGCTGAACATCGGCTGCAGCACCGACATATGCCCCTCGCCCTCGAAAACGTGATGCCGTAGTCGCTGAATGGAGCTTCCCTCGTAAGGAACCAGCCGATCGTAAAATTGTTTCGCATTAGCCAGCAATTTGGTATCTTCTCCCCCTATGCCGATCATCAGCGAGCAGTCCAACCGGCTGTTCCGAAGCCTTGTCTCAAATTCAGGCAGCATGTCAAACAAAACGCGGTCTTTCCACCAGATCGACGGGCTGCCTGCCACGTAATTCTGGAATAAGTGATTCCGCCTCATGAGCGTATACAGCGTAAAAAAACCGCCCAGCGAATGGCCGAACAACGCTTGCTGACGCGTATCCACCGGATACCTGCCCTCGATCTGCGGCATCAATTCAAATTCGATGAAATCCAGAAACGTGTCAGCGCCTCCGTTTACCGGCCATGAAGAACCATCCGGACGCAATCCCTGCTGCCGATCCGGGACCGTCAAATCCCTGAACCTGCGTTCCGCCACGAACGGTCCGTCTTCCGGATAACCGACGGCAACGATCAGGCCGGAGGGCAGCCCTTTCGGATGGCGGGTTTGCAATCGCATCGCGTCGTTCAACGAAGCAAAGTAGGCATTGCCGTCCACCGTATACAAAACCGGATAGCCTTCAGGTGGAGGCGGCTTGAGCGGAAGATGAACGAAAATGCGGTAGAGCATTCCATTGCGCATGGAACGAATGTCCCATGTTTCCGTGCCCGGCAAAGCAGGACTCGCCCCCGTAACGATAGCATCTCCTTTATGGGCAATGCCGCGGCTGATTTCGCTTGGCTTGATGGTAACCTGCCGAACCTTATGACCATACATCCATCCGAGCGCCTCCGGGAACTGGCGTGCCATAAAAACCAGATCATGCGTTGCATCATCCAAAATGTCCAAACGCAAACGATTTGTTTCCTGCAGCTGCCCGCTTAACCGATGATACACTTGCAGTGTGTTTGCCACCGCATTTTGCTGAATATTGCTCTTATATATGCCTTCCCGATTGCCAAGCGAAATGTACATGCGGATTTCCCGGTTTGGCAGCGAATGCTGCTCCACATACTCCAGCATGCCTTCATACCACGTCGATGGCGATAACATGCCAAAGTTGCCGAAGGCATCGGGCCTCCGATATGCGGCATAGAGCGTAATCAATCCCCCGAGCGAATAACCGACCAGCCCCGTCGAGCGGGCATCTTGAACCGTGCGGAACAGGCGGTCGATCTCGGGTTTGATCACATCCGCCAGTTCATTGACGTAGTTTGCCCCCAAACCTCCAAACGGTTCTTTCCCTTCGGTCGCGGCATGCGCTGGCCAGGGAGTATATTCGTCATTGCGTGCTTCGCTATCCACGCCAACAACGATCACCTCTGCCAGCAAACCTTCACGGAACAACCTGTACATGTAGTTCAACGTGCTCATCATCAGCTTGGCCCCGTCGTGAAGGTACACAACGGGATACTGCCTTCCGGACAAGGCATACGAAGGAGGCAGAAAAACAGTGAGCTTGCGTCCCTCCACCTCCAGCTGCTGCATTTCAATCATCATTTTACCTCCGTGAACGTGACCACATCAGCCACACAAAATAAGGGACGCCGACAATGGACAGCACAACGCCGACGGGCAATTCGGACGGGGAAAATACCGTCCTGCCAACGTAGTCGCTGATCAGCACCAGCGCTGCGCCCAATAAACCGCTGATCGGAAGTGATCTGCGGTGTGCGTGTCCTGTAAGCCGCATCGCCATATGAGGGGCGATCAGCCCGACGAACCCGATGCTGCCTGCCACGGCTACGCCAGCCGTCACTACGCCCACGCTGGCAAACAGCAGCAAGTTCCGTTCCCGCTGTACGGACATTCCGAGTCCGATCAGATTGTCGTCGCCCAGCCGCAGCAGATCAAGCACCTGCGTTTTGCAGAACAGGTACGGCAGCAGCACAACCATCCAAGGCAGAATGGAGACGATGAAAATCCAGTTGGCGGAATTCAAGCTTCCCGCAAGCCACATTGCCGCCCGCTCGAAATCGTGCGGATTCATCTTCAGGGAAATGTACAGCGTCACCGCCGAAAATCCCGTCGTCACCGCGATCCCGACCAAAATGAGCTTCTGCGGCTCAAGATGTCCCTTGTTTCGCGCCAGCATGAATATCGTCAGCGCCGCAAGCACGCCACCCGCGACGCCGAATAGAGGCATGAGCATGACCGCCAACCGTCCGGTCGACGGAATCAAGTCCTGGAAGACAAACATGAACAGGATGACGAACATGCCCGCGCCCGCATGGATGCCCAAAATGCCCGGGTCTGCCAGCGGGTTGCGCGTCAGGCTCTGCACGACGGCCCCGGACATGCCCAGAGCTGCCCCAAGCAATGCGCCGAGTACGATGCGAGGCAGGCGGAACTGGAATATGACGATATCATAGTCCGACTGTCCTTGATTGCCAAATAAGGTACCTAACACGTCGCCGATGGAAAGCTTCATCTCGCCGGTCATCAGTCCGAGAAGAAACATGCCCGCAATGGCGGCCAAGGTACAACCGATCACGGCAGCATAACCGGCCGTCGTTTTCTTTGCATTTCTCACGATGCCACCTCCTTCTTCCTGCGGCGAATCAGATACAGAAAGAAAGGAACGCCAAAGATCGCCAGCACGACCCCGATCGGCATCTCAAACGGATAATTCATGAAGCGGGACAAAATGTCGCACAGTCCCAGAAACAATGCACCGAGCGCACCGGATAGAGGAATGACCCGCCGGTAGTCGTTGCCGATGATCATTCTCGCCACATGGGGAATGATCAGGCCGACAAAAGCGATTTTGCCGGCAATAGCCACCGCGATGCCGGTCAACAAAGCCACTGCCAGCATCGAAATGCCTTTGATCAGCCGCACCCGCTGCCCAAGCGCGGCCGAAACCTCTTCTCCCAGCGCGAGCACGGAGATGTATCGGGACAAAAGCAGTACGAGAATGATGCCTGCCAAGGCGTATGGCCAAACCATTTCCAGCTCTCCAAGTTCCATTTGATACAATCTGGCGTTGTACCAGAAACTGATTTTTTGCGGGATATGATAATACATGGCTAATGCATCCGATACACCGTTCAAGAACATGCCTGTAATGATCCCCAATATAGCCAGCGTGACGGGCGAGCTGCCTCGTGGAATGAGCGCAGCCATGCCAAATACAAGCGCAACTCCGAGCGCCGATCCGGCCATCGATACCAGGATCAGCCCCGAGCCGCCAACGTTTGGAACCAAAATCATGCATAGCGTAACGGCAAACACCGAACCGTCCGACACTCCGAGCAGGGATGGCGAAGCCAGGTCATTACGGGTTACTCCCTGCATGACGGCCCCCGACATGGCCAGCATCAAGCCGACCAGCAGTGCACCCGCTGCCCGCGGAATGCGTGAATGCAGAATGATCTGGTGGTCCACGTTGCCTGAATCGTAGTATATCAGCGCATTCCAAACGTCATCCGGAGCAATATCCTTGGCGCCATAAAGTACCGAACAAGTTACGATCAGCAGCGCCGCTGCCGGAGACAGAACAAGCAGGAGCGCAAGCCGCCTGTTTTTGCGGGAGCCCGAATCGTGATGTTCCATGGTTTTGGTAGTTAACATTGAATCATACCCATACCCCTGACATTATGGTTGAACTTTTTCCATGAAAGCTTTCAAGAACTGGATTTTGCTGTATGCGGTCCCCCCTTGTGCCAATGGGTCCACAATATTTACGTACACCTGCTTTTCCTTGACGGCATTGACGCTTTGGAAAATCGGATTGCTCTCGATCTCCTTAAGCGCGGCCGTATTATCCGGATTCTCGTCCTCCGAGAACTGGATGAACAGCACGTCCGGGTTGATGGCAGCGAACTGTTCCATGGACAGCAGTTCTTGTTTTTCCGCAGCCGCAACGGCATCAGGCACCGTCAGTCCAAGCTCGCCATAGAGGAGCGTGTTGAAGTACAGGTCGGGTCCATAAATATAAATGCCGCCGTCACGGATACGAACCAGCACGACCTTTTTATCCTTGAGCGTTTCGTTCACGGTCAGTTTGGCTTGTTTCAGATCGGATTTGTAGGTTTGGATCAGCTCTGCGGCCTTGTCCTGTTTGCCGCTCAACTCGCCGAGCAGCATCAAGTTCGCTTCCCAGTTGGTTGCAACGTGGGAATACGGAATGGTGGTCTGAATCTGTTTCAGCTTGTCCAATACCGCTGCCTCGAATTTGGTGCTTCCCAGAATGACCTGTGGTTTCAAGGAGAGGATTTTCTCGAAGTTCGGAGTGATTTTCTCACCGATCGACTCCGCTTGATCCGTGATGGAAGCGAACATGTCCGGGAATTTGCCTCCGGAAGTAATGGCCCCTACCGGATGGATGTCGAGAAGAATGGAATCCTCCATCGCTTCAAGCGCACCCGTAATGACATATCGGTCGATCTGGGCAGGCACCTCATAGTCCGTTCCAAGGTAATTTACCGTTCGTGTGCCGCTCTCCGCCGTCGCCGATGCAGTCTCGCCCGATGCCGCATTCTCGGTTGTTTTCGTCTGTGCGGCCTGCCCTGCCGACTGGGCCTCGCCGCTTGTATTGTTCTGTCCTCCGCAAGCTGCCAACATGCCAAGCATGATGGTGGACAGCAGAAGTATCGTTGCTTTTTTCATCTGGTTGACCCCTCCGCTAATATTGATAATCATTATCATTTATTATGAGCGGTTTGCGATGTCTTCTCCATAGACTGCAGGAGGATTCGGCATGGATTTTTTTCCGGCAGACTTCAAATGGTTAAACAAATCCAGACGTGCCCGGTCCAAACCTATCGGAGAATACTCGCGCCACGGATTGGAGGACAGCATGAATACCCGATCCTGACGAACCACTTGCAGTGCCCGCCATTCGGGCGACCGGCTGAGCGCTTGCCACTGCTCCAGCGTTTTCGAGTCCTGCCGAATCATCAACGCCACGTAGTCCACGTCTTCTGCCTGCAGCTGCTCCCATGTGACCGGCGACCACTCGTCGCCATCTCTCGGAGTACACCGCGGGCGCCGGATTCCGAGATCGTTATACACGTAATCGAGCGTGCCCGCCGAGTCAAATCCAAGCAGTCGGCCTCGGATCATGCGCACAAATAAAATGGAGGGGGCCGCCTTTCGCCCATGAAGGCTGGATATCGCGCGACTTGTCTTTTGGCTTCGGATCTCGAACTCCCGAGTCCACTGCAATGCCTCTTCCTCCAGGCCCAAAATGGTGCCAAGCTGAATCAACCCCTGTTTCCAACTGCCCGGCCCTTCCGGAGGAAGTTTGAACACCGGAGCGATATCCCTCAATGTTTCATACTCCGTCCCGGTAACATAATCCGGACATACGATAAGCTCCGGCGCAGCCTCCGCGATCTGCTTGATGTTCGGGTGTGCTGCCGAATCACTTGAACCATATTCCAGATGGTAGGGGATGTCGTCCCCGTATCTCTCCAAATAGTAGTTCGTCCATTTGGGATGAAGCGGGGCCAAGTAAGGCAGCTGTTCCAGCGCGAGCAATGTTCCTAATGTGGAGGCACATGCATAAGCGGCGATTTTGTGCTTGCGTTTGCCGATATAGCTTGAGGGGGAAACGCCGAATTCTTTTTTGAACAACCGGCTGAAATAAAACTCGTCCTGGTACCCCACCTCGTGGGCGACATCCTTCAGCTTTCGGCCGGGTCGGAGCATCAGGCGTTTGGCTTTGGCGAGACGCAATTCCGTGATATATTCGCGAGCGCTTTTTCCATATCGTTTCTTGAATTGTTCCGCAAAGTGTTTAGGGCTTAGTCCGGCCAGCTCGGCCAATTTACCTGAGTTCAGCGGTTCTTCCGGATGCTCATCCATGTAATGTTTGACCCGTTCGACGCCGCTGGCCTGCATGGATGAACCGGAGGAGCACGCCGAAGCGGCATCGATCACCAACCCCATGACCTGAAGCTGGGCCCGCAGCTGCTGGATCGGATCTCCCGAGCGAAGCATTGCGCACACGGATCTGCAGCAATCTCCCGCCGCCCCGGGAACAGGATGCGCTGCTTCGTCAGGCAGCAGTGCGGAGATATGCTGCGAAGCCGATTCGAGCATTCCGGGCCGGCTCGTTGACGGCTGGTAGAGTTCCACTCGCAGAATGGCGACGAGCGACGGCTCGCCTTTTCCGATGAATTCAAAGGTCGTGCCCGGATAACAGGTGTAGACCGTGTCCATCTTCATCAACGTGCTGCGGTTTTTTTTCTTTAAATGGCAATGGCCTTCGAGCAGAATGATCAATGTCGTTTGGGTAGCCATCATTTGGGTCAAATGCCCGGCATGTCCAACGGTCGCCAATTCGGCATGATGCAGATAAATCGTCCTTTCCGGCGCTGGTGCAGGGTATGCCGACGATCCGGTTCGCGATAATTCCATTTCATACACTCCTGATCTATGGTTATAAACGATGATAGAAACCACAAATTTGCGGCTTAGATAGATTCGTATAGTTCTTGTTGATTGAGAATCATTATCATTATAAATGAAAATCAACGCTTTATGTACATTCCCTTGCCATTTCCAGCACAAAAAAGAACAGCGCTGCAACCAAGGCTGCAACCTGTCCTTCTTCATCGTTGTTCGATTCGAACTTAACGCTGCTTAATTCCTGTTCTCGCTTTGCCATCGGCCGTTCAACATGTCCAGCAGCTCCACCATGATGCGCTGTCTGCCCAGCGGCGTCCAGCTCATCGCAAACCAGTTCGGAATCTCATATACGCGGCCGAGCCGTACAGCCTCCATGCCGGACCAGGCGGGCGTACGCATCAGATCCTGATAACGTTCGCTGCTTCCAGCCAATACATGATGCTGATGAATAAACACATGCTCCGCTTCCAGAATGGCAATCTCCTCCGGCTGCATCTCCAGCCGCCACAGCTCCTCCGATGCCGGTGCGCCGTGATTCAAGGCCAGTTCGCCATAAATCAATTCGTTCAACGGATGACCCGCCCGGCCCTGAATGCCGATCGCCCGGTGATTGACCTGCATCAGCATCAGCCGTTCGTCTCCCAACATGCCGCGCAGCTTCTGCCCGGTCGTTTCGCTTTGCACATACAGCCTTGTCAGCATCTCGGACGCTTCCCGTTCCCGATGGACAAGTTCGGCGATTTGCTCAAAGTTCCTCTTCCAATCCCACACTTCAAAGTCAAGGAATACCGGAGAAGCCGACTTTTTGAACTCGTCCCGGAACTCGGCATGATAATCGTCGGCGATGATCAGATCCGGACTGGACTGCTGCAACAGCGCAAGCTGGTCCTTCACGTGATTCGCATGCTGTTCTTCGCTCTGCCCGGGGTAACGAAACAAATCTGCAACGCATACCGGTTCGATGCCCAGTGATTTGAGGTGGTCTTCCAGGCTCAAGGAGGATGCCACCGCTACCTTCAGCATGCCTCGCTTCATGTACTGGGTGGGCGAAACGCCGACGGTTCGCTGAAACATGCGGCTAAAGTAAAACTCGCTTCGAAACCCGACTTCTGCTGCCACTTCTTTCACGCGACTGTCCTTGGCGCTAAGCAGTACTTTGGCCTCGGCCATGCGCACATTGCTTAAATACTCGATCGGTGGCATGCCGGTTTCTCGGCGAAACAGCCGGGAAAAGGCTGCTGCCGACATGCCGCCGGCCGCCTCGGCCAGCTGTTCGATGCTGATTTTATCGGGATAGTTCCGCTTCATGTACAGGATGCTCCGCTCGATCCGTTCATCCATGGCCTTGGCCGACGGTACAGGCCCTTGTTGGGCAAGGTCATGAATCAGCTGCTCCAACAGCATCCTTCCTTGAAAGGAATGGCGGATGGATTCTTTTTTGCCCAATTGGTACAGCTGTACCATGGCCTGCAGGATGGATTGCGGCTGATGAACCGGCAGCATGCCGGGTGACAGCGCTCCTGCCAATGGCGAGGCAGTCCGTGCCTCGTAAGCTCCTTGCTTTTTCGTTAAACGGATCGGATCGAACCAAATACCGTAATACTCAAACGTGCTTGCTTGCTCTGGAATATCGACGATCATGCCCGGAACGAGCAGGTACAGCTGGAATGGCCGCACCTTTTGCAAGGCTCCGTCCAGCACGATGACGCCCTCGCCTTCGATAATGAAGCATAATATGTATGCGGGAATCCTTAACTTTCCGGCCCCGCTGCGTTTAGGAAATCTGCGTTTGCGTACGGAAGACAAAAGATAGATCTGCTGGGCTTCGTTGGAAAGAGATGACATGGAACGGATGCACCCGCCTTTCGTCAGACTGCATTCTTTTCCTTCATTATATAGCCCTGCGGCCCAGCAGCAAATAAATCATATACGGCGCGCCGACAAGTGCGGTAATTAGCCCCGCCGGAATTTCGTAAGGAGCGAACCATTGCCGCCCGGTCAGGTCGGCCAGCATGACGATAAGCCCACCAATCAGTGCGGCAACGGGCAATCGCACCAGGCTTCGGCTGCCGATGATGCTTCTCGCCATATGGGGCGCCATCAATCCCACGAACCCGATGGTGCCCGCCATCGAAACCGCAGCTCCCGCCAAACCAACGCTGATCAGAATGAACAGCATTTTCATCGGTTCCACCCGAACGCCAAGACCGGCCGTAGATTGCACGTCCAGCAAGAACGAATCCAGCACGCCTGCCTTCCATAATAATAGTAGAAACAGGATCAGTACCCAAGGAAGCAGCGGCCAGAAATGATCCCATGTTCGCCCGTACAGGCTGCCTGCCATCCATACGGAAGCTTGGGATACCCGAAAGATTTTGCCCAACGTTAACAGATAGGTAATCAGTGCCCCAGCCATCGCGGAGATCCCGATGCCAATCAGCAGCATGCGCGAGATCAAAGCCGCCTCCCCTTTTCGCCACGACAGACCATAAATGACCGAAGCCGCAAGCAGTGCTCCACTGAACGCAATCCATGGCATCGCCCGCATCGGGAAAGCAGGCACCAGTACCATAACGGCAACCACGGCCGCAGCCGCCCCAGCGTTTAATCCGATTATACCCGGCGAAGCCAGCGGATTGCGGGTAATGACTTGCAGCACTACGCCCGCGAGGGCTAGCCCGCAGCCGACCAGAAAGCCGGTTAGCACACGCGGCAGCCTGAGCTGGAAGATCGTGAAATGATACTCCGGGTCACCCGCTCCAATCAGGCTGCGCAGCACTTCCATCGGCGGGATCGAGCGCTCGCCCAACATGACATTTAGCACCAGCACGCCTGCATTCAGAAACAATAAGCCCATCAGGATTAACGATGCACGTTTGCGAATATGCGCGGGGATCATGAACGTCTCTCCTTTCTTTGGGCAAGGTAAATCAGAAATGGAGCCCCGAAAAAGGCCGTTACCACGCCGACCGGAATTTCCTGACCCGGCAGTACGAATCTTGCGCCAATATCCGCCGCGAGCAAAAGAAGCGCCCCCAGCAGGGCCGAAAACGGCACAATCCAGCGATAGTCCTCACCGGCCAGCATCCGTGCAATATGCGGCACGGCGAGGCCGATGAACCCGATGGGCCCGGCGATGGCGACCGCACTGCCTGCGAGCAGTACCACCACTGCAATACAGCCCACGCGAATCAGCAGCATTCGTTGCCCAAGGCTTTGCGCTACTTCTTCGCCAAGTCCGAAAATATTCAGCTGCCTGCTAAGCATGGCCGCGCCAACCCATCCGATGCCGATATACGGTATCAATTGAACCAGCAAACCCATATCTCTTCCGGTCAATGCTCCGGCGAGCCAGAAGCGCATCGTATCCAGGGATTGCTCGTTCATGATCAGAATGCCTTGCGTCAGCGACGCAAACAGCAGATTCAACGTTGAACCGGCCAATACCAGCCTGATCGGCGACATGGCCCCTTTGCCTGCAGAACTGAGCAGAAATACCAGCAAACCTGCCACCGCTGCACCTAGCAGCGATGACCACGCAAACATTTGCAGCGAAGTCGTACCCAGCCAGAACGATGCGATCACTGCGGTCAGTGCCGCACCGTAATTAATGCCGAACAACTCCGGACCGGCAAGCGCATTGCGGCTCACCGCCTGCATCATGCATCCGGCCACGGCCAGCGAAGACCCAACCAGCACCGCGATGACCGCTCGCGGCAGACGCACGCTGCGGATGATCAAATGCTCGCGCGAACCGTCGAATGAAAAGAACGCATCCATAACGGAACGCAGCGGGACCTTCACGATGCCAAACATAATGCTGCCCAGAAATGCGAGAGACACCATAACCAGCAGCAGGGCCAATCCCGTCGCTCGTAATCCTGTATTCATCCTCATTGTTAAATCCACCTCTTGCCCCACATAGCTGATCTATTTCTAAGGTAACGATATGATTAAAGATCCGAGTTTCTTCTATATAAAACGGAATCAATGACAGCAGCCTGTTGATGCAGAAAAATTGGATCGTCACGTTGACGACCCAATTCGAGCGCATGCTATAAAAATCCTTCATTATAGACGTCATTCTGCGGCTTCATTACACCGGCACCGGACAAACCTTATGATGGATTCGCCACATATTGGTTCAGATCGTCCAGCACTTTGTTCACGGCTTGGATCCCCAGCCCGCTGAGCCAGTATTCCCAATCGACCGGATGCACAGCCTTGCTTTGGACCCCTTTCAACGTGGCCCACAGCGGGCTTTTTTCCAACTTGGCGAAGGCATCCTGCTCCCGATTGAACCAGAAAATGATGTCCCCGTCGAGATCGGCAATCTGTTCTTCGGTGACGTCCTTCGAAAAGCCTGCCTCCTGCTGGGCCGCCGGGCGAACAATTCCGGCATCCTCCATGATCGTTCCTGCAAACGTTTCTTTCAGGTAAATCTGGATTTTGTCCTCACGCGGACGGATCAGCGATACTTCCTTGGCATCCTGTCCGGCCAATGCGGATTTCAATTCAGCAGCGCGCTGCTCGTAACCTTCCAGCAGTTTTTGGCCTTCGTCCTGTTTGTTTACCGCCTCCGCATGAAGCTTCAGGTTTTCTTTCCAGGTCACTCCAAGCGTTTCAACGAAAACGGTTGGCGCAATTTGTTTCAACTGATCGTGAATGGCGTCATGCGTATCTTTGTTGCCGATGATCAGGTCCGGTTTCAAAGCATCGATGGCTTCCAGATTCGGCTCGTTGACGGAACCGATGTTTTCGATGCCGTCCGTTCCTTGCAAATAAGCCGGGTACGGCTCGCCCGGTGCCAGGATCGATGGCGCTCCTACAGGTTTCACGCCCAGTTGCAGCAAATTATCCAGTGCACCGATGTCCAACACGACGACGCGGCTGGCATCGGCCGGAACATCTACTTCACCGTACGCATCCGTGATCGTGCGTGTGTCGACTGCGTTTGCAGCTTGTTCCTCCTGCTTGGTGTCGGTTGTTCCCGTTTCGACTGCCGAGTTCGTTGCAGCACCCGACCCGGCATTCCCGCAACCTGCCAGTACCAACATCAATATCGCTAACAAGGCCCATTGTCCCCAAGATAACTTGCCTTTGTTTTGTCTCTTTACCTGCATTGCCATATGACCCCCAATTCTCCTCTCTGCGTGCTAATTAATAATGATTATCATTATTAAGACAATAGCCCATTTTTCCGGATTCTGTCCATGCAAAAATCTGTTGATCTCATATACTTTTTTTGAATGGCTGCATTTAAGAGAGTACATTGCTTGGTTCAGAGAGCGGGTTGGGAACTTGATGCATTCTCAATTCGTCATCCGGATACATCCTCCGTTTCGTCAGCTGTTCAACTCCGATCTCCGGTTCGAACAAAGAAAACGCCTCGTATCTCGCTTGATGTTCCGGGAATCGGTGCTGGTACTGCTCGATGATTCGGCGAATTCGGTTCCAGAAATGCCGCTCTGGAATGCCGTAATGCTCTTGCATGAACAAAGCCAATTCGCCCAGGTTGATAAAGAAAAAGGCATCATGCACGAAATCGCGCACTGCTTCCGCTTCTTCCGCAACCAGGAACGAATTGCGGTTCACTCTGCGGTGGTATTCCGGTACATCCACCAGTTCCGGGCAGCGGCCAGGCTCTGCCAGCAAATCTGTCTTGAAACGGATGCCGTCGTGAAAATCCTTCAGGGCAATCCGAAGGGGCTTGCCATCATCGTGGATTAGCAGCATATTCTGGGCGTGCGATTCCAACGCGATGCCATGGGCGAACAACCAGTGAATAAGGGGGAGGACTGACACATTCAACAGATCGTTCAACCATGCTTCTGCGCCATAGCGTCCGATCCATGGCTCGATGACCGGGCAGCCTTCGGCATCCAGCGTGGCGAGCGCGTTGAACGGCAAGACCGATTCACCCGTTCCGAGTTGCGCATACACGCTCTCCCTCCAGATGCAAGACAATACGCCGTAACCATCCGGTTGGAGCATGTCGGGAACATGACTGTTATCGTATGCGGCCCCGACTATCTCGCCAAGCATGATGACGCGCAGTTCATCCCTTAGATAAGGGTCTTCGCTGGCAATTCCCTGAAGCCAGTCCGTGATGAGGGGAGCGTTCTGTACCGTGTGCGGCGCGATCACCCTGCCCGTGGACGTGTTGATGATGCTGAGCGACAGCTTCAGCGAAGCCAGATCCGGACGGGAGCGATTCGCCAGCGTACGAATGGATTGCTGTGCCGTGTATGCGTGATCGCTGATCCCCAGCGGGACGATGTATCCATTCCGCAAATCCTCTGCCAATACGGAGGTGATTACCGACTCCCATTGCCAGGGATGTACGGGGATCAGCGTGTACGCATCGGCGGCATGGGCTCCATTTTCGCGGAGGAACCGATCAAATCGGGATAACGTCTCTTCCCCAATCTGTTCGCGTATCCATTCCCCGTTGTTAGCAGATCCGAACACTCGTGCTTGTGCTGAACGACTGACACGCACCCGCTCTTTGCGGACAGCCAGCCATAACGGCCTGATGGCATTCCCGAATTCCGGCCCATACTTCAGCTGATCTTCCACACGAAAGCCGATGCGTGATTTGTAGCTGGGATGATAGGGATGGCCCTCGATGACCCGCTGCTCCCACTCTTCATCGTGTACCGGCACGGGATCAGCCTGCCGAAGAGAACGGACATGGCGAGCCAGCGTATCGTTGATCAAGGTCTGCTCCAGCTCCCGGATAAAATGCAGCAGCTTTGCTTCATCAGCCCCGGTTCCCCGGACGACTTCAAGCAGGAAAAGCGGGATGGAATCCGCTTCTTTCTGCTCTTGGCATGATCCTTGCTTCGTCACTCTCATAATCGGTTCGTCCGTCAGCCGCAGGCGGCCAAACGTCAGATGCCTCTTGCCTTTGCAGAAATAATGCACTTGCTCCCCATTCAGGCCTCGGCCTTCCAGCGTCCATAGTGTGTTCCCATCCGCCTGCTCGGTCGACGTTGCCTGAATAACCTTCTCGTACAGCAAAGATTCGACCAGCTGCCTGAATATGCGCCTGCGGGCAGCCGGGTAATGGTGGGAGGATAGTGCCTCAAAGTACAGTCTTTGCTGCCAAAGCTGCCTTTCTATCTCTGCCGTCTCCGTGTTTGGCCCAATATCCCCCATACCCGCCTGCGAATCCTCCCATGCTGCTTCTGTACTCATGCGTTCCCTCCTCCAACCGGTTCGTTTTGCCGCAGGGGCCTGTATGCATGCAGCGGGTTTGCTGCCCGCTGCACGCAATCTTCCGTTCCTGCGTGAATGCGCCGCCGGGTTAACTGCTCGATTTCGATCTCGGGCGAAAATACGTCGAATTGTTCGAACCGTTCCCGCAGTTCCGGGAACCTTTCCTGATAACGCCGAATGATCCCGGCCAGCGTCTCCCACCATGCCTCCTCGCCTAACCCGTAATGCTTCTCCAGGAAAAACGAAATCTCCGTCAGGTTGATGAACAGCAGCGCATCCAGCAGGAAATCTTTCACTTCGGCGGGCTCTTCCTTCTCCACGAATGAATTGCGGTTCACCCCGTGATGATTGGCTGGCGGATATTCGATGCTTGGATAGCCCAGCGGGTGCGGCAAGGACGGACAGTAGCGGACGCCGTCGTGAAAATCTTTAAGCGCAATGCGAGTCGGCCAGCCTTGCTTCAAGATGAGGATCATGTTCTGCGCATGAGATTCCAGCCCTGCGCCGTGTGCATACAGCAAGTGAAGCAGCGGCACTGCTGATACGCGCAGCAACTGAGCGGACCAGCTCTCCAGTCCATAACGCTCCACCCATGGAGCAATGATCGGTTTTCCCTCGCGATCAAGCTGGGTCAGCGCATTGAACGGCAGAGCCGTCTCATGCACAGCAAGCCGTGGATGCAGGCTTTCCCGCCAAATGGCACCCAGCGAGCCATACACGTTTCGTTCGAGCAGCTCCGGCAGCTTCTGGTGGCAGTACGAAATGCCCGCGATTTCCTTCAGCACGATCAGGCCCAGCTCTTGCCCCAGAAAGACATCTCGCGTCACGATGCTGCCCAGCCAGTCGGAGATGCGCGCCGCATTCATGATCGTATGCTGCGCCAAAATGCGGCCCGAAGACGTGTTCACGATGTTCATCGGCAGCTTCACGTAAGGCTTGCCCGAATCGGCAACATTCGTCAGCGTGCGAATGGATTGCTGGGGACGGTACATATCCCCGGCTTGTCCAAGATACACGATCTCTCCAGCGTGAAGCTGATCCAGACAGGCTGCCGATATGATCCGTTCCCACTGCCACGGGTGAACAGGTACGTATGCATAGTCATTCGCATCGACGTGGGGCAACGTCTCTCGTACGATTTCCCCGAACCTCTTCAGCTCACCCTCACCCAGCTCCTCATGCACGAACTCGTCGTAGGTGCCAAGCGTTTCCGAGAGCGTGACCACGACCGCTTCCCGGCGGATCGCCAACCAGACGATTCGGAATTCGGGCCGGAATTCCGGGCCATACGCCATATTGTCCTCCAGCGTGAACCCGATTCTCGATTTATAACAAGGATGGTATGGATGCCCTTCAATCAGGGCTGACTCCCATTCGTCGTAGTCCGGGGTATCCGGGTCAGGCAGCCCTGACCTCCAGCGAACCGCTTGAGCGTCCTTCAGCAGCGTTTGCTCCAGCTCGGACGCAAACCTTGAGAGCAATTCTGCTGTCGTACCGACGATTCCGGCGGACATCTCCAGCAGAAAGCGCGGCAAGGATTCCGCCTCCGCGCTCCCCTCAGGCGTGATGCGCAGGATCGGCTGCTCGGACAAGCGGATCCGGCCAAAGCTTTTTTTGCGAACAGCCCTGAATGCGTATTGTACCGGTTCTCCTCTTTCTGTCCTCCCTACCAGCACGTACTCTTCCTCTTCCTGCCCCTTAACGACAGATTCCCGAATCACTTGCTCGTACAGCAGCGATTCGATAAGCTGCCTGAAGACCCGCCGTCGTACCCGAATCCATTCGTCGGACCTGGCGAGCGATGCTGCTAAACCATTCATGCGTGCGGTACCTCCCTGATCAAATTTTTGTCATGCGCTGCCTACCTGCTCTGCTCAGATTCCCCTGATTCCTGCGGATGCTCTTGTTGCGGCGATGAAGTCAAATACACATGCTCAGGATGGGGATGGCTGAGAAAATCATGATGCGAAATGGCCCAGCCGTAAGCACCGGCATATTGAAACAGCAGAATGTCCCCGACGCGCACCTCGCCGGGAACGACATCGCTTGCCAGCACGTCCTTCGGCGTGCACAGCTGCCCGACAACCGTGAATGGTTCCCCGGACACCGCAGGCCGCGCATAATCATGCGGCCATTCCTCCACGCGGATCACCTCGAACGGGTGACTGTGCTGCCAGGACGCCGGCAGCCGAAAATGATGCGTGCCGCCGCGCACGATGGCATATGTCCGCCCATGGTTCTTTTTCACGTCCAGCACTTCTGTCGCATAATAACCGCTGGATGCCGTAAGATAGCGGCCGCACTCAAACAGCAGCGTGGTACCATGAGGCAATTCCCTGTCCAGCATTGGAGCAAGTTCCCCTACGAATGCCTCCCACTCGAATTGTCGTTCCAGATCCGCATAGTTCACGCCGATTCCTCCTCCCGCGTTCAAATACCGCAAAGGAAAACCATATTGCGCGGCCCATTCGCGGGCAAGTCGGCAATAATATTCGACCAGCTTCACATGCTGGTCTGCGGCAAGGTTGTTGGAGAGCGAGTGGAAGTGAAATCCTTCCACCCTGACATTCTCCATCCCCATGGCCAGCTCCGCCACGATCGGCAGTATGTCCTCATCGATGCCGAACTGGGTGGGACGGCCGCCCATCGCCAGCGTGGCCTGGGGCAGCGGCCCTTTCAGGTTGATGCGCAGCAGCACGGATACCGTCACGCCGCGTTTTCCTGCGAGATCGTTCAGCTTGTTCAGCTCATGCAGGCTTTCCGCGTGGATGAGCTGTACCCCGTAATCGATGGCACCGGTCAGTTCGGCTTCGGTTTTGCCCGGGCCGCCAAAAACGATCGGAATGTCGGCCGACACCTCGCGAACCTTCGCAACCTCGCCGAGTGATGCAACCTCGAAGCCATGCACCACCGGAGCCAACGCCCTTAGAACATGTTCTTCCGAGTTTGCTTTGATGGCATAGAACAGCCTGCTGGACGGAGGCATCGATTGCACGCGCTGACGTACATGGCTAACCAATGCGCTCACGTCCCGGATATAAGCGCACACCGGTTCTTGACCCCGCTGCTTCATTTCGCGAACGTGGGCATGGATACGCCCGCGCTGCTGTTCAAAGCTCACGTTCGGTTCCTGCCGACTTACAGCCATAGCCGCGTTCCTTTCCCCTGCTCAACCGCACGGGCATACATCTCCGCAGCGCTTGAAATATCCTCGATGGCCATGCCCATCGGGTTCAGTACGATAATCTCGTCGTCATGCTCCCGGCCAGGCTTGGCTCCGATCAGAATCTCGCCGAGCTCGGCGTGCAGCTGCTCGCGGGAGAACCTGCCTTCCAGCACCAGCTGGTTGATGATTTTTTTCTCGCGGTTGGACTGGTCCCAATCATCCACCACCACCTTGTCTGCCTGAACAAACGCGTCCTTGTGCAGGTCCATGATCGAAATATTGCTTACAAACGTGCCTTTGGACAGCCACTCGTAAGGAATGTGAGGCGCAGAAGCCACCGTTGCCGTCACCAGCACTTCCGCCTTGCGAACGGCCTGCTCGGAGGATACGGCTACTTGTACATCCGCATCGCCGAAGCGGGAGCTTATCTCGTCCGCAAGGCTCCGGGCCGTATCGGCATTCAGATCAAACAAGTGCAGCTCACGAATGGAGCTGAATTGCTCCAGCAGCGACATCGCCTGCATTTTTGCAATGACGCCGCAGCCGATCACGCTGACGACGCGAAATCCCTCTTTTGCCAAATACCTGGCACCGATCACCGTTACCGCCGCAGTCCGCATGCCGCTAATAATGCTGCCCTCCATCACGGCAACCGGATAGTTGCTTTCGGGGTCGTTCAGAATGATAAGAGCGCTTGCACGTTCCTTTTGGCGTTTTTGCGGATTGTCATGTTTGCTGCCGATCCACTTCAAACCGCTGATCGCAATATCTCCGCCAACATAGGCGGGCATTGCGATAATCCGGTCGGCGATATGCCCGGTCTCTTCGTTCACCCGAAGGTATGGCTTGAGCGGTTGGACAGTATCTTTGCGGGCATGCAGCTCCAACGCTCGGGTAACTGCTTTGACATATGGTTCTGATTGCAGCCCTTGGAGATCTATAATATCCTGTTTATTTAAATACAAAAGGCTGTGTTCCTGTTGAACGGTACTCATATCGTCATTCTCTCCCTTGTTCGATTTAGTTGGTTGCATGGTAAACGGTCGGACCTGGCGGCAATTGGCCTACCCACTGTTCGTCATACACGGTATCCAGATAACGTTCGCCGCGGTCCGGCAGAACGGTGACCACATTTGCATTCGCCGACAAGGTCGGCAACAATTTCTCCAGTGCGGCAACCAAAGAACCCGAGGACCCGCCGGCAAAAATCCCTTCCCGCTCCAGCAGTTTGCGGCAGCCAAGCACCGATTCGCGGTCATCCACATGAATGACCTGATCGATTTCGGCAGGACTGAACAGCTCCGGCACCCGGTTGGCACCGATGCCCGGCAGTTCCCGTGGCTTGGATGGCGTACCGAAAATCACCGAACCGACAGCATCCACGGCCACGATTCTGGCCTGCGGATTCGCCTCCTTCACCCTCCGGGAAATCCCGAGAATGCTGCCCGTCGTGCTGACCGCGCAAACCAAAACGTCGATGCGGCCGTTCAACTGTTCCACGATTTCCTGTCCGGCACCGTGGTAGTGGGCTTTCCAGTTCAACGGATTGGCGTATTGGTTGATCCAGTATCCCGCGGGATCTTGGCTGGCCAGTTCTTTGACTCTGCGGATGCGGGATTGCAGATAGCTGCCGTGTTCGTCGGCTTCGCTCACCATGTCCACGTTGGCGCCAAGATACGTGATCATCCGCAAATTCGTTGACGTGATCTTCGGATCTACGACGCAGGTGAACTTCAGGCCATACCTTTTCGCCGCAAGGGCCAACCCGATTCCCAAATTTCCCGAAGTGCTCTCGATGAGATGCGTTTGGGGCGTGATCGTTCCATCCCTTAACCCTTGCTCGATAATGTACCTTGCGGGACGGTCCTTCATGCTGCCGCCGGGATTCATCATCTCCAGCTTGGCATAGACGGATGGCCCCTTTGCTCCAAATAGCGAACTCAAGCGAACCAGTGGAGTCTGACCTATGCAATCCAGGATGGAATCGGCAACGTTGAGCGACTGATTTTTCACTTGCAGGACACTGTGTTCCAAAGGTTTACACCAGCTTTCCGGGCAGTTTTTTGTCGTCCAGATGCAGGGTTGTTGATAATGATAATTAGTCTCATTTGGACGCAGGACCTATTATGCATACCCTTTTTTTTCCTGTCAACCGAAAAATCGACTGAGAATTTTTCACAAAAATCGGCATTGACATTGAGAATCATTCTTGATAATCTGTTCAGCAATTGCTTGTAATTTCCAAAATCGGGGTGGGTGAAACGGCAAAATGATGCCACATAAAGCCTGGAACCAGAGCATTCGCATCCTCTCCGGGGGACGGTTTCTTTCCAGCGCAGGACTGACGGGAATCAGCCCGTTCATTCCGTACTACATGGAGCACATGAACGCGGGAACCCCCGAGGAAGTGCTGATGTGGACCGGTCTGTCCGTATCTGCGCCCGCCCTTTCGTACGCCCTGCTCACTCCCTTCTGGGGGAAAATCGGGGATCGGTGGAGCCGCAAATGGATGGTCGTTCGCGCCCTTGTCGGCCTGGCACTGAGCATGTTCTTGATGGGCATCGCACAGACGCCGTTCCATTTCTTTTTGTTCCGGCTCTGCCAAGGGGCCTTCGGGGGCATATCCGATGCCAGCAGCGCCTTCGTCGGATCGCATGCGCCCGCCAAGCAGCAAGGGTTTGCGCTTGGCAGACTGGAGCGGGCATCGGCAGCCGGACTGCTCGTCGGTCCACTGCTCGGCAGCATCTGCGTCAATACGTGGGGAAGCCGCCCGCTCTTGTTCATTACGGCCGGATTGACGATGGCCTTCGCCCTGCTGGCCGCCTCTTCGCTTGCAGGTGCGGCTAAGCCGGGCAAGAGCCTTTCCATCCCTTTTTCTGCGGATAAAAGTGCAGACGGATCAGCTTCGCCAGTTCAACGATCCGTTCCAGTCACAGAATCGGCTGCGAAAGCTCCGCCCGACAAAGGCGGCATTCTTCACGCGTTCCGTTCGCTTGTTTTTCATCCGTTAGCCAGAAGATTGGTACTTGCCGGAATCGTGTTCAAGC
Source organism: Paenibacillus hubeiensis (assembly GCF_032334105.1). Classification (NCBI taxonomy): domain Bacteria; kingdom Bacillati; phylum Bacillota; class Bacilli; order Caryophanales; family Paenibacillaceae; genus Paenibacillus; species Paenibacillus hubeiensis. The sequence goes on from NZ_JAVYAE020000018.1 coordinate 66,952, forward strand.
TGGTCGATTTTGCAACATTCACGATGTTTACGCCATTCATCCGCGAGCTCATTCCGTCGTCCACCGCGGCGCTTGTCGTCGGACTTCTGCTGGCCATGTCTTCCGTCGGCGAACTCGTGGGCGCATCCTGGTGGGGCAAGCGGAACGACCGGCATGCGCCCGAGCGCAACCTCCGTTGGGCAGCTCTGTTGTGCGGAATTTGCGTACTGGCGCATACACTTCCGCTTGGCGTGGCATGGCTGATCGCCATTCGCTTCCTGCAGGGCTTTTTCTATAGCGCCCTGCTTCAGACCGTCATGCTGAACGTGCTGCGGTCGTCAACCGACTCGGACCGCGGCGTCCGGATCGGCGCAACCAACAGCATGCTGATGGTCGGGCAGCTCACGGGACCTACGCTTGGCGTTTGGATCGGCGCTGCTTGGGGAGTATCGGCGGTATACCTCGTCATGGGATTCGTCATGGTAGCAGCCCTGTTGCTCGTTCCGCGCAGCCTTGCGCCCGAAAGAAAGGCTCCCTTGCAGGTGCCGCTCCAATAAATCACGAAAGGACGACTTGACCATGAGCAAAGAGCAACTCATCGAACCGTTAAAAGGCCATGCTTGGTTGGAGGAGGACTCGCCTTCTCCTTCCCTGCTGGCTCGCCGGGAAATGCTGAGCAGGATGCTAAACGCCTATTTGCGCGAAACGGGACAGCATGATCCTTACTTCACAGATTCTCGCCTGCCGAACATATCGCTGGCCATTAGGCTCCCATCCATCGGACAGATCGTTTACGGTTCGCTGCTTCACCGCTCGCTGGCCGGGCATCACGTTTATGGGGAAAACCTGTATGCCTCCGAAATTGAACGACAACATCCGGACGATTGGAAAGCGCTATCTTTTGAGGAAGCCGTTGCCCTTCTGCTGGACGACATTGCCCTGTCTCAACAAGGATCATCTCATGATGCCATGGCCCAAAAGATCGAGTTGCAGCAGATGGTTACCAACAGCCTGCAGCATATGGAATCCTATCTTGAGCATGCTTACGTGTCCGGGCCTCCGGCCAGTCTGGACTTCAACGCTGCCGAGCAGGCCTTGTTGTGCGGACATCCGTTCCATCCGACGCCAAAAAGCCTTGAAGGCTTCAGTTCTGCCGATTCGCTCGCTTATTCGCCGGAATATGGCGTAACATTTCCGCTCAGCTGTTTTGCCGCAGCGCCTGAATGGATCGGCGAAGACTGGCTTGATCCCGCGGACGGCGCATCGGAAGCTTCCTGGATCCCTGCCGAAATGAGGGAAGCCGCGCATCGTCTTCTTCCGCCGGAACGCAGCCATTACGTATTGCTCCCTTGCCACCCTTGGCAGGCAGGATACTTGCGCTCGCTTGAATCGGTGCAGAAGTTACTGGCAGAGGGACACCTGGTCGATTTGGGCAGCACGGGCCCTGCCGTGGTTCCCACTTCATCGGTCAGGACGGTGTGGAACCCGAAGGATCGGTGTTTTTACAAGCTCTCCCTGCATATTCGGATCACCAATTTCATTCGCGAGAATAATGAGGAACAGCTGCTGCGGACGCTGGATGCGTCGAGCATTGTGGCGAGTATAAAGGAACGTTGGCAGTCCCGGCGTTTTCAAATTTTGCTGGAAAAAGGCTATCGTACACTGGAACCGCCGCAAGCTTCTGCCCCGACGAGACGGGAGCAGCTGATGTCCGGCTTTTCCATGATCGTGCGTGAAGCACCCGACGAGGTCGGCAGTGCCCAAGGCATACCTTACGTCATCGCTTCGCTGATGGAGGTGCTGCCCGGCGAACGCGAACCGCTTCTGTTCCGCGCCGTGCGGGAAAGCAAACAGGCAGGTTCAGGCGGAGAAGTCGATACAAATTTTCAGCCGGATTGGCAGGCCTGGTTCCGCGAATACGCGGAGCTGACCGTCGCGCCGATGCTGCGGCTCTACGCCGAAACGGGAATCAGCCTGGAAGCGCATGTGCAAAATTCGATGCTGCGCCTCCATGATGGCAAACCGTCCTCTTTCATCGTGCGCGATCTGGAAGGCATCAGCGTCAATCGGGAGCTTGCGGAGCAGCAGGGCTGGGTCGGGACGATCGTCCAAAGGGACAGCCCGGTCCTGTATTCGGAGGAGCAGGCGCGCCATCGTTTGAAGTATTATTTTTTCGTCAATCATCTCAGCCATGTCGTACAACGTTTGGCCTATTACTCCGGACAGTCGGAGATGCCCTTCTGGCAGATTGCAAGCCGAACGCTGGAGCGTCTTCGCGAACAGGCACTGCCCGGATCGTTGCTGGAACACATCGTCTGCGACCTGCTCACTGTACCCACGCTTCCGGCGAAAGCCAATCTGCTCAGCCGATTCCATCAGCGGGGCGAAACGCCGTTATACGTGGATATTCCGAACCCGATGCGGGTGAAGGAATAGCATACTAAGAAGCCTGCATCCAAAGGGAGACGGGCTTCTTCACGTTTTAAGGAAGGACCTAGGAAAAGACCTAAAGCAGCAACTTGAATTATTCGGAACAATCAGATCACGGTTCAGTTCTGTCCCTCTCGCTCATAACCTATAGAAAAAGGACAAAGGAGGCTGGGCCGGAATGCCTTCCAGAAAATCGTCAAGCGGTCTGGATGAAAATATCGCAGCCATGCTCTGTTACCTGTTTACCTTTGTAGGCGGCATCATCTTTCTGGCGGTGGAGAAACGGAGCCGGTTCGTTCTCTTTCATGCGCTGCAATCGGTTACCGTGTTCGGCATCATTATGGTGGGCCACGTCCTGTCTGCCTTTCTCCCCCTGTTCGGTGCGCTCCTGGCTGCACTGTTGTCCATGCTGGGCTTGGTCGTTTGGCTCATCATGGTGGTCACCAGCTTGCAGGGAAAATGGCTCAAGCTGCCTTGGGTCGGCGATTTTGCGGAAAAGCAGATGCGTCATTTCTAAATTTAGCCGAATTGCAGCCCCGTTGAGGGCATCGTTCTTGGCAGGGCATGGTCGGGGTTTGCAGGTGTTCAATGCTTATTTCGCAATCCAATACAACAATTAACGTGGTGAGTAAACATAATAAATCGGATATCAACATTTCACGCCTCCAACCGTTCATCATCACCTGACCCGACGTTTTCCAGCCAAAACAAAAACACCGAAAACATGGCAGCCGATGCCGATGTTCTCGGTGTAGTGGTTCATGACGTAAGCGGTTCATGACCTGAATCATTCACAGCGTAAATCATTCATGAGATTCATTATTTACGCTGTATATCATTTGCGAGATTAACCACATGAATTTACATGGTTAACCATTCAACATATATAACAAGATGCAGCTTGGCTTCCCCGATCAGGCTCCCCGACGATTATGCCGATTTGCCCGTTTCTCCAAGAATGCCTTCAGCCTGTTTCTCGGCCATCCGAGCTGCAGATTCCTTTGTACCCAGTCCATTAAACAACAGGTTCATGAAAATAGCTGTAAAGCTGCCGGCAATGATGCCGTTGCCGAGCATGATTTGCGCCCAATCCGGCGCACCCGCAAACAATTGCGGAACGACCGTTACGCCAAGCCCCATCCCGACGGAGCAGGCAATAATGAACAGATTTTCATGACGGCCCAGATCGACTTGCGTGCCCAAAATACGGATGCCGGAAGACACAACCATGCCGAACAAGGCTACCATCGCCCCGCCCAGAACCGAACCTGGAATCAGCTGCGCCAGCGCCGCGATTTTCGGTACGAATCCGATGACGACCAGCAATCCGCCGGCAACAACGATCACATCACGCGTTTTGACGCGGGTCATCTGGACAAGCCCTACGTTTTGCGAATACGTCGTGTACGGGAACGAATTGAAAATACCGCCGAGCACGATGGCCAATCCTTCGGCACGATAACCGCGCGCCAAATCCTTCGAGTCAAGGTCTCTGTCCAAAATTTTGCCCAGCGCCATAAACACACCCGTGGATTCCGCCACGCTGACGATGGAAACCAGAATCATAGTCAGAATCGGAACGATTTCAAAGGTCGGCTTCCCGAAATAAAACGGCTGCACGACATGGAACCAGCTTGCTTCGCGAACCGGAGCGAAATCGACCGCGCCCATGAATCCGGCTGCGATCGTGCCTGCAAGCAGTCCGACCAATACGGAAATGGAACGCAGGAATCCTGTCGTGAAACGCGTCATCAGGATGATGAACACCAGCACGCCAAAACCAAGGATCAGATGAGTACCGCTGCCGAAGTCCTCGGCTCCCTGACCGCCGCCCAGGTCATTAAATGCGACCGGAATCAGGGTAAGTCCGATAATGGTTACTACTGAACCCGTGACGACAGGCGGGAAGAGCCGGATCAGTTTGCCGAACAATCCCGAGAACAATACCACGAACAATCCGGAGGCAATGATGGCGCCATAGATGGCTGACACTCCGCTCTTCATGCCGATCAGGATCATTGGCGAAACGGCTTGAAACGCACAACCGAGCATGACGGGCAGCCCGACGCCGAAGAAGCGGTTTCCCCATACCTGCAGCAGCGTAGCCACGCCGCAAGCGAGCAAGTCGATCGCGATCAGGTATGTGAGCTGCTCTGTCGTAAAACCGAGCGCACTGCTGACGATGAGCGGCACCACCACGGCCCCTGCATACATAGCCAGCACATGCTGGAGCCCCAGCGAGAACGTTTGGATGGGATGACGGTGGCCTTGAAAGATACGTTCGCGTGCCATATCAGTTCGTGCCCTCCTCATCCGCAAACGTGACCTGTCCGTCCGACAGGGCGCCGATGCGAACCAGCGACTCCACGCGGTATCCGGCTTCCTTCAGCAAACGGCCGCCTGGCTGGAACGCCTTCTCGATCACGATGCCGATGCCCACAACTTCGGCCCCAACCTGCTCCACGATCCGTGCCAGACCAAATGCCGCTTCGCCGTTGGCAAGAAAATCGTCGATGATCAGCACGCGGTCGCCCGGTTCCATGAACTTTTTGGCTACCGTGATTTCATTGGTTTCCTGCTTGGTGAAGGAGTACACCTTCTCTACAAGAATATCCTCGCGCAGCGTAAGCGACTTCTGTTTGCGTGCAAAAATGAGCGGCACGTTCAACTCCAGCGCAGTCATGATGCCTGGCGCGATTCCGGACGATTCGATCGTCAGGACCCGTGTAATCTTTTCCCCTTCAAAACGGCGGGTGAATTCCTTGCCGACTTCTTTCATCAACACCGGGTCCATCTGGTGGTTCAGAAACGAGTCGACCTTCAGCACCTGATTGGACAGCACAATGCCTTCCTGGCGCACCTTGTCCTTCAACAACTTCATTTGCAAGCTTCCCCCTGTAATTGCCCTCGCGATGTGCGGCCGGCCTCATACCCTTCACCGGGAGAACGGGAAAAACAAAAAGCCCGCCTTCCTCACTGCGGATTGGACCAGAGACGGGAAGACGGACTTGTTGCAAACACGCAAAGTCAAAACGTGTTGGCAAAACGCACGGATCATCCAGAACTCAAAGGCCGGCAGCCGATAACCCAGCTCCGTCCTCGCAGTCCAAGGGTTTCAGCAACCCCGATGATGCGGCGTTTCCTTCCCGTAGTCCGATCATTCCGGTGATCGGGTAGAGACATGCAGGCCTATTCCTGCACATATACGAGTAAAGGCATATTCTTTTGAATGTTCATAAGGAACATAACGTGTATACATAACTGACAATGTTAGAAGTATACCGAATTGGCGCCGTGAAATAAAGAAGTATTTTCATGTAATTTGCGGAAATCCCGTTAAAATTGTAGAAATAGGATGATGGCAGCGACATTTTTTTGTACAATATGTAAACGGAAGTTCGCTTTGGGGCGAAATGGATGGGGAAAATAAGCACTGGCAGCATTTTGCCGATCAAAGGAGAGGAACTGAGATTGAAAGGCTTGCTTAAAGAATTCAAAGAATTTGCCGTACGCGGCAACGTCATCGATCTGGCGGTCGGTGTGATCATCGGTGCGGCATTCGGCAAAATCGTGACGTCCATCGTCAACGACATCATTATGCCGCCTGTCGGCAAACTGCTTGGAGGCATCGACTTCAGCCAGAAAATCATTAACCTGGATCCGAAAATCAAAACGGCAAACGGTCAGGACATTACAACGCTCGCCCAGGCGAATGAATTAGGAGCTACGGTCATCGCTTACGGGCAATTCATCAACGTACTTATCGATTTCCTCATCGTGGCATTCTGCATTTTCATGCTGGTGAAGGGCATTAACTTGCTCAAACGTAAAGAAGAGAAGAAACCCGAACCCGCGAAAACGACCAAGGAATGCAAGTACTGCCTGTCCGAAATCCCGATGGCGGCCACGCGCTGCTCGCACTGCACGTCCCATCTGGATGTGGAAGGAAGCGGATCGCCGGCCTAAAACAAGTTCTCCGCGGTCCTGCGGAAACAAAACCGGCCAAGTCCTCTACGTTGCGTATGCAGCGTCGGTATGGGCTTGGCCTTTTACTATGGCTTACTGTCTGCGTCAGTACTGCTCAACATTGCTGAATATGTATACCGGAGAACGGGTGCCCCGGAAAACCACGCCGCCCGCTTCTAGAAACGACGTGGCAGGAGATGCTCCAGAATTGCCTTCAGATCACGGTCTTCCTTGTATACTTCTTCCCCTGTATCGAGTTCCGTCACGCGAATAAATTCGAAATCCGCTCCAGGGTCCGTCGGTTTAAACAACAGCTGCTCTTCATCCTCCAAACGTACGTTGAATCCCATATCCTTAAACATGTTCGCCAACTGGCTGTTTGCCGGTTCCTGGCCTTGCCCTACAAAAATGAGGCCGCGCAGGCTTTTGCGCTCCTGAGGTTGCGGATAAATCACTTGAAAGTGTACAATGCATTCCATGGAATCCTTCCCCTTTCATCGTTAAGCAAACTTTGTGAAATTTTGAACTTTTAAACTTGTTATATAAGGAGATACGTTTTATGACCCCAGAACGTTTCGATATTTACGATGAACGTCAAAATTGGATCGGCACGGCACCTCGCCACGAAGTCCATGCCCAAGGATATTGGCATCGCTCCTTCCACTGCTGGCTCGTGCGCGACGAAGGGGAGCAGCGCATGGTGTTGTTCCAGCGCCGCCGGGATACCAAAGACACGTTCCCTGGCTGTTACGATATTACGGCTGCAGGCCATCTCACCGCCGGCGAGCAATTGCACGAGGCCAGCCGGGAGCTGGAAGAGGAGCTGGGGGTGGCGGTTCCGTTTGAAGCGCTGACCTACCTGCTTACCGTCAAACAGCAATTGCAAGGCGAAGTGCGCGGAGTTCCTTTTATCGATAACGAAATCAGCGCCGTTTATGGCCTGTGCGTCGATCAACCGCTCGAGGCCTATACGCTCCAGGCCAGCGAAGTGGACAGTCTGTATGAAGTTCCTTTAAACGAGCTGCTTGCCTTGTTCCGCGGTCAGACAGACCGCGTAAAAGCTACCGGAATACAGGCGGAAAACGAGGATTCCGGCGACCACGGGCCCCTCTCCGTCGCAGATGAAGGTTCGTCCGGCAGTGCTTTCCCCTTCAAGCGGGTGATTCGCCAGGTGCGCGCAGCCGATTTCGTGCCTCATGGAACCACGTATTATACCGAGATCCTTGAAGCACTCCATCATGTGCCCGGTTGTCCTTAAGACTTAAGAAATAGGGAGCTTTTATGGCTCGACGAATTCATTTTGCCTGATCAGCATATGTTTCACTTCCGATGTTTATGTTCCCTGAAACCGGGTGGCGTTATACTTTCTTCGTGCGACAGCCTCCCTGTTTCATAACGCGATAATACAACAAGGCGCTGCCGATCGCAGCGCCTCGTTGCAGCCTCAATATGAAAAACGCAAGACCTGTCCGGATGCTCCGCCGTGCTCCCTACCTGAGCGAGAGCATCCCCTAACTCGCATGGATCAGCTTCCCGAATTTCCTTCGGGAAATGCCCCCCAGTAACGTGCAGCCAAATCGGCATAACGCGGTCCGTATCGCGCCTCGAGTTCCCCGCCCATGTCCTGTTCCAGTTCAAACAGAACCAATGCCTGTGCAAAATGGTTCAATAGCAGACCGGTCATGGCCGGATGAGCCGTGACTACGGCTTGAGTCATGCATGCTTCCCCGCGCATGCCAAGCATGCACCAGCGGCGATCCACGACCAGCGTGAATCTCCGGCCATTGCTCATGCCACCCAGTGAATCAAATGCCCACGGGACAGGCGGTTCCATACCTCCCTCTCCGCCATCGCAAGACCATAATACGCGTACGCCCCGCTCTTCGGCGCGCTGGAGTTCGACGTGAAGCAGCTCGGCCTCCTCCCACCAAAGATCCACCACGATCTCGTGTTTCGCCTCGGCCAGCTTAAGGCTTAGCGCATCCAGCACGTTCCGGTCACCTTCGAGATTATAAAAAGCAGGCTGTTCCGGTTCATGTCTAGGCATGCTGCTCTGCACGTAATCGAGCGATGAACGCATTTGCTCGGTGATCATACGCGTCAGTTCCTCGGGTTCAAGCACGCTGTATTTGGCCGGCTCGCCGGCGCTGCGGAGCAAAAAGCCCCGCTGCTCCATTCGCTGTAGCGCGGCATATACGTTCGAGCGGGACACGCCAAGGCGTTTCGCAACCTCATAACCCGAAGCCGAACCGTGCTTGGCGAGTTCCACCATGATTTTTGCTTCCATCTCGGTAAAGCCAAGATGACGGATATGATGCAGCAGTCGGTCCATTATCCCGTCCCCCCATGCTGTCGACAACCTGTGCTGCCTCTCCTCTTTTGTGAAGCAGCCATTCTACTGCTTCAAATCTGTTCTGCTCCGCAGCGCGGGCACCATTTGGAGCCCTTCGGCAGCTCCGAGGCGCAAATCTGGCAATTCACCAATTCGCGGGCAACCTCATTCTGCACATGAACGTTGCCCACAATCGGATTGTTTTCCTTCCAATACCTGATCCGTTCGTCCAATTCCTGCTGGCGCTCGCGTTCGCGCTGCATTTCCTCCTCGCGGCGCCGCTCCCACTCGGCATCGAAAGCTTCCTTCTCCTCTTGGGTGAAATCCATGCCGTTGTACTCCATCTCTTCCTCCAGATCGGCAATGGAAGGGATGGCCGCTTCGTACGGGTCTTCCTCCTCCGCTGGCATCGATTTCGGATTCTCTGGGGCAGGGCTTTCCTTGCTCAGAGACACTGCAGCTTCGTTGCGCGCAGATGGGTATCTTGGATCAGTCTGTTGTTGTGCAGCAGGCTTGAACTCGCCAAGCTTGCGTCCGCATTTCGGACAAAAATTGGCATCCAGCGAGGCAACATGACCGCATTCGCATAAGCGTTCGTTCTTCAATTCCGCGATTTTGGTACGCAATCCGTCGATTTCATCCTGAAGCTCATCGCACAGATTCGAAAGCTCCACCATGTCCTTCTCGATATTGATCATGTCATTCGCCCGGTAGCCTTCGTAAAAAATACGTCCCATATCTGTAAAATGGACTCTCTGTTCCTCCTGCAAGCCCAAAATCTGATTGTTCAATTTGCCAATTTCAACCGCGTGCTGTGCGCGTTCCGTAGCGCGGTTTGCTCCGTTTTTGATACGTTGAAGCAATTTCATGACATCTCCTCCTCCGTCCGTCAAACGTTGAATCGCTCGATTCAACGAGAAAAGCCTTTGATAGATTCATTTCCATTCATCATTAGCAGGTACGTCACGCCCCGACATATAACTTATACGACGTGATGGCGAAAAGTTGCGCAAAACCTCATCCACGCCCTTCGTTCCTCCGCTTGGATGAAATCGGGGGCTTTCGTCAGGACCATACGTTCGGTATAATGAAGCTTTGGCCCTGTCTGTTCGCCCATTCGGGCGGCTAACCCTATCATACCAATTTACAATGGGATTGTGAAAAGGGCAAATGGATTACTTTTAACGGGATCTTCACGGATCCCTGAATCATATCGAGGTGGATGAATGATGTTAAGTCCGAACTCAACGTTTTATCCCCGTCCCCTGGGGGTTACCGCCGCTGCTTCCTTGCCGCAATCGCCCTCGGCGCCGCTGGAAACAAGCAGGCAGCTCGTCAGGGCAGACGAGGCGGATGCAGCCTATTTCCGTTCGCTGGAGGAAGCCGGCATCCGGCTCAACGGGCCGCAAATTTCGGCTGTGCGCCACAACAAAGGCCCCCTGCTCACCCTCGCTGGTGCCGGCTGCGGCAAAACGACGGTGCTGGCTGCCAGAGCAGGCTACCTGATGGCGATCCACGGCGTTCACGCCGGCAGCATTCTGCTGGTGACGTTCACGAATAAAGCCGCAGCGGAGATGAAGGACCGCATCGCCTCCTTGCCCGGCATTCGCCCGGCAGCCGCAAGAGCGGTGCAGGCCCGTACGTTCCACTCCTTTGCGCTGACGCTGCTTCGCCACTACGGCACGCAAGAAGACATCTTCGGCGAACCGAGAGCCCAGCACACCGTGATCAAAATGCTTTTGCGCCAATATGGCATGAGTGAGGCATTCCAGCCAGAAAGCCTGCTTGCCATGCTGTCCGCCTGGAAAATGCAAGGCTCCGCAACGGCCGACCTCCCCGAAAAAACGCAGGAAGAACGCGACGCCAAACGTGTGCTGATCGGATACGAGGAATGGAAACGGGACCGGAACAAAATGGATTTCGATGATATTTTGCTGCGTGCCGCCGCCTTGCTCCGCGATCCGGCCGTCCTTGAGCCCTTGCAAAGGCGCTTCCAGTACATCATGGTCGACGAATTCCAGGATACGAATCATCTTCAATACGAAATCGTGCAGAAGCTGGCATCGGCGCATCGCAACCTGATGGTTGTCGGCGATGACGACCAGACGATCTATACCTTTAATGGCGCGAGGCAGGAATCGATTCTGGAGTTCGATAAAGTCTATCCCGGAGCACGCATCGTGACGCTGGACATCAACTATCGCAGCGATGCGCGCATCCTGGGGCTTGGGAGCGAGCTTGTTGCCCGCAACAAACGCAGGCGCCACAAAACGCTGCGAGCGGCCGGACATCGCGGTGACGCACCGCGCTTCGCAACGCCCTCCAATGCCGAGGAGGAAGCTGCCTGGGTTGTCGAGCAATTGTGCAGCCAGGTCGAGGACGGCATGTTCCGTTACCGCGACATTGCGATTCTTCACCGTACCGCGAGCAGCAGCCGGGCCGTTTTCGAGCAACTTGTATTGAAGGACGTGCCCTTCATTCAACATGGCGCATCCCCTGTCTTCTATGATCAGTCCTTGATCCGGCCGCTGATGGATCACCTGCGGTTGTCGCTCAACCCCCGTTCGGCGGAAGCACTCCCCAGCGCGCTCGGTCCGCTGTACGTATCCCGCGATGCCGGCTTGGAGTGGATTCAACGCTCCGAACAACAGCAGGCCAAGAAGTATCCGCTGATTCATCTGGCCAAATGGGATAAGCTGAAGCCTTTCCAGCAGGAACAAGTGAAGGAACGCATCAAACTGATCAAATCGCTCAGCAAAATGAAACCGGTCTTTGCCGTTCAGGAAATGCGGCGCCAATTCTACGACAAATACATGGAGAGCGGAGACCCCAGCATATTTACGCATTACCGGGAAACGATGCTGGAGACGCTCGACGAATTCGAAGCGGCAGCCAAACGATTCGAAACCGTCGAAGAATTCATCGGCTTCGCCGACGAGCTGTCCCGCAGGCATAGGGAAATGGAAACATTGCGCCGGGCCGAGGACAGCGATGCCGTTCAGCTTATGACGATCCATCGTGCCAAAGGGCTCGAATTTCCCTGCGTGTATTGGATCGGCGCCAGCGAAGGCATCATTCCGCATAGCTCGGCCCTCCGGCAAGATTTGCCCGATGATCAAAAGGCCGCCCTCACCGTGCAGCAAACCGCTGCCGACCTGGAGCTTGCGATCGAGGAAGAACGGCGGCTTGCTTACGTAGCCGTAACGCGTGCCAAGCAGTACCTGTACGTGACTTCTCCTGCCAGCCACCACGGCAAACCTGCCGATGTGTCGCGTTTTCTGCTGGAGGCGTTCGGCATCACCGTGCCGGACAAACGCAAAAACACGGATTCCGGAGCTTATGGCTCCTCGCATAGATCCTATGGCAACGGCTCCGCCTCTCCCACTCGCTCGGGGGCAGACTCCGGCAAAAGGGATATGATCCACAGGCGCAAAATCAACGGCGGGGATGCCGAAACACCGGAGCCAAAGGATCGCTGGCGAAGCGGGGAAGTACGCAATCACAAAGCCTACAGTACACCAAGCGTCCGGCAGAACACGTCCTCCATTTCGGCATCCGCCACAGATAGTGGAACATCAAGCGACGGCGGACGCACGGAAGTTGTGGCGATCTGGAAATGCAGCTCGCCGACGTGCAAGGCGTGGCTGCGGCAGAAGACGGACACTCACTCCCGCAGCAGCTCCGGGCGCAGAACTGCCTCGGGTCCGCCTGCATGCCCCTTGTGCTCCGGCCCCATGGAGGCGGGCACACGCAGCGTTCCCGTTACCGGAAGGGATGCACGCTTCAGATAAACTATACAATGAGCTCAGGACGTTGCCCTTCCGTTCTCATTTCGTTTCATGACGCTTTCCGCTGTTTATTAACAGTGGAAAGCGTCTTTTTTCCATTTTTGAATGGAGGTTGAACGAGGATGGTCGAAAAAAAGCATTATTATGTATCGGTAACCCATAACCTCATCGAACAGTCCCGCAGCGAATCAACGCCTTTCGAAGTCGTCCTGGATGACGAAGAGCTGGCCAGGCTGGAGGAGCTGATGGATCTTGCGGAAAATGACGATGCCTACACGCTGCAACGCGCTCCCGTACCTTATAAGTCGGCTGATCACGATGATGCAAGTGAGCGGTTTGCGAATGGACTAGTCCTGCTGTACGCCTTTTTGCATCATCATGGAACGCTGCCGACCCGTCAGGCCATTGAAGAGATGAATGTGCTTGACCGTCTTCAGGATACAGACTATGACGACCCTGGTTATGAACAGTCACCGATGAACAAGTAGATTCCAGGCTATATCTAATAGTCCCAAGTGAATGCGTTTAGTCCAAACGAATTTCTTTTCCCTTCTCGGCTGACTCGTAAATGCCGCACAGCATTCTGGTGGAAGTCACGCCATCGGCGATGGGGCTGATCGGCTCCGTGCCGTTCAGACAGCAATCCACGAAATGGTCGATCTGGTTCTGGAACGCACTGTGAATATGAAGACCGGAATGATCCGTCTGCGGTTCGATGTTGAGGATCGTATTGTGTTTCTCCGCAACGATCAGCGTCTCCGGTTCGAGTTCGAGCCCCCCTCGCTCGCCGTACAGCTTCACATAGGTTTCATCCTTGCGAGCATGGAGCGTAAAGCTCACGTCCACGACGAGCGAAGCGCCGTTCTCGAATCGGATCATCGCGTTGGCCATATCCTCCACGTCGTTGACGGCTGAACTGTAATCGGCTGCTTTGTAAAAGGAAAGATGCTCTACGTTTGCCCGGTTGCCCAGCTTCCGGTACGTATTGCCGCTTACCGATATCGGTTTGGGCCTGCCCATCATGTACCAGCATTGGTCGATGATATGTACGCCCAGATCGATTAGGGGACCTCCGCCGGAGCGATTTTTGTCGGCAAACCAGCCTCCCGGATTCCCGTGCCTTCGGAGAAGGGAAGCCTTGGCGTAGTACAGTTCCCCGAACTCCCCGGCCTCCACAAATCTGCGCAGCATCTGCATGTTGTTGTCATAACGCCGGACGAATCCGACGACGAGGGTGCAGCCGCTCTTCTTTACCGCCTCCTGAATGCGCAGCGCATCCACAACCGTGGTGGCAACCGGCTTTTCCAGCAAGACATGTTTTCCCGCTTCCAAAGCTGCGATGGCAAGATCGGCATGGGTATTGTTCCATGTGCAGATGCTGACGGCGTCCACATGAGGGTCTTTCAACATTTCACGGTAGTCGGTGTACACCGACTGTGCCTCGTATTTCTGCGCCGCTGCCGCAGCCCGCTGCTCGTTCAGATCGCAGATCGCATAGATCACGGCCTGTTCGTTCTGGGCATAGTATCTAAGATGAAGATCCGAAATGGAGCCTGTGCCAATCATGCCGATATGCAGCCTTTTGCCCGTATTCATCCTCGCGCTTCCTCCCTTATCCGTAATCAGGTTGTTCTAGTCTGCCCGCAGCATGCCTTCATATATGCCCGGCGTCGAATGTTCAATCGGAACGGCACCAAGGGTACGGGCGTAGAAATCCACTGGTCCTGCGGACCCGATAACGGCATAGGCATACCCTTCTGCACGCATGGCATGCATGCAAGCTAGCAATAAAGCCTTCCCTACTCCACGTCCCCGCGCTTGTTCGCCGACCCCTGTCGGGCCGAAAAAATTGCGGCAGGTTGCCTCATAACAGGCAAACCCGATCAATTTGCCATGCTCTATCGCAATATAGCAGGCTACAGGCTGGCGGGAAAAAGAAACGTCGCATTCGTCGGCCCAAGCCTGGCTGAAATGCGACTTCACCCAATCCAACACGACCTGCTTTTCCGGTGCAAGCGGCTTGCGAATGACGATGCCCTTTTGTCTTAACTCATCAAGCTCCTTGTCCTGTTCCGGCAATCGATACAGTGCAACCAGCATATCGCTCATCGTTCGCTTCTCCTCCGTTTTCGCCAACTCGATTGAGTTACCTCTATTCATGGAGCCTCGGCAGCTGCATTGGTTCAGGCGGATATCCCCAACCTAACCGTCAATGGATCAACCCTGCTCACTGCTTCCTATTTTACACAAAATATCCCATCGATTCACGTATATGTTAAGCAAAAATACGTCAAATCGCTCCTATTTTGTAACGCCTTCATACTTTAACGCTGGAAACTCATAAATAAGTGCAACACTCGGCAAAGAAGTCCCGTCTAGAGAGAATGAACGACCGGTCATTGATAAAATGTGCCAACGTCCATACAAGAATGAAAGGGATGATCAACAATGAACAACAACATGAAAAAAGTTAGCGCCCTGATGGTTCTCTCTCTGGCACTCGGTGGAGGGGCTGCCTATGCGGCTGAATTAAACAGCGGATCAGACGCGATCCCCGTGAGCAGCCAGGACATCGTTCAGAATACGGTTCAGGGTCAGGGCAAGGCCTTGAGTCCGGTAAAAGTCCATGTCAACGATACCGCCATCGCTGATGGATACTGGAATAAAGACGGAAAAACCCCCATGATCTCGCTGCGCGACCTTGCGGATGCGCTCGGCATTGAACTGACATGGAACAAGGAAAACAAATCCGCCGAATTAAGCAAAGGCAACCTGTGGACGATCGTTACGACAGGAAAAGACCAATATTCGTACAACAAAATGCTGTTGACCTTGG
The DNA here is from genome assembly GCF_032334105.1 of Paenibacillus hubeiensis. NCBI lineage: Bacteria > Bacillati > Bacillota > Bacilli > Caryophanales > Paenibacillaceae > Paenibacillus > Paenibacillus hubeiensis. The sequence goes on from NZ_JAVYAE020000018.1 coordinate 82,283, forward strand.
GAACTGCCCCTGAAATCACAAACGGCAAGATGTACATACCGGCAGCCTTCGCCGAGAAAGTGCTGCAAGCGCAAGTCAGCACAACGGGCAACCAGGTATCCATCACGTCGGAAGAGCAGGCCAAAACCATCATTGAGCGCGGCGTCATTACAAGCATCAACCAAAAAGGCAAATACGCTTCCGTTCATATCGGCGGCGTCGGCACGTCAGGCATCGTACTCAACGTCGGCGAGGATACCGTGTATCAAACCGCTGATGGCAAAACACTGAAGCTGGGCGATCTGTCCATCGGCATGACTATTGAAGCAGAGCATGCAATCATCATGACCATGAGCCTGCCGCCACAAACTCCTACCTACCGCATCACCGTACTTGATCAAATGGATTCCAAATCGGAAAACTCCGAAGTTCTGGGTACCGCGGGCAAAATCGAACAAGTAACGAGCGAGGGCCATGCCGTTACGCGCATCGAAATCTCGGGCATCGGGCTGTCTGAGACCTCACAGGACCGCGTCATTCTAAACATCAATGAGGATACCCAAATTGTCGATCCTCAAGGAAAAACGCTGAAAGCTGACGTGCTGACCAAGGATGCCGCGATTATCGGATTTTACAGCCCACTTCTGACTCGCAGCCTGCCCCCGATCGGAACGGCTTGGAAACTTGTCGTGGATACGGAAGCTGACGGCACCAGCATGACCGACGGATTGCCGTCTCCGGCAGATAGAGCCGATGGGGCGGAAATTCAACCGAAGTAAGCTATAGTTTAAATGATGCCAAAAACCCTTATTCAGCATGTTCGTCATGCACGAATAAGGGTTTTTGGCGTTGATTTGCACCCTGCTTCAAATCAACGAAGCAAAAGATATGTACATCCCGCCTGCCCCGTACTTGAGGCCGGAAATGATCGTTTGAGCCGTAATTCATATTGGCTGCGGCGGATTGCGACAGGTTACTCGTTCTCTTCGATGACGGCTTCCGCTTCAATCTCCACCATCAGCAATGGATCGATCAGCGCACTGACCTCGACCATCGTAGCGACAGGCTGGATTTGGCCAAAAAACTCGCCGTGTGCTTTTCCGATTTCCTCCCAGCGGGAAATGTCCGTCACAAACATGCGGGTCCGCACAACATGGGACAGATCGGCACCAATTTCCTTCAGGGCTTTTTCAATCGTCTGCAAAATGAAACGCGTTTGCGCATAAGGATCACCCGCGCCCACAACAACGCCATCCTGCATGGCGGTGGTTCCCGCCACTTCAATGCGGTTGCCGACACGGATTGCCCTGCAATATCCCACGAGCGGTTCCCATGGGGACCCCGTAAACACCTGCTGCCTGCTCATATTGTCACCCTCGCTTATTTGTCATTTTTCACCATTGTCGTTTCAATTATATCAGCATGTCCATGTGCCGAACAGCACGTAAAAAGCCTCTCGCCCACACGCCGAGTGCATCTTGATGGCGTTTGTGCGAAAGGCTTTTGTTCAGAAGCGGACAGGCCCGCTTTTCCGTAGCGGCACTGAGGCCGCAGTCCTCATTAGAGCTTGATGTTGGCTGCGTCGAAGTATTCTTCGAGCGTCAGGCCGCTTTTGACGACATCCGGAGCCAAATCTGTGCCGACATAGCGGATATGCCAAGGTTCGTACACATAACCGGTAATGCTCTCCTTGCCGTCCGGATAACGGATGACGTAACCATATTCGGCTGCATGTTCGGCCAGCCACTGGCCTTCCTTCGATTTGCCGAACGACTCTTCCAGCACATTGCCCACGCTTGGGCTCGATACGTCAATGGCAAGACCGGTCTGATGTTCGCTTCGTCCAGGCACGGCGCTGACGCGGGAAGCATATTCTTCCCCTTTGGTTTTGACGTTGTTGTTGTAAATGGAAACCTGGCGCTCGTACGAACGATAGCCGGAAACGGCGCGGAGTTCAATGTCGTCCGCTTTTGCACCTGCAAACAGCTTCTCCAGCGCCTCAGCGGCTTCTTTGCGCATATGGCGCTTCTCATGCGGTCCGTCAAAGGAAAACGGCACGTTCGGTTCGACCAGATCATTCGGTTCATAGCCTTCCGGCAGGCTGCGCTGTTTGTTAACGATGACGGTCATCGCTTCGGCATTGGTCACGACGGATTGCCCGTCGATCGTATTCTGCAGGGCACTGACGCTGCGTTTCTCCATCAGGGCAGCTGAGACTGCGGTTTCTCCGCCCCCGCTGCCGCCTTCGGCAGCCTGTCCTTCGCCGGCAGAGGAATTCCCCTCGCCGTTTCCGCCGGATTCAGCCGAAGCATCGCCGTTGCCAGCGGACGGTTGTCCATCACCGCCGTGATCCTCGGTAAAATGAACGGTCGTTCCGTCGGTTCCCTGCACGGTGTCCCCGCCTGCGTTCAGGCCCGCCTTGCCATCGGTGCCGGAACTGTCCTGACATGCGGTCAGCAGTGCCGCACATATCATGAAGGAAGACAGCATAACCACAATGCGGCGCTGTCTGCTGTTACTGTTTTTCATGTTATAACTCCTATCCTGTAATCAATTTGATGAATTCGAATGATGTCAAATCCCGGTCGGCGGACAAGCTTTTCTCCTTTTGAATTAGACGAACGAAGGAAAAGGCATGCATTCAGCCAAGCCGGTTCACGGGGAAACGGCAACACCTTGCGGTCTGCCTTCCCCTGCGACAGTATACCTTAAAAAAACGCGAACCTCCACCGGCAATGCCATCCTTGAGAGGTTTTCTCCTCTCATCATGGCGTACGGACGGCCGTATGGGTCCGTTTTCGGCCTTTTAGGGCATCCCCTGGTCCAATGCGAACAAGCGGGGATGCTTGCGCATCTCCCGCTTCGTTTAACCCCGATATCACGTCTTTGCCTTGCTGTCCTTCTGCGGCCGGACAGCCTGCCAGAGCCGCGCGGCAACCCGCTCGCGGATCAGAGCCAGGCCTGCTGCCGCCGGCTTGCCCGGCAGCAGTGCTTCCAGCTGCGGCAGTGCCGGGGGCTTGCCCGGCTCGGCCAGCTGCACCTGCACGGCGCCGAAGCCCGGCCCGGGCTGGTGCAGCGCGCCGTCAGCGGCTGCCTCGGCGATCCACTCGCCGACGGCCGCGCCGCCTTCGCCGCCGCGCGCCTGCGGGCGGCCCGCCGTCTCCGCGGCGCGGCTGGCGCCGTTTGGATCATCGGCCAGAGCTTCGGCCCATGATCCAAACACGCCGGCGAGCAGCGCTTCGCGCGGCAGGCCGGCCTGCGCCAGCTGCTGCAGCGGCTCGGCCGCGCAGCGGGCCGCGGCGGCGCGCACGGCGGCGGCCGCATGGGCGCAGCCTGCGCGGCCGCAGGTGCACGCGCCGGCCTCGGGCGCCGCCGGCAGCAGCCCGGCGAGCTCCGCCGGGGCCGGGCCGCCGCGCAGCAGCGCGTACAGCGCCTGCGGGCGCCGACGCAGCTCGGCCAGCAGGGCGGCGCGGGCGCCGGCGTCCAGATGCGCCTGCACGACCGTCACCGTGAACGGGCCAGCGCCGGAATCCGCCAGGTCCGGCTCCGCTCCAGTTGCCTGCATCCCGGCATGATGCCCGGGTGCGGGGCTTACTTCCGCGGTCCACGCCCCGGGAGCGGAAGACGGCTGCATCTGCAATTGCACGTTCCATTGATCGCTCACATCCATCCCCCTTTCGCTTCTTTGATCCCGAGCCGACTGCCCGGGTCCTGTTTCCTGTTCTACAGCCAGGTCTCTCCCTGAAGCGAGATCAGGCCGCGCAGTTCCTCGTCCGACATCTCGGTCAGCCAGTTTTCGCCGGAGCCGACCACCTGCTCGGAGAGCGCCTTTTTGCTCTCGATCAGCTCATCGATGCGTTCCTCCAGCGTTCCTTGGCAGATCAGCTTGTGAACCTGCACGTTGCGATTCTGTCCGATCCGGAACACACGATCCGTTGCCTGGTTCTCCACGGCCGGGTTCCACCAACGATCATAATGGATAACATGGCTTGCCCGGGTCAAGTTCAAGCCGACGCCGCCTGCGCGAAGCGAGAGCACAAACAGGGAGGGTCCTCCCCCCTTCTGGAACGTATCGACCATTTCGTCCCGCTGAGCCTTCGAAACGCCGCCGTGCAGGAAATAAGGCTCTTCCTCGTACCTTTGAGCCAAACGCGACACGAGCAGCTCGCCCATAGCGACGTACTGGGTAAAGATCAACGCGGACTCTCCGTTGTCCCGTATGGCATCGATCAGCTCCAGCAGGCGTTCCATTTTGCCCGACGCCTCGTTCTTGGCATGGTCCTTACGCTGGCTATCGATCAGCACCGGATGGTCGCAAATTTGCTTCAGCTTCGTGAGCGAAGACAATACGATCCCTTTGCGGGCTATGCCGCCCCGACCGTCCAAACCGCCCATCAGCTCATCGACTACCCGCTGGTACAACACGGCCTGTTCCGGCGTCAGGGAGCAGTATGACTTCAGTTCCAGCTTCTCCGGCAAATCCTTGCGGATATCCGGGTCGCTTTTGAGCCTGCGCAGCATGAACGGGGACACCAAACGGTGCAGTTCGCGCAATGCCGCGCTGTTCTCTTCCGCTGTGCCCGCACCGGAGTAGCGCTGACGGAACGACGTCGCCGTGCCCAAATATCCCGGATTAAGAAACTGGAAGATGGACCATAACTCGCTCAGCCGGTTTTCAACAGGCGTTCCTGTCATCGCGATCCGATGCGGCGCGGACAAACGCATGACGCTCTGCGCCTGTTTGGTGCGGTAATTTTTGATATACTGCGCTTCGTCCAGCACAACGGTGGACCAATGCAGGGAAGCCAAATCCGGGCCGTCCCTGCCTGCCAGGTGATACGTGGTCAGCACGATGTCATGCCCGCCGGCCTCTGCCCGGAATGCTTCGCCATGCAGACGCTGTCCGCCATGATGAATGTAAAGGGACAAATCGGGGGCAAAGCGTTTCAGTTCGCGCTGCCAGTTCCCCAGCAGGGATGTCGGACAAACGATCAATGCAGGCGAACCCTCCTGCCCGGAAAAGGCTGAATCCGTACGTTCCCTCAGCCCATCGTCACCCATACCAAGATTGTCCTGCTCATTCGCTTCCTCAGCCGCCATCTGTTTCTCTTCGTGTTTCAAATCGAGCAGGCAGGTGATCACCTGAATGGTCTTTCCAAGCCCCATGTCGTCTGCGAGACATACGCCGAAGCCAAGCTCGCGCATGGCCGACAGCCATTGATACCCCCGTTCCTGATAAGGACGAAGCTCCCCGTGCAGCTCTTCGGGCACCGTGCGGGGTTCAATGCTGCGCAGCACTTGCCCGTCGAGCAGGAAGGACAGCAGGCCTTCCGATTCCGCCCCGAATACGGACAATCCTTTCCATGCGGCGTCTTCTCCTTCTCCGGCGACCAGATGCAGCCATTCGGAAAGAGGCATGTACTGCTCTTCTTCTTTTTTCATGTATCGCAGCACCTGGCGAATTTCCTTGGTATCCACCTCGATCCATTCGCCGCGGAACATGATATAAGGCACGGTCGCTTCCGCAAGCGCGGCCAGCTCCTCTGCCGTTACCGGTTTGCCGTCGAGCATCGGCTCCGCCTTGAAAGCCACCAACTGCTCCATGCCAAGCGCTGAAGGCGAGCCGGGCGCCCGTTCAGTCCCGGAACCGAGCATCTGCAGGCGCAGGCCCGCCCGCCGTTTGCCGGAACGCGTCCAACGGGAAGGCATGAGCACCGTCACGCCCGCTTTTTGCAGCCGCGGCACGCCATGCGTCAAAAATTCGAAAAAGACGAACGGCTCCAGCTCGATTTTTTCCGGATACGGCCGCAGCAAAGCGGCCTCCAGTTCGTGGGCCAGCTCCCCCGCACGCCCGAGCGCCATCAAAAACTGCTCCGCGACGGACGGGTAGGTAATCCTGCCCCGATGAAGATCCTTCTCAGGATGCGCCCATACGGCCTTTGCCGGCAGCCTGATTCCCGGCTCCTGCACGCTCTCTGCCCAAAACGTAATGCCCCATGACGATTCCTGGTCGCCCAGCGGCGGCTCCAGACGAAGAGCGAGCTTCAACTCGCCCTCGTTCTGAACCGGCTCTTCGCTGCGCACCACCGGCATCATCGTACCGCCCGCCTCCTGAACGGTATCGATGAACTCGGCCATTTCCTCTGTCGAGCCCTGCACCGTTACCGGACGGAACATGGAAATCAGGCTATTCCACCACAGCTCGCTCACCGGTGAAATTCCCCGCCGGAACGGCGTGCGGTAGCGGGACATTTCACTATCCATGCCTTCAAGCTCTTTCGTGACGAAGGCGTTAATCATTCCGCTCATAAAAGAATACAGTACGGCCGCCGCCGCTTCCTGGCGCGTTTCCGGCTCCATCGAGGCATATACTCCCGGAGCCGACAAACCGATGGGCGGCATCGCTTCCGCCAATTCGCGGAAACGTTCCGCGTCCGCCTTCTGCACGAGACGCGGTCTCCAAATCCCCGTCAGCGTTTCCTGGCCGGAACGGCGTCTGGCTCCCGTTTTGGCTGCAAATTCGGCAGACGGCGCAATTTCCCCGCGCAGCAGGAGCTCCTGCGCAAACCTCGCGGCCTTGACCCAATAGGCAAGCTCTTGCCCGGGTTGGATGCCCGCTGCGTTCAGAATGCTTTCGTCATAATGAAGCAACAGCTTGAATGTATCCCTCGGCGAAACAGCCAAACCTTCCAACGTGCGGCCGAGCAGCTGTCGACGCCTCGTTCCCTTTGCTTCCGACGCATTCCTCATCGGATTCGGCCAGCGCAGCTCTGCCAGGCGCAGGGCGGCAGGCTGAAGCAGACGACCCCCGTCGCCGAAGCTCAGCCTTCTCACCACATGACTCCACGCGTCCACGCGCGGCTCCGATGTTTCTCCGGAAAAACAAAAAAATACGTCACCAAGCCATACTCCATACAACGATTGCATCATTACAGTCTCCCGTCATTCCTTTGCATTGTTACTCTCCATCATATACGAAAATGCCTGGATTTAAAAACCTCTACAAACAAAAAAAACAGATTTGGCCCCTCTCCATGGCTTACAACCATATCGGCAGCATTTTGTTGCCGCCCCACTTACCCCAAAAAATAAATGCCCCTTCCCGGTCGGGAGAGGAGCATCGCTAGGTTCATATGTGGTATGCGGTCTGATTTTTGAAAATTCCCTCTATGCGTTCGGCAGGTTATGCGTTCGGCAGGTCGCCCAGAATAACGTCCAAATCGAGAATGCCCGCTTCATGATCCTCCGCGTGCGCGATTCCCTTAAACGCTCCCTTCATGTAGCGATTGTACTTCTCCGACGGCTCCACAATCTCTTTGTAGGAAACGATGGAATCCACGGAATCCACGATAAGCGGCACGTTTGCTCCTTGATAAGGGACAACGATGATGCGGTTCGAAGACGTGGTTTCATCTTCGGGAATGCCCAGCAATGCACGCAAGCTGACCACGGAGACCACTTTGCCGTACAGCGTTGCAAACCCTTTTACCGCGCCGGTGTTGAACGGGCTTGAGGTGATCGGGACCATTTTGATGACCTCATGCACTTGGTGAATCGGCAGCGCGCAGACCTGTTCTCCCACGGAGAAATGGATATACTGAATTTCATCATTCATAAGTTGTCCATACCCTTTCGGATTTCGTAATTATGTAGCGTAATACTTCTGGCCTTAACGGCTTTGCGTCCAAAACCCCGAACGCTTTCTTTATTATATAGCAGTCACTGTTAAGGTGAAGTCTACCATACCCGTTCTCAAAATCAAGACTGAATTGTCGGTTTTTGGCGCCGTTTTGTACAAGGGCCTATGGTCAAGTCCCTCACGAGTCAGCATGCTTCTAAACCAATTGCAAATCGCATGCCCTCGTCAACATTCGGCAGAATCCGCCTCTGGCATTCCATAATTTAGACAATCCCCCGGATTTCCTCCAAATCGCACACCTTTTCCTGCAGCATCCACTGCTCAAGCTCCCGCACCAGTTCCGCCCCTGCACGCAAACGAACAAAATTATGCGTTCCCACCTGGACCGCGTTTGCGCCTGCCATGACGAATTCGATGATATCCTCGGCGGACCGGATGCCTCCCATGCCGATCACGGGAATCGATACGGCCCGCGCCACCTGATGAACCATGCGGAGGGCAATCGGTTTAATGGCCGGCCCCGATAGCCCTGCATAAGTATTCGCAAAGACGCTTCGGCGTCTGCGCACATCGATTTTCATCGCCGAAAACGTATTGATCAACGAAACCGCATCGGCGCCCTCTTCCTCGCACATGGCTGCCATCCGCGCGATATTTTCGGCTTGGGGCGACAGCTTGACCATCAGCGGAAGGGACGTCGCATTCCGGACTTGGCGGACGACATCCCGGGCCGTCTCGGTCTGAATGCCGAACTGCATGCCTCCCTCTTTGACGTTGGGGCAAGAGATGTTCAGCTCCAGCATGTCCACGCCTCTGCGTCCTGTCGCGCCGCGCTCCTTCGTGTTTTCCGATATCATCGTGACGGCCCGAACGTACTCCTCCGGATCGGAACCACCCACATTGGCAATCACCGCCGTGTTCCAGCGGATCATCTCATCCAATTCATGCTCCAAAAATGCGGATACGCCGGGATTCTCCAACCCTACGCTGTTGAGCATGCCGGAAGCCGTCTCATGAATCCGCAGGCCCGAATTGCCCGGCTTGGGATGCGAGGTCAGCCCTTTGCCGACGATGCCTCCCAAAACGTCCAGAGGGTAGAACCTCTCATACTCTCTTCCAAAGCCAAACGTACCCGATGCCATCATCACCGGGTTTTTCATAGCTACCCCTGCAATGTTACATGCCAAAGAACTCATGCAGTCCCACCTCCCCGATTGGAAAAACCGGACCTTCCTTGCATACTCTGCGGTTGCCCGCGGCAGTATGGATCGTGCATCCGAGACAGGCACCGATCCCGCATGCCATATGCTGTTCAACGGAAATATACAGCCTTGCCGGCGTATTCGCCGTTTTGCGGGCAAGCGCCCCTAGCATCGGGGCCGGTCCACAGGCAAACATGTTCGCATAATGTGCCGGATCAACCCGTTCGATGATACTTCCCCCGATTTGAACGGCAACGGACAACGATGCTGCCTCGAATGCTTCAACGCCGAAAGCTTGCTCCGCGAATCCCAGATACACGTGGGCATCCGGATATCGTTTGGCGGCAAGCAGCAGCGGAGCGGTTCCCATTCCCCCGCCGATCAGCGCCAAGCTTCCGTCCACTTGCGGAAAACCGTTGCCGAACGGTCCCTCCAGGTCCAATTCCTCCCCTGGCTGCATCCGGGCAAATATGCGCGTCCCTTCGCCAACCACCCGATACAAAAAGGAAATGTGCTCCTTCGCGATATCATATATGCTGATCGGCCTCGCAAGCAGCGGGAAACCGTGCCGGCCGCGCAGCATATAAAACTGCCCCATCCTGCCCTCGAAGCTCCCTTCTACCTTCATAACATGAACATCCGGAACAATCGCATCATTGGAAATCAACTTCGCCATACCATCCCTCCCCATTAACCACCCACTATATCGCATAACCGGCCAAGTTTACGTGACGTTCCTCATAAGTGAACACCGTTCACCGATCCAATACGTTCCTTACATCATTCGACATCTCTTGCTACAACCAGGTCCAAAGGCGGGTCCATTATTTTTCTCTCATGGGACAACGGCAACTTCTCATTTTTCTGTGGATAACACTCAAATTCACTCTGCTTGTCCCCATATCACTCGGAAAAACACTATATTTTTGTATCAATAACCCCGGATTGTGAATAACTTGTGCACAATTACCCACAACCTGTGAATAAACCTGTTGATATATGTGCATATGTATTTAAATCATGTGCATAACCTGTGCATTTGTTCTCTAAGTTATCATCGACATATTATAAGAAACTAGGCTAAAAGCCCCTTCTTCTTCTTTTACATCGCCTCAGCCTCCAGAACATAAAAAAAACCGATACGATCAATAACCAAAAAACCGTCCAGCGCATAACGCGAACGGTTTTCCTTGCTAATACAAATGGCACGCCACCTGACGGCCCGGGGAAATCTCCCGCAGCTCCGGAATCGCAGAGCGGCATTCTTCTTTGACATAAGGACAACGGGGATGAAACGTGCAGCCAGTTGGCGGATTCTCAGGATTGGGCACGTCGCCGCCCAGTACGATGCGGTCTTTTTTTGCTTCGGGATCAGGAACAGGGACGGCAGACATCAACGCTTTGGTATAGGGATGGAGCGCCTCGGAGAACAGCTCTGCCGTAGGCGCAAGCTCAACGACTTTGCCAAGGTACATGACCGCCACGCGGTCGCTGATGAATTTAACGACGGACAAGTCATGCGAGATGAACATATAGGTCAGGCCGAACTGTTCCTGCAGGTCTTGCATGAGGTTCAATACCTGGGCCTGTATGGATACGTCCAGCGCCGACACAGGCTCGTCGCATACGATGAACTTCGGATTGAGCGCCAGCGCGCGCGCAATGCCAATCCGCTGCCTTTGCCCGCCCGAGAATTCGTGCGGAAACCGATGGGCTTGATATGGAGATAACCCGACGACTTCCATCAGCTCTTCGATCCGGGTTTTCAGTTCGTTTTTTCCCAGCTTGTGATGGGTCAGCAATGGCTCCTCCAGCGTACGCTGCACGGTCCAACGCGGATCAAGCGATGCATACGGGTCCTGGAACACCATCTGCATATCGGTGCGGAAACGCCGCAATTGCTCCGGTGCCAGCTTGCGCACGTCCTTTCCTTCGAAGAACACCTCGCCGTCCGTCGGTTCGATCAAACGCAGAATGGCACGTCCCGTCGTTGATTTGCCGCAGCCCGATTCACCCACCACAGCAAGCGTCTCGCCACGTTCCACAGTCAAGGTTACGCCGTCCACGGCTTTTACCGCGCCGACCTGTTTCGATAACAAACCTTTACGGATCGGATAATGCTTTTTCAGATCGCGAACTTCCAAAATGGCGCTCATTGCAATCCCCCTTCCTGTTGAAGCAAACAACGGCAGCGGTGTCCGGGTACGGTTTCCAGCAATTCGGGCTGTACCCGTTCACACCGCTCTTCCCTCACCGGGCAACGCGGAGCGAAACGGCAGCCTGCAGGCATCTGTGCCGGATTCGGAACCTGCCCCGGGATAGAAGAAAGCCTGTCCTGATCGCCGGCGAGCTGCGGCAACGAAGCCAGAAGCCCGCGGGTGTACGGATGCTTCGGATCGGAGAACAACGTCTTGACATCGGTCTCTTCGACCACTTGTCCCGCATACATCACCATGACTCGGTCGCACATTTCGGCTACGACACCAAGGTCATGGGTGATCATTACAATCGCCATGTTCTCGGTCTGTTGCAGTTCGCGCATCAGATCGAGGATCTGTGCCTGAATCGTCACGTCGAGTGCCGTGGTCGGTTCATCGGCGATCAGCAATTGCGGATTGCACACCATGGCCATGGCAATCATGACCCGCTGGCGCATGCCGCCAGACAACTGATGCGGATATTGGTCCGCGATTTTCTCGGGACGGGGAATCCCCACTTTGCGCAGCATGTCGACCGAGCGTTCCCAGGCTTCTCTTTTGCCCAGTTTCAGGTGATACCGCGCCGACTCCGATATTTGCTTGCCAATCTTGAACACTGGATTCAGCGAGGTCATCGGTTCCTGAAAAATCATCGCCATCCGGTTACCCCGGATCTTCCGGATTTCCCGACCGGACAGTTTAAGCATGTCCTTGCCCTGAAAGCGAACCTCGCCGGAAGCGACGCGGCCGATGCGTTTGGGCAGAAGCTGCATGATCGACAACGAGGTAATGCTTTTGCCGCAGCCTGATTCGCCGACAATGCCCAGCGTCTCTCCCTGACGCACAGACAAGCTCACCCCGTCCACGGCGCGAATAACTCCTCGGTCCGTGATGAATTCCGTTCGCAGATCCGCCACTTCGAGCAGTGCAGTCATGTTATTCCCCTCCCAATTCGATGATGAAATGCTTAATGATGACGAAGATACGATTTATGACGAAGAAACTTTCGAGGCTGCAGATACGGACCGATCCGAATCTTGCATGCCTTCGACGCCGAGATATTTGAGCGCACTAAGCGCGTACACCTTGGCACACTGGATAATTTGCCATACCGGCGCCTTTTCGTTGAAATTATGGATGGTCGACAACTCGGCAGGGCCGTATTGCAGTACAGGAATGTTGTGGTTGCGGAAATGACGCGCATCGCTCGAAGCCCATTGCAGCACGCCGTATGCTTCTTCGCCACTCACCTCTTCAATGCTCTCGACCAGTTGGCTTACGATCGGTTCATGCGGTGGAGTCCAGTTGGCGTTTCCTTGAAAACCGAACGGCTTCAGCTCCGATTCGATGCCTGCTTCGAGCAACAGGGAGCGAGCCCGGTCCAGAACGTCACGGTAATCAACGCCGAACGGTACCCGCGAATCCACTTGCACCGTGCAGCGATCAGCCACCACGTTGACTTTGGTACCGCCCGTAATGGTTCCGATGTTCACCGTCACGTGATCGAATACCTGATAAGCCAGCCCCGCCTGCTCTCGTTCCTTCGCATAATGCTGCGAAATGCCGATGATCTCTTTCACTTCTTCCGGGATGTTTGGTTTGATATCCCACAACCGCTGCAGCGCCTCGATGCCTTTCGCCGCCTTTACGATGGCGTTCTCGCCCACGACCGGAGACAAGCTGCCATGGCCTGGCGTGCCTTCCACCGTAAATTCGAACCAGCAGCTGCCCTTCTGTCCGATCGTCGGATGCTGTGGACTGGACGGTTCGGCAATGACAGCCGCCGTTCCGGTGGCAAGCCCGCGTTCCAGTACCCAAGGCACCCCCAGATCCCCGCCGGTCTCCTCGTCCGGCACGATCATGAGCGACAGATCACCGCGAAGCGGTACGCCCAGCTTGGCCAGGATTGCTGTGGCGAATATCAGGCCGGCCAGCCCGCCTTTCATGTCAGAAGCTCCGCGTCCAAGCATGTACCCGTCCCGAATTTCGCCGCAGAACGGATCGAAATCCCAACGGGATAAATCGCCCGCAGGAACAACGTCCGTGTGACCACAGAAGATCAGATGTTTTCCTTCATCCCCTTCGCCTGTGCCCTTCAGCGTGGAGACCAGGTTCAGCATCGTTTCCGTTGCTGCGTGCACCTTGGTGCCGATCCCGGCCTGATGCAGGTATTCGATGATAAACGCGCTAATTTCCCGGGAATCTCCCGGCGGGTTTTCGGTCGGGAACTGAATGAGCTTGGAGCACAGCTCAAGCAGCTCGTCCTGATTTTCCTCGATCGCATCCAGCACTTTCTTTTTCCAATCCATCATGGTCAGGCTCCTCTCCGTATTTCCGATATGGTTATGCAAGCAAGGACATGCGGCAAATGGTCGGAAGACAGGCTGTCCGCCTGTCTCCCGTCCGCTTTCGCTGCCTTCTTATTCGCCTTTGCTAAGCGGATAGAAGCGCAGCACTTCATCCGGGTAATACACGTATCCGCTGATCTTGTTGTTCATGCCCACGACGCGATTGTACTCGTACAAGTACGCCCAAGGCGCTTCCGTTGTAATGATTTCCTGCGCCTTTCCGTACAGTTCGTTACGTTTATCCGCATCCGGCTCGGCACCGGCTTCCTCCCACAGCTTGTTCACTTCCGCATTGTTGTAGTGAATATAGTTGGAGGAACCTTCGCCATAGAGCAGGAAGCCGAGATGGTAACCAGGATCATTGACAAAGGAGGTCCATTTGGAAATATAAGATACCAGGTTGCCTTCTTTTTGCTGTTCAAGGAACTGCGCACGCGCCACCTTGTTGATGTTCATCGTGACGCCGATTTTGGCAAGCTCGGCCTGAATCAATACGGCGTCGTATTCCCAATCGTCAAAGCCCGAGCCCAGCGTGAAGTCAAAACTGAATCCGTCTGCATATCCGGCTTCGGCCAGCAATTGTTTGGATTTGTCGAGATTGTATTCGTAGACGTAACCCGCATCCGTGTATCCCGGCGTATTGCTCGCCACTGCACTCTTCATCGTTTTGGCTTGTCCATACATGACGTCATTGATCAGTTGGTCATAAGGAATGGCGTATGAGATGGCCTGCCGCACCTTTTCGTTGTCGAACGGCTTTACATTGTTATTCATTGCAAAGAACAGAATTCGGTTACTCGCATTGGAGGCAATCGTTAGATCGCTGTTTTCCTGCAAGGCCGTTACGTCTTTGGGAGGAATTTCAATCGCCATATCCACGTCGCCCTTGTTCAGCAGCAGTACCCGGTTGGACGCTTCTTTCGTGAATTTCAGCGTGACTTTGCCCAGCTGAGGCGCTCCCTGCCAGTAATCGTTGTTGGCTTGGAATACGGCCTCGCTCGCCGGATCCCACTTTTCGAGGGAGAATGGTCCGGAACCGGCCGCATTGGTCTTGAGATATTCATCACCTTTCTCCTCGACCAGCTTTTGGTCCACGATGGAGAAGGTGTACATGGCAATGATTTGGGTAAACATGTGGTTTGGCTTGTTCAGCGCGATTTCGACGGTCGAATCGTCGATCTTGGTCACGCTTTTGATATCGGCCATGCCGTACAGAAAGCTGCCCGAGCTTGAATTTTTCACCCGTTCAAATGAATATACGACCGCATCCGCGTTCACCGGATTTCCGCTTTGGAACGTCACGCCGCTTTTGAGCTTGAATGTGTACGTCGCGTTGTCGTCAGACACGTCCCAGCTCTCCGCCAACATCGGCTGGATGTTCTCGGTATCGGCCACTTCTCCGCCATCGACCGTTTTCACCCCGTAAGTGACCAACTGATCATAAGTAGCGAGTACCAGCGTATCCGAGGTTAAATCGTTGGCTTCTGCCGGATCCATCGTTGTTCCGCCCTCTGAATAAGCCACTGTCAAGGTTGGTGCGGGTTTTGTTGTCTCTCCCGTGCCCGTTGCTGCCGGTTGCTGGTTCGCATTGCTGGCACAGCCGCTGAGCACGACGGTAAGGGCAATCATTGCAGAAAACCATTTGCGTTTGTTCATGTCTGTATCCTCCCCATTTGGACCATCTCTTGATTGGACTGCAGCCAGGCCGGATTCGCGGGTCACGCCCGCATCCCAATCCTGGCTGCATTACAGCAGGTTGAATTCTCTCTACGCCTTTATGTTTAAAACTGTGAAGCGTTGTTGCGGTGCTTAAATAGAGTAAGAGGTTATACACCTCCCCGCTCCATCCTCGCAGAGCCCCAGCCGTGGTTCCGGATGTATGCCTCGAAGACTCTCGTTTGATTATTGTCACTCCCCCAATGAAACAGCACACCCTAGGATAGGGAAGAGAGGGGATGTATCTGCTTCAATGCGCTAGTGGCATAAGATCAATGATGGACTTTGAAGGATGATGAGTCGGACGAGCAGCTTCCTTCTTCATATCACCACTTCCAAGCGCAAGTCTCCAACATGCATATCAACCGGTACAATCCACGTCTTGAAATTCATATTCAACGAGCAAGGTTCAGGGACTTCAAGCAGGTCCAAGCAAGCAGCATGTTGCGAACCCGCGATAAATCCCCTCTATCTGCCCGAACGCAACCTTGGGTCCAATACATCCCTAAATCCGTCTCCCAGCAAATTGAAGCCTAAAATCGAAGTTGCAATGGAGAGACCCGGGAAAGTCACCAGCCACCATTGACCGGAAATAATGTATTCGCGGCCTTCCGAGATCATCGCGCCCCACTCGGCCGTTGGCGGCTTGACGCCGAGCCCCAGGAAACTGAGGCTTGATGCGGTCAAAATCGCGAAACCCATCCCGAGTGTGGCCTGCACAAGCAAGGGCGCAAGCGCGTTGGGCAAAATGTGGCGGAACAGGATCGTCCGATCCTTCACCCCGATGGCCCGGCTGGCTTCGACGTATTCCTTCTCGCGCAGCGATACCGTCTGCCCATACATCAGTCTGGCGAACTCGGGAATGCCGACAACGCCGACGGCGATCATTGCGCTGGTCAAACCGTTACCCATGGATGCTGCAATCGCCATCGACAGGACCAAGGAGGGGAACGCCAGCAGTACATCCATCAGCCGCATAATGATGTTCCCCATCCGACCGCCATAATAGGCAGCGATTCCGCCGAGCGGAACGCCGATCAGAAACGAAATGCCGACGGCGATCAGGCCCGTCCATATGCTGATGCGTGCTCCATGGAGCACGCGGCTCAGAATATCGCGGCCGTAATTGTCCGTTCCGAACCAATGCTCGCCGGAAGGGGACTGCAGCTTAACCGCAGTGTTTGTTGCGTAAGGATCATATGGCGCGATCCAAGGGGCGACAGCCGCAATCACCGTCCACATGACGATAAAGGTCAGGCCTACGACCGCAAGCCGATTGCGCAGCAGCAGCCGCAGAAAGGTTTTGGGTTTGGCAGCGGCTTCTTGTACCGGCTTTGAACTTCCCAGTGTTGTTGGCGCAGCAGTATTCACAGCGGGTATCCTCCTTTCACGGCATCTTTATTCATAACGAATTCGCGGATCAATCAGGCCGTAGACCAGATCAACGATCAGATTGATGCAACAGAACAGGATCGCACTGACGAGTGTAAAAGCTTGAATCGGCGCGTAATCCGCAGCCAGAATCGAGTCTGTGACGTAACCGCCTAGCCCGGGCCAGGAAAAAATCGTTTCTGTAATGACCGCTCCGCCCATCAATCCGCCAAATTGAAGGCCAAGCACCGTCAACGTCGGAATCAGGGCATTGATCAAGGAGTGCCTGCCCACGACGGAAGCCTCGCTGAGCCCCTTTGCTCTCGCAGTCCGTACGTAATCCTGCCCGACGACTTCCAGCATGCTTGAACGGGTCATGCGGGCCACGATGGCCATCGTGCCCGTGCTCAGGCAAATCGCCGGAAGCAACAAATGGGCCAAGCTGCTTTTCAATGCAACGATGTCACCACTGAGCAGGCTATCCAGTACGTACATCCCGGTAGTATGGGTCGGCGGATTCAGGTCGCCGCTGATGCGGCCCATCGGTGCAGGTGCCCAACCGAGAATCGAGTAGAAAATGTAGATGAACAGCAGACCCAGCCAAAAAATCGGTACACAAGCACCAATCAACGAAAATACTCTGGAAATGTGATCGATGAAGGATTCCTTTTTCGTAGCCGCTATAATGCCCACCGGAATGGCGACGCAAATGGCGATCACGATGCTGGCCAGCGTCAGCTCAATCGTTGCCGGGAAGCGCGAGGCGAAATCGCTCGCTACCGTATGGCCCGTGTGATAGGCGAAGCCCAGATCGCCCTGAAGCAGCTGCCATACATAAGTAAAAAACTGTACGAATAACGGTTGGTCCAGCCCCATGTCTTGCCGAATCCGGTTAATGACGTCATCGGTCGCTTGTTCCCCGGCCATCACGAGCGCGGGGTCCCCGGGCAGCACCCTGGACAGAATAAACGTAATGACTACGATGCCCAGCAGTGCCGGGATCATCTGCAGCAACCTTCGGACCGTATAAGCTAACAATCGATCAACCCCTTTACCTCTGTTGTCCTCACTTTGCTGTCATGTTGTGTCGAGCAGACAATGTCATGTCAAGATTCCCGCCATTATCGTCTCTTCTTTAGTAATTGTGCTTATTTTACATAGATTCAGAGGGTCGAACTACGTCCAATTCAGCTAAAAAAATGCACAACCGTTTGTCGGCTGTGCACTAATATCATCGCTTTATGTCATATTTAATAACACCAATTAATCTAATGACCATCTTGCACCCTTTTCACAGGCAGCCTCGCTCTACATATACATTTTCCATATCATCCAGTTACAGGTTGTTCACCGTTCCTCCTGTCCTTGCCGGAGATAGTGGTATACGAGACACAGGTGGCACACGAATTGCTCACGAGGGTGATTCAGGTCAAATCCGACAATGTCCCTGATGCGTTCCAACCGATATTTGACCGAATTCCGATGGATGTAGAGCCTGCTTGCCGTCTCCATCAGACTGCCGCGACTCTCCAAATAGTAGAACAAGGTGCGGAGCATGTCGCCGCCATGTTCCTCATCATATTGACGCAACTTGCCCAACTTTCGCTCGAATAACGCCTCATAACCGGGGGCCGATGCCGTCGTTTCGCCAAGCAGATGATACGCCTCGACGTCTTCAAACCGCGTTGTAGTGGACGTGCATAGTTTCTCCGAGACCCTTAATGCATTTCGTGCTTCGCCATAACTTTGATGCATGTTCCATAGATACACCCTGCTGCCGATCCCTGCCCGGAAAGTCCCGAGCCGGTGGGACGTGTCTTCCATCCAGCTTGTAATCGTCTCGCTCCAGGTCGCATCTCCCTCTTCATCGCGCCCATGCTGCATATACTCAGGCGTCGGCAGAAACAACACGGCACGGTTCGAGCGAAACTCGATATGCGGCGCAACACCCCGTCGCCGCGCTTCGCGATCCAACAGGGTGGCCAACAACTCCTCGTCCGGTTCCGCTTCTCCTTCGATGACAGCCACTTCCCAGATATGCCCGGGATTCATACCCAACTTGCGCCCTCTCGTTTCCGCTTCATGCCTCGACAGCATAGGCGGAGTCATCAGCTCGTCGATAAAATTACCCCTGAGACGCAGTTCGGTGTCTTCGGCAACCTTATTCCGCATCAACTCCAGAGACAGGACAAGCCTCGCCTGTTCGATCACCACTTGTTCCATGTCATCCAGCGCCTGCTTGTCCACCAGCAACCGAGCAACTCGGCGCCGATCCACGTTAATTTCCCAAGCAAGCAGCGATTCGTCCGATTTCTGCCAATCATGATCCGGAGGAGATGATACGATCGTCCGCCCGGCATTGTCCAACACCTCAACAGGGGCCTGCAGCAGGTCAGCAATATTGTCACCAACCGCTTGAATGCCGCTGTTCTCCAGCACCATTGTGGTCAGCGTCCGGTATACTTCTTCCGAGCGCCGGAGCAGCGCCGCTTGCCGATCGAGAACCAGCTCCATCACAGGTTGAGTAATGTCCATATAGGGAATTTCCGGCGGAATTTCGATGATGGGCAGGCCACACGCATTGCTTGCCTCTATGGCCTCTGCCGGGATTTCTTTAAGAAATCGGGCCGGTTTGATGGCTAGCGCTGCGGCACCTGCCTCGTTCATCGTATGAACCAATTCGCCCAAGATAGCTGGATCATGCCGGATGGAATAAGCCGTCGTCAGCAACAGAACACCCTCTCTCAGCCATCCCTTTAAATCAGGCACCTCCATAATGTCCACAAACCTTACAACCCGATCCAATCCTTGACTGCCGCTGATGATTTTTGCTTTCCCCAGAATCGATATGTGGAGTAATTCCCGCAAAGTAACCCCTGTTGTTCTCAAGTCAATCGCCCCCTGATCCGGAATGGACACCTTTTGATGTTAACTTTTATTACTTATACCTCAAATTTTCATGTAAGTGTACCAGACTCATGATGCAAACAAAAAGGGAATATATGTTATATGAAATATAAGAACACAGTTTCAATGAAAATCATAATGATTTTCACGTTGTTATACGCATTATCAAACATTGAAAATAATTTTTCCCGTGCGACACTTTTACTCGGAATAATAATAGGCCACCTCACTTTAGAGCATTAAAAAACAGCGTTGACGGACGAGGATCAATCCCCGCATAGGTCAACGCTATCTCCTAATCGAATCAGCCTAAATCTATATTTGTTCCATTGTGGATATCTCCATCTCAAACCTCTTCATGTCTGTACCGATGCATCCGAACACGATGCGGAAACTGCCGCCCCCAGCGACAGAATCGGATCAAGCACCCTGATGCCCAATTCCTGTTCAGCAATCGAGGCAAAGCCCATGGTGGCGAACCCTGTGCATGCCAGTACGATCGAATCAGCCCCGCGTTCGCGCAGGCGCATTCCTGCATCAAGAGCTGCACGCTTTCCCGAAGGCGTATTCAGATCCACGGTAGTCACGACGCCTTCCGGGCGATCCATGCCAATGTATGCATCTCCCAAAATAGAACGGATGCGTGTTGGTACTTCTTCCAGAATGGTCAGAACACCAACCCGGTTGGAAGACGTTAATGCAAGATGTGCAGCGCAGGACCCTGCACCATACACAGGAATACGAACCACTTTCCTAGTCTCGGCAAGTGCCGGGTCAGCCGCGCAACTAATGCCAATAGCCGAACACCCCAGCCTTTCGAGCTCGATCGCCAGACTGAGGATCTTGGGAACAGACTCAGCTTCGGTTTCCTCATCATACACGCCAAGAGACTGCTCCGGAATACAGCGGCTAAGCACGGGAAGGCCATATTTCGCTTCGATCAAAGACCCATGTTTGTGAATATCTTCATCATTTTGCAGCGTAATTACTCGAATGATACCCAGCATTCACATATTCCTCCCCAATTTGTGCATAACTTGTGGATATAGTAGCGGTATCTTGTTTATAAACCTATACCAGCCTGTGTATAACTGTGGATATCCTGTGTATATATTGTGTACTTGTTTGTAAAGCTGACGTAAATCGCGATTGCTGTCAACATCCCTGGACATGTTGTGGATATCCCTGGATTTGCTGGATCGAATTGATGCGCCAACTTGCACCAGCACCAGCACGAGCCTAAGACTGCAACTCCCCTTGACGCATAATTAGGACATCATCAATATATACATCAGGCTTCTGCACAACGGCATCAATATGAACGCCGGCAGCTACGGTTCCACCAAACGTATTGTTGCTGCCAAATGCAATATGAATGGTGCCATATACTTTTTCGTCCTCCAGCACAACACCGGTAATTCTCGCTTTATTGTTGGTTCCAATTCCGAATTCACCAAGATAACGGCCGTCGCCATCTCCCAAAACGGAAAGCAGCTTTTCGCCGTTTTCGCCTGTTGCCGCGATCAAGCGTCCTCCCTCGATGGTCAACTCAATCGGTTCAGGTAATGCTCCGATACCCGCGATCGAACCGTCCACAATGATCCGTCCCTCTCCCTGGCCTTCAACCGGCGCGATGTAAGCTTCGCCCGAAGGTAAATTGCCCGATTCTCCAGGATTCAGGTACATCCCTGTGCTCGGCACGCCATTCCGACCATGAATCGAGAACGACAAGGATCTGCCCTCCTTCTCGATCCGGACTTCTTTGCCCGCTGTCAGCATGTCCGTTACCCTTTCAGTCAGCGCTTTGACCTGGGTATATTCCGCCGTAATCGCCCCGTTCAGGAACATGTCTTCCGTCATACCTGGCATGGTTGCAACCCGCGTGCCGGCAGCCGCCGCATTTTTGCGTGCCTGAGTGTGCGTTACCGAATGGCGCGTTACACACACGGCCACATCGGCACGCGCCATCGCCTCGGCGATCGGTGCCGGAGGTTCCTCGCCGGATCTGCTGCGCTCCTTCATAACCAGGAGCATCGCTTCTGCTCCGAGTTCCTTGCCTGCTTCATAGATGGATTCCGCAAGCTCCCGCTTTGCGTCATCAGCCACAACGGCCAGCGTCTCTCCGGGACGGAGTCCCAGGCACTGGACCAGTACATTTTTACTCACTTCGATCTGTTGTTGATTCATTGTATTGCCTCCTCCTATGTCAAACTACCGGCTCAGACGGTCTCCGAGACGAGTTTGCCCATTAGAGCATTCGACAAAATGACCGGGATTCCTGCGGCTGCCTTACTTACCCATTCGCGATGGCGTTCGTCATATCCCATGCAGTCAAGCAAGATCAGTTCCACTCTCCCCTTCAGCGTTTCCACAGCTTGGCGAAATTCCGCTTCGCCCGACGTGTACGGCGAAGCGGCAGCAAAGGCAGGTTGAACAAGGGTGGAAAACTTCAAATCCAGCTGTCCCGCTTGTTCGGGCAGCGGGCCAATCAATCCCAGCCTGCGGCCATCTGCCAGCGCCTGCACCGCTGGGGGAATGATCCGGTCCGGCTCGATCAGATGGGAGCGGTTGGCGTGCAACCCAGGGAAGGAGCCTGTGCACAGCAACAGGATTGTTCGAATGCCGAGCGTCTCCAGTTCGCGTATTTTTCCATCGAGAAGCGGCCGGATTTTCTCTCTAGCCACCACGGCAGCGCTGCCGTCCTTTAACCGGGACGTCAGCACGTAATCCCCGGGTTCAGGGGCGAGCTCGGCAATTTGCTTCGCGGTCAGACCGTCCAGCACGCCGCTTTGCACGAGTTCCGCTCTGCCTTCCAAATATTTTTCGATCAAGGGCGCGACGTCCGTCCGCGGAGCTTGGCCAATGGTGATCATGCCCAATTGCTTCATGTCATCAACTCCTTCGAAAACAATTCACCCGTCTCCCAAATTCGCAGGCCGGGAAATTCATGTTATCAAACGGCCGGAGTGGTCTGCGCACCTGCGGTTTGAAGCACTCTCATCGACCCGTACAATCCGAGGATACGATCATATTCCGACTCGTTATAAAACGAACAGATACCAGCAGTAAACTCCTTGGCCGTTTCAACTGCAAAACGTACGGCGCTGGCAATATCCACCTCATGGCTCGCACCGGTTCCGCAACCTGGCACAGCCGACTGGGCTGTTACAGCCACGCCCACAACCGGAGCATGAGTAGCTACTGCCGGCTGCAAAATGGAGTTGATATGGTACAGATCATTGCCATAAGGCGTAATGTCCTGCATCGTCACCGGGAATGTCACGGGAAGTTGTCCTGTTGTCATTTCCATAATGCGCAGCAAGTCCTCGCTGACGCGCAAAATGTACCCTTCTTTCACCGTCGGCGAAATGGCGATGCCTTTGTGGTTGATAACGCGGTTGCCCTTCGTTGTGTCGATGGACAGGATCACTTCCATTTCCGGCAAAACCTCGTGTTCGTTCATTTGCAAGATATCCACAGGGGAATCCATGAAATCAACCGGCTCATGCGGCAATGTCGGGGCATCCGGGCAAATGTGCGTCGTGACGATCACGTCGCCTTTCAGCGTATCTCCCTTCGTTTGCATATCCGCCAGCTTTAATGCCGCTGCAATAGCAGCTACTGCTCCGTCGGCGTCGGAAACAAGACCGATGCGGCTTGGGCGCGCACCGATTCCGCCGAGACGGCCCACAATGCCCATCGTCGGAGCTTGTCCGCCAGATCGTTTACCTTCGCTACCAGGCACAACCACTTTCACAAAGTCGGTGCTGCCCTTTTCTCCCTGCACCGTCATAACGTCGACCGTTACGCGTGGATAAGCGCCAAACAGCTGTTTCACCGACTCCCCGTTAACGTAAGCGCTGTCGAGCGCTTCAAGTGCCAACAATGTTTTTTGAAGTGGCATCGCTACACATCCTCTCTAAGCTGTTATATCTTGTGATCAAGTCTAACGCAGCCGAGAAGCCGGTCACAATGTGCCGCTTTGCCAAAATGATCGTTGGTTTATTGTGCGATAAGAATAAAAAAACGAAAATATAGCGCTTAACCTAAATTAGTTCTACCCTATTGTGTCACAAATACTCACACTTGGTTCAATGGCGACACGTTTCAATTCATCGGCGCCCATCCTGCCATTCCACCAGTAAGGTAGCCGTTTTAGCTGCTTGAAATATGGGAAACTGATGACCATGAGGAACATCGGCACGTTGTACATCGGTATGAATGCCTGAAGGTGGTTCGTATCCAGTATCCTCTAATCCCCAGACAAGTATCGTTGTGGACGCCTTCTCCGCCGTGATCGCCACTTCACGATCAGGCCTTGAAATCCATTGCAGCAAATCCGCATTCGCTCCCGCAATCCGCGGAGATTTCAGCCCTGCCGCGGCTCTTGCGGCATAACTTTCAAGCACAGCCTGTTCCGCATCTGCCGAATTCGTCCGCTGCAACTGACGAATCATGCGCTGCGCGCTCATCCTGGAAAGTTCACGATGTAACATTCTGCGCGGCAATCTAGATGCAAAACGCTGAAGCTTGTCCTTCGGGGCCCCCCAGACCGGCTGCAGCAAGGCCAGGTCGATATCCAGGCGCCCGCTCTCCCGCATTGCTTCTGAGGCGATGGCCGCACCAACCGAATGGCCGACCAGCGTCATCGGCCCGTTTACTTCGGCTAGCACGCGGTGGAGTGCTGCCACCTGTCTGCTGAACGCATTGCTTGTTTCCGACGCTTGCCTTCGTCTCGCAGATCGGCCGAACCCTGCCAGATCGATCAGCCACACCGGGTTTCCCGTTCGGCTCCAAATCTCCTGCCCCAAGGGCAGCATATCATCTGCATCGCTCATCAAGCCATGAACGATAATCCACGGGTCCCCTTCCCCCTCATGAGACAACACCGCCAATTCCCCTTTCCGCGTTCGCGTCCAGCCTGTGGGCAGGTTTGTTTCTTTCGAGGGATAGCTTATCCGATAATCCAAATCAGCCACGACATCGGGAAGCATTGCCGAAATATCAGGCATTGCTCGGCCCATGCATGCAAAAAGCCGTTCCGTCTGCTCAACCTCGAACTCACGCGTCGTGATGAACGCTAGAGATTCCGGTGGTATGCCGCTAATTCGACTTCCGCCCGCTTTCATCAGAACGTGGATTAACGGCAGCGGGACGACTCCGCGAGGGGTGGAAACGTCCAGTTCAGACGCTAACATGCCGATCAGATCTTTCATGTCCGGGCCAACCTCCTTACGCGACAACAACGGAAATGTTCCTCCCGTCGGATCCGACTCGCCAGCAAGAAAGACAATCGCTGCAGCCACCACATCATTGGATACCAGCGGCAGCCAATGATGCGAACCTCCAGGGACAACGGGCATTTTCCGGGTTCTCGTCGCTTGGACGAGCAGGCCGAATCCCCCGAGCTGCTCTGTAATTCCTGTCGGAAAAGGCCCCACGACCGTGCTCGGGTTGACCACCGATAGAGGATAAGAGCATTGCTTGGCATGCTCGCGAATGTAGCGGTCCGCTTCAAATTTCATATGCTCGTAGGCACTCTCGGTGTGAAGCATGGTATTGAGCCATCTTTTCCATTTCCCCGGATTGTCCGCTGCCCGCTTCTTTCGATTAGTCGGTAACGACGAATTATCGTCATCTCCGTAGGGACTCATGTAACCTACAACATGAATAAAATGCCGCAGTCCCCGCGTCTTATGAATATCCTCCGCCAGCACCGCGATCTCCTTGGCCCCGTTCATGAAAATACGTTCAGCCTCCTTCCGTTCCAAGGTAACGTCCATCGTGCCGCCCGAGTGAATAATGACGTCGGCTTCCATAACCCGCTTCCTGTCTTCGCCATTAAGCCCAAGACCCGGCCGGGACAGGTCGCCCTCTACGAATCGGATTCTCTCGTCCACTCCGATCCCGTGATTCCGCATCGCTTTTCTTGCTCTCGATTCGGAACGAACCAACAGTAACAGATTCGCCGTGCCGTTCATGAACTTTTTTACCACTTCTTTGCCGATGAATCCCGTGCTGCCTGTCATGAAAATGGTTGTATTACCCGCACTTTCCTTATCTATATTTGCAGTAATCATTATTGTACCTCCATCAATGCATAGTGTTTAATTAGTACTAAATAGTACTAATCATGTGTAAAAAAAGTGCTTCGATTACCGAAGCATTTGGCAAAATGTGCGTGCAGACCGTTCCAGGATGGAAACGTCCCGCGAAGTTTCTGCCAGCACAAGCGAGCCCTCCAGTGCCGTCACGAACAAGGAAGCCGCAGATTGCGGATCGATATTGGCCCGGAACTCCCCCTGCTCAATTCCTTGTCGCAACAGCTTTTCCACCAACGGCTGAAGCTCGCGCAAAAAACGCGATATCGTCTCTTTCACTTCCGGCGCGTCCGGCGGCGTCTGCATATACAGCGTGACGAACGGACAACCCCATGCATAATCACGCTGCTCCATGCCGGAGGAAAGGGATGCAATAAACATAGTTACGCGTTCCTCCACGGAACGCTCACGTTGGCTGAGCAGTAAATACACGTCCGACTCGTAACGGGCAATCCAAAATTGCACGACGGCGAGCAGCAGTTCCTCCTTGTTTTTGAAATGATAATAAATGTTGGACTTCGATACGCCGCTGGCCTTCACGACTTCATCCATGCTGACATAGCTGTATCCCTGGCTCAGAAACAGTTGTGAGGCCACCTCGATGGCCTTCGCCCGATTGTTCGGGTTGGAGCCGGCCCCTTTTTTCGACCGAGTGGTTGTGTTATCATTTTTCATATTTAGAACTATACAGTACTATAAATAGAAAATCAACCGGGATATGACTCCCGGCTGATTCAAATGGACGTTTCATGACGTATCACAAGTTACTTTTTAAGGCTGTCCCAGTTCTGCTGCAGTGCTTCGAGCAAGTCGTTTTTATCCGATTTGCCCGCAACGTAGGCCTGAATCGTGCTTCCGAATTCCTGCGGCACGCCTTCAGGGAAGCGGTTGAAGTTCCAGCTCAGCGTTTTGTTTTCCTGGCTGTATTTCATGATCTCGGCTGCCAGATCGCCCAGCTCCTCTTCGGACGCCTGGATGGAGCTGAAGGCCGGGATGAATTTGAATTCCTCCGTCATATATTTTTTACCGACATCCGACGTAACGAGCCATTCCAGAAACTCTTTCGCTTCCGCCTTCACTTGGGAGTTCTTGTTCACAACCCAGAAGTTTGGCACGCCGACGAACAGTTTATCATTCGGTTCATTGGTGATCGGCATCGGCAGGATGCCAAGGTTCAGGTCGGGATTGATGCCGTCAATCTGCACCTGCGTCCAGTTCCCTTGCTGCATCATCGCCGCTTCACCGGTTGCGAACAAGGTTACTTGAGTATTGTAGTCGGTGGTCAGCGGGTTTTTGTTGCTGTATTTGAGCGTAAGATCGAGCATGTTCATCCAATCGGCAAACACCTGGTTGCCCGGGATTTTCTCGGTGCCGTCGTTCAGACCTTGAATGAATTTAACCGGATCGGTTTGATTGGCAAAAGCCACATTGACGTTATGGTTGCCCAGCACCCACCACTCCTGATATCCGTTAGAGAACGGCGTAATGCCTGCATCCTGCAGCTTCTGTGCAGCTTGCTCCAGCGCTTCCAGCGTCGTTGGAATCTCAGTGATGCCTGCTTTCGCGAACAGGTCCTTGTTATAAATGAAACCATACCCTTCTAATGCCAGCGGCTGGCCATACAGCTTGCCGTCTTTGGTCATCGGCTCCTTGGCTACCTCAAGCGCATCCTTGGCCCAAGACTCGCCGGACAAGTCCTCCAGATATTCAAGCCACGTATCCAGCTCACGATAACCGCCCACGTTGAAAATGTCGGGCTGTTCGCCAGCCGCGAACTTCGCCTTCAGTGCCGCGCCGTAATCGCTGCCGCCGCCGACGGTTTGAATGTCCAGCTTGATGCCTGGATGGGAAGCTTCGTATTCCGCTTTGAGCCGGTTGAGCGCTTCCGCAATTTCGACCTTGTATTGAAAGATTTTGATGACCTTGTCCCCGGGCGCAGCAGGCGTTTCTCCGCCGCCCGGATTGCTTGTAGGGCTTCCGCTTTTGTCGCCATTGCCGCAACCGGCGAGTACCACCGCAAAAGCAACCATCATGAGCAGCGCTAACTTCGTCATTTTTTTCATGAGCATTCTCTCCCTTGAATGATTTTGGACGGGCAGCTTCTTTCCGTGCGAGTCGAAAGCGGAGGGAGCTGGATGCACTGGAGAAGCGCATCGGTCGCCTTTGACATTCGGCGGCTTCCTCAGCTATCACTTTATCCAGCGCCGCCGAAGGGCAACAGCGATCGGAAGTGCAGCTGCTCCCGGAGCGACCGGACTCGCACCTACCTTGATCTGTTTTTTCCGGGACCGTGCTCCTTCTCCTCACAGCACGGTCCCTCTTTGCTTCTTTCCGTGCGAGTCGAAAGCGGAGGGAGCTGAATGCACTGGAGAAGCGCAGCGGTCGCCTTTGATACCCGGTGGCTTCCTTGCCCTACTCATTCAGGCCACCGGGGAGCAACAGCGATCGGAAGTGCAGCTGCTCCCGGAGCGACCACACTCGCACCTACCTTGATCTGTTTTTTCCGGGACCGTGCTCCTTCTCCTCACAGCACGGTCCCTCTTTGCTTCTTTC
>NZ_JAVYAE020000018.1:110396-115964 GCF_032334105.1 Paenibacillus hubeiensis
TTGCCCTACTCATTCAGGCCACCGGGGAGCAACAGCGATCGGAAGTGCAGCTGCTCCCGGAGCGACCACACTCGCACACCTACACCTACCCTTTAACTGATCCCGCCGTGATCCCCTGAATAATGTATTTTTGCATTAACAAAAAGAATATGATAATCGGCATAATGCCGAGCACCAGCGCAGGCAGTGCCAAATCCCACTGTTTCGTGTACTGGCCGAACAGCGCAAAGGTCGCAATCGGTATCGTGCGCAGATTGGAGCTTTGCAGGATCAGGGACGGCAGCAGGTAGTCGTTCCAGATCCAAAGCGTGTTCAGGATGATGACCGTAACGTACATCGGCTTCATGAGAGGAAACACGATGCGGAAGAACACGCCGTATACGGAGCTTCCGTCCACTCGTGCAGCCTCTTCGATCTCGACCGGCACGGATTTGACGAATCCGTGGAACAGGAATATCGACATGGGGGCCCCAAAACCGAGATAACAAATGATCAGCCCGGCGAGACTGTCGATCAGACCCAGATTGCTGGTTACCGTCACCAGCGGAATCATGATAGACTGGAACGGAATCACCATTGCGGCGATGAACAGGCCGAACAAGATCCGGTTGAACCGGGTGTTGCTGCGAACCATCCGATAAGCCGCCATCGAGCTGATGAGCACCAGCAGCAGGTTGCTGACGATCGTAACGATCAGCGAATTGACTAGCGCGGAAGGAAAGTTTATTTTTTCCCATGCGTTCGAATAGTTCGCCCACTGGAACGACTCGGGCCATGCGGCCGAATTGGTGAGCAGGTCGCCAAACGTTTTGACCGAATTGACGAACAGGAAGTAGAACGGGACCAGGAACAGCAGCCCGACCAGTACCATGATCACCTCGGTAAGCAGCGTCCCGAACCGATAATTTTTGCTTGTTTCCATTATGCCTCCACCTCCTTGCTCTTGGTCAGCCGTACCTGAATGATCGTAATGATGGCCACGATGACAAAGAACACAAATGCTTTGGCCGTCCCGATCCCGTACCGGTTGTTCACGAAAGCCTCATTGTAGATGTTGAGCGCCACCGACTCGGTTGAGCCAAACGGTCCGCCTTTCGTGAGCGACAGGTTGAGATCGAACATTTTGAACGACCAGGAGATGGCCAAAAACAGACAGATGGTCACGCCCGGCATGATGAGCGGTACGATGATGCTGCGCAAGATCTGCCAGCGGCTTGCTCCGTCAATTTCGGCGGCCTCCAGCAGATCCGGGGAGACGTTGGTCAAGGAAGAAATGTAGATCACCATCAGATAACCTGCAGTCTGCCATACAAACACAATGACGATTCCCCAGAAGGCCGTCGCCTCGTCCCCCAGCCAGGGGAGATTAAAGAAGGACCAGCCGGTCAGATCGCCTATTGTTGAAAACCCTTTCACAAATATGAATTGCCAGATGAAGCCGAGCAGCAATCCGCCGATGACGTTGGGCATGAAAAAAATCGTGCGCAGCATGTTTCTCGACTTCAGCGGTTTGGTCAGGAAATACGCCAGGAAAAATCCGATGATGTTGGTCAGCACCACGCCAACCACCGTGAAGCGCACCGTAAACCAGAATGCGGTCTGGAACTTGGGATCGTTTGCAAAAATATGCAGGAAGTTGTCGAGCCCAATCCAGTTGATTGTCGCGGACACGCCATTCCAGTCGGTAAAAGAATACACCATGCCGAGCAGGAAAGGAATGACGATAATGAGAATAAAAAAGACGATGGAGGGACCCACAAACACAAGCTGCTGCAACAGCTGTGATGACCTGCGATGCTTCATGTCGTTCTCCCCCTTCTAAGGTTGGATGGATTCGGTCTCTTTTTCTATTAAACCCCAATGCTGCCGCAGGAAACACCGACCCTTGTGAACAGTTGGGTGTAAAATATTGTCCTCTCCCATACCTAAGCCGGAAGGGTGTTTCGATGTCCAAATACTATAGCATTCGCATCAAACTGATTGCCTTTATGCTCATTGCTACAACGCTGCCGCTGCTGGCGTCTACGTACATGACCTTTACCCAGACGAAAACGGCCTTGCGCGAACAGGCGACGCAAGAGAACATCCGCCTGATTTATCAGGCGTCCACCAATCTAAACAACGTGCTCGACAACGTGGCGAAGGCTTCACTGGCCGTGTACAACGATCCGAAATTTTTGCGCAACCTGATCAAAATTCCGGGGGACTACCGTGCCGTAGCCGAAATCTACACGACGCTGCAAACGATTCGCACTTCCGTTCCGGACGTGTTTCAACTATATCTGCACTCTTATGCCGCCAATCAGTCGACCTTGATTACCGATCCATTTCCAAAAAGAGAGGAACGGGAGCAGGCTTATGCCGGCTTCCCGCATGACGATGTCGCACAGGGACAAACCGACATTTGGTTTGAGCCTGCACACGTCAGCCATTCCTATGGCTTCAAGGCTTCCGCCGCAGGGGGCGCCCCTCGAACGGTCGTGACTCTGCGCCGGATCATTATGGACATCCCTTCGACGGAACAGCTCGGGGTGCTCGCCATCGATCTCAACATGGATACGATCGCAGCCATCTGCAACCGGCTTTACGACCCTGCCAAAGAACAGATCTATGTGGTAGACGGGCAGAACCGCATCATTTATCAAGGCACGTCGAGCATCGAAGGTACGGAAGCTCTGAGCGCTAAGGCGACGGAACAGTTGGATCTTGTACGAGCAGGCTCGGGACAAGCCTTTCCCGCATCCGGACATTTTGAGCAAGAACGTTCCATGTATGTCTATCAGCAGCTTGGCAGCCGCTTCGCCGATTGGACCATCGTCAAACAGATTCCGAATGAAACGTTGTATGCCCAAGCCACCTCGCTGACCTGGAATAATGCGCTCATTGCCATTGCAGCGCTGCTGCTCGTCATCGTGGCCACGTTGTTTATTTCCATCCGCATCACGGGGCCGCTCAAACAATTGATGCGGTACATGAATCAAATCCAGGCCGGTCGCCTTCATGTCAACATCCAACTGAAAAGCCGGGATGAATTCGGCGTGCTGGCCCGCCACTTCCGGGATATGATGGATACGGTGAACAACCTGATTTTGCGGGAATACCGGTTGGAGATCGCCAATAAAACCAATCAGCTCAAAGCATTGCAGGCCCAGATTCATCCGCACTTTCTGTACAACACCCTGCAGTCCATCGGCACGCTTGCACTGCAGCAGCAGGGAGAGCGGGTATATACGCTGCTCTCTTCCCTGTCCAAAATGCTTCGTTACAGCATGCGGGAACAAGCGCTTGTCACCTTGCAGGAGGAAGCGGAGCATGCCCGGTTATATTTGCAATTGCAGCAGGAGCGTTTCGGCGAACGTCTGGAGGTGCACCTGCGCTTTGCCGGGGACACGTTGGAGACCAGACTCCCCAGAATGACGCTGCAGCCCATCATTGAAAACTGCTTCAAGCACGGGGCAGACGTACAGCCTGGTCAAGCAGTAATCCGTGTGTCCAGCCGCCGCACTAACGAGCAACAGGTCGAGATCGAAGTGGAGAACAATGGGCCGCACATATCCGAACAACGGTTGAAGGAAATTCAAGGGTGGATGCAACAGCATGAACAGAATGCGGAAACCGCAGGCACCGCGGCGGATGATTCCGAATCCATCGGTCTGCGTAATGTCATCCGCAGGCTTCAATTGCACTCGCCGCCCGAATCCCCAGCCAGTCTGTCGGTCAGTAATCGCGAGGAAGGCGGCGTCACCATTACCATTAAACTATACGCAGGAGAGTGGACACCATGAAAGCACTGATCGTCGATGACGAAAAACACGTTCGCGACGCCATCCGTCTGCTTGGTCATTGGGCTGAGCTCGGGGTAGAAACATTGCTGGAAGCTGCAGACGGAAATGAAGCCGTGGCGGTCATCACCGCCGAATCTCCGGAACTTATTCTCAGCGACATGCGCATGCCGGGGAAAGACGGCATGGCATTGCTGGAGTGGATTTCGACTCACGCTCCGCATAGTAAAGTGGTGGTCATCAGCGGTTATGACGACTTTGAGCTGGTTCGGCACGCCATCCGTTACGGCGGCATGGATTATTTGCTTAAACCCGTCGAAGCGGACGAACTGAACGCTTCCCTGGTCAAAGCCAGCCGAGCTTGGAGCGAGGCGGAGGCCGCGCGCAGGCAATCCGCCACACAATCCATCGTTGTGAACCGGATGCGCCCGCATTATCAGGACAGGCTGCTGACCGCTCTCGTCGCCGGTCGGACGAATGGCGCGTCCCGGCTGCAGCAGCTTCGGGACGAGTTGAGCTTTCCTGATGCGCTGCCCTGTTGCAGCGTAGCCGTGACAAGCCTGTCCCATCTCGATGCAGGTATACTGGCCAAATACCGGAGCCAGCCTGAACTGCTCGCCTTCTCGGTCATCAATATCGCGGCCGAGTCGTTCAACACCCCGGACAAAGGCGTCGCATTCCGGCATTTGGAGCAGCCTGATGAAGTCGTGCTGCTCTATTGGGGAGACAGCGCCGGTCTGCAGTCCCTTCTGGAGAAAGTCAACCAAGGTATGGACCAGACGCTCCAACGCCATTTGCATTTTGGCATCTCTTCTTGCGACGCGTATCCCGGAGGGATATCGGCGGCTTACCAGGAGGCTCGGCTTCGCTTGTGGCGAAGAAATATACGCCAATCCGCAGGATGCCTTCACCTTTCTCCCCCTGTCCAGTCCGGAAACAAACCAAAGCGCCTGTCATCGATGGAGGAAACGTGGCGCGTCGCAGCCATGAGCGGCAATGCGGCGAGCATATCGGCAGCCGTTGCCGAGTGGATCGAACCCATCTCTCAGCTTGAGGTCATTACGGGCGAACAACTGCAGCAGTGGATGGACGAATTCGAGTGGATGATCGGCCGTTGGCTGGACGACCAGGAAGACCTGCCTACGGCGATGGATCTGGATACCATCGAAGAGCAGGCTTTTCCTTTTGCGGAACTGCCGCTGGACCGGGCCGGCCGATTATCAATCCGCTTGTTCCAGTCCCAACTGGAGCACCGATTGCTGGCTGCAGGCAAGGCGCTGATCGCGCCACATCCTGCAAACTCCGACCCGATGAGCGACATCGCGCGTTATACGGAAGCCCATTATAAGGAAGATCTTTCCCTGCAGCAGATTGCAGCGAAATTTTATCTGAGCCGCGAATACATTTCGCGCAAGTTCAAGCAGCAATTCGGGCTCAATTGGTCCGAATACCTTGGAAGACAGCGGATGAACAACGCCAAGCTGCTGCTGCAGAACCCTTCCCTGCGGCTTGCCCAAGTTGCGGAGATGGTAGGGTATCAGGATGAAAAGTACTTTAGCAAGGTCTTTAAAAAAATGGAGGGCATGACGCCTGGGGAATACCGGAAAATGTCATCCGGGGTGAATTAGAAGCGGAATGTTCTAAGCTCTAAGGAACCTGAGACGTCTTATTTGCCGAAAAGATGACCTTTTGAGGCGCTAACGAACCGTATGCAGCTAGAATAAAAAGTGGACACATCGTTAAGGAACAGAAATAATAGACCTAACGAAAGAAGAGGTGTCCACGG
>NZ_JAVYAE020000019.1:0-92434 GCF_032334105.1 Paenibacillus hubeiensis
AACCGCCTATGCCCCTGTTTCCAAGCTCCGCGTCAAAAGGCGAAAAAACGCCCTTCCGGGACCCGATCCCATGCGGCCGTCAAAAGGGTTAGCGCGGAATCATCCCAGCTGCTTCCACCACACTTTTTTAAACCAAAGGAGACGATCCATATGAAAAACATTCCTGGCAAAGAAACGAAAAAACATATCCAAGAAGCACTGAAACTGGTGTTTCCCGGCTTCAAATTTTCGATGCGATCCGATTATGACAGTGTGCATGTGAGCTGGGTAGATGGTCCGGTCGTTCAGGATGTGGAATTGGTACTGAATCGCTTCGAGAGCTACACACGCGTGCTCTGGAAGACGGATTACGAAGAATGCACCGGTTATGAATGGCGTGGAGACGTTTTTGCAGGACCGCGCTATCTGAACGCTTCACGGCAATTATCTGAAGAGCGGCGGGCCGCTTTGGTGGAAGCGGCTGGATCGGAAAAAGCTTGGCTGGATATGAACAAACCTGAGCGCCTTGAACTCGAGCGGGATCTAATCCGGACGGGTGCCCTGGCTGGATTGGAGCCACGGCCATGCAAAGACTTACTGGTAGCTGAAAAGCCCGTTATCGATAAACGTGAAAAGCCAAAGCTCGCACCGCTCCTTCCGGACAACGTGGTGCCATTCCCGGTAAAACAGGAATCACCTGAAGCCGCCGTGCAGGATGCCCTGTTAAATTCCCTTAGTCCCGAACAACGGTTGAAGGCGGACGCTCTCTATATGCTGGCAGGTGAGGCGCTTACGAATCACATGTTAGACAGCCTGAATGTTGATGATGCATTCGCCCTAATGGCCCACGAAATGTACTCCTAAATTTGTGGCGGCTCTCAGCCGCCAGAAAGGATAATCCATATGGAAGATACGGAAGAGCTGTATGGCCAACTGAAGGCAGTAGAGGTAGAGATGGAGCAGCTGCGGACCAAGATGGAGGAAATCGGACTCAAGATGGGGCTGCTTCATACAGAAGTCATTGAGATGTCACAGCAGCTAGATAAAAAGATCGTGGCGTTTATGATCATAAAAAAACAGATTGAAGAACAACTAAAAAACCGACTACAAAAGTAATCGGCTTTGTCGAGGCGTAACACTTCGCAGGTCCTACGCCTCTCCATTCTAACAAAAACGGAGGGAATCAACAATGAGTATGGTAACTTGGTATTGGATTGGATTTATTCTATTGACGATCGTAGCGGGTGCGCAGCTGTATGCGCACTATGGAGCAAAGCGCGTTATCCATAAAAAGAAGCAGGCAGCGCGTCCTGATCGCCGTCAGGCTGTTCAAGTCAAGCAAGCAGCTTTCATTTATCCAAATGTAAATAAATCTGAAGCATAAGAATCTATCCGCAAAGGTGTTCAATGAAAGTGTCGGATTATGAAATATTTATAAATGCGGGCCCGCCCTTCAGCGGGCCTTTTCTAATTCAATAAGGTATAATTTGGTAGTAGAATCATCCACAGGAGGGATCATATGTATTTGAATGAAGTGCAGTTGGATCAAACCATTTTGAAGGTAGCTAAACGGTATGACACGGGAAATCTCAGTGACCAAAGCACTTTAATGCTTGCTCGCACGAATTCTATCAATACAGATGTAATGAAAGCCCTGGGACATGAAGAACAAGAGAATGTGGAGGGCTGGATTCATCAATTTTTCTTGGGGCGTTTCCCCCTGAAAAAACTTTAATCTAGTAAAACAATCATGGTATAATCTGTTAAGGATTAAGAGATGTGGTGGGGATGATCACGGCGTAGCCTTCTTTGTAAGGAGGTGATAGCCATGATCACGCTCTTGTCTTTTTTGGATGTACTCAAGGGTCTGGCTGCGTTACTGAGCATTCTGCTCAGCGCACATAAGCTGTACCGTTGGTTCAGACGAAAATTTAGACAAAAGAAAAAACCCACCGCGTAAGGTTGGCAGACCACCGGTGAGTTTTTCTTAAACTATGCAATATTTTTTGCACGCCGTGGGGTAACCCGCCAGCTTTTGATCCAAAGCTTTGCCGTTCCAGCGGCAAGGCTTTTTTAATGTTGCTACACTAATTATACTCATTATATCACCGTAAAATACGGTTGTTCAATCCAAAAGATCCAAAAACTTCGATATGATATACGTGAGTAAGATACATACATTTTACGGCCATACCTCAGATGCTATTTTTTGATCACGATGCTCCATAACTTACCGGATTATTCTATCGTGGCCAAGAGCTATAATGGGGTTGAGGTGTTATTTATGTTGAGCCCAATGTTACTAGAAACAGCAGCGGGGCCATTCAGCCATTCGGGTTATATCTTCGAGCCTAAAGTCGATGGCCACCGTCTTATATATTCGCAACAATCCGGAAGTATCCGGCTTTACACGCGTCATAACAACGATTGTACTCGCCAATATCCGGAGCTGCAGCTTCCTTTTCGTGAAGATGTTATCCTGGATGGAGAGGTTGCCTGTGTAGACCCGGATACGGGTGTTTCGGACTTCGAAGCAGTCATGAGCAGGTTTTCTGCCAAACGATCCGATAAGATCAGACGTTTGGCAGCCAGCACGCCGGTCACCTTTGTCATTTTCGATATTCTTCAGTACAAAAGGCAGGATCTTCGATCATTGCCACTCCTGGAGCGCAAAGCAATTCTGGCCAGTTTAGATCTATCATCCAGTCATGTTGGTATCATGCCTTACGTGGAAGGAGCGGGCGAGGAGCTGTATGCTCAGATAGAGTCCTGGGGCATGGAAGGGATGGTCTGTAAGCGGAAAGACAGTAAATACGAAAACAGAAGATCCTCGGCATGGTTAAAGGTAATTAACTGGTCCTATGTGGACGTGTACATTATTGGATATCGCCGGGATAAGTTCGGTTGGCTGGCAGCTGTCCCGGATCCATCCGGAAGACTCCGGCCTGCTGGGATCATTGAACATGGTCCAGGCCCTAAGCAGAAGCAGGCATTTCGTGGCGTCTGCAGCCAGCTTGTTACGGGAGAGGACAAGGATAATATATATCTTGAGCCGCGGATACAAGCCCGTGTAAAGATCCGGAATTGGACCAAATCGGGCATGCTGCGCAGCCCGGTATTTGATCGATTTATCGTATGAATGGAGGCGTTATGGATGTGTGGAAGGTTTACCATCACGGATCCGCTCGATGCAATTATGGATCGATACTATGCATCGATTGGAGAAGGGTTTGCGTACAAACCAAACTATAATGCAGCGCCTATGCAATATATCCCGACGATAATAGGAAGCAGTAGCGGCAACCGGTTAGGATCGCTTCGATGGGGACTCGTGCCATCCTGGGCGAGTGATGACAAGATCGGGAACAAAATGATCAATGCGAGGGCGGAAACCCTGGCTGAAAAGCCAGCTTTCAAACGATTGGTTGGCTCTAAACGTTGTATCGTACCATGTTCGGGTTTTCTAGAGTGGAAAAAGCTCAGCTCAGGGAAGCAGCCGATGCGGATCCTCATGAAAGATGACTCCATTTTTTCGCTTGCTGGCTTATATGACACCTGGATTGATCCGGACGGAAACAAGTTGTCAACGTGCACGATCATTACGACCGAGCCAAATAGCCTCATGGCAGAAATTCATAACCGCATGCCGGTTATCTTGCGGCCAGAGAACGAAGAAGAATGGCTTGCGAAGGATTCGGACAAAGACTCCGTGTTGGGGCTACTGCAGCCATATCCGTCTGAAGCAATGAGAGCCTATAAGGTTAGTTCAGATATCGGCAATGTGAGAAACAACAATCCGGAGCTGATCCAGGAAGTCTGTTCCTAAAGCTTAGAGATTACATTACAAAAAACGAGCAGAACGAAAAACGTTCTGTTCGTTTTTTTGTGTTAGCTATTCGACGAAAGTAAAAATAGTAGACTGATAGTGATGAAACAAATTCAAAATTTCATGCCATGTTTCATCACTATTTGCGGTATCAGAGCATCCTGCTTTTCCTTTAATATTTTTGGAGTTTCGTAATCATTAATTAACTCAGTTTTGCTAACATAATGTGCACTTTCTGATTTGCAAAGTCGCACATACTCATGAACTATTGGACAGTTTATCAATGCATGATACTTTTCTCCAATTCTATACTTTCCAAGCTTAACTGAATCGTCTGATACAAAAACTATTCTATTCGCAGAAGCAGGTTGTGGTGTAATATCTATTTTCTCACCAGTCTCCGAAATCCATATAGCATGATGGACTGCTTCTATCATGAATTTAGGGAAAGGGTCAGGCATAACCTGAATCCTCCATCCCAACTGTCTCTTGCCACCGCATTCCTTAACCTTCTGCTCCACATTATTATAGCATTCGTTTTCTTTACACCACGATTCAGGGCGTAAGTCTACATATTCAGGTACTGATTTTCGTGTAATTGATTTACAGAAGTCCAATACGGATTTGTCTATTTCTTTGGGTGTATTAGTCATTTTATATCCCTCCATCTTTAAACCTTTTAAGAAACTCTAAATTCTACAAATTTAACTTGGCCAGTTTTGTTTGGCCTTTAACTATCTGACAACAATTAGGTTAATGAAATATTGACACTCTAAAATTTTTTGTCCTGAAGACGCTTTTTCGATATGTAAAATGAAAGATTCATACATCTCCCTTCTGATCTCCGTTCTGCGTGTAGCTATCTTTATATCGGTAATCCCGCCACAGACGATGATAACAATCTGGCTCGTTTTAATGCCGACAATGAGTGGAGGAATCCGTTTATAAATAAACTGTTGTTCTAAGCTGCGCGGGCCTGTCCACTAACCGTGGCAGTGCCCGCGCCAGACATGGATGCTCTTTGCTCCGCTTGATCGTTTGGTACTGGCAGGACTGGCCAGGCGATGAGTACGAAGTTTTCCCCAAGTCTTGCGGTGTCGTGGTGATCATTCCTTATCTTTTCTACGAATGATTTCATGAAGCTCCACATCTAAGGCAATACAAACCTTTTCTAAAACATCCAAGTTCACTGGGTGATCCTTCATTAATTTTGAAAGCGTAGGCGGTGAAATGCCAGCTGCAGCAGCAAACTCTAATTTCTGCATGTTTCGCTTTACGATTAATATGCGCAATGGTTCATATGTAAATATCATTTAATATCAACTCCTCTCATTTAGTATATACGAATGCTGAATAAACAACAACAATCGCTAAATAATTTCAGTGTTTATTATTGACAAATATTTAGCGATCGCTTATATTATATATATAAACGCTTAATAAATTTAACTTTTAATTACTTCGAAGAGGTGGTTAATGATGGAGATCAATATCATGGCCAAGGCATGGAACGCCGCAAAAAGAGCGCAACAAAGATTCGGTGGATCCTCCAGAGATTATTTTGCTTTAGCTCTTCGTGAAGCTTGGGCAGAAACTCGCCGGCCAAAGCCTGCGATATTACGGACGCTTACGGGAAGCCGTAAACATAAAACTTGGGTTGCTAGAATCACTTCTGTCGGGGGGAAATACAAATATCAACGTGAATTTATCAAAGACTACCGGCATTTGGGCAATGCGTTAGAATTCAGATTGATTGATGGGATCTATGATGTGTGTGACGGAGGCCAACGGCAGTATATCCAGGTTATCTCCGGAGAAATAGCTGAGATAGAAGAATCGGAAATAGCGGTAGGGTAGAGGTGGAACCCGTATTCATGAAAAAAGTAGTAGTGGGCTTTGTATTGAAAGCCGCCTGGATAAGAGCATATCCGGGCGGCTCTGGCGGGGAAACTTTGGTCGGTCCTCCCCGCCTCCATTATACCAAAATTGGAGGGATGAACAATGATCATAGTAATGATAAATGGTGCAAAGACAATGCGCACATTGAGTTTAATCGACCCAAGCACTGGTGTTGATTGGGTGAAAGACTTTATCGGTAATTACGATGGATTCAATGACGGTCAGTTTGTATGGGAAGAGACTCAAGGTGTATATCTGGCAACGCAAGATACATATGATTGGTGGGCTAAGGTGATCGGGGATCAA
Organism: Paenibacillus hubeiensis; assembly: GCF_032334105.1. Lineage (NCBI taxonomy): Bacteria > Bacillati > Bacillota > Bacilli > Caryophanales > Paenibacillaceae > Paenibacillus > Paenibacillus hubeiensis. Next base: position 6,011 of record NZ_JAVYAE020000019.1, read on the forward strand.
GCCGTCCTCGCCGAACGCATTCAAAATATCAAGACTCAGATTTTGGATGTTGATGAAGTTGACCGGATCGTTTCGGAATCTTCCGATTGTGATCTGGAAGACATGGCGCTGCGGGTGAATGCCGCCCTGGACGAAGCGTATGGGGTTTCCGAAGGGAATTAATTATAGGGGCCACGGCCCCTTATCATACAGCCGCAGATGCAACAAGGCATCGGGCATTGGAGGGAACAATGCACGAGAATATGAAAAAATTAGATATACCGTCAATAGTAGATGGATTCTTGCTCTATCTGTTCCATGCGTTGGAATCAGGTGCAATACCTTCAGATAAAATACTAACACTAGGAAATCGACAACGAGAATTCCGAGGATTCTCAGGAGATTTTGACCCTGAGAACTACGTGAAAGTCATGCATTTAGATGATCGTATTTTCAATGGTTACGATCACCGAGTAACCATAACCGTGGCAGCAGACCTAATGTATCGCGAAAAGTATACGCGGGAGAACGTATACGTTGAGTCTAAGAAGATGCTACTAGATGCTATTTATGCTGCGCTAGAGCTAGGTTTACCCAATTTTCACCTCACATTTGAGCCTGATAATAGCTGGCTTGGATTTGAGGCGGCGGCAAAAAGAAGGAAGAGAAAGGAAATGAAAGAACAAACAGATGTGTTGGCTTATCACGAATATGCCAGAAAACACCTGTCTTCGCCTCATTTTAATTATGTACTTAGTCGCTACAAGTACAGAAACACGGAAGGCAGTGTTCTTGGGTGAACATACAAGCTGTATATACAGTCGCAGGCTCAATAAGGAGCCGGGCATAAGGAGAATTGGCAATGGAATACACAGTATTGTCCAAAAAAGTTGATACACTCAAAGACGCGTTGCTTCTGATTTGTAATATTTCCTCTTCGGCGGAGGATAGTCTGACATTTAATATTCGGGATGCGTGGTGTTCTAATCCCGAATGCGAATGCGAATGTCCTTACAAGGGCAGTGTAGACACACTACTTGAGCAGTATCCGGGAGCAGTGCATGAAATGGTTCGAACCGTTGTCTCTCACGAGTATAACAGGAGAGATGAAGACCCTCGCTACACCAAGCAGTTTCTTCGGGATGTCTGCCACGCTTACAAAAAGATGATCTATATCACTGGAGGAAGCGCGTATCACCCCCTCGAAGGCGATCCACAGGGAGTACTTTACGGGTGGGAACAGGTAGATGAAGGCTATCTCGCCTACATAGGTTACTGGCGAGATGGTAGCGTACTTTCCGCTGCAAGGGCAGCAGGGATGGTGTAAACTAAACCAAGTTAATCCATAGGCCGGATTCTTGCCGCGAGTCTGCATAGGGCTGGCGGCTTTTTTGGGGTATACCCATCTGATATAATGAGAGACGCATCAAACAAATTAATTAGGAGGTACTTTGATGGGCAGATTGTCGATTAGTCAAAAACTGAGAAAAGCCAGCTCAGACGAACGCCGAGCGGAATTGGCAAAAATTTGGGCGGACGAATGGAAGGCGGAATATGAAAAAAATGTTCGTTTGCTGGAACAAGCAATCATAAATAAGGATTATGACCTTCTCGCGCGCACGACCGGATGGATCAAAGCGGACGGAAATAAGCGGTTTGAAGCTTTGCCCAAAATAATGTCAACACTGGCACAAAGGGAAAACCAGTGATTGGGCGCTACATAAGAACCTGTCCATATTGTAAGGAAGAATTTAAGACGGACGAATTCAATCAAAAATACTGCCGTCCAGCGCATAAGTATTATGCCTACCGGCAGCGTAGACAGGATCGATCCCCAGTGACACTATGCAACTATTGCGGGCAAGAATGGAAACCCGGAAGGGCGATTTTCAAAGGCTCACCGCCAAAGTATTGCGCAAAATGCCAAGAGTATTTTGCGAACCATTACAAAGAAAAAAGCCAGTGAGTGTGCACCTCACTGACTTCGGTTTGTTAAGTTTATTTCAATCCACATCCTCCATGAAGAGGACGACTTATGTAGATCATAATACAACAAGAGATACCACCTTGTAAAGGCTCTGTCTGATCGATCCTGACAGGGCCTTTACAGCTTACCTTTATAATAAGAGGTGTACATATGAAACTTTGCCCTATATGCAAAACAAACCCTCTAGGCCGGAATAAAAACTGTTGTTCCCGCGCCTGCTACTCCATATACAGATCGCATACAAAAACCTGCGTGGTATGCGGTAAAGAGTTTCCGTCACCGCCCAGCTCAGACACTGTTACGTGCGGATCGGTCTGCTCATCAGAAAACAGACGGCGAAAAGGTGATGTGCTGCTGTCATCGCTGGAAAAGGCGCACATTGCTGCCGCTACAAACCCCCTCACTGGTCGCTTTGAAACTCATGTCAACGCCAAAGAGTGGGTTATACAATCTCCTGATGGGCAAGTGTTCCGTTGCCGTAACCTTATGCTGTGGTTGCGGGATCATGAGGATATGCTGGATGGAACCGTTCGCCAAGCTTGGGATGGGATTACCAAAATAAAATACTCCATGCAGGGCAAACGCAAGCATATTGTGAATCAGTGGAAAGGTTGGCGACTGCTTGAATGGGGGGAGTAAGAAAGAGAGACCCGATCGGGCAATGGGGGGGAAATCAACGATTCCGTCATCTGCGCTCAGCAGGCTACCTGTAAAATAGGGACAAGCTCAAGCACACCATGTGTGCTTTTTTGTGTTCCAGGCGTTCTTACTGTTCGTCTGTATTGTAGATATATTGTTTCTATTATTCGAAAGATAAAGATACGTCCAAAAGGAATTTAGTAGCTTCTTATCTGTAAGCAAGTCAGAATTCTTTTGAAATAGACATTTTCTCAAATCAAATTCTGTTGTTTATACGTTGTTACCTGACTTATCCACAAATACGGTGTTGGAAACAGAGTTATCCACTGGCATATTTCGACTTCCATTCATTTCATCAGTATGATATAGTATTTTTCATAAGCAGCAAATAGAAAAGCCATCAGTTCAGGCGGAACCAAGAAGCTACCAACTTCTTGATCTGCTCATCCGATTCGTAGATCGGGAACAGGCCGTTACCAATGACTTTTCCAAAACGTTATATGCGTTTATTGTACCAAATGGATCTGATTGAATCAATATAAATCAATCAAATTTTCAATGGTACTGATGGAAAATCATGCGTATAAAAGACGATTCGTAAAGTGGATCTTCAAGCCCTGTTTCTTTCCCCGATCTGGAGGAGGAGACAGGGCTTTTATAGTTAGCTTTGAACCTTTCCTACCAAGAAAGGAACAAATAAAAAAACTCAGCCTACCAAGCCGAGTTGAGATTTAACCGAAAACCTAATTTTGACCGACAACTTGGATCACCACAATCCATGATGTCATTAGGAGAAGTAAGTTACCAGCTTACCATCCAAAAAATATTTCAAAAGCTTTTATTTACAGGCTCTCAACCCATTTTTCAAAAAATGGAGATATGAGGGTCCGGCTTTGTATTGTCAAAATCAAGTTATGGTCTGATTATAACAGCCGTTCATAAACAGTTCAAGGGTTCGATTGGCTTATATGGCTAAAAACCACCTGTTTTTAGCTTGATTTCGACAAAATCGCATTAAATCAGTGCTTAATGATTAGGTCTTTAGACTCATAGCCTTTATTAAAACGGGGCTATTGAATCATATACAAGCAAGATCAAAAATTACATACGCATGCGCTTGTTTCCATTTTTTGAAAATGGATTAACAAGGGCTTGATTTCCTATTGTCTTTTTTAGGAATTGGCCGGATGAGCTGCGCAGCTTTGTGGAACAGGAGACCACATTAAAAGACCTGCTCGGTCCATGAGGCATGCCCGGAGCTAGTGGATCGGTGTAACGAGGGTTGCCACGATTAGACGTGGCCATTCGCACCTTAACCAGGTGCGCGTGAAGCTTCACTCTCGACGTCTGTCCATTGACAGACCCGGGCAGAAAACGAAGCGCAATCCGATACCATGTGACTCCATGGTGGATCGCGACCGTTCCGAATAGTACGAGGTCAATCGCCGGCAGAACCTTGCTGGAAACCGTTCAAGGGAGGCGAGACCCCGGTTTGAGAAGTGATTACAAAAGCCGTGGTGGCGGAGAGGTCCATAGGAACCGTAACCGATCCGGGCGAAAGCCCATAAGTAATCAGCGTCCTTCAGGGGCGCGTGGTAGAAACAACTCCGGCTGCCAGCCGCCGAAATAGTGCTGGCCCCGTTGTTTTGACGCACCTTATCCCGCCTGATGGCCACCGATGTCATCAAAAGCCCAGGTTTGATACCCTGGCCGGGATAAGGTGAATTGTGTCCACTTACCCCAAAACCATTCACGAAAAAGATGTTCTCTCTTATCGACCTCCAATTCACCGTTAATGTAGGGGCGGGCGTGGGGAGGATGATTTCAATCTTTAGAAAACGCATTAGCGTTTTAACCTTTTATTGGGCCTGTGGATAGTTTGGAGCTTAGATTGACTTATGCACAGTGCTATAGAAGATTGTTTTTCTTAGAGCCGATTGGATGAATGAACCGTATATATATGCAGATGATGAAGGTTTTTACGGTGGTTGATGTAGCCCAAGCGAAGGCGCGGGAGCCCCCTTTTTTCATGAGTATGATGAATAACCAGCCGAAAGGATCGCGGAATAGTCTACTCTATTTCGAATTTATCACCCTATGAAAAATTCACAATAGGAGTGCTTAAATAACTGTGAAAAAGGATTGAAGCTAAAACTTATAATGGTATTGACCACTGCTTAATTTTTAAATATGATTATTTCTGCATACCAAAATAATTCCAGAAATGAAAATTGGTTGAAAGGCGGTGTTCTCATGGGGTCGGTGCTCACGATACGGGAACATTTGGAGAAGTATTTGCAGAGTGAACAGATCACGCTTAACAGTTTTGCTGCTGTGAGTGGGATCAATTCCGGGACTTTGAGTAACATTTTGAATAAGCATAAACCGATTTCTGTAGGGCAATTAGATCGCATTACGGGTGGTATGGCACTGCCTGAAGGTCATTTCTACGAATTGTACATAGACGAGTGTTTTAGTCTTGCGGATCCGGATTGGAGACGTTTGGGGCCATTCCTGCAGCGTTGTGCGGATCTGAATAAGATTGAGATTATCGAAGAAGTTATTCAGCTGATGATGGACAATTTGGGGTATATCCCATTGCTCTTCACACTGGCTGAAGAATTTTTCGCAGCAGGAAAAAGTAAGGCAGCCGAACTGATCTATGAGTGCGTTGCGGAAAGTGAGAAACTGCAGCATTCGGAGCGCCTGGCACTTTGCCAGTACCGGTTGTTTACGCTTCGATTGTGCAATAACCAGCGGGACAATTTACTGCTGGCGGCGCAGTTTGAATATTTTGTAGACCGGTTAGAGGAATGCTACCAATTGGATGCCTTAAAGGAGCTCATTAATGCCTTCGGGGCGCTGAAGAAATGGGATAAGGTCTTAGTTCTTGCAGACAAGCTGAAGGTAAAATCAACGATTCATTATGAACTTTATCGATCGAAGAAGGATCCGAGCACGAAGAAAGAAATCGTGTATTACATACAGTACGCATATCTCTCTTTGGGTACTGCACACTTCTATCTCGGGAACTATGATAAAGCGTTGGAATTTGTGGCCATGTATAATGACGATAGTTGGGTTATCAATCCCAATGAGTCCGAAATCGAGATCCTGCAGCAGTTCCAGGAATGGGCTGAAGGGAATCGATACATGTACAAGCTTAGAGCCGGTCAAATTGATGTTCTTCCGGAATACCTCAAGTATATCGATACCCGGGAGCGGGAAGTTTTCGCCGCGCTTTGCGAAATCGTGGATGTGGCCAACCTCTACAGTATCAATATTGACCACATTTTAGAGAAATATACGCACCATGTAGAATTAAAACCGATATACAGCAAGTTTGGCCAAGTGAACAAACAATTTGTGAACGATCGTTACGTGCATTTGTTATCGAGCTTGGCAATCTATCATTTTAATGATCGTCCGGACGAAGCCTTTCAATATCTGTTGCACAGCTTAAAGCTGGCTATTGATATTGGGGATGGAAAAGGTATGCTTAAATGTATCAGACTGTTTGAGAATCACCGCGATTTAGCGTCTGATGAAGCAGTTGAACGATACAAAATACTTTTGAATGAGGTGTCCGATGATGAAGAAACGATTAGCTTTGCTCGTAGCAGCGTGTAGTATTGCTTTGGTGATGGTATCCCCTGATGCCAGGATCGATGCGACTCCAATATCCAATTCCAACATGTATACCACCAATAGCCACGGTTTTGGTAACTAAATAAACGATTCAGCGCCCTTTTGACCGGGGCGCTTTTATTTTGGTTTCCATAGATGACGGATTGACATAGGGACCAAGCTGAAATAGCGTCAGCCGAGAACAAGAATATAAAGTCCCTGACTGTCGCTATTTTTTAGTTATGTCTTCCGTTTTGAGCAAAATGGCCGTAGTTTACCATGCTGTTTTATTAAACTCAGAGTACAATTCAGCCGTAAAGATTTGAATGATGTTTTGTGGCGGCACAAAAGCGTCTCCATTTAAATATGTAATATTCTCACTCACCATACCCTGTGCCATGCACTTGTGTAATGTTCGAAGCGCGGTCGTCAGCAAGCCATGCAGTTTCATCTCTTCGATCTCTTCAGGAGATTTTTCTGCCAAAAGTTCTCGTTGAATCGAAAACGTGTCTGCATTGTAGTCCGATAACGGAGCGATAAATTTCAGTACATACGATCGCCGCTCCTGATCTCTCTCCCAATCCGTTTCAAGTCTTTGATCCTTAAATAGCTGCCCCACATTCATTAAAAACTCGGGCCGCCGGTCCACATATCCACCATATCTAAGCACATCGTCCGAGCAAAGGAATCCATTGATTTGGTGATCTTCGTAAAGTTTAAACGCAACATGGTCCTTGGCTCTGTCTGGTGAATCTCGTACCCCAACATAGTTTTTTCTTAGATCAAAGACGGTGCCGTGACGGCTGACGGTTATGTTTTCTAAATCAAAAATAACGCCATGCTCTTGTATGTATTTTGCAAGCGGCGTATCTTGCGTTAGGGCTTCCCTTAAATTTAATAAACCAAGCTTTTGTATGGAGGCGCATTGATCCATATTGGTCGTACTGTGATAGGAAGCTATGTAAAGATCCGTCCTTTTCAACTGTTCTTCCATAATGTCATTGGTTTCGCAAAACAATTCCAAGGAAACATCGTCGTTTATGAGAACAAGATCCTTGATTTGTTCTTCTGAGAGTCCAAAATAGTTACACAAGGACTGCATCAAAGCATCTCTGTTGGTCATATCAAAAATAAAGGGCGAACTCATTGTGTCATCATCTCCTATTGTTCTCAGTATACGGTATTAAGTGCCAGTTGTAAGTGGGTTCAGGAGCTGCCGGCCCCAGCCATACATAGTGAAAACACCAAAAGAGAGAAATCCTTAAAATCGGGTTTCTCTCTTTTGGTGGCATGAAGTAAAAATTAATCCTCATTTTCATTATTGAGTTCAAGTTCTGTCCGCAATTTTTCATCGATCTTCTCAGCTACGAATTTCTTCACGAACAAATCTCGCTTTGAAATATCTTCAACTTTGCGGAACAAGCCAGCTTTAATCATTCGCTCGCTTGGATCCAGTTTGGACCATTCCTCCAAAGCCTCTATTTCAAGAGCCAATCGGACTCGATTTGCTGTGATCCGATCGGTGATGTCTTGTTGCCGGGCTGCAGCCCGATCTGCAGATGAACGTTCTTCGAGCAACAAGCGTTCCTGGTCACGTTCTTTCCGAATCAATTCAGCCTGCTGTTCAAGCAAGACTTCAATCTCCTTTTTAAAACTTGTCTTCAACTCTGCCAGGATAATTTCATTGCTTACTTCTTCGGTTGAGCTAAAATCCTCTGGAAAGGGTCTCATCTCAAATGGCGGATTATCTTTAAACAAAGCATAAATACCTTTTATCTTCCAATTCTGCTCTTTGAGTTCAAGGATCTTCAATCCAACTTGGAGATCCAGGTTGTCATAAATCTTATGCCCGCTCTCAGAACGGTTCACGTAATGAGCACCGATCTTTTCGAGATTCTTAAAATATGTGTTTGCAGTTGTAAAATGAATGCCCAACTTATCAGCAAAGTCAGATAATTGCCAAAAGTCTTCAGCCACGCAGATCCCCGCCCTTCTCTACAAGCCTATTAATAGCGTAAAGGCTAGTCATAGTCAAGTACGATAGTCTATCACTAGTGAATAGCTTATCAGTAGAAAACTAGTAATCAAGTATCTATTAAATCCATACATAGCAACTATTTTATAAAGATGATTGAAAGAAGGGCTTTATTATGTGGAATAATAGTCTATGACTAGTGAATAGTCTAGTGATAGTTGATAATTTATTGATTATCTATCTAGTTGTATTGATAAAAAAGCTAGTAGGTGGTATAATTTGAGAAAAAGTTGTGAGACATAACAACACGTAATTATACTTAATGACTGATAATGACACGTTGCGTGTTTTAATGACACAAAAGGAGGTAGGATTATACGTGACCGATCATGATTATGAATTCGAGTTAATCGAGTTAAATGAAGATCCGCACTATGTAGAACCCAAGAAGAAAAACGTAGATGCAATCCCCGTTATTGAGATTGCTGAAGCCATTCTGTTTGGTCCAACATTGGATATTCTGTATTTGTTCGCAGAAAACGATGAGCATCAGTTGTATAAGGCAGCCATTGTACAAGCTTTCGTAGATGCGGATCAAAGAGAAGGGACAAAATCGACTACATATCGTGCCACAGTTGACATTGCTGTTGCAAAATTAGAAGGGGCGCGCTTTTTGTCGAGCTATAAAGCAGGACAAAAAGAAATGTACTTTCTTACAGACTATGGGAAAAAGGCATGTAGCCTTTTGGAATCAATCTTTATAAAAAATCCGGATATAAAACGCGGAACTATGCTAATCAACTTTTGATTAATATGAACTCATAAGGAGGTTGAAGAATTTGAAAATCGATAACAAGTGGCTTTTGGAAGGGTTTCTCGAACAGAAAGGAGCTTCTGCAGGTCTGTACGCCGGCTTTGTTGGTGTGGGACAAGGTGGTGGCAAAATGGTTGATGCACTTGCTTCAATTAAAAATCTGAATGGTACCCAAGCTTACCCATGCATCGTTGCGAATAGCAACCTGGGAGATATGCAGAACCTTAAAAATATCCCTAGCCAATATAAGTTTGGGATGAAAGGTTACGAAAACGGAGTTGGTAAAGATCCGGAACTTGGCAGAACTGCTTTTCTTGAGAATGGCGAAAAGATATTCGATGCCATTGGTAGTCTTATGTCAAAATGTCAAGTGATTGTTGTTGTTGTTTCGTTAGGAGGCGGTACAGGCACAGGCGCAGTTAATGACCTAGTCGCAGCTATTCGTGAATATCTGGGTATCCCTGTCATTGTAATCGCCAGCTTACCTCGTCCTAACGAAGTTGAGAGCCGCAATGCATATAATGCTCTAGCGGAGCTGACTGAAAAATTCACGGTAAATCAGTACGAAGATGGAGAGTATCGGCTGTTAGAATCTCTCATTATCCTGGATAACGAGAAAATCTTCAACGAACACATCCAGGATCCAGAGATGCCTAAATTGGGGCTGACTTGGGATTATTACAGTAACTACAAACTTGCCTCCATCTGGCATGAATGGAGCGTCTTAACGACCCTTGGAAGTGACTACACTGTAGACGTAGCGGATCTTCTTAATCATATTCTCCTGGGTGGAGGAGTGATCACGTTCGCCAAAAAGAAAATCAACTTGGACGAAGTGACCACAACGGAAGATCGAATTAAGGAAATCGTTAGTACATATCGTGGCCGAAACGTTCTTGCCAATGGCTTTGACTACGAAAATGATATGAGAAGTCTGGCTCTTGTAGTCGTCATGCCGAAGGCTAGAGAAAACGAACTCAATCAGGATACACTTGAGATGATCCGGTCCGAAGTAAAAGCTCAACTACCTAATGTCAACTTCTATCCAGGATCGGTCACCAATAACAGCGACCGTCATGCTATCGTGTATACCATGGCCAACATGGGTGGTTTGCCTGAGCGGGCAAGGAATCTCAGACATGAAGCCGAAGAGTTACTGCAGCAAAGATTGGCCAGCGAACGAGCTGCTTCTGGATTCCAAATGGGTGATAAACTCGATGCAGGCGCCAAGAAAAATCCATTTGCCGGTGGTGGCGTGAAAAAGGGGAACCCGTTTGCAGCTAAGAAGGAAGCTTCAGCTGGGCAAGAAGATGCAACTGTACCGAAAACTCAGACCAAGAATCCTTTCAATAAGTTCTCCAACAAATTCAATTAATAGTTTTATAACAAAAGGAGCAATCGTTAATCGATTGCTCCTTTTGTTATTTCAAGATCAGGTTGAGCCAGTACATTCAGTACAAGAGCTATAAGAGGGACATTGTTAGATAAAGTGGCCAAAAACATGTCGCAAAGCTTGAGATACAAAACCCTAAATTCGTATTTACAGAATTTATTTGCTTATGGAGCTGTAACAGCTGGTTACAGGACCGTTTGAACACTAGGTCAGACAGACATGTGTTATGAATGCGGCTCCTGGTGCTTATGATGAATGATCCAGACGCAAAGGCGAGGGACTTACAAGGAACATGTTAAAAAACCTTCAGGCTACTCTTATGCTTCCAACAGGGACGTGTTAGAGGATACGGATCTCGATGAAGCTTGTAACGGTTCGTCACAGGTGATCCTGGGAACTCAGATCGTTCCCATTAGGATCAAAGAACGGTCATCATTTTCGTGAAGCAAAGGTGGTTAATGTGACTTAACGCCTCGTTAGAATGCTTAATGTCTCGTAATGTGACGATACAGTCAAATCCTTGATATACAAGGGATTTCACCTATCGCGCCTCATAACGTCACATAATGTCTCGTTTGAATATCCGACTATTCATGTGACATTATGCCTCTTATTGACTCCTATTGTCTGGTTTGATTTCTCCATGCTTAGGTTGGTGCCCGTGTATTCCACCGACCGATCCGTTTGAGTAAAGAATGCAATTATCGGTTCACTTTTGGGTCGGTTTGCTTGGAAAACAAAACCCTGAATTTGAGGTGGAGATCGTTATGAATCTTTGGACAAGGAGAAGAGCCCTCTAACAGAAGCAGTCTGGGAAGTGAATCAGCTTTTCACTGGTTTGTTAGAAACCCGTAGGTGCTCTCCTATAATGTCTGCAGAACAAAATTGAAAGGGGTGATGCAAAATGAAGGTAGCGCTGAAAAAGCTGTGGTCTGCGGCGAAGTGGGTCGGTGTGAAGTTATGGAACTTCATTACCTCAAAGCGATGTGCTCAGTTGCTCATTAACATCGGCGTGTTTATCAAGTTCATACTTCCTCTATTCGGCTTAGGCTTATAAGCAGAGCGAGAAGGTGAACGGTGACGGCGGACAAGCCTGGTGTAAACCAGGCCCCCAATGTCGCCTATTTTTTTCATGAAAGTGGCGGTATATTTGGCCGTGTGCTGCATTATGCATCCTAGTGAGTTGTTATGTCTCTTAATTGCGGAACCCCTTGCTATCGCTGGGGTTTTCTTTTGTGTCTCATATTACCTCGTAATGTCTTTTTATGTCTTGTATTGTGACATATAAGTGTAGTACAGCTTAAATGAGCTAATTCTTTTTCGTAAACCATGACTCAAGTGTGTACCTTCGTGAGACTTTTGCCTATGGCCCCGGAATTGCCTTTTGGTCCTGTCCTAAAGCACTGACCGATCACTTCCAGGTTTAATCCTAATCGTCGCTTGTTGAGCAGCCGGTGCTTCTGTTACTTATGTCTTGTTATGTCTCATTAACCGGGTTCACAGCTTTAGGTCTAAGATTCAATATTCTGATGGAGAAGTTATAGCCTATCACAAGTCAATAAGTCATCGACGCAGCTCTAGCACTAATCAAGTTTATATAACAACAGGCTTAATGATCGATATCCTATCCCTAGCAGCTTGGATCTGTGTGAAGAGTTGATTCCCCTAATCTCAATTGCTGAAGCAGCTCATGGCCAGGCTGATGCAGTGCTTGATAGCCGGTGATTTGAGTGAGCCTGGTTTAAAGCTTGCGAGTATGAACAGGCTGCATAATAGATCGCTTGTGTGAGAAACGGTCCGAAGGCCGGCAAGTGCCAAAGGCGCTTGATCGAGGTAGAGGCATTGCGGCACACCGGGCGGAGTGAGGGAAGTCAGTAATGCAGGATAAGGCGCGTGTCCGCGCGAGACCACATATATCCGGCAAAGCCGGTTAATTTTCATTTTATTTAGACCACAAGTTAGACCACAGATACTATGAATCTTTCTTTTTTTGGACACAAATGCTAGAATTCGTTGATATATAAGGATTTTTGAGGACCACGGAGGAGGATTATTCATGATAAACGAGTCAATTCCAAACTTAGGAGAGCCGTACAAGCTTCGAATGGAACTTGATGTAGAAGCCAAGTTGAATGCTGTAATGGCTTTAACAGGTGAGAAAAAACCTGATGCATTGAGGAGACTACTTCGTGATGCAGTGGAAAGAGAACTTGCTGAACAAACTCTTGGATACGTGCTCCCGCAGATTCGCAGGGCTGTATCGGAATCTATTAGACCTACAGAAGACAGAATGGCGAAAATTGCTTCCAAAGCCGCGATAGCATCTGGAACGGCTATGTATACCAATCTCGAACTATTGGGTCAGATGGGCAAAAAGGACATCAGGGAAATACATAAAACTGCTCGGGTAAAAGCGGTATCTTTTTTGAGAAACAAAGAAGACGCGGTAGATACGGAGAATTGATATGGCTGATAAGTTTTCCTTTGCAGAAGAACACGCAAGGTTCTCGGCTCCTTTTATTTGCAAAGTATCTTTTTATGCTCCTCAGAAGGGAAGCAATGTTAACCAATCAAAGAATGCGAAGCATATTGAATATATAGGGACACGCCCAGGTGTTGATGTTGGAGAAGAAGAGAAGCCGTTTGATCCAGAGGAAGTCACGTTAAAAGATCGAGTAGCTGCGTGGGCCAAAGGAGAGAGTGTTGTTCCGGATACAGCTGCCTGGCATGTAAAGTATGCAGATGAAAGACCTGGATCTCATGGATTGTTCTCGTCTTCTGATCAGCATCCGAATCTAAAGGATGTTCAGAATGAACTTTTGGAGCATAAAGGAATTGTTTGGCGAGCAGTGCTCAGTTTGAAGGAAGAAGATGCGCTGAGGCTTGGATATACCGATCGGGCAAAATGGGAAGATGCTTTGCGTGCTACTGTACCAGATGCAGCAGCGAAGATGGGGATACCTGAAACAAATTTGAAGTGGGTAGCTGCATTCCACCAAGAACAAGGACATCCTCATGTCCATTTGGTTCTATGGGAAAAGAATCCGATCAAACGGAAAGGCCAGCTTAATGCGAAGCAGATGGAAAATATCAAACAAACCTTTGCTAAAGAAATTTACGCTGATGAACGAATGCTTCTAAATCAGGAAAAAACTGCGGCTCGTGAGATGATCCGAACCATGAGTAAGGATGAGTTGACGAATGTGGTTCAGTTCATGAGGGAGATCAAAGATGTTGGCGATGAGATCGATCTTGAGTTGAAGAGCATGGGTAACAGTAAAACCGGCATCGCGCCGAGATTGTATTCTGAAGACCAGAAAGCAATTATGAATCGAATCAAATCGATTGGCGAGATCCTTCCGGACAAGGGTCGCATTGCTTATCAGTATATGCCAGATTCAGTAAAGGCTGAGGTAGATGACACTACAAAATGGTTCCTTCAGCAACCCGCATTTCATGGAACGCTAACCCGTTACTATGGTGCTGTTGAAAATATGACCAGACAGTATTCGTTCAAAGATAGTGATATCCAGAGGGCTAAGGACAAAGCGGCTGCAGACTTGGAAAAACGTGTTTCTCAGCTGATTTTACGAGCTGCCGCTGAATCTAAGAAAGAAGTGTACCTTCGGGTAGATCCAGCAAAGGCACAGGCTGTCATTCAGGAGTTTTCTCAAGCCATGGGCCGGCCGGAAGATCATTTCGCTGAGAATGTAATGAGTAGTGTAGTGGATGCCCTCCGACAAGTTGGAATTGGCCAATCTGAACAATTATCACTTGTCCAGGATTGGTTAAAGAAAGCAGACTTGGGGCTGAGCTCCGAGCAAGCACAGCAGCTGGTTCGGTCGGTTAATCGTTCGGAACCGGCGGAAATTCAAAACAGAGAACAGGTGGCTGTTACAGTTCTCCGTCTTAGTGGCGCCAGTGAAGAGAAAATTAAGGAATTACTTCAGGATCGGGAAATGGATATCCCGGACATCGATAAGCTCATTAAACAGACCGAGAAGGTAGTCAAGGAATCGTCTAACTCGATGTCTGAAGCAGAGTGGGCTAAATTCAAAACGTTACTGCAGATTGATGCTGAATATCCTTGGCAAATGGAAAGAGTCCAGAGCTTAGAGGGAAGTAAGGACGAGATCACGAGTGCATTCAAATCAGGAGTGCTTTCTGCAGAAGCAACTGATAACGGGGGATACATTGCCTTTTGTATGACTGTAGCACTGAAGCAAATGGGTGTGGATGATGCCGAGCGCCGTACTATTATGAGAGAGTTTGCCGCTGAAAATGAAGTTGCAGATATTAGCCAAATCTTAAAATCAGTTGCCGAGAAGGATACAAGCTATCTGAGGGAAACGACCTGGGAGAAAATCAAGGATGGACTCAAGATCGATATCGATTATCCCTGGCGATCTTCAGAAGTCCTTCAGCTGGATGATAGCAAAGTGGCCAAGGCACTGTCCGATATTCAAAAATCCAGTATATCCCTTTCGCCAGAAGATGCCAAATGGGTAGCTCAAAAATATGCATCTCTTCTGCAGAATACCGATTCTGACGAAGGAATTATTCTTAGGAAGATACGTGAGTGGTCAGAACGGTCAGGGAATCTGTCTCCAGAACAGATCCGGCCCGCGGAGATTTTCGAAAAAAGAACCAATGACACTGCTCTATTAGGCCGGCAGCTTGGAATCCGGGATGAGGTCAACCATACCGTTACCAATTTTGCGAAAGTCATGGTAGCTGCAGGAGTTCCGTTTGATCAAGTCAAACAAATGGTACATGACTGGAATACCCGTAGTGGATTAAATTTGCCGAAGGAACGTCTTGATCCGATCCTTGAACGTGTTAAAAAATCAGCAGACGAAACGATTCCTTGGGGTAGGCCACCGGTCGTAAGCCGCAAGGATTTTGAACAACTCAAAAAAGTGTTAAAGATCGAAAATGCTCCATATCCTTGGCAGAGTAAAAATCAATCTAGGGGTCGAAGCGGTCCTGGTAACAATCCTGGGATGAACCTTGCTAAATCCCTTTGGAAAAGCGTTTGGAACTCGATGGAGCAGGAGCGTATACGCACTCAATCTCAAGGTGAAATCATGAAACGACAAAATGAAAGACGCCTTCAGCGAGAGGCTGAACGTGAACGGGATTGATTGTCTGACAAATTGTTGGCAAAATCAATAAAAACCCTTTTCTGCACAAGGTTTATCCTGTCTTCAAAAATGTTCGACAAATCCCTTAAAATAACTAGTTCATATGAACTAGTTATTTTGTTTTTTTAGTCATATATGACTATTGAGTGTAAGGGTCGAAAGTCCTTTAATATGTAAAGGGAGGTGATTCCATGGGAGTGCGATTTTCCCATTCTCAAGGAAGTATGAATGCCGGAAATGAGGTGATGAAGTGGCGGCGTCTGTACGAGTCAGTGGACGACTGAACCTGTCTAAAAAGGCGCAAGAGCACTACTTCAGAGCCTGTAAGATTAGAGGTGGACAAACCCGTCTTCTTGAAAATGCATTAGAATATTACACGGATCAAGGAGCGTTGGACATCAAACAAGAGCTAAGTGAAATGCGTTTTATGCTTTTTCAATTGGCAGTAAAGCAAGGTGTTGACCTAGGTCTTTTGAACCAAGAAATGTTTGCTTGTCAACCAAGTCTCTCGAGGGAGGGAATAACCTGAAATTTCTCTCACCGAGATGGATTTTACTCTATGTTTTGTTACTCATTGATATTCTTGTATTGCCCAGTATTGCTCAAATACCCATGTACGTATTGGGTAAGGACGCGATTGGATTTTCAGTCTGGGTCGATCAGCTCAACCCTTTGAAGGCCATTGCTGAACTGTTTAATACAGAAAAATTATTGCTTACATGGTTGGTACTTCAGTTATTAGTACTCTTGTTGATCATCAAAATCTTCTGGCGGGATGCTCCAAGAAAAAACAAAGTCAGTGATGGGATCGGTGGACCAGAGGCTGCGGGATCCGGGCAGTTCGGAACAAGTCGCTGGATGACTGAGAAAGAAGTGGCGAAAGCATCATTGAAATGGTTTCTGAAGCAATCTGTACTCGCTGGCGGCATCGTTCTTGGTGCATATTTGAACGGCTCACGACCTTATGCTTATGTAGACACTGAAGATGGAAACACGATTATCATCGGTGCAACGCGCTCAGGGAAAACGAGAAGACTCGTGTTTCCAACAATATGGATGCTGGCTCACGCTGGAGAGTCCATGATTGTCACGGACCCCAAAGGAGAGTTGTACGATCGTTCTTCAGGATTCTTGGAAAGTATGGGGTACAAGGTCCATTACCTGGATTATCGAAAACCTGGCCGTGGGAGTAGAGATAACTATTTGGAGCCAGTAATTCAAGCTCTGAAGGCTGGAGACGTGGCCATGGCTACAAAGCATGCATGGACCATTGCACACATGTTCGTATATCAAAAGCCAGGTAACGATAAAGGCGAATCCATATGGAAAGACGGTCCTGAGTCTGTGATCGCTGCGTTGATCTTAGCCGTGGCCATTGAAGCTCCGCGAGACGATCAAAAACATATGTACTCGGTTTACAAAATTCTTATCGAGCTTGGTAAAGTGAAAAAAGTCAGAATGGGCAATCAAATCATTGATTTCGTTCCGCTATCAGATTACTTTGATAGGCTTCCATTGGATCATCCAGCAAGAGAAGCTTATGGTATTGCAAGCTTGGCACCAGAACGAACCAGAGCAAGTTTTTTCAGTTCGGCAGCTGCATTACTTCGATTGTTTGCAGATCCTTCTATCGCGTATCTCACTTCGAAAAAGGAGTTTGATGTTACACGGGCAGGAAATGAGAAGACCGCGATCTTCCTAATCATTCCAGATGAAGATACAACCCGGCATGCATATGCAGCATTGAACGTTGCACAATCATATGATGCTTTGGTTGATGAGGCTAATAATCATGTTGGGGGACGGTTACCGATCCGTGTGAATGTTCTGCTAGAGGAATTCGGAAATATGCCGCCATTCCCGGACATGGATACCAAACTCACGGTATCACTGGGACGGGGAGTTAGATGGTTTATGATCATCCAGGCATACTCACAGCTGGATAGTAAATACGGACCTCAGGTGGCTAAAACGCTAAAAGGAAATGTTCAGAGCACAATCTATCTCCGGACTACGGATATTTCTACGATGGAGGAGCTCAGTAAGCGAACTGGAACATACACTGTGGAAACATCAGGTAATAGCTACAATGTCAATCAAACAAACGTAAGTCATGGGGCTTCTGTCAGTCATACTGGACGAGCTTTGCTCACACCAGATGAGATCGGACGTTGGCCGCGTGACATGTCACTGGTGCTTCGCGGAGGAATGAATCCAGCCAAATTACCTTTACCAGATCTAAGCCTTTGGCCTGCAGATCAAGAGTTGAAAGGCAAGGAGGTTCAGGAAGAGCGTAAAGTGGAAAAGGTTCCATTCTTCATCCCAGCCGGATATATGGATGACGGATCTTATATTCCTGAAGATGAAAACGAACAACCAGATACAGAAGAAGTGGAAGATGAGGCTCCCACTTTCATGGATGTAGACTAAAAATATAATTAGTCTAAATATTGAAAGGAGGTGATAGCGTGAATATGTCCTTTATTATATCCCTTGCGGTTATAGCGACCTTGATATTTGTTTCCGTTATTTTCGGAGGGCTTACATACAAAAGAACAAATCAACTGCTCAAATATAAACAAAGACAAACTACGATGCTGCTCTCAGACGTTCAAGGACTTTTGGACATATATCCCCATGACCTATCTTTGAACCAGCGAGATCGGATCGCTACGGCTTTGTTTGTTTTGCAGGAGGAAACGTTCCAACACGGTAAAGGACATCATCAGACTATGAGTTTGTGGGACCTGGCGCTAAAGCTCGTTAATAACCAAATTAATGAGATAACGGAACATGATTTTCAAGAACTAGAGGCACATATTCACTTTCAACTGACTTACTTGTCTCACCGCTTATTGTGAGCATGTTGTTCGGAAATATCGTTAACAAGTTGAAGATTTCAAACTTTTGGGCGGCTTGATTAGCGGGATTTCCTCAATGAAGGAGGAAGAGGATTCGTGTCAAAAAAATGGTTTAACTCTCGCGTGTTTTATACATCACTTTGGGCGCTATTTATCATGATGATGTGTGCATTCCCAGCTTTTGCAGATGATCCTAAAATTGTATCGGGGTCAAAAAAACTTGGTGAAGACGGGCTGAAATGGGTTCTCGTATTAATCCCTGTAGGAGCAGCAGCGTTTATGGGTTACCACGCATTAGCAAAATTGGCTGCTGAAAACGATAGTGCTGAAATTGCTTCACGAAACAAAAGTATGAAACGCATTCTGATCGCAGCAATAATTGGTGAGTCTGTTTCTGGTATTGTCACACTGGTACTAGGTTACTACAAATGAGGAGGCTCCTATGAGAACTTTCCTCCCTGCGTGGAATCCAATATCGAATCTGATTGAGGAAGCCATTGAAAATTGGCTCACAAACTTGGCTAACTCAGCCATCAATTTTTATCTTGAGTTATTGCAACAAATCAATAGCGCATCACTTGGCGTATTGGATATGCCCGTTGTAGTACAGGGAATTTTACTTGCTCAAGCGATTGCGGGATCACTCCTCGCGGCGAAGTGGGCATTTGAAATTTGGTATAACAACATTCTCCGTAATTCAGGGGACTCAGAAGCTGATCTGCAGAACGTTCTCATTAACGGAGCTCAAGCCGCTGCCATCATTATGTCCGTCCCCTGGATTGTCAGGCAAGTATATGCCTGGGGCACGTATGTAGCATCGGACGTGGTGGCCTTACCAGGGGTTGACTTATCCAATATGAGTAGCCCAGTAAGTACCCTGTTAACCGGATCGATGCTCCAGAACGGTTTTCCAATGGCTACAGCCATTGCCGTATTGTTCGCCCTCGTCATGTTAGTCGTTGTATTGATTCAAACATTTATCCGAGCCGGCGAACTAGCCGTAGCTGCAGTTGTTGGATCTTTCCTGGCTCTGGGCCTTACCAACTCAAACAGTCAGGCATTCCAAGGCTGGTGGCGAGAGCTTCTGAACATATCCCTAGCACAGGCTATTCAGATGTTTTTGATCAAATGTAGTTTCTTTGCACTTTTGAATTTTGCAGCGCCTGCATGGGTTAACGTTTTTCTCTTCTGTGGATTTGTATGGGTTACGTACAAGAGCCCTGCGATCCTTAAACAATACGTATACTCGACAGGTGCAGGAAAAGCACTTGGCGGAGCTGCACAACAGGCAGGTTCCATGGTCATGATGCGTAAGCTGATGACGAAAGGGGTGTAGGTATGAATTATTACATTCCTAAAAACGTGAAGACGAGATTTCAAATCATGCCAGGGATCGGTTGGGCGGAATTACTCCTTGTGCTAATTGGTGCAGGTATCGGTTTTGGAATCGGATATGGACTTTTTTTATTAACCGCGTCTGTATTCTCATATGTAATTACCGCTTTCTTTGCGGCTTTAGGATTTATGATCGCTAAACCGCATCCGGTAACCGGGAAAAATGCAGTTGCACTGATTAAAGACTTTCAAAATTTTAAAAGCAAGCAGAAGCGTTACTACTATCGATACGGAAGTGGAAGACGCTAATTATTTTCAATGGGGGAATTCAATTGGGCCTTGGCAAAAAAGAACGGTCCAAAGGGAAGCAGCAGGCAACATCTGCTTCCCCAACCCAGACCGCAGCTGCTGGTGAGCCTAAAAAAGGCCAAATGACGGCGCAAGAATGGCTACCAGTGAAGGACATCCATAGCAATTTGCTGTGGAGAAAAGACAATGTTGTTGTATGTGTAATCCGAGTACAACCTGTAAATATCGCACTCCTTAGTAAAAATGAAAAGAATCGTAAGATCAACAAACTAGCTGAAGCACTCAATGGTATCGACTACCCTTACCAGATCCTTTCCATCGCAAAGCCCGTAGATCTCGATGCCTTCATCATGACTTTGGAACGTGCAAAAAAAGATACCGAAGATGTTATACGCAAACGGCTCTTGAATGGGTATGCCCAGCAAGCAGCGGGAAAAGCAATGAGTGGTGAAGCGCTTGAACGGCACTTTTACATCCTGATTCCCAAAGAGTTAGGTAAAAAAGAAAAGGTGGATGAAGCAGTCGTTTCGGATCGGGCTTTACAATTTGCAGGATCCCTTACACATGCAGAATTGACAGCAGATATTTGTAACGACCAAGCAAATCGGGACTTACAATTTATCTTCAATCATCCAAATCAAGCAGCATATGAACGATCGCCTGTTTCCATCGTGAATTTGCCTCCGATGGTGTTTGCAGAGGAGGTATACGAAAATGAGTAATGCCGTTGCAAAAAAATTAAGGCGGAAAAAATCTGAAAATCAAATGCAGCCAAAGATAACCGGTTTATTGGATATCATTAGCCCCACGGCAATTGAATTCCAAAACAAAAACATTATTTCTGGAGAACTACATCAACGAACGTTGGTTATTGTGGATTACCCTGAAAAGGTCACGCAGGCATGGATTTCGCGAATGGCCACGATGCCTGGGGTCGTGCTGAGTATTCACTGTGAACCTACCGATCCAAATGAGCTCCTAAGAGAAATTAAGATTTCAATGGGTGAGCTTGAGGCTAAGATCATAGCCGGCGGTAACCCGATTCTGATCCAACGTGCCAGAAGCCAGCTCAAAGGTGCGCATCAATTGATCAAAAAGATCGATACGGAATCCCAAAAGGTCTTTTTCATTACAGTTGTAATGCTAGTGCATGCGAATGATCCGGATACGCTAAACGATCGTGTCAAACGTGTGGAATCGGCACTGGCCGCAACAGGTATGCGTGGACGTACGCCGATGTTCCGCCAAGAGGAAGGGTACAAATCGGTCGGGCCATATGGGATGCTGGCTCCCGAGATTCGTCAACTCGGAGCTCGTAATATGCCAACGGAAACCGTGGCTGCAATGTATCCCTTCGTTTATTCCGGCATCAATGATGGTGACGGAATTCTCCTTGGTTCGGACAAGTCCGGCGGTATTGTATTGTTCGATCTATGGAAGAGGGAAGGAAGTCGAACCAACTCCAACATCACTGTACTGGGACGTCCAGGGGTTGGTAAATCAACAGTCATCAAGAAGATTCTGATGTACGAGTGGGCGCGTGGAACCAAAATTATCGTGCTAGATCCAGAGAGCGAGTACAAGGATCTGTGCCACAATTTAAATGGGGACTGGATTAACTGTGCTGGTGATCCAAGAGGGCGTATCAATCCACTGCAAGCTAGATCTGTTCCTATGGATGATGAAGATGATAAAGATCCACTTTTCACTGAAGCAGATAAGAGCCGCGGAGAACTTGGACTACACTTCCAATTCCTGCGCACATTCTACCGACTAAACTTAAGGGCAGCCACAGAAAAGCAACTGGTATTGCTGGAGATTGCTCTTGAAGAAGTCTACAAGCAGTTCGGCATCGATTGGAGCACGAAAATCGAGACCGTTCCCAATGACAAATGGCCTCATCAAGTTCATCTTTTTGAATACTGCGAGCAGCGTGGCCAAACGGCTGGAGAACAGTTCCAACAGGAGTGGGCAGAGCTTGCGCTTTACCTTCGATCTTTAGCCATCGGAGCAGACCAAGCTTTATGGGCGGGTCATACTACGTTACAGCCAGAGTCCAATTTCATTTGTTTGGATATCAACGGTCTTTTGGAGGCCGATGAAAATATCCTGAAGGCGCAGACCTTTAATATTTTGTCTTGGGCATGGAACTACATTTCTCGGGATCGGACGGAACGTGTCATCTTTGCTTCAGATGAAACATATCTGATTGTCGATCCAGAATACCCGCAGCCCCTGAAGTTCATTCGGAATACATCCAAACGGATCCGGAAGTATGAGGGCGGTCTGATGGTTATCACCCATAACATGGTCGATTTCATGGATCCGGCGGTCCGGCGTTACGGACAAGCTTTGCTTGATAATCCGGTCTATAAAATCATCATGGGACAAGGTGAAAATGATATCCAAGCCCTGCAGAAACTGATGCAGTTATCGGAGATGGAAGTCGAAACACTTCTTGCGGGGAACCGTGGTGAAGGGCTATTCGTAGCCGGGAACCGAAGGATACACGCCTCTATAGAGGTTGCGCCTTTCGAACTTGAAATGTTCGGACGAGGCGGGGGCCGATAATGTGGGGATGGCTTGCGCGAATAGCACTTGCTGATCCGGAAAAGACCATCAAAATAGCGCTTGGCCTTGTAGGAGGAGCCCTTTTGATCATCATGCTCCTCTTTGCAGCTCCGATCGCGTTCATGACACATCTTCCCCTGGGTAACTCAGAGGAGGAATATGACTACTACGTCCAAGGTGCAGCACAGATCCAAGCGGAGACGGGTGTACAGGTATCCTGGCAGTACATTATGGCCGTGGATGCAGTTGTCCTTAACCAAAACTTCAAGAACTCCAGCGCACAAAGAGCCTATGGGTACAAGCCTTATTTCGTTCGTGAAGAACAGGTTCGAGTGGAAAAAACCTGTACCAATGATAAAGGTAAATCCTATGACTGCTCGTATTACGAAACGCATTACTATCCAAGGGATTTTGACGAGACGCTTCAGATGTTGGTCAGAGATGGGCTAATCGATTCAGATCAGATCCAGGATGTGATGGATAAAGTGGAATACGTCTTTGAGGTGGTAGATGGCAAAATTGTATTTGAAGGCACGGAAGGCGGGAACGCTGGCGACTGGGACGATACTGGTGGAACACCAATCATTAAACCGGTAGAAGGCGGTATGGGTTGGCCGCTGGACGACAACCTGACCCGTATCACATCGCCCTTTGGTTGGAGGACTCACCCGATTACCGGTAAGAAGAAGCTTCATAAAGGCACCGATATTGGCGTGCCGATCGGGACCAACGTATATGCAGCTAGAGCGGGAAAAGTTATTCGAGCAGGTTGGGATAGCGGCGGTGGAGGAAATATCATCGGCATTGATCATGGGGACGGTATGGTAACCATGTACATGCATCTTGACAGCTTCGTTGCTCGGTTAGGGCAGCAAGTGGAAGCGGGGGAGCTAATCGCAAAATCAGGTAACACAGGAGGAAGTACAGGTCCTCACCTTCACTTCCAAGTCAATCTGAATGGAGAACCGGTTAATCCGATGCAGTATTATCGATGATTAGACGAAGCCTTGAGAAGAGTTGAGAGAGCGGAAAGGCAGCATCTTGATGATTTTCAAGGCAGCTAATCAGCGAAACAATCCCATTTAAAGGAGGTGAAAAATTGTGTACGGGATCATATCCAGTCCAGAACATATGGACGAAATCAAACGGGCTTTAGTAGATGAGCAAATATGGTTTGAGGTTGCTGGCGAGTTCGGAACAGAAGCTTTCTTGCAGCAATGTCAGAGTGTATCAGGAACTGCTATACATACGCTCATCATTGACATGGAGGCGGCGGAAGACATCGCCCTAGTCAAAGGGGTAAGGCAATATCGATTGAATCGTGACAGCCGGATCGTAATGGTCGCAGTCGGACGGGTACCTGGCGATCAGACCATCAATGAGCTGCTAAAATACAACGTTTATGATTTTGTCGCACCAAGTTATGCGAGCCTGGAAGGATATGAGGACGATTACGATGACGATCAGGAGGAAGAGGAGCAACAACAGGAAGTTATAAGCCCAATACGAAAGCCTCTCTCGTCGTACATTCGGGAACAGCTCGATGCGAAATCCTCATACTCCGCGGCCGCGCGTTGGGATATTGGCAGTGAAGAAATGGTTATACAGCAACAGCTGCAGAATGGCGGGTCTTCGAAAGATTCACCAACAAAGGGAACCAAGGGAGACACCAAGCAAATCAAGCACGTTCCCATTGGAATTGAGAGTATCGAGCAGATCGAGGAACTGGAGATTCAACCCCAGGTAGTGCGTGAGCAGCAAACTCTTGTGGAAACAATCATCGGGACGCTAATTATTGCGGTTATTGGTGTAGAGCCGGGGAGCGGGGCAACTCACACGGCTATCCTAATCACGGAGTTTTTGGCGCGTAAGGGAAGAAAAGTTGCCTTGATTGAGGGAAATGACTCTCAAGACTTCTATCGGATTGCCAATGCCTATGATGGTTTGGCAAACGTGCCCAATAACGAGCAAATGTTTACTATCGATGGCGTGGACTATTACAAATCAAATTATCGATATGATGTCCCAGAGCTGCTGGAAATGGAATATGACTACATCGTGCTTGATCTCGGTGCCTATCATGAAACGAGGTATATCGAGGAGTTCTATCGGGCTCATGTCCAAGTTGTCACCGGACATGGCATTGAATGGCGGCAACAGAAAATCTATGACTTTTCCAGGGAGCATGCCCATCGCGACCAATCCAAATGGATTTATTGTGTACCACATGCCAATAAATTGATTACTTCCGATGTTGAGAAGGGTTTGGGAACAGGAGTGGTTCGCATGATTCCACTGCACGCGGATCCGTATAAAGCACAAAAGGATACGGATGCGGTCCTGGAAGCGGTGTTGAAAGAATACATGGGCCAAAAGCGTAAAAAGGGCGGTACCGCCATTTACTTGATTGCTATCATCTTGCTGAGTGTCATCGTCGTAATGCTTATCATTGGACTTTATTTAAAGTAGATACTTCATGAAGAAGGGAACAAGAACTCATGTCAAAAATTAGGCTTCGTCAGAAGCAGCTGCTTATCGCCGGAGGGATCGGTGGGCTTTCCGTATTGCTGATCTGCATTCTTGCCGGAATCTTGTACGTTAACCACTTAACGGGGAAGTTGAACGGTCAACGGCAGGCTGTAGAGCTTGAATTAGAGCAGACCCAACAAGTAATGAAAGATGAATATATAGCGGTTGAAGTTGTGACCCGCGATATCGAGTCTGGGGAAACGATTCGGGCTAACGACTTAGAAACAAAAATGATCCAAAAAAGTGTTATTGCCGATGATGAAGTTCTCAGTAAGGAACTCATCAGCGGGAAAGTAGCGAAGATAAAACTTCCCCACAAGTCACCTGTCACCGCTTCAGTAATCTATGAAGATGAGGTGACAACCCGAGACATCCGGAACCAAGAGTTCAGCCTAATTGAACTACCAATCAAGCTGAAAAAAAACGATTATGTCGATGTTCGTATCAAACTTCCGTCTGGCCAAGACTACATCGTTCTCAGTAAAAAGCGGGTTGAAGACCTGCAGAACGGAACGGTTTGGTATCAGATGTCTGAAAAAGAAATTTTGAATATGTCGTCAGCCATCGTAGACGCGTACATTAACGACGCAAGCATCTATGCCTTGACGTATGTTGAGCCAGGCATACAGGAGAAAGCATACACAACCTATCCGGCTAACAAGTCAGTGTTGGATCTAATCGATTCCGATCCAAATATTATTCAGAAAGCAACCACTGAACTCGAGCGCAGGAATCGTGTGAAGCTGGAAGAAGCTCTCAATGCAATGACTCCACAGCAGCGGCAGGATTACAAAAGCAACCGTAACACGCAGCAGACAGCTGAAGAGCAAGCTGCTAAAGAGCAAACAACATACCAGCAGCAGTCCAATGATCTGATGAATGAAACGAGTACAACACAACCTGAAAATACAGAAACGATTTTTAACGATCAAAACAGTGTAGGTGGTACACCATGAAGCAGATCCTATTCATTGGCGCTTATGAAAAGTCGGATGTTCTCTTTTATGTAGCCAAGCTTCTATCCGTGGATTATAACGTGTTGATCCTGGATGTCACGGCCAATGCGGATTACGAATACGCTTATCCGAAAGTCGAAGGGCAAGACGGGGTACGGCAGCATGATCGCTTCGATGTGATTGAAAATGCCACACTGGAGACGTATCAGGAGCTGCAAAACGAGAGCAAATATGATTTCGTCCTAATTGATATCAGTCGTAAGGATGAGCTGCAGCGGTGGCCATCTGCCGATCAATATTTTCTTGTTACATCTCATGACAACGCAGTAATGCAACGCAATGGTGTCCTGATGAATGCATTCTTCCAAGATAAGAGCCATTCCGATCTGATCCCGGTTCACAAGTTGATTCAGGAATCAGCTGTTTTTCCGGAAGAAGTTATTGAGGAAACGTTTATCAAGCACCCGATTGACTGGAAGGAGTCTTTTATCTTTTATCCAGACGAAAGGGACCTGGGAAGCAAGTACATGAATCAGCATCTTTCTATGCTGCATACCAAAAAGCTCTCAGGGGACCTCAAATCAGCTTTACAGGGCGTTACAGCGCAAATATTAGGAATGACAACGAAAGAAGCAAAAAGGCTCTGGAAGCAAGCAGAAAGGGGAAAATAACGCATGGCAATCATATCTTTTTGGGGTCCACAACATGGCTTGGGGATAACAAGCAGCACAGCTGCTACCGCTGCACTCATCGGCATGGAATACCAGGTACGCACTTTGGTTTCACAACCGCAGTGGTCCGATACTACACTTCAGCGTATTTTCCAAAAAACAATCCAAAATCAAAACCCACAGGGATTCCAAACGAGTGGAGGGTTGGATGCCCTGGAAAGAGCTGTTCGGTCAGGGAGGTTTGAACGTGAATCCGTGAAAAACAATTCGCTGATTCTGGTTCCAGATCGGCTGGATATTCTCAAAGGAACAACAAAGGCCGACCGCGACCAGTTCGACGATGCCAGTGAAGTCATCAACCTCATCTATCAGAAAGCAACTGAATATTACGACTTGGTTCTGCTCGACTTACACAGTGGCCCAAACAGCCCGGTAGTCCTGGATGCATTAAGTCAATCGGATCTAATTGTCGTGTGCCTATCCCAAAATATCAACGTCCTGGAACGATTCTTTTTACAGCGGGAACAGCAACCGGAAGCCTTTCAGAAAAAGCCCTTTGTGATCCTGCTCAGTCAGTATGATGAGGATTCCAAATTCAAAGTCAAAAATATCTGTAACAAATTTCGTTATAAAGGACCAGTGTTCACCATGCCGTACAACACCAGCTTTAAAGATCACAGCAATGACGGCGATATCCAGTCCTTTTTCCGGAGAAACCAGCAGCTGACCAAGTTCCATCCGAATCGATTCTTTATTGAAGAATCCCGCAAGCTTGCGGTTCATATCTTGAACGAATCGGGGATCAACACCCAGGTTAAGCAAATCTCAGGAAAAGGAGCATGAGCAGATGGCAGCATCAATGATTTTCAATATTCTGTTCATTGCTCTTATCCTATCCGGATTAATTGGGTTGCTCCTGTACTTTCTTTTGAAAAAGCCGAAAAGCCCCAAGGCCGATTCGGCCCAGGCACAAGCAGAAAAATACTCCATTCCGATACTCGTTGAGTATGTCAAAGTCATGATTAACGAGTTCGTGAACACAAACTTAATGGATATGGGGTTGTCCGGAGAGGAATATGATCGCCGGCAAGCTGTGGTCAATGAGCTCAGGAACGCAATGCGAAACGCAGTATCCGGTGAAATTCGGGACAAGCTTTATCTGAAGGAGCACATTGAGGCTATTTTGGAACATGATTATGGACTTGATGAGAAAAATATCGACTGGGTAATTCCGTTTTCTCAGCCAGACCGGTTAACTTCTCAGGATCGTTTCGACATCCTCATGAATCATTTTAAAAAGAAGCATGGCTATAAGGCCCTTTCCTTCATGATTGAGAAGTATAATCTGGCCCGGCCCAAACATGTAATCGAGGGCGGAAAATCGGAGTCCTACGTGATTACTGAAGAGGAGATCCAAGCGATTTATCGTAAAGAGATCCGCGGACTCGACTTTAAGGATAAGCTCAATGTCATCGTTCAACGGGTGTACCAGTTGTACAAAGGTTTCGGTGTTGCAGATGAGATCCGGGACATGAACATCGATGGTTTGTCTGGTGGGGTCTCAGGGGCCCCAAGCAAGATGACCACGGTGGAACATGTCGCTGAGTTGGTGGGGCAAATGCGCAGCAGTAAGCGTGGAAACAACTCACTTTGGATTTTCTATAAAGGGAAGACGATCCACCTTTCATTTTTGGAATTTGAAACAGACCTTGAGCTCAAACGCGTAGCTCAAAATATTTACAAGCACAACAGTCCCGGACCGTTAACCGAGACATCCGGTTTTGTGGTAAACGATATGGCAGACGGATCCCGGGTCGTGGTTGTCCGGCCACCATTTGCTGAAAGCTGGGCTTTCTGGGTTCGGAAGTTCGATATTCCCAATCTATCGATTGAAAACCTGATTCCGGATACTCATAGTAATGCTGATTTAGCAAGAGACATGATCAAAAATCTGATGAAAGGTGCCCAAACCACTGCATACACCGGGAAAACGGGTGCCGGTAAAACATCTCTCATGATGACGAGTATCGGCTTCATGTACGCCTTTCTCAATTTGAGAACCGTGGAATTGATCTTTGAGCTTAACTTGCGGCAGCTGTACCCAGAACGAAATTCGATCGCGTTTCGAGAGCTTCCGACCATCCCTGGTCAAGAAGCGCTCAACTTGAATAAGAAGACGGATACGGATGTCAGTATCTTGGGTGAGGTAGCCAGCCAATCGGTAGCTACCTGGATGATCCAGATGACACAAGTAGGTAGTTTGTTCACGATCTTCTCGCATCACGCGGTGACCACACGGCAGCTGATCAAATGGTTCCGAGATGCACTTCTGGCCATGCAAATCATGCAAGATGAGCGCTTGGCTGAAGAGCAAGTGGCTGAAGCCATCAAGTGGGATATCCATGTGACACGGGATCCACAAGGGAATCGGTATATTGAGCGTATCACGGAAATCACCCTGGTCCAATACGATGATTCTTTCTTCGAGAACACCAATGATTATGAACAATTGATGAAAGAAAGCATCCGCAGAAAACACGGACCACTTTGGAAAGAGAGAAACATTCTGGAGTACAGGGACGGTGGCTACGTAGCGGTCAATCCAATCTCTCCGGAGCGAATTCAAGAAATGAGAGAAAACATGTTGCCGGAAGACCAAATCGCCTTTGATGCATTCATCAGTGAGCATTGGGGAGGGAACTAATTCATGAAAATTCTTTTTATCATTCTCCTCTCCATCTTGGTAGTTTCGGCAATTCCATTGATCTTCTATTTCGTGAAGTCCAGGAAAGACCAGAAAAAAACTGTTGATCTGTTTCACGCAAACCGTGTGCGAAAACGAACCAACGCTAAAATGATGGTATTTTATCAAAAATCGTATGACCGATTTTCAAATATACCCATTCTCCGAAATCAACTTGCCAGCATTCGGAAAAGGCTGTCGTTGATCAATACGTATGACGAATTCACTATTCGTAAAGAAACCATGCGGATTACATTTTGGATTCTCGGTTCCATCTTTGTCGGAATCACCGTCATCGCCATTGTGAGCTGGAACCTGATTGCCATCATGATTGCGATCGCTGTAGCTATTGTGGCGAACGGCATGCTGATTACGGTATTTGTGAACAAGGTGGAGGATCGATTACTCAAACAGTTTGCGGACTTCTTGGAAGAAAATCGTCATGAGTATCAGGAGTCACGGCGGGTAGATGACGCCATGTATGACGCAGCTCAAATTGCGCCTCATACCATCAAGCTGCAGGCAGAAAAGATTCATGAGGTCATTTCCTCGGAGGATCCACAACGCAAACTGAGTGAATATTATGCGGTTGCGCCAAATCGATATTTGAAAATTTTTGCGGGCGTTGCCCACATGGTCATGGAGTATGGTGACAAACCCTTGGCCAAGGGATCAATGTACCTGGCGACCATCACTAAATTCGTACAACAAATTAGATATGATCTGCTTCGCAGAAGGCTATTGAGTTACAAATTGCAAGGACTGACCATGATTGCTTTATCACCGATCTTGTTATCCTTTCCGGTACGAAAATGGTCGGAAACCTATTTTCCGATAACCGCAGATTTTTACAGTAGTCGAATCGGATACATCATCTTAATTCTCATTTTTGCCTCATCCATTATCAGTTACATGTTCATCCGAAAAGTCGGTGAGCTGGATGAGGACAAAATGAAAGGTTCTTCTCCGGAAAAACAATGGGAAAAGAAAGTATATTCCTGGCCGTGGGCCAAGGCGATCATTGATCGGGTCGTTCCCGAACGCCACACCAGAGCCCATTACAGACTGACCAGGCTTCTGAAAGAATCAAACTCGCCACTAACAAAAGAGTGGTTTTATATACAACGATTGACGGTGGGTTTGGCCAGTTTTATCACCGTTGTCATCCTGTGCGTTTTCTTACACTACAATGCCATACATCAAATTATGACGAGCCCCACGGCAGGACAACAAAACGTGATGGGGACGTTATCAGGCGATGAACTTCAAGAAGCGAATCAACGAACAGCAGCTGACAACGAAATAATGAACTATTTTAAGGAGGTGAACGTAAATTTCAGGGATCTGAAGGATCGTTCCAGGGAGGACTTGATTCAGATTATTCAGTCCAGGACCGGCATTAACATGAACGCAGCTGAGCTTGAACAGGCAGCAGAGCGAATCCTTACGAAAATGGAATCGATTCAAAGCGAGTATTTCAAATGGTGGGAATTATTGATAGCTATTGGAGTCGCGATTATCGCCTATTACATACCGCTATGGATTCTCCTATTCAAGCGGCGCATGCGGGCGATGGAGATGCAAAATGAGGTTGATCAGTTCCACACGTTAATTTCAATCCTCATGCAGTTCGATCGGATGTCGGTAGATACCGTCCTGGAATGGATGGAACGCTTTAGCGTCATCTTTAAGACACCTTTACGTCGAGCTGTTCTGAACTATGAAAGTGGCGCTGAGCAAGCATTGCAGGCTTTACGGGAAGAAGCACCTTTTGAATCCTTTGATCGTATTGTCAAACGCTTAATCCGTGCTAGTGAAAAAGTTTCGGTCGCGGAATCATTTGCTGACTTGGAAATGGAGCAGGAATACTACGCGAAGGATAAAGAGGATAAGCTTACCCGATTGATTTCGCAAAAAGCCATCTTGGGACAAGCCATCGGCTTTGTTCCAACGACATTACTGATCTTTTTGTACTTAGTTTTCCCAATGCTCTACATGACATTACAGAGTATGTCATCCGTTAACCAACTTTTTTAGAAAAAGGAGAATCTTATCGATGCTTGAGAACGTACCAACGTGGCTAAAGGTCACCGGGGGAATCTTTTTAACTGTACTGTTAATCACCTTTGTTGTCGGTTTTGTCATGTTCGCTATGGACAAGAGTCAAGAGGGGAGAGAAGAAGTTACAGGTGTCTTCAATAACCTGACAGATGCAAAATACACCATGTATTCCGGAGGATACAACTCCGGCAGCGAAGTGATTAATGCGATTCGTCAATATTCAAATAAACCTCAATTCGGAATCAAAGTCATCACAGGTAAAGGTGACACTTCCTTCTACGGGAACACATTCCAAGAGGACGGAACCGTATCATCGACGGACAAAATTACGGATTATAGCAAAGCGGAAGATCCATCTTCTCCCGCATACATTAACCTTTCTGGAAACTTCGAACCGAAAATCGTTCGAGATGCTAACTCAGTAGTCAGAGGAATCATCTTCACACAACGGAAGTAAGGAACTTCAGGAGTTTCCCTTCTCAGCAGAATGAGAAGGGAAACTCAAGAAAGGAGCGATACCCTTTGAATGAAAGTACAAGTGATTATTTCTATTACGCTGCCTGGATCATGCTTTTCTTAATTGCCCTGGGAACAGCATCAACGGATATCAGCATCCAGCAGCGAGCTCAACAGTCCATGCAAGAAGCGGCCGCCGTCGATCACCGGTTATTTACCACATTCGGATCGGTCGAAGAAGAGACTTACAGCGGTGCAGAGGTACTGCAAAGCATCCAGCGTATACAGGACATTGGGGCGAACATCCAGGTCGAGGGAGTCACTTTTCCGAAATACCTGGATATCGATGATGCAGATGTCTCGATGATTAATCTACGAAAGTCGTATAAGGTGCAGTATGTGCGAGACGCGAAAGGAACAGTTACTACTATCATTTTTACATAAGGAGGAGGGCATGATTGAATGGTTCCGCATTGTCAAAGATCTTTGCATCAATTCTAGCCATCATACTTTTGTTTATTTATCCCCTGTATCAGAGCATGGAACGGCAGGATGATCGATCGCAAATGGTTGTCCAAAAGTCAGTCACCCGGTTTGTGGATGCGGTCCGTACCAAAGGATACGTGACACCGACCATGTACAAGCAATTTAATGAAGAGATAGCGGCTACCGGCAATGTGTTTGATATTGAAATGGTTCACGAACACAAACTTTACATCCCTGTATATCGGGATCCAGCAGATCCAAGTACGTTCGAAGGTAAATATGTCACAGATTATAGTAATTTCTACACAAACGACATCATGAAGGTCATGTTTCCAGATTCGACGGAGCCCGATCAAAGTGAAACTAGACGATATCACTTGGAAGTTGGCGATTTCTTTACGGTAACCATTAAAAACAAAAATCGAACCCCGGCAACCCATCTGCAAGATATGTTGCTGGCCGGAAGCACGGGCGATAACACCAAAATTTTTGTTCCGTACGGTGGGATGGTAATTAATGAAGACGACTAACCTGGCAATCATATTTCTTCTCATTGTCGTTCCGTTTTATATCATTTTGGATATGCGAACTTCAGATCAGAAACTGGTTAACCGGCTAGAGGCACAGTATTCCGCAGCGTTACATACGGCTGTCCAAGATGCAGCCTTTGCCTTGAATCAAAATGAGTATCAGGAGAATGAAGCTTCCTATCAATCCAGCAAGTATTTCGCTGCAAATAAGGAAGCAGCCATTGAAACGTTTTGGAAAACCATGAACCTTAATTTCGGGGCAGGGGAGGATCCTGTAGCCCAGGGAGCTCTGGCCGCATACGTTCCGGTTGTAGCCGTTACAGACTATAACGGATTCCATATCTACGCATTTACGGAGTACACGGACGCGGTAGGGAACAAAGTCTATAAACACGAATGGAAGCCAGAGAAGCCTTATGCCTATAGCGATCAGGCCGGGAATAGCATTAATTTTACCCTGGACAGCTATGTAACCGTGTATGAGGCAAGCACAGGCACCTGGCTGAAGGGTTACCGTCAGGAGCTGGAAGGACTTACGGATATCGCATTACTGAATGATGCGGAGCAGTTTGATGAGATGCGGCGCAGAACCATTGTGAATGCCGTTCAGAAAGATGTGGCCTATTTCATCAATCAACATAACAAGTTCGCGCTGCGGCTTGGCAGTTACTATGACTTTAAAATCCCGCTGATTCCCAATGAGGAGTGGACAAACAGTGTAGATGACATTGGAATTATGGCTTTCATCCAAGGCTTGCCGGTGGGGCACCAGTTCTATAATAACTACGCATTTGGTAGTGGCCGAATCGTAAAAAAGAATGTCATTTATGGAGCAGTCGAAGAACGTACGGGCTTGAAATACTATTATCGCAGTAATTATCCGCTGAACATGCGCGTTGAGGAGACGTTCGCTTCAGAAAAGGACGCTGCAGCTGCAGGATACATGCCCGCAAAAGGACTCAACGCCAGATAGCTGCTAGTGGGATCTGTGCCGATTAAGCAAAAGGAGCTGATGATTTAATGAAATATGAATCTAATCCAGCCAATCAAACCAGAGCAGGAAAAACAAAAAGCATACTACGAATGCAGGATCTTCTAAAGGTCAGGGCGCAAGATTCAAAAATCATTAAGGCTGCCTGGCAACTACAGTTGAAAGAAAAACCATAAAAAATCGGCACAGATCCGAAAAGCAACGAATCAAAGCAATGTTGCCTTCCGACCCTGCCGGAAGCCTGCGACCTTCTATGTCACTTGCCGCGACTTGGACCAGCGTATCATGGCCCTTGAAATCGTCAAGGATTTGCCGCTGTGCGTTCCTCCTTGACGATTAAGTTCAACTACTCCGGCAGCGTCTTCGCCGCTTGGCGGAGCCTCCAGTTGAACTACGGGCGAAGCCTGTTATGAATGGTTATTCGGCATGATAAGCTTGTGCCAAGCGGCAAGCATAACGGTCGCCACCGATCATATTTGATACCACACACCGAAGAAAGGACGAAAACCAATGGAAGCAGAAATTATTGTTCGTATTACTAAAGAAGGTTGGACCGAAACACTGAAAGTGGACGGCAAGGAGTTTAACAAATCCTACGTCAAAACGAGTACCGGATCGGAAGGGGAACAGATCTGTTGGGAGGATGATCCCCAAGTTCCGGAGATGGCCTATCCAGCGTTTGATGAGTTAACGATAGGCTGTCAGGAAGCGATGCACGTCCTCCGATCGTTCGATGAAGATTGTTAACTGCAGGTATTGGAATTACCGATAAATATAGGGACTATTAATTTTTGAGGGGAGACATTTCTAATGAAGATGAAACAAGTATTGTTGACAGTTGTAGCAGGGGCGATGATGTTCACGGCGGTAGGGTTTGGTGGATCTGCGGCAAATGCTGCAGCGACACCAAAGCAAGTCGAAGTTTTGCTGAACACGGTGAAAATGAAGTTTCCGGATGCGAAACCATTCCAGGATGGCCAAGGCAGTGTTATGGTCCCGATCCGTTTTGTTTCAGAAGCCCTGGGAGCGAAGGTGACGTATTCCAAGACCGGCAAAGTGTCCAAGGTAGGCATCAAGTCGAAGGATCATACCGTGGATATGACGATCGGCCAGACGACAGCGATCGTTGATGGTCAGAAGAAGGACTATGGCACGCAAATTATCTTGAAACAGAACAGGACATTCGTTCCGCTGCGACTGGTCAGTGAAGGACTCGGCCAGAAAGTAGAATGGGACAAAATCGATCGTTGGGTTTGGATCGGAAACAAGGATTTCCGAAGCACAGATGACAAGGCATTCAAGCTTACAAAGCTGAGTGATTTTAAAGCATATACACAAACAGTAACGCAATTTAATAACCCTACAGGAGAAAAATTTTCGGCAGTAAAAATTATCAAACAAAGTGATTTGCCGTTGCAATTAGGGGATGGGCAAATTCTGTATAGCTTAAATGTAGGTGAAAGCAAAGGGCAAGCTGTTTTAGAGATTCGTAGTAGTGAAAGAGGAAATCCAATTGCTTTCCTTGTGAAAAATAGCTTTGCAAGAGGTCGTCAAGCTTCGGATATTTTGTTTGAAAATAACGGTGATAAAACAGGAATGAATCGTTACCCTGTTCAAAGTGGAGTTGATGTTTTCCAAAATGGAGATTTTGTTGATAACTACGACTACACAAAATTTCAAATCAAACAAGCAGACTATATTCTGCTGAAAGATGACAAGTTAAGAGAATATGCAGTAGCCATTGAAAATCCATTTAAGTAAGGTAAATGACCTCATATGAAAAAGAAAAAAGGGATCAGCGCTATTCTCAGCGCAATAATCATATTGTCGTCGGTATTAACTATTTTCACATTTCGAACGGGACAGGCAGAAGCGATCGGTTTCAATCGACTCTTCCAAGATCCAGATAAACCCAATGTCTATTATTTTGTGGGCATGGTCTACTACGAAGTCTGGCGGAATGCATCAGGAACTTGGACTGGAGATGGATTTAAGCCGAAACAAACAGTTCCCAGGGTTGACGGAGGACCTTATGAATTTGAGTTTGGCAGTAGTCGGAAAATAAAAAGCATTGATGTATCGGTGTACAAATTTGATTGGAAATATGCAGATGAGACCTTCGACACTTCAAGAACAGGAGAGCTGGCATCCAACAGAAAACCTTATTATCAAGAAGCAACCTCGCTTAGGAGTTATTCTTTAGATAAAAGTAATGTTACTGGGATAGGCACTAACAAAGGTAGTTTGAATGTCTACGTTGTGAACGGTTATCTTGATGCTTCGAATCCGGTAGACAGGAAATTTGAAGAAGAACAAAAGGGGCAAGTATTTGCTCCTGGAGTTCTTGGTTTTCGCTACTTCTTTCCAACCTTGTTTACCATTGAACTTGAACCCGACGAAGGTAAAGCCATCATTCAGCACTGGACAACAACAGGCCAAAGGTTAAATGGAGTCGAACATTTCGTTGATTGGGAAGAAAAACTGGAAAAGGACAACGATTATAACTTCATTCATACTGATCCAGGAAACAACTACACGTATGCAGGATATAAAAAAAGCACGGTGGCGCCGCCTTCGGGCGGTAGACCAAGTGGGGGAGACCCAGGTAATTTCAAATACAACGGGACTTATCCTGTATATTACTTGAATTTCTATTATGAACCGAAAGGCGGTACAACCATCCCAGAAACACCGAGGCCGGGTCTGGTATGTACCAAACCAGAACCTGGTCGTACTTTGGAAGGCAAGTACATGGATCCGGCTGCAACGGGAGTCATCAAGGCTGACGCACGAGGAAATGAACCCTTTGATGTGTTGAAGGGCATACCAACTTCAGAAAGCTTATATGGCAATGTCTTCAGTAAAGATTATTTGGTGCAGAACAAGTTCGTGGAGATGTCGGGCACATGCACCTACACCGTTGTTGTCGAACAGAACTGGACATTGACTTGGATGGATGGCAGATCGGTTCCTTTGCCAAATGGTGGTTCGACTACCGTCTATGATATACCACGATCCGAGCCGGACGTGAGACGGCCATCATACCAAGTGGTTCGGCCTTACTCATACTGGACGATCGACGAATTGAGTGTCTACAACATCAAGAAAGCAACGTTGATGCAGTATGCCTTTTCCGGAAATCAGATCACCATTGAACCTACCGGATATGAACCACCAGAGTTTCAAGCTGAAACGACCGGAAATTTCTACCCAGCCGACAACCCGAGTCCAGTTCCTGGTCCTTCACGGACCAAAGATGGAGGTACAAGTCGACCATCCATGGATGAAGAGAATTTACAAAGCGTGGCTGAAGCAGCTATTCCAGATGTACAGGTTGAAAATGACTCGTTGATCTTTAAAGGGCAGACGATCATGAATAAACAGCGTGTGGCCAAACGTGGACCGCAGCCTGGGAACATCCCGGCACCAGGAGAGATCGGAAAAGATGTGTTATACAGCCCGTATAATTACATTCCATCTAACAAGGTCAACAAGAAAGATGAGGTCAGCACGGGTAAAATCGAATTTATTATGGCTCCAGGCAGCATTAATACTGAAGAAGAGGAGCTAGAGTATGATATCAATGGTCTTAACACCGTAACCGTTCATACACCGGTGGTTAACTATTCGTCGGTGTCAGACGATCAGCCGCACAATCAGAAGACCAAGCCCAATATGAGTCGGTCAGCGCTGATCTTGAATAGACCATTCATCGTCCGGATCCCAACGTCCGGTCAGCACTTAGATGTGGCGCAGTATCCAGGGTATGGTAACAGGGATTATGCGAAGTATTTCCGGACCAAACAAGTGAGGTTCCCGTTCGACGTATACAATGAGTCAAAAAGCCAACTGATCCCCAAAGATACCTGGATTGATATTCCGGTGAACCAATTGGATACGACATTCCAGTTGCCAGTTTGGGTCGATGAAGGTGACTACCAGGTATATTTCCGGAACATTGCTGAAAATGCACCAGAAGGATACAGCTATGAACAAGATGCTAACCTGGATCTGGCGAACCATGCTGCAGTCGATCAGGTGAGTGTTGAAGTTATTGGAAGGTTGTATGATTTCCACATCACGGACATTGCTGATTACAACTGGGAACGAGTCTTCCGGACATACAGCGGAAGCAAGGACTCTACGGGCCTAAGCTACTGGGTTGGACAAAACGGCATCGATGGAGATCCGCGGGGAAATACCGAACCATATACGCTGCCAATTCGGGCAGGAAGTAACCCATTGACAGGAATGAAAAATGTAGCTGTTAAGCAAGGCTATCATTTTAAATTTGACTTCAAGACCATGGGGAACATGTTTGGTACCAAAGATGGAATTCGTATAACACCGACATTCACATACGTTAGCAAAAATGGTGGGACTCCTATTCCGGTGGATCTGTACTACAAAACCAATGATCAGCCATTCGTAAAAATCGGATCTACGGAAGATAAGGTTAAGCGTTATGTCATCTTGAATGAGCGCTTACGTAACGTACCGCAAGGAGATATCAAAAACGCGGGATACTGGCGGTATGATCAATACCTAA
This sequence comes from Paenibacillus hubeiensis, assembly GCF_032334105.1. Lineage (NCBI taxonomy): Bacteria > Bacillati > Bacillota > Bacilli > Caryophanales > Paenibacillaceae > Paenibacillus > Paenibacillus hubeiensis. The sequence continues at coordinate 44,617 of NZ_JAVYAE020000019.1, forward strand.
CCGCAAACCAGCAAGCTGGTACCGATCGAGATCTCTATATGCGAGATTACGTGCTCAAGTACACGAAGAAACCAACTCCGGTTGGTGGATACTCTCAGCTGCTGCTTCCGGAACAGCTCAAGACACTGATCGGACCGAAGGAGATCCCTTCCAACGCAACGGTCACTCCGGAGCGAGCGAATGCATCCATACAGCAGTGGTATGGGGAGTACAGCATTCCTGCAGACAGCTATGTGGTAGCAAAGGGAACGGACTTGGCCGAGTATGGTCGGCTCCATGGAGGCTTGACGGACAAATCACCGATCTTCCTGAAAGACGGGTATATCGTGGTCAACTTCGATATTGAGTCGATCCAGAACGGAAACCTGCAGGAGCCGCACCTTCAGTACATCAACGCACCTTTGATGAATCAATGGAGACTGGAAGGCTACCGGCCGAACATCCTGGATTCGTTCATGCATGTGTTCAATCTTCGTGATGGGGACATCGTGTTCTATAATGCAGACCAGTCCAGCCGCGATGATTTCAGCGCACAAGCTCCACACTAAAAATTCGGGGCAGGATGTCTGCCCCGCCCCTTTACAGGAAGGAGAACGGAATGAATTTTTTCGGAAAATATAGCTTACTCTTATTTTTTTTCGCTCTTTTTTCGATTTTCACGCTGCAGACGCAGGCAAATGCAGAATCCAATGTGGATTTTCTGCTCTCGCCAGTCAAAGAAGTGGAGCAATCCAGTGGATATTATCGGGACCAGGTTAACGGTGGGGAAACGAAACAATACACGTTCTACGTTGAAAATCTCATCAAGAAACCGATTGACCTATGGATTTATCCTGCTGATGCAGCGCCTATGGTCAACGGCGGAAAGAGCTACACGCTGAAGGGCGAGAAAAACACTTCGGTAGGATCTTGGATATCGCCTTCCAAAGAACAGAAGATCCATCTCAAGCCCAACGAAAAGAAGAAATACGTGTATTCAGTAAAGGTGCCCAAGGACCTGAAGCCTGGCGAATATGTCGGAGGGATTGTAGCTGAACAAATTCCGGATGAAGAGGCAAGTCCATCGCAAGCTCAAAATAAAGCCGTTCTGTTAATTGAACGGATCCCGCGCATCGGGGTTCAGATCGTGATGGAAAAGCAGAAAGAACTTGCCGTTCAGGACATGAGCATCGATGACTTCAAACACAGTTACATCAGTAACGGGTATTCACAGCTAACGATCAAACTAACCAACACAGGAACGGTTTTGCAACGGCCAAGCGGACTGATTATGATCCGCGATGCTAACGGTAAAGGGATATTTAGCGAATCGTATGACGCTGCAGCGAACGAAAAGTCGATCTATGCCGGCAAGACCGCTGATATGGTCTATTACGTCAAGGACCAGATCCTTTGGCCAGGCGAGTATTCGGCCTACTTCGAGGCCAACTTTAACGGCAAAAAGGTGTCCAGGACGTTCAATTTCACCGTCACCGAAGCGGATGTGAAAAAAGCCCAGGAAAGCTTGAGTAACGCCGGACTATTGCAGGTAAGGGGTCGACTTCTCGATTGGCTCAAGGAACATCCATGGGCCATTGTAATCGGCGCTGTAATGGTGATCCTCATCTTGGCAACATTGTTCTTATTCCTAATCTTGTTGCTCAAACGAAAAAAGAAAGAGGATGAGGAAGAACAGGCACGTCAGCGCGCAGCACGCCAAGTCGTTCACACAACACCTCAAGACTCATGATCCTTTTTCATGAAGGGGGTGGTTCCCATGTGATCTTTATCAGCAGCTTATTCGTTCAAGTCAAAATCATAAAAGGGATGTGAACACATGAAACGCTTATGGGTTTCTGCAGTGCTGGCTCTTGCCCTGGCACTGCCGGCCGCGGCCTCCGCAGAGGACATGGAAAAAGAGGTTCAGGTTAACGGAGGGAACCTGATCGTCACGCAGTCAAAACTGGATTTTTCGGACATTACGCTTTCTGTCCGGCAGCAGCAAAAATCCCAGGCTGTGGCGACTACCCGGGTCATTGATGATCGCGGGAATGGCAATGGGTGGACCATCAGCCAGTCGGCGACTGATTTCGTGACAACTCTGGATGGACAAGAATTCTATATTCCAATTGACGCGGTGAGGGTAACCGCTACCTTGAAGAATACGATCTCGGGAATTCCGCTTGATTTTAGTCAGGGTGGCCATATTGCTCAAGATCAAGTGTTGTCCCATCAACCAACACCACTTTTTTCAGCAGATGTGAGCACAGGGCAGGGGGCATACGATTTTGATCTCCAATACACCTTGTCATTGCCCCAGATCATTAAGACCAAAGATGGTAAAGAAATTGGTGTTGTTGCCGGCACGTACCGATCTACATTTACAACTACTGCGACATCAGGAATTTAAGGGGTGAGAATTTTGGAAAACCAGAAAAAAGAGAAGAAGAAATACTCTATTCGAATAGGGTGGAAAAGAAGTTTGATTGTCACACTGGTGATCGCGCTCATCGCGGGAGGATATTCCTTTACGAGATTTGGCCCCAAAGCTCAAGCCGCAGAGTTTGTTAATTTAACCAAGTGGAACACCTATTATTCTCCAGCGGCCAAAGAGGTTACAATAACCGCGGAACTTTCTGATGGGACTTCTGTATATATCCCTCCTAGTTATTACGTGATGGGTTATTTTCCTCCCTACTCCGTATCTCCGGTAGGGGCAAAAAAATATAGACAATATTCTGGAACTTATGGAGGAAAATATACTCCCGAAGGAGCTTCCTATATAACGGATTCAGGAGATCTTTATATGGGTGACACTGTATTTGCTTCGGGGGTCAAAGACTATGTTTCTGTGATGGATAGGCATTTTATTTTATACACCAATGGTACAGTTAAAGCGTTCGGTAAAGGTTCTTCTGGAGAACTTGGAGTAGGTTCTGCACAAGATAGAACTGCACCTACGTATGTGGTTGATCCTATTACGGGGGAACCATTGCAAGGGATTAAGAAAATTTTCATATGGAACCAAAATGAAAATACCCCAGGGGTTTTGCTGGTAGGAGACGGAAAAGTGTATGCTATCGGTTATATCTTTAAACAGAATAGTTTCACCAATGCTAAACCGATAGATGTTACTTCAAGTTTTCCATCTTTTAGTTCGGCGGAGGACTTCGAGTTAAAGTATCTCGAAGGTGTCGATTATACACGAGATGGGGTCTATCTTAATTCATCCACGTTAACTACGGTTTCTCAGGCCAGAAGAATTTTCATTATAAACGGAAGTAAATATTCATTGACGAATTTCTTCGCTGCGGATCAAACAAATATTGAAGAACAGAATGCTGCGACTTCGTTAATTAAACTTCCTGACTCTTTTAATCCTGAGAATGTCAAAAGACTGGCTACAACGTATAAGTATTTGAACACATCAACAGGAGCGTACACTTATTACAAGGACTCTCGCAGTACACTGTACTATAGTTTAGATAATGGGGTGCTTACTTACTGGGGTACTCCGTTTAACTCATATGGGAAAATGCCTACAACCTTCGATGCAAAAGTCCAAACGGCATCTACAGGCGTCAGTGCTGTTACGGGGCATAATAGTGGGACTCTTTGGTTCATTAAAAACAAGTATCTCTATGCATTGGGGTCCAACCAAAATGACATTTCCGGAGTCGCGGGAGGGACGCTCTCAACGCCGACATTGATTACAGGACCCGCTAATGAGATTGATGGTAATGTAGTGGCTTTCGAAACATCAGCATCGGGAAGATGGGTCCTTACTGAAAACGGAGAATTAATTGGTTTCCAATCGGGAAATCAAGGTTGGAAAAAGATGGACAAGAAATATCTTTCTATTTTCTCACATAGCACTTCGGCCTATGGGGAACAAAAAGTATTTGGAATAACAGAAGATTTTGAGCTTTACAATCTAACGGACATTTCATCTCCACCTAACCTGGTAGGCCCTATACCAAAGATTGCTCCAGCTGAGTATGTGGCACCGATTACTGCTCCGAATAAACCTGTTATAAGTGTTACTGGACAAGATAAGTTTAATCAGAACATTGTGTCTGTAGACTTTGGTACAGCTGGAAACATCGCCACTAAGCAATACCAAATCAATGGCGGCAGATGGATCGATTACACCGGAGATATTGTGGTAACGCAGAGTGGTTCGGTTACTGTTCAGGCACGATCTGCAGACCATAAAGGTAACATCAGTGAAGTTGGCGAACTGGCCTTTACCAGTGATCCGATTGTGATAACAAGCGGACATCCAACGATCGACAAAGTTACGGCTGATGAGTTTAAAATCAGCGCGGAAGCTACCGGGAACATTAAAGTCCAAGTCAAAGTGGACGGTGATTCGTGGCAAGACTTTAACGTGGCAAATCACCTGCTTCTGACACCTGGTGATCATAAAATCGAAGTGAGATTGCTCAATGATCGGGATCAAGAGCTGATCAACAAAACGTTTAATGTGACAGCAGATAATCCGGCACCAGTAGTGGTCGGAAAACCGATCGTCACGCAGAAAGGACTCAATAACCAATACGGCCTGGATATTGAGATTTCCTACGATGCTTCTCAAGGGGAAGCGCTATATTCTATTGATGGTGGCGAATGGATTACAACCACAGGATCGTTCAGCGTGTCCAACGCAGCTCATACTATTCGAGCAAAAGTGGTCACAACTGACGGTAAAGAGAGCGAAGTTACCGAGTTTGTAACTACACCATCTCAACCTAAAATTACAGTCAATGCAGACCAGGTTTCCATTGATCTGGGCATCAACACGAGTGAGGTCACTGTGCATTACAAAGACAGCAATAATCAATGGGTAGAGTATACTGGACCGGTTAGCTACGGGCCTGGTACCTATAATATCGAGATCGAGGTAAGAGATCGCAATACTGGCACGCCAGTCTTTACGGGAGGTCCATACACAGTAACCGTAATGGATCCAAACGCCGGCAATCCAGGTAATGGGGGTACAACACCTACTCCGGATCCGGGAACTGGTACGCCTATTGGCCAAGAGGATGTTGATTTTACTGTATTCAGTGGAGGACTCAGCTCACGCTTTGAGGGAGCGGATCTCTCGACAATCATCATCGACAACACAAACCCTTACCAATCCATTAATTCGGTCAGCCGCGCTTTGATCGAGGACAGCCGAGGGAACGGGAAAGGATATCAATACAGCTTGGATGTGACCGATTTCGTATCCGACCCAATGCAGGACAACTCCACCAATTCGCAAAGCCTGGTTGTCAGCATTCCGGCAAATTCCTTGTCAGTGGATGTACTCAGCACAAAGACAATCACCGGCCCAGCAGCAGAGCTTTCAAACGTGGGTAAGCATGTCTTCACGGGAACAGGTCCTGAAATGCTGGCAACTGCTAAAGCGTTCGAAGGTATGGGGTACGTCGAAATTCCGCTCAACTTTACGCTCAGTATTCCGGATCGAGTCAAAATTATCTCTTCCGGATCTGGAAGTAAATTTGTACCCGGTGAATCTACAGGTCTGATGGCTGGTATTTACAAGTCTAAGTTCACATTTACACTCTCTTCAGGTATTTAATCATCTTCATCTTGGAGGGGCTGATATAGCCCTTCCAAGAATATAAACCAAGATGATAACTTGAATAATTACTCAAGTATAACTTGAATGATTATTCAAGTTTCGATACAATAAGTACATTAGGATACATAGGTAGGAGGAGAAAAAGTGATTGGTGATTTTGTAAAAAAGAAGAGGGTTGAAATGAAATTCACCCAGGAAGAGCTGGCTGAAAAGGCCAAGATGAATCCCACATATTTAAGTAAATTGGAGCGTGGCCAACTGATCACGCCGCCATCCGAGGAAGTCATGTTCGCATTAGCGGAAGCGTTAGAAGAAGATCCGTATGAACTGATGGTGAAGGCCGGTAGGGTGCCGTCCGAGTTCATTTACCTGATTCTAAATGATGAAAATGTGTATCGCTATCTGAAGCGTAAACTTGAGGAGCAGAAAAAGAAGGGATGAATTTCAATGCGTTTTGAAACAGAGTACATCGATGAGTTGCTGGCCAAAGCAGATCTGACTGAAATTATGAGGCTTCACGGCGTCCAAGTACGCTTGGGAGCCGGTCAAAACAATTTTTATGTTGCAGACTTTTGTTGTGGGAAAAAGGACTTTGACAATGGCCGTATTAAAAAGGAGACACAAACGTTTTTATGTGAAGCTTGTAAGACCGGCGGTAACGCTATTCATTTCTTACGTAACGTTGAAGGCTATTCCTTTTACAAGGCTGTTGAGTACATTGCAGAGTTCACGAATACTCCGCTGCCTGAACCCAAAAAGGAATCTGCAGAAAGCAAACGCAAGCAAGAAGCTCTTAAATTGGCCGTATCCTTTTTCCAAGAACAAAACAATTTCGATTATTTTTTGTCCAGGGGCATCTCTAAAGAGGTGCTAGAGAAGCATAAAGCGGGGTACGCGCCTGGCGGGAGAGAGTTACGCAGTTATCTGATGGGGAAGGGATTTTCCAAAGAAGAGCTCATTCAGTTTAAACTCATTCACCCAAAGAACGGTTTAGATACGATGTACTACCGTGCAATCGTTCCGATCATCCAGGATGGAAAAATCATCGATATTTACGGCCGTGCAACAAGAGACGATAAGGCTGGCGTTAAACACTTCTATTTGTATGGAAATGTCCCGTTTCTTGGTGGGTATGATCACCTGGAGCCTAACAAGATGGTGACGGTTTTTGAATCGTACATCGATCAGCTGGTAGCGGAAACCCATGGATATACAAACGGGACCAATGCTGGAGGAGCATCAAAATTCGCTTCCGAACATGTCCGGTTGTTGAAGAGAAAGAATCCAGAACGGACGGTATTCGTGTATGACGGCGATAAGGCAGGCAGGGAAGGAGCTCTAGCTGCAGCGGATCTATTATCAAAAGAGAAGGTTGAAACCTTTATCGGTTATCTTCCTGAAGGCGAGGATCCGGCGGAAATTTTGTCCCAGGAAGGTCAGATGGCATTCAAAGAAAAAGTGGATATTTGGACATATGAAAAAGCGAAAATGTATGCTCTCTTGGACCAATACTCGATCGCTGATATTGAGGCATACCTGAACGATGTGCGGTCAGGACGCGGAATGTAAATAATTGATGGTCCAAAATTCCTCTTAAATGGACCATATATTTGACCGGAGGGACCACAAGGGAGGAGGGGATTGTTTTGAAGAGGCACCGGATCGAGGTATCGCAGCCCGTGAAATCAAAATTCACTCAAATAAAAAAGATCCATCGGTTTACCACGGAAACGGAAGCTGCTGCCTTTTTGCTGGCCTTGTATGAAAAGGTACTGGAGAAAGGTGATATTCCAATGAAGGAGTACAGCAAATTGAAAGAGCGTGCTCAAGAAATTGATCGTCAACAAATCTTACTGTAGCGTTCATCATTAATACTGGAGGTGGTCTAATTGCAGACAGAAATAACAATTCAAGATTGCCCGCTGGCGCTTCAAAACGAAGTGGATCTTCGTATAAATATGAACCCCAATGCTAAAGTTCTCACGGTTCAAAAATGGGGCGGTGGCATCACAGATGATTGGGAACATAAATACGCCGTATGGATTGAATCCGGAAGCACTTTTGAAATCTGTAGGCTATATCAAGGGCGGCAAGGAAATGATGACTTCTCGATGAAACATGATAGTGTCAATGCGGGCGAAATCATCGAGTTTGCAAGCTATAGTGAATTCTTGCAACGATTCTTGAAGATCCGGAGGTAAGGTGATGATGATTAGTGATGATGACCATCAACTGGTCAAAAAATATTTGGAGTTGCCAGTAATCCTGGATGTCCTTGAGTTGAATATCAAAAAAATGAAAGCTGCTAATTTGACGCTTGCACCTGTTTTCCTTTTATACTTCACGAGTCTTCAGGAGTCCCTGTTTCATGAAATGAATGATTGCAAGCATCAAATGCGGAAACGGGGTATCAAAATCCTATCAAACATTAGAAATGAAGATCGTGTAACAGCAACATACCTATGTAGAGGTTACCAGCAAGATATTATGTTGCTTGGGGGGAAGATCAAGGCAGATGCCGAGGAGAAATTGGCTGAAATGATGGGGCTAGACATTAAGAATATTGTTCGTGAATGAAAAGTTCATATTGAGAACAAGGGGAGGAAGTATCGTGTTTAATTGGTTATCATCGATCGTATCGACATTCACCACCAGAAGGAAATATTACCTGTTCGTATTTATCGCAAATTGGGTTGTGTTTGGTCTGATCAACATCATCAGTACAGCCAGTTCGTTTCCTGAGCTTGCTCAAAGTTACCCGTTAGGTACTGTATTCATATGGTCCATGTTAGTGACCACGTTTCTGGTCTATCGGGGGAAGCAGCTATTCCTTTGGAATATGATCCCGATTGTTCTGTATACCGGGTATGCTCTACTTGATGCCGGATACGAAACGGAGGAATCAGAGACCCATATGGTTGAGGGTGGTTGGGACCTGTCTTTAAATATGGTGATTGCCGGCATCGTAGGATTTTTCGTCTTTAGTATAGTAATGCAATTGATTTCTTTCTTGAAAAACAGAAATGAACGGGTAGCTGAAGAAGTAACGGTTCCCCAAATCGAAAGTGATGATGACGTTGATGAAGAGGAGGATGTCGATACAGAAGACTATTCATCTAATAATCCATATACACCTGTGAGCTCCGACGATCCACGCTGGAGATAATGCAGAAGCTTTAAGAAAAGACATTTATATAAATTGATATATTTCGTATAACAACCTTAGAACAAGCATGTAATGGGGGGGTAATATGTGGCAACCAGTCGTTCAAGGCATCTTGCTGTTAATTGTTGTACTTGGAGCTGCAGCAGCGGTTTTTGATGCATTGAGGTTTAAAAAAAGGATTACGAATACTTTTCCTATTCATCCGAAAGATTCATTGTCTCCTGAACAGCAAGATCATCTGAAAACATTAATCCGGGACGACGAAAAGCAACAGCAGCGGAGGTTGAGTAGGTACATGGCTAAAGCAGATGCTTTGGTCAGAACGGACCAGTACGGATCATTACACCCGCTAAGCTTGGTGTCATTAGAAGATATGATTGAAGGTCAGTTACGGAAAATTTCACTGCTGAAATATCTTCAGCGTTCCGTAGAGTTGAACCAGGTCGGTTACAAAGAGAGCACTATTCTTGAATACTATTTCGTTCATAATTCGAAGATCATCATTTATGGTGAAGAGCCAGCTGAAGAACGGATCCGCGGTGAAGTCATTCAAATTCCGGAAGAAGGCTGGGTGGAAATTCGGTCAGGCATCAGATTTTTTACATAAAGGAGTTGGAATCAATTTGAATCACTCTATCAGCATAATTTCATTTTCAATACTGCTTGTCATCAGCTTATTGACCATAATTCTGTATCAACGTTGGCGGAGCAAATCGTATTTCATCTTGGCCATGGCCTTTGGGGTAACATCAATCATTCCATTAACGTATTTCCTGGCTGCCTACTGTGAGCTTCAAATTGCACCAGGGATCCTGCAACTGTTACTCGTCAGTAGTACAGTTCAAATGACAGCACTCTTCCTATATCTGCAGGGGAAACGTAAGAAAGAACAGCAATGGAGTTTTATTGCGGTAGGAGTCGCATTTCTCCTTCAGATCACTGCTTGGGTTACCGGGATTGATCTCCTGGCCACGGTAGCCGGTCTCGGGTTTATCGGTTTCTTCACCTATATGCTGGTTCCATTGTTACCGCGAAAACAATATTTCTATGTTGTGGCCGGTATGGCTGGAGCAGCATTCGTGGCCAACACGCTTTCGACATTGATGGATCAACATTGGCTCTTGCAAGTTTCTTTGCTAGGAATCCTTTTATCTCAAGTCGGGATGCTGCTTATTTTCTTCCACCGCATTGCGGATCTGATTCAGGCAGCTTCACACCAATCGGTTACTGATGGACTTACTGGACTATTCAATAAGACCTATTTCATTGCCAAGGTTCAAGAAGCGATGGCCAGTCCAAACCCGCCTGCTGTGATTTTTGCTGATATTGATGATTTTAAAAGACTCAATGATACCGAAGGGCATCTCGTAGGAGATAAGATCCTGAAAAAGATTGGACAGATCTGGAACGAGCTCACAGCCGATCTTGGACTAGCAGCTCGATATGGGGGAGAAGAGACTACGGCTTTAATTACAGATCACAGAGCAGATCCGCAACGTATAGCTGAACGATTCAGGGCCAGAGTCGAAGAGGAAACCAGGTTCATACATCCCGTTACTGTAAGCGTGGGGGTGGCCACGTATCAGGGAGATGTGGAGAGTGCTGAGAAGTTCATCAAGCAAGCAGACAATGCTATGTACGTTTCGAAGTATTCAGGCAAGAACCAAGTCACCTTGTACAGCGAACACATGGAAAGTCTTCCGGATAAAACTGAAGAGATCACACAAGAGGAAGTCAGCATAACCGCAGAAGTCATCCCTATTGATATTGCAATGGAAGAGCTTCATGAAAATGATGAAAGTACAGAAACATTCGTACTAGTAGAACAAGAGCAACCGGACCCGATCGAAATTCCCGTTGATCCCGGCCCGCAGGAACCGGCTAAAGAAGATACTGTTGAATCCGATGAGCAGAAAGAGTTGAATGTTCAAAACAATGAATCCTTTGGCCCTGCTGTACAGAGTCCTGAAGACATCAAACAAGTAGAAGAAATCATTGAGCCGACAATTGCTGGCGCCGACAAAGCGGCTACGGGTAATCCGTTTTCATTATTCAAAAACAAATTCAATTGATGCAAGGGAAAACTATACCTGCGAGTACAGGAAGGGAAAATGACCATGCGTAAATGGGAGTATATGAACAATGATGGGAAACACATTATTAACGACGATCATGGTGTGTTGGTAGCACTAGTATGTGATGAGGATACTGCTATTGACATTGTATACCACCATCAAGATAACGATCAGCTTCGTAAGAAGCTTTTAGAGGCACAAAAGGAAATCAAACAGCTGCAAGACTTTTTAAACGGCAAGGATTACACCATAACCCGAATGAGATCACAAAATGAGGAACTAGCAGGGTTGGGGTTGCAACAGGCTGAGGAAATCACCAGGTTACAACTAATGATAGACAAGCAAATTTTGAAACAATTATTTATTGTAGAAATGTGGGATACCATCCCCCTAGTATCTATCCGTGCGGGTGAATACGAAAAAATTTTAGAAGAATCGGAAAAGTGCGCTATTGAAACAGAGAAGCATTCTGTTAAAGTTACTCCCATCGAAGAGGTAGATGGATATAAGATCGTACTTACTAAAGCTGAGGAAAAATAAATACGAATATGTTTAGATTTAATTGGAAATTTAAACTGTCGATTCCAGCATAAAATCCGAATACCCCTAAAGTAAAACAGCAATTAAAGATCCACTTTCCAAGTACTAAGTAAGAGGAGGTCCTGCCTATGAAAATAAGTGCGAGTATTCGCAAGCTAACCACGGCTAGCTACGATTTTACTGATACTGTTGTCCTTTACACAGAAGGATGGGAAGATAAAATTTTTACTTATATCATTATTTCGGCCCGTAACAAGGGTGTACACATTGTAGAATCCCGACATATCAGAATTTTTAAAAAGCCTCGAAAGATGATGCTAGTGATAGCTCGGTGGTTGATTAATAGGGAAATGAAGAAGTTAAAACCCCAGCTTAAAGCATGGGGCGTTCACGACCCAAAATATCCATGGAAATAAAAATGACTCTTTATGGTTCTTCAAACAATGGAGGAGGAAGAAAAATGAATAAGCTTGCATATGCAATCGGAGAACAGTTTGCTTCTATATTTACGGAACATTTAAGCGAATCTGAGTTGACTCCGAACGATTGGGAATTCGGTGAAGTGGAGTACATCGTAATCATCTCTAATGAATTTACCGACACATCATTTCAGGTTCGATTGATTCCGGATGACGAAAATACCGATGAACAAATGATCCCATGTAGTTTAACCGCAGATTTCTCAAACTCAATGATTAACAAGTCTGCCCTAGAGATTATCGATCGTATAACGGTTTCCAGAGACATTCTTAATAAATCCGAATATGCAAAGGAACTGTTCACTCCAAACGTGTTGGATGGCTACATCAAGAAGCTTTGGTCAGCTGAGAGCCGGGCTAAATTCCAGAAAGGAGCTAAATAATGTATAACCGAGTGATCATTGCTGAGAAACCAGACATGGGAGCAAATATTGCCGCAGCTCTTGGCATTTCCGCTAAAAAGCGCGGATACATCGAGTTGACTTCAGGGGATGTTGTTACCTGGGGGATAGGACATCTCATTCAAGAAAAGATGCCAGATCAGTATCCGGAATTTAAAGAGTGGACATGGGAATCGCTACCCATCATTCCTGAGCAGATGGAAACGGTGGTGGATCCGAAGAAGAAGGACCAGTTCGATGTGGTCAAACGTCTACTCTTTGCAAGTAAAGAATGCATTTTGGCCACGGATCCGGATCGGGAAGGAGAATATATCGGACGCTTAATATTGCATCAGTGCGGATATCAACGTAAATTCAAGCGTTTATGGATAGATGACCTTACGGAATCAACCATCCAGAAGGGCATGCAAAATCTTGGAGATTCCGATGATTACGTTTTGTTGGGACAAGCAGCACAAACACGTTCATATGCCGATTACTGGCTGGGATTTACGGCTTCCCGATTTTTCAGTCTCGTCGGGAACGCGAAATTATCTGCGGGCCGGGTTCAAACGCCGACACTACGCCTTGTATATGATCGTGAAATGGATATGGAGAATTTTGTGCCCAAGCCGTTTTACACGTTACAAGCGCGAATTCATACTGCTGCAGGTGATTTTGAAGGAGCCTGGTTTAAACAAACTGAGGGCCAAAAAATTAACCGGCTAAACGATCATAACCAGGCTGAAGAGCTGCAGAAGAAGGTTCAGGGGCAATCCGGATCCATCCGAAGCTATCAATCCAAATCGGTGAAACGAAACGCACCGCAGCTACTGAATTCATCAGCCCTGAAGAGTGAGGCCCGTAAGCAACTGGGATACAGTACCGTCCAGACCACGAAATATCTTCAATCACTGTATGATCAGTCATTTGTTTCATATCCCCGGGGGAACAGCCGTCATTTATCTACAAACAAAGCGGATGAATTGGCCAAACACCTGGTGGAGATCCAAAGTGAATATTCATCTTGGTACCCTGCAGAGATCCAAAGCCTAAAGGGGAATCCTAGGTTCGTGGACGACAAGAAGGCTGCAACGCATCATGCCATTGTGCCCACAGCTAAAAAGGTTGGGAATGAAAATCTGTCTCCAGAAGAACTCAAGTTATATGAATTGATTCTCAAACACACCTTGGCTGCTTTCCATCCTGCAGGTGAGGATCTGGAAACAGAAATCATCACTGAAATTGCTGGGGAAACGTTCATATCGAAAGCAATTGAGATCCGTGTTCCAGGTTGGCGGGCACTCTTGAAGCCAAATGAAGAGTCTTCAGAAGACGAGGAAGGACCTAAAGTGCTCTCTCGTTTACCGGTAGTTGAGAATGGCCAGGCTGCCAGCGCGCAGTCCGCTCAGATCGGCACGGGTAAAACCAGCAAACCCAAACGGCTAAATGACGATGAACTTGAGAAATTGATGGAGAATGCTGGTCAATATGTAGATGATTCTGCAGATGAGGGTGTTCTGGAACAGCTGAGGCTGCGGGGAATCGGTACGCCGGCTACGAGAACCAACATCGTTCAGAAGCTGGTGCAGCAAGAGTATATCGAGATCAAAAAGAACTTGGTATATCTGACGCCAAAGGGCCGATCTTTCATGCAATTGATTCATGATCACCCGATCGCATCCGTTGAGCTCACCGGTGAGTTTGAGATGAAGCTGGCGCTTGTGGAAGAGGGAGAAGTGGCTGCTGAAGTTCTGCAGGAGGAATTTAAGGAGTATACCCGCGGAATATTGGCCAGCAAAGAAATGCTAATGCAGCGAGTAAAGGAATCCTCTTCTTTTAATTTCGAGAATGTTGAAGAAGTCGGGCGTTGCCCGCGTTGTCAGAATGCGCTGGTCGAACGTCAGAAGGCATACTCATGCAGCGCAGGCAAAGAGTGTGGTTTTGTGATCTGGAAAGAATTTAGAGGCATCAAGATCAAGAAGAAGCAGGTTCAGGAGTTAATCCAAGGACATGAAGTTCTGCTGAAGGATCTCCCAGGAAAAGAAGAAGGGAAATCGTATGATCTATATGTCAAACTTCTTCCGGATGGAAAACTCGATACCAGGTATCCAACCGCAGAGGATCAAAGTCTAGGAACTTGTCCAAAGTGTGGTAAGCCAGTCACAGAGGGAAACAAAACATACGGCTGTAGTGGTTGGAAAGAAGGTTGCGATTTTAAGATATGGAAGACGTTTCGTAAAGTCGATCTTCCACCACCGTCTATTAAATCCTTGCTTGCAGGGAAGAAGGTGCTCGTCAAAAATTTCCAAAGTGAAAAGGGAACTTACGACTTGATCCTTTACATGGAGGGCCATGAACTGAAGAACCGATTCCCACTGCCAGAAGAGCTCTCTTTAGGTAAATGCCCACTTTGTTCGAGTCATGTTGTTGAGAAGAAAGGTACGTATCAATGTAGTGGAACAGCATGTCGGTTTAGACTGATGAAAGAATTTCTCGGCCAAACGATTAAACCCGCTCAGATGAAGAAACTTTTGAAGTCCGGTTCAACCGATCTGATTGAAGGATTGAAGGGCGGCAAGACAGGCAGCTTCGATACCAAGCTGGGTTACGATCAAACGAACAATCGTTACTCTTTTGTCAAATAAAATCATTCCGGAGGGAGCAATAAAATTATGATACTACCATTCGAATTGGATCCCCAGATCATTCATCATATTATTCATCATCAAGCAGGTTCGATCGGAAAAGCCATCATTGAATTAATTATGAACTCAGTAGATGCAGAGGCTAAATCCATCAAAATAACAATGACCAAAGAAGGATTTACTTGTCAGGATGATGGTAAGGGGTTTGCCAGTAAAGATGATGTCATCAATTACTTTGGACGGTTCGGTACTCCACATCAAGAAGGAGACGCTACTTACGGAAGGTTTAGGCTAGGTAGGGGGCAGATCATGGCGCATGCATATACGACATGGATCTCCAACACGTTCAATATGAGTGTGGATACAAAGAAAATGGGTTATAACTACGATCTATCTGAATTGGAAGACGGACAACCAGGATGCCATATCAATGGAACCTGGTACGATAAGCTTTCTGAAACGGAATTAATGAGCACCTTGCAAGAAATACGCGACTTGGTGAGATATACGCCGGCAAGCGTTGAACTCAATGGCAAAACAATTACGCGAGATCCTTCAGCTGAAAAATGGGACTTTGAGGACGAATATGCATACTATCGAGTTCGTTTGGAAGGAGCTGTTTCAATCTATAACCAAGGCGTTCTAGTTCGACATGACTCTTCCCATTTATGGGGCGCCGGAGGGCTAATCGTTTCTAAAAAGGCTATCTCTCTCAATGTTTCGAGAACAGAAATCCTACGGAAAACCTGCGAGGTCTGGAAAGTCATTGCTAAAGAATTCCAAACGTTGGTTGATAGCATTACAGAAAACTTAATTTCTAAACGTAAAACTGAAGCTAGACGTGAAAAGTCAGTTCGTAGCTTGCTAAGCGCAGAAGGAAACCTTCGTGAGATATTTAGACATGAAGAAGTTATAACTCTTGTTTCAAACCGTCACGTTACCTTAGAGTATTTCTTCCATAGGCTCAAATACGAGTACAAACGTAAATGCTGTGTAGTTGAAAATGATTACGACGTTCCTAAAGCAGAAACAATGGCTCGTGCCAAATTAGCCATGTTTGTTCATCCCAAAACAATGGCCCGATTCGGAGCATATACGCCAGGACAATTTTTAGAATCCTTGGAGACAGTGCTGGAGAATGTGAATGAATATTACGAATCGATAAACTACGGAGTCACTTTGAATGAAGAAGTTACCTTAATTGATTTCCAGCGATTGAGTGAATCTTTTATTGAAAGGCTCGAAATACTCAAAGAAAAAGATGTGCTGGACCGGGAGACCATCAGGGTGTGGACGGCATTAAGGTGGTGTCTCCAACAATATGCTGGTGCTTGTCTTGGGAAGAGAATGCATAGGGATGGAAGTTTGGTATACGGTGAAGATAAATTCGAAATTTTTGTTGGTTATTCGAATACTGCAGAGGCATGGACAGATGGTTCATCCTATATTGCATTCAATGTTGATCTTGTAAAGAAGCTGAAGGGTGACCCAATTAAAACGGCTTCCTATATTTTTAATGTGTTGGAGCACGAGATTGCCCATGAAGGAGACAGCTTAGGAGCTGGCCATGATGAAGCATTTTATCAACGTTATCATGATATTTCTCTTCGTATGAGTTCAGAGAGACAGCGATACATGCATAAGTGGCTCATGAAATACACATATAGTCTCGAATATGAAGGAAAAAAGAGCAAGGGGCTAGCTTGGTCCGAGCGCCTGCTGATTGACCGCGTAGGGAACGGGCGTGAAAAGAAAGGATTAGGCAGGCCGATTGAAGATGTTAGCAATGATCCAATTGTACAAGCGCATGTTCCAAGCGAAAATAGCGAGATGATCGATCTAATCAATGCTGGTTTCAACCAACGTGGCCTACAGCCTGATCATTCTCAGTGGGAGAGAATTCTCGAAGAATCTGTATACACACCAAAGCCGGCTGCTGATAATCAAGATGAAGAAGATGATGATGATGCGGATTATTTCGAAATTTTAAATCGAATGGATCAAGAATGGGAAGAGGAAAAGGCCAGGGTTGCTGCCCTCATCGGAATTGAGAACAATGCATCTAATCAGGAAATTTTATATAATTTAGCCCACCTTGAGGATGAAGAGCTCTTGCAAATTTGGAATACATGCTATGTAGAGATAAATGGCAGGTATAAATTTATCATGGATGTTGAAGATTCGAATGAGTCAAGTCTGGAGGAGCAGGAGAGAGAGCCAGATTTGTTTAGTGTGATCGACGAGAAATATCATCATCTTATTCAAGAAGGGGAAACGCTTTGGTCTATTGAAAGAAACGCGGCAGCAGCGGGATTCTTTCGTCTTCCAGATTATCTGAAGTGGAGATCTGGCCAATAGTTAATAAACTGCCTCTCATTCAAGGAGGTGGGGCCTATAATCTTCCCTGTTAAGTAGATAATTTTCTTGAAATGACTTGCAAAGGAGCTAGTCCCTATGTCCAAAATGCATGATATTCATACCGTGGTGTACGATCCAAAGGAGCTTGAAGGTATGATGAAGGAACGTCTTGATCAAATGCTTTCTGGAGAAACGTTAGAATTTAAAGTTGGATATAATGAAAGGTCGCTTCAAATTAGCCGCCATGATGAAGATAGTTTTTCAGCTAAATTTGAAGATACCCCGGCGAATATGGTGGAGAGATCCGAAACCGTAGAAGTTGTCAGGCTTGATGAGGTATCCCGGTTTCTAAAGAGCCATGAAGAAGGGATCTTTTTAGATACGAATATGTTGGCTACAGAAACCATTAGCAATACGTTTACGAGTTCGAACGGCGATAATCTGATGCAAAATATAGATAGCAAAACGCTGGCTGACATCATTGTTGAGCAATCATATGGAGAGACCTTATCGTATCCATTGTATGATTGGAAGGAACCGGCCAAAGAGGTTACGCTGAAGGACCTGCTCAAACGAATAGATGGCTTTCCAAAATTAAATATCAGCCGTAAAGAATTATTGTCCAAGGTGAAGTTGTATCGCCATGATTCATCTAACAAGCTACAATATACGTTGAAAAATGTATCTGGGATCCGTACTGTGGAAATGGAAAACCACCCTGTCTTAACGCAACAAAGAAAAGAGATGATCCTTGATCAAGCTGCAATGAAACCTCCACCTGCTCAGCAACAAATGGGGATTCAAATGTAAATTAATCATACACACACCCATAATCCAATGGGTGTTTTTTTATGACCAACAGGTACTGAAATCTGGAATGAAATAACTCGTACTTAAAAAGGAAACCCGGTAAAATATGAAAAGAGGATAACATCTCGCCCTTATTTATAGAGAATTAGAAGCAAATTACAGTCTATTATGGTAATCTAGTTTCATTAGTATGGGTAAATAGTTTTTCAGAAGAACTAATAAGTTTTAGTATGAAAAATGATTAGAAAAAAATAAAAGGGGATTTTACATGGAACTCGATCTTTATGAACTACAATATTTACTGTCGAGGTTTCCGGATCAAATCGATGACTTGAAAGTACGCTATTTAAAAGAAAAGATTGAGTATCAGATCCAAAAAAAGATCATGAATGAAAAATCGAATGAACTCTCCTGGTTTACAGATCCTAATAATCAACAACTTATGCTCCGTGAATTTCTGAATGTACCACCCAAGATAAGAGATATGATGATAAAAGACTTTTTTTTCAGCTATGAAAAGTCATCTTACATAAGGCTTGGAAATATTTTAAGCCGCAGGGGATTAGAGAAGATAGATCATTTATTGGACCTTACCATCTATAAATTAACTACCCTTCGAGGAATAGGTGAGAACGGACAGAAGTCCATTTTGACAGCACTCATCGAACATTCTGTCCCTGAAGAACCGACTGGATCAAAGTGTTTTAAGATAGATGTTTGAAGGAGAAAAGAAATTGGCCATCTATAACATTCAAGGGAACACCGTAGAAGGAAGTAAAGTCAATGAGGATGTAGAGGCCGATAATGCGGCTCTTGCATTAAGTCAGATTCATAGCAGGTATGGGATGTTACGGCGGCCATACCAAATTGTAAAACGAGATGTTCTTAAAGGACCGTATGGTTCGGCTCAAAAGCCAAAGCGCTCTTATCCCATTTTGAAACATAGTGATGAAGAAATACTTCAAATGATTGATCGGATTAAAACGAATCAAAGTAGTTCTGATGAGCTGCATGCAGTTAAGGAACATTTTGAACCTATAATCAATGCGGCAGTAAACAGCCCATCATTACTTCTCTCAGAAGATGAGAGGCAGGAGATAGCAGATCAAATTTCGCAGGACATCCTGATGGAATTTAGTATTTCATTTTCACCGTATCGCGGGCGATTGTTATCATATATCAAAATGAAGGTTCGAAGTCGTGTTGACGTCTACTACAAGCGGTTGAAGTATGTGAATGCTAACGATAAGAAAAAGAGACGTTTCCGATCGACTGTATTAAAGGAGCATTACGATGAAATAAGCCGGCAGCCAGATCATCTGGATGATGAAACAGCCAGGCTCGGCTTGATCTCGACGATTCAATCTATATCTGAAGAAACGTTCAATGAAGTTGCCCGAAAGGCCAAGGAGGATGTATATGAGCGAATTGCAGAGTTGGGTTTCCACGATCTACTCCGAAGTAAAAGGCAGAAATTGATCTTTAATCTTACTTATGGACCTGAGCGGTTAAAGCAGATCGAAATCGCGACAAAACTCCGAATAACGCAAGGGACTGTCAGCGTGAATTTAAAGCGTGCCAAGGAGAATGTACTGAAGAAGATTAGGGAAATTAATTTAGATGAAGGTTGAAAACGTCAATATTTTTAGAGCAAGCCTGTGAGATTTTGTCCATGATATATATAACTATATATAGTTGTATAATTGTTATTGTTGATGTATAAGCTTGTTCGGTGCAAGGGTGGCTTATGCCACCGTATTCTTTGTGATAATTATTCGAGCATTGCTCCGCTGACGCGGATTGTATGGATTATCTTTTATAATTGAATATATAGAGAATTCTTAGCTCTTCAGTCGATTACGACGAGGAGCTATTTTTATGCCCATTTTTTAAGGCCCAGGTGGCTGCTATTAAGCAGCTACTTGGGCCTTTTTTTGTTTCTACTGAATTTCACGTTGTAAAAGAGCGGTTCAGCTACTTTATAGAAGGGAGGTGATTACAGAATATTTGGGTCAATTTTATCTTTAATGATAGAGAGGCCATTTTTCCAGCAAGCCCAAAGAAGCCACGTACCGTGGTGATCTTTGGGCTTTTTTTGTGTCCAAAAATAACCGAAACGATGAAGCGCTGGGGGATTCCCCGGCGCTTTTTTTCGTTTAACAAGGAGCTAAGACAATAATGAGCGAAAAAACGATAAACTGGGCTGAAAAGCCGGCAAGTCAATATCCTTTCTTAATGGATAAAGAACCAACTAATCATCGATGGAAACAAGAACGGATTTATCGGGACCGGAAAACGGGGAACTACTACCACAAAGACGGCTTACACGGTGAAATTGAAGCTTACAATCGAAGAGGTAAGCACATTGGGGTCTTGACCCCTGAAGGGAACAAGCATCCTCTTAAAGGAGCTGTCCCTGGGAGAAAGATATCCATATAGGACGCAGAAAATGAGGATCAAGGAGCTGCAGAAATAGCTTGCTTGATTCTCATTTTTGATTGGCATGCGATTTTTGAACGTAAAACTGTGATTTTGATTGAACAATACATTAAGGGACATTGATGCACGATCAGTGTTCTAACCCCAATAAGCCAGTCATGACTGGCCTGCGGGAATTGATATTGTTATGTACTTTTACATTGTTTCGCGTGTAGAAATGAAATTCCGAATCAACAACCTATTACACGGCGGGGAGGTGGTCGAAATGCGAAATTAATGTTCAAGCAATGATTTATAAGATTGAGGTCAAGTAAATGCCTGAAGGTCCGTCCGCAGCTGCGGCTTACCTTTGGGCTTTTTTTGTATCCAAAAAAAATATCAGAACGGAAAGGCGCCTGGAGGTAACTCCGGCGCTTTTTGCGTTCAAAAGGAGAAAAAGTTAATGAGCAATATAGACTGGAGTAAAATACCGGCAAGCCAATATCCGTTCCTAAAGGATAAGATACCAACCGGTCGGACAAAAAATCATCAGATGATCTACAAAGACAAGAAGGGGAAGTTCTACTACCATAAAGATGAGAAGCACGGGGAGATTGAAAAGTATAATTCGAGGTATAAGCATGTCGGGGTAATCACTCCTGAAGGTGATCCCCATCCAAAGAAGAAGAGAAAAAAAGACCGGGATATCAAAGATCAAATGCGATGAAAAGAAAGGCACTGCCATCCCTAACAGGGTAGCAGTGCCTGGTCAAACACAATTTCATCTAGGCTTCAATATGTACATCATTAAGAGCATTGATCCCACTAACTAGATTTTGCATTGCTGTTTTTAGAAGTCGATGTACTTCCTTTTTTTCGTATCTTCATGTTGTGGGACTTAGCGAATTGAATAATTTCTTGAGCTAACCGAGCAGCACGATCGTTTTTGTCCGCTTTCATAGTTATCACCTCTACTATCATCATTGCCAAGGTTTTCGAACTGCATACCTTCTTGTCATAGATCTGTCCTGTGAACATAAAATTAGAATAACCCAGCAACACGTAATCAATGTTGCAGGCATAACCTGGCGGGAGGGGTCAGAATGATTGTTGAGGGAAGGAAGATCAGAAGCGATAAGAAGAGAGCTATTGGGGCTCCATTGACA
This sequence comes from Paenibacillus hubeiensis, assembly GCF_032334105.1. Classification (NCBI taxonomy): domain Bacteria; kingdom Bacillati; phylum Bacillota; class Bacilli; order Caryophanales; family Paenibacillaceae; genus Paenibacillus; species Paenibacillus hubeiensis. Next base: position 66,229 of record NZ_JAVYAE020000019.1, read on the forward strand.
CAAGCGCAATATGAACGAATTTTCGTTCTGAGTTATTTGTGTGAGCTGCCCATGAAAACGATCGGTGAAACGTTAACACTGAAGGGGTTTGAAGAGGAGGAAGTCATTCACACTTTTCAAGGGCACCTTCGTCGTAATTTAACATACAAAAGCAATCGATTTATGATTGGGGGTCTGGATAACGAACCATATGCCTTGTCTGGTGATCGAGGTCACCGGTTATCGATGCGTTTCAGGTCGGATGATCATGAGAAGATATCTGAACTTGCTTATGCCATGGATGTTTCTGTGCAGGGAGCTACAGCAGCGATCATCACAGAAGTTCTAAGGCAAGAAAAGGTGTTGTATGACATTATGGCTCTGCTGATAAAGAATAACCTGGATGAGACAACAGAAGGGCAGATCCGAAGATTGGCCAGCCAGATCGATGCGAAGAGTCCGCACGAATATATCACTTTAAGTATGGTCCTGGGATACGCGCTAGAAAAGGCGATTGAAGAACAGAAAAAGGTACGACTGATACTAGACGATTGGATAAAAACCCTGTAGATAGCCGGCTAACTAGTCGGCTGCCTTTTCTTTAAGCTAACGGGCAGGTAGAACTATTGATGGTTAGTGCCACAACCCCAGACATAAATGCCGGCAAGTTGATGCCGATCACCGTCAGACCATAGTGAATGATAAGAATTTGCACCAGCATCGGTGTGCCCCGAATGAGTTCAATATAGGCTGATGCCAAAAATTTGATTGAGCTTAGCAGATGCAAGAAAAAATTAGCATTATGGGAGAAGGAGTAGCAGTATATTTCTGGAATATATTATTAGTAATTACTGAGATGGGATGTGTGTATAAGATGGACAAGCATTACGAAAACCTTCTGTTAGCTTTTGAAGAAGCGGAAAAGGCTAGAGATGAAGGTACTTTTCCTATCGGTGCTATTATCGTTGATGCAGATGGTTCAGTAGTAAGCCGAGGCAGGAATAGAGTTTTTTCAAGTTGTGATTCTACAGCTCACGCCGAAGTGGACGCTATAAGAAAAGCCGGAAATGTAATACTTCATCTTGAAAGCAAGAAATTTATTCCTAAAAACGAACTTACCTTATATACTACCTGTGAGCCTTGTCCTATGTGTACAGGTACAATCGTGTTGTCTTTAATTAAAAAAGTGGTTTGGGCTGCAAATGATAGGGATATAGGTGCATTTAAAAAATTCAAGGAATTAAATAGTGAATTACCTATTTATAATGATCTGTTCCGCGACATTGAGTTTGTTGCAGCCCCTTACAGAGATTTAGAATTGAGACAAAGAAAAATGTTAGCAGAGTGGAATAACAGCCGCGGGTATACCGATAATCATTGGAATGATGAATTAGTAAATGAAAATGTTCAATAATGATGAAACTGTTCAAGCACCTGATGTATTAAACTATCGGGAAACGTTAGCCCAATACCGAGGAGGCAGCCTACCATAGTGATCGGTTGTTTTAGTTCAGCAAGCGGGCAGAATAAATGGCTCTGAATGATTTGAATGCGGATGAAGGTATAACATTTGTACATCAAGCTTTGAGAATCTGGAAGGAATAGATGGAGATAAGTACTTTAGTAAGTGATATAATGATTTAATATCTTAAATAGGAAAGAAGGCATGTATATGTCGGTGAGTGAGAATTTTTCTACTTTCTGCTCTAACCTTAGAATGGATACAGATACTGTAGAAAAGATCAGATACAGGTATAAACAAATAACAAAACGGGTCAACTGGGAGTATAGGGGTAGTAACTCTGAAACTTCTTATAGCTTGTATGTAGGATCTTATGGTCGAGGAACTGAAATTTGGACAAGTGATATCGATATGATTGTCCAGTTACCCTATGCAACATATAAAAGATTCAATGATTATTCTGGTAATGGTCAATCAGCACTCTTACAAGAAGTGAAGAGTGTTCTCCAAAAAACCTATAGCACGTCGCATATAAAAGGTGATGGGCAAGTTATAGGTATTAACTTCACAGACGGAATTAATTTTGAGATAGTACCTGCTTTTATAAATGATGATGATAGTTATACATACCCAGATACAAATAACGGTGGATCATGGAAAGTTACTGACCCTAAGAAAGAAATCAATGCGATGAATGCTCGTAATTCTGATACAAACAAGAATTTAAAAAGACTCTGTAGAATGGCTCGTGCGTGGAAGGGACAATGTGACGTACCGATGAGTGGAATCTTGATTGACACCTTAGCTTATCAGTTCATCGGTAACTGGGCACATAAAGACAAGTCTTATTTATATTACGACTATATGAGTAGGGATTTCTTTGAATACCTAAAAAATCTCGATAAAGAAAAGAGCTATTGGAAAGCCCCAGGGAGTGGTCGCTATGTTTGGAAGAAGGGGAATTTTCAGAATAAAGCAAATAATGCTTATAATCTTTCCTTAGAGGCGATTGATAAGGAAACTAACGGTTACCCTTATTCATCTAAACAAAAATGGAGGGAAATCTATGGATCGAAATTCCCCAGCTAGCCCAGGCTATAAAATAGAATCACAGTTGCGAGAAGCTTATGGTCGTATAGTTTATACACTCACTTGCCATAATAAAATTGTCCAACGCTTACTTTTAAAAAATAATAACATCAAGATTTGGCAAATTATCTTGTCCGCTTTAACTACAGGTAGCTTTTTGGCTACTATTTTGACTGATAAAGTTATTTCAGGAATAGTAGGTGCATCGATCTCTATAATTTTGTTAATATTGAACGCATACACAAAAAATTTTGATCTCGTTGAAACGGCACAATCTCATCAAAAGGCTGCGGATGCCCTTTGGAAGATACGAGAGGAATATGTTTCTGTACTTATAGATTTTGAATTGTTAGAAGCCGATGAATTAAGGAAGCTAAGAGATGATCTTCAGAATAGAACTGCCGAAATTTATGCTCAGTCACCAAAAACAGATGCTAAGAGTTATAAGCAAGCGCAGAAATCCTTGAAAACAGAAGAAGAGCAGACATTTTCTGAAAAGGAAATCGATCTGATGCTTCCTAATTCTATAAGAAGAGAGAATAGAATGAGTTAATTTTTTTAAGATAGGGCCGGCTCGTCTTTTTTAGAGGAGCTAAGGCCCTATTATCATTTATAATTAGTCCGTTAAAAAATTTTTCTTACATATTATATACTCTTAATATGCAGACTTACTTTTGCTTCTTGCGGTTCTTATGTTTAGAATTCGACTTTTCCTTTTTGTCAGATTTATCTGATCGTGTTGGGAAAGCATTTCTAAGCAGCTCTTTAGCAAACTCCTGCATAAAATGATCTCCGAATCGATCAAGTAATTCCTTCAGCAATTCTAACCAATCCATACGTAAAACTCCTTTCTCATAAATGTAGATTTTTAGAATTTCGAACAGCAGGCGTGATTGCCCAAACCGTAATTACATAGTTTGTTGAAGGACGCAACTGCAGCTTCCCGGTAACAAGTCAGTTTGAGAAATGCCAACTCACGCATGTACATAGTTCATCTCACTATTCATGTGCCCAAGATGGTTCAAACACCGCACTATGGGTTCAACTCCTCCGAAAGTTCCTCCAAGTCACTCCTTCAGCGATGTGCAAAACACCATAAGTTGCGTAAATATGTTTTTAGGGTTTTGCTTTCTAAGCAAACATGGCCATATTCGCGGTTTTCACAGCTCTAATATCGAGATGAGACTTCATTTGTGACCGGACAACAAAAAAAGGGCACTTCAAAATTGAAGTGCCCTTTCTCATAAAGTTTCAAAATAAAGAATTATTGTCCTTATAAAATTTATTGGTTTTGATGGTCATTAAAAGTTGGATTAAGGGTAAATGATTCTACTTTGGCTAAGAAATAATTCTTTATATACCGATAAAGTATAAGTAATTTAGTCATAAAACACGGAAGGGGAAATTTAAATAATGATTATTTTTGGAGGAAAAACAAAAAAAATAATAGTAACAATGTTATTACTTGTACTGTGTTACCTTCAAGCGCCAGAAATAACAGCAACAGCATCAGCAGCAGCAAGTGATAATTCTTGGGTTAAACAAATAGGGATAATGAAGGAACAAAATTTAATCTTAAAGTCTAACGGTGATTTAATGAAAGAAGAGAATGGAAAACTCACTAAAGTGGCAGGAAATATAAAAAACTTCTCATTAGGGCAAGGTTACTATAATACTGAAACTTTGATTGCTGTACGAGAAAATGGAACCTTATATAGTGAGGGTAGTGTCGAAATTTATAAGAGTAACAAAATTGATCTTTCGTCCTTAAAGAATGTACATATGGTTTCACAGGACCACGGAGAACTAATGTATATTAATAATAATAGAGAGCTCTACGAATATAAAAGTGATGAAACACCAAAAAAAGTAATGGATAATGTTGTGGATATTAAACAAGGATATGGTTACTATTTGGCATTAACAGCTGATGGTGAATTATGGAGCGGGGGAGATAGTCATAACCAAGGGCAGTTAGGAACTGAAACCTTCGACCCAAATGGATTTCCTCAAAAGGTAATGGAGAACGTTCGAGAAATTGCAGCTTACGAAAGTACTTCTTTAGCAATTACGGAGGATGGGACATTATGGGGATGGGGGATCAATAGATTATTGAGAAGCAACTACGCACTTCTTCTGAATGAGGATGAGTACAATTTTAATAAGCCAGAGCTAATAATGAAAGGTGCGAAACATGTATCTCTTGCCGAATATGGTGTCATGGTTATTAAAGAAAATAACGAACTTTGGGGATGGGGGAAAAATGTATCAGGAGAAATAGGGAACGATACTAAGAATGCTACGATGAAACCAGTTTTAGTACTGGATAAAGTGAAGCAAGCTTCCATACGCAGCGAATATGTTTTTAATTATCCTAGAACAATTGTCGTCAGAGAGAACGGAGAAATATGGGGATGGGGCGACTTAACTAATGGATCTAGCTTGGTTCCAAAAAAAATAATGGGAGCTCAATCTTCTTCCACTGCTACTCCTACTGGTCAGTTTAAAAATGCAAGTGCTTGGGCTATTCCCGAATTATCCAAAGCTGACAGCAAGGGGCTCTTGTCACCCGTTCTAAATTATGATTTTAATAAACCGATTACACGTGAGAAGTTCTCTGAAATGGTTTTGGGATACTATGAAGCTTTAACCGGAACAACAGTGGAATCTTCAGCGCTTAATCCGTTTACAGACACAGTAAACAAAAAAGTCCTGAAAGCTTATAGTTTGGGAATTGTCCTCGGCAAGTCTGAAGATAAATTTAAACCCAATGATTTAATAACTAGAGAAGAAATTTCCGTGATGCTTAAGCGCGCACTGGACAAAGGAAAGCCTCAATTTGACTACAACTATCAATACAAACGATTTGAAGATGAAAACAAATTTTCTGATTGGTCTACGACTGCTATCAAGTATTTGCGTTCTCTTGATGTCATTCAAGGCGATTCTAACAATAATTTTAACCCTAAAGCCAACACAACAATTCAAGAAGCTAGTATTATGACCTATAGATTGCTGGAAAAAACAGAATAAAAGTTAATTAGCTCCGCTTCAAAACTTTGCGTATCTTTAAAACCGCTTCATGTTATCGTTTATGATATAGCGGAATAAAAATACCCTCCTGGATCTGAAAATGATACGGGAGGGTATTTCCTTTCGTTCGTCGTCTTCTCTATATATAACACGACGAAAGTGTGATATAATGGAAGAAACGGAGCCGCATTGGACCGTTTCGTAAGAGCTGTTTTTTTCGTCGTGTTATCTATTGGGATTTGAAAGGGGCCTCACATGTTCGAAGAATTTATACAACACCTTAGAGATGAAGCCTTATCACACAAAACAATAACGAGCTATGAAGTTACTTGGAAAAGATTCGATACTTGGCTTCAATCTTCAAATGGATCAGGTAAAGAAGTGAACGCCGTTTATGCAACTCAAAAAGATGTAGCTGATTTTAAGCGTCACCTGGATAACGCTGGAGGGAAGGGCGGGAAACCGGCAGCACCATCGACGAAGAATCTGACGTTTGTTCATCTGAACAGAATTTTCAGGTTTTTCGTAAATAGGGGGTACATTCTGGATAATCCGGTGGGTCCTATAAAAAAACCACCGCGCGCACGCCGGCAGCCAAAGTGGTTGGCCAGAAATGAGCAAAATGCATTGCACCGGGAAGTTCGCTTACGAGGAGACGTAAGAGAGAATGCAATTGTGTTAACTTTTCTCCGTATGGGGCTACGTGTGCATGAGCTTTGCGATCTGGAGCTTACTGATCTAACGATGAGCGATCGCAAAGGGACCGCATATATTCGCGGTAAAGGCGACAAAGACAGAGTACTACCTATAAGTTCAGAACTCCGGACTGCGCTTCAGGCTTACCTGGATACCAGAAACGACAATAGCCCATATGTATTTGTCTCAAGGCGTTCTCCGAAGTGTACAGAGCGCGGTATTCAGCACATGATCGAGAAGTATCGCAATTTTACAGGAATTAAGCATTTGAGCTGTCATAGCCTGCGGCATACCTTCGGGCATGACTTGCTGGAAGCCACGAAGGATCTGCAGAAGGTTGCTAACCTGATGGGACATTTTAAAGAAAATGGCGAGCCCAATATTGCAATGACGATGATCTACACGACTCCAGGATTTGAGGATCTGGAGGCTGCTGTGGAGTCGATCAGCTGGACGTAATCAAAAGTGAGGAGGAATGTTCATGCATGTAAGGCAAAAGGAAATTACTTTACAAATGTTATCCCGTTACAGTCATGGCGAAAAAATTCCTCATGAATCCATGAGAATAGTTGCATCAGACATTCTTGAGATGTATACACAACTAGCTGAAGAATTAAAGGAATTAGAAACGGAGTATCATGAATTATTCTTTAAAAAGAAAAAGGAAGAAATAAGAGAGAAGTTCTTAGCGGATCCGAATAATTCTTTTGCGGTGGCATTTCGCTTAGTACAAGAAGCGGCGGCAAACGAGAACCCGGGAGATACTATCCAGCTCATTGGTGAAGTGGCCAAAGAGTTTGACGTTGATATAAGTGACTGCAGCTATTGAATCTTCAGCCTTTCAGATGGTTTGTGCTTTTGATTGTTTTGATGATCTGGTGGATGTGGTGGAGTCGATCCGTTTTGTTACGTTAAAATTTTTAACCAAACCGATAATTTGGACATAAAGAGAGGTGAATGATGAAATGTCAGAACAGCCAGTATCAGACCAATCAGCACTGTATAAAAAGTTACGAATTCCTATCGGGAAAATAAACATTGAATTAGGCCAGCATGTTGATGGGATGAGAGGGCCTTTCCCGTTCTTCTTAATGAAAATGAATTCTAGGGAAGTTGTGTCAATTACTTTCCATGAGTACCCGGTGGCACAAAAAGTGGTTAGAGATCATTTTTCATGTACCAGTTCCGATGAATACGTTGTAGATGATGTCATCATAGATCGATGGCTTGATGTAGAAGGGTTCCACTGGTTTCATGTCAATGATTTTGATGTATTGCCTACACCTGCTAATCCATTCTCTCAAGATGAGTGAAGATGCGGTGGAGTCGACCAGATAAAATGGGGAGGATTGTACAGTGGAACTGAAACGTATCCGAATAGTTGATGGTATCGAAGTTGCTTCTCGGGAATATTTTAATGCTTTACAAGCAGTAAATTTTATTGATCAACATAACATGGAGTGGTTTATTAAACCCGGGGAGGATCGAGATTATGACTTAGAGCAGATGATTGAGCACGCAAAGATCATTGCTGCAGATAAAGGAATGGAATTAACTGTGAATACTTGTCACATCACTGGTTATTTAAAACTCGGGTTAGCTATGTAATCAATCCGTAGGATATAGTCCAACGCCTGCAGAGTGAATAACCTGGAACAAAATGTGTAGACCAGCTGGACTCGAAGTGATCTATATCAATAAATAGGTGGTGTATTAATGAAAATCACTAGAAATGAGAAGGGGAAATATCCTGAACTAGCTGTTTTGCACTCTTTCGATCTAACGGGGGTTGATTCAGAAACGTATGGTGATCTGGTCAATGCGTTGCGTCACGCGATAGAATTGTACGAGATTAGGGAGTGGAACAAGGAAAGCGATAGTCCGTATTCAGCGGACAATCTTAAAGATTACAATCGATTAAAAAGGTTGTCTGAAAAAATGAATGATTATAGAAACCATGAACGCACCTTAAATGGAAAGAAGATTCCACCCTATTCGCAAGTAGTAAAAAGTAAAGAAGCATCCGCTCCTTTAAGCAAACAGCAAATAAGAAATGAATTTTCGAAAAATCCGGATCAAGCCTTTGCTGTAGCTTTCAATTTAATTCAAAAGGCTACGGGATACGAGAATCCAGAAGAATATATCCAGATCATCGGTGAAGTGGCCAATGAGTTTGGCATTGATATAAATGATTGCAGCTGGACTTAGCATCATTGGATAACAGGTCCTGGTAAATGGATAATTCGATCTGAAACTTTCTGGTTTTGCAAAACCTAATTGAAAGGTTGATCGCCATGCGAATTGCTAATTATGAGAAAAACCTAATTTCGCTCTATGATGAGTTTAGCAAATATCCAAGTAGAGAGGTGGCTATCACCGAGGTAAGGAAGAAGGGCCGAAAAGATGGATATAGATGCCCATTTTGTGATGAGTATCTCATCTTGCGCGCAGGGAGCACGAACGAACCTCATTTTGCACATAAACAGGGTAAGTCTTGTATTATGGCACAATCATATGAGCAATACGAACAGCAAGTAAAGAGAGAATCTGCACAGCATTCGGTCATACGTGATGTAATAATTGACGATTTGAGGACCCAGGAGAAATACAAACCGGATCTAAAAGTCGAACCAGGTTTTAAGGCAAAAGCGGAAGCAGGCTGGAAAGTTGTCCCTGATATAGTTGTGAAAAAGGGATCCGAAGAGTTTGGGATATCTATTCTAACCAATGTGCATCAAAAAGGTGATGGCTCACTCGTTAAGATGATCCAGAAGAGAAATCAGTATTTCGAGAACAAAGGAATAAATAATATCTGGTTCATTGAGTATCACGAAATGAGTATTGATTTACAATATCGAGTATTGTTCCTGTGGGAATCAGAAACCTTGTTAAGCAGCAAAACTTCCTGGGACTTTAAATGGGATGATATGCTTTATGACCTAACAGCAGACAATAACTATCCCATTTCTGAAGTGTTCAATTATAACGAAAAACGTATGCTCGATAATGACGTTCGCAGTCTGTATTATGTAAATTCGACTTCGGAAGGGATATCGTTCTCCGTTCATCGAATCATTTTCGATGAGCTTGAATCACCATATCGGGCGTTTGCGGTAACTACCGGATATAAGATGCAGCTTACTGAGGCATTGGTAGTCCAAGATTACCTGCGATTGTCTAATGATGACTTTGAGATCCGGCAAATGGAGCTTTTCAAATCAGACTTTATCCAAGGTGTAGATCGTCTCAGACAATCAGATGGAGATACGCAGGAACTAACGAGTCATCCGATTATTACTGAAGGAGTACCATTACCTCAACCGGATCTTCCGATAATTCATTGGGATGATGGAACCGTTTCATACCTTATTGAAAGATTAAAACGAAAATACATAACAGCAGAGGATGCAGCACTGCTGGAGCAGTATTTGAGGCATAACCGAGAGCTGGTTGTATTCAAAGGATGGGAACTTCGAGATATTCAAAAAATGGCTACTGAAGCATTGGGAAAAATTTCAGATCCCAATGTGAGGGTACACCTTATGGAGATTGTACATTTATAGTGAGGGCCGGCATATCATAACAGAAAATTGCTTAGCATGAAGTTATGAAAATAGCCGAACTCAAAAGAGAATCGGCATTTTCGAAAAGCAGCTTATGAAAGGCTTAGTGAATGTTTACTAGTATTCTATGTGCTTTTCAAAATTTTATACGGCAGATATCGAAAAAAGTTTATTGTAGCTGAGAAAAAACAGATAGGCCAACAGGTTTTCGCTGCAGCTCACAGGATTCGAACAGATACAATTTCTTGAATGGGAAGGATGGTTGAAGATGAAAGGTAAATTAGAGGAAGGCCGTACATACGATTGTGTTGTTAGCGGGCAAATTTGGTCATTTACCGTAGTTGAGGTAGATGAGGATAACGAGGCGAATGTTTGGATTACTTGGAATACTGATGATGAAGAACAGGAAGAATGCCACTCCGTAGACTCATTGCTTAAAAAAATTGAGGAACATAAAAATAATATTATTGCTGGAGTTATTTATCCCCGAGGTGATAGTGAAGAGGCTCAAGCAAATGCACTTTCTGAATTACTGGCACGGCCAAGATATAGTTTTGCACAAATGGAGCTCCCAAGAGCATTTGTGCTCACAGATTACTTTTCTCCTGAAGGTTATAGACCAGACAGGGAGTACCTGGATTTTGTATTTGATCCCGACACGTCCATCTTGAAAATATCGAGTACGGATCCTGCAGCTACTATCCCTGGATGGGTGCTTGACCGCTTCAATGTAGTTGCTGTTACTAAAGTTAATCCAGAGAAACGTCAGGACAAGGTGGTCTATCTTCTAAAAATGGACCAAGCTGAAGATAAGCAATAAGGAGATTTACTTAATGTCGAATACAACCAAGAACAATGAGTCTATTTCCATGAAGCAGCTGAGACAAGATCGACGGAAAAAGGGACTGTGTGCCCAATGCGGGAAAACGAAGTCTGTTACATATGTATGTGCCAGCTGTTCTCACATCAGAAAAACGCAAAAAAAACGGAGGACTGAAAAAAGATTGGCTCAGGGGATATGTGTTCAATGCGCAAAAGCCTCTATCGTTAATACTGATAAAGGGTTATGCGATGATTGCAACAACATCTATCCACACTTACCGATTCGGAAGCGGAGATCCTGGGAGGTAAAGAACCACGCGCTATTTCAGGTGATGATGGAGAAGTCATGCAGCACTAAGGAACTGGCTGAAGTTGTAGGTGTGAGCCAAAATCAGGTCAGCAGATGGATTTTTAAAAATGCAATCCCTAAAACGAATAATGCTCATAAAGCAGCAAGGTATCTGAATGAGGAAGCAGAGCACATATTCCATGGACTTAAATCAACATAAGGAGGCTCACACATGTTTAAGTTTGATTACCAGGTGGAAGTGGATCCAAGGGAAAATAAAGCCATAAAAATCACCTGTAATTTGGGCTATGAAGAGCCTGAATTTGAGGCAGGATTAAAACGATCGTCTTCAGAATCCGGCATTTGAGAACATTGAAACTTAATGAATAAGGAGCGTGTATTTATGGAAGATCGAAAATTCAGGGTAGAGGAAGACCATATACAGTTAATTAAAAACATGCAGGTCACATGGAATGATTTATGTTTTGGCTCTCCTACAGTTGATCCCAAAAGACCATATGGAAGCACTACAGTTATTGAAGATATGGCGAAGATGCTAAACATTGGGAAAGTTGATGAAGATGGAGAAATTCAAGTAAGCGATGAACAAGAAAAAAAACTTCTGAAATTCCACAAAGAAATGGAAACAGTTTTAGAAATATTACTGTACAATTGTTCAATTAAGCCTGGCATATATGTAAATAAAGGATATTCTAATGAGTGGCTTTTATCGGAGGAGCTAACATAAGCGCACAAAAAAACCAGTAATGAGTGTTTCAAATCAAGGTGAAGACGATCTCTCTACCTTCAAACTGTCCTCATTGTGGATGCGTAGAGCAATCCGTTATAAACATGATAATAAGAAACAGCAGCTGCTTGGCGTTGATATTTCAACCTTTATTAAAAAATTGGAAAAGGGCGTAAGCCTTTTTCCACTGTAAAGTCCGAATACCCGATTTTTTGAATTTATTGGATTCTTATTTTCTTAATGGGAGATATCCAACACATCAAATGAGCTATGTCAAAGAAAGGGGACATCATGAGCATGCAAACAGCAGGTTTTGAAGAGCAACAACAAAGAATTCTTGAATATATGAAATTGGGCATGAATCAACATGGTAAACAACGATGGCCAGTTATGATGGATTATTCAGACAAACCGTGCATCATATATCCGCAAGACACTTTTTCCGCCATTCAAGTTGAACACCAATTGTACCTGGCCAAAGATACAATAAAGCTAAATCGAGTCAAGCTGCTTAAAAATCTCTTGGATATGCTCGCTAACAAGGCAATTCACATTCATTATTTCCATTTAGGCCTACATATCCTATACGATTATCCAGATAGCTATAAAGAACGTGAAGATCGGGAAAAGATCGGCTCGAAAAGACAAGAGTTCTTTGAAACACTGCCATCATACCGGTTGGAGAAAAATGATGATTTTATTAACGACGTTATAGCCAATCAAGATGCCCAAAACATGTTTGAAGGCTTTATCAATTTAGGGCACCAGGGAGGCACACTGATCAGGCATTATGTTGGCCACATTCCATTGCATGTTGGGAACTACATTGAAGTGAAGAAAGATGAGCAGTGGATCCCAGGGCGATATGAATGGAGTTTTAAAGAAGGAGATCCGATCAAAATCAGTGCGTTCAAACCGCACAGGAATTTTGAAATTCTTGAAGGATTTTTAGTGCGAGTTTTTGACCCAAAAACAGCGCAGTTACGGGCTACTGTTTCATCAACAAAATAATGTGTTATTTATACATTATAAAAGCTACATAAATCAGGTCTTTCATTTGAATTTATGTAGTGCTATACTTGCATTAACGTTATGCGTAACGTTACGCATAGAAAAAAGCTACGGTTTTGGAGAACCGTAGCAGCAGCCGTGACACCTTTTTTTCTACTAGGAAATCTTTAGGCGGAGCTCCTAGCAGTAAAACAGAAAACCACTAAAAAGGAGCATTTACAGTTGGAGCTGTTAATGCTTCTTTTTTTTGTGTTTCTTTCTTTTGCGTCGAGATCTCAATTGCATTAATTGTGCTTCTAAGCGTTCCCAAGAGTCTAGGAAAGCTGATAAGCGATTCAGCAAATCCGTAGCAATTTTAGCAGTATTTAAAATAATGATAACCAAGAAGAAAAGCTTTTCTATGTCTATCCCCCCTTTCATAGGGGGCACGGCTGCCTGCTACATTTTGGTTCTCTATCTAAATGTAACCCAACATATAGTGTTTGTAAACAGGCCGATAAGATAAGACTTAATTTCGGTATGTCATAAAGAGCCTCAATACCGCAAATAAAAAGGATTGGAAGATTTGCAGATTGTCCAAAAAAAATTTTCGCCAAGAGAGGGTGACGTATAAACGTCAGTTTAATAGCACGAAGATAAGTTATACTTCGGAACGGCGTACCAACCTTCCTAAAGGGCTCACGCTACCGGCTCTAAAGCGGAAAACAACACCGCCAAAGAGCCGGTACGCGCCGCTGCCAGGTTACTCCACGCGATAACGAGTGCGGCTAAAGCGGGAGGATCATCCCGCTCAAACCGCACTACGTTCCTGCCTGTCGCTTCACACCTGGCACGGAGCGCAAAACCTTCAGAACCTTCACGAAAAAAATACCACGAACCCGTTAATAGAATAGAAGCATGGACAGAACCGGCCGCGGCCGGTTCTTTTTTGTTTAACACTCTTTTTCGCTTTTGACATCCGCATGGTAACAGGGAGAGTTCGGCTAATCTTCCGGCGGACCGAGCCTCCGGCTGCGCCTCTCACTCCACCGGAAGCCAAGTCTCACAGTCGGCCAGTCAAGGGGCCCAAAACTTTTTTCCCAGAGCGGCCGATGGCCGAAAAAAGTTTCGTGCTGAAACCCTTGACCAACCGCCTATACCCCTGTTTCCAAGCTCCGCGTCAAAAGGCGAAAAAACGCCCTTCCGGGACCCGATCCCATGCGGCTCTCAAAAGGGCCAGCTCGGGTAATTTCGTTTCGGCGTCCACCATACAAAAGGAGTGCTATTCATGAAAAAACAACCAAAAGTTAAGGCATTGTTTGAACAATTAAAAGAAGGGATTCAGGCGATTACTTCATCGGAGGACTGGAAACAAATCCTTCTTACTCAAGCCAAGTTCCATACATATTCGTTCAATAATGTAATGCTCATTTTGTCCCAACGTCCGACAGCTTCCCGGGTAGCGTCCTATGGCACATGGAAGGCGCTGGGACGACAAGTAGTAAAGGGAGCGCAAAGCATCAAAATCATCGCACCGCATACCGTGGAAGTCGAAGATCCTGAAACTGGCGAGAAGAAGAAAAAGCTCGGTTATCACCAAACTTCTGTATTCGATATTTCAGACACCAAGGGAGAGCCTTTACCAAGTCCAAGCATCGAGGAGCTGACTCAAAACACCAAAGAGCTGAAGAACTTTTATGAATTGCTGAAAGGGATTAGCCCGGTTCCTGTACGCGAGGAAACGATAAAGGGAGGAGCCAAAGGATACTATCGTTTGGTTGAAGATGACATTGCCATAAAAAAAGGGATGGCTGCTCATCAAAAATGCAAAACATTGGTTCATGAAATAGCCCATGCCATGCTCCATCGGTTGGAGGACAAAGAAGCACGCGCCAAGTCAAGTAATGAACGGGAAGTAGAGGCTGAAGGAACGGCATTCGTAGTATTAACCTACTTTGGCTTTGACACAAGTCAGTACAGTTTCCCGTATGTAGCCAGCTGGAATGGGGATGACATCGAACGTATCGAAAAAGCGGGGGGCGTTATTCAGAAAGCAGCTGCCCAACTCATTAGCAACATAGAAGCAGCCATGGCTATAGAGGCAAAATCAAAAATCGCTTAAAGAATCTGCATAAAAATGCCCGGCAGCTCGCCAGCTGCCGGAATTGGAGGAAATGACATGTTCGGAAAAGATCAATTGACAACAGAACAACGTGAAGCGCTGCTTCACCAGAATATAGCTGAAATCGGCCAGACGGTCGGGGTTTTGATTAGCATTGGGGTGCTGCCCAAATGCGAATTGGATCTTCCAACCGAAGTCATTAGCGAAAATATCGTGTTATGGGCCAAAGAATTTGAAGATCGGTTTTCTGGTCCAAAGTTTGATTACGAGATTCATGGCGCTGATATTGGTTGGCCGCTGGGATATATCGATGCTATCGATAATTTCACGGATCTAAAGCTTCGGGAGGCTAATTGGCTCACGGCCGATTATACAAACGATGAGAGCCGTTTCTGGAATCAGGAACGCTGGAAAAAACATTTTGGAGATAAGTTGAACGGATAGCAAAAAAAATGCGGCCCGTCCCCCTTGGGGGCCGGGCAACACAGAAGGGGGAACCACACATGCAAATGCAAAACCTTACCATCAACATTTTGGGAGCGTCTGAAGCGGATCTGCTTCTAGCATTGGACCAAGTATATCAAAGGCTGGAGAACGGGTTTACATCCGGATCAGACGCTAACAGCACAGGAAGATACATATTTGAACGGTACAAAACAGATCCGATGAACAAAGGTGAAGAGTAATGTTAACCCAAGAAATCATTGTTGATAATTTCGCGGGTGGCGGCGGAGCATCTACGGGCATTGAGTTGGCCACTGGCCGCAGTCCGGAAATTGCCATTAATCATGACTTGGAAGCCATCGCCATGCATGAAGCCAACCATCCAGAATCGGAGCATTACTGTGAATCCGTTTGGGATGTTAATCCGATCGAAGCGGTCAGGGGACGGCCCGTTGGGTTGGCATGGTTCAGTCCGGATTGCAAACACTTCAGTAAAGCCAAGGGAGGGACGCCCGTTAAGAAGGAAATCCGCGGGCTGGCATGGGTAGCCATGCGTTGGGCAGATACGGTGCGGCCCCGGGTTATTATGATCGAGAACGTGGAGGAGTTTCAAACCTGGGGACCTGTAATTCCACAACGAGACTCACTGGGGCGGATGTTGAAGCGGATTCCTTCGGATAAAAAGAAAGGAAAGGATCTAATTGTTTCTGCAGCTGAAGGAGAAATCGTTCCGATTGAGCAACGGGTCTATATGCCGGACCCTAAGCGGAAGGGACAAACCTTCAGGCATTTTGTTCATTCATTTCGTGAAAAAGGGTATGACGTTGAGTGGCGCGAGCTAAAAGCCTGCGACTATGGGGCACCAACGACCCGCAAGCGACTATTTTTAATAGCCCGCTGTGATGGTAAACCGATTGTTTGGCCAGAACCAACACATGGCGCGCCGGATTCTTTAGAGGTGAGAGCGGGGAAACGTCTGCCATGGCGCACAGCTGCTGAAATTATTGATTGGTCTATCCCTTGTCGATCCATCTTTGGCCGGGAGAAGCCACTTGCGGAAAACACGATGAAACGTATTTTCCGTGGGTTACAGAAATTCGTCATTGATAATCCGGATCCGTATGTTATTGATCCATTCGTCATACGGGTCAATTTTGCAGGAAGTAACCATCATTACTGTGATTCGATCCAAGAGCCACTGAAGACGATCACAGCTAAAAACGGTTGGGGGCTGGTGACACCATACATTGCACGCATTGGACAAACGGGGTTCGGTGGAGATCGATTACAGTACAAGACCACAGATCCGCTCACCACGGTTACGACGAAGGCAGAGCACCTGCTGGTTACGAGTCATCTCGTAAAAATGCGTGGTACCAATATGGGGCAGTCCATGGACAAACCAATTCAAACCATTACGGCAGGTGGAACCCATTTTGGCGAAGTACGAGCGTTTCTCCTAAAGTATTACGGAGATGCGGAGAATGGCCAAGCCATCGATCAGCCGTTGCATACGGTGACGACCAAGGATCGTTTTGGATTGATCACCATCCATGGTGAGGATTACCAGATTGTTGATATCCGGATGCGAATGTTGGAACCGCGTGAGCTGTTTGGTGGACAAGGGTTTCCGAAAAATTACATTATCGATGTCGATGCCAACGGAAAAAAATATTCGAAGCGGGCACAGGTAGCCAGATGTGGAAATGCAGTTCCGCCGCCATTTGCGGAGGTGCTTGTCCGAGCCAATACACCTGAACTTTGCACGGGATCCGGCAATCATTTGTCGTTGGAACGATACACAGAACAAGAAGAGGGGCAGCTGGCCTTTAGTATGTAATGGCTCTTATAGAAATTTAAAACGCGGCTGCAGGTGCCGGCTCCAGCCGGCACCTGCAGCAACCCACCTTCACTAAAAAAATGGAAAAGGAGTATCCATACATGATGAGCGCCAACGCATACGAACATAGGTACAAAGAGCTTGAAACCACGGTATATTACGATCGGAAAGGGACTTGGCGTCCTGGCCATTTAACCCGTACCATACATACTCCCGGTGCCGAACCGAAGTATATCCTGTCCCTTTGGTTTACGCCGAATCTGAAGGTGTTGCCAAAGGTTAAATACTCTGGAGAAATGGTATATAACGTACATTATGTTGAAGGGATCGGTTTAAGCCGGTTAAAAAGCTGGATCAAAACAGCGGTGGGGTATGTACCTGAACAGACAACCGTAATTGGCTTGTTGCGATATATCGAAGGACTGATCAATGCGTACCGTGATGAGGATTCGTTTTATGCAAACCAGGATCAGGCTGCGGCAGCTGAAGTGCTTAACAAGCTTACCCAGGTTGCTGTTCAACGACTTAAAGTAAACGAGATTATTCACGAAAATAAACACAATCGATCTCAACCGATGTACATTACTTATTTAACGGATGAGGAGATTAACTGGGCAACGGAAGCCCAAAAGGTGATGAATGGCCATTCTTACGTCGAACCATTCACTTCGATTGGCCAGCAAGGGCACCTATATGAGTTTAACAATCGTTTGGAGACGATCGGCCGCCGATGGGAAGAGGAACAGCGTGCCATCCAGGATGAACAACTGAATGAGAAGCTCTTAAATTTACTGGAAGTTGATGTTGTTCTTCGACGATTGGTTGCATCGGCCCTGGAAGTAAAGAAAGAAAAGTACAATACAGATTATGAAGTGGAGCTCGTACACCGTTTATACGGGTATACGCATCGATTCGAACACTATCGCTCTAAATTAGAGCCCTTTTACAACCTGCTGGAGAGCTACGGAATTCAGCGACATGACAGTAGGAAGTTACTTGTGGTCGGTGAAAGGTATGTTGCTGCAGAAGGCATGTTGCCGCCTGCAGGTAAAACTTTTGAGCGAGAAGAGGGAACGATCTATTATGGTGATCGGGTGCATGATGGCACATCCTTCTTTCAGGTCGAATCGGTTGGCCATAAATATGTATACATGCGATATGGGGAAAAGAGGCTGCGGAGATCCGTTCGCCACGCCTTGAAGGTCATGCTCCTTCCGGATCCTAAAAGCCTGGAAGAATTCTTGTTTAATGAAAAAGCCCAGTTACACAATGGCTCCATTATCCCTGAAGCGCATTCTCTTGATCTTGGTACTCTCATATCAAAATTGAACCAAGTACCTAATATGTCCCTGTTAAATCTGCAAAAACGCTTGGCCAAAAGAAAAGATCAAGTCAGCGGTCATCACAAACAAGCCATTCTTGTGTTGTTGGAGGGCATCGAGTTGGTCCAGCTTAGAACCCGGGCTCAGTATGTCAGGGGCCTTGCCCAAGTCAGCCATCAAGATCCGGCAATCTTTGAACGCCTCGACGAGTTGGAATCCAAGTTCCGGATTTACTCGTCGGTTACGTGAACAACTGACATACAGGAGGAGGTATAGATCGTAAAGGATTTATGGACTTTATATTTAGTGAAAGACTTAGGGCAGAAGGCAATTCTCTTTCCTTATATAGTAAATATTATTTAGTTCGAATATACTAGAAAGGCACGTTAAAGTATTTCATAAAGACTATACTAAATTAAAGAAATGAGGAGTAAGTATGAGTTTAACGAAAAAGTTGAAGTATGGTGTGACCGGATTTACGCTTGGTGCAGTTTTCTTCGGTGGCATTGCCTTTGGAGCGACAACAAAGATCGAAGTAAGTTTAGATCCAATCAAGTTTATTGTAAATGGTGTAGATAAGACTCCGTTAAACGGAAAGTTCAACAATAATGGAACTGTCGTTCCAGCTTCGCTCTCGTACAGCGGAACGACTTATGTTCCTTTGAAGATGGTTGGGGACATGGTAAGTAAGGAAGTTGCTTGGGATGGTAAAACGAAATCGGTACTGATTGGAGATACAGATTCAGTTGGAGAACAAAAGTCTTTAACTGACTTGCCTCCTTTGAAAGTATCTTCTGAAGATGTTACTACAAACGAAAGTATTTCTATTAATAATGAGCGTTACACTAAAGGAATTAAATCCACCTTGTTTAGAAGCAGTCCTTTAGAATTTCAAAGCTATAACCTAAACGGACAATACAAGACGCTTAATTTTGGTTATGCAAATTTAGGTATCTATACAGGAAACATTGTTAAAATATCCGTATACGGAGACGGCAAAGAGCTGTGGAGCGGAAATGCCGTAACTGGCGTTCCAGTGAATACGGCTTCTGTTCCTGTCAAGGGAGTGCAGGAATTGGAAATCAGATTCGAGCATGAAACTTCTAGCATAGCATCCGCAGTTGTCGTAAATCCCGTATTGATCAAATAAGATTGCTTGATTTAACTGCAAGAGCTCTCGTTAGTGGTTTAAAGTATCTAAAAATCAATGTAGCTATGCTTAGAGATAACGTCGTAAGTCTTGTTTATTATAGCAATGAGAAGCCTAAGAAACTTTCATTAAAGTTCGTAGCTGTAAGTACTGCTATACATATAGGTCTTCTGATTTCTAAGCTCGTCTCACTTTATTCTTAGAACCGGTCACTAAAAATCCCCCCACACAAAAGAACGTTCCTGAATTCTCAGGGACGTTTTTTTTCTTTGGGCTCACGCTAGAGGCTCTAAGGTGGCTAAACACGCCGCCCAAGAGCCTCTACGCGCCGCTGCCAGGTTACTCCAGCCGATAACGAGAGCGCCTAAAGCGGGAAAAAACCACCCCGCTCAAGGCGCTCTACGTTCCTGTCAGTCGCTTTACACCTGGCACGGAGCGTAAAAAACACCCTAAAGAACTATGTGCATTCTATAAATAGTCTTATTTGACTGAGGAATATATAACTATTTTTTAATAAAAAATTTCGTCAAAGCGCAAAAAAATGAACTCAAAATATAAAATTTAGGACCTTTTTCGAAGATAAAAGAATATAGGGGCTTTCAGGAATAAATGGTAGAACCGGGTTGCACCGGTTCTTTTTATTTATTTATTTTTTCCACTTTTGCCTTCCGCATGGTAACAGGGGCAGTTCGGCTAGGGCCAGGGCGGACCGAGCCTCCGGCTGCGCCCCTCACTCCGCCCCGACCCAAGTCTCACAGTCGGCCAGTCAAGGGGCCGTTTTTTTTGTCTTCAAACATGCCAAAAAAACACGGCTGAGACCCTTGACCTCCCGCCTATGTCCCTGTTTCCAAGCTTCGCGTCAAAAGGGAAAAAAATACCCTTTCGGGGTTTCATCCCATGCGGATGGCAAAAGGGCTAGTCCGGATGCGAAAGTGCTGCTTCCACCGGACGTTCCCGATCTAAGGCGTGCCTTGCCGGCACACATCGAAGGAGTGAACTGCATGATTAAAGGCTTGAATGATGGATTCGGGAAGTTAACCACATTGATTTCGGTACCCGAGAGGGGGGCCTTTGGTGACGCCAAGTACCGAGGGAATTACGCGGGGGCCGTGCTTGGAAAACTGGTATCCCACTTGAAAAGGGCAGGTATTGCTGAGCCTTACATCTATGACCCCATGGAAGGAGGGAAAACGAGTCGCGATGTTTGCGCGCATTTGAAGCTGCCTTATGTGGGAGCAGATATTCACACCGGGTTTGATGTCGTCAATGATGACTTCCACGATACAGGATTCGACCTGACGATGCTGCATTATCCCTACTGGAACATGATCGACTACGCTGCGGATTTACCAAAGCATATGCAGTCCATGGACATGAGCCGGATGAATTGGAAGCAATTTATTGCTGCTGTCAGCCACGTCAACATCAAGGCAGCTGCACATAGCCGGTATGTGGCCGTCCTCGTGGGCGACATGGTGATTAAGGGCAAAGGATACATCCGGAGTATCCAACGGGAGATGGCTTGGGTGGGCGCGCCGGTTCGGCACTTCATCAAAGTTCAGCATAACGCGCAGAGTTTCCGGAAGCAGTACCAGGGGCATTTCATTCCTGTTGTCACAGAACACCTTTTACTATTCAAAACCGATTATCGGCCTGCCGGCAAGCTATGGGTGCTGGGAACCGGACAATATGAGCTGGTGGATGCGGACGCCTATGTGACTTGGAAGACGGCCGTGAAACATGTGGTCCGGAAACTGAATCAAATTACACCGGCAACTGTGCTGGCAGGGATAGAACAGTTTTTCCCGATTAAGCTCCAAAAAACGAATACGCCGGCGGCTACAGTACGGCGCACGCTTCAGGAATTGGAAGCTGAAGGATTTTTGATCCGGAAAGAACGCGGCGTGTACCAAGAAGCGGTTTGAAAAGCTGGGCATCTCCAGAGCAGGAGCTGCCCAATTCATCCAAACAACGAAGGGAAGATCACAAATGACAAAAGTTTTGCTGGTGGCCATGTTTGAGGAGATTTTGGACCATGTACAACTATTTGAAGGAAAAGACGCCATTCCCAAAGTGCTGAATGCTTTCCACGAATGGACAGGGGTCCAATATCACGATTATGCAAGAAGGCGTTGGACCACGAAGGAAAGCAGTTTCGATATTCTGGGCGAAGATTATGTCGGGTCCGAGATCATTTTTCTGAATGGGCCCAAGATGCTGCCGACTGGAGACCCGATGAGGGAATCCTTCATTACCGTCAGCACGGCCCATATTTCAGAAGATGTGAATCATCAACTTCAAAATGAGTGGATCAATAAAACTCACCAATTGATCTATTACGCATACGAATACGGATATTTTATCTGCATTTTAGATGAGCCTTTGCCCGAAGAGGAAACGTTGCCGGACAGTCTCCGGCAGGTTGTGTTGTTTGCCCGTTCGAAGGGGGCGCAATGGCTGAAGCTCGATCGGGATGGTGATATCTTTCCCGAACTGCCCACTTTTAACTGGTGATTTCGCCAAACAACCACAATCTCATTTGAAAGGAAGATAAGCACATTATGATGAATCAATTTGTTTCTATGGTAGGGTCACATTTTAAAGAATTGGAGGTAAAACTTTTGTGTGCGCAGATTGATCAGCGTACACAAAAGAATTTGCCCTCACTTGAATTGCGTTTGAAGCTCAGTGAAGAAATTATGCGCATTGGTAAGCTGCAAGGATACTTGTCTCCAAAACAGGAAAAAGCCCGGATTCGGGTGAGACGGGATATCAATGCATTTTTCGATCCGGATGAGGATGTGGTCGTTTCTTGCACACATAAATCCGGAAAAACGTTTCAGATTAACGTTACTGATAATCGAATGATTTGGGATAATGACGGTTTCCCGCAAAGTATCAACTTCCGCTATCGGAACCATATTGTACACTCGAAGCATTTGAAGAGTCTGGTACCCCGGGAATTGCATGTTGGACATGACAACTATGCGATCCAGGGGCCTGAATTTGAAGAAGTTTTCTTTAATGACATCGATGACTGCGATAACTGGCACTTACTTGAGGCCATCTTTGAAGTCAGTGAAGAAGAGAAGAAATTACTCGCAACTAAAATCTGTTCGGATTGTGGGGCTCGTGCTGCGATCCCGAGCCGAACCGAAGTGATCGTGAATGAATCCGAGAATTCACGGCCGGTCGTAAAATACGAATGCACGAACTGTCACGCCGTATTTTATAAATAATTGGCCATTCCGGACGGAACGAATAGCAATTTGAATAAGCTGTCTAATTGATCCATTCCTATGGTAACTTATAGGAGAATAGTAGGGGGAGATTTTGCATGAGATATTATAGACATTACACCGTAGATACGAACAGAAGAGTGATTTACATATTTTCAAAGCGGAGGACCACGAGGCATCAATATCTATTGCTGTTGAACGCGTCAAAGAATAGTCCACATTCAATTTGGTTCATGAGGGAACGCTGAGGTTTGAAGGAAAAGATATGCTCCGCAGCTTCTCATAAAATCAAATGCTCTACCCAATGCAATACCATATTCCCTGTAGGAATGTGCAGACTTAAGTGAAGATAAGAACCGAGTCCGGGCTATCCGTCCGGCCCTGGTTCTTATTATTTCATAGAGCATGGTGTTGCAGGCGCTCCTTGTCACGTTTGTCGCGTAAGTAAACAAAGGAGCGCTACAAATAAATTACATAGGATCAGTTTGTTCAAATTACCCGCACCCTATCTCCGTCCCAGGAAGGGCCCATCTTTTCCTGCTGTACTTCCTCAACAAAAAAAGCCATTCAATGAATGGCAGAGAACTCGGAATATTTGAAAGCTACTTTGTTATTATGCTAGGATCGATATTTTTAATAGATTTATTATATCTTCAACATAGTACATTCCCAGGTCATCACTAATGGTATCTTTCACTTCTTTTAGTTCTTGCAATGTATTTAATTTATAAGGAAGGCTGAACACCACCATAAGCATTTCTCCAGTATACTCAAGATCAACTACCTCTGATTCGTGAAATATATCTTTAAGAATCTTCCGTATCAAAATGGGAAATAGGGCTTCCTTCTCTTCGGATTTAATAAATTCATCACTCACGTCAAAAAAGAGTTTGTAGAAGATATACTGGCCCTTTTGGTTTTCGTTACTTTTAATCCTTTTTGCTCTCCCTTCAATTATTTCCAGCAGTCTATCTTGTTTTTTATTCCTGTTCAGGGCCTCATTCAAAAGCAGCGTATTCATCTGCTTATTCAAATCCTCTTTTCGGTAAACTGTTTCAATTTCCTTAATAATCTCACTTACAGTAGCACTACTCTTAAACCCTAAAAACTTCTCTGCCTGACCTATAAACTGTACTGAATTATACGAATTAAATAACTTTCCTCCACTCACATTATTAAATTCATTTATTAGATAGGGATGAATTCCCTTTTTCTCACCATTCACTACTAAAATCCAATCTTCTTTTCGATCATCACTGATTAAAACAATTGATTTCACATCTTGATTTGTAGCATAATTTAATATCTGTTTCCAAAAAATCAGATCGCCATAGGCTGCTTGATACTGTAAACCTTTATGAAAATAGAGTTTGTTTTTCTTACTATCCGCATATCCGGGTGGAACATTATTTTCGTACCTCTCATTACCTTCGGAAAAAATTTCATTAAGTTCATCTTGTGTAAATTCTGGTCCAATATTATCCCCTATCAGGTCATTAATTTTATCTTTTATAGTAAGTAGATCAGGTTGTTCTTCCCTTTGGGTAGATAACT
The DNA here is from genome assembly GCF_032334105.1 of Paenibacillus hubeiensis. Classification (NCBI taxonomy): domain Bacteria; kingdom Bacillati; phylum Bacillota; class Bacilli; order Caryophanales; family Paenibacillaceae; genus Paenibacillus; species Paenibacillus hubeiensis. The sequence continues at coordinate 90,571 of NZ_JAVYAE020000019.1, forward strand.
CTTTTTTTATTAGATCACTACTTTGTTCCAATGACTCCACCATAATATTCGTGTTAATATTTGAGTGTTTTAAATTTTTTAACTTTGAAATAAGCTTTTGAAGTTCACTTACACATTCTTTTTCCAGTTTCTCGTATTGATCTTTTTGTTCATATAACACTGTTTCTAAGTTTACATGGTACTCTAATGCTACTTGATGTGGAATCCAAATCCTTTCCTTTATACTTTCAAGTATTTCTAACATTGCGTCCCTTGATTCTTTTGGATACCTAAAAAGATTAAGAAGGGCATTAGCATCAAGTACAAAGGCACAGTTCTCCCATAAATATGTTTGTTCATCTTCAGTTAGTTTGTAATATCCAGGAAATTGTTTTTTCACCGTGATTGTCCTCTCCTATGTATATTTACATTTCTTGTTTCGACGTAACTATCCTATTCCCTTCATCGCTATAATCATGGGTTTTTAAAATAAGGGATTCAATCAATAGCCCTCAATAATCGCAAACATTTGATAATGTTATAAAAAAGAAAGAGGCGATTGTACTCGTCACCTCAAGTAAGGTTTCGTGCAGTCGAGGCGGGCCGCTCCAGCCAGGTGTTTTATCAGCTCCTTGTTCGTTTATTTCTAAAAACAATCCTACCAACCCTATGGTACATTGATGATCTGAACGACCGTCTTGAGCCGCTTAATCTGAGTCCCGATGAACTATTCCAGCACCTTCAGGACATTGGCCTTTAAGATGACGCTGTTCGTTCTGAGCATGAGCTCATAAAGAGCACAAGCTTTGAAATATTCGATCAATGTACCAATTAAATTATAGGGGGACATCCTGGATGTCCCTATTTATTTCTATGATCTGGGAGGTTGGAATCAAGTGTTCATATCATACGTATACTATAATTGTAGAGGTAAATCCATTAATACGCTGAATCATTGCGGCAGTTTCTCAGCCTAAGAGCATTTTCTTCCGTCCGTGAATGATACATAGATTGGTTAATACGGTTGAATTTCTGATGAAGCAATCCTTCTTCAGAAACCTCTTTTATTCTGCTTTTTCATCTAACAAAGGGGGATATTTTATGCGTGGGAAAATTATTGCTTTAATCGGTGCGAAAGGGGCGGGAAGGAGAACGATACTGAAATCATTGACTGATCCTACAACTGGCATTGCCAGTTTGGTCAAGATTCCATCATTCACAACACGGCGGATGAGATCGGGAGAATCAGAGCGTAATCCGTTCCATTTTGTCTCACCTGAACGCTATGAACGTGATATCAAAGAAGGGCGCTTGTTTGCTGAAGGCATACTGAAACATGGCGAACGTGTAGCTGCCCCGATATATAATTATGAAGTAGCATTATCTCACGGAAGGTTTCCGATCATTGATCTGGATCTGGAGGGTGCAAAAAAATTCAAAGAACAGTTTCCTGATAATGTAATCGTGATTTACGTGAGAGTAACTGATCCACGCACACTTTGGAAACGAGTTCGCGCAACAGAAGACATTATCGGTAATCAATATGTGTTGCTGGAGCAACAAGATCAAGACATGGCAGCTTATGCGGACTTTACTGTGAATAATCCAGACGGTGAGCTCGAATCGGAGATGGCCATGGGGGAAGTCAGAAGTTATGTACTGGATATCGTTAATGAGAATTCGAAAGCAGGGTTTATAAGTGAGAAGGGTTGAGGATATCAGATTCATTCGGGCATGCTTTTTTCTTGAATAAAGCAAGGGCTCACGCTACCGGCTCTAAGGTGACCAAAAACGCCACCTAAGAGCCGGTACGCGCCGCTGCCAGGTTACTCCAGCCGATAACGAGAGCGCCTAAAGCGGGAAAGATCACCCCGCTCAAGGCGCT
>NZ_JAVYAE020000020.1:0-81902 GCF_032334105.1 Paenibacillus hubeiensis
AATCCCTCCACCCGCATAGCAGGTGGTTTTTTGTTTCGCGCGTTTCACGCACTCAACTGGCTAAAGCCATAATAAAAAGGCTGCAAACAGGTTATCCCTGATTGCAGCCTTTTATTGTGCAGTGTCTTCTATCCCTTATTACTCTTTAATCAAAGCGCGGATGTCCGCGGCAATCGCTTCCGGTTGGACGTCCTCCGTATTGAAGGCATTGTACACTTTGCGCAGTTTGTTGTTTTTGTCAACCAAACCGATCATGTTCATGTGGGCAAAGTCGTCCTTGCTCTCGCCTTCGATCAGGATCTGAAACGAATCCCTGGCAAGCTGCTTCGTTTGATCCATATCGCCGCGCAGGAAATACCAACCCGCATAGTCCGCATGGAAGCGGTCGGCGAACGTTTTGATCTTTTCCCTCGTATCCACTTTCGGGTCAAACGAGATCGATACGAATGAAGCATCGTTGCCGAACGTATCATCTTCTTTTAGCAGGTCCTGCACCTGCGAAAGGGTAAATGTCGTAATCGGGCAAACATCCGGACAGCTCGTGAAGTAGAAATAAAATAACCGAACCTTGCCTGCCGTATCATCCAGCGAGATCGTTCGCCCGTCCACATTTTCCATGGAGAAGGATTGAACTTCACGAATCTCGGGCAGTTTCTCTTTGCCGGCGAATACGGTATTCCATGTCAGATATACAGCCATGATCAATGCCAGTCCCAGCAGCATCCAGGTCCACTTATACTTTTTCAGCATCACATTCGTCCCTTCTGTTCATTTGCCCAACTTTCGGGTCGTTTCCATTGTCTATGTATACAAATCACCTGTTTATGAATAAGCTCTCATTATTGTAACTGTTTTTCCAGCAATTGCCCATGCCTTTTGCGCATTTCTTCATGGAACCTGTACAGTCCCCCTATTTTCTGATGTTTTGCTTCGTGTCGCGGGGATATTATACACTGGATATGGGCATCACCTTAAGATAGATACACGTCATTGCGTACAGAAAAAAGAAGGATTTCAAAGGAGTCGTTTATGGACACTTCCACACATTTTGTCATGGGCGTCGGTTTGGCCGGTCTGGCTTATGTCGATCCGGTCGTAGCTTCGAACCCCACGCTTGCCGCAGCTGTCATGATCGGCACGATTGTCGGCTCGCAGGCACCTGACATCGACACTGCGCTGCGCCTCAAAAGCAATTCCCTGTACATCCGGAACCATCGGGGACTTTCCCATTCCCCTCCGTTCCTGCTGTTATGGGTAGCGCTTATTACAGGCGCGATCGCGCTCTTTTTTCCGAATGTTCCCATTAGCCATGTCGCGGGCTGGACCGCCATCGCTGTCTGCGTACACGTGTTTACCGATCTGTTCAATACGTATGGAACCCAGGCGGGCAGGCCGTTCACGGAACGCTGGATTGCCTTGAACGTCATTCACATCTTCGATCCGTTCCTGTTCGCTTCCCATGTCGTGGCCATTCTCTTATGGGCTTTCGACCTTGTCGCACCTGCTCCGATGTTCATCACGCTGTACGTCGTGATCGCATTGTATTACGTCTGGCGAGTGGCCGCTCATGCCAAAGCCGTCGCGAAGGTGAAACAATTGGATCAGGCCGAGGGCAAAACGAAGGCCCATTACATGGTCATCCCTACGATTTCGTGGAATCAATGGCATATCGTGAAACGGTATGCTGACGGCTCCTATGATATCGGCAAGATGGAGCACGCTCAACTGATATGGAATCTCCATGCAACGTCATCGACCCATGCCGCCGTGGAAGCGTCACGGAAATCACCCGAGGTGGCTGCGTTTCTGTATTTCACGTCCTATGCCGTCGCTGAAGTCGAAGAGCTGTCCGCAGGGTATAGAGTCCGGTGGGCGGACGTAAGATATCGGCATCGCAAGCAGTATCCTTTCGTTGCCGTCGTCGTTATGGATCGAAATTTCGAAACGATTGATACGTACGTCGGCTGGTTAAGCGAAGAGAAGATGAACAAAAAACTTTTATCTGCCCGGTCTTGACGAAAGTTGCGGGGAAGGGCAAAATCAAACATAGGAGCCGGTGCAAAAGCAAAGCCCGGAGCGTTTCCCGCTCCGGGCTTTTTTTGGAGATATTGGTACTGCGAAAATTATGATGGATTATTTGCCAGACCCAGCCAGAGACTGCTCAGCCAGTTGGACCAGACGTTTAGTGATATATCCACCCAGAGAACCTGTTTCGCGGGACGTGTAGTTACCGTAGTAACCATCCTGTGGGATTGTTACGCCCAGTTCTTGCGCAGCCTCCATTTTCAATTGTTGCAGAGCTGCTGTTGCTTGAGGTACCACCAAGTTGTTAGAACGAGATCCTTGAGCCATATTTAAAATCTCCTTTCAATCTGTGTCTGTGATGTATTGCAAGCTTGCAAGATTATTATGGCTCTCCCGTATCAGGTTATACGGAATTTTCAACAAAATCATGATGGAGGTTTTTCCCAATGAGCAAAGGCTTGTCTTTATGGTTTGCGTTTTCGTCCATTGTTTTGTTAACGGTTACAGCAATTACGATGTCTTATTCCGGTTGGCTTGCTGCACTTCTGTTTGTGGCATCTATCGGCAATATCGGCTGGGGCTTTGTCATTCGCGCCCAAAAAGAGCGCCAATCCTTGGGATCGCCGAATTCCGCATCCTGAGTATTCCCAAGCCTGCTGAATTTTTCAGGCTGCAAGAGAAGCCGCCATTCGGCATTTTTTATGACAAAAGGAGCGAATCGCCCAGGCAACCATTGCCGGCGAATCCCGCTCCTTTTTGTCATGTTCGCAGAACCCTTCCGCAAGATGGCTCAAGCCTACTTGCGTTTAGGGACAAACCCCATGCGTTCCTTAACTTCGCGAATGGTTTTGTCGGCCACTTCTTCGGCACGGCTTGCCGAAACCGCCAAGATTTCGGTCAGTTCGCCCGATTCGCGAATTTCGCGATACCGCTGTTGCAGCGGCTCAATGACCGAAACGACGGCTTCTGCCAATTCCTTTTTGAAAGGACCGTACATTTGCCCCTCGAAGCGCTCAGCCACTTCGTTCAGCGTAATTCCCGCGCATTCCGCATAAATGGTCATCAAATTGCTGACTTCAGGTTTGTTCGCAGGATCATACACGACCTCGCGTCCCGAATCCGTCGTGGCACGGCTGATCTTTTTGCGGATTTCGGCCGGTGTGTCCAGCAACGAGATGTAACTGCCCGGATTCGGGTTACTTTTGCTCATCTTGCTGGATGCGTCATCCAAAGACATGATGCGTGCGCCAACCTTCGGAATATACGGCTCCGGAATCGTGAAGTAGTCCCCGTAACGATGATTGAACCGTCCGGCGAGATCGCGCGTAAGCTCCAGGTGCTGCTTCTGGTCGTCCCCGACCGGAACGAGATCGGCATTGTAGAGCAGGATGTCCGCAGCCATCAACGACGGATACACGAACAAACCGGCTCCGACCGATTCTTTGCCTGACGACTTGTCCTTAAATTGCGTCATGCGTTCCAGCTCGCCCATCGCGGTGAGTGTGGTCAGCAGCCATCCAAGCTCGGCATGCTGCGGAACGTGGGATTGCAGGAAGACGTTGGACTTGGTCGGATCGATTCCTGCTGCAATAAACAGAGCAGCAACCGCCTCGGATTGCTCGCGAAGCGCTGCCGGCTCCTGCGGAACCGTGATGGCGTGTAAATCCACCACCATAAAATGGCACTGATAATCATGTTGCAGCTTGACGAAATTTTTGATCGCGCCAATGTAATTGCCCAGCGTAAGCTTGCCGCTGGGCTGAATTCCTGACAAAACGGTTTTCATATGACAAATTTCCTCCCTTAGATCGTGTCGAATTACAATCGTTATATTTTTGTACGCAAAAAGATCCCACATCCGCAAGGGACGTGAGACCGTGGTGCCACCCTAATTCACATTTCTTCCTTCAAAGAAATGCCTTCCATTTCCGTAACGTGGAATAGACGTCAGATCCTACTGCAGACCTGTCCTGCCTTCTCGGCTGCCGGCCTGGTTCAAACCCGCGCTCCAGAGTCCATTCGGCAATAAGTCCCTCATCGGTTCGCATCCTCCACCGACTTTCTGAAGAGAGCTCTCATAGCTTACTTGTCCCTATCATCGCTTTATCGTGTTTCAAATTCATTCAAACAACTTCTGTCTAATTCATATTAATGCGCAAGCGGCGGATTGTCAAAACCGGAAGAGCTTTTTTTACCCCCGGCCCTAAAATCTGTTATGATGGAATTGTTCATTGAAGGTAAGGCACATCATGATCCGACGGTTCCGGGAGACTGTTGTGCACAATTGACACGCCTGCAGGCGGCATGCTATCTTTGAGCCGCGCAGACAGATTTCAAGTGGGAAAAGGAGCATCCAAATATGAAACAAGTGACCAAAGGCCAATGGAATGGTTACGACACGTATATTCTACATAGCCGTGAACTGGAGATTACCCTGCTGCCTCGTCTGGGGAATAATATCATTTCGATTCGGGACATGGTACAGAATCGCGATGTTGTTCGCAGCCCGGAGGAAGACGAGCTTGCCTTTTATCTGCAGAAGCCTTATCACTTCGGCGTACCTTTGCTGGTTCCGCCAGGGCGTATCCATCGTGGCTCCTTCGAATACGAAGGCGTCCCCTACCAATTTGTTCAAAATACGGCCCATGACAATCATATCCATGGACTCCACCGCACTCAAGCCTGGTGTGTCAGTGACATAGAAGAAGACGAAGACGGCTGCGCGATCACCACCGAATTTCTGACTTCCAGCGATGAGGACTGGATGGCGCAATACCCCATTCCGCTTAAGCTTGAAATGACATTCAGGCTGCAAAACGCTGTCCTGAGCCAGAAGCTGAAAGTGACCAATCTGGGTTCGTCTCCCGCCCCGTTCGGGATGGGTTATCATACATGGTTCTTGCTGGACGGCAAACCTGCGGAATGGACGCTGCAAATCCCCGTTTCCGGAGAATATGCCCTCAATGAGGAACAACTGCCTACAGGCGCGATAGAACCGCCAGGAGAGTGGGCAGCCCTTAATGAAGGGATGAACATGGAAGGACGCAACTGGGATAACATTCTCAAGGCGACACCGGGCCAGCCGGCGATTGCCCATTTAATTCGCCAAGATGGTTATCAAATTAAATATTCAACAGATGAAGCCTATTTCAAGCATTGGGTACTATTCACAAAGGGTGAATCCGACCAGTTTTTGTGCATCGAGCCATATACCTGGCTGTCGGACGCCCCGAACTTATCTCTGCCCGCTGAAGAGACGGGGCTAATTCGTCTAGAACCCGGATACCCTGTCGAGCTGCTCACGCACATTGAAGTCGTTCCGCCCGCAGAATAGCTGCTTCTTTCTGCTGCATTGCCGGGTTTCACATGAAACTGCTTGGCCGATCCTTAACGGATCGGCTTTTTCTTCGTTTAGGAGCATTTCATTCCAAATGTTACCTCGCCCTCTATCGGGTATATTTCTCGCACCTGCAACCATACTAACATCACCAAGACATAAGGAGGTGATACACATGTACGGAGGTCAAAACCAAGGTAGCGGAAACCGTTCTTCCAACAACCTCGTTGTTCCCCAAGCTACAGCAGCACTGCAGCAATTGAAAATGGAAGCTGCACAGGAGCTGGGTGTGACAATCCCTCAGGATGGTTACTACGGTAACTACACGTCCCGCGAGACAGGTTCCCTGGGTGGATATATCACTAAACGTCTGGTTCAAATCGCTGAGCAGCAATTAGCGGGTCGTTCCTAACACTCGGAATAATTGCTTGGATTACCTACAGCAACATGCGGCCTTCTTCGGAAGTGCCGCTTTTTATGCTCATCGTCATGAAGTCGATCCCAAGCCGGAATCCTTGTATGTATTGGTTCTAGGGTAGCGGATCATAAGATTGGCCATATTGTAGTTGGACTCCATCGTAGCGTCTACCATGATCATGCCTTGCCTAACCGTAAAATCAAAAGAAATTTCTCCGTGCGTCCAATTCCGCTTGAACTTCAGCGTCTCCAGGGCCATGGCCCGGAATGAAGCACGCTGGGTCTCGTTCAAACCTTCGTGATCGGATTCCATTTGCCCATTGCGTCCAGCTATCGGATTATGTCGAATACCAAACTTCCCAATGACATTATTTCGTATTTGCACAAACAAAATTCCTGACCCCACCCCGCCTAACTCCTGATCCACTTCTTTGAACACCAAATCCAATTGTCTTGCTAACGAAATCTGGTCAATTTTTACCACATCTATTCCTCCTTTATGCAATAAGACCTGAAAGTTCAGGACTTACGGCTCATTATATGACATCATATTGGCCTATTCAACAATAATAAACAAATTTGGGTATTGCTTACTATATGTTGCGCAAATAATTGCCATTCTCCGACTTTTATACGAGTTTTTTCTTTCTATTACGACATCGGTATTCGACAAAAAAACCTGCAACCCTGTGTGAAACACAGCATTGCAGGTTAAGATTACTGGATGCTTGCAGGCGCTGCCTACTCCGTCATGGCAAGGAACTGTTCGATATCATCCGTAACGAGCCGGGCAGCATTCTGCCAGAAATCAGGCTTCGTCAAATCGGTGCCGAGATGCTTCTGCGCCAGTTCCTCAACGGTCATTCGTCCGGTATCACGCAGCAAGTCATCATACTTGTCTGCAAATGCGGTACCCTCTTGTTGCGCTCTGGCGTAAATGCCCGCGCTGAACATATAACCAAACGTATAGGGGAAGTTATAGAACGGAACGCCTGTCAAATAAAAATGCAGTTTGGATGCCCAAAAATGCGGATGGTTCGTCGCGAGCACGCCGCAGAATGCTTCATCCTGCGCCTCAGCCATGAGTTTGCACAATTCATCGGCGCTGACCAGCCCTTGTTTTCGTTTTTCATAGAAACGGGTCTCAAACAGAAAACGTGCATGAATGTTCATAAAGAACGCGACGCTGCGCTGAATTTTGTCTTCCAGCAAAGCCAGCTTTTCCTGCTCGTCCGTCGCGGCCTGAACAAGCGCATCGGCCACGATCAGCTCCGCAAAGGTGGAAGCCGTCTCGGCTACGTTCATCGCATAGCGCTGGTTCAAGGCAGGCAGCTCCTCCATGATGTGCTGGTGGTACCCGTGGCCCAATTCATGTGCAAGCGTGGATACATTGGAAGGCGTGCCGGAGAACGTCATGAAGATTCGGGTGGCTTTGCTCAAAGGAAGCGAAGTACAGAACCCTCCAGGACGTTTGCCGGGGCGATCCTCGGCTTCAATCCACCGTTTCTCAAAAGCCATCTCCGCAAATGCGGACAATTTGGGACTGAACTTGGCAAACTGTTCGACAATATTCAACGCGGCTTCGTCATAAGTCACTTTTCCGCCCGCTGTGCCCACAGGAGCATCCACGTCACTCCAGCTGAGTTTGTCTACGCCCAGCAACTTGGCTTTTCGTTCGAGATAACGCACGAGCGCCGGTTTGGCATCGTTAATAACGCCCCACATCGTATCCAAGGTCTGGCGGCTCATGCGGTTGATCGCGAGCGGTTCCTTCAAAATATCCTCCCAGCCGCGATTCTCATACAGCTTCAGCCGGAAACCAGCCAGATGATTCAGCGTATCCGCGCAGAAATCTTCCACATCGGTCCAGGCCTGTTCCCATTTGGCGAATACGGATTCGCGAACGTTCCGGTCGCTATCGCTCAGCTTATTGGAAGCTTGGCCTGCAGACAGCATCACCGTTTCACCATTTTGTTCAAATGGAATGTTCACTTTGCTTACAATGGTGTTGTAGAACTTGCCCCAGCCATGGTAACCATCGACACCCAGATCCAGAGCAAGCCCCTCCATCTCAGGCGACAATTTCTCCCGGGCCAGACGGCGGCTTTCGTTCAAAACAAAGCTTAGCGGCTGCCATTCGTCTCTGGCGATCCATGCTTCCCATACCTCATCTGGGGTCTGGCTAAGCAGGTTGTCAAAACGCGCTTTGCTGCTATTCAGCATGGCTGCAATAGAGCTGACGGTTCCCTGGAGCTGGGCGGCCTTTTTGTCAGCCTGGTTTTGCGCGGACAGACAGCTCACAAATGCGGAGCCTTCGGAAATGCGAACGTAACAGCTTTGCAGCAGCTCCAGTACTGGATCGAATACATGTGTAGCCTTGGCAGAGGTAGGTACAGGCGTTTCCTGCAAAAGCTGCTGCAGTTTACGCACGTCCTGTTCCAGATCCTTCAAATAAGCAGCAAATGCTGCGGAGGAGGATCCCCCGCTAAAAACGGACTCCAAATCCCAAACGGGCTGTAATGGCATTTTCATATTGCGCGACACCTCTCCCTTATCACATTATTCGAAATCAATGAATTCAAACTGGTGTTATGCATGATCGTTCACTATACTATAGAGACAGTTCAAGCCACACTCAGGAGGTTATAATAGATGAAACCTTTGCAAATATCGGCAGACACTGCCGTCAAATTAGCGGAATCTCTCGGCGTACCGCTCGAGCACTTGATGCATATGCCGCAGCATATCCTGTTGCAAAAAATCGCGGAATTGGCCAAAACGGAAGCAAGCACTCCCAAACCATCTTCTTCGGAAGGCGATCAGCAATGATTCCTTTCGAAAACAGCTGGCCCTACGACATCGTTATGGGCGATATCTATATGCCGCAATGCCCGTTCTGCAACGCGCACAATGTGCTGCTTCCCTTGAAACCGAAGGAGCTTGTTCGCATCCGGGAAGGCAAAAAGAAGCTGCTCGTCCTGCCCTGCTGCAACGGCAGCATGACCATCGTCGACAATGATGCCGACTATCTTCTTGCCAGCTCTCCGCTTCGCAAAGCATAATCCAGATTTGCCTACAAGGGGCTGCGCTTCGCAGCCTCTTTGTCTGCTTCGAGCATTTCCTCGGGCAATTCCATCTTTCCGGAAATCATCTGTTCGCGAAGCAGCGCCCACTGTTCCCTTGACGCGCGAATCATGGCCGCATCCGTGATACGCTTATCATGGATCACCCGGCCGAACCATTTGACCGCTTCATGAAAACGGCCTATTCTGCGGTTCAGCTCACCGATCAGGTAGAGCAACCTTGCTTCATTGCTGCCCGCGCCTTCCATTTCGAACACCTTGACGTAGGCATCCAGGCTGAATTCCAGAAAACGGCGCTCCTGTTCATGATCTTCCCGATACCGGTATAACCAGGCGATATGGTGGAGCAACCCGGCAATGACCCTGTCCTTCTCTTTGATGGCCTGAGCACATAATAACCCAAGCTTGTACGTTTCCAAGGCGTTAGCCAGCGTGCGCGGTCCGCTGTAATCGCGTTTTTCCCAACGGCTGCCGACCTGATCCATAAAGTTTTTCTTCTGCAGATCGCTCAGCTTTTCGGTGGAATTTTCCGTCGAGGCGAATCCGCACTCCGGGCATATGCGCACGACGTAGAAATCCGGGTTTTCTTTTTTATAATAGGCGCAAAAATCGGAATCCGAACGGTAAGGCCGCTTCAAACTCGGTCTTACCCGCGAGGTTTCGAATACATGCTCGCAATAATTGCATGTGATTTTCACTTTATACAGAGGTTCCAGTTCCAGATCCACTTTCTCCACTCCTCTCCGAATGCCTGATGGCAGGCTAAGGCGTATTTACGAAATGGTAAGCCGGCCCCGACAAACGTTGGAGAATAAAGGAATGCAGCGGCTCTTCCACACCAATCTGTGTCAATGCTTGATCCATGCAAGCGAGCCAAGCCTCTGCCCGCTGCACCGTCACTTCAAACCCCATATGGCGGGCACGCATCATCGGATGACCATATGCTTCGGAAAACAGAGCAGGCCCGCCAAAAAATTGCGATAAAAACATAAATTGTTTCTCCATGACCGGTCTGATATCCTCAGGAAACAGAGGGGCCAGCTGTTCGTTTTGCTGCACAATGGGATAGAACGCTTCGACCAGAGCGCGAACGCCCTGCTCACCGCCAAGGTTGTCATAAATACTTTGTCCTGGGTTCATTGGGCAAAACCTGCTTTGATCGTGTCGAATTTTGGCATTTATTACACTCCTATGCTTAATCTTAACAATACCTGCATGACTCGTAAGGCTCAGGCTGCAGTTGACCTAAACCTCATTCTATCAAAAAAATCCCAAAACTCCTATCTAACATGACATAGCTTTCCTTCAATTTATCCGCTATATAAACCACACGAATCAATCACACAAGGCCTCTGCGGGTGCAGTACCATCTTCCCATCGCTGTTATCCCCAGATTTTTTTATTCCCCTTTTCTAAGGGAACATCCGGTGATAAGCCTATGCTTCCGATGCAGCTTTCTTTCAGAAAGCTTTTAAGCGACCGCTTCGCTTCTCCAGATTGGTTCTGCCTCTCCGTTAACGTGTGTTTGTTTTTTGCGTTTATATAGGTCGCCGCCTAACGTAAACAAAAAAAGCACCAAACCGAAGTTTGGTGCATCACTCGATTTAATAGCTTCTCCAGTCCTCTTCCTCGGAAGGGACCAGCGAGGCTCGGATTACATACACAAATGCGCAAACCAAGATTCCCATGACAAGGCTCATCATCATCGCTCCATCCGTTCTGAATTCCACCGTCTGGACAATTGGGTGACGTATAGGCGTTGGGTTCATTTTAGCATACATCGTTTAAAAATACAGCCATTTATGCAAGCGTTTTCTTTATGAAAATGGTACTGTTTGTCCCTGCCGTTTCATATTATCGGAGAGACGAGCTTTTGTTGATTTCCGCCTTCATTCCAAACTAAAAAAGGAGAACTTTATGGCCGCAACCCAAAAGTGGATTCCCGCAATGATTGCCTTTGCGCTGCTCCTGATGTGTGGACTGATGGCCATGTTCCCAGCCGAAACCTGGCATGCGGGAGTGCGCGGACTCTCAATCTGGTGGGACGTGTTGTTCCCTTCCTTATTCCCGTTTCTGGTGCTGTCCGAGCTGTTGCTCGGATTCGGCATCGTTCATTTTCTTGGCACGATGCTTAATCCGTTGATGCGGCCGCTGTTTCGCGTGCCGGGAAGCGGAGGATTCGTATTTGCAGTCAGCTGCGCCTCCGGATATCCGACAGGAGCCAAACTTACGGCACAGCTGTATGAACAAAAGCTGGTTACGCGCGAAGAGGGCGAACGTCTGGTCTCTTTTACAACATCATCCGATCCGATCTTTATGATCGGGGCTGTATCGGTCGGTTTTTTCCACAACGCGGCCATTGCTCCTGTGCTGGTAATCGCCCACTACGCTTCCGCATTCATTGTCGGCGTGCTCATGCGCTTTCACGGCTCCTCAGGCACGATTCCATCGGCTCCCGCATCGGATGCGCATGTCCTCTCCTCCGGTGAACGGCGGAAAAACAGGGTCGCAAGGGCCATTCGGGCCATGCATGAAGCACGCCTGGCAGATGGGCGACCGCTGGGGGAACTGCTGCGTCAGGCGGTCGCATCTTCCCTCCGCCTTATTATTATCGTCGGCGGGCTGGTTGTATTCTTTTCGGTCATCATGGAGCTTCTGGTCCAGACAGGGGCACTCGGTCAATTGTACCGGTTTACCGAACATTTGCTTCAGCTTGCCGGCCTGCCTTCTGCCGTTTCCCACAGCCTTGTCGGCGGATTGTTCGAAGTCACCTTGGGTGCCAAAGAAGCGGGAGCTGCCGGCTCGGCAGTCCCCCTTCCGTATAAAGTGGCCGCCGCCACGTTTGTACTGTCCTGGGGCGGGTTATCCGTTCATGCCCAGATTATGAGCGTGCTCAGCCACACTCCGCTCAGGTACGGTCCTTTCCTGCTCGCTCGGGTTATTCATGCGTTGATTGCACCCGTACTCGTTCTTCTGTTATGGTCGCCCATCACGGGAAGTTTGACGCAATCCGTGTTCCATCCGTCGGGCGTGATTTCCGGGCAAAGCGCCTATAGGGCGGACTGGTCCTTAATCCTGTTTTCCGGGATCGGCGTACTTGCGGGCATGATACTGTTTATGCTTTGCATCTCTTTCATGTGTTCGCGGTTCTTGCCTCGTCGCATCGAAAGGTAGGCCCCTTCGTCACCATTTCGTCATTTAGTTTCCGCTAAACGTTGTGTTCTTCCGTGGAATTGATTATCATCGGTAATATAATGACCACAAAGGAGCTTTCATCTTGAGATACTATGTTCAAGACCGCGGAGACCAGTTATCGATTGAACTGAGTCAGCAGTTCCACGCGCTGGCCAAAGAAGCCGGATTCAAGCTTGATGCAGAATCCCCGCAGATCGTCATTTCCATTGGCGGAGACGGAACCATGCTGCAGGCCTTTCACAACTTTATCGACCGGATTCCGGAAATCGCCTTTGTCGGAGTCCATACAGGCCATCTCGGGTTTTATGCCGATTGGAAGAAGGATGAGCTGCGCGAACTGATTGATTTGATGAGCGGCAAAGGAGACCCGGAACTTCTCAAGCCCCGCATTGTGCAATATCCGCTGCTCGAGCTCGAAATTCGCAAAAAATCCGGCAACGCCTCGTACATTGCCTTGAACGAATTCACGCTCAAAGGCGTGGACGGCACGGTCGTCGCGCAGGTGGACATCAATGACGTTACCTTCGAGATGTTTCGGGGTGATGGAATCTGCGTATCCACGCCGTCAGGCAGTACGGCCTACAACAAGGCGCTTGGAGGCGCCATGGTTCATCCCACCATTGATGCGATTCAAATCGCGGAGATCGCTTCGATCAATAACAGGGTCTACCGGACGCTCGGCTCGCCCATCATTTTGCCCAAACATCACCACTGCGACATTTTTTCGCGAAAAGAACAGCGTTTGCTGCTGACGATCGATCATGTCAACGTGATGGTTGAGGATTTGATTTCGGTACGCTGTCAAGTATCCAGCCAAAAGGTAAGCTTTGCGCGTTTCCGTCCCTATCCGTTCTGGAGCCGGGTACGTACTGCATTTTTGGACTAGCCCTGCCAAAACACTTCGGGCACCTGTCGAACCAACAGCACCCCCAATAATAAGCAAACCAAAAAGCGGCCCTGTTCAGGAGCCGCTTTTGGCTTTCGGTGGCTGATCCTTGCTCTTTTGCAGCACGAAATATGCACAACCGAAATTGCAGTATTCATTAATGTAATCGACCATATGCGAAATGGCAGAGTCCTTGTTAGCCTTGGGATGGTTGTCCCGGTAAAATCCCTTCAAGCGCAGCTGGCTGTATCCCCAGTCCCCGACGATATAGTCGTAACGCTCCAGCACTTCGCTGTAACGATCGCGAAACACCTCGGGATTCCAGCCGTTTTTATGGTTTTGCACGATCTCGTAATTTTTGTTGCCGACCTGTACGATCACTTTTTCCTTGGGCCGCTCTTCGGGCTTTTCCTGAATTTGATCCTGGATCTGCTCCTGCTCGGGCGCCATGCTTTTCTGTTCTTCCAAGCCTGTATCCTCCATCATGCGAGTGTTGCCGCTTGCTCCGTATGCTTCGTCGCAGATTTGACTTGCTCATGGGCATGATAGGAGCTGCGCACCATTGGGCCGGATTCGACGTGGCTGAAACCGCGCTTCAAGCCTTCCTGTTTCAAGGCCGCAAATTCTTCCGGCGGGTAGTATTTTTCCACGTACAAATGCTTCTCTGACGGCTGCAAATACTGCCCTATCGTCATGATATCACAATCCACAGCCCGCAGGTCGTCCATCGTTTGCAAAATTTCATCATATTCTTCGCCTACGCCAAGCATAATGCTCGATTTGGTCGGGATGTTGGGCTGCATTTCTTTGGCGCGTGCCAGCAGCTCCAGAGACCGTTTGTATTTGGCCTTTGCCCGGACCTTATCCGACAGGCGTTCAACCGTTTCAATATTGTGATTCAGAATGTCCGGCTTCGCATCCATGACGATTTTTAAGGAGTCGCGATCCCCCATAAAGTCAGGAATAAGCACTTCCACGCTGCAGAGCGGCAGACGCCGACGCACGGCTTTGACCGTTTCTGCAAAAATGGATGCCCCTCCATCCTTCAAGTCGTCCCGCGCCACGCTGGTGATGACGCAATGCTGCAGGTTCATCTGCTCGGCTGCTTCCGCTACCCGTTCAGGTTCCTGCAAATCGAGCTCCGTCGGCAAGCCGGTATTTACCGCGCAGAACCGGCATGCCCGTGTGCAGATGTCGCCCAAAATCATAAAAGTGGCCGTTCGATTGGCCCAACATTCGTAAATGTTCGGGCACCTCGCTTCCTCACATACCGTATGTAAGGTTTTGGAACGCATCATGTTTTTGATTTCCTGATAATTATCGCCGGTTGTCAATTTGATCCGAATCCAGTCCGGTTTCGGCTCCTTAACACGTTTAGCCAATGTATAAACCTTCTTTCTACTGAAGTTAGGCTGTTCTCGGAACATATTATACCATGAAAGCGTTGGAAAAACTCCCATTTGTCACATCTTGTCCGATTCGGCCCCAAATGGGATAAAATTCACGCTTTTGTAGAACGCTACGAAAAAGGGCGATTCAGACGGAAAGGAGGAAGCTTCTACCGTGAAAAAGCGTTTGAACGCGCGATTATACCGTCATCGCTGGATCTACATCAGTTTTGCCGTCCTGCTGCTAATTCCTGGTTTGTCCGTGCGAACCTACGCCAAACCCGCAGCACCCGAACCAAGGCCGCAACTTAAGGAATTGAAGCCTGCGGAAATTTTTGCCGAAAGAAGGCATTTGTACGAAAGCATCGGCCAAATGACGGACATTCCGTGGTACAGGCTCGCCGCAATCGATCAGTATGAGCGAACGCTCACCCAAGCTCATCCGAAGGACCGCAAACACCCGGAGCGGCTGACAGGCATATTCATGACGTCTCCTGCCTGGAGAGGCTGGCTGAATCCGGATGAAACGGATCAGAAGCCGCAATCGATCCTGGTCTTCGGCGGTTACGGGCGCGACGGCTCCGGCGACGGTATGGCCGACGCCAATAACGATGTCGACGTGTTGTACAGCATGGCTGAATTTATTCGAAAGCACGGAAACCGGCAGGAGGATTTCAACATCGCCCTATGGGAGTATTACCACAATTCCCGCGCCGTGCAGCGGATCCAGCAATTCACCAAGCTGTATGAGCATTTCGATACGCTGGACCTGTTTGCGCACGTTTTTCCCGTGCCCCTCGGTACCAATTATTCCTATCGCAGCACCTGGGGAACGAAGCGCAGTTGGGGCGGCTACCGAATCCATGAAGGAACCGACATTTTCGCGCCTTATGGTCTCCCCGTTCGCAGCACCTGTTACGGGATCGTGGAAGTCAAAGGCTGGAATCCGTTCGGGGGCTGGAGGATCGGCATCCGGGACTTGAACAACCATTATCATTATTACGCGCACTTGTCCGGTTTCGACAAAAAGACGCATATCGGCCAAATCGTTACTCCAGGCCAAATCGTCGGATGGGTGGGCAGCTCGGGCTACGGCAAACCGGGCACGCAAGGCAAATTTCCGCCCCACCTTCACTATGGCATTTACAGGGACAGCGGGCTTGCCGAGTGGTCGTTCGACCCCTATCCGCTGTTGAATCATTGGGAGAAGGAAGAATACCGCCAAATCAAAGCAGGCAAAAAAAATAAATGATGCGCAGGCACCGACCAAACAGGACCTCGGTGGAACGAAACCGTTTGTTTCTTTCCATCATGAGGTTCTGTTTGTCATTGTTTTAATGGCTTTCATGCGCCGCGTCCGTCTGCAGTTCCTCCTCCATGCCGGGAATCGCGGGCTGCGGCTCGTGTTGTCCACCAGGCAGAGTCTGCTGCGGCACGACAGGCGTGCTCACGCCTCCGCTGCCCGATACGCCGCCGCCTTGGCCCGACGGCAGGGCAATGGCAGGTGCACCGTTTCCGTTATCCCCTACAGGCCTTCCTTGGTTATCGTAGTAGTACATGGGAACATCCCCTACGACTAACAAGTAGGAAATCGGAATTTCCGTATCCACCGTTTCGGGTTCCATATCAAACGGGACAACGACCGCGACTTCCGCAATAATGCGGATGTATACTTCGACCAGTATCATATTGATGCCCGCGTTCTGTTGGCGGGTATTCAGGTCGACTTTGACCGCGCCTTGAGGCTCTACACGGAGCGGAATGCTGGGTCCGAACGATGCCAGAACGGGGCTTCCCAACGCCTGGCCGAGAGGGATCTTTTCTTTCAACATATGGATGTTCTGCAGCGTGGACTGCACGATGTTCATCGTACTTGCGGTGATGCGCATATGTTCGTCATAGTTCAGCATGAAACCCGAAACTTTTCCGGTTTGATCCGTCTTCCAATCGATCAGCCCTTCCGTCGCTTTTCCTTCGGCCACTTGTGCGGTGATCGCGCTGTTAATCGCCTCTGTCGCAATCTGCTTGACCCGGATCTTGGCCAAATGCATGATTGGCGGCTTCATTTTTTTCTCGACGTAGGCAAACCCCTGCAGCACGCAAAAAACCGATACCAGCAAAATAATCAGCCATATGCGCCGCTTTCCGCTTGGCGGCTTTCGTGGTTTCCTTATCCTGCGGCTTCTCCAGCGCATTCTTCTTCTCATCATCGGGCAATCCTCCCCTGCAGGATGAGCTGTAATGTATACGTTATCCTTATGCAGGACATGGCCGAAAAAGAAGGACAATGCCTCAGCTCACCGCAAGCAACAGGACTAGGCCGGGCAAACGCAAAAAAGCCTCGCGGGCAGCTTCGCTGCCGGCAAGACTTTTTTCGCACGGTCCGAACCCTTATACAGGCCAGCTCATAGGCCCAAGGATACGGAATCATTCATGCTATTATTTTTTTTCGACAGCATGTCCGCCGAATTCGTTGCGAAGCGCCGCAACGACTTTACCTGTAAACGTATCTGTTTCAAGGGAACGATAACGCATCAACAGGGACAACGCGATAACCGGGGTAGCGGTTTGCAGGTCGAATGCCGTTTCAACCGTCCAGCGGCCTTCACCGGAAGAATGCATAACCCCTTTAATTTCGTCCAGGTTAGCGTCTTTGGAGAATGCACGCTCCGTCAATTCCATCAGCCACGAACGGATAACGGAACCGTTGTTCCACACGCGAGCCACTTTTTCGAAGTCGAAGTCGAAGTCGCTTTTCTCCAGAACGTCGAAACCTTCGCCGATGGAAGCCATCATGCCGTACTCGATGCCGTTATGCACCATTTTGAGGAAGTGCCCGCTGCCCGCTTTACCGGCGTACAGGTACCCATTTTCCACGGCAGTGTCGCGGAACGCAGGTTCAACGATTTCCCAAGCTTCCGGATCTCCACCGATCATGTAACAAGCGCCGTTGCGTGCGCCTTCCATACCGCCTGATGTTCCTGCGTCCATATAGTGAATGCCTTGCGGTTTCAGTTCTTCGTAACGACGGATGGATTCTTTGTAGTGGGAGTTGCCTGCTTCGATGATGATGTCGCCTTTGGACAGCAACGGAGCAACTTCTTTCAATACAACGTCAACCACGTTATGTGGAACCATGATCCACAGTACGCGCGGGGATTCGAGGGATGCCACCATATCTGCATAAGAAGATACGCCTTGTGCACCGTATTCTTTCATTTCTGCTACAGCTTGTTCGTTCAGGTCGAAGGCAACAACCTCATGTTTATGGTCGATCAAGTTTCTGCCCAGGTTCAAGCCCATTTTACCAAGTCCGATAAGTCCAAGTTTCATTCCAAACTCCTCCTATTTTATCAACATTTTTTTCTATATCTAAAGGGCCCGGAAGCGAAAACGGCATTACCAACGTATTAAAGAAAAATGACAAACTCGCCGTTTTCGCTGTTTGGGGCCACTTATCGCTATATCACACGCATGTTCTAATATATAACAGTAAAATGAAAGCTAATTTCCTCTAACGGTTCGGTTTTTCGTCTTACCACCAACGGAATCCGTCTGCCGCCGTCAGGCGATCTGCGGATTCAGGGCCTTGAGATCCTGCCGCATACGTATCCAGCGGTATGCTTCCTTCCTGGAAAGCTTCCAGGATCGGTTGTACCCACTGCCAGGACAGCTCCACCTCTTTCCAATGCGCAAAGAATGTGGAATCACCGCGCATGGCATCATAAATGAGGTTCTCGTAAGCTTCAGGAATGTTGCGCTTGCCGGAGGAGAACGTCAGGTTAATCGGCTCCACCTCGCCATGATGCAGCGGATTTTTCCCGTTGAGCTGCAAGGAAATGCTCTCGCCTGGACCGATTTCGATTGTCAGCAGGTTCGGATCGGATGTTCTTTCCGATTCATGACCCGTTTTGAGCGGCTCTTTGAATTCAATGACGATGCGCGTCGATTTCTCCGCAAGGCGTTTACCTGTGCGAATATAGAACGGAACTTCGCTCCAGAACGGATCGTCGATCCACAATCTTGCGGCAACGTAAGTTTCATTTTGGGAACCGGCAGGAACGCCAGGCTCGTCCAAATAACCTACAACGGATTCGCCTTGAAGTTCGCCGGCAGCATATTGTGCACGCACGACTTGGGAAGCGATCTTTTCTTTCGTCAGCGGACGAAGCGATTCAACGATTTTCCGTTTTTTGAAGCGGATTTCATCAGGCGTGCAGCGCTTCGGCAAGTGCAGGGCTGTCATCATCAGTATTTGCAGCATATGGTTTTGGAACATGTCCCGCGTTGCGCCGCTTTGATCGTAATACGCTGCGCGTTCCTCGACGCCAACCGTTTCGCTTGCCGTAATCTGTACGTTCGCGATGTAACGGTTCGACCACAAGGCCTGAATGACCGGGTTGGCATAACCGAGTACTTCGATGTTCTGCACCATCGGTTTGCCAAGGAAATGGTCAATCCGGTAAATTTCTTCTTCCGCAAACGTGCTGCTTAATTTCTCGTTCAGTTCGCGTGCGGATTGCAGATCATGGCCAAACGGTTTTTCAATGATCAATTTCTTCCAGCCTTTGGTGTTGCCCAAACCGCTTTGCTGAATGTTCTCCGCGATTGGCTCGAAGAACTCAGGAGCGACCGACATATAAAACATGCGATTTTCCGGAATATTCAATTCCTTCTCACGCTGCTCCACAAGCTCCAGAAGCTTCACATAATCTTCAGGCTTCGTATTGTTCAGCGAGCAGTAACGGAACGCCCCGATAAAATCGCGTACGACGGATTCTTCTTCCGGCGTCTGGCGCGAAAAGGTATGCAACGATTTTTCAACATTGCCCTGGAACTCGACATCCGACAGTTCACGCCGCCCCAATCCGATCACGGAGAAGGATTTCGGCATTTTCTGATCAACGAACAAATTGTATAAAGCAGGATAAATTTTGCGCTTGGCCAAATCGCCAGTTGCCCCAAACAAGACAAATGTCATTGCGTCCATTGAAGTGCCTCCTGTGTTCTGTGCAGTATAGTATATGATGTTGCAAAATGTTCAAATCCAAGCATGACAAAAGACGGAATTAGTGGGTATGTGCCCCGCCTTCGCTCCGTTTCGTGCCTTGGTTGAATTTAAACATCTGACATTCCTTCTCTCCACAACCCGAGTGATCAGGTTATAAAATGTAACCTACTTGAATTGCCGTAACCCATAATACACCCGTCGTCACATTTCGTCAATAATCGTGGCAAAACTGTGAACCCCAGATCCAGCAAGGGTTTTCAGTGTTGTTAACGCTTAAATTGGTAATATAAACTAACAATTGTATGTGATTTTTGACACATTCCGCGGTGGACATCTTGGTTACAATAAGTATACTAATGCTATATAGAGCCAAACTTTGAATAAAGGAGCACGTTTATGAGTGATGATAAGAATGCCAATCAGCTATGTGGAAAAGTGGAACAGTCTTATCTGATCATTGGCCGGAAATGGGTCGCCCTCATCATTCACGCATTGATGGAAGAGCCCAAACGTTTCAGCGAAATACACGCTTATATTCCAGATCTGAGCAAGCGTGTGTTGAATGACCGAATGAAGGAACTTGAAGAAGAGGGGATCGTCGTTCGCCATGTGGTGACAGAGCGCCCGGTTCGTACCGAATATATGCTAACGCGCAAGGGTACGGAGCTTGGGCGGGCATTAGGCGCTGTCGAGCAGTGGGCTGAAAAGTGGCTGTAACGAATGCATGGCATCTAAGAGGTAAATATGATGCATCATACCGTCTAAAAGTTTAGTGTTTTTCCCTAATGGAACATAAAGACAACAACAAAACCCCTTTGTCTGAACATGACAGCAGCGTCCGACTCATTTGCGGATCTTCGCCATTTCATCACAAAGGGGTATTCGTTCTTCTAGTCCGACAGGATGACTATAGGGTTGGCCGTATATTCCTTCCTATCGTATTTCAAGGCCCAGCCTCTTCAAATAAATGCTAATGCGCTGTGTAAGTTCGTCTAAATCCGAACGCTGTTTCTCGGACAGTTGGTCTTCATTTACGGTGCCATCACTGGTTACGGTCAATGCTTCAATGCGCTTCATTTCCTCGTAGACAGCTTGGAAATCGGCATAGTCTTCCGCACTGAACATTTCCTTGGCCTGGGCAAACTGTTCTTTCCAAAACTGCTCTTCACCCATGATGATGTTATGTGACATCCTTATATCATGTGAACTAACTTGCTCTAGTTGAGTAAAATAAGGTTCTAACTTCACGGCCAATGCTTCGTACTGCTGTCTGACTCCTTTATCCCATTGCTCGGGATGCAGCTGTCCATCCGGACCGGCTTGAGCAAGTGCAATTTTCCCCCACTGCTGGAGCAGACTCATAAAGGCGGTGTAATCTTCATTGCTAAAATGAGCCTTGGCGCCCTGCAATTTGGCTTCAAGCCGGGCATACTCTTCTACCGTCACGCCCAACGCCGCAACCGATTGTTGACTGCCATAGATGCCATCTGCCAAATAGGTGTAACCTGCATAGGCACCGGTAGGGATTAACAAGGCGATGCTAATGATGCCCGCAACCATCCATCTGCTGCTTCTTCTTTTGTTTATGGAACTGACTCTTTTTTCGATCTGCTGCATTAATCGTTCCTTGCTTTCCGTCGGCACGGTCCATTGACCTGTCTGATCCTTGTATGCTTCGCGTAATTCGTTCTCCAATTCCTTCATCCCCAATCCTCCACCTTTCTGCCTTCGATGAATTGTAAAATGCGCTTCTTCTGACGCAGCTTGCCCAATCCGGCATGGATGCGGGATTTCACCGTTCCAAGCGGAATATCCAGAATCGTTGCAATCTCTTCCTGCGTATACTCGCTCAAATAATGGAGAGTAATGACTTGCCGCTGTTTGTAGGGTAATCGCTGTACTTGTTCAAGCAACGGACGATGGGCCAGTTTGCTAACCAATTCGCCTGTAAAGTCTTGTTCCATGGCTGTGTCCGTTTTGTTCACCCGCTCGTTAAAGCGCAGACGAAGCAGTTTTTTTCGCCGATCGTTCTGAACGATACGCATGGCAATGCCCATCAGCCACGGGCGAAACGGACGCTGGACATCAAATATCTCCAGGGAGCGATACGCCTGAATGTAAACTTCCTGCACCAAGTCCTCCGCATCACTCGCATGCCTCACCAAAAAACGAACGGTGCGATACACGTCCTGCACTGTCTTTTCATAGATTTCCCCATATGCTTCGTGGTCCCCCGCACGCGACAGTTTAATCAAAGTTACGAATTGTTCATTGTCATCCATAAGTCTCTCCTCTCTGCAGCCTTTACTATATATTGTCGCGGGAAGCAGATATCGTTCGATTTATTTGAACAGCTTAACGAAAAATGGAGCAGCTTGCCAACCGGCAAACTGCTCCATGACGTTCTAAGCTAACGTTTCCCGTTAGCTGAAGTCCTTAACCTTCGGATCTACCAAACAAACAGTTTAGAATGGAATCCGCACATTCCTCTGAAGAATGTATGTGTGTGTTGACAGTACAGTCATACTGTATATCTTTTGCCATAATTTCGTTTTGCCAGTCTGATTGATCTTCGGTTCGATCTCCTCGTTCAATATTTCTCTGGCGACAAATTTCCAATGGACAAAACACTTCAACAATATGAAAGGGATAACCAGCAAATATTTCCTTAACTTTTTCATAATGAGGCTTTAACTCAGGTCTTTCTACCAAAATGCCATCGATAAGTACATTTTTGCCATGGTCAGAAAATAGTTTGGCGGTATGATACATCATAATAATGGCATCACTTAAATATTTCCAGTAATCTTCCCGAAGATAGTTATCGCCAATTGTATTTTCAAAAAGGTCGTTTGCAACAACGTAAAAGAACTCATCTGAGTTTAACTGGATAGCATCTACTATAGAAGTTTTTCCTGAACTAGTTACTCCGTTCAAAAATACAATTTTTCCTCTACTCATATCTCATCCCCAATTCATTGTTATAGGTAAAGTTATAACAGTTCCAACGTAATAAGAATTGCTACCGTGGCTGCCGCAGAGCAATTTTCCTGTCAGAATAATCGATATAGTTCTACAGCCCACGCTTTATTATTCAGTAAATGAAAAGGAGTATTATTAAAAGTATGGGCCCCGAAAGTGTCATTATTATAGAAAACTTCTTGTTTTGTATAAATTGGACTAAATAAAACACCAAAGAACCTGCCATAAAAATAAAGAATAGCGGCCAGTATCCTATAGATGCTATACCTCCTAAAAGTATATATAGTAAGGAACATAGGAAAAACTTTGATTCTTTATTATATTTAACGAGAATGGCATATAAGGCGATCCCCAATATACAACTAACGTAGACGTATAATGTGATCATTCCAAGTTGAAATTTGATGTATTCACTATGAATGGGGACGGAAAGGAAATAAATCAGTATACCTACCAATAAAGAACTGCCAGTCCCCCTCAAGTATCTAACAAACAAAATTAGGCCCCCTTTCTTTAAATAACTATTTTTCCACCCTATCTGACCACCGGCTACTGTCGATTACCTTTCTTTTCAAGCGAACACTTCCCGATAGTTGAATCCTTTTCCCTTATATGTGAGGTTTATAATCTTGTTCTTACGACAATTTTGTCCATATCATATTTTAGAAGATTAACTAGACCTGCCACGGTTATAAGTTCAAAGTAACCTAAGAAATTGATTTGATCTTGATCAGAATAAAGCGTAATTTCATCATTGACGCTCTTGCTAGCAGAAACCATAAGCCCATAACAGAATAACTACTGTAGTACTCGAACATATATTGTTTGAATATTACTCACCTAACGGTTATATCTTAACACATTTTGGAAGTGACCCTCCCCGTATGTTGAACAAAAGCAGCCGATCACATTGGTCAGCTGCTTTCTTATCAGTATTGAGCTATCGTTTCCCGTTAGCTTAATCCCTGGTTAAGTATTACACTGAACCTTTGTAAAAGCGTTCTATATATTCGTCCTTTGTTAGCCCAAACAATATGGAATCATAGTATCTTCCATTAGTGTAAAACACTTGCCGACGAACCCCTTCTTGGATACATCCTACGTTCCTAAGCATTGCAGCCGATGCCTCGTTCCCTTCAAGAACGTAATCATTGAATTTATTAAGCCTTCGCTCGAAAAATGCATATTTTAATAGTATATGTACAGCCCGTGTACCGTAACCTTTTCCTCGATAATCTCTGTCGATTTGAATCCCGATGCTAAAGGTACCATTTCTTTCATCGATACTGTTTAAGTTAACTCCTCCAACATTTTCACCGTCCAAACTCTCAATTGTAAACATAAGTCGATTAGATGAAAACTCAGAAAAGTTCTCTGCAAAAGCTTTTGCTTCTGAAATCGTGGGTGGTAGCTCAACAGCGCATTCTAACAAGCGTCGTGCTGGTGTATCGAAACGGTTAATATAGTGACCTTCCCAATCTTCTGGCTGTATCGCACGCAGTCTTATAACCTCATCTTGCCAAAAATAATGATTGTAATCTATATTCCTCATTGGGATTCCCTCCAATAATTTAATAATTCCTCCATATTATAACTAATGAATCCATTCTGTTGATAGTAATTTTTGATTATAACTAACCCGCCCGTATGTTGAACAAAAGCAGCCGATCACATTGATCAGCTGCTTTCTTATCAGTATTGAGCTATCGTTTCCCGTTAGCTTAATGAAATAAAAAGATAATCTTTCTATGTACCACTCGCCCTATCATATACAGCTACTCTCTCCACCAGAATAATTGGACTTGCGGTGAACCATCTTCCTCATGATGCTTTAATTCTGTCTCTACGGGGATGATTGATTTCTCTGTAACTATGGGTATAGGAAAGCCAATAAAATGAATACCCAATAATAAAACAAAGCTGATAACAAGAATTCCAAACAGGGTAAGGATAACACGTTTCAATGGATTCTCTCTCCCCAAAACAATAAGATTATCTTCCTTTTACGTGCTACTTTCAATTTCGGTATACAAACTATTAACTTCATTATTTTGAATCATCAACTTTCTCCCCTTCATACCAATTCAATATGTGTGCCATTCCATGAACCAAGATTTAAGCCACTGTGATTTAGTATCATTATCCCACACTGGAGCCATTCCTCCAAGGAAACAGCAATGGGGTCTGAACATTTATCGGGATATACGAAAATGAATCTTTCTACTGAGAGCTTAGTGTAAAGCTTCTTCCACTTAGAGCAGGGTAAGATTTGATGTCACGGGTCAATTAAACTTTACATCTTTAGTAGGGATATTGAGGCTGTCGGCTTCGACATTGCGGCTTCAGACATTATGAATGATTTCCAAAACACAACAAAAGCAGCCGATCATTGATCAGCTGCTTTCTTGATATTATTGAGCAATCGTTTCCCGTTAGTTTAATGCCGGTCTACATATTTTACTCTTGTTTTGAGGCATGGTAACTGAGTCCTTATCTACAAATATTATTTTGTAACTCCATTATGCTGCTTAATTTTTGAAAATCACGACCATATGCTTGCTTCCCATATATTCAACGGAAGTATTTAACTGCTCCGCCACAAAACGAACAGGAACGAACGCACTGCCGTTCTTCAGAAGTAAAGGAGCATCTTGCATCACCGTTTGCTGGTTTACTTTTACCTGCCTGTTCCCTACAACCCAACGAATCGTTTTACCATCCTTCTGAATCGTTACCTCTTTGGTGCTCTGCTTCCAATTCACGGCTGCCCCAAGCTTCTCGGAGATGAAACGGATCGGCACATAGGTACGTCCTGTCTGAATAAATGGCGCTGTGGTAATACGATAAGCACTTTCTCCAACATAAGCAGTCGTGCTGCCGATCACCAAGCGCTGTGTCTTACGCTGACCGCCAGGCAACTCATTTCCTGCCATTTTCACAAATAATTTATATGTTTTCGATCCCTTGCTTAAATCTAAATAGTTATTTTGCAGTGCAAGTGGTTCAATGAATGCACCCGTATCATAATACGGTAAAAAACCACGTTGTTGGAGCGGTTCTAAATCCCAGACTCGATTATTTTTCAAATAGAGGTAAGACAATCTTTGAAGATTTCTCAACGGCTCCAAATCATAGATCTGGTTAGATGATAAATCCAGAGAAAGTAAGTTAGTTAATTTAGATAAAGGAGCAAGATCTTTGATGTTATTATTCGCAGCATCGAGTCTCCAAAGATTAACCAATCCTGCTAGCGGCTTTAGATCTGTGATCTTGTTAGAACTTATGGACAACGTATTCAGATTAACTAGTCCCGCTAGCGCTGAAAGATCATTGAATTGGTTCCTAGATACCGATAAATCTGTCAACTTCGTTAACTTCCTGAGGGGCTTAATATCCTCAATTTGATTGTCACTCAAATCCAAAGTCGTCATATTGACTGCATACTCCAAACCCTGCAAACTCTTAATTCCTTTACCCGATAAATTAACGTCGGTCAGTGACTCTAAATCCTCTTTTGTCAGTGATTCATCGTCGTTTTTATTCAATAATGACTTAATCGCTTGTTCTAGGTTGATATCCTCAAAAGCTAAAGGCTGTTGGTTAAACGCCTCCATGTAAGCCTGTCTTGGTAAGCCAAAACATAGGACAAAAATAATTAATAATCCAGCAAGGTATTTCTTCATTCTGACCATTCCTCTCCAATCACTGTATAAACTAGCCAATGTTGCTTGAATTAAGACGCAGTTTGCAAAGAAAAGTTGTATTGAAGAGTAATGTAAGTATTCTGCTCGTTAGTTGAACAGCCCATCACAGTTGATCCGCCGCTTTCATTGTGTTATTGATTTATGACCCGTCTCGTAGTCGCTGGCAGCAAACAGTTTGGCTCCTTTATGCTCGCCATGAGTCGGGATTTTGCGTTGTTATCCTTTCGGAGACCAGTGGCACTGTAAAGCCAAATAGGCCCTTACCATTTTTTGGTGAATATATGTTTTAAAGTAGGAAATAATTGTTGGTATAGAAAGGCGGGGATAATATGTTTAAGAAAATATATTTAATAGCCTTTGCAGTGACTATTATTTCAGGAGTGTCATTAATTTCCAATTCAAAAGCAGACACCTATCCAGAAATGGAAACCGTAAATAAGACAGATAAAAATCCTGTTAACACGAATTTTTCAACAAATAATGTGAAATCCGAAGAATCAGTAAAAAACGTAGAATCCGTAGAATCAAAAATCGCAAAAGGGTATTATAGTCAATTCTATACACCTCATGGCATGTTCGTGCGAGCAGATGAACAAAGTATCTTTAAGGAATCAGAGATAGCAAGAACTATAGATGAAATCGGGCCTAATACGAATCAACTAATTTTTGAAGGCGAGTTTTTTTTAAAAGTAGATGAAGCAGAATTTTCTAAAAATTATCCCAATTCGTTGCTCTTAGGTAAAACCTTAAATGATGAAAACCCGACTGATACCGATGTTCCATCAAGTTCAATCTATATAGATTGATAAGCTCCGTTTCATTCACGTCCCTATCCTACGTTAACCTGCCCTTTAGTTGAACAAAAGCAGCCGATCACATTGATCAGCTGCTTTCTTGATATTATTGAGCTATTGTTTCCCTTTATCTTATCCTCAGATGCGTTTGGTGTAGGCAATCAAATCCGATATTGAGGCATCCATACGCTGCTGGATTTCGTGATCTAATTGGAATTGAATGTCTTGGTTACGAACTTCAATACGTTCGATCTGACTGTCGATGGCAAATACATTTTCCGCAAAAGATTTAGTTCCCATCGAGGCTAAAAGGGGCTTCAACGCATAGTCGATGGAAAGCAAGTTCGAAAGGGTACCTCCTACAAAATAGGCAGCTGCGATTTTATCTTTAAAGGCTTTTTGCGGCAATAAATCAACGTAAGCTTTAAGGATGCCTGTATAGGTTGTTTTATACACCGGGCTTGCAATAATGATTCCTGTCGCTTCTTCCACTTTGGCATGTGCGCTTAATATGGGCTTGCTGTTGAAATTGGCGTGCATCAAATCAGCCGGAGGCAAGGAGTACACATCGATGATCGCTACTTCGCAGCCTTGCTGCTCCAATTTCAGTTTGGCATATTGAACAACGCCGTTTACCCGAGATCTATTGTTGAGACTTCCAGAAATGATCGCTATTTTACTCATTATTTGCTTCAGCTCCAACAGCTGATCCTAGAGACGATGCGTAAGCTAATGTCATCCCATGCTGTGGCGGTAAGCCCATTAGTACTCTTCCGTATAGCTCAAGCCCGGTAGATGCCGTAGTCAGCGCATGATTAGAGCCGCCTCTAATGTCACGAAAGATTTGAGACAAGCGATTGGAATCGGCAATGACACTCCCTCCGCTCTCCGCCATTAGCATATCTACGGCTTCCCAGCATAACATCGCTGCATAGGTCATATCCGTCTGAAGCTGAGCCACTTCCTTTAGGCTGAATCCTTCTGCATTTTGCACATGACGCTCCAGATGATCAATGGCTCGACTGATATGAAGATGAGCGGATTCGACTTTCATGGCGGCAAGCCCTACTTTATACTGAATATGGCCCACTTCCGCCTGAGAATGATGGATGGTCATCGTTATTCCTCGATGAGGCGCTTTTTCAACAAAATACTCGACAGCCTCTCTGGCCAGTCCGAGAATCGCACTGATCCCGGTCGTAATACTTGTAATAAGCTGTACATAAGGTTTGTATTTGTCACGCCCTTTTAATTCAACAGGCAAAGAACTCATTTGTTTCGTGTCCTGGCTGACGACATATTTCTCTGGAATAAAGACATTTTTGATTTCCAGACTATTACTTGCCGACCCTTTTAAACTCATCGTGTACCAGTCATCTATAATGGTAACTTCACTCATCGGAACGACACCCAACATCATCCCCAAATTTTCGCTTTCCTGCATGGACTTTGCGTCATTCAGATTTAACAAAGCATGGGTTGCATGCTTGGAACCTGAACCGAATCCCCAAAAGCCCTCCTCTACCCAATAGCCCCCGTCTACTTTTTTCACTACAGCTTTGCGTGCTGCTAAGACGGAACAAAAACGTACTTCCTCTTGCTGACCAAAGAGAGCATCCAATGCTTCGGAAGATAAAGACAATGAAGCCGTATAGTTGTTGCCGTTAATGATTTGAACGACCCAGCCAACAGAGCCGTTCCCCTTGGCCACCTCGGAAATAATTTCAACCATGGCACGGATACTTACCTCATGACCTCCGTACTTTTTCGGTGTGCCAAGCTTAAACAAACCCGCATCCGAAACTTTCTGAATAACCTCTTCAGGAATATGTCTTTCTTCATCAATCATCGTTCCGAATTTTTGAAGATAGGGAACTAACGCTGTAGCTTTGTTTAGTAATTGACGTTCAAGTGTGGTGAGCTGATGGTCGCTGCTTAAGTTAGCCATTCGTATATCGCTCCTTGTTTTCGAATTATACATCTGTATATTTAAAATGTATTTGTAGAATAAATAATATGATGTATAATAGGCCTCATCAACCGATAAAAACGCCAATATGTCGAAAAACGATACACAGAGAGGAATCTGTCATGGTAAATAAAACAACGGAAGACCTTAGAGTCAGAAGAACCCATAAGCTCCTGTACAATGCTCTATTTGATCTCATGGGCAAACACTCATTTGAACATATAACGGTGAAGCAAATTTGTGATTTGGCGATGGTGCACCGGACTACGTTCTATACGCATTTTCAGGATAAATTTGATTTACTTTCACGTGCCGTGCAGCAAATTGCCGAGGAAGAATTCAAGAACTTTGCCGAGGTATCCCTTTCTCCGTTCGATAATTTTCGGGAATTGTTTTCCGTTGCAGCGAAACATAAAACATTATTTTCACAGCTTTTATTTGAGGAAAGAGATTCCTTAAGGAATTTGCTGCGGAGGGATATGGGGGCAGGTATGAAGAAATACTTGGTTGAGCATCACTCCATTGAAGTAGATTCCATAGAAATACAAATTAAACTGGAAGCCTACATCGGAGCTGTTCTTGGTGTGTTAAATTGGTGGATGGAGAACAACATGTCTATTGATGAAGAGGAATTATACAAAAAGATGAATATCTTTTCAGAATGGACTTTCGCAGAATAGTCTCATTGCACCAAAAAACCGATCCCGATGGAACCGACGGACAAGCCAGTCCCTAACATTGAACGAAAAACCCCTCGAAACCACCGTTAACGTGGGTTTGAAGGGTTCTTGTGCTTCGCTTATTTCTCATCTAAATGGTAGATGACTTGCACGACACCGGAAGCAAACGTTCTTGTATCCACCGTTTTCAAGTTTATTCTCTGTTTCATATCCATAAATAGCGGTTTTCCTTCCCCTAATATGACAGGGTGAATGGATAATCTAAATTCGTCAACTAACCCTAAATGAATAAACGTAGTTATCAGATTTGCTCCACCATATAACCAAATATCTTTACCCGGTTTATTTTTTATTTTAATGACTTCTTCCATAATATTATTATTAATGTAGGTCACTTTATGATCCGTCTCGTTTTTAGTCCTGGAAAATACATATTTCTCTTTCGCATGAACCAAATCCCAAAGCTCTTTCTCAGCATCCGTAGATTCATTTTCTGGAGTAAGTTGTCCCCATAAATCATAGCTTTTTCTTCCGTAGAAAATCGTATCAATTTGACTCAGAAAGTGATTAAACTCCATATCAGGATCCATGATGCACCAATCCACTTCCCCATTTTTCCCTTCAATGAAACCATCTAACGTAACGGCTAGATCTAAAATAACTCTTCGGTTCATCCCTTGCATCTCCTTTCATTCATCTACCTTCAGTATAGATCTGAATTACGACAAATCACGTCGTAGTTAAGAAGAGAAGGTTCTTTTCAATTAGGTTAGTAGAGCTATAAATTCATTCGTTGAATTAGGCTGACCGCTTCGCTTCACCAGATTGGTTCTGCCTCTCCGTTAGCCGGTACTTTCTACATTCTGGCTCTGTTAAGACAAAGTAATCTAAGCAAAAATAAATATATTTCATACCTTTGTATAAGTTTACTTTACTTTTATAAACATTGAGTTTATAATCGATCCATGAGGTGATGGTCGTGAAGAAAGATTTTGGTGATTCGATATCAAACAAGGTTTACGAATATCGTGTACTTGCCAGAATGTCTCAGCAAGAATTAGCAGAGAAAGTCGGGGTTTCCAAACAAACCATCTTCGTCATGGAAAAAGGAAATTATGTTCCAACTTTGCTGTTAGCTTTTCGAATTGCCGCTTTTTTTAATGTCGATGTAAACGATATTTTTACTTATGTGAAAGGAAATGATCAAAATGATAACTAAGTTCTTCTCAGATGTCCATAATGCTATTTTTTCCCCTTTAAAGTCCTGGGCTGAACAATCTACGGCAAATTGGAATATTCTCATTGGAGTTGGTTTTTTACTGGTTATGGGGAGCGCAATTTTAGTGTATGTATTGTATAAGAAAACCGGGCAAGACGACGAACGGACCAATAAAATCTTTTTGAAAAGCAGTTCCTACATGCTGTTGGCCATTATTCTATGTGACATCATTTTTCCTAAAGACGATATGTGGACCATCTTCTTCTTGTTCAAATATACGCTGGCATTTCTAGCCGGTGGAATTTACATGGCCGTCCAATATAAAAGGGATTTTTCATAAGGAAAGATCGAGAAGCGAGATTGGGGTGCAGTAGGGCTCGTTATTACTGGTTGTACTCGTGTTTTACCTAATGGGCATGGATTTACGAATGAATTTGCTCGATACAACGATGAATTGTTCCAAGTTTACACCAAAGCAGCTGATCACTATGATCGGCTGCTCTCTTGGTTATATTGAGTTTACGTTTCCCGTTAGTTCAATGTCGTGGCGCATAAATACGGTCAGTATCCGTATCAATTACAACATTTGGCCTGACATCTATTTCTTCTGAAGAAGGTAGACGCTCAAATTGAAACATCCTACAAAAAATATCTGCAAATTCACTTATGTTTGTACAACAGGTTTTGGCTATTTCATATTTCTTTCTTAATTCCGAAATTGAACATGTTTTGCCGATGATAAGTACATTTTCAAAATAACCATCAATTTCAACGATCAAGTTCATCACCGCCAGTTGCTATCCAGCCTGTAAGCTCAAAAGTATTGATACATAAAGATTAATAACGGCACCTCTTAGTTAAACTAAAGTTTCTCGATAGTTGAATCTAGAATCTTTAGATTTTCACTTCTTCCATAACTCGACTCAATTTCTTTAGACAATACTTTTGTTTGTTCCCCTAGATATTTCAAGGCGTTAGTATAAACTGTTGTATCGTCGCCTAGCCGAGCCATAACGGTTACACTTACAACATTTCGAACATCAACATCATTACTTAAAGCCATTTGTTCAATAAACCCAAAAATTATAACAAGTAAATTTTCCTCACTTTTGGTTAATTTATAGTTAATTTGGAGTCGGTTGATTAAATATGGATTCAGTATATTGCCAAATGCAACGTGAGGCGGAATCTCCCCCTCTTCTTTCCATAGTTCATTTAGCTCTTTTATGTATAGCGTATTTAATACCGGCAATAGCCTACGCATTTCGTGAACAACGTTTTTATAATTCACCGTCATCTCTTTCCTCCTTTAGCAAGGTTAATCCCTCTTAACTCTTCGACTTATTTGTTAAACTAACCTGCCCGTTAGTCGAACAAAAGCAGCCGACCATGTTGAGATCGGCTACCTTAATGTTTTTATCAAGCTATCGTTTCCCGTTAATTTAATCACTTGGCAGGCTTCTCTGCATCAATAATCAATGAGACAAAGCCTAATTTACCATTAATATTTCTATGATCAAAACGTTTGGAACGGAAAATTAAACCTTTGTTTTTGTCCCATTCCTTGTAACGAAATTTACCTTCTTTATCACAATATTCGAGTAAACGCACATTGAATCCAGCAGCTTTAAACATGATAGTTAAAGTCTTATAATTATATACAATCTTATGAGAAGCAGCTGGATGGTCAACTGGTCCTGGTCCTCCAATTTGCACTTCATTTTGATATTCTTCATTGGGAAAATAACCATCTGGAACCGCGCAACGTACATAACCGCCGGGTTTTAAAAATTCAAAGCATATTTTTGCTGCTTTTACACCTTCGTCAAAATCTAAGTGTTCCCAAACATGTTCTGCTAAGATTGATGTTATCGTATTAGGTGTAAAACGATCTGCCCATTGATTTCTTTGTAGTAAACTCAACTCTGATTCCTGAGTTTGTATCCACTCAGGATTGTTATTATACATTCCAGCGCCAATAACTACTCTGATATCCTCTTTTATACCATGCCACTCCTTTACATATTTATATAAAGTTTAGCATACATATTCTGGATATAAATGGATTTAAATCACTTCCGGATGGAACGATGTGATATCTATCAAAAACTCCTTGTTCAAACAGAATACTTCCGAGCGAATCACGTTATACATCCCCTTAGAAAAGCTTTCAAGCTCCAACTGTGAAATTGCAGAATCATTGTGCTAACCTCCCGTTAGACGAATGAAAGTAGCCAATCACAATGATCGGCTTTTTATGTTATTGAGCTATCGTTTCCCGTTAGCATAACAACGAATTATACATCATTTATGCGGCACGTAAAGCTAAATCTTTATGATCCCATTTAACCACCATTCTACGTACTTAGTCACTGAAGGCGCGACCCACATTCGGCTATCATTTTCATGATTCCATACAAACACATCATCTCTGCAAACTCTATTTTGGGATACTGGAAAGGCAAACAAATCACCAATACCACTCTCTGCAAAGAAGACTAGATTTTCAAATGGCATATAATACTCTTCTAAAAAACCATCTCTATAATGCTTGTTTTCATTCATAATACGGTCCAATGGCCATATCAGCCCCAGATCATAACTCCCCTTCACCCCATTTGTCTCTAACATGATTTCTTTCAATTCCTGTGGGAGAGTCACATTGAGCAAGCTTTCAACCTTGTCAATCTCGTCTTTTGTTGCAGGAGTGCCGAATGTGCACTCCTCTGAGATTCCCTGAAAGTATTTTTTCCACATACAATAGCCCACCTCCCAATATGTCTACTTTGTATTTTTATTGATTAAGAGCAATTCTTTATAATGATCGTTTGCGCTCTTGTTTGTTTGAGAGGTATTCCACGTAAATCAGATCCTCTACCTAGGTCTTGAAGACGTCGACGCCTTGAAACAGGCACGGAATGCAGAATTACCTCTAATAGTGCGGATTCATCAGTTAGAAAAAAGTTCCCTCGCTTGATTCTAAACCAGAAAAATCATTTGGCTCTAGTTCGCCATCATTCAATACAACTGGATGTTAAAGGAAACATTTATCCAGCTTGTAGCGTTTATGTTACGTAAACAAATTACTTTAGGAGGAATCAAGATGAAGCGGATCGTTTCTCTATTGTTGATGTTAACTTTAATTGTGGGTGTAGGGTCCGTTGCCTCTGCTGCTTTGGACCAATCCTTGTTGGATCTACCTTTTAAGGAGCGTGCGGCGAATGTATATAAAGCTTCACTAAAGAAGGTAGAGCTAAATATCACAAAGAATCACAAATTAACTACCACTGATTATAATTCCGTTTATGTTCCTGTAAAGGATGTCTTTAAACAATCAGGAGCAACAATCCAATGGGATGGAAAGAACAAAGTTACCACCATTAAAAATCAGGGAAAAGAATTGATTCTCAATTTCTCAGGAAAGGACATCATTGTGGGAAAGAGCCAGGTTACTCTTCCGCAAGATTGGGTCCAATTGAAAAACGGGGTTTCAAGTATCGATGCATTTGTCCTAGCATATATTTTTGAAGTAGCTGCTGATGACTCGGATCAAGAAAGAGTAAATTGGGAAGAAAAACTTAAATTTTTGGATATCAAAGGAACGACTGGTCTTCCAGGATTCGATAAGTATATGCATGTGTTTGTTGAGTTTAATGATTAATTACGATCGTTTATTTATTCTTACGAGCCTTTTTCGGTTATCACCGGGAGAGGTTTCTTTTTGTCTTAGTCCATGGACACCCATCTATAGGATACTCGCACGTCAGTTGAATAAAAGCAGCCGCTTGGACAATGCTGCGTTTGCGACTGATGTATGGTATGGCCATTAAAACATCATGAGTAACCCCCGTCGCAGGATACCGGCTAGCGGATCGAATGCAGAACGGGGGTTAGCATATTTATTGTCTTACATAAGCAGAACGGCACATTTATTGCACGGCTGTAACCGTGATATTATCCACATTCGGCCCTTCCGTGCCGGTTGTTACCACTGTAATCGTATTGGTTCCCGCGTTCATGGGAACCTGAATGGTTTTTTCACTCCAAGTCGACCAGCTGCCAGTTGCCGGGAAAGGTTCGTTGCTGATGACTTTGGTCCCGTTGACATAAATGTCGAGATTACGCGTTCCGCTTTCCAGCGCATAGCGAAACTTTACGTTTTTGGTACCTGTTATCACGTTATTGATGGCATTCCATTGAATGGCCGAACCTGTCAATGCGTTGAAGTTCACGTATCCAGACCCCGTGTATCCAGGATAGAGGGTCTCAATGACAGCATCGGTAAGTGTGGTGCCCGTCTCTGCCTCGTATGTGGTTCCACTACCCGGGTTAACGCCGCCGCCGGTGAGATCGGCTACGAACGTGGTTACGCTTTGGGCTGGCAGTTGTGCCGTAAAGGCTCCACCGGACACCGTAATCGGTGCTCCGCTTGCCAGGTTTCGACTGCTGTCCGTAACCCATGAGGATACCGTAGAGGCGTTCCCGTTCTGCAGAACGAATTTTTGGCTTGCAGCCGAGGTACCGCGATTAATTGCCACAATGACCACCTTGTTGTCGCCTTTATAGGCCGAAACGAAAGTATTGGTATCCGGATTTTTGGTAGCATCTACTCTGTAGTAGCCTGGCCGTACAAATTTCGAGAAATGGGCCATATTATATCCACGTTTGCTAATGGTCCCGTTCTCATTCATCGGACCGTATTGTCTCCGAATGTACCACCATACATAAGCCTGGAAATCCCCTTCAACCATGGCGTTATGCATATGGTAAGATACGTCCAGTGCCTCAGGCCAGCGGTCCGACGAGTTGTTGTCACTGTTCGGGTAATACACCTCGGTCATCCACAGTTCTTTGCCTGCTCCTTTTTGCTTAAAGAGCGGGTATGCAAAATCTTTGAACTGAGTTCCATAGGTATGTGCTCCCAGAATGTCCATGTTGGCGAGTGCCTGAGGATCATTCAGGATCGGGTCAGACATGTTTTTCAAATACTGGAACGATTCAGGTGCCATGACCTTGGTATTTTGAATGGAACCGGCATTCTCCTTCATGAAACGAAGCATCTCCTGCGGTGTCCACCAGGTCCAGTCATGGGCATAATCCGGCTCATTTTGTACCGAGATGGCATACAGGTCTACGCCATTATTTTTCATATAAGTGACAAAGTCGTTCAGATGCTGCGCGTACGCGGCATATTTGTCGTATTTCAATCGTTTGGCGTTCGGATCCCCATTGTGATTAAAGGTTTCGACCATGTCGCTTGGCGGATTCCAAGGTGAAGCGAATACGAGGGCGCCTTGCTCTATCGCTCTTTTCGCGGTAGCAACCTCTCTGTACCAGTTATTTCTATTTTCGTCGACATAGATTCTTAAAATGGAAAACCCAAGCTGATTTTGTCCGTTACCAAAGGCGGTTTCACGCTGAGCTGCCGTCAAGTCGCCGATCCAGGCCGGATGGTTAATTCCCCCAAAACCCTTGATGAGCTGTTTTTCGGAGGATAAATTAATGTTGGCATCACTTGCTGCTGACACGTGGGTCGGAGTTAACATTAGGGGCAGAGCCGTCAAACAGGCTAACAGAATATGGACGGATCTTTTTAAGTTCAATTTCAACATGTTCACCTTCCTCAAATGGATATACTTATGAGAGCGCATTCAAAACTATAAACTTGTTCAGTGCCCAATAGAATTGTACGTACCACACCCTCTCGAATTGCAAAAGAATTTGACTTATATTTGTAAATATTACTATATTATTCCCCGCCCCAAAACCTGACAAATTATAGTTCATTCATTTTTTGATCTCAGGCATGTCGGATTTCAATGACAATAAAAAAGATGACCCCTAATGAACATAGGAGTCATCTGCCGATTACGAAGCAAGCTCAAGTTAATATTCCAAAAATGTATACAACAAGGAGGTTCGTTCAGATGTGAATCGAATTGGTCCCTTTTTCATCGGAGGCCGTTGGGTTGTTCGTTTCCTTGTAAACAAAGTAATCAAAATCAGCGTGTTTCCGGGTCCCGCCAAGATCCTGCGCACACAGACCGATATAGGTTCCCGTGAACCGGATGTATTCCGGGGATTCA
The DNA here is from genome assembly GCF_032334105.1 of Paenibacillus hubeiensis. Lineage (NCBI taxonomy): Bacteria > Bacillati > Bacillota > Bacilli > Caryophanales > Paenibacillaceae > Paenibacillus > Paenibacillus hubeiensis. The sequence goes on from NZ_JAVYAE020000020.1 coordinate 36,777, forward strand.
TCACACAGATGTGTGATATCCGTCCACCCGCCTGCCGGAACCCATGACGGATCATCGTCTAACGCATAGTAAAAGCAGGCACGATCATGATCGACCACGGTTTTTAAGCGAATCCGATGCCCCGATTTCAGTGGAATGTCCTCCTCCAAAACTTCATCATACACCCCGTATTTGGACTGAATGATGCCAAGGCACAACCCCTTGTCTTCATGATGCGTTACCCGTAGGTAGAGGTAATCCTGAGTATCGTAATACAGAATAAGTCCTGCCATTTGCTGCGGATGGTCCGGCGCGAATTCAAGGCACGTCTCGGCTTCGCACTCGAAAGCCTGCAACCTGCGGGCAAGCATGCTTTGTCTGTGCGTTGAACTCATCGATTCCATCCCATGCAAGCGTAAATAACCTGGACGTTCCGTCAGACTAAGCCATGTTGCATCCGGCGGGATGCGAAGTGTATTCCAATCGTGGCGAAGCTCGGCCTGATCAAAATGGTCCATCTCCCCTGGCGGTTCAAACGGGTGCGGCTTGATCGTCGGTGCTGTCACCTGAAGCTCCGGATACCGATCCCCGCTTGCAAGCCTTAGCCATCCGTCATCACTCCAAGTACAACGCTGCAGAGCCGTCTCACGACCAAGGATGCAGTGTTTCTCCTGAACAGGTCTTCCCACTAGGTGCGCCATGTACCATTCGCCCGTGTGCGTCTCGACGAGACTGCCGTGACCCGCCTTTTGCAGCGGTAAATCCGTCCTGCCGTGTGAAGTGAGAATCGGATTAGCCGGATCAACCTCATAAGGACCTTGTAACGAACGAGAGCGGGCAACCGTAACGGCATGCTCGTATCCGGTTCCGCCTTCAGCTGTGATCAAATAATAGTATTCGTTGTGTTTATACAGATGAGGCGCTTCCGTCAGTCCCAGTTCCGTTCCCTTAAAAATGTTAACCGCGGGTCCGACCAGCTTTTGTTCCTGAACCGAATATTCCTGCAGCACGATGCCTGCAAACCGGTTTTTGCCTTTGCGGTGATCCCAGATCATATTGACCAGCCACTTGCGTCCATCTTCGTCATGAAACAAGGAAGGATCAAAGCCACTGCTGTTCAAATATACCGGATCGGACCAAGGGCCCTCAATCTCCGTTGCTGTTACAAGATAATTATGAGTATCTTTAAAAGCGCCTATCCGGCTCTTCACATCGGTGTATATCAGATAAAACACGCCATTATCGTAGCTGAGACAAGGGGCCCATACGCCTCCCGAATTAATATTTCCCTCCATGTTCAACTGAGCCATGCGAGTCAACGGAGCAGCCATCGCGCGCCAATGAACCAGATCCCTGGAGTGGTGAATGCGTACACCCGGGAACCACTCGAAGGTAGACGTAGCGATATAATAATCTTCCCCAGCCCGGCATATGGAGGGATCAGGATGAAAACCGGGGAGAACGGGATTGGTAATCCTATTTTTGATCGTATTCATTAAAGAAACCTCCGGTAAGTAAATGGTAACTGTACAAAACAGGTAAGAACATGATGCCAGAGTTGCTTGGTTTCAGTGCCACCCCAGCGCTTTTTTGCCAGCCTCCAGAGCCGTTATGATCCGTTCGACATCGTACACATTGCCTCTCCACGTACCACCGCTGACGGATTGCAGTGCTGCCCACAATCGTGTATCCTCCGGCAGCGCTTCATCTGGCTGCATATCCGGATGAAAAGGCCGCTGTGCCAGGATGAGTGCTCCTTCTTCGGGGGAAACCTCCATCCCTTCTTCTCCGACAAAATTAATGCTTCCATCCAGGGTGCTTCGATCCACCACAATGTCAATCAAGTCACCGTTCCGCAGCTTGCCGATCGGCCCGCCGGCCAGCGCTTCGGGACCAACATGCCCAATACACGCACCGGTGGACACACCGGAGAACCGGGCATCGGTAATGAGTGACACGTATTTTCCAAAGGACAGATGCTTGAGCGCAGACGTAAGCTGATAGGTCTCCTCCATCCCGGTCCCGGAGGGTCCCCGTCCAAGCAGAACGATGATGTCCCCTGCCCGAATTCCGCCTGTTTTGATCGCCCGGATCGCTTCACGTTCCGTTGTAAATACCTTTGCTGTACCCCGATGACGATATACCCCGTGCTCATCCAGTACATCCGGGTCGATGGAGGTGGATTTGATAACCGAGCCTTCGGGGGCAATATTGCCGGTCGGGAATGTCACGGTGGAGGAAATCCCGAGACGCTGCGAGTGTTCTGCACTCATGATGACGCTGTCCGGATCAATGCCGTCCTTCTCCTTCAATTGTTTCCGCATGACATGGCGGCGTTCTGACGATTCCCACCAATCCAGCACTTGCCCCAAAGATGTGCCGCTTACTGTCGGAACAGACTCATCAAGTAAACCAAGCTGCCTGAGGTGAAGCATGACCTCGGGGACACCTCCGGCCTGGAAAACACGAATAGTCGGGTAAAAGATGGGGCCGTTCGGCAGAGCACTCACCAGTCTCGGAACATTCTTGTTGACCTGAATCCAGTCCTGAACGCCGGGCAGCGTTAAACCAGCCGCATGAGCGATCGCCGGGATGTGAAGAAGCAGATTGGTAGATCCGCCGAACGCGGCATGTACAATCATTGCATTGCGAATCGATGCATCTGTGACAATGTCCGCCATCTTCATCCCTTGGGTCTCCATATGGATGAGTGCACGCGAGGATTGCCGTGCCATCTCGATCCAGATCGGCTGCCCTGAAGGAGCCAGAGCGGCATGAGGCACCGTCATGCCCATGGCCTCGGCTACCACCTGGGCTGTTGCCGCTGTCCCCAGGAACTGACAGCCGCCGCCCGGTGTAGCGCAAGCCCGGCATCCCAATTCCGATGCCATTTCCAGCGAAAGCTCACCATTGGCGTACCTTGCGCCGATGGTTTGAATTTTACCCGCGTCTTCTCCGTTCGTAGGCGGAAGGGTAACGCCGCCGGGAACGATCACTCCTGGCAGCTGCGGCATACCTGCCAGCGCGAGCATCATGGCGGGCAGTCCCTTATCACAAGTTGCAACGCCGAGCACGCCTTTTCGCGTGGGCAGGGATCGAATCAATCTGCGGAATACGATAGCGGCATCGTTCCGGTACGGCAGCGAGTCGAACATGCCGGTTGTTCCTTGCGACCTGCCGTCGCAAGGATCGCTGACATAGCCGGCAAACGGGATTCCGCCGCGGCTGGACAGTTCTTCTGCCGCCGCCTTCATCAGCAGACCAACCTCCCAGTGCCCCGTATGATAACCGAGAGCAGCAGGACTGCCATCCTCGTTTCGAATACCGCCTTGCGTACTCAGGATCAGAAACTGTTTTCCGTTTAATTCTCCAGGCTTCCATCCCATTCCAACATTCTGGGACATGCCGAACAAGTCGCCGCTTGGAGCATTTCGCAGCAAATCGTCGGTCAAAGGCAGATGTCCTGCAGCCCCTGGAGCATGAGCTGTAATCCCGAAGAAGTCGGACTCCTTCTCCCCCATAATCGACATGATCTGTTCGTACATGATACCCTCCCCGCAGTTTATGACTTCACGAAGACGGTTTTGATGGCGGTGAAAAATTCGATAGCCGCTTGTCCCTGCTCTCTGGAATGCGAACTGGACATTTTCATCCCGCCAAACGGAGCCTGCAGCTCTACACCGGCCGTTTCCGCATTGATTCTTACAAGTCCGGCATCCATATCCCGGATGAACGAAAGCATAGCCCCGACATTTTGTGTGTAGATCGAAGCACTTAAACCATAATCACTGTCATTTGCCGACGCTATAGCCTCTTCAAGGGAATCCACCGGAATCAAGGCCAGTACCGGGCCGAATATTTCTTCCCGGGCAATGGACATATGTGATTCGACACCTTCAAATACGGTCGGCTCGACATAGAATCCTTCTGCAAGCTCAGGACTGTCCGGTCTTTTTCCTCCAGCGAGCAGTACTGCACCTTCATCCTGTCCTTTTTGAATATAGCTCAGTACGGTGTTGAGCTGTCCTTCGCTTGCACATGGGCCCATCCAGCTGCCGGCAGACATGCCGTCGCCCAACCGGATTTCTTGTATCTGCGACAGAAGCTTTTCTTTGAAAGCATCATAAACTTTGCGTTCAATAATAACGCGGCTGGTGGCCGTGCATTTTTGACCCGTTGATTTCAGGCCGCCGCTGATCGTTCCCTCTACAGCGAGATCCAGATCAGCGTCGGCTGCAATGATGATCGGGTTTTTGCCGCCCATTTCAAGCTGGTACTTGGCTCCACGAGCAAGGGCTGCAGCGCCGACCCGCTTTCCGACTTCATTGGAGCCTGTAAACGTTATGCCGTTCACATCCGGATGCTCGGCAAGTGCGGAACCGATTACCGAGCCTTTGCCGCACACGAGATTGAGAACCCCGGCCGGAATGCCGGCTTCCTCAAAACATTCCATTATTTTGGCTGCCGTAACCGCCGTTTCCTGGGCCGGCTTCAATACAACCGTATTGCCATAGATCAAAGCAGGTGCCGTTTTCCAGATGGGAATAGCCACCGGGAAGTTCCATGGCGCAATTACGCCGACTACGCCAAGCGGTACACGGGTCGTGAACATTAATGCTTCGCTATCCGTCGACGGAATCACATCACCCGTTTTGCGCATGCCTTCCCCTGCGTAATACCTCAAGATGGCGACGCCGCGCATCGTCTCTCCTTTGGCTTCAGGAAATGTTTTCCCCATTTCTCTCGTCATGGCTTCCGCCACCTCGTCGGCCCGGCGTTCCAGCACGTTTGCTGCCTGAAAAAGATAATTGCCCCGTTCTGCGCCGGTTAATCTCCGCCAGGTCTTCGCAGCCGCTTTTGCCGCTGCCACAGCATCGTTCAGATCCTCTACGCCGGAGGCAGGCACATGCCCTACGATTTCTTTTCGATTCGCCGGATTCATGCTGGGTTCCGTCTTTCCGGACGCTGCCTTCACCCATTCTCCGTTAATAAAATTGTTATAGGTCTGCTCTAACTGAAAAACGCTCATCGCCTTCATCCTCCTTAAGTCAACTAGTTTGAAATGACAGGATTAACGAGAGTCCCAATCCCGCTTATGGATATTTCAATACGGTCTCCGGATTCAAGCGTAAAATCATTGGGCGGTACAATATTGGTACCTGTCAGTAGAACCGTGCCGTCAAACAAATCGTTGTCTCTTGCTAAAAAGGAAACCAGTTCATCCAGCTTTCGGTTTAATTCACTTGTACTGGCCTCACTCTTCACCACCAATTCCCCATCGCGGAATATTTCGCAGACGATGTTAAGGTCATAAGGATTCCGGACCGTTTCCGCCAGACGAATCGCCGGACCGATCGAGCAGGAACTGCGCCATATTTTGGCCTGCGGCAGATAGAGCGGGTTATCCCCTTCAATGTCCCGGCAGCTCATGTCATTGCCCACGATGTATCCCGCAATGGTGCCATCTGCGGCAAGCACCAGTCCGAGCTCTGGCTCCGGGATCTGCCAAGTGGAATCGCTGCGAAGGGTAACCGCTTCATTCGGTCCAACGGTGCGGGCTGCTGTGGATTTGAAGAAGATCTCGGGACGTTCTGCATCATATACCTTGTCGTAAAAGGTGTTCGCATCCAGCTTGCCATCCGTTGCTTCATAGTTTCGAGCTTCCCTGCTCCGCTGATAAGTTACACCCGCCGCCCATACTTCCGGAGCTTCCACGGGTGTGATCAGGTGCAGGGAAGTCCAGTCGCCGCTCAGCTCGTTCAGCGGTTTAAAAGCGCTTTCAACCAGTTGAACCGGAGAAATTCCCCGCTCCCTTGCTTGATAGATCAGCGTCATGAAATCTGCTTGCGGCAAACGATAGGCTTTTTCATCATCCGTAACTGCTGCCAGCCACTTCTGTTGTCCATCCAGAAATCGAATAATTCTCATTCATGCTTGCCCCCATTCTCCCCTTCGGGGTGATAACACTACCATAGCATCAGCTAAGATTCATGACGATGTGCTAATCACTCCGACGACTTACCCTTTTCACGCATTTTTTTTCTGTTAATATGAATTTATCAGTATTTGGAATACAGAGCATTAAGAGGAGGTTGCTGTGACCAAAATCCCGGAAGCCATGTATTTAGGCCGTCTACCCGATGTTCGCATGTCTTTTCAGTTACTGGGGCTGCATGCAAGAAAAGTAGATTCCAACTGGACGTATCCATCCCATGAGCATTCCATGTATGAAATCCACTGGATGTTGAACGGTCAGATGGACATGGTGGTTAACGGACAGTTGTACAGTCAGTCTGCTGGAGACCTTCTGTTCATCCGCCCCGGTATGACCCATTCCTGCACCGGTGCCGGACCGCAGGGCTTCTCGTACTTTTCCGTTCATTTCAGCGTACATGATATCTCCTTTTGCAGAGAGCTCAACCGGTCCAAGGATATTTATTATCCGGCAGATTCGAATTTAGCCCTGGGACTTTCCTCTTCACTGTGTACGCTGTATGATCTGGCCACGGAGCACTTATCCATCCCGCTGTCTTCCTCCAAACAGATGAAGGTGCATGCTGCCGTATTCGATTTGCTCGGCTCCCTGGTCGGCCAGTTATCTCAGAACGCATCCGTGACCTTATCCAGAAAAGAAGCCATCGCCCATCAAATCGCTGAGCACATTGAGGATTCCGTTAGATATATCCATCTTCATGGTGAAATCCGGGATAGCGAGCGAACCTGGATCCAGGACATTGCCAAGTCGCTGAACATTAGTCCGTCGCAGGTCAATCGAATTTTTCGGCAGGTATATGGCACAGCACCGCGCAAGTTTCTATCAGAAACCCTTCTGAACGAAGCCCAGCGGCTGTTAAAGCAAACCGACCTAAGCATTGACCACATTGCGATGATGTTAGGATATAAGACCAATGCGCATTTCAGCAGGCAGTTCAAGCGGTGGACAGGCATTGCGCCAAGCGAATTTCGCAGCCATTCCCAGCAGGCTCCAGCAGCCGACCACCCTGATCATTGAAGAATCCGCTCATATCAACGGAGAGATGTACGAAACACGTCTCCGTATAAGATACTCAGGCCCCCACGTAGGGCATTACAAAAATCACATCGAAATATGCACTGCGGATGTTCAAATGAAATAGCAGCTGCTGGCGTCCAGCAGCTGCTATTTCATTACGCAGGTCGAACCTGCTAAGCCGTTAATTCTAAGGTAAATGAAGCCAAGCTCGCGCCTTCTGTAAGTAATACACGTTCTCCCCTTTTCCTTCAAAAGGCCCCCATTCAAGCCGCAGGAAGCCATTTTCCGCCTGAAGAATGGTTCCGTCCTCGTTAAAAAAGATCCGTTAGTGTGGATTTGATTTCAACAATCGAATGGTAAACGAGGTCCCTTGTGAGAGTTCACTTTTAACCGTGATCGTGCCGTTATGGGCTTGAACCAGCTTATAGACGATGGCCATGCCCAATCCCGTGCCGTCGGAAGCAGCATCCGTCGTGGTGCCACGGAAATATTGCTGGAATACATGTTCTACCGTATGGGGCGGCATGCCTACGCCGTTGTCTGCAATGCGAATCGTCGCATGCTCTCCTGTTTCCTCGATCTCGACGTAGATATCCGTATGTTCCGGATTGTGGATGATGGAGTTCATCATAATATTTTGCAGGATACGCTGCATGTATTTAACGTCAAAATCGACGTGAATGACCGACGGATCTGCTTGAAAATGCAAGCGGTAGCTGCTTGCTTGCGGAGTATTGCTGATATCCGCAACTGCCCTTTTGGTAAATTCGACGATATCCTGCATCGTCTTCTGCAGTGGCAGCGCGCCTTCAGCGCTATGGAGCTGTGTGACGAGGCTTAAATCTTGTATCAATTCCTCCATATGCTTCCCTTTGCCGTCCATTTCCCGGATGAACGACATCGCCTCTTCCTTCGACCACTCGTATTGCTCATTTAATAAGAGAGCCGAATATCCTCTGATATAGGTCAAGGGCGTTTTCAAATCATGGGATATCCCCGCAATCCATTCCTGCTTGGCTTGTTCGATCCGGTTTCTCTCCACTTCGTTTGCTTGCAAGATACTGCCCAAGGATTGAAGCTGCTGGAGCACCTCCTTATACAAGCGGTACCGCATGCGTAATTTTCCGGTTCGGTTATATATGTTCGCCATATTGCCGGGCTGCATGTAGTTGTCCCGCGAGAGCTGCTGAATCCAGGACATAAGGAAGCCGATCGGACCGCCGAAATACCAGCCGAACAAAGCGATGCATAGCAGCGTGCTAACCCCGAAAATCCCCCCTACGATAAGACCCTCATCATCCATATTGATGTGAAAACCAAGCAAGGGAAGAAGGCCTTCCACAATAATAGCAATAGATATCCCCGTACCTAGAAGCCACAGCACGAGCCCTAATGCCAAGTGAATCGTGAATCGAGTTTTTATTCGCATAGCCGTACCTCATTCGGGGGGATGAATTTATAACCGATTCCTCTTAAGTTCACGATGATTTTGGGTTTTCGGGTATCGTCGCCGAGCTTCTTGCGCAGCTTGGAAATGTGAATCGTAACCGTTTTTTCTTCTCCGAACACATCATTTCCCCATACCAACTCGTATAGCTGGCCCGTCGTAAAGATATGATTGGGGTGCTTGCAGAAGAAATGAAGAAGGTCCAGCTCCTTCGCCGTGCAATCGACGGTTTGGCCCTTCACGGTTAACGTGGCCGACTCCGGATGAAATGAGAAGTCCCCGTAATCGTACGCCTTGTTTTGTTGGTATGAACGTTTCAGGATCTTTTCCCGGCGAAGGATCGCCTTGATTCGGGCAACGACCTCCAATGGATTAAAAGGTTTGGTGATATAATCGTCTCCGCCGATCCCGAGCCCCGTTAATTTGTCGAAGTCGGTGGAGCGGGCGCTTATGAAAATAATCGGTGCATTCGTATGTTTCCGAATCTCCGTACAGAGCTCAAAGCCGCTTAGATCCGGGAGCATGATATCCAGCAAAATCATATCATACGTCTTTTCTCTGACGCGCTGCAACGCGTCTCTGCCCGATGATGCCGTGTCCATATGCGTGAAATTCTCTTTCCGAAGCGTGATCTCCAGCAGCTTCAAAATGCCGATTTCATCATCGACGGCTAGTATGGATGCAGATTCCATGTTGATCTTCCCTCATTTCAAACGTGTCCTGAATCTTCTCTTTCTATCTTACTCCATTTACAAATTCAGGAGGTTGATTCAAGTAAAATGTTACGTGTTTTTTCCGTACCGTTTACTTTATTTTTACTTTCATTCCCTAAGCTTAGGGTAACACATCCATAAATGATCGGGAGGAACTCAGGAATGGAAGCCATCATTCAAATCCATCAAGTCAGTAAGACGTTCCAGGGCACAGATACCATTAAGAACGTCAATATGAGCATCAGCAGAGGAGAAATTTACGGTTTTTTAGGTCCGAACGGGGCAGGAAAAACAACGATTATGAAAATGATATTAAATTTGGTCAAACCCTCTTCCGGTGAAATCCGGGTATTCAATCAGATCGTTACGCCAACGTCCCATCAATACTTAAAAAGAATCGGCAGCATCATTGAATATCCCGTATTTTACGATCGGCTGACGGCGGAAACCAATTTGGAGTTTCATTGCAGGTACATGGACTACAGCGATAAGCCTGCGATCAAGGACGCGCTGGAGATCGTAGGTCTGCAAGGAGTAGGGAAGAAAAAGATCCATGAATTCTCGCTGGGCATGAAACAACGGTTAGGCATTGCACGTGCGATCGTGACGAAGCCGGATATTCTCATCCTCGACGAACCGATCAACGGCCTTGATCCGATCGGGATTAAAGAAATGCGGGAGCTTCTGCTGTTATTAAAGGAAAAATACAAAACAACCATTTTAATTTCGAGTCATATTGTGTCGGAAATCGAATCGGTCGCCGATACGGTTGGCATTATTCATCAAGGCACTTTTTTACAAGAAGTCAAGATGGAAGACATCCGAAAACAACATGCGGGATCGTTAGAAGAGTATTTCATCAATCTCATTCATGGGGGCCAACGTTATGCTTAAACTTATCCAACTCGAATGGCAAAAAAACAATCTATCTCACAATCTTAAAGGGGTCTTCATTTGCATGGTGGCCATTTACGCTGCCGTTGTCCTTATGACGTTGGGTACCCAGGGTGAGAGCGAACCTATGGATTATGCTGAATTTATGTCTTTAACGGATATTTTGATCCGGATCACCTTTATCATTTTCGCAAGCGTGATTTTATCCCGTTTAGTGATTGAAGAATATAAGAGCAAGATGATCCAAGTGTTGTTCACCTATCCGCAGCAGCGAAAAAAAATAATGCAAGCCAAGTTATTGATCGTGTATGTATTCTGTTTCTTCAGCATCCTTGTAACGACGTTGATGATTAATCTGTTAACGTATTTCCTAAATCCGATCCTAGGGTTATTTGACGCACCGGTTCGTCTTGATGAAATGGCTGCCACCCTTCCGTCAACGCTGCTAAACGCCTTTATGATCGCAGGAATCAGCCTGATTCCGCTAATTTTTGGCATGAGAAAAAAGTCGACGGCTTCCACCATTACATCCGCTGTCATCATTGGATTTCTGGTTAACGCCACGGTGTCTGACGGAGGAAGCTCGTCCAGCCTGTTCCAATTCATTGCCATTCCGATCATACTCTGTCTGCTTGGTCTTCTCCTCGGCTATCTTTCTTTTTACAACATCGATCAAAACGACGTGGCCTAAACATGTGCTCCGTACATAAGGGGAGGGAATAGAGCATGGGAAAAATGCTAACCGCTTTGCTTGTCCTGATGGCCATTGGTGTGCTGGTAAGTGGCTGCCAAGGAATAGGAAAAGCAAGTTATCACCATGAAACATCCTTTGAGGCAAAACGCATAGAAGAAATTGAAGTTCATAATGATTCTTGGGATATCGAGTTCCAGCATACAGATTCCCCGAACATCATCGTCATTTGCGATGGAAAGCAGTTGGACGGAAAGAGCGATCCGGTAACGATTAATCAGGATGGGAACAAAATGATCATCACCCAGCAAGATCAAGGAGGAATCACAGGGGGATTTTCATTAGGCAAAAATGGCACGATCTATATCTCCATTCCCGATCATGAAATCGATACGATTACACTCAACAACGACGCAGGCGATATTAAGATGAAGGACATAGCGACCCAAAACATTTTCCTTACCAACAATTCAGGCTCTGAGCATATTGAAGGACTTTCCGCAGACAAGGGAGAGTTCACATCCAAGGATGGGGAATTCACGCTGAAAGACAGCTCACTAAACGAATCAAAGGTAACTTCCGGCAGCGGCGACAGCTCCCTGACCCGTGTAACCAGTCCTGATATGACCATCACTTCAACGGCCGGGGAAGTATCCGTCACGGAAGTTGAGGAAGGAAAATGGCTGCACGTAGAAACAAACTCCGGAGATATCACCGTAGCTTATACTACACCTCCTGCTTCATTAAAGCTGATGGCAAGCAGTGACTCGGCGGATATCCGTGTTGGCTTCGATGGCTTTATGGAGCAGCAGAACACGGAAAAATCGATAGAGGGCACGATTGGGAATGGATCTAATACACTGGAGCTTGTCAGCCATGCAGGAACGATAACCGTAAAATAATTCAATACCGGTTACCTTACGAATATTTCTCAAGCCTTTCGAACGGAGGGCGAGTAAAATACGTCACTATGCATATGCTTGATTTTGTCCCAGTTGCCAGGATTCATCGTGTCTGGAGAGCGGTGCTCCAAAATGGCCTGATACAGGTCGGTTTTTTGTTCCAGATGAGCAACGTGCAATTTGGCTTCTTCAAGCTTGGCGATTGCCTCCTCTTTGTGCTTCATCATGAGTGCGTAGCGCTGCGGGAGGGTCGAATCCCCTTCAAGACAGAGATCGACGTACCTTTTAATGACCTCAATCGGCATCCCGGATTGCTTGAGGCATTTGATGCCATGCAGCCAGTTGATCGATTCTTCGTCAAACATGCGAATGTTGTGTTGATTGCGCTGCACGCTTGGCACCAGACCTTTATCCGTGTAAAAGCGTACTGCATGCTCGGTGAGTCCCGTTATGAGGGCGGCTTCTTTGACCGTATGCATGTGAAACCCTCCTTGAAAAATAAATGTATAAAGACGCTTGCCTTCGTGTAACACGAAGGTGGTAGGTTTATTGTAATGCAAATCGACCGTAAGCGGAAGCCCCGCTGAGATACCCGATTTCCGAGTTTCGTGGCCGTTTGCGTTTTACAATTAAACACTAGGAGGAATTACAATGCAAACCGTAACATTGAACAATGGCGTGAAAATGCCGATCATCGGTTTTGGTGTCTACCAAATTCCGGATGCAGAAGAATGCGAAAACGCCGTATACGAAGCGCTGATGGCCGGTTACCGCTTGATTGATACCGCTGCCGGTTATCTGAATGAGGAAGCGGTCGGACGCGCGATCAAGCGCAGCGGCGTGCCGCGTGAGGAACTGTTCATCACGACCAAGCTCTGGGTTCAGGATGCCGGATACGAGAGTGCCAAGCTGGCTTTTGCCAAATCCCTGAAGAAGCTGCAGCTCGACTATCTCGATCTCTACCTTATTCACCAGCCGTTCGGCGATTACTACGGCGCTTGGCGTGCAATGGAAGACCTGTACCGCGAAGGCAAGATCAAGGCGATCGGTGTCAGCAACTTCCTGCCCGACCGTCTGATGGACCTCATTGTGCATAATGAAATCGTGCCCGCCATCAACCAGGTCGAAACGCACCCGTTCTATCAGCAAATCGAGGGTGCCGCTTTTATGAAAGAACAGGGAGTACAACATCAGTCGTGGGCACCGTTCGCGGAAGGGCTCAACAACATGTTCAGCAACGAAGTGCTGGCATCGATCGCGACAAAACACAATAAGTCGGTCGCCCAGGTCGTGTTGCGTTGGCTTGTTCAGCGTGAAGTCGTTGTCATTCCAAAATCGGTGAATAAAGAGCGGATCATCGAAAACTTCGACATTTTCGATTTTGAGTTAAGCGCGGACGATATTGAACAAATCGCGGCCCTCGATACGCGGGAAAGTCTTTTCTTATCGTACCGCGATCCGGAAGTCGCCAAGATGATGGGCAACTGGAGAGTGGATCTGTAAACCATGATCGAATCCTAAACTTATCACGTGTTTTTCCTTATCTAGTGAAAAAGGACAGGTCGGTCTGAGTTGACCCCTGTCCTTATTTACTTAAAGCCCGCCCTGTTAAAGCCTCGCGAACGTGATGTAATCGACTTGGACCGGCTCTGCCGATTCGCTTCGAAGTGCCCGGTTGATCTGTCCCCGGTGATATTGCCCATGCAGGATAACCTGCGACAGGATGTCCCGGACGGATGATCGGAACGGCAACCCGCTCTGGTTCGCATAGTCGATCATCTCATCCAACTCGGATTCCTCGAGCCCTTCCATATAGACGCGATATTGCGCGGCATTTTCTTCGAACATCGTCCGGATTGCCGTCAGGTCTTCCGTTTCCTCCCAGAGCGAATATGAAGCGCTGCCCTTGCCCTGCAATCGGGATAACCAAACTCGTTCCGCGACCGCGACGTGCCTAACCAGCTTCAGAAGGTCTTTGTTCTTCGTCCCACTCTCTTCGAGCGCGTCCAGGATGCGTCCGTCCGCCCAGTACAGATGGTCCATCATACACTTGATCGTCTTCATTTCGGCTTCCCCCTCTTCGTTTCATCAACTGGAACCTGCTGGGATCCATTCGTTTAATGGATTCTCGGTTGAGGCTATTCCATTCTGAAGACTATTTTTGTTCCCGTCTCATTGTCACTGAACGGCTTCCTATATTCTATGAACGTTAATTCAATTCCTGAAGTTTGATCGGGTAATGGCGGAGATATTACATAGTTAAATGAAGCATGACCTGAGTGGCTGCCGCCATTCATCATTCGGCAATCATACTGTTCTCCCATTTTCAATTCAAAATAGCTGTGATTGTTAGAAGTTGGAGGTGTCTCAGTCACATCCCAATCCATACTAAAAGTCACTACACTAGCATTACTATACTGCCTTATTGAGTTTACAGTATAAAAGCAGTTCCCTTCTTCGACTGATTTTAGCAGGGGGATATGTTTTCTAAAATCCGACGGTTCAACCATGGGCTTAAAATGCTCTTCACTGCTAAAAGTTCCAAAAACGGCTTTCAGAAAGTCCTCGTAAAGTTCAAACGTTTCAGCCCATTTAGAGATATATTCAAAGGGCGGGAAACCAGGATTGTTGTTGGATAGCTGCTTACGGAGTTTCAATAATTCACAAATTTGTTCATCAATATTATAAATTCGCTCGTCATAATGCTCCACTGGGCGTTCAAAAGGCATCCGTTTCAACATGGATCTCCCCTTTACATGGGTTCAATTACAGGAAAAACGACCAGCCCGCGTCTGGTTATAGGTGTTCCGTTAGCGTAACGCTAAATGGGATTAAATCAAAAGTAAAACTACACAAGAAAAGATACAGCTTAGTACGGCAATGAAACTATGAAGACAACTACATGAGATTTTTTCCAGAAGAATTCTTTGTTTTTTTTGAATGAAGTACGAGTAAAAGAACACAGTAATCACAAGGGGCAAATATATATGAAGATCCCGCCCATCACTACTCGGCAAGACTTTATTAATATATCCACCTATAGTTTCGTCAATTAACATACATCCGTATATAACTCCGATTATCCCTGAAACAAAAAACTGAGCTGCTACCTGAACTAGATTGTTCTTTAAGAAAAGAGGAACCAGTTTCCGGTAGAGGTTATGGATCATAATATATTTGGATCCTCCTCCATTTTTTAAGATTATCCTTCTATATTTTACCACACAGTTCCAATTCGTGCAGATAGCTTCATTTTAGCAATTCCGCGTGATAACGCCACACGTCGAAACGATCCTGCCCGTTAACGTTAAATGAACAAAGCAGCCGATCACAATGATCGGCTGCTACTTGCTCTTACTGTGCTATTTTTCCCGTTAGCATAATGACCTTGCTGATTAAACGATTGGTCATTCTAGCATTTTGCTACGTTTTATTTGCTAATCATGCAATTCTATCCATTTGATACCCTGTGCTGATCATTATGATAGGCATCTTCATTAAAGTAATGTTCAAACTGCTTTTCCATTTTATTCGCTACCAATTGGGTGTGGCGTGAATGCACAATGGCTCTAATGACAAAATAAAGGGAGACTATTGTAATCATGAAATAAATGATTTCCATCGAAAAACTCCTCTCTGGAAGGTTTACCATTCAACCTGATCAAAACGCATATCTTTATAGTAGAACTCTTTATCATGATCCGTAATCTCCCGAAGAACTCTGCATGGATTTCCAACAGCGATTACATTCGCAGGAATATCCTTGGTTACCACGCTGCCGGCACCAATTACACTCCCTTTGCCAATGGTGACTCCTGGTACAATAATCGCTCCGCTTCCGATCCACACCCCATCCTCGATGACCACGGGTAATGCAAACATCCCGCCCTCTTTGCGCTTTTCTGGATGTACAGGATGATTCGTTACAGCAATCGTAACATTCGGGCCAAACATGACATCGTTACCGATGGTAACTTTATAGTCGTCAACCACGGTGAGATTGAAATTGATATATACATTATTTCCTACGGTTGTATTTGAACCGTACGACATGCGAATGGGCGGCTCCAACCATACATGTTCTCCAATGCTTCCAAAAAGTTGTTTCATTAACGTTTTGCGTTTTTCAACATCATCCGGATGCAAATGGTTAATTTCATAGCATAACGCCTTACCACGCTGGCGTGCTTTGGCCAACGCTTCAGCCTCTTTCGGATAATTGGCATCATCATCGGTGAATAATTGTTTGCAAGCCATTCGTTCCTGGATATTCATTCGAAATTTCTCCTTTGTATATAAATTTAGATTCAATTGCATAAGTCTTGGTTATGATCAGGTTTTTGCAAAGTTTCTGGTAAGATTGTTAAGCCACTTAAACTGTCGGTATCGTATAAAAGCAATGGGTAATTTAATCACCTCGTCTAAGCTGATGACGATATACAAAAGGATCGGTGGTACATGCCAAACAAAAGCACATAGGTAACTAAGCGGCAGAATAATGAACCACATAACAACCGTGTCACACCATAATCCAAATTTAGAATCCCCACCAGCTGTGAATATGCCCGCGATCGTTGTGGAGTTTATCGATTTGGCTATACAATAATAAGCCCCAATGTACAGCATGCCATCTAGGTAACTTTGAGCCGTTGGATTCAAATTGACGATGGAATATATCAATGGTTTAATGAACAGAATCGTGCAGCCTGCAATGACTCCAAATATCAAAGCATAAAAACACATTTTGTTGCCCGCATGCTTTGCTTTCTCGATTTCACCCTGCCCCAAATACTTTCCAACAAGTACAGAACCCCCAGTAGCAATGCCTCCACAGAGTACAACTGCTAGATTTTTAACTACAGACGCTATGGAATTTGCAGCTACCATATCGGAGTTCACATGGCCAATAATGGCAGCAGTCGCGGTAAGAGCTCCTCCCCAAACGATATAATTCCCCTGTACAGGCAGCGTATATTTCAAGAAATCTTTTAATAAATTCCGTTGAATGCCGTCATATATGGGCATCATACGAAAACGAATGGGGCCCTTGGTGATGGAGTGAAACATACAACATGCGAGTTCAACAACCCGTGCCAAAACCGTGGCAAGAGCTACGGCTGAAATGGCCAGTTCGGGCCTGGACGGGAACAAAACAAAAAGGCAAATGGCATTCAACAAAATGTTTAAAATCAAACATAAGGAACTAATCCATGCACTAAGTTTTGCATTTTCCATACTTCTAATCACACTGAGATACATCTGGGATATTCCCATCACAAGATAAGAAAAGGAATTCATTTTCAAAAATCTTGAGCCGTATTGAATCAGTTCTGCATCATTGGTGAATAAACGCAAAAGTGTATCCGGAAAAAAGAAGGAAGATAAACCAAACAAAATAGAGACACAAAGGGAGAACATGCAAGCGATGTTAAAAATGCGCTGTATGGTTGAAGTATCCTTCTTCCCCCAGTATTGCGCAGTGAGGATACTTGCCCCCGCTGATATCCCCATGTAAAACAAGGTTAATGCAAAGGTAATTTGCCCTGCGAGTGATACCGCTGACATTGCAGATTGGCTAATCATACCCAGCATAAGTACATCAACGGATATGACGGTTGCCGATATTAAATTTTGTAATGCAATGGGAATGACAAGCGTCATTAACTCCCGATCAAAATCACGATGGCCAGTTCCTTTGAGTCGTATGCGGTTTACCACCTATATCCTGTCCTCTCTGCTGATCTTCACAATATAAGGATAGGATATTATCATTGTTGTTTCCATTAATATTGGCTATAATTTTATAAAAATCGTATATTTCTAAAGGATGGTCTCTTTGATGACAAATTTAGAGGTATTTTCGGATTTATCGGAACGTTTGAATTATAATCTTCCTGATTTACCGCTCTATGTCCGAAAGGGAAGCCTGCATCAATTTAACAATTATGCTGCAGTCGCGCATTGGCATTTGGACATCGAGTTTATCTACGTACTGCAAGGATCGATGGACTTCTCTGTCAACGGAAAGATCACTCGATTGCATCAAGGGGATGGGCTTTTTGTGAATAGCCAGCGTTTGCATTTCGGTTATTCTCTTGCAGACCATAACGATTGTTTATTCCTTGTCGTCGTCGTTCATCCCTCGATCCTTGGCGAGAAGACTTCATTTATTCAAACATACTGGGGGGAAAAGTTTAGTTTAACGATGGCTGATTTTGTTGTGCTTACCGATCAGGTTGATTGGCAGCAAAGCATATTACGGTCCATTCAAGAAATCTATCAGGAAATGCACAAGGACCATGCTCCTCTCAATCCGCTTCGTCTGGCATCACAAGCTTTATCTTTGTGTGCAGCAATAGGGGACCATTTGCAGCCCATTTCTGGGCAACCTGGAGTATTGACGCATGTCCAAGAAATGACTCGTTTCATTCATCAAAATTATGATCAAAAAATAACTCTCGAGGACATCGCCTCTGCAGGAGCTGTTTGCCGAAGCCGCTGCTGCACATTATTTAACAAGTATGTGGGCCAGACGCCGGGCAACTATGTCACTCAATATCGCCTTCAAAAAAGCTGTGAAATGTTAAAAGAAACCCGAAGATCCATAAGTGAAATTGCACTTGCCTGCGGTTTTCAAAGTGCTAGTTATTTTTCGTCCATTTTCCGTAAACAGATGGGCATGGTTCCGCAAAATTATCGAAAACAAGTTGCGAATATCGACTTAACGTGAATCAAGGTAATAGGGGCACCCTTGAAGATGTTATTTCTTTAGCTAAAACAAAAAAATGACGGGACAATTATGGCCCCGTCAAGTCAATGCAGTACCAATGGATAAGAAAAGATCACTGCAAGTCCAGTAATTTTTGAACCGTGAGAAGAACACCGTTTTCTTCGTTTGACTTCGTAATGAAGCTCGCTGCCTTTTTCGTATTTTCACAAGCATTACTCACTGCAAAACTGTATTTTGCGATGGCCATAAGCTCCACGTCATTCTCTCCATCACCAAATGACATGGTTTCCTCGTAGGTGACGCCCAACATTTCTTGCAGTTTCTTCACTGTCTCACCTTTATGCGTATGCAATGCGGTAATATCCAGCCATCTGGCTTCCGAATCAACAATATAAATTTGTCCACCCAACGTATTCTCCACATGCGCTCTTAATGCTGTACTTCGCCCCTCCGTATCGAAGACCGTAATTTTGATAAAACGGGTATCTATGTTTGCAAAGGAATCTGTTTTCACTACACGTTCATAAGAGCCTTTAACCACTTTGTACATATCTTCTGAAATGGAAGAATGAACGTAAGCAGCGTCGCTTGCACAGACGATCAGGGTCATGTTGTTGTCAAAGTCTTGAATTCGATCAATCGCCTGTAGGGCGAGATCCCGATCAATACTAAATTCTTTAACCACTTGGCCATCTTTTTTAATTCGAGCAGCACTGTCACCCAGTATCCAAACGCCTTTGCCATGCTCGTCAAACAATTTTTCAACACGTTCACATTGTTTGCCGGTACATGCGACAAATGTGACTCCTTTTTGCTGCATCTCTGCATAAACTGTTTTGAAAAGTTCGACATCGTACAGACCTTCATTGTTCAGAAATGTTCCATCTAAATCCGTGACTACAAGTTTAATCATTGTATTCGCCTCCTGTGAAATTTCATAAATTACTTTTTCAGACACTTTATAATAGTGATTTAAAAAGTATCTAAAAAAATCATAACGACTTGGTAACATGCTTATCTATGTTCTACTCGCTACAAAACAAGATTAAAATATGTAACTGGTTTCATGTCAATAAATGAATTGCAGAAATGTTTTCCTTTATCCATGAACGCAACTGATCGGCATCGAAAGCGCGTTCATCTGGATCGGACGGAGAACCTTTATCCCCCAAATACAACAAAATGGACATTCGTACCCTTCGGGCTGATGTGAAAATGATGCTGTCACCGTTCTCATTCAATTCCTTTTTCCTTTCATGTTCGAATTGCTGTCGTTTCCCGCTAGTTTAATAGCTTGGTAAGAAAAATTTCCAATGGTTGTGTATCAAGTAATAGGCATCCAGCATCTTGATAGCCTAGCTTTCTATAGAAATGTTGAGCGCCTTCATCAGCCTGGGTGGATGTCATGACCACGTTGAAGTCCTTTTGTTCCATTTGCTCCTCCCAGAAGAGAACAACTTTACTCCCTGCATCTTTGACCAGAAACGGTTCTTCGATCCAAATCATGTTCATAACGGTATGTTGTCCCAAAAATAACCATACTTCATTCATCCGATGTTACTTCCATCCAGGTTTCTTATGATATTGGATTTATTGAATTATTGTTTCCCGTTAGCGTAACAAAATCCCACTCCATGGTCGAGTGGGATTTTGAAAGAACTTCTCTTTTGTGGAAATATCGTTCCGCTAAATCAAGGGAGAGTAGTATTTCTAACATACTTCATTCCAACTCTAAAATTGATTTGCCACTAATTATCGTACCATTATTCTTACCCTCACAGATTTCTTTCATCGAACCTGGTTTATTGAAGTTAAACACATGCATTGGCAAATTGTAGTCTCTTGCCAAAATGAAAGCTGATTGGTCCATTACCTTTAAGTTGTGTTCTAAAACGTCGTTGTAATGGAGCGAACGAAATTTCTTTGCATTTTTATCGAATTTAGGGTCTGCATTAAGAACACCATCAACACCTTGCTTTGCAACTAATAAAGCGTCACAATTAACCTCGATGGCTCTTTGTACTGAAGGATAGTCTGTTGTAACGTAAGGTTGACCGTTCCCTCCTGCAAAAATTACAATATAGCCTTTTTCTAGATGGTGAATTGCTTTTAGACGGATGTATGGTTCTGCAACTGAAGTAATAGGTATAGCGGTCATTACCCGTACTTCCTTTTTGGTCTTGGCTTTAAGAACTCCACGAAGCATTAAACTATTTACTACAGTCGCAAGTGTTCCAATGTTGTCAGCTTCTGCCCTTTCTATCCCCCAGCTTTCCGCCATATTACCTCGAAAAATATTACCCCCACCAATAACTAATGATACTTCAACTCCTAAGTTTACTATTGACATAATTTCATCAGCGATATGGTCCAATCTTTCCGGCTCAAAACCAAATTCAGAGTTTCCGGCGACTGCTCCGCCACTTAGCTTAACGAGAACTCTTTTATACCTTGACAATTATTACACCCCCATAAAATAAAAACACTAAAGCAATAAATGCTCTAGTGTCCTAATGGAATGGAAATATGAAATTACACAAGCCGACTGAATATAAGTCTTACGCTTCCACCTCATACCCCCACCCCTTCCATGTTTTTCCGTTAAGTAATTTTACATTACGTGAGGCTTAATTGCAATTACCGTCAATATTAAATCTGCAAGCAATTTCAATAAGTTATAGAATGATTTACGATGATCCGTATCAAAGAAGCTACCTTGCCACTATACTGCCCGTTAACTTAATAAACTTCCTCTGTCACTGGGAACCAAGTAATTATTACAACATTACAACTACTCTTACTTAGTGAACACTCCTTCAAAGCTCATACATAACTTGAAGCTGGACTTTACACTAGGTGAAGCATTCTGGACTGGGAGTCAAATCGATCAGATTCATGGAAAAATCGCAATATTCACTTTTGTTGTCTGGGACATTCTCCACGCTATCGTTGGGATCGGCGCAGCGATCATATCTGTTTATTGGTCCCTTGATTGGTCTATTGTTTCACCCAATCCATAGTTTCATTAATTTCCTGCCGGCAGTCTGGCAACTTGATTAACTTGTTCAAATAACAAAGCGTTTACAGATGCCTCCATCCCCAATCTATAGCTAACCAACAGCACAGCAACCTTCAACGGTTGCTATCTTGCTATCTTTGCTTTTGGCTCTAGGGTCTTGCTGTACGTTTTGTATTATTCATGACCTTCGTTCATTTTCAAGTCATTTTTTAGTCGCTCCAGCTGCAAAAGATGATGTCTGTAGTGCATTTCGATTAACAAAAACCACTCTGTAGCGTTTAATTCACCGAGTCTCGGGTGAAGAACTTTCTTATGATCGGGAGCTTGGTACAGATCAGGTTCCTTACTTTTCATACGCTCCATTACACGATTAAGACCATCGGACAGCTGCTCTTTATTCTGCGGTTGCTGTGGGGTGTATTGCGGCGAAGCAGGTACCCGTATCCGAACCTGCGGGAAGCTCCCTAGTTTAAATACTGCCTTCCCCTCCTCCGTTTTCTCTCCAACGGTGCTCAATGAAACATCATGATCTGCTAAACATTGGTCAACATTCTTCAAATGCATAAATAGCGCGGATTGAATCAAATGCATGTACATTTGCCCGACGGACCATTCCTCCTCACACCTTTTATGGAGCAATTGCTCCATATCGAGGTTATTTAACTCGCTTAAATACTGACCGATCGTCTCTTCAAGCGATTGCAATACTTTCTCTGTTTCTCTCATTTTTCGAACAACTCCTCTTCTTGTTTTGCTATACCTTCATCATAAAAAAATGCTGCTGACAACAGTGTGTCAGTAGCGTTTTGTCATTTTTTTGCCCCTTCTTGATCCCGATCACATAGTATGAGACTACTGCTTTTAATAGCTAATTCGAGATTAACATCATCAACCCGCTCCCCGCCCAAAGTAAGTACCCGGCTTGAATAATGATATATAATACTTTTTCCATAAGCGTTAGTTTTCTTTGTCTTTTAACCTTTCGTAATTGCAGATAAGAAATGAAGGAACCAATGAGTAATAGAATCACTGCCACTTGATTAAGCGTATCTAATACCGTTATGATATTTCATTCCCTTCACAGTTATAAAATGAGTTAAAACCAAGAGTAATCACCCTCCGTTGCCAATCCACCTGTTTTTAATAGCAGCGCCCATGATGATGAAGACTTTTTTTCCATTGCTTATCCCCTTCATATTTGGCTGCTGCAATTAGAACGGAATGGGTTACATAGATCGTTACGCTAATTTGAATTTCAATTCCAATTTTGACTTGAGGCAGATTTACGCTTCCCCATACCTCGTTAAGCTTGTTCCATTTCAAGGTTCCTTTCCTCAGACTTCACCGATGGTTCTGCCTGAGAAACTTTGTCCCGGAAAGCCCGGCGACTTAGCAAGCCTACCAAAAGCGCTAGCATGGTCAGGCCGGCCGCGAACAGGTAGAGATTCACGATCCCGATATATTCGGCAAGCCCAGCCATGCCCAGCAGCGAAATGCAAAATACGAGATGCATAAGAGAAGCTTGGGCAGATAACACCTTGGGCAGCAAAAGTTTAGCTACGCTGCGCTGAATTAAGGTGCGCCGGTTAATAACGGAAAGCTCTGCGAAAGGCCCCATTAACATAACCAAAATAAGTGCAACGTATGGCTCTGTATTGAGCGCGTAAAGTGCGGTTAGAACGCCATAACCGGCCATGCCGATCATCATCACCGCTAAATAGCGGTTGCCGATGGTTTTTGCCAGTGCCAGTACCAGCATTCCACCACCTATTGTTCCTGCAAAATAAGCGGCATTGATAAATCCCCACCATTCTTCGCCTTGTCCAAGTGCGACTTGAACGAACGCAAGGGTAAAGGCGCCAACCCAAATCGAACCGCCAAGCATGTCGATCATGTCCATAAACGTAAGCACCCGCAGGCGAGGTGTTTTCCATATCATCTTCCAGCCTTCGGTCAGCGTATGCCATCTGGATGGGCCAAGTGCCGGTATTTCGTCAGAGGACGCGTTCAATGCCTTATCTCCAGATCCCGATTTCGTTGGTTCTTTGACGCCCAGCGTAAATGCCGCGGCAAGACCATAGATAACAGCCGTCAGCAACAACGTGGGGCTGGCACCCAGAAATGCAACGACGATGCCGCTTAATCCCCAGCCTGCGAATTGCACGACCTGATCGCTGACGCTAATCAGCCCGTTGGCTTTAAGCAAACCTTGCTCACGCGTTACTAAACGTGGTATAAGTGCATTTCGGGCCGGGGTTGTCCATCCGTCGAGAAAAGACATTACGAATACGAGTGAAAATACCAATACAAGCGATGAAGCCTCTCCATGAAGCTGTAAATAAACGGCCAGGCAAACGAACAGCAGGAATTGCCCCACTTGCGACAATAAAAGAAGGTTGGACAACTTGAAACGATGGATCAGCAAAGGCGCAATCAGGCTGCTCAACATTTGAGCCCCGCTGCGCATCAGCGGCATCAGCGCCGCCGATACGAGAGACTCGGTCCGATCAAGGACCAGCACCGTAAGCGCCATTATGTAAAGCACATCAGCTGCATTCGCCGCGGTTTGGGTCGTCCACAGGAAATAAAAAGGACGGGTCAGATTCGATGACTTCATGACAAATTTTTCTCCATTTCTTAAAAGTTACTTATTAAACAACAATAAGAGTCATTCTTAAAAAATATTCAATAAAAATAAGATTAATGTAATTAAAACAGTTTTACAACAAAAAACAGGAAAAACATAACATAAGTAAGCAGCAGCGGGTTCTCGAACGATTTATATGCATCTTCACGTTTTTTTTGGGTTTTCCACACATTCTATAAATTCGAGCACACTGTTAGCTGTTGGCTTCGTCTTTTGTTTATGCAAGAGTATCCTTTATTCCTTTCGTTCCACTTTATACGGCAATTGAATGATGAATCGGGTTCCTTCGTTCACTTTACTTTCGACTTCAATTGTCCCCTGGTGGGATACAACGTATTGTTTGGCAATCGATAAACCTAAACCGGTCCCCCCGCTCTCTCTGGTACGAGCTTCATCGGTGCGGTAGAAACGGTCAAAGAGATACGGTAAATGTTCTGAAGCAATACCAATACCGGCATCTTCCACAATCAGTGTCAGTCTTCGATTGTCCTTATTCAACATTCGAACGAATATTGTCCCTTGATTCGGTGTATAGTGAATGGCGTTTGTAAGCAAATTAATCAGGACCTGTTTCATTCGATACGGATCCACGAATAGTATGGTTCTGTCAGTTGAAACCTCCATTTGAATCGAAATCCCTTTTTCTTCAGCAAGAGGCTCTAATTCATAGCAGAGCTGCTGCACTAGATGTGCCAGGTCAGTATCCGTTTTATTTAGAGTTAACTTCCCCGCTTCTGCTAATGATAAGGTTCTTAAATCCTCGACTAATCGATTCAAACGAATAAATTCGTCCTGCAAGGGAAGAAACATCTGGGGGGACACGGGTTGCCCCTTCTGCTGCAGATCGTCCAACTTCCCTCCAATAATGGTGAGAGGTGTTCTTAGCTCGTGAGCGATATCTGCGCTTATATTCCGCCTTAATTCCTCCGCTTTCTTTAGCTTTGCTGACATCTGATTGAATGCGTCTGCAATTTTTCCATATTCATCATTCACTTGAAAATGAGCCTGCACACCAAGCTCACCTTTTCCTAACCGTTCTATCGATGAAATAAGGACTCTTAACGGAGAAGCCAGCCACCTTGATAATTGGTAGGCGATAAGAAGAGCGAGTAAGATCAGTAGCAAACCGCTCCCGATTAAAACAATAACAACGGATATCGGAATGCCGATCAGCATTTTATTGAAATACGCCACCTCTGGATCGTAATAATACAACTGTCCAATGGGTTCTCCTTGATTGATGATTGCTTCCGTTACCCCAAGTCGAGTTATTAATTTCATAGGCGAGTTGCCCTGCAACAAAATGGTTTGTTTATCGTTGTCCATCACAAGAAGGCTTGGACGCTCCTGATCGATCTCCTGCAGGAGATCGGTTTGCCCAACCCCTTCCCATGATCCATCATTATGCACATAATAGTCGGTTAGCTTGGACGCAAGAAGTGTCATTTCGTCATTGCGAAATTCATGAATGCTCGCCTCAATCGAACGTTGGACAACAAAGTGGGTTAGTGCAACAAAAATAAATATAATTCCCACAATCGTCAAAGCCATCGTTATGAAAATTTTAAGATGAAACCTCATGCCTGACCTCCAAAACGGTAACCAAAACCGTAAACGGTTTGAATGTACTTTGGATTCTCAATATCATCCTCAATCTTCTTCCTCAGTCGGCTGATATGGGCATCCACCGTTCGCTCCACGTTAATTAGATCATCATCCAGGGCAGCCTTTAGCAGCTGCAGGCGGCTGTACACAATGCCCGGTTTGGCGGCCAACGTGTACAAAAGCTTGAATTCGGTCGGCGTCATACTCATTTCGGCCCCCTGTTTCCATACCCGATACTGTGAACCGGAGATGATCAAATCACCTCTGACCAAATGATCTTCAACCGCAGAATTGCCATTCAATCTTCGCAAAACCGAACGAATGCGAGCTAATAGTTCTCTCAATGAGAAAGGTTTGGTCATATAATCATCCGCTCCCACCTCAAGGCCTATAATCTTGTCCATCTCGTCCGACTTTGCAGTCAGCATGATAATGCCTGCCTGACTTCTTTTACGAATTTCACGGCAGACATCGAGCCCGCTCATATTCGGCATCATCCAATCCAGAACCACCAATGCCGGGTTCACTTCCTCGACTTTCGAGAGTGCCTCCATTCCGGTTTGGGCCGTAACAATCTGAAACCCTTCGTTTTTCAGAAAAGAACTCATGAATTCCAAAACTTTCTCTTCATCGTCTACTAACAACAGCGTTTCAGCCATGATATACACGCTCTCCTTTCCCTTCCCACCGGTCATTATAGCGAAAATATAAGGGCCAATGTAATTATCATGATAACCGCAAAGGATCGTAATAAGTTCACAACAATAGTTTGTTAAAGTAACGATAGCTCAGGCACTGCAAGATTCAAAACATCTGGATCGGTAGATTACATTAGGAGAGGAGTGAAACCTATGGCTTATCGACTAAGTCATAAAAAGAAATGCATATTCGTCGCCATACACGTTATTTCTGCATCTTCGTGGATTGGCGGTACATTGGGGATGCTCCTGCTGGGCCTATATTTGTATAACGTTGCAAATGGAGAGCAACTGGCCTACACATTGGCCAGCATGGAAATCATTGACGAGAACTTGCTCAAATATCCGGCCCTGATGACTTTGCTGACCGGCATCCTGTTGTCGATATGGACGCAATGGGGGCTCGTCAAGCATTACTGGATCGTCATCAAATTGATTCTTACCTTAACCACGATCCTTATCGGCATCTTTTTCCTGAATCATTGGACAGCTTCTCTTGTGGATATGGTCAACGAAACAGGATTTGCAACCTTGCAGGATCATAACTTCCGGTCGAAATGGTTAGCGATCTTACTCACGGCAAGCTTCAACTTATTATGCCTGTTTATCATGGTGTTCATCACTTATTTTAAACCATTCGGGAAAATCAAGAAGAGACGCGCCACCAACTCATATAAACCATCGGAGAGGAACTGATATGGAATGAGAACCAAAGACATTTTGAGGGAAAACTTGCTTTTGATCCTCGGACTAGGTGCTATAGCACTTATTAGACCTATTATGAAAATAACCGGGGTAATGGACTTAATCGGTCAATCATTCGGGAGCATTCTAATGACATTATTCATTTCCTTGACTTGGCTGATTATCGTCCTGATCAGGAAAGTTTCCGCGCCAGTAACCATTCTGATCGGAGCGGGTGTTTGTTATGCTTTTTTCGCAATTCTGCTTAGCGGCATCTTATCTCCCGTGCTTGATGGTAAATTACAGGGTCCTTTAACCAATCCTCTTGCCATTGCAAGCGTCTTTGCGACAAATGCAATATGGGGATTCATTATTGGCGGAATAGCTAAAACGCTAAGTCGTAAAAGCTAAATCCAACACGCCTTGCCTTCTATAATCGCCAGGTATTCAACCACATATTTGCGATTGCTGCGTCCGCCTTCATACGCAACGCCGATACGGACTTCTCGCCCATCCGAAAATGCTTATTTGGCTTCTACCCCATTGATAGAAGCCGTTTTTGGATATATACACTGTAAAAAAAAGTTATAATCGAGTCGATAAAAACAGCCCTAAAAAAATGAAATTATTAGGACTGTTCAAGTTAACAAAAGCTATTAAGTTGTAACTAGGCAAGGAGATGTTATCTCACTTTTATCTCACAACAGCAACATGTCAGTTTTACACCATCCGCTGTCTCATCGCCTCAAACAACAGGACCGTTGCCGCCATCGCGGCGTTCAGCGACTCGGCTTGTCCCTGCATCGGGATGGTGATCGCATCGTCGACCCGCCGGGCCGTGGCATCGGAAATGCCCTTACCCTCGTTGCCGATGACCAGCCAAACGGACTGCGTAAAATCATAACTGTAGCACGAGTGCTCTGCCTGCAGTGACGTGCTGACAAGTCGTACGCCCGCCGCTTTTGCCTCAGACAGGATCGTTTCCAGATCGCCTTCCACGATCGGCAAATGGAACAAAGAGCCCATCGTAGATCGAATCGTTTTCGGATTATATACATCGGCAGAGCCGGCACCCAGCACTACGCCTGCCGCTCCGGCGGCGTCGGCACTGCGAATGATCGTTCCTACATTGCCCGGATCCTGCACGCCATCCAGCACAACGACGAGTCCTTTCGCGTCTGACCACAGGTTTTGCAGCGGTTCGCTGCTTTTGCGCACCACGGCAAACACAGGCTGGGGCGTCATCGTATCCGTACATTTTGCAATGACCGCTGGGGAGACGCTAATCCACTCCACGTTCTGAAGCGGCGTTTCCAAACCGGCCAGTTCCTTCGGAATGCCGCGTTCCCCGTCGTAAGCGATGCATTCCAGATCCGCGCCTGCGCGCAATGCCTCCTGCACGAGGTGAATGCCTTCAATCATATATTTATGCTGACGGGTACGATGCTTCTTCTCCAGCAATTGTGCCCATTCTTTCACGCGGTTATTTTGAGGTGATACGATATCCATGATTCCATCCTTCCCGTTCTCGGGTCATTTCTTTCGCTTATTTGGGATACGCCAGCTCCATCTTGGTCAAATGATCCTTGTGGCCCACGATAATGAGCACGTCCCCTTCTTCGATCCGATCCTCGGCATACGGCGAAATGTTCATTGAACTGCCTTGGCGAATCGCCATGACGTTACAGCCAAAGCGCGCTCGGATATTCAGTTCCAGCAAGTTTTTGCCGATCATCTGCTCCGAAGCCTTCATTTCGAGAATGCTGTAATCTTCGGACAACTCGATATAGTCCAAAATGTTGGGCGAAGTCAAATGATGCGCAACCCGCAGTCCCATATCCCTTTCCGGATAAATGACCTTGTCCGCTCCGATCTTTTGCAGCACTTTGCCATGAAGCTCGTTCTGTGCTTTAACAATCAACACCGGAACGCCCATATCCTTCAAAATTAGCGTCGTCAGAATGCTCGCTTGAATGTCCTCGCCAATCGCAACCACCACGACGTCAAAATTACGAATGCCCAGCGCCCGCAGCGCTTCTTCGTCGGTGGAATCGGCCGATACCGCATGCGTTACGATATTCGACATCTCTTGAGTCCGTTGTTCGTCCGCATCGATGGCGAGTACGTCAAAGCCCATGCTGCTGAGCGCATTCGCCACACTGGACCCAAAACGTCCCATGCCAATGACGGCATATTGCTTCTTTGCCATTAGGGTCTAACCTCCCGCTCCGTGCTTCAACATCCTTCGTAGTATACCACAAAGACCGACAAACTTGAATGCGCTCACGGTCTGCAGGGTACAGTATAAGGGCAGCCGAATATACGAGGAGGGACTTGCGATGCCAATTACTTTAAGCCTGCGTGAAGCGATTGTTCATAAGGTTCATGACAAAAGCGATGCCCAGCTCCGCGAAATGATTGAAGGTTCTGTCGACGGCCCTGAAGCGGCCTTGCCCGGACTGGGTGCCATTTTCGAAATGATCTGGAAGAACACCGATCCTGCCAAACAGGATGAACTGATCCAGGTAGCACAACAGCATCTGCACACGATTCCCGTTAAGCCCCTGCGATAATGTCGGGAATGGCCGGGAATAGACTGTCACCCGTTATTACGTTGTTCTGTCTGCACACAGCATTTGCCTGATCGGTCCGAATTATGCTCCGCGGTTCTTAACTTGCGGCATTGTTCAGTAAAGCCGATTGGCTTGGCTTACCGAATCACAAAAACAAGGTACAGCTCTTGATGAGCCGTACCTTGTTTCCTATGAAAGCCCATGAACTGCACCATCAACTTTATCGACGGACGAACTGAATTAAAAAAAGACCGAAACACCCTTCACAGGGGCTTCGGTCTTCCTTTTGTTGCTTTGCATAACACACGTAACTTGTTTTATTAAACGCTACTCCTAGAAAAACGAGGCTTATGGCGCCGTCTCCAGGAACTGGGCGGTTGGGTTTTTGTCCATGGCCGTTCTCATTGCATATTCATTTTCGAACAGGACCACGTAATTTCCTTTTTTGTCCTTCACCAACGCCGAATTGATGCGGAACTTGCTCGGGTCCAGATTCTCGTCGATGATCCAACGGGCGAACTGATACGGCATGCGCTGAAGCTGCACGTCCACGCCATACTCGCCTTTCATGCGGTATTCGAACACCTCGAATTGGAGCTGGCCGACTACGCCGAGCAGCGTTTCATCGAAGTTGACCGTCTGGAATACCTGGATGGTGCCTTCTTCGGTCAGCTGGTCGATCCCTTTTTGATATTGCTTATGCTTGAGCGCATTCTTCACCGTGACTTTGGCAAAAATCTCAGGAGAGAACGTAGGCAGCTCGTCAAAGACGATTTCGCTGCCTTGGCTCAGGGAATCCCCGATGCGGAAGATGCCTGGGTCGAACAAACCGATGATATCGCCGGCGTATGCCTCTTCCACGATATCCCGGTCCTGTGCCAAAAATTGCTGCGGCTGCGACAGCTTGATTTCTTTGCCGACACGAACATGCTTGACGCTCATGCCGCGTTGGAACTTGCCGGATACGATGCGCAGGAACGCAATGCGGTCCCGGTGTGCAGGGTTCATGTTGGCCTGGATTTTGAATACGTATCCGCTGAATTTCTCGTTCGTCGGTTCAATTTCGCCAGCCGTGCTGCGGCGAGGCTCCGGTTTCGGCGCGAGCTGCAGGAAGTTCTCCAGGAACGTTTGCACGCCGAAGTTGTTGATAGCACTGCCGAAAAATACTGGCGTCAATTCGCCGCGCTGTACTTTTTCCATGTCGAACGGATCTCCCGCCACATCCAGCAGCTCCAGGTCCTGACAGAGTTGATCATGCAGGTACTCGCCCGCCATCTCGCGGATGACCGGATCTTCATATCCGTCCACTTTTTGCACCTTGATCGTCGAATGGTCGTCCCCTTGGAACAGCTCCACCTGATTTTTCATCCGATCGTACACGCCGCACAGATCACGTCCCGATCCGATCGGCCAGTTCATTGGCACGGAACGGATACCCAAGACGTTCTCCAGCTCTTCCATCAGATCGAACGGGCTTTGCCCCTCGCGGTCCAATTTGTTAATAAACGTAAAGATCGGAATACCGCGTTTCGCGCAAACCTGGAACAGTTTGATGGTCTGTGCCTCGACCCCTTTGGCCACGTCGATCAGCATGACCGCGCTATCCGCCGCCGTCAGCGTGCGGTACGTATCCTCGGAAAAGTCTTGGTGACCCGGTGTATCCAAAATGTTGACGCGGTGTCCCAAGTAATCGAATTGCATTACGGAGGACGTTACCGAGATCCCCCGCTGTTTCTCGATTTCCATCCAGTCACTTGTCGCGTGTTTGCTGGCTTTCCGTGCTTTGACCGTTCCGGCGAGGCGAATCGCGCCCCCGAACAGCAACAGCTTCTCGGTTAGTGTCGTTTTACCCGCATCCGGGTGAGAAATGATGGCAAACGTCCGGCGTTTGTCCACTTCCTGTTGTAAAATCTGATCTTCAGCTTTGCTCATTCCCTCTATTCCTTTCGTCCGTTCATTCTAAAGTTCAGTCTCCGGCAGTCGCCGGAAGGTTATTCATCGATATGCAGTCCGGCATTTGCCGGTTGATGTGATCCGCTGGCGTTCAAACCTATGCTTGAACCATTTTACGCATTTACAACGGAGTTCATCCTCCCTGACCTGTTGTATTATTGCATGCCGTTACTTAATATGTGTATTCAACTTTCCTATTGTACCATAATCCCGGCCGAAAATAACCGATTCCATGCCGCAGAGTTCATCCTTTTTCGCAAAAAAAGAGCACCCGCGGCCCGGTTAAGGCTTATGGGTACTCAATCCTGCTTTTGAGCATACACTTCGTATTAGAAAATCAATGCATCCAGGGCATATTGACCGCCGCCTGTAAGTGCCAATGCAACCCCGACGGCCAGAATGGCCAGGTTGTATTCGTATCCGTTTTGCGTAGACCAGTAACCGTTAGCTCCATGCACTTTGACAATGGCAATGACCATCGTGAGCGCAATCAGAACGCCGCCAACCGGAGTGAGCAATCCCAGGGCCAGCAACAATCCGCCGCCAAATTCCGCAAGTCCTGCAAGCAAGGCAACCACCGCACCCGGTTTCATGCCCATCGATTCAAACCAACCGCCTGTGCCTTTAATGCCGTAACCCCCGAACCAACCAAACAGCTTTTGCGCGCCATGCGCCATAAACGACAGTCCAATCACCAAACGAAGCAACAACAATCCTACATCCAACATGCTTTTCTCCTCCTATCAAATATATGCAAAATAGTATTCTTAGAATAAAGATATTATGCTAAAATATTTCCTTCATGAATGATTCTGCTCTGTATCCCCTTCTGCCGCGCCTTTTTCATCTCATGAATCTTTGGGTGATCCCCGCATCGTGCCGACATCACTTTTTCTTTTGCGTAATCTCTTTATGTCCTGGAATGAGTATATGTTATCTACTTACTTTTTGTCAATAACTTATTTTAGTAATGTTATTACCATTATTATCATCATCGCGAAAAAAGCCCGAAAAACGCATAATGATGCGCTTTCCCGAGCTTCGCATATCCCCTGTCCATACGTTCAACCAAATAGGTTGAGCCGTATTTCATCTATTTTTCACCTGATTAATGATTGAATTGCCACACCACTTCGTCTTCAGCCTGCCCGTTTACCGGCCACCAGTGGAATCCGTCTTGTTCCAGCAAAGCATTCGTTGCTTCCGGTCCCCAGGTTCCTGCCGGGTAGGTGTGCAGTTCCCCCATGTTGTTCGACCAAGCCGCAGCAATGCGATCAACGAAGGACCAAGCCGTCGCAACCTCGTCCCAACGCGTGAAATACGTGGAGTCCCCTTCCGCCGCATCGTGCAGCAAACGTTCGTATGCCTCCGGCGAATTGATGCCGATCATGCAGCTCTGGCAGAAATCCATGGCTAAAGGTTGGATTTCCGAATCCGAGCCCGGTTTTTTGGCATTGATTTTGATATAGATGCCTTCCATCGGATTCACGCGAATCACGAGCAGGTTCGGCTCCAATTTGTACTTTTGACCCAGGTACACGTTGCTCGGCATCGATTTGAACTCCACGACGATTTCGGTCGTTTTGACCGGCAGCCGTTTCCCCGTCCGGATATAAAAAGGAACTCCTGCCCAGCGGAAATTGTCCACGAAGACCCTTGCTGCAAAATACGTCTCGGTCGTGGACTGCGCATCCACTTTGTCCTCTTCCCGGTAACCCGGCAGAGGTTCGCCGCGGAACGTTCCTGCCCCGTACTGGGCCCGAACCACATTCCGGCGCACGTCTTCATCCGAGGAAAACGGGCGCAGCGAGCGAAGCACCTTTACCTTCTCGTCCCGAATATCCTCGGGATACAAACGGCTGGGCGGCTCCATCGCAATCATGGCCAACATTTGCAGCATATGATTTTGCCCCATGTCCCGCAGTGCACCCGAGTGGTCGTAATATCCGCCGCGCTCTTCCACGCCGACCGTTTCCCCAAGCGTAATCTGTACATTGGCAATATGCTTGTTGTTCCAGAGCGGCTCAAAAAAGGCATTGCCAAACCGGATTACTTCGATGTTCTGCACCATTTCCTTGCCAAGGTAGTGGTCGATCCGGTAAATCTCTTCTTCTTTGAACACTTCTCGAATCTGCTCGTTCAACTTCTCCGCCGAGGGCAGATCATAGCCGAACGGTTTCTCGATGACCAGCCGATTCCATCCGCTGCCGTCCAGCATGCCTCCATCACGGAGACTGTAAGAAACGCTGCCGAACAGCTCCGGCGCAAGAGCCAAATAGAACAAACGATTGCCCGGAATGTTGAATTGTTCTTCCAGCCGTGCAGTCTGGACGTTTAACTCCCTGAAACCATCCACATCATTGATATCCAACGAGGTATACTCAAAATGTTCGGCAAACCGATTCCACTTCTCTGTTTCCTCCACAGGGTAACGACAAAATTCCTTGATCGATTCGAGAAGATCTTCTCTGAATTCCTCGGGAGACCGTGGGCGGCGCGCTACGCCAATAACGGCGAAATCCTCGCCTAATTTCCCTTCCCGATAAAGACTATAGATTGCTGGAAACAGTTTCCGGCGCGCCAAGTCTCCGGTCGCCCCAAAAATGAGAAATATTGCGCCTGGCGTCTGAACTTCGTGCTGCATTTGTTTTTCGACCATGAGCTCCTCTTCCTCCCGCAAAAGCGATTCATATCGCTTCTTTGATTAAGTCGTAGAAGTTACCAGTTTTAGTCAAAACATATGTCATCGCCTGCAGAGTTGATGACATTTTAGCATAAAGCATGAATACTTGCATTAATTTTCCTGTCGCTTTCTATCAATATTCAATCGTTATCACCGGGAACCCTACCGTAATTCGATTCTCTTCCCGATTTTGGTCCGTGTGTACGGCCAGCTGCATGTTCAGTTCGCGAGAGGCGCTCGCGATGGAAAGCGGCAGCCCGGGTACTTCGTAAGATACGGCCACCGTGCCGTTGTCCGTATATCGCTCCGCCTCGTGAACATCAAGCCGGGAAGCCATCGCTCGTTCGGCCTGCTCCAGTTGTTCCCCTGCATCTGTCTGCGACGCAGCTTCTGCAGGTGTACTGCCCTGCATGGCAAAATTCCACGCCGCCTGAAGCCCTGCTTCGTTCAGCAGCCGCCCGACCTCCTCATGCAGCGCGAGGAATGCGTTCATGTCCGATTTCTCATCGGCCGTTAACTGCACGATGAGATAATACTCGCCTTCGTCAACGACGGCTGCGTTTACAAGGACCCCCGCCTGCAGCTCTCCCCCTTGCCGTTCGCTGCGGTATACCTCATGTCCCGTTTGAATGGTTTGTTTGGGTTCAGGCAGCCCAAGCTGCCGGGACAATACGGATGCGGCTGTCTGCGCATTTCCCTTTCCCTGACCCTGCCATTTAACGATCATGCGATCCGCTTGATCCATGGCCAAATGGCCGGTATGTATAAGTGCTTCAAGCTGTGTTCTTTCGGATTCAGACTTAAGCGGCTGTTTGTCCGCGTACACCCGACTCACTCCGACCAAAACGATAACCAATGCAAGCATCATTCCCGCTTTCATCCAATGTGCCTTCATGTTCAGCCCGCCTTTTCTATAATCTATCAATCTATCAACAGCATGCCCCGGATGATCCGGCTGTAAACGCAGCAACACAAAAAAGCCCAACCTGCCATAAAGAGGATGGCAAATTGGGCTTCCGACCGAGTCAGGAAGGTATACCTGATGATCAGTTATTGCATTTTCTGCAATTAGTGCAGTTTTCGGGTTATCCGTTCATTCGATATGTTCGGCCCTGCTCAAGGCATAGCTCGCTTTTATTCGGCAAGGCCGTTTTTATATGCGTAAATCGCTGCTTGCGTGCGATCATCCACGCCGAGTTTGGCCAAAATGTTGGTCACGTGGAATTTGACGGTTTTGATGCCGATCACGAGGTCGTCCGCGATGTCCTGATTCGACTTCCCTTGCGCCAACAGCCTCAGCACGTCCATCTCCCGATCCGTAAGCTCTTCATGGGCAGGCGCGGTCGCCTGCGGTTGACGGAAACGGTTCATCATTTTGGAGGCCACCTGGGACTCCAATACAGACTGGCCGCGAGCGGCAGCACGAATGGCATCGGCAACTTCGTTGGCCCTTGACGTTTTCAGCAAATAACTGAACGCGCCCGCCTCAATGACCGGATACATCTTCTCGTCATCCAAATAACTCGTAAGCACAATGACCTTGCATTCCGGATACATTTTAAGCAGTTGTCGAGTTGCCTCGATGCCGTCCATGCCCTCCATCACGAGATCCATAAGCACCACGTCCGGTTTGTACTCCTGAGCCAGGCGAATGCCTTCTTCTCCGCTGCCGGCTTCGCCCACGACTTCAATGCCGTCCTCCGTATCCAGCACCGCGGCCAGACCGATGCGCACCATTTCATGATCGTCCACGAGCAGTACCTTGATCGACGTTTCGTTATCCGATTCCATCTCGATTTCCGTTTCCGTTGCCATGTTCTTCCCCGCTTTCATCGTTCATCAAAGGTATCGTAATCTCAATTCTTGTTCCCTTCCCGGGAGCGGTGACAAATTGGATCGCTCCACCGATTTCCGTAACGCGCTCACGCATGTTCGCGAGCCCATAGGAGGCCTGCTTCTGGTCATTCAACTCAAAGCCTTGCCCGTCATCGCGAATGAGCACCCGAATCGCATCCATTTTGCGCTGCAGCCGAATCTCCATTTTGTCCGCCTTCGCATGGCGCAACGTGTTGGACATGGCTTCCTGGATGATCCGGAACAAATGGTTCTCAATGCCCTTCACCAAGTGAATGTTGTCATCGATTTCAAGCACGATTTCCATCGGCACTTTCGTTTTCAATTCCATCACCAGGTCGCGAAGTCCCTGCTCCAGCTGTTTACCCTCCAAGTATACCGGCCTCAAGTGGAGCAATAATGCGCGCATCTCCGATTGCGCGACGGATGCCATCTCTTCGATGAGTGCCACTTGTCTCTGTGCCCGATCAAAATCTTGGCCCATTTTGCGCCCGACTGCCGTCGCCGTCATGGAAATGGCGAACAACTGCTGTGATACGGCATCATGCAGTTCGCGAGCCAAGCGCTGTCGTTCCTCTACGATCGCCGTAATGCGCGCCTGTTCCGCAAGCTGTGCATTATTGGTGGACAAACGCTGCAATGAAGTCACCTGTTCTTCCCACTTTTTGCCGATGCGTCCGAGTTGTTCACTCAGGCGACCCACATCATCCGGGCCGAGATCGGGCACCGTACGAGAAAGCGATCCTTTCTCCCATTGAAGCAGCGTTTCCCGCAGCAGTTCAAGCCTTCGTTTGACGCGGTAGCTTTGGTAAAACCCGAATATTGCCCCGATGGCAACCAGGAGCAATAGCAGCGGCAGACCCGCTTGGAGCAAATGCCGCCAGCCTGCAAAAGGAGCCAAAAAACCATATGTATACAATACATACAAAATGACGGCCAGCACAACGAAAACAAGGAGGATCCCCTCACCCATGCTTCGGGTTACCATATCGGCATGTCGTTTCGTTTTCAACAGGGTCTCCTCCTCTTTGCTTTTATTAACTTACTACGGTTTACTGATGAATAAGTCGCCAACAATATAGGAAATGACAAATTTTGCTTTATGTTCACTGGATTCATATCCAGGAGTTCTCCATACCAGTTTGTTCATCATTCCGCTGTCCTGCTCGCCCAGAAATTGAATGCGCCCGAACAAGACAGAGGCTTCGATTTCGACGCCGTAATCTTCAGGCAAGTTTAAACGTACATTTCCCATGACACCTTGGAGCAGTACGACGGTTTGTTTTTCTTCCGGCAGGGAGAGGGACAGATCGGCATTCACTTCGCCGAGAACATGCCACAGGCTCATGCTGCGCAGCGTCCAAGGCGCACGATCCCAATAATAACGGGCCATAAAGTTTTGTTTGCGCATCACTTTTTGATGCAAATCCATCTTTTTGTTATTTGAATAAAAATAAGCGAGTGAACCAAGCACAATCAAAAACACGATCATTAAGTTGTCCAACAATAGCAAGCCTGCGCCGATGCCCAGACAACGGTAACCTTTGCGCGTATCTCCTTTGCGGACTTGAAGCATCCCGATCGTTAACAGGATGAGTGCGGCAGCCGTCAGCACGTTAATATGGCGATTCAGCAGCATCACAACGCCGATGGCAATGATCACTACGGCAAGCCATTGCGCTTTTCTGTTCATATCTGCCACACCTCCTCTGTATGCTGGTGAACCCTTGTCGTTGGAAAAGCCATACCAGGCATCTTTCATCCCGTATGGCTTTACCTTTTACTCTACAAACCGTTCTCTATTCACGATCTATAGAATATCATATTGTTTGCTGACCGAACAGTTATTCTTTGGTTGTACCTGCATCATTTTTGGCGCCATTGCCCAATTTGTTTTTGAGGGCTTGCAGCTGCTGGTCGACTTTGAATTGTTTTTCAGCGTCCGCTGGGTTGGTGTACGTTGCGTTAGTCGCATGAGCATTGCGATACGGTGCACGCATTACGTCAGCCTCTGCTTCCATTTGCATGATTTTTTCTTCCATACGGTGGAACCCAAGCGATGCACTTCCGCTCTCGATCGTATGCAGGCTGTTGATTTGCGACATTTGTTTTTTCGCTTTGGCCATTTGAGCACGGGATACAAGCTCATTGCGTTTGTTGCGCATTTTGTAAAACTCGTCTTTCATGTCATGCAGCTGTTGCAGCAGGTCTTTAGCTTGTGCTTCGGATTGTGCATGCAGCTCGCTGTACTCGGTGATCTTTTGATCGAAATAGATTTTTTCTTCCAGCAGCTTGCGTGCTACCTCTTCCTGACCGTTTGCCAAAGCCGCTTCGGCTTGAGATTCGCGTTGTACGGAAGTACGCTCAGCTTCATCCAGACGCTGCTTCATGCGGCGCTCGTTGGCCATTTGTTTCGCTACCGTTACTTCGGCCTCATGAATTTCGGCCTCCATATCGCGCAAATATTGGTTGAGCATTACGATTGGGTCTTCTACTTTATCCAAAAGATCATTCACCGACGCCTTTGTCATATCCTTAATCCGTTTAAATACTCCCATGTTATTTTTCTCCTTTCTCGTAACGAGATAATTTTTGGCGAAGCTCTTCGACTTCTTTTTGCAATGCTTTTTTCTCGATATCCTTCATCATGGAATCCAGTTCGCTTTCCTGCTGGTTTCCTGCGTAATTGCCGTCATAACGCGTTCCCTGATTAGGTCTGTTGTTATACCCTGGACCCGGTCCGAAACCGCCGGAACCCTGGTTGAACGGGCCTTGGTTGAATGGACCTTGGTTGAATGGCCCTCTTGGCGGATGTTGATCGTGACCCTGGAAACCTCGGCCGGGACCTGGCCCGGGGCCATATGGATCATATGGAGGGTAAGGTTCCTTCGGCACAACCAGTGCGGCGATGAAGTAGATCAGTAACGACGTGCCGCCCGTAACGAAGATGCTGATGACAAAGATGATACGCAGCAGCGTAGAATCCATGCCGATCGATTCGGAGATGCCGCCGATTAATCCGGTAAGCATCCGGTCACGCGTTGAGCGATATAGTTTGCTCATGTCGTGTTACTCCTTTCTGTCATTTGTATCCTCTTCCGAAATCAGGGCCGTATCCGTACGACTCACCGGGGTAAGTTTCCTTCGGTACCAACAGTGAAGCGATGAAATAGATCAGCAGCGACGTGCCGCCCGTGGCAAAAATACTGATGAAAAAGATGATGCGCAGCAGCGCGGAACTCACGCCGAGGTTTTCGGAAATGCCGCCGATTAGGCCTGTCAGCCTACGATTACGCGTCGACCGAAATAATCTGTTCATGCTTGGTTACTCCTTTCTGTCGGTATTCAGCTTCTGTCTCAGGCGCTCCAGCTCTTTATCGAGCTGGGAGGATGAGATTCCGCTTGAGGTGTCTCCCTGCCCCATTCTTCGCAAATCCCGAAGACTCTGGGTTTCATATTCAAGATCCGATACTTGATCATCCAAACGATTGAACATGCGAGGAACATTTTGGCCGTTATACTGGCTGCGCTGATTCATCCGCTGCTGCAGTTGAATCGTCTGCATCCGGGCGTAATAATATTGGCGCTTGCTGTATACGGTTTGATATTCAACCTTCAGTTGGTTGATTTGCTCATCCAGTTCCTGCAAAGCGGAGTTGCTTTGTTGGTACAGTTCGTTGTACTGCTCCATCTTTTCTTCGTAGATGATTTTTTCCTGCAAGGCTAGCTTGGCAAGGTGCTCTTCCCCGGCTTTCAAAGCCATCGAAGCTTGCTCCTCCCGTTTGTGTACCATGGCGGCGGCCTGATCGGCCTGTTGTTTCATTTGTCTTGTGTGTGAAGCATACTGGTGACGGAGCTTCTCGGCTTCGCCAATATCCTGGCGGGTCGAGACCAGAAACTGGTCGATCAATTTCACTGGATCCTGACTTTGCTCCAAATGCTCATTCAATGTTGCTACGGTAATGTCCCGCATTCGACGAAATACACTCATTATGCTCTGGCCCTCCTTTTCATAATCGTTAATGGCTTAGTACCGACGATATCCGCGTTTGTTGTTCAGCATGGAGATTCCGAAGATGATTAATCCGATAGCGATGATCGGACCGATCAACCAGGACAGTTTGACCATCAGCGAAAGAATACCGATGAGGAGAACGATCCATCCCAGAGCCACATTGCCTCGCTTCACGCCGTAGTATCCAAGTGCAATCATCAGAATCGGAATCAGATAACCTGTCAGATGTCCCAACAATGGAGTCAATTTCCCGAAGAGAAGCAGTACGCCGAGTGCGATAAAGACGATCGCCCAGCCATTTCCTTTGTTCCATCTCATGTTCTTGTTCACCGCCCTTTCAGTTCGTTTGTTTCTTGTTTAACCTTATGTCCTTATTCTAGGGGAATCCGACGTTTTTCAAAACAGACCGCGGACGGTTTTTCATCCTAGACTCTGGTCGGGGAAGGATTTGGACCTTCGGCTGTCCGTACGCTGGACCTCGATTCTCTGCATGGATCCCGGCCTGTTATGCTTCATTAACCATGTCAAACGCGTCTTCATCCAAGATGAAATCGGTGCAGCGAAGCACATGCAAGCACTGTGCACGTTTCCTGTCCCTCTTTTATGAGGTAATGAACGGCAATCCTTCTTTAACACATTACTTTTTTATCCAATTAAACAAAATGTTGTTGTTCTTTATGTAAGCGTTTACTAAAATAGAGTTGAAACTAACTTCATTCCAGAACGTCAGGAGTTGACTATGGGAGCACACAGTTATCTTCATCGGATGATCATTTTTGGCATGCTGTTAAGCACTCTCCCCATGCTGTTAACCGGAATTTCCGCTTTTTTCTATACAACGAACCAGAGTGAGCTGCATCAGCTTCAGACGAACAAACAGCTGCTGAATCAGATGCAGTCCAACGTAGAACATAAACTCGGTACTATAAGCTACATGCTGGATCAAGCAACACGTTGGCCAGCCACGCTGGAGCAGCTGTCAGCCCCACGCCTCGACGCGAAGACACCCAGCGCCGACCGGCTGCAGACCGAATTTCAAAATATGCGTTCCTGGGAGCCTTCCATGGATATCGCGCTCATAAACCAAACGCAGGACTGGCTGATCGATCATGCCGGAATGTATTTAAGCACAGAATTTCCGCTGGCTCTTCCCATGAAAGAAATGCTCTCGAAAACGTTAACGTCCGGTTGGCAGCTCATACCCTCGAGCGTGTTCAACAACCCGGAACACATCTCGGATAACGGTTGCATCTATCATATTGCCCTTGCCAGGCCAGTTCCGCACCTGAGTGCGCCGACCCATTCCGCTGTCATTGCAGGAATTCCTGCCTGCTCGTTGCAAAGCCCGGCCGATATGGAGCAAACCTCGGCTGCAGGCTTAATTATCGTCAACCGGGAACAACGCATTTTGGCCCATCCCAACCCCGCTTATATCGGCAAGCCGCTTGCGGGAATGGATATGCGGGAAGAAGAGTCTGGAAGCAACATGTCTGAACGGCTGCCTTCGGCATCATCCCATGCAGCGGGAGAAGCCAAAGTACGTCTGGGCGACTCGCGGTACTCTTTGTCCTACACCCAATCCTCATTAAGAGGCTGGACCTACATGCTTTTGACGCCAATGAACGTGCTGACCCAGGAATACACGCGCATCGCCGAGCATACCCTGCATGTCAGCCTGATCATGTTGTTGGTCTCTTTAGGGTTAACCTGGCTAGGCTCCAAACGAATGCATGTCCCGATTCGCAAACTGTTGGCCCATGTCGGACTTCATTACCATCCATCCGTGCGTCAAGCGATGGCTAAGAAGCGTGCAGATGCTTTCCCCACTGAGTTCGAGCAGATTCAGGCACGCTTTACGCAGATGGTGGATTCCAGCTCACGGCTTGAAAACCGCCTGAATCAGTACGTGCTTCAAACGCGTGTTTTTTTTGTCATGGACATGCTTCTTGGCAAATGCTCCCCTTCGGCTCTTCAAAGCGGCTTGATTGAGCATGGGTACGGTCACTATCTGGACCAGTGGCAACATGTTGCCGTTATTGTCATTCAGGCAGATCTTGTGCATCAATCCAAGTATACGGTGAGCGATCTCGAGTTATTGTTGTTCGCCGTGCAAAATATGATGGAGGAAACGTTAGACGAACATCACCAGCTATACCCTGTAGTTTTGGAACAAACTGTAGTCACCATATTGGGGGACGCTGAATCGGATCCGGTGAAATTTGCCGC
Source organism: Paenibacillus hubeiensis (assembly GCF_032334105.1). Classification (NCBI taxonomy): domain Bacteria; kingdom Bacillati; phylum Bacillota; class Bacilli; order Caryophanales; family Paenibacillaceae; genus Paenibacillus; species Paenibacillus hubeiensis. The sequence goes on from NZ_JAVYAE020000020.1 coordinate 79,102, forward strand.
ACATCTGCATGCCATTACCGGACAATTGCAGCAGCAGGTCGAACAAGTGCTTCAACTCACAGTGAGTATCGGGTTCAGCCAACCTTGGACATCTCTCCTGCAAGTACATCGTGCCTATTCCGAGGCCTTAAAAGCACTGCACCAGCGTTTGCGGCTGGGCACAGGCATTATCATTCAATATGAGCAGCCGATTCATAGCAGCAGCCCCGCATCTATCAGTTATCCTTCATCCTTGGAGTACGCTCTCGTTCAAGCGATTCAGACCGGCGACGAAGGTGAAGCGGAAGTGCTGCTGTCCCAGATGCTCGAGCATGTTTTGGATCCGGAATGCAATTCTGAAGATTATCATCTTGCTCTGGCCCGACTGCTCACCCGTATTCTGCAGATGCTGCATGAGAGCGGGATTCGGCTTGATCCGACAACTTCCGGCCATGATTCATTGTACAAGGAACTATTTAACCTTCGATACGCCTCAGAAGTGGAGCATTGGTTCAGTCAGCGGATGATCAAACCCATCATTTTGCTTTTCAAGGAGAGACAAGTTACACAGTACCGTCATATTTCGGACAAAATGATTGCGATCATCCATCAGGAATATGATAGAGATCTCACGCTAGAGGAGTGTGCTGCCAGGCTTCACTATAATGCCAACTACTTAAGCAGTGTGTTCCGCAAGGAAACGGGATCGTCATTCAGCGAATATTTGGCCAAACATCGGTTCACCATCGCCAAAAGATGGTTGGAAGAAACGGATCTGACCGTAAAGGACATCTCTAACCGGCTTCAGTATAACAATCCGCAAAACTTCATCCGTTCCTTCCGCAAATGGGAGGGAATAACCCCGGGCCAATACCGGCTTCGGCAGCAGAACCTGCATGCCGAAAGACAGGTTTAATTTCTAATGAGCTGCCCAGGCCATGAAATACATTCGCTGTTCTATAGCTGCAATCCAGTTTTCTGAAGGATAATTTTTGAAAATTTTCGGGTTTCCTCTATCATATGAGCTTCAGCCCGTTCTAAAAACCTGTTTGAAGGCGCACTACGAGGGATTTGGTCTGTTATTTATGGGGAGAATCCATTTCGTGAAAGGGTACAAGGTATACCTCGGAACCATGCATGCAAAAGGGGCAGCTTCCACTGCCCCTCTTGGTTTTTCTGATCATACTATTATATGAACAACCGCTCGTAACTTCATGCTTATTTCCGTACAGTTTTCATCTGAGGTTGATCGAGTTGAATCAATATTTTTCCGAATCGTCCTCCCCGCGTAAACGTGACGACGCCATCCGGAAATGTCTTTCTAATGTGCTCTTCAGCAAGTCGCAGAGTCTGTTCATCCGTTGGCAGCTTGTACGTTTTGAGCCATTCCGGCAGCTTATGCACGACATCCTCCAACGGCATCTCCAACGTAGTCGTTTCTTTGGTGATCAGGCTCGTATAAGAATATCCCTTCAAATATAGAAGCTGTTGGATGTATGCCATATCTCCTGCTCTGAATGTCGATTTTACCCCCAACACCTCTTTCAACTCATCCATTAGGGTGTGCTCGCGTGGAGCCGCCATCGTGCTGATATACACATATTGCCTGGCACAGTGGATGGCTTGTTCCACCGTCTCCCAGTCGGACATGGCTGGACACATGGAGGCAAACACCAAGTCGAACTTCTTTTCCCAGCCTTTGTCCTGAATGGACAATTCCTCAAAACGTTCCGACACAATGTCGATCCTGGATCTTAATTCGGCAGGAATGGTTTCTTTCATCAAAGCGGTCAGAAAATGCGAAGGTTCAACAGCAGTAACCGTTGCTCCTTTTTCCGCGAATGGTATGCTGAACGCACCTGAGGCGGCGCCGACATCCAGTATCGTTAACCCCTTATATTCGACACCCTGATTCTCAATCCAGCCCATAATACGACCAGAACGTTGTTTGCCTTCTTCCGTGAACGACTGATGGTGATATTCTCTGGCCCACCGTTCAAAGGCTTCCTCCGTATCGAACGGATAGCTCCCTTTCCTGGGAGGCATGGACGCCTTTCTCTTTCTCCAGGCTTCTTCCCAAAGAGATAGGTCAAATAATAATTGCGAATAATCGTGTTCTGTATGCAAATCCGGCACTGTACTCCCACCTAATCATTTCATTTTGTAAGCATATAGATAAACAAAAAAAACAGCCCATTAGATGTAATCTCTACTGGACTGTTTTCTTAATACTGAATACCGGCGAGAGGACTCGAACCTCCACGGTTTCCCACTCGATTTTGAGTCGAGCGCGTCTGCCATTCCGCCACGCCGGCATATTTACTGGAGGCGCCACCCAGATTCGAACTGGGGATAAAGCTTTTGCAGAGCTGTGCCTTACCACTTGGCTATGGCGCCATATTCTATTGGAGCGGACGACGGGAATCGAACCCGCGACCCTCGCCTTGGCAAGGCGATGCTCTACCGCTGAGCCACGTCCGCAAATAATGGCTGGGGATATAGGATTTGAACCTATGCATGACGGAGTCAAAGTCCGTTGCCTTACCGCTTGGCTAATCCCCACTAGAGGGCGATCGAGGGGAATTGAACCCCCGAATGCCGGATCCACAAACCGGTGCGTTAACCACTTCGCCACGATCGCCATAATACATAATTAATAAAGAATTGGCAGGGGCAGCAGGAATTGAACCCACACTAACGGTTTTGGAGACCGCTGTTCTACCTTTAAACTATGCCCCTAAAAGCAATGGTGGAGGCTGATGGATTCGAACCACCGAACCCGTACGGGAGCAGATTTACAGTCTGATGCGTTTGGCCACTTC
>NZ_JAVYAE020000021.1:0-71488 GCF_032334105.1 Paenibacillus hubeiensis
AAATCATCGAAATGCGTTGGATTCGGCAAACCTTGCTTTTTTCGTACATGAAGCAAAAACAAGATTTCATATGGATAAAAGGTATAGCGAAAATCTCCGAATTCTAATGACTGCCCCAGCTCCGCAGCTAGCACAGAATGGTACTCTGACATTTTACCAATCAGTTGTGTGATCTCATCCAGGTCAGGCGTGTTCCAACGCTCTAACACTTCACTGTATATGCCAAGTTCTTCCGGAATAATATCATGATCCAGACCTTTTTCAGCCAGCTTCGATCTAACCCTCGTATGGATATTTTGATTCACACCAAAAAGCGTTTTGTCAGAACTTCGCAAATATAACTCAAGCAAATACCAAACATGTCGATTATCATCATTGGCCCTCATGATGTTTTCCCCGAGATATTTTTCAATAAAGTCAAAGAAGACAGCCTCTTCTTTTTCCCATCCATACATGTTGAAATGAATTAGAGCGACTATACTTAAATCAAAAGAATAATGAATCAACATCATGTTCGGGTAACAATCTTTATATATATGTCGGACCATACATTGGTAAAAAACAACCTTTTGTGCCTGCTTTAGCCCCATTGCATTTTTCTCACCTTTAATCAGCACGCGATATTTCCATTCCGATAACCAGTAAGAAGATATTCGAAACATCCTAACTAGTAACTTATGGTCCTGCTCTACTTCATGGTGTTCTATTACATTAAAAATTTCTCGTTGTGCCTCTTCGTATCTCATTTGAACGTCTTCGATACCATCCATAACATTTTTCACGTATCTCTTGTATGCCAATTGCAACTTTTTAGTGTTTTTCATCCGTCTCTCCTACAGATCTTCATGAATTATTTGAGTGTTTTACTCCAATCCTTCACTTTTACAACATCCACGCTAAATCCAGCATGTAACATCTATATATTGCCTAGTTTAGAAGCCCCTTCTCCAAAATCACTTTTCTTAGAAAAATCGTATGTATTTATTCTTCAAAACCCTGACTATATGTATATCGGTTTCTTAATCAACATTTGTAATAATACGGATGTAATTGATAAATTGACCACAAAAGTAACAATTGTTATTCGAGTTCTTTAGCATCCACAATTTATTATCGCAGCCAGAAGCAACAGGTATGAAAATAATTATCGTCCGACGTTTCTGTCTTTCGTTGCAATGATTTAGACAGCGTAATATGCTCAACAAAATGTGCTCCTGGTATTGAATTTTCCATTTGTAGCAGAATACGATATGCATTATCCTCTGCGAGTGCATTCATTCTTGCAGTACGCTCACTTGGCGATAAATGTTTGTACTTATCTCTTAAGAGTTCGCCAGGAGATTTATATACATTCCCCTTATCCTCACACATATACCCACTCGGGTCCACATATCGGATCGGGTTGTTGGCAACATACGCATACAGGTTCAGGCCGTCTCCACGGTACGTGTCTTCCTGTGTAAATCGCGCGATGATCGGATTGTAGAACCGGGCGCGCAGATAGTAATGTCCTGTCAACGCATCTTGCATTTCTCCCGCATAACGGAACGGATTTACGCGTTGCTCTCTTGCAGACAGCATGTTCCCAAAGGCATCATACGTATAAGCATTCAGGATCTGGCCCTGTGGTCCAGTCAGATGGGTTACATCACCGTGGATATTATTTACATAATAAGCCACATCGCCCTGATCGTCCAGTTGCGTTAGCCATTCATGACCACGGATATAGGAAGCCTGTACCCGCTCTGTTTCATCCAACTCGTTGACGACATGCCAGCCATCATGCACAAAATGACGTACGGTTCCGTCCGTGTCCAGCCTGCTTCGCAAACCTTCGGGGTCGTAGCCGTGCTGCACGATTCGTCCATCCGCTTGTTCGACTCGAATGGTACGGTTGAATCCATCATAGACGTAGCTTGTCGTCTGCTCTCCTTGATGCTCCTGAATCAGATTGCCTTGCGCATCGTAAGCGTAACGGATGTTTTTCCCGCTTGTTCGCTCATTCGCTCTACCTTGTTCCTCGTTCTCTTCCTGCAATGCTTCCTCAATCAGGCTGAGCAGACGGTTCCTTGTATCATACGTATAGCTTGTCCGTTGTCCGTTCCAGACACGGGAAATTCGGTTACCTGCTTCGTCATACGCCAGTTTCTCCGTGCCATATCCGGCATACCGGGCTTCCACCAACCGATCCAGTGCATCGTATCGATACTCGGCCTGATCCTGTGTGCCATAACAGCCGATCGTATTCCCGCTCCGGTCATAGGCATAGCGGTTGTCCAGCAGGACCGTTCCATCTGCTGCCCGGGTGTGGAGCCGCGATACCTGCCCTTCAGGCGTGTATTCATACGCCGTTTGCACGCCGTTGCCGTACAGCATGGACGCGATTCGGTTGCCCGCTGCATAGGTGTACCGGGCCATTTCGTTCTCGCCCTGCCGAATGGCAACTACCCGGCCCAACGGATCATACGCATACTCGACGCGTGTTCCGCCAGCATCTGTGCGGGCTACCGTCCGGCCTTCCACATCATACTCGTAGCGCAGCACGGGACGTGGCGTTGCATCCGTTGTCCGTTCGCCGAACCGGCTCTGATATTTGGCCGTGAGCAGACCCTCTTCGTTATAGTCGTAGTCGTAACGCACTTCGTTATTCGCGGACGAAGTCAACAGGCCATCTTCGAAGTGAAAATTTAACAAAAAAGCAGATTAATCATGGTGGAATTCCCCATGATTAATCTGTTCAATGAAATACACTCATATGAAATGGAAATTCGAATATTTGTAGAAAAAGTAATTGTACAACTTTATACGTTTACCTTTTAGAAAATCTTGAAATCAGTTTCAACATATTTATATAATCTGTTGTTCTTTTAATAGTTCGTACCACTCATCTTTACCAATAATCTCAATATAACGTTCTCCAAAAACATAATTCTCCAAAAAATCATTCCATCCTTCATATGATTTAATCTTTGAATCTTCAAATAAACAATAAATCATCCCATTTTTTTTATTTATAAATAATGGATACGGATCAATCTTTCCAATACAAATCCATTCTTCAAAACCACCAGGCATTTCAGCAACAGGAAACTGAAAATCAGTTAATTCATTTTGCCCGAAAATAATAATGCTTCCACATCTCATAGATGCATATTGTCTTAAAAAATTATAATAATCTCGTAATTGACCATCCTTGAAGTTGAAATCAGCGTCAGAAGCTATTCTCTCTTGAATTTCTCCTATCACTAGGTTAAAAGGATCTTCTTCGAGAACATTCTTCATCAAAGTTATCTTCTCTTGAATTGTTTTTCTCATATTCATTCCCCCTCAACTATTATTTTTATCCTAGAACCGCAAGGAACACTTTTCATTTGATTTGCGAGATTTGTACCCATTCTTCTATTTGTAAACCAATCCATCAACTTAAGGTTTCGTTTATTATCCAATCCATCCAATTGTAACTCCCAGCTGTGATCTGGATCCATACTCTTTGATACTTTGTCTATTAATCTTCTTGCACCTTCTTTGTCGGTACTATAATACATTCGGATAATTCTTTGTATAACATCCTTTTTATACTCTCTAGTAAGCAGTTACTAATAAAAAAAATAGCAAAAAACAGGTCAATCATGGTAGTATCCGACCATAATCAACCTGTTCAGTGTAACGGACTAGCGTTGTTTTGGTTTATGAAATTAAAGCATTTGATATGCATACAACCGAAATGGAGAAATTTTTATACGAGCGTTATATGGGTTATGCAGCTAGAATAAAAAGTGGACACCCGTTAACGGACAGAAGGATAATAAGACTAACGGAGGTGTGTCCACATGGGAGAACAACGGCAACGCTACAATGAAGAATTTAAAAAGCAAACGGTCAAGTTTATCCAAGAACAGACGAAGACACTCGGGGATTTGGCAGAAGAACTCAACATTCCGAAAAGTACGTTACACCAGTGGATGAGCAAGTATCGTGAACTGAAAAACGAGCCCGTAGCTAGCATGGATCGAGTGAAGGAGCTGGAAGCAGAGCTCCAAGAGATGCGCCGGTTGCTTCAAGAGAAAGAAGATACACTTGCAGATACGCAAGAGGAACTCGCTATTGTAAAAAAAGCAGTGCACATCTTCAGCAAGCCAAAGAGCTAAGATTTCAGTTTGTGGAAGACCATCGCTCCCAGTTTTCTTTGGAGAAGATGTGCAGAACTTTGCAAGTGTCACGGAGCGGATATTACAAATGGCGAATAGATCGAACAAGCGCGCAACAGAACCGGAGAGCCGAGGTCATGAAGCGTATTCGGTATCATTTCTACGACCACCAGATGCGGTGTGGGAGTCCTAAAATCACGTATTTGCTCCATCTGGAAGGGTATAGAATCTCTTCACGTACCGTCAGTATATACATGCGTCAAATGAATCTTCGTTCCGTGGTAAGTTCCAAATATCGTGTCCAAACCACGGATTCCAAACATGATCATCCATCGCGCCGAATACGCTGAATCAGCAATTTAAAACGTCCAAACCCAATACGGTATGGGTCACCGATATCACCTACATTCCCTGCCGAGGAGGTCGTCTATATCTCGCGAGCGTTCTGGATTTGTGTACGCGTGAAATTGTAGGCTGGCGCTTGTACAACCATATGGAAACAAGTCTGGTGCTGAATGCATTGAAGGATGCGTACCAGGCCAAACGTCCCGCTCCGGGATTGCTCCACCACTCGGATCGCGGCTCTCAGTACACCTCAAAAGAATATGTGGAGCAACTGAAATCATACGGAATGGAATCGAGTATGAGCCGCCGAGGAAACTGTTACGATAACGCGTGTATCGAGTCATGGCACAGTATTTTAAAGAAGGAACTCATATACTGTAGCCCTCGTTTTAAGACGCCGGAAGAAGCTTATACCGCAATCTACCAGAAAATCCGTATCGTAAGTGTCTACTTTCTTGACATAAGTCCATTATATCTGTTATTGGTTGAACGATGTTCGGTACTGGGTAGCCCCACCTAAAAGGAAATCCCGAAAAGCACGAAGTCAATTTGAGCAAAATCAAGCTCAATTGTAATAACCTTCTCCGGCTTGCCATAACAAACACTCAATTTTTTCAACAAGTTCCTCCTTATCTCGGGTATCAAATGAAAACAAAGGATTGCTCCAATTATGGTCTTTAATTAATTCAAGCCCATAAGACCCCGTAGGGTCACCTTCAGGATACCAACCAACATCTAGGAGAATATCATACTTTATATGTTTTACTTGAAGTAAGTCTTCAGTGAAGTTACACCATATATTCTCATCATCTTCTTTTAATAGACATGGGTCTAGTTCAATTAGCGAATTATAGCTCATCTCCCAACTAGATGGGATTCTTAACGGAAGTAGTTTGATTTTTGGCGGAACTAAATGAGATTTCAATATCTTCACCTACTTTTTCATTATCTCGGTCGAGCTTTTTTTAGATAATCATTCAATCGCTCACCTGCTATTGGGTGTCCATGATAGCCCCCCAGATGTCAACCCAGCTCTTATCCAATTTGTTTCTACTCCTAGATCATACCCTACTGGTTTGCCTCCATCATAAATAAAATAAATTGAACCCTTATCCCCTTGAACAATTAAACCTTTCTCTAGTGCTGTTTTTTCAAGAGTTCTATTATTTATGTCTGGCAAATATTGAGCATGCTTTCTTCCAGTTTCACTAAATCGTTCTGCATCATCTACAGTTTTTGCCTTTAAGTGCTTATAACCATGCTCTGAATATATGGCATTATAAATTTGTGTTCTAAATTTTTTCCGTTGATAATAACCACCGTATGCATCAGCAGAGTTACCTGTCGCTTCAGACAGCAAAGGAACCTTGAAGCAGAAACACTTCAAGGTTCCTTTAACAAAAATAATAAATATTGAACTAAAAACACAATCTCTTAATCATCATTCATCTTCTTCATTCAACCAATTAAACCAATATTTTGCCATAAGAGAAATTCTTTCGATGTCCGAATCGCAAGCCCTTGATATAAACTCTATACCTTCTTTATCTCTGATCCAGATAAGAGTTTCAAATGCTTTTTTTAAAATTTCATCAGACCATACAGGATTATTTGATTCAATAATTTGTGTAAGCTCAGGTACAGCACTCACAGAGATTGATTGAGGCATATATGCCAAGACGTCAAGGGCTCTCCAATAAGGCGTACTAGCATCTTGAATTTTTAAAATCTCCAATAAACTCTTCACATAAGTTATAGATGGTTTTTCAAGGACAGCGACAAACCATAATCGATTGTCTCTCCCCCAACTATGATTTATAATGGATTCTTTCAGATAGACTTCGATTTCTTTTTCAACATCTTCTAGTAATTTTAACTTCTTTGAAAATTCTTTAAGAACTTCTGCTACCTTTAAATGCGGATAAACATTTCTTGCAGCTTCTAATTTAGGCATGTAAATCTGAATTAGATTCGTTACTGTCGTCTCCATCATTTTTTGAATATATCCTTCCACTTGTTATTTGTAATATCTGCCACATGTATACTTTTTATACTTTCATTAAATAACTTCAGCCCCTCTGGGCTAGTACCGAGTCCTAAACTTAGCACTTCATTTCTTTCATACTTAACTTCCACTAATCCAGACCCAGGTTTAAATAACGGTAAGCTAGGAAAATCATCTTCAGCTGATATAGTGTGGAACGTGTACAGTTTTAATTCAAAAAAAACCTTGATTGAAGTTCAATCAAGGCTCAGTCTCTTTTGATAACTCGCAAGTTACAAAGTGTCGAATAGCTCTTTATATATATTAATTAAAAAACCCTTTTTGTCTAATATGTCATCACACGGAGAGGACATTTGGAATAGTTCTTCTATTACTTCTTCATCTTGATTAATACACAACTCTAAGACGCATTTCAATCGCTCACGTCCTTGATTATCATACTCAGTTTTCACTCGTTCAACAATCAATTTTCTTATGATTACTAGCTGTTCTTCCTTTAAATTAAAGTCATAATCCTCTATTTGATCATAATCTTCTTTGCTCATGTATTCCGTATGAATGTATCTTAACAAATTAAGTAAATCAATAGGTTGTGGTGAATTCCCCTTCACTTTAGTGTATTCTCCTTTTAAAAATTTATTATCTACCCCATATTGGAAATGCAGTGACCGGCTGAAGAGTGTTGTTGTTATAGAACACCTGTCCTGTTCTTGATACTCCGTAAGCTAACGAACCACGTTGATAACCTTCTCCAATATCATGATTAAAGGTAGTGGGTCTAGATGCAAGATCTAGTCTCGACGCAAGATCTAAATGACTATTATTTTCAAAGATTGTCTGAGACCGCTGTATTGTCGTCAGTTGGTCCCTGTGTGAGAAAAATCTTATTGCAGCCGCAGGGACAACCCTTCCCCTCTTTGTTTGGGTTACACCTGTAGTTGGATTTCCCCCCGATCCGCTCGATTGAATTGAGCTAGCAACATCGTTTGGGCGCTGTCCGTTCCCATTCAATAGGAAAGCACTATTTCGTTCACGAATAGATCTTCTACAACACAATTAATAATGTAGTGTTATTTTTAAAATTTTACCAATTAATACAAGAATCCTGATTGGAATAAACCATATCAGGGCAAAATTTTGATGAAGATAATCTAGTTATAGTCTTATATTTCATATAACAATTTCTCAATCGTTTCCATTTCCGGGGCTATCTTTCTTCAGATAATTTTTCGAGCGCCTCTGACTCCCACCATTTCATATTTGGACCAACTCTATGTCTTAACAGGTACTTTCTCCCCTTTTCGGAATTTATTTTTGATAGAGCTATAATAGCAAATGCTGAAATGGAACCGAGCTTATATTTTTGAAGAATTAACAGCTTTTCTTCTACTTTTTCTAGAAGCTCTTCTTCAAAATGTGAGATCCAATAAGATGCCCCCGCAGATGCATCCGTAGAGTAATCATCCATAGCGATCTTGATTAATAAATTCAATAAGTCAGGATCATCAAACCTTTCCTCGAAATACTTTTTCGCTTCTTCCACACCATGTATTGCATCAATTAATTGTTCTCTGATAAATTTTCTTGAATACATTTATCATCACCTTTACTTAATCCCAACTCCATAGCCACTACATTACCACACCTTCTTTTGTTCCCTTTTGAACGGCGTAATTTTCGAACCCACCTTGACTAGGTGGCGCAGTTAATTTGTTTAAACTAGTTGCAATCCACTTAGCAGAATCCGTTGCATGGATTGCTGGTTGAAGTTGCTTGGTTTCTCGTGCATATTCCCGAAGGCATCATACGTGTACGCGTTCAGGATCTGGCCTTGTGATCCGGTCGGGTGAGTGACATCAACGTGGAAATTATTTACATAATAAGCCACATCACCCTGATCGTCCAGTTGCGTTAGCCATTCATGACCACGGATATAGGAAGCCTGTACTCGCCTTGTTTCATCCAACTCGTTGACGACATGCCAGCCAAATCATGCACGAAATGGCGTACGGTTCCGTCTGTGTACAGCCTGCTTCGTAACCCCTTCGGGTCGTAGCCGTGCTGTGCATTGCAAGCATGAAAAATTCGTTTAGGATCTGAGCCACAAGTTATAAAAAAGGCCTATTCCCAATAGGAATAGACCTTAGACATTTAATGATTTGCTTGCTCATTGAAGTATTGGGCAGATGTCGCACTTCATATTACAATCCGTCATATAAAAATCCTAAAGCTCACTCTATTCGTTCCTAAGATCATCATATGCGTCTCCTAAAGGTTCAAAATCATCCTCATCCCAGTACCATGTAGTTCCTTGTCCTCTTGTTTTAACGAGATTGCTTCATAACTCTGTAAAGCTGTTAGAAATGATCGCAAAACTCCCTGCGACAGCATCTTTATCCCAATGACTATCGTAACATCTTCCTAATCGGTCTCTATGGAGGTCAATTGTTAAATAATCTCCATTCCGATCATCAGCTATAATGTACCAATTAGAATAAATGTCATATTCCCACAACTTTAATGATAACTGGATTTGCCAAGATAAATTCTTCTGGAGAAACAATATCAACTCCAAAATCTTCATCTTCAAATAGTTTATCTCTATATAAATATTGAACGAATGATTTTTACACAGATTCACTATTTGGGCAATCTGGCAGAGTATATATTGTCTCAAGCGGATCCTTACCTTCGAAAAATTGATCATACAGTTTTCTAACTTCAATTGAATCTAATTCTTCTCCTTGGAGATTGACTAACATATCCAACTCTTCTAACACACTCACTTCTTTTTTTGATAAAACCCTTGACTTAATAAGTCTCTCTTTCATATTTGGAAGTAACCCCCTAGGCCAACAATCCTCATAAACACCCCTATATGAATCATACAAGAAAGTGATCTGACTTATTCCTGCATACTTTCGAATGTGTGGGTGCACTAATAATAAAAATTGGGCAATAATCCCAGAACGCTGGCTTATATAATATCCTTGACGTGCTTCCTCCATCACGCAATTTTGGTCTTCAACAGAATGAGAAAGATAATTAATGTACAATCTTGATAATACGCTTATTAAGCTTTCCTTTTCTAAGTTCTCCTCCAACTTCTTTATTATCTCTTCTTCCTTAATACCCGCTTCTAAAAAACCAATCAAACACGTTGACAGTTCACTCAGATCCACAACTTCTTCAGCCACGCATAACATATACTTATCAAAGATTTCCTTTATATATTTCTCACTAAATACGTATATATCCAAGCACTCAATTAATGTTTCTATTATTAAAACCTGATGAACCCTATCTTCTACACGCATGAGAAGATCCATCATATGCTCAACAAACTCTTCTCCATAATACTCTAGTAAGATAGGATTATATTTTATATTTTCTAGTAAAGCAAAAAATGTTTGATACTCTTTTGAATCAATATTTTGTGTCATATATTTGAACAGCTCATTAGCATAGATAACTTTTTCATTCACTTATTTTTTTCCTCCTCTACTACTTGATATGTTAAATTATCCAGTGTACTTTCAACAGATAATAAGCAATAAACTAGCTTATTTTTACCAGGGTGCTTAGATGCATCTCGAGTTGGTCTAACTCTCGTTTATTATTCCTGTTTTTCAGGAAAGACAACAGGTATTCAGTTGCTAAACTTAAGAAGTATTCTATCTACTTGTTTGAAATTACACTCGCGGAAATAAGTGTAGAGTCTTGAGGTTTCTGGTTCCAAAAACTTTGCTTCTAGTCGATGCGACCACTATTGCATTGAAAAAAATGTTTTTCGCACCCTATTATAGAGAATAATTTGCTTTCAGCTTAATTTCTCATCAAAAGTTGAAAGTAGACAACCAATACCGTCACGGAATGTTCAACTTTAAACATGATGGTACCCTCTACGAAACTTTGGAGCATCCAAAATATATTATTGTGATAGAGCCCTATGGCAATTGAAACATTTGAATTGATATACAATCAAAAATGTACTCCTTTGTGATTTGCTACCACGCAAACATTCCATCTGGTAACGCCAATGCTCTATGGCGGTAACCTCGCAAGTTTTTTTGATCATTCAAACTTTACCTACCAGCCTGATATACTCAACTTTCTTTCAAGCTAATTCATCCATGTGATCATCATTCTTGATTTTGAAGTTAGGAATTCAGATGGCGCCAAACCGAAAGTCATAACTACTGCACAAATCTCTCAGATTAACAAACCTATATAGCAAATTGAAGTTTCCTTTGGGTGGATCAAATAATGGTTAAAAAGCTCTAACCTTTTCGATACTAATGAAAATGTTGTACTGGCTGTTAGGTAGAAAAAAGAGAATCTCTCGTCATGCAATTTTTTCGTTTTTTTGGATTGCAATTATAAAATAAATGACATTTCTAATGCCACTGAATAACGTTCCAATCAATACCATCGGAAGCTTGCTTATAAATGATTCGCATTACACCATTATTTCCATGCTCGTCTCTTATATAGACCGAATTCCATCCCTCAAAATTTTGCCCATTATTTCGATTTTCAAGAATATGGTCATTTAGAGAATTCAAACGATCTCTAGCTCCAATGTCACCTAAAGATCGCGCTGTAATATCATCCAGAATTGGATGAGCTAGATTTCTTTCATACTTAGTTAGATGACGACTTTTAGGTTTACCAGATACCCCGCCTCTTACCTGTATTTTTTGATTTAGAGAATCCCTTGGATTTGGTATATTTGCATGTGTAATTTTTAATAGTTGCTCAGGTGGTATTGAGTCTTTTACACTATCCCCTACAGACTCATTTGATGCATGTTTGTTTCCCTTATTCAAACAAGAATCAGAACTGCCTCCGCTTCCTGCTTTCGCATACCCACTCGGGTCCACATATCGGATCGGGTTGTTGGCGACATACGCATACAGGTTCAGACCGTCTCCACGGTACGTGTCTTCCTGTGTAAATCGCGCGATGATCGGATTGTAGAAGCGAGCGCGCAGATAGTAATGTCCTGTCAACGCATCTTGCATTTCTCCCGCATAACGGAACGGATTGACGCGTTGCTCTCGTGCAGACAGCATGTTCCCGAAAGCATCATACGTGTACGCATTCAGGATCTGGCCTTGTGATCCGGTCAGGTGAGTGACATCACTGTGGATATTATTTACATAATAAGCCACATTACCCTGATCGTCCAGTTGCGAGAGCCATTCATGACCACGGATATAGGAAGCCTGTATCCGCTCTGTTTCATCCAACTCGTTGACGACATGCCAGCCATCATGCACAAAATGGCGTACGGTTCCGTCTGTGTCCAGCCTGCTTCGCAAACCCTCCGGGTCGTAGCCATGCTGCACGATTCGTCCATCCGCTTGTTCGACTCGAATGGTACGGTTGAATGCATCATAGACGTAGCTTGTCGTCTGCTCTCCTTGATGTTCCTGAATCAGATTGCCTTGCGCATCGTAAGCGTAACGGATGTTTTTCCCGCTTGTTCGCCCATTCGCTCTACCTTGTTCCTCGTTCTCTTCCTGCAATGCTTCCTCAATCAGGCTGAGCAGACGGTTCCTTGTATCATACGTATAGCTTGTCCGTTGTCCGTTCCAGACACGGGAAATTCGGTTACCTGCTTCGTCATACGCCAGTTTCTCCGTGCCATATCCGGCATACCGGGCTTCCACCAACCGATCCAGTGCATCGTATCGATACTCGGCCTGATCCTGTGTGCCATAACAGCCGATCGTATTCCCGCTCCGGTCATAGGCATAGCGGTTGTCCAGCAGGACCGTTCCATCTGCTGCCCGGGTGTGGAGCCGCGATACCTGCCCTTCAGGCGTGTATTCATACGCCGTTTGCACGCCGTTGCCGTACAGCATGGACGCGATTCGGTTGCCCGCTGCATAGGTGTACCGGGCCATTTCGTTCTCGCCCTGCCGAATGGCAACCACCCGGCCCAACGGATCATACGCATACTCGACGCGTGTTCCGCCAGCATCCGTGCGGGCTACCGTCCGGCCTTCCACATCATACTCGTAGCGCAGCACGGGACGTGGCGCTGCATCCCGGCTCTGATATTTGGCCGTGAGCAGACCCTCTTCGTTATAGTCATAGTCGTAACGCACTTCGTTATTCGCGGACGAGATTAACAGGCCGTCTTCGAAGTGAAAAATTCAACAAAAAAACAGATTAATCATGGTGGAATTCCCCATATTCAATCTGTTCAATATAAAGCTCAGCACGAATCATCTCTAATATTTTGGATTAATTAATCCATATATCTCCATGTTTAAAAAATGGCAACCCATGGTAGTCATCTTATCACAATTAACCTGTTCATTTTTATGGAAATTGTAGTAAATATCTGTTTTAGTAAATGACTTTATTCATTATGATTCTTCCATACCCACCCACTTCAATCGAAAAGACCTCTACTCCTAATCTATTCGTGATTATAAATTTATTTTCTTCCCACTTGGATTTTTTAAAGTAATCTCTGCGATCTAAATAATTCGGTTTGCTGGTCAACCACTCCACTCTGGTCTGACCTGAGATTCCATTTTCTATTTCCACGCACCATACTTCACCAGATACTTTATTCAGGCATCTAAACACATCTGCTTTATATTTTCCTACCTTCGACTTTTTGGATAAGGTTTTCATTTTTTTCTTTAGTGAGAATTCCATTTCCCTTACTTGTTTAATGGTATCTTTTATCACGGTTCTTTTTTGTTCATCTTCACCAATTATGTTGGTTATATCAACTAATACCTCTTCAATAATACCCAAAATGAAACTTTCTGCATCTTCTGGGTTTAAGGTCTCCAAAGTCTTTATCTGCGCTTCTTCAAGATAATATGCCGAGGCATTAAACGCTTTATAATTGTTGTATTTCTTGGCGTTTTCTCTTCTATCCCTTGTAGCTAAAATAGTCAACTGTCTGTTCCCATCCAATTCAATATCAGGAAATAACTCCATAAATAATTCGGTTACATGATGAGACTTCCATCTTATAGGAAATAATTGATTTTCCTTTTCATATTTAGAATCTCCCTGTAAGATAATCGTTTTTAATTTCACAATAAAACCTCCTACAACAGATTGAATATCCCGCAATGTATTTCAGTTTTATTAATCCCTTACTTAGTAGGATTTTTATTTTCGAACAATTCCTGTATAAAGTCTACATACAGAGCTCGGTTTCCATGTCATGTATGACGCACTCACTAGGAAATAATTCCTTATAGTATGTAGGATAACCTCTAGATGTCATATTCCGCTTGCAAGGTACAAGCACTCTGAAACAAGCCATTCTATGTCAACAAGAAAACAAAGATCCACAAAACGAGTCAAGTATTTTGATTCTTTTGTACGAACTAACAGAGAAACCTTAATACAGGTATTAATTGGGTTAAGCGTGTTACTGGTTGAATGTTAAGTTCATTCGCTAATGCTGCCCTGGAGGATTCACTTATCACTATATAAACCGCAAAAAACATACACACGTTAACGGAGAGGCAGAACCAATCTGGAGAAGCAATGCGGTCGCCTTTATCACCGGATTTCCCCCTTGAAATAAGGAATTAAAAAAAAATCTGGGGATAACAGGAAGATGGTACTGCACTCACAGTGGCCTTGTGTGATTGATTAGTGCGGTTTATATAGAAAACCATGTTCCGGCCTTCTATACTCTTTCCTTCTTCTATTCTGAAACTTGCAAAGAATGATACAAAGACATTTTATTGATTAAAGACAGATTCATAGTGCAGATCTACACAAGGACGCTACTCTGATTTCATGCGCCTTTGCTACAGTACAGGGTGATTTGCGTTACATTCAGTGGTTTCATACGGACCGCGGTAGTGAATCTAAAAATCAAAGGATGGACGAGCTTCTGAAGACATTTGAAATCGGCCGATCTCTGAGCATGAGAGGCTGCACCTATGACAATGCTGCGGCTGAAGCCACTTTACAAAGTCATGAAAACGGAGTTCATCCCAGATAAGCTTTCAAAACCTTCGTCATCTGGAATTAGAATTATGCGATTACGTAAACTGTTTTAACAAACATCGAATTCACGGAACACTGGGATACATGACACCTGTTCAGTATCGCCATGCAGCCCTTAAAAAGCTGTCTGATTTAATATTAACAATCTAGTGGTCAGGGTTTTCGCTTACCCCGTCAGAATGGCTGTTGTGTCTCGCCCTCATTCTTTTCTAACGACGGCTTTGAAAATGCTCACCGTGTGCATGCAAAAAAAGCTTACTCCTTCTCAGCATTCAAGCTGGAATAAGCCTTTGATTGTTTATCAAGTATTGGCAGTTCTTTAGGGTTTGGTTTGCTGGTTTTATCTTTCTATCTTGTTGTGGGAGTTGCGAACCACGTTTCCACAAATCTTAACAAACTCCTGGCGTAGATCCATAAAATGTTATTCGAAAACAGAAAGGGTAATAAATGGATCGCTCCATTTTACCACCCTTCCTTCGATTACCTTGTGCTATAACGTAACAATAATTTTATTTTCAATAATAGTTCTAAAATTAGAGTAATTCCTCATCATATTATTACCGTATACACTCACAGCTTCATTCCCCTGTATCATACTCTCATAATTGTCTTTGAATACATTTTGTTCGTACTCGCTCAAACTCGCATAATACCTAATGCTCGCTTCTTCTGCTAATTCACGCGAACCATGATCTAACACAAATCCAATATCAATTATATAACCATTTTCGGGGTAGAACCCTTGCACAACAACTTCTTTTACGAAGTTATCCAAATCATTCATACATTTATCTACAATTGGCATGAATACACTGTCTAACCAGTTGGTGAATTCACTAACCACCTGGTTCCAGTCTTTCTCATTTGCTATATTCCAATGTAAACTTCCGCTTGGAATATTACATTTGTGGGTACTTGTATGAAAGATTTTATTTTTAGATTTTAGCGGAATAATGGCACATTCCCCATAAAACACGACAGTTTTATCAGAAATATTATTCCAACTTGAATAAAAAACACCTTATACATGAATTTTTTATCTTTTTTAGTCATCCAATGACTTGACTTAGCATATTTCCAACCATCGTCCTTATATTTCTCAGCTACTAAAGCACATACATTATCAAATGCCTCACTTGCCTTCATAATTTACACCTCATATATATGTCCATCGGGTTCATTAACTCTAAAGACAATCTGCAAATCCTGTGGCTCACCTTAAAAATTTCTAAATTTTTTTGCAATTTTCAGTTGGTTCATGCTTAAATTGTAAATCGAATATAAATCCATCTACTGACTTTAAATCTTGATAAATACTATAAATCAGGGAAGCCTTTTTCTTGATTTTCTGTATATATGGTGCAGTCTCAGAGCTTTTTTATTCTTGTATTTATAACATTACCATCTTTATCAGTTGCAATTGCATCAACCCTAATTTTTGTCCCATCGTTTGTTACAATCGTTATTTCTTTTTGCGCATTTTTGTATTGTTCTTTAAATTCCTCAAACTTTTCGTTGGAAAATATATCTCCTTACTCTCTAAGCTTCTCTCATTTTTCACTTGCTTCCTTCCATTCTAACATGCGTTACTGGTTGGATGTTTAATTCATTCGGCAATGGGTACCGACTATTTCAGTATTAATGCAAATTGTAACAAAACATATTAATTTTATTCATCATCATACAAACTACCAATAAATTCTTGAATATTTTTCGCCAAGAAATGCATGTTGTCCATAGCATCATCATACTCTTCATCGTGTATCCAGAAAAAAATCTGATCATAGAACTCTTCTCTTATACCTAAACAAATTTGATTACCCCCGGAATCTCTCGCTATGGGAATAAATCCAATTTCTAATATCTCCTCAAAAAATCCAATCTTCTTTTCAAGATTATTTTTCATATTACCAATTCCGTAAAAAACATTTAATGCACTTTCACCCTCATCAGATGAAATTTTAAAAACATTCGGTTCTACACGCCCCCCATTATACTCCAACAAAAAATCTTTATATAACTTAGGTAATTCGATCTCATTAGTTTTCTCAAAGTTCTCTACCTGTTCTAATGATACCGGTTCATGGATTTTTACAATTTCAGCCATTCTTATTACTCCTCACTTTTTTTATTTTTACCGTTGACATTTCTAAGTTCGCATTTGGTAACTCCTCTGGACGTTTCAATGGAGATGCATGCAACTGCCCTTTAAACAACGGGGTTTCCTTTCCCGTATTATCTGTAGAGCACTAGGTCTAGTTTTGGTGTATCAGAAATATGTATTTCGCCAGAAAGTTTATATTTAGAACTACTCAAACCGCCATTCAAAACAAGCAGGCTCCGGTTGTCTTAACCGGAGCCCCTTACACTTTTCAACAACCTTTAAATGTACAATTGAATATAACGCTCTCGTTCCGGGATATCTTCATCTCCCAATAAATCGACCTGACTAAACGCATGGTTATGCTCCAGTTCGGCGATAAACAACGCGTAAAAGTCTCCTGTCGTTGGATAGGTAAACAAACCATAACCTTTAGGTGAGATTAACTTGTTCACTTCCCTAATTTTCTCCGGAAGATAGGCATAGTCAAACTCTCCCAACACCTCTAATTCTTCTGCAGTTCCCAGTTCAATGTCGTGAGCAAACTCATAATCCAAAATATAATTGACGATTTCCTGTCCCTCTTCCCCCTTGTAGTCCAAAAATAAAAATCGTTTCGTCGCTAAACCATGGTTTAGCATGCTGAAGTATACCAACGATTCGTCAGGATCATTCAAAATTTGATCAATATCCTCTGCATTTTTGAATATCAAGGGCACCAAATCTTCATCGTCCATACTCTTTTCCTCCTCTATTCAAACAGCATTCCGTACTTGTTCGGAATATACTCAGGGTAGTTTTTACGATAGTAACCATCCACCAGTTGCAAAATGGGATCCTGATCCGGATACGGCTCGGGGTCTTGAATCTCTATTTTAGCTTCGGGCGAATTCATGAGGAAATCATCGAAATGCGTTGGATTCGGCAAACCTTGCTTTTTTCGTACATGAAGCAAAAACAAGATTTCATATGGATAAAAGGTATAGCGAAAATCTCCGAATTCTAATGACTGCCCCAGCTCCGCAGCTAGCATAGAATGGTATTCTGACATTTTACCAATCAGTTGTGTGATCTCATCAAGGTCAGGCGTGTTCCAACGGTCTAACACTTCGCTGTATATGCCAAGTTCTCCCGGAATTAAGTCATAGTTCATACCTTTCTCTTCCAGCTTTAATTTAACTATCATATGGATATTTTGGTTTACACCAAAAATCGTTTTGTTAGAACTTCGCAAATACAACTCAAATAAATACCAAATATGTTTATTCCAGTCATTGGCCTTCATGATGTTTTCCACGAGATACTCTTCAATAAAGTCAAAGAAAACATCCTCTTCTTTTTTCCATCCATACATGTTGAAATGAATTAGGGCAACTATATTTAAATCAAATGAATAATGAATTAACTTCATATTCGGGTAACGATCTTTATATATATGTCGGACCATACATTGGTAAAAAACAACTTTCTGTATTTGCTTTAGCCCCATTGCATTCTCCTCACCTTTAATCAGCACATGATGTTTCCATTCCGATAGCCAGTAAGAAGATATT
The DNA here is from genome assembly GCF_032334105.1 of Paenibacillus hubeiensis. Taxonomy (NCBI): domain Bacteria; kingdom Bacillati; phylum Bacillota; class Bacilli; order Caryophanales; family Paenibacillaceae; genus Paenibacillus; species Paenibacillus hubeiensis. The sequence goes on from NZ_JAVYAE020000021.1 coordinate 18,154, forward strand.
CTATACATATTAACTAACAGGATATGATCCTTTTCAGTTTCGTTATTTTCCACAATATCGGAATTTTCTATTTTAGCCTCTTCATACTTCTTTAACGATTTTTCCAGTGTTAATCCCTCAGAAAAATTCTTGATATATCTTTTGTATGCCATTTGCAATTTTTTTGAATTTATCATCGCTTTCTCCTTAGCAGAGTTATTTTATAGCCTTATTCCAATCCTTTACCTTGACAATATCTACGCCAAATCCAACATTCGTTTTTGAAATGTCTACTTCAACCCTTATGAAATCAAATTCTAAGCCAGGGTTTTCTCTTACCAATTTGTCGAATTTTTCCTGAAATCCTTCATATCTTGAATCGCCGTTTTTCAGCATATTATCAAAATACCCATCACCACCCATTTTTTGATTTGTTGAATAAGTGAAATTTGCCCATTCAGAAGTTTTTGCTTCAATCATGGTAATTTTAGGCGGTGGACCTTTTGATAAAAATGTACCGTCAACTCCATTACGACCAACTTGGAACAAATCCGATATATCTTCGCCAAAATTATTATCTTTGGCAATTTTTCTAGCAACTTCCTCGCCAAAGTCACCTTTATCGTGATGATAGTACTTTGTATTATCGATTTTACGCTCATACCCTTCCACATTAGATAAATTGTAGTTACTGCTTATGTCATCTGGAGTATCAAGTTGATTGGCAAGTTTACTTCGTTCACGTTTAATTTTCTTTAGTTCTTCTTTATCCGCCCCTTCTTTTTCCATTTTCTTAATTTTCTTATCTAGGGCGTCAACTTCTTTTTTAATTTGTTTCTGAGTTTTTCCTTTTTTCTTTTTCCCGCCGCCTCCAGGCGCACCCATTAGCACCATTGAAGCCATCATAACAATGTTGTTATCGCCATATCGTCCCAACATATCTAGCGCGGCGCTAAACATGGCATCAGACATAATGTCGGTCATCAAATTCATGCTAAATGAATTAGCCATATCTAATGCTTTAGTCAACATCGGCGATTTCATCATCAGATCATTGAGCTTGCCCTTCAGCTTGTTCGCCAGATCCATCGGGCTGAAATTGCTCGCCAGACCCTTAGCTTTCGTTAGCACCTTGCCCAAGGCACCGGAGATCGCATCTCCCGTCTTTTTCGCCAAATCCCCAACAGCTTTAGCTACTTGTCCAGCTTTGTCCATCACCTTGCCGGCGACGCCCATCACGCTATCCACGACTTTGCCGGCCTTGGACAACAGCTTGGAACCCTTCACTGCAAACTTTGCACCCGTCGCCGCCCAACCTACGAACGGAATCGCAGCTGCGGCGGACAATGCGGCATTCACATAATCTCCCCGTGCCGCATAGATTCCTGCGTTGGCCAAGTCCGCTACCTCTCCAATGACAGGGATCATCCCGGCAACGTCAAGCACGGTTTGGGTAACGTCCAGCACTTTTCCCCAGAAGCCTTTTTTCTCCTCGGGCTCTTCTTCCACCTGAACCTCGGATACAAAGGGGGCCTCCGGCACTGGCTCCAAATCCTCGACCGTCACTGGCAACTTGATCAATCCATCGAGCAGCACTTCACTGCCCTTCAAATCGGTCATGCCATCCAGGATGACGCTGCTATCACCGCACTGAAGATAGATGGTCTCCTGAGCCTCAATCCCTATCTTCTTCTCGCTTTCCAGTATGAATTCCTGCCCGGCTACCGCTACAATTCCGGTATCACTCTGAATGTTGATGCCGCCACCATCCAGCGTAATGAACAGGCTGCCTTCGGTCGCAATCAGGGACATCTCGGAATCGGTCATTTTCATCTCTTTGCCATAGTTCGTTCCCCAGCTCTTGGTGGCAGGATCGGCCGTCTTTGGGGAAGGCTGACCTCCACGTCGAACCGACCCCATGGCGAAGGCATCCCGTTCCCGGCCCGTCGAAAAATACACCTGGACTGCATCTCCGGATTCGGGCATGCTGTAGAATCCGCCGCCGTCCCCGGCGTAGACCGCCGAATACGGCATCCAGCTGGCCTCATCTTCGGACTGTGAGGCATCTACGTCCAAATGTACCTTCACGGTATCTTTGGATACCCCGATGATCTTGCCGTCCAGCGCTGCGCCTGCAATGTCATCATTCACGATCTCGTTCTGGCGTATGCCGCTCTCCGGGCTTAGCGTCACCGTATGCCGCAGCATGCCTCCCCGTAGCAGACTCACGCTGGCTTCCACTTTCAACTCTTCTTCCTGGAACAGCACGGTATCTCCAAGTGCGAACCAACGGTGTGTATCCACCGTATATCTCGTAAAATCCTTTTCCGTCACGCCTGCTGCACCCACGGCCCACGCTTCCTTCAGCGCCTTCATGTCACGGGTTAGCGTGTAGCCTTGATCCGGCAATTCCGAGAATCGTCCATCCGGAACCCCGATGTAGAGCTTCGGTGAATCCGCCGTCACCTCCGGAATAATTACCGCCCCGAACCTCGAAGCCATCCGCCGCAGAAACTGCCAGTCTGTCTCCCGATACTGCAATGTCAACGCACCCAGTTTCGTACCGCCGCTGACGTAATCGATGACATCCGACTTCGGATAGGCGGTCAGCACCTGGCGAATCACGTCTTCACAATCCTGGTCCTTGTTCTGAAACGAACGGATTCGCGGCTGAATATCCAACAGGTAAGAATAGGATACCGCCTCGAGTTCCAACAGATAGATCCCTTGCACCCGGCGTATGCTCACGTCCTGCACCATGCCCTGGAACAACTTGCGCACTTCCTGCCCCTGATCTCCGGTTTCGATCAACTGCACATTTTCCGACTGAACAGCCCGTTTCAACTCCCGATCCTGTTGCTCATCCGGCACGATGCCTTTGAGAAACAGCCTTGCATGATCTCCTGCCCTTCGTTCGAGCCGCAATTCCTGAATGCTCTGCAGCGTATAGGGCGACAGGCACCGGATGTTCCCCGCTCCGACAGCCGACTCCACGATGCTCATCGTTCTCCTCCTCTCCTCGCCTTCATCCTTGCCTCATCCCTACATCCGTTGATCAAGGACATATAGTGATGGTCCTCTGTAGACCTACATGCCAGCACTTTCGATCAGCGGATATTGCCTCCGAACCCGGTTGTTCCGCCGATGGACGATCCCCCCAATTCCTGTCCATCGTCTTCAATCTGGATGTATCCGCCATACAGGCACATGTTCATGCAGGTGCTTAATAGCGCAGGTTCGTTTTCGATCAGCACATCCGTCTTTCCGCCCATCCACGGCGTGCTCACCACGGGGATGCAAGGTGCCTTCTGCACGCCTTCGATATCGAATTCGCCCGCCTGTACGGCCGGATTCAATTGACTCGTGCAGTTGCCAAACGGCATGATGTGAATCATCGGCGTGGCATCTGCCACATTCAATTGCGCTTTCTCTTTCAAATGCACGCCGTGACTGTACGGAATCTTCAGCCGATTCAGCTGCGTTCCGCAGGAACAGCTCAGAATGGCCCCGGCGACGACGTAAGCCGGCCCGCCGGCCCCCTCATCCACTACATCCGGTTTCGTTGCTCCGATTGCCTCTGCCATCATCATTTCTCCCTTCGGGTCGGCAGCAATGCGGCTGCCCATAGTTCAACTTGACGTTCATGCCTCTCAGCGTTGTAACTCCCAAGTGGTCAATTCCACCCGTTCCAACTTCAAACCAATGAATTCCCGTCTCAGTATCGCTTCCGCCAGTGCCAGATTGACGAGCAGAACCGTTTCCTGCAAACGCTGATCCGTGAGCTGAACGACAGGCCATGCAGTGCGGTTCAAGCGATCTCCATCTACCTGTAAGCGGCGCAGACGCCCGCTCCGATCGAATTCGCTGCCACCAGCCAGCGCAGCGATTCGTGGCGGAACCATGAACCAATATGGATATAACTTTTGGCGCTCCAGATCCATCAGTCCAGTCACACGAAACAGCAGTTTTGGCGCAAAGGCCTGCATCACATATTTCAGATCATCAGACCATAAAGGGTAAGGCTGCTCGATCAGATCAACAGCAACCGGGCTGCGGCTTGGGCGAATCGTAAATTGCAGTGTTGCCTGCTCCAGCTCATGAAGCAGCTCCCCCCGCATCCATTCCGGTTTTATCCGCTCCTTCACATGCAAAGGTTCAATCGCATCCGCAATCCGCTGATCCTGCGTAATCCGAAACCAGCTTTCTTTCATCATCTCTGACCTCCCACTGCTCCAATCTGCTGCATGGCTTGCTTCAGCTCTTCCGGGGAATTTCCGATCGGCTGACCATCCGGCAGCGTCCGTTCCCTGGCTTCCGGGCGACCATGAAGCAAACAGAACGCTCCTTCGTCCATCCGTGCTTCTGTCAGCAGAGAACCGGTGAAATCCGTTTTCGTTACATCCGCGCCGCGGAAATCTGCTCCCGTCAGATTACACACGCCGAAGACGGCTCCCCGCAGATCGGCTCCGCGAAAATCAGCTCCTCCAAGATTAGCCAGCATGAAATCCGCTTCCCGCAAATCGCATTCGGCAAACGAAATCTCATCGAATCCCGGCCCGTTCCATTGTTCTGCATCAGGCAACCCTCGCTGTGCGTTCACTCCATAAAATGTGGCTCCAACCAGCCGGCTTCCTCGAAACCGTGTCCCATACATGTCGCTTCGATCCCACCGAGTATCCGTAAGTTCGCACCCTTCCCACGATGTGCCCGTCAAGTTACAAGCCTGGAATCGTCCGCCGCCGAACAACAGACTGCGAAAAGCCGAAAACCGCAGATCCATCCCGTCCATATTCATGCCGGATAGATCCATTCGTTCCAATGTGCCGTATCCGTAAGCCTCATCGTTGCCTTCCGACAGCCATTTGCGAATGGCTGCCTCGTCCTGATCGGCATAATCTCTCCGGTACACCGATTCGCTCACATCCAGGTACTCGCCCACCCTTACCTCGAATGCATCGCATTTGTCCAATTGGTCGAATGCCTCGCAAGCCAACGCGTCTGGCAACGCATGACGAATGAGCGAGGTAACATAGGCATGGCCATGCGCAGACTCCTGAATCAGCAACCGCTCAACATCAGGACGGTGAATCGCTCCCCGAAACGGCGATCCGGGCCGTTCCAATTCCTCTTCCCAACAGCTCTTCATGACGTTCAGGTAACCAAAGGCCCACGCGGCATCATAACTGCTCTCCACCGAACGTGGATCAAACAGCCATGTTTCGTCCGAAGCTTCGGCCAGATACAGAAACCGGCCTTCAAGCATGGAGGTCCGGAGCATAGAGTAAGTAACGTGACCAATCGGCCCGTGCTCTCCAATCTGCTGCTCATGCAGAACCCGCTCGCAGAACTGGCCAAAATGATGGACGAATTCTTGCTTCAATCGTTCGCGTTGTTCGACATACAATCGCTCCCAATGGAGTAACACCCGACTACGCACCGGAACTACAACCTCTTCCTTGAACCTTTCAAGTGCCATATTCATGCATAACCCACCACCTAGATAGCATTAATATGTTGTTATATGAATATCAGACATAACTTACATTCATCTGACCGAATGGGGGAATCCGCCCGGCAAAAGCCATGTTGTCCAAATTGCTTCCGCCCCGATCCCGATCCGATCACCTAATTGGTTTTCAATTCTGTCCCGACCAATGCGGTCGTTCCGTCAAGCTTGATGTTGCTTTCCTTGCAAGTCAGGCTGATCTCCTCTTTTGCGGACAGTACGATGCTTTTCTCGGCATTCATCATGATGTCTTCCTTGGCGGTGATTTTGACCTGCTGGCTGCTTATGATCTCGATTCCTCCGCCTTCGCTGAGCCGGATGAAGATCTCGCCATCCTTGCCTGTCACAATGACCTCTTCCGGAGTCATCTTGAGCTCCTTGCCTGCCGCGGTACGGAAATACTTGTGGTCCGGGTTGCTGACCTTATTGTTCTCTCCGTCATCGCTGTTCTGGCGGACAGAACTTGTAGCCACGCCTTCTTCTTCCCGGTTGCTTGGAAAATAAATTCGAACACTGTCGCCCTTCTCGGGCATAACGTACCAACCGCTGTTGCCTTCCGCCGTGTACACGGATTGATAGGGGAAATCATGAGCACCAGATGCGCTCTGCTCTTTGTCAATGTTCAGATGAACCTGCACCTTGTCTTTGTTGATGGCGATCACGCTTCCTTGTAAAGAGACGCCTATGATTTTGTCATTGTGAAAGGTATTTTGGCGCAAGCCGCGATGTGTACTAAGCGTATAGCGATGTTTCAACAGGCCGTTCCTCATCTCGGTCATGGCTTCATAGACGTAGAGCAGGCTGCCCTTGAATTCGATGGCATTACCGAGATCCAGCACCCGGTTCGTCTCGACCTCGTAGTACACGTAATCGTCTTCGCCGACTTCTACTTTCGTGTTCTGGGAAGTATAACGATATTTGTCCATCCGTTTGCGCACCCGGTAATTGAAATCCTCAAGCTTGCCTTTGGATGACGTATCGAAGACGCCGAAATAGAACTTGGGCGTATCGAATACCGATGCTGGCATAAGGCCCGTGCGCAAGCGGGAAGCAATCCGCTTCAGAAATTGCCAGTCCGTCTCTTCGTATTGCAACGTGAACTTGCCGATGGCCGCACCATCTGTCGCAGCATCCATGATATCGATATTGGGGTAATCGGACGCAATGGCGTCCAACAATTGGGGGTAAGTCATGCTGTGGTTTTGGAATGAACGGCTTTTGCGACGGACATCCAGATCATGCGTATGAGAGATGCCTTCCACTTCCAGGGTGTAGACCCCGCCGTTCGCGGTTACGCTAACGCTGAGAATCAAACCGCTGAATAACACGGAAGTGCCTCGTTCCTCATCCACTTGACTAATCTCCACCAGCGTGTCCGAGCCGCTTAATCGGACATATGAATCCTTCTTCTCTTCGTCAACAATTCCCGTAAACTTCATGCGGGCATGCTCGTTCATCTGTTTCGTGATGGATAGTTCCTGAAGACTGACCAACTCAAACGGGCTGACTCTCACATTCTGGTAAGACAATGCTTCTATGCTCAATTCAAAGCACTCCCTTCATGCTCATGTTCGACTTGAAAACGGATAGAGTTCATGATCGCAGAAGCAATCGGTTGCCAGTCCTCCATCTCCCGATCGGTGCAATTGAACGTACACATCAGTGCCCTGTCCTCCAGTGAAGTGAACAGCATGAAGTGATAGAGATTGGCATTGACGACTGGGGTAAGGAACTCGCAAATGGCCACATCCCTGCCATCGATCTTACGATCATGATCCCCATACCATTTGGTCAATTTCTGAGTTTGGCGCAAAATTTGAATCATGCTCTGCTTAAAAAGCGGCAAGTCTTCCTGCGGCAATCGGTTGGTCGTGTGGTTCACTGCCACATTAATGGTGCCGTCCGCATTCGTATAGACCCATTTCGGCCGATTCTGGGATGGATATTTCAATTCCAGCATTTGGGGAGACATCGGTTTGAACGTACGCGGCAACATCAGGTTGATTTTCCCGTCCAGACATTCGGTTTCCTCAAAAGAGTATGGTTCGTCTCCGATCTGCACAAATTCAGCATGAAGGTCCGGTTCGGGTTCATCCGGGATATGACCATAACCATCATCGGTTGGCGATGTAGACATGCCGTTCATCATCGCCATAATCTTTTCGTCCCAATGCTTCATCACGCTCATCCTTTCTACTTGGAGTACAACATGTCATTCCGTGAATTAACCGTTTGAGCCGCAGCTTTCTCTCGCTCCTCTTAATCCACGATCATTCGCTGCGGACCGCTACCCAGGTAGCCCGGGCGTCCGCCACGGCCTCCCGCTCCGGCCAAGATCCGGTCCAGGTAGCGATGAATCTGGGCATTGCCGTAGTCCCTAACTTCCTGTCCGAGCCTGCTCGCAATGTAATGCTGGATCACCCGCCGATTCACGATCCCCTCGTTCAGGCACATCATGGCAAACGTCAGGTCCAGCGGATCGGTCGTGCCGGTACGCATCAGCCGGTCCGCATAATCCCTCATCATGAGCGGGGACAACGTGCTGGCCCCTTCGGCCGCATAAGGTACATGGATGACGTGCAAGGTGTTGAACTCAGTCGCCAGATCCGCGAACGTCTGGTAATCCTGCCGGAGCCTTGCACCTTCTTTCAGCTTGAAGCGACCCAGCTCCAGTTCGCCAGCACTGCATTCCTCTTCATCCAGCACAAGCTCCATCGAACCTGTTGTGATATCCTGTATCGTGGTTTCTTCGAGCAGCCGAACCTTCAGCAGCGTCATACGGCCTGTCGCCACGTAAGACATGTCTATTTGTTCGGTCAGCATATACAGTTTGCCGTGGTACAGCACGATGCCGGGGGATATGGACAGCTTGTCTGCCTTTACTTTAACCTCCGCCCCAGCAATAATGCCGTTTGCATAGTTGCGGTAGCGGAGTTCCAGATAGTCGCGCGGATAATCTCGAAGCTGCTCCAGCATGGCGGTTTTGAGAATGCGGCCCTTCTGGAAATGCGGATACGCATGCGTGAACATCAACTTCTCCCTCCCTTCGAACCGGAGCCAGCGCCTGACGACGCACTCCAGGCAATCTTCACGGGCACTTCATCTTGTGCCATTCCCTTGGTCCGGTTTCTCTACTTCATCCCGTCAAAGAAGTCCAATTCCGACAGATCCGGCTCGAACGGAAACAGCTTCTGCGGACCAAGATAGAGCCGTTCGTTCTTTCGAGCAATCGGCAGGACGTAGAAGCCCCAATGGCGATCATCCGGGAAAACGAAAAACTTCGTCTCGCCGTTCACGATCGAGTCGGTATCATCCTGCGGAATTTTGCCTTGGTATTGATCGCGAATGTCCTCATACAGCACTTCCTTGTACATGTTCGGACGGTTGCCATATACCAGCTTGTGTCTGAGAAATCCGTCGCTGCCGCTGACGTACAGCTCGACTTCGGTCGTCTCGGACGGTCTGGAGATGCTGCCCGGCATGCCGTCGCTTCGATCCAGGCTGCTGATGAGTGCCTTTTCCCGCCCATTGTGGGTGTATGCGCTGATTTTGTATGGAATCACGGCGGCATCGTGGGTAATCTGCGCCCGTACCGTGCCGTTCTTCCGCGAGCTTAAATACCGGATTGCCCCTCTAAGGCAAGCGAGCTTCAGATCCGGCACCCGGCCTTCCGCCGGTTTCTGGCGAAATTCAATGCTTTTGCCTGGTACGAACTCTTTCAGCGCTTCCCGGAAAACGTCAATCCGGCACGACTGACCTGTCAGCTTGATGATCGAATATTGGCTCATCCGGCCCTGCCTGTAAAATTCATCAAGGAACTTGCGCACGACATCGTAGATGTCTGCTTTGATCAGCTGCGTAATTTCCTTGATGTTGAACACCACATCGGGGAATTCGTACTCATCCTTCAGCACGCCGTCCCGTTGGACCGACAGGAACCAGCGCTCCATGGTCGTAATTTGCAAGTCGTTATCGCCGTCATCCTCCAGTTCCGAATGGAACCGATTACGCAGAATGCCCGTTTTGCGAAAAAACTGCTGCTTCATTTCCTCGGCGATTTCCCATAGAAAATAAAAATTGCCCCTGACTCGCAAATACTCGTCGCGCGAAGCGTTCTCCCGCCGGGCAAAGGCGGTCGGGATAAGCCTTTCCGCTTCACGGTAACGTTCCTCCAGCTTGGCGTACACGGCCTGTACCCCTTCCTCGTCCACCTGACGGAACACGTCCGCGCCGGGGGCTTCGATCAGGCTGTCGATGTCGACCATGCGGCGCTTGCCCTCGTAATAATCGGCAAACGCGATTTTCATGAACTGCATGATGCGATACGTCAGGTTATGTCCGCCGAAGTTGGTATCCCCGTTCTCATAGGTGGTGTGAATGTCGAGATGGTAGGCGATCTGCCCGTCCTCGACCGTAAAGGCACATGACGACAAATCGGTCGTTCCCCCGCCGCAATCGATCACCAGCGCATGATACGTCTGCCCTTCCATGAAGGACCCTCGTTCCATGCCGTCCGCGAGCGTGTTGTACAGAACCGCCATTCCTTCATCCAGCGCATATTCCCGTTCGATGTTGTACTCCGGCAGCATCTCTTCGAACATTTGCAGAAACTGCGCCTTCATCTTCACCGGACTGGACAAATGCACGTGCCGGAACCGGCACTTGAACTGATGCTCCGCCGTACGGATCACATAGTTCATATACGCCCGCAGCAGATCCATGCGCGTCACGATGGCGGCATTGCCGTGCGGGTCCACGATCTCTTCCTTTTTGTTGTAATCATTCACCCAACGCTTCATGTTGCGGAACAAACTCGCCCTGCTGCTGTATCCCCCGCGCCTCATGCTGCGCAGTGCCTCGTAACCGAATTCGTAACGAATGTTCGCAGGATCGGAACAATCGGCCACGCCGACAGCGGTAGGCAAAACCTCGATCCATTCCGTCTGCCTGTAGGTCGGATCGGGAAAAGCCACGTAGTTGATTTCGTCCAGACGAACCCGGCCATTCAGCAGATCCTGGCTGCTCGGTGCCTGAATGTAGCCGGTATGCAAATAGGCGCCTGCCGTCGTGTTGGAGGTGCCAAAATCAACCGCAAGCACGGCTTCCGTCGGCTCAAGCTCCCGGATTTCGAGATCGGCCAGCGGAATTTGGGTGTATTGAATATGTACCGGAGGCAGCGGCCTGTCGGAATAATAGCTCTGATAGAGGTATTCCGAATCCCTTTTCCGGAAAAACAGCAAGCTGTACTGCCTGTTGCCCGTCCGTCTCCAAGTCGAACCGGGAGCTGCGGTCAGATAGAACGTGCCATGAGCCCCTTCGTCCTTTACCAGATTGAAGATGCCGCATAACTCCATCGTTTCGTTCACCAACAGCACATTGGACTCGACCAATCCTCCCGGCGCCGTGACGATGTAGCGGTCCAGCTTGTCCACCTTCAGCCCTTCATAAAGAATCAGCCTCGCTGGAACGCTTACGCCCCCATCACTAGTCATCGGCGTGGACATATTACGAGAAATGGCCTTCTGCAGCCGCTCGAACCCGCCCTCGCGCTGTTCCCGAATCCACAGCACATCGTCTGCGCCCAGAAATTTCAGAATGATGCGGATCAACTCTTCACGCTCCGTTCGGGCCCCGATCCCTTCGACCAATCTTTCTTTGTAGCAAATATTGCGCAGCTGAAAAGTGGTCATGTCCATCAGCTCTTCACGCGTATAACGCATCGTTCCGCGGGCCCGCTCCCGTCCGGCAGCGTCTGGATACAGCCTGTATGAATATCCGTTCATGGTTCCTCCTTCTTGCAGGCGGCTGAAGCCAACCGCTAATCGTCCTTTGTACTCTATGGATGGGCGTTGCTTGGCGATCAATACAGCGCGATTCCATCCTGAACCAGCGTATAGTCCGCATCCAGAATGCCAAAGTGATGCTCCCAATAGATCTCCGTATCGAACCTGACCGGCAAAAACAGTTCCAGAATCAGTTCCAGCTTCTCGCGCGCCTCGGTTCGTTCTTCCTGTCCGATATACAGGAGCAGTTCATCCTTTTCTTCGCAATTGGCATACAGCGTCGAGCGCGGAAACATCCGTACGAGCGTATCCCGAAGCAGGTGAACGGCCTCTCCGGTGTCGTACAACCGAAGCAAGTTGCAGGCAATGACTTCCTGCTGCTCCCGATCGAACAGTTCGAGTCTGCGGCGTATGCGTTCACCGTAAATTCCCGAGCGCATGTCCCTCAGAATGAAACGAATGTGATATTCACGTTTGTTCATTCCCTGCATGAGATCCATGTCTGCAAGGAAATGCATGACCAGATCGAACAAGGTTTCGCGCAGCTCCACGTACTCCTCGTTGTTGATATCGAAAAGATCCCTGAAAATATCGTAAAACCGGTAATACGGGTTCACTTCGACGATCTGTCCGACATCAGCAGCATTCAAGTCGACCTGGCTGAGTTCCATGTAAGGAGAGTACACTTTGGCCGGAATGAACGTGAGCTCCCGCAAGTCTGTCCCATTTTGCTTCGCTCGAATGATCAGATCCCAAATGTAGTTCATGGCTCGTCACACCCATTTCCCTTCGCATCGATATTCCGGGAAGGACAGCTGGATCTCCGATACCAGGAAGCTGAGCAGATCGTCCAAATAAACGTCCTGATCCTGCGGGGCAGCCCGTTTGGCGAACTTCATGATCATCCGGCGTTTGTCCGCCTCGACGCGAACGTGGTCACTCATGAACGAGTTCAGCGGATACGTAACGCCCGTCGGGATTCCCGGAGGAGCAATCTGCACGTCTTCCAGCTCCAAGCCTTCTGCAGCCTGAAACGCATGGATCATTCGCGCAATTTCCCCCTTGGAACGGACAGATCGACCTTCCTGCCGGGCGTACTTGCCTGCAAATCCTTCCCGCTTTGCATTGGAGAACAAGGGGTAATCCATTTTGCCAATGCGGGTAGCTACGGGAACGGTCACTTTCATGACCGTCCAGGAATCCGATTTCTCCAGCGGAGAGACGATCGTGATGTCCTCCTCCGACCGTTTGATGTATCGAATGTGCGCTTCTTCGCCATCGACCAGGTATCCATGCTCGGTCCCCGTCTTGCGAAGCGGCAGCACATGCTCATAATTGACGCGGTCCGCTGCGGGAACGGGAAACCCGCCGGTCTTCATGTCCAGCTTCTGAATGTTCCACAGCGGAACGAGGTTGGTCCGTTTATATCGTTCGAATTCTTCCAGATGCACCGTCAGTTCCTTGACCTGTTGTCCCGTATCCCACATCTCTCCATCTTCGGATGCAACGAGCACGCAGTCGACGAATTTGTAAGCATAAGGCGCATTCACCGTCTTCCAGGCAAGACTGTTTTTACGAAAAATCCGATACAGTTCCTCGATTTTGCTTACATATAACGTGCTTGGTTTCAACTTTACCTTGATCCCGTAACGGCCCTCGGCCGTAACGATCTCCCCGGTGAAAGTGCGCTGGCTGTTCAACAACTTCCCTAACTCATACTGGCTGCAATCCATGTAGAAGGTGAACAGCTTGAGTTCTTCCTTTTTCGCCAGAGCTGCGGCTGCGTCGCTCAAGTACACGGTCTGCGGCTCCGCATCCTCCGGCAGCATCGGATACAGGTATTCATGAATCGGGTCCAGATCTTCCCGGGAGCTCAGGGTGACAAAGACGTCATGGCGCTCCTCCTGATTCTCCACCTCGTCGAACACGCGCTGCTCAATCTGCCGGTTCAACTCTTCCTGGTATTCGACCAGGTTCAGGAACACGCCGGTCATCAGGTTTTTCAACACGCGGCGCTGCTCCAAGTCTTCCATCTTGTTCAGCCGGTCACGGATAATGTCCTTCATCCTGTCTCTCCCCTCCCGGGTTAATGATCGTATTGATTATTACTGCTCCTTGTTCGTGCTGACCGCTCCCGATCGGGCTTCCCCAACCTCTGATGGTAAATCGCTCTCGCCCTCATGATCAGAGGAGCCGGACGAGCTGGTGCCGGTTGCGCCTGTGCCCGCTGACTGGCCCGAACCCGCAGCGCCGCTTCCGTTCGAACTCGTCGTGCCTGAAGACGTCGCGGGCCCCGAAGAACCGGCCGGGCTGATGCCTGTTGGTTCCGCTGAGCCGGACAGATTGGACGACAGGCCCGCGGAATCCAGGCCAAGACCTGCATCCAGTCCGCCGTCCAGCAGCGGATCGGTGGCCGGAACCGGCGGGTTCAGCTTTTCATCGAGCTTGTTGATTTTGCGTTCCATCGCCAGCACACGCTCCAGCATGTCGATCTCCTGGTAAATGCCCTGTGCCTTTTCATAAGCTTCCAACGCACCGGCGTAATCCCCGGCTTCGTTGTACCTGTCACCCTTCTGCTCCAGCGTATCGGCCTGAAGCTGGCGCGATTGGCGCTTGATGTCGGCACGTTTCGTCTCCGCTTCCTCCAGCTTGGTCGCGATTTCCTTGAGCGCTTCCTTGTACGCCGTTTCCGTCGCGGCCGTACGCGCTCGTTTGTACATGGTGATCGCTCCGCTGTAATCCCCGTTCTGCATCTTGATATCGCCTTCGGTCACCCAGTCCTGCACCTGCTGGAAGGTCGTCATTTGCTCCAAACGTTCCTGAATCGATGCCCGGTCGAACATGCTGTACGGCTCGGATTGCTCCAATGCCTTCGTATAACTGGCTGTCGCCTTGGCAATATCGCCTTCTTTGAGATGGGCTTCGCCGTCAACGAGCGTCTGAGCCGCCGCCATCTTGGCCGTAAGCAGTTTTTTGTGGATCGGGTCCTTGATCTTGATCGAGTTGTTGCGGGCCAAGCTGTAATCCGATACAGCCTTGGCGTATTCCTGCTCCTTCACGAACTGGTCCGCACTCTGCTCGTATTCCAGCATCTCCGTCGCCCACTCCGCCTTGTTCGCCGCCGTTTTGATTTTGTAGAACAGTCCCGCTCCCCCGAAAATAAGCAGCATGACCAACATGATCGCAATGCGTTTGATCCACTTTTTGCGGTTTTTCGGTTCTTCGTGGAAAATTTTGTTCACGTAGATTGCGGCAGCCGTATAGTTCTCTACCCGGCTTCGCTGTTTGCTGAGCATGACCTCTTCCAGCGTATCCACCAAGGTGCGCGGATCGTTCGCCGCTTCCGCGGCATCGATCATTTCCGCGTCATGCACGCCTTCCCAGATGCCTGGCGTACAGAGCACCAATGCGTCCCCATCGGCCAGTTTGATTTTATCGGACACAAACGGCGTGATCTTGCCCGGCTTGCCCGCATATTCATTCAGGTTGCCGCGCTCGTCATGCTGATCGATCCGGTCCTCGGGGATCTGTCCGTCCGAAGCCAGCTGGGCCGCCATGCTGTGATCCCGGCTTTTCAGCACAAGCCGGTTCCCCCGCAGATGGTACAGGCGGCTGTGGCCCGCCGAACCCCAGACCATGCGGGTATAATCCGTCACAACGATGACGAAACCGGCTTTTAATCTGACCCGGCGGCTCTCGTGTTGAAGCCATCCATGCGCTATACTGATATACTCGGTCAGACGCCGTTTCGATAACGTCGGTTTGTCCATGAAAGACTCCAACAAGGCCTGTACCAGCATCTCGGCGCTGTTCACTTCGGCATCCGTATCCAGTCCGTCCGCGATGATATAGCAGGCGTAATCCTCAAGCTCCACGCAGCCATAGTAATCCCGGTTTTTCAGAAATGACCCTGCCTCCGAGACAAAGGCCATCTTGAAGTCGCTGTTCTCCTTTCTCATCTGTCTCCCCATTTCATGTGTCGGTGCCCCGCTGTCCCGAACGTTCTACCATCCCTGTTCCAGAATGATGATCGTGGCGTTATCCTGATGCACCAGTCGTTTTTCTTCGATCAAATCGATGATGTCCTGTGCCGTATCGTGCGGAGACTGGTCCCGGGCAAGCAGCGTTTCCAGCTCCATCTCGGTCAGCGTGTTGTACACGCCG
This sequence comes from Paenibacillus hubeiensis, assembly GCF_032334105.1. NCBI lineage: Bacteria > Bacillati > Bacillota > Bacilli > Caryophanales > Paenibacillaceae > Paenibacillus > Paenibacillus hubeiensis. The sequence goes on from NZ_JAVYAE020000021.1 coordinate 33,586, forward strand.
TCGCTGCACAGGACGATCTTGTCCCCCGGCTGCAGCGCAAACGGCTCGTCCGCGATTTCCATCTGCCTGAAATGCTCGTAGCCCAAATAGTTGACCAGCCTTTTGCGCTGCGGATTGTCCAGGGCCTCCTGTTCCGTGATCTCGCCGGACATGTACTGCTCTTCCAGCTGACTCTCCAGCGTATGCTTGTGATTGATCGGAACGAGCTCGCCCTTGCGAAATACGGCAAGAATGCTGTCTCCGACCGCTCCCCAGTACAGGTTCCGGCCCCGAATCAGCGCGCTTACCAAGGTTGTTCCTCCCGGCACGCCCTGCTGTTTGCGCAGAATGGCTTGATTGGCCATGTGGGATGTGTTTTGATAAAACTCCTGCACGTCCGGGAAATGCTCCTGTTCCTCGAATTCGCGAATAAAGGTCTCTACGGCCGTCGTACTGGCCATCTTGCCCCCTGACAGACCGCTGATGCCGTCGGCGAGTACAGCCAGCAAACCAAACGGCATGGATGCGCTGGCAAAATAATCGTCCTGTTCGCTGCGTGCCCCGATGGTCTGACCGTTTCCAATCTGTGCTTCCAAAGGCACGTCGTCACGCTGCCGCACCGGATTTATTCGGCTTCGGACGAACAAGAGCAGCCCGACCAGCATGCAGCCGCACGCAAGTACCCAATACGGGGTCAGCTCCTTGTCATTCCACAGGATCATGAACGTACTCACTGCTGCTCCCACTCAAAGTGCACGCCGCACAATGGAATGAAGAGAAATTTGCTGCGTCCGAGCTGAATGACGTCATATGCGGCCAACTCTACCGGTGAATAAACGGCCTCGTTATTGTGGTAGGCAAGCCCAGAGGCATCGCCAGGCAGCAGATAAAAATTGCGCTTCTTCGGATCGTACACGATGACCGCATGATTGCGGCGGGAGATCGTATTGTCGCCCAGAATCCGTACATGCATCTCTTCGGAACGGCCAATGAAATTTTTCTCCGCCATAATGCGGTAATCCTGACCCATCTGCGCGCCTTCAATGCACACCAGCCAACCGGTTACCGGCTCAATGCCCGTGGTTTCGCCCAAATAAGGCATCGTTTTGTCGTCTTCCGCCGTGCGGGGCGCACGCGGTACGGCTGCCGCGGTTCCCCCGCTAGGCGCAGCTGGCGACTCCACCGTCAGATTGCAGTATGGGCACGTATTTCCATGCCTTCTCGTGCTGAACATATGTCCATTAGCGCATCTCGTCAGACTCATTTCGTTTCATTCCCCCGTAAGCTTGGTTATTGTCGCCCGCCAACTACTTGACTAAAATCCGCGTGTTGGCAATATAAATTAAGTCCCCGGCCTCGATCAGGCTGGGTTCCTCGATTTCCAATTTGTTCGCTCGGCTCTGATTGCCCTTGCGTATGCCGACGCCGCTGGTCGAATCGATATCCTCGATGTACCATTGGCCGGATGCCTTGTTCAGCACGGCATGCTGCGGGCTGATCAGGGAAGCATACGGCGTGTCGGACAGATCGATATCCGCTTCGATCGATTTGGTGCTTTTGCCGATCAGGACGCTCGTTTCGCCCTGGATATACCATTCCTTCACGCTGGTTCCATCGTCATCGAGAAGCACCAGCTTCACGATACGAGAAGACACCGCGGTTTTCTTCCTGACCCTGCTTCCTTGCGATGCAGGCAAATATTTGAGCAGCAAATACGCTCCTCCGGACAAAATGACGATAACACCTGTTACCCACTGGGCACCCATGTCCCGATTGATAAAAAATATGTAATATAACACGGTTAACGAAATTGCGGCGACGCAAGCATCCAGCGTCATCGTTAATACCGATCTTCCTCGTCTCACCTTTCAAACCCCCGCGTGCACCGGATGCGCCCATTCGCTGGATTTCCGGCCTACTTTTTTCGCACTCCGAAATAACGCTCAAACATGGCGGACATGTCCGTTGGATCTTTGGCCCCTGTTTTACTCCCGTTCGCGGCATCCTTGCCCTTGGAACGATAGCCGAAAAATTGCTCGAATTGTTGTTGCATCCGCGACAGGTCTCCCCAGAACTGACCAGGATCTTTCATGTCCTGATGGGTTCGGGCCGAGCTGCCCTGCCGTGCATCAGCTTGCGCTGACGAACGACCTTTGCCGCTACCCTGGGATCCAGGATCGGGCTGTCGGTCATACGCGGCTCTCAACTCCGGGTTCCCCAGCGTGCTGTAGGCTTCATGCACCAGCTTGAAGCGTTCCTCTGCATTCGGGTCGCCTTTGTTGACGTCAGGATGGTACTTTTTGGCCAGCCTTCGGTACGCTTTTTTGATTTCTTCCGCCGAAGCGCCTTTGTCCACCTCAAGCACCGCATAATAATTTTTCATCGTATTCGTTGCTCCCTCTCTGCGGTAAGAGTAAAATAAAGATTAAGGGGCACAAGTGCCCCTTAACCTGATGGTGCGTTCGGTGCCGGTGACGGCCGGCCCCGAACGGAAGCTCCCTCTTAAACCGGGAAGCCGCCTTCAATTTTGGTGAATTCAGTTTTGTCTTTCTTCTGTTTGATGAACAGGCTGAATTCACCAACCCCTTCGGTATCACCGAAACGTTCGTTGTAATCCACGACGAATGCGTTCGGGAAGTAGATTTTGCGTACCACTTGATCGGCTGCAATGACTTCCAGCGTCACTTTGCGGTAGCAATCCGCCTTCTCGGCAGGAACGAGGGACCACAGCGCAAGCTTCATCGTATCGTCGGCATTGTCGCCGTCCGTTGCGGTGATGATTTTGCCGCTGATGCGCAATGTTGCGCCCACATCCGTGGATCTTGCGTTGGAGTCATCCGGTGTATCCGTGTCGTAAGCGACCGTGCGGATGTTATCCATTCCCAGCTCGATTGTTTCTGCGCCTTCCACTTTCAATACAAAACCCATGAATTGTTACCTCCTTGGAATGATAAAATGTCTCCGGCCTTGGCCCGTTGAACGGAACCATTCCGGAATATATGTTATAAAGGTACGCCCTGAGGCGAGACCTCTAAAACCGAAATGAATGGGTGCCCACTACGCTCTCATGGCGCTGGTGCCTTTGGTAATCATGACTTCGAGGTTCTTCACGTTGCCGTTGAACACCAGGTCAATGTGGCACATGTTGCTCTTCTCGTCGATGATATAGCTCATGTCGTCGCCTTCCTGAATGATCGAATTGACCGATCCCCGGCTGCCAAGCCATTTGCTCTTCTGGCTGCTCGGATTGTTGCTGAAGAACTTGACGATGTTTTCATGCTTGAAATCACCGGTTTGGAAACGCAGCAGGCGTTCGATGTAGGTGCTGACCAGCGTTTTGTAGATCGAATCATAACCGTCCTCGGACATGGCCATGCTTCTGGCTTTGTACACCGTAATCCGTTTGATGTCGCTGTCCTGCAGCTGCGCGTTCTCTGAAGAGAAGATGAAGCCGAAGTTTTTCCGGTTGATGGCATCCTTGATCGTATTCGTGAACCCGGAAATTTCCTTCGTCATCGTGGTTACGACGCGCAAGCTGTTGTCGCCCGCCTCGATATCGAAGCGCACCCCCGGATAATCGCGATTGACGTTTTTGAACGCGGCCCGCAAATATTCCGGACACTGGTACGCGGCAACGATACCCGCAGCGACATAGGAAGCCCCCACATACACGCCTTCGATCCAAAGCTTCAAAATGTCTTCCTTCTCTTTGGACAGTTCCACGCCATGTTCGGTCTGGAGCATGCGGCTGTCGATAATGACGCCTGACTTCTCCTTCGGAATGATCGTGAAATTCGGTGCGCTCGGAATGGCGAATTCGCTGTATTCCTTTCGGGTCAACATGGCGCATTTGTCGACGTACTTGTCGATCCCGGCCGTCGCCATGCTGCTGAACGTGGAATCTTCCCCGGATTCGAAGCTGAAGAAGACCTGGATTTTGTAATCCTTGATGACGTTGAGCAGCATTGACAGCGATTCCATGCTGTTGCCGTCCTGTTTAACGACCTTGTCGTTACCCCGGAAGCGTTCGCGGCTTACTTTGACGTTGCCGGTATTTTCAAGCTCCACCGAAGGGACGATGCCGAACCAGATCGTGTCGGTGAAATCGTTTTTGGCATTGACCGTGTTCAGGTACGTTTCGAGCCGCGGAATATTGCTGCTTTTCACCAGCATGTCAAGCTTGGCATTGGTGATCAGCATGGACGGCTGCATGCCTTTGTTTTTGATCGCATATTGGTCAAAGTACATTTTGACGCCCAAAATTTTCTCGACGAGCGGTTTGACCGTTTTCACGAAATCATCCTTGGCCGTCTTGTAGAACTCCAGGTATGTATTGTAGTTCTGCACCTCAACGGCCGTATCCACTTCGCTCTGTACCGCCGGAAGCGGGCAGAATGTACGGACAACCAGATCCTGAACGTAAGGGGATGGCGATTCGGACAAGGAATCGTAATCATCCGCGAACACCTGTGTCAGATCCGTGCTGGAAGACTCATCGAGTAGCATCAACTCGTTGTTATCACTCTTCGGAGCTTCGATGATTTTCAATTCTCCGCTCTCGCCGATCGTCAGTTGACCAACTTGAATCGCTTCGGATGCCGTCTCTTCCTGGGCCCTGCCGAGCAGAAGCCGGGTTTTGATATCTTCGATCGCGAGCGGCAGCATCGCCATCACGTTGTTGTAGTTCCGGCTAGCTTCCTCGAACATGACGTTCAGCTTGTCCCCGACATCCAGCTTCTTCGGATCTCCGTCGTCCAGCTTCTCGTATTGCCCGTACATGTAATGGATTTCCTTCCGGACTTGCCGGATGTCGTCCATCACCTTTTTCGGCGAAATCATGTCGAGCAGGTTCTCGAACTTGAAGTCGACGTTGGTAATTCCCTGGCTGCGCTTGGTATCGATCAACGTAAACAGCATTCTCAGGAAATCATTGCTGTGATCGATCTTGATCTCCGAAACGGCCTCGTCCGGAATGTTTTCCGGCTTTTTAAGCGTATACATGACCTTCTGATTTACCGCATTGAAGAAGGAGTACACGCTGGGAGAGAACTTGTCGAGAAACTCGTCAAAGCTGCGAACCAGCAAATGCTCGTTGATTTCTTTGACCTTGTCGTCACTCAGACTGTCGATGCCTTTGACATCGCCCACGATCGTGATCAGGTCCAGCTTCTCCGGGTTGATCTCTTCGAAAAGCATCGTTCGGTTGGTTTGATTAATAATGTCCATTCAGTCAGCGCTTGCCCGGAAACATGGGCATTTGGAGCAAACGCTTACCTCCCTCCATCAATTTTTGACACTCCGCCCGCCTCCATCCGCCTTTGGTCATGAGCTTGCAGAATCATCAGGATTCGGCAGACATGCGACTGATAGATCGTGCCGTCAACATACACCCGGAACTTGCGAACCAGATTTATGCCGTTTATTTGGAGATTTATGGAATTCATCTTAATCATCAGCAATATGTTTTGTCAACATTCTCCTATATAGGACTAAAAGCTCAATTTTGCCTGTCGAATATTCCTAAAGGACTAATTTTTGTAATTTACTTCATTTCCTGACGGAGCGTGCCGATGATATAGAATATACTAGAATTTGGATGAGATACAATCTTTTTAAACGGATGGGGTTTACCCCCTATTCAAGATTTAAAATACTTGTAAACAAACCGATTCGCTTAGCTTTTATATACATAACGACATGTAACCCGGTTAAATCGAGCGCCAGCAAAGACTTAAAAAATACATAATTTATCACGTTATATAAACCGCAAAATACAAACACACGTTAACGGAGAGGCAGAACCAATCTGGAGAAGCAAAGCGTTCGCTAAAAGCTTTCTGAAAGAAAGCTGCATCGGAAGCATAGGCTTATCACCGGATTTTTCCCCTTAGAAAAGGGAAATCCCAAAAATCTGGGGATAACAGCGATCGGAAGATGGTACTGCACTCGCAGTGCCCTAGTGTGAATGATTAGTGCGGTCTATATAGCTTGAAACAATCATGTACTCGACCAGAAAGGAGCTTCAAATGCCTCTCATGAAACGAAAAACACTCAAACTATGGATGATGATCATGCTCTTCATCCCCCTGATTTTGCCTCCATTTCATTCGGATCGAGCTTCTGCCGCTTCGGCAGTCAAGACCCAGTCATATCAGGGCCTCGATGCCATGTTTGTGCTGGATGTCAGCTATTCCATGAATGAGACTGACAAGGATCGCATTGCCGAAGAAGTCATCCATATGTTTATGGACATGAGCAGCGGACCCAAGACAAGGCTGGGCTTTGTCGCTTATAACGACAGGATCACTTCCTCCATACCGTTAACGGATATCTCCTCTTCCGGAGCCCGGAACGCTCTTCGGGGCCGCATTGACGGTCTGAAACGTTCCGGTTATACGGATCTGGGACTCGGATTGCGACGCGGTGCAAGTCTCCTTGCCCAATCGGGCGATGATCAGCGCAAACCGTTCATGATTTTGCTTTCCGATGGCGAAACGGATTTGCGCGGGTCCACGAACCGAACGGTCTCCGATTCTTCCAAGGATGTGGACAACGTGATCGAAATGGCCCAAAAGGCCGGCTACCCGATATACACGGTCGGGCTGAACGGGGATGGCACGGTCGATCCGGCAGAGCTTGAACGCATCGCTTCCGAGACGGGCGGTTCATCATACATTACCGGCAGCGCGGACGATCTGCCCGAAATCTTCAACCGGATCTTCGCGGATCAGATTCAATCCGTTCTGGTATCGGTCGCTGCGGTTACCGCTACCGGGGCGATGCAGGAGGTCACGGTGGATATTCCGAATTCAAGCATGGCCGACGCCAATATCATCATGCTCTCTGACCATGCCGTTTCGGAGGCCCAGCTGTATTACCAGTCCAGCAACGTCAGCTTCATCCGATCGGACAAATACGCCCTGATGAAGATTATTCGGCCGGTCAAGGGACAGTTCAAACTGAAATTCAAGGGGCGCAGCGGCGATTTGGTTAAAATCAACTTGCTGGGCAACTATAACTTGTCCGCAGCGGCCACCATGGCAACGGAGAAGCCGGCGAAAGGCACAACGATCACATTTGAAGCGGCACTGCATGACCAGACTGCGGAATCCAAACCGATTGAAGATTTGAACGTGTACAAAGGGCTCAAAGCCGAACTGGTCATTACACCTTTGAAGGGAAACACGGAGCGCGTTCCTTTGAAAAATACCGGAAAAGGTTTTACAGGGGAGTATGTGTTTGCCCAATCGGGCTTGTATACATGGGGTGTGCGCATCGATGGACCTGATTTCTACAGGGAGATCACGCCAGTCAAGGTGGATATTACGAATCAGGCTCCTGCCGCAACGGGGAAAATCATGGACTTGTCGAAGGATGACGGCGACGCGCTCGTTGATCTGAATGCTTATTTTGAGGACGCCAATAAGGACCCTCTCACCTACCAGCTCGTTGAAGGCGACAACGGCAAGTTCGAGAAAGCTTCGATTAACGGAAATATATTGCAGTTGTCGTCCCTGCGAACGGGAAATTCCTCCATCCAGATCACGGCAACAGACCCCGAAGGAGCAAGCACCACGGCGGAGATTTCGCTTCAGGTTCATTCCTTTCGCGAGAAACTGATGCTGTATTCGGGGCTGGCTATCGTTGTTGCGGGCGGACTGTTCGCGCTGTATTGGTTCGTGCTGAAACCGAAGCCCGCGTTCCGCGGCAGATTGGAAGGATATTTTCTCGCAACGGCAAGCGGGGAGGACATTCCGGTTACCCATTGGCCGCTGACCTCGATTGACCGCCGCAAAGTGAATCTTGGGGAGTTGTTCGACCGGATGGACATCGGCATCAAGGTGCCGGAATCCGGACGAATCTGGCTGGAAGCAGGCAAAAAAGAAACGCTGCTGGTCAGACACGACACCAATTGTACCGTGGTTCGGGGCCGGACGCCAATTCAACGCAAACAAACCGCTGCACTGGAATACAATGATAAATTGTATATCACGTTTGAAGACGGCGTTACCGAAATCGAAATTAGGTACAAAGCAATCAAGCCGAGCACTAACATTTATGTAGGGCAATCCAGAGAACCGCATCAGAAGTCCGGAACATCGGCGATGTAAAAAAGAAAGCCGACTTCGCCTTGCGCGCAAGGCACTTCCATTGTTTTCAAGCAATGAAGAGTGCCTTGCCGCTATAAGGCGAAGCCGGCTTTTTGAGTTTTCGTTCACGCTGTTTCATGCTTGGAGCCGGTTCGGGCTTCGTACACTTGCGTATGCTCCTGATCCGACTCGGCCCATTCCACATTCCCAGGTTTGCGCACTTTCCACACCATGGCCTGAAGCTGAAGGGCACGTTTGATCCAGCTTAGGGAAGAGCAGCGTTTCTCGGAACGGACCGTCAACCCCCAGCGAATGACGGAAGAAAGCCATCGGGTTACATACTCGTTATAGGCACGAACCGCGAGCAGTTCATCCCGGAACAAACGCTGTTTTACATCCGTCGGCGGCTGGCCGCACGTCCAATAATACAACAAGGCTGCCAAACTATACAGATCCGAGGTCGGTCCTTGCACCGATTTCTCGGAATAAAACTCAAGCGGCGAATACCCTGCTGATGTAAAAATCGTTTGCTTCTGCCCGGCGTCCACCGGACAGCGCACGGCAGAGCCGAAATCGATCAGCTTTGGCGTGCCGTCTTCCAGCACCATAATGTTGGTCGGTTTGATATCCCGATGAAGGATGCCCTGCTTATGCACGTATTCGATCGTATCCACCAGCGGCAGCAGCGTCGTGCCGATAAAGTCGGCATCAAGCCGGTGGTTATGCTCCTTCAGGTAGTCATTCATCGGCACGCCGTCGCAATACTCCATGATCACATACCCTGTGTCATTGGCTTCAAAATGGTCCACATGCCGAACGATGTGTGGATGATCCAGTGCCGACAGCAGTTCACCTTCCAGCATAAACGCAGCGAGAAGCTCCCGATATTGCCCGCCATATCCCCGCGAAGCGCAATATGCGCTTTTGTGATCCGACTTGCGGCCCGCCAATCTTCGTGGAAAAAACTCTTTGACGACAACCTTGGCACCCGTGGACCGATCTCTTCCGGCATATACGATGGTCAGTTCGCTTCGGGCGATCACCCGTCTTACCTGATATGTATTGTTCAAAACGGTGTTGCGCTGCAGCGCGTCTTTTTCGTTGCCTTTTCGCATGACTTACCTCTTTTCAAGCTATTCCTGCACAACCGGTTTCATGTGCACCATTTGAAGCATCCACAGGGATCCAGCTGGAAACGTAATCCCATGGTTTACCCCAAACGATGCACTTTGAAACACGGTCCTGCTGTTCAAGGCTTAAATCCCGTCGTTTTAACACGGTTGAACTACCGAATGGCATCAGGTCACTTCGGTCCCAACACCCGTCCTTTAAATTTACTTTTACAGCTGGATGCTATGATCCATAGTTCTCCCGAAGAAACTGACCGATGTCCTTATTCATTTGCACCAGCGCTTCCTGGGATGGATAATGGCCCGTATCATACGTGATCGTCCGTACGTTCGGAATAATCTCCCGCGCACGTTCCACCAGTCTGTCTGCCGGGAAAAAGATGTCTCTTTCCCCTGCCAGCAGCAGAGTGGGCGCAGCATAATCCTTTAGTTCTTCCTTCTCCGTCAGCTTGGGCAGATCCTGCTCCAAACTGACGTGTTTGAATATTTTGCCGACGATATTTTTATCCGATTCTTTCATGCAGCCACAGGACACGTTATCCGCGATCTTTTGCAGTGAAGCGGCAGAAGAAGTCATTTTGTATTTGAAGAACGGAAGGATGACGTCTTGCGCCATTTTGATCTTTGAACCGGCAGCAATTCCCGCAGGCATGACCAACACAGAGCAGGCGATCCGGTCCGGAATGTACGTAGCCAGCCTCAGTACGATGCCGCCGCCAAAAGAAGCCCCGATAAACGCGCTTTTTGGGATCTCGTAATGGTCCAGCAGATCGGCAGCCCACATCGCAAAGCTGTCAAACCTCGCAGAGATTCGCGCTTCCTCACTGTAGCCTGGATGTCCGATCGTGTCTGGAGCAATAATCCGGTAATCGCCGAACAACGAAGAGAACCATGCCAACGTCATCGGATTCACGCAATTGCCGCCTTGCAAAATAAACAGCGGTTTGCCATCCTCCGGTCCAGTCAATAACACATGGGTTTTGCCGAAGCGCGTGTCCACGTACTCCCGCCGAATATCCCCGCCGAGCTGCCCCAAACAGGCCTCGTATTCCTCCAGAATGCTGCTCTTTCCTTCTTCACTTCTATAAATGGAACTCATGTCTGCCTCCTGCAATATAATGCCATTCTTCTTGACATAGAAAAAAGCCCGTCAGTGACAAGCTCCCTCGCATGTAACTATCATTTGGAACTGATTATAAATTGGAAACTGGAAAATGTAAATAACGATTATTGCAGACGTTGTTTTTACGTCATTATGGCCCCTTAATTTGCGATATGGACGGGATTTCACCCCTTTTTATAAGAAAAAAAGGCTTTGTTTTCGTTAAGCTCCTTTTCGCTGTTTCTTTTCCTCGCTTCCGGCATTATACTTATCGAGGTAAAAATAACCAAAATTAAATCCAAGGAGGAGTACTATGCGTAAAGGAAAATGGTTGTATTTCATGTTGATGGCAGGATTAGCTGCAGTCCTATCCTTAAGTGGGCCAGCATCTGCATCCGCCGGATCATCATTGCCCAAGCCCAATTGGGGAAAAACGTTAGCATCTGAAGCATACGGATTTCCCCAAGCACCTTATCACGTGCCAAATACCAATACGGTATACATTCATTCAACATCATCCGTCCAATCGGAAACCAAGATATGGGAAGTGGGGATCGTTTCAGCCGTCGATCGAACAACGGGAAAAGAAAAGTGGTCTTATCCTTTTTATAAAAAAGGGATGGCCTATCCTTGGAGTACCAAAATGGCTTATAGCGCTAAAGGCTCCGTATATGCCCTCGTAGAAGATGGCAGGGGTACAAAGCTATATTCGGTCAATTCGTCCGGTAAACTGAATTGGATGCTGCCTGTACCTGCAGCCAATGAACTTGTTGTGATGAACGATGGAACCATTATATTGATCAACCCCAGCAAACGGGATGCCAATGGAAAATTTGTCCCATGGGCCTACGCCTACGGCACAAACGGGAAAAAGCTGTCGGAGCGAGCTCTCGGGGATCAGTACAGCGTAGTGGACGGGACATATCTGGTTTCACAGGTTGGAGGTTTGGTTAAATCAAAGATTGACGTCTACGGCTCCAAATTGAACAAGCAGTTTACATATACACCACCTAGCAATGCGTATATTGATGTTGCGGGATTTTCCTGGGTTTATAATAGCAGCGATCTCCTTCTCCGCATGAACGTGCCTTCCAAGGGGAACCAGTTAATTGCTCTCAATGCTAAAGGAAAAACGTTATGGGTCCGCAGCATCGCCGGGAATGCCACGGTTCAGTCCGTAGGAAAGAACTACGTGGTGTATGAGAATGGAGAAATGAAGGTATACGGCGCCAAAGGATTGCTTCTTAAAAAATCCATGAAACTGACCGATCCGATGCAGGTCGTCCATAAAACGATCGACCATCAATTGTTAATCCACGAGAACGAGTACAAGAGTGTCTTGGACCCTGCCACGTTGAAAACGATCTATCATCTCCCTTATGACGAAGAAACATCAAAGTATTACTATGCGGGGAATGGTTACTTGTATGAGGTAAAAGATTTCTTTAAGTTGTCCCAGTATACATTGCCAGCTGTACGATAGGTTTATAAAAACAGCAGCCGTTTCTGCAACGGACTGCTGTTTTTTGGTTTGATCGTTCCTTTTGGAAAATGGAGCATGCCGGCCTTATTTACGTCCGTAATCCGCCTTGATTTCGCCCCATTCCTTCGTTTGCCATTTCAATACCTTGTTGGGGTACGTATTCGTCTGCAGCCACCGCTCCGCACGGTCGATCATCAGCCAGATTTCTTCCGTTGAAGCATCGCGCGGCAACGTCGTGGATACCTTTTTCTGCTTCAGCCATTTCATGGCATTGACGGAATCAGAGTATACCGTCTTGCTGCTTCCTCTTTGTTTGAGGTACGCCAAGGCATGCACGATGGCCAAAAATTCTCCCAGATTGTTCGTTCCCTTGTTAATCGGGCCCACCGAGAACAGAATCTCTCCCGTCTTGGTATCCACGCCCTTGTATTCCACCGGCCCCGGGTTGCCGCGGGTACCCACATCCACCGAGATGCTGTCGTAATCGACGGTTTCTGACGTTTCCATCCCTGCACTCCGTCCGGCACTGCCCGAGCGGGCTTTGGACGAAGCGCCCGAACCGGCAGCGCCGGAGCCCCAATTGCCTTTCCAGCCTGCATGGTAAGCCTGCTCTGCCGCTGCTTTGGATTCGTATGACTTGTATTTTGCACCTGCATATTGATCGGTCTGAGCCTTGCATTCGGCCCAAGTGCTATATACGCCGGGTTTCTTGCCTTCCCAAACGACATAATATTTCTGCTTTGCCATATCCCTTTACCGCTCCTCGGTTTACTGCATTCAATACATTCAATAACCTATTGTAAACGATCGGAAGGACGGAATGAAAGCCGTTGTTTCATCTTTTTCCTATGTATGACGGTTATCTTCATCCCTTTAATATTTCCGAGGCAACGACCAAAAGCTTATTTTCATTATGTTTGATCTGGCATTCCAAGCTTTCCAGGCAGCTCTGGATTTGTTGGTCGGATAGCCTGTCCTTGATTTGCTCCAACAACATCAATGCCTGTGCGCTTACTTCCAGAGCGGGATCACCGATATATGGAATGATGTATTCTATATGTAAAATATAATCCTGTTGATCAAGTGAGGATAATGCAATAGCGATTTCGTTTCGCAATCTGTCGTTTTCCGTTGTTTTCAGCAGTTCAAATAGTACATTTAATGGAGAAATGTCCTTGTTCTGGGCCATTTCCGTTACTTGTTGAATCACGTCTTCAGAATCTTTCCCGGAAAGAAGTTCTTGGATCATGTTCGAATACATCGTATCTATCTTGCATCACTCCTCATTGGTTGGAAAGGCTACCTTATATTAATATCGGTCATTCTCGCATCCTGGAATCTAGGATAATGGTCCTTTTTATCACTTGGGACTTTTTTCCTCGCCCCCTTCCTTTCGGGGATAGAACTGCATAATTCACCCATACCGCGAGAAGACTAAAAAAAAGAACAGGACCGTACAGAAAGGAAGGCTGCTCATGGACTGGATATGGAAATCCATCTTGCTTGCGCTGACGGGCATCATTCTGCTGCGGATTGCGGGACGCAAATCCATCTCGCAAATGAGCGTCGCCACGACGGTCATCATGATCTCGATCGGAACCACGATCGTACAGCCCATTGCGAATCACGAACTCGGCAAAGCGATTGGATCAGCGGCGGTTTTTATTGCGATTTTGCTCGTGGTCGAGCAGCTTCAGCTGAAATTCAATATTTTCGAGCGGCTCATGAGTGGAAGTTCCAAAATGGTGGTAGAAGACGGAAAGGTGATTATCCCCAACCTGAAACGCATGCGTTACACCGTGGACCATTTAGAGATGCAACTGCGGCAAAATGGCATTTCGAGCATCAGTGATCTGGAATCGGCTACAGTCGAGCCCAATGGTCAATTGGGCTACGTATTGAAACGCCATGCTCGTCCCGTAACGATCGGGGAACTGGAAGAACTGCTGAACGGCAAAATGCTCCTGGATGCCCAGCATGCTGGAGTCAAGGCAGCGGACAACGAAGCATCCAGCGATGTGCAGCCGAAACACCCCCTCGGTCCTTTGCCCGAAAACGGTAACTCCACGGATATTTTCGAGGAAGTCGGCACGGGCGGTCACACCATACCGATCGATCCCAAACTGCAATAATCGTTATGATGAACAGATCGCCTGCGGCGGCTCCCAAATAAAAAACTGACGCCGGTGGTTACCGACGTCAGTTCTTAGTTAGGGACATTATCTTAATGTTTTTAAAGCGCCGCTCCAAGCATTCACTTGGTCCAGCATGGCATTCACATTATCAAGGTGCAGCGCCTGCGGTTTGAAGGCTCCGTTCTCGAAATCCGTGAACAAAGACAGTGTCGGGTGTACCCGCACGTCGGCGATCAACAGTTCGCCCATAATGCCGCGAAGATGTTCAGCCGCACGCGCACCGCCCGTCGAACCGTAACTTACGATCCCCGCCGCTTTGTTGTTCCATGCTTCGCGCGCGAAATCCAGGGCGTTTTTCAATGCACCGGTAATGCTGTGGTTATACTCTTGCACGATGAACACAAATCCATCCAGCTCGTTGAGCTTTTGGTTCCACGCTGCGATGCCCGGTTCTGAACCGTCGGTTGTGCCAAGGAATGGCAATTGGTAATCCGAGATATCCACGATTTCATAATTGGCATCTCCGCGTTTGTCTGCAATTTCTTTGACCCATGCCCCTACCTGCGGGCTTACGCGGCCTTCGCGAGTGCTTCCCAAAATGATTCCGATGTTCAATGTAGTCATGGTTACTTCCTCCTCGGACGTTTGTCCAAATATTTTTTTCAAGAAACCCATCTTTCATCCATCCAATCCATATTACGGGTATTTTATTGTTGACCTGCAAATCAATGCGGCTTTGTTCATCCTGCTGACTTCCTTCATTGAACACTACATGAAAAGGCAATTCTCCTTACGGATCGTGTCCTCTTAATGTCGTGTGCTCAATTTAAGTTACTTTATGTAAGTGATTATAATTTCTTCACTGAGTATTGTCAAGTAAGTTGGTGAAATATTTTTAAGCGAGTATAGACGACATATATTATGCGTACAAAAACAAAAAAAGACCACTTCTAGCCATCTTAATGGCTTGGAAATGATCCATGCTATTCCACGCTGCTTATAGCCCCCCCCCTCCGAAACCTCACGGGCTACGGACCTAATTGTAAATGGTAAGCTTCTCTTCGGCTGCCGTTCTTGGACGCGGCTTGGGTACAACCTCCGGATAACCGATATGCAGCACGCCGACGACCCGTTCTCCGGGCTGAACGCCCGCCATCTCGCGGAACGAAGGCGCGAACTGATAAGCATTCGTTTTCCATACGACGCCAAGCCCCTGTTCCCACGCAGCCAACTGAAAGCATTGCACCCAGCTGCACACTGCGCCGAAGTCTTCGATCCATTGTTTCGGACGCGAGTCCTCTTTCATCACAACCACCAGGTGAACGGGAATCGTCATGTACTCGGCTCTTCGCGACTCTTCCACCCTTCTGCGGTCGTCCGCGGATAATGCATCCAGCACGGCTTCCGTGAAAATATGGCGGGAATCGCCCGAAAACTGAATATATCGCCAGGGTTCGCGCAATCCATGCGTAGGTGCCCAATTGGCCGTATCGAGCAAGGAAAGCAGCATGTCCTGGGATACGGTATCACTTTTGAACTGCCGGATTGACCGGCGTTCTTTGATGGCTTTGGCAACAGGTGTATGCTCCACCGTGTATTTCACGCTATCCCTCTCTTTCCGGACTCCCTCTTTATCGTGTATTAGCGCGCGTTAAGATACGCAATACCAAGCCCGCCCGTAACCGGGTTTTGATAGATTTCGCAGTCGACGTCGAACACTTCGCCAATCATTTCGGGGGTGAGAATATCTGCCGGCTTCCCATGCACCACGATCTGCCCCTTCTTCACTACGTAGAGGTAGTCGCAGTATTCTGCCGCCAGTTCAAGGTCATGCAGCGCAGCCAAAATGCCGATGCCCAGTTCGCGGACCGTGTTCAGGATCTGCAGCTGGTATTTGATGTCCAGATGGTTCGTCGGTTCGTCCAAAATAAGAAATTCGGGCTGCTGCGCCAGTACGCGGGCAAGCACCACGCGCTGCTTCTCTCCACCGGACAAGGAAATGTAATTGCGATCCGCATGTCCGGTCAAATTCACCTTGGCTAGGGCCTGCTCCACAATTTCGTAATCCTGATCATTGTCGGTTTCAAGCAACCGTTTATGCGGGGTTCGCCCCATCATGACCATTTCGCGCACCGTAAAATCAAAGCTCAGCTCATTGAACTGGCCTACCACGCCCATATGTCGGGATACGGCCTTTGGGCTTGATTTCAGAATGTCCATGTCGTCCAGAAAAACGCTGCCCTGCTGCGGCTTGATCACCTTGTATATACTCTTGAGCAAGGTGGACTTTCCGCAGCCGTTCGGGCCGATCAGGCCGACGAATTGTTTGCCGTTGACCTGCAGCGAAATGTTGCGAATGATGTCGGTGTTCAGCACCGAGATGGATACATTTTCAACGTTCAGTTTCATTTTACTTTCCTCCAAAGCCGTATCCTTTTTTGACCAGCATATACATAAACATCGGCGCACCGATCATGGCCGTGATGATTCCGATCGGCAGCTCCACGCTGGAAATCAGCGAGCGCGCAATGACGTCCGTCCAGATCAGGAAGAGCGACCCGAACAGGATCGATACCGGCATGACTTTCCGGTGATCCGAACCGACGAGGCCCCTCACGATATGCGGAATGATCAATCCGACAAAACCGATCATGCCGCAGCTTGCCACCATAACTCCTGTCACCAGGGCGGTCAGCAGCATATAGATCCGGCGGAATACGCTAAGGTTGATGCCCAGCGTCACGGCTGCTTCATCGCCAAGCAGCATGGTGTTAAGCACGCGGGACTGCAGCAGGAAGAACAGAATGCCTGCCAGCACAACGGTTGCAATCAACGGCAGTTTGTTCCAGCCGGAAGCGGCAAGGCTGCCCATCGTCCAGAAGGTGACCGTTTTGATGCCCTCGGCATTGTTGGCAAAATAAATAATAAAGTTGGAAAAGGCGGTACAAAGCGCGTTAATGACCATCCCGGCAAGCACCAGCTTGACCGATGTCATTTTGCCCCGGATGCCCGCAAGAGCGAGAACCAATAGCGAGGCCCCCATAGCACCGGCAAAGGCCCAAAAAGCTACACCCGTCTGACCCAGCCAACCTGCCGCGCCAAAACCGATCAGAATCGCAAAGGTCGCTCCCAAGGAAGCACCGGAGGAGATGCCCAAAATATACGGGTCGGCAAGCGGATTCTGCACGGCAGCCTGCATTACCGTACCGCACAGCGCAAGACCGGCACCGATGAACATTGCCATCAGCACGCGCGGGAAACGGATCTGCCAAATAATATCGGTAAATGATCCCGCTTCAACAGGCGTCGCTCCCCACTGGAATCCCGTCAATTTGTACCATAAAATTCGGTAAGACTCGGTTAATGGAATACCCACCTGACCAATGGACACTGCAATGCCTACCGAAATGAGCGTCAAAACCAGCAATGCTGCAATCAGTAGAGCAAAGCCTGCCCGACTGTGGATCAAAGACTTTCTTTTCCCCGCTTGCGGTGCATGAACCTGAACTGTCTGTCCCATCTTTTCCCCCATCATTCCGTTAGATATGAATACATTTGACTTCCAAAATCAATAACGCTGCATTTTCCTCTTTACAACGCATTTTCTCGGATTATAATTGAGAATGATTATCTTTGTCAATTCAAAAAAAAGAAAAGGGGATCATCCAATGTCGAACATTGTATTCAGAAAAACGGCGCTGCTCTGCTTGAGTCTTATGCTTGTCCTGCTCACGGCATGCTCCAATGCAGCATCCTCCAACACCACCGAAAAAGTCGCCGACACGGCAGCCTCTTCCGCCGCAGCAACGCCAACCGAAACAACAACGGAAACGGCTGGCAAAACGACCTATCCGCTCACCATTGAAAACTTCACGATCTCCGGCGAAGGCGGCGAATGGAAGCCGAAATCCCAAACGTTCGAAAAAGCGCCTGAACGCGTCGTGGCCAACACCCAATCGGCAGCCGAAATGCTGATCAAGCTAGGCTTGACCGATAAAATGGTCGGCGTCGCCGCCCTGTACGGCACGGTTACCCCTGACGTGGCGGACGAATTTGCGAAAATTCCGGTATTGTCCAAGGACTATGTCGGCAAAGAGCTCGTTGTCGGGGCCAACCCGGATCTCGTCCTGGGTCGCGGCGACCTGTTCGCAGATGCCGATTGGGGCGTAGGTACGGTGGATGGCCTGAACGAAATGAACATTCGCACATTCCTGCAAACAACCAACCACAAAGGAACGCTCGACAGCCTGTACAACGACATTAAGCAGCTCGGCCAAATCTTTGACGTACAAGCTAAGGCGCAAGAGTTCACGGACAGCCTGAAAGCCCGCGCCGAAGCGATCAAAGCCGCTGTGGCCGCTCAGCCTGAACGCACATTTGCTTATATCGTTCCGGCGACCGAAGATTCCGTTACGGTGAGCAGCATGGCAAACGACACGTATCAGTTGGACGCGCTCAGCCTGTTGAAGCTGAAAAACACATTTGACGGGGTACAAGGCGAAGTGAGCGTGGAGCAGCTGATCACCGCCAACCCGGATTACCTGCTGCTGTCCGGTTATGCCGGTTCCCCGGATTTGGACAAGCTGGTCAACAATCTGTACGCAAACCCGGCGTTCCAAAGCATGAATGCGATCAAAAACAAACAAATCTACGTCACCGACTTCAGCCAGTTCTGGGGTTACGGCTATCAAATTTTCGACGGCATCCAGAAGCTGAAACAGGAAATGGACGCAAATCCGATCAAATAATCGATCTTGGCATGCAGTCATCAAAAAGAGCAAGAGGAAACGCAATTCCCCTTGCTCTTTCTTTCATTTCAAACCCCGGAATCCGATCTTATCCGATCAGCGTCTTGCCTTCCCATTACGCATTCGGAAAGCATAGATGCCGAGAAGAAGGACAAACCACACTGGCGTGACAAACAATGCCGTTCGCGTATCGTCCGCCAATGCCAGAATGACCAGCACAAACGCCAGAAATGCCAGGATGACGATATTGGAGAACGGGTACAGCGGCAATCTGAACGGGTTGTTCCTAGCCAGCTCTGGCCGGGTACGGCGGTATTTCCAATGGCAAATGACCATGATCCCCCATACGAAAATAAAACATACGGTGGAAACACTCGTCACCAGCGTGAATACCCCTTCGGGCATAATATAGTTCAGGACAATCGCGATCAAAATGACGGAGGTGGAGAAAAACAAGGCATTGGACGGGATCTTCCGTCCATTCAGACGGCCCGTCATACGCGGAGCATTGCCGTCTTTGGCCATCGAATAGATCATGCGGCTTGTACTGAAGATGGCGCTGTTGCATGCCGAGGCTGCCGACGTCAGCACGACGAAGTTAACGACGCCTGCGGCGGCTGCAATCCCCACTGCGGCGAACACTTGCACAAAAGGACTCTCGCTCGGTACGATCGCGTTCCAAGGATAGATGCTCATGATAATCAGCAGCGCACCCACGTAGAAGATGAGCACCCGGATCGGAATCTGATTGATTGCCTTCGGAATGACCTTCTGCGGGTCACGGGTCTCTCCTGCCGTCAGGCCGACAAGCTCCATGCCAACAAACGCAAAAACGACCATTTGGAACGACAACAGGAAGCCATGCGCCCCATGCGGGAACCATCCGCCGTGAGCCCACAGATTGGTAAAGCTCGCGGCCCCTTTGTCCGTGGTGAAACCCTGAATGATCATGTAAAGACCGACGACGATCAGCGCAACGATCGCCAGCACCTTGACAAGCGCAAACCAGAACTCCATTTCCCCGAACAGTTTTACGGTAGCCAGGTTCATCAGCAGCAGAATCACAAGCCCGATGAGTCCCGGCATCCATTGGGGAACTTCCGGAAACCAGAACTGCGTATACAGCCCCACCGCCGTAATGTCCGCCATCGCGATGGATACCCAGCAGAACCAATACGTCCATCCCGTAACGAACGCGGCCGTATTTCCCAGGTAATCACGCACGAAATCCACGAAGGAATGATACTGCAAATTGCTCAATAACAGCTCACCCAGCGCCCGCATCACGAAAAACAATACGATGCCTGTGATGATGTAGGCGAACAGAATGGAAGGCCCCGTAAGCTGGATCGTTTTCCCGGCCCCGAGAAAGAGCCCTGTTCCGATTGCACCCCCAATCGCCATGAGCTGGACATGCCTGTTTTTTAATCCTCTCGTTAACGTTTCTTCCTGCATGGTTGCAATCACTACTCTCTTTCTTTCTGTACATGCTCTCTTGGTTGTAAAATAGTTTATCCATTATCATATAATAAAAGAGGCGGAATACCTATCATTTTTTTCATGCTCGCACCGTCCTAACAGACATCCCATTTTTAATATTCAAATTCAGTTTAAGCCTTCTTGCAAGCGAATCCGCTCCTTTTTGCGGCGTACATGCACTTCTGGGCAACCGCCTACATACAATAGATCGACCCTGTTCCTTCACATGCTCAGGCCAGATCGTTGTAAAACTGCAGGAGGTGTCACCCGTGCCCGGATTATTTACTGCCATTGCCCTGTTTATCAAAGAGTTAACGCTGCTTGTATCGTATGTCAAAAACAACGCCTTCCCCCAGCCCCTCGCCGAGGACGAGGAAGCCAAGCATTTGCGCCTCATGGCTGAAGGCAACGCCCACTCCCGCAATCTGCTGATCGAACACAATTTGCGCCTCGTCGCGCACATTGTGAAGAAATTCGACAATACCGGCGAAGACCTGGAAGATCTCATCTCCATCGGCACCATCGGTTTGATCAAGGCGATCGAAAGCTTCCAGCAAGGCAAAGGGACCAAACTGGCTACATTCGCAGCCCGCTGCATCGAAAACGAAATTCTGATGCACCTTCGTTCGTTAAAGAAAACCCGCAAGGACGTTTCCCTTCATGATCCGATCGGTACCGATAAAGAAGGCAATGAAATCACCTTAATTGATATCCTCGGAAGCGAAGCCGACGACGTCGTTGACAAGGTGCAGCTAAAAATCGAGAAAAGCAAAATTTATCGCAACCTGGACATTCTCGATGACCGTGAAAAAGAAGTCGTGATTGGCCGTTTCGGCCTCGAAGCAGGCGGCGAGGAGCGCACCCAGCGCGAAATCGCCAAGGAACTGGGCATCTCCCGTTCTTACGTCTCCCGCATCGAGAAACGGGCGTTAATGAAGCTTTATCACGAATTTTATAAACAAAAGAACTAAACGACAAAACCTCCGCTCCACGAAGACCCGTGGTAACGGAGGTTTTGCCATAGAATCAGATGTTATGCTGAGGAATACCGGGTATGCTCAAACTCGCCTCTATGTCATGCCGTACACAAATTTAGTGGACAGGCACCGTCTCCGTCCCGTCTGCCGTTTCCGGAAGCCCTTTTTTGCGCTCAGTGGCCACGCTAAGCAGCAGTCCGAGCAGCCCGAGGGCGGCAATCGCTGCCCCATAGAGCGGAACCGAGATCAGTCCCGTATGCGTGATCGCCAGCCCGCCAAGGTACGCGCCGCCAGCGTTTCCAAGATTGAAAGCCGAGTGGCTGGACGTGGTCGCCAGGAGCGGAGCTTCGCGAGTCATGTTCATGATGCGAATCTGCAGTCCAGGCATGATGCCAAAAGCAGCGACGCCCCAACAGAAAACGGTCGCAACCCCCAAAATCGGATTGCCGAGCGTCAACGTTAACAGAGCAAGGATCGCGGCCAACACGCCGAAGTTGACGACCAAGGACGGCATAAGCTTCCAGTCTGCCAAACGGCCGCCAACGATGTTGCCCAGCGTAACTCCGACGCCGAACAGCACCAGGATCCATGTCACGCTCTGTTCGGCAAACCCGCTAATGTCAGTCAGGAGCGGCGTAATGTAAGTAAAGACCACGAACAGGCTGCCGGTGCCGAGCGCGCCGACCAACAGTCCAAGCAGTACCTGCGGACGAACCAGATTGCGGAACTGCTGCCCCAGATTTGCCGGTGCCCCCTGCTCAAGCACGGGAATGAAACGAATAATCCCGAGCAGCGACACGATGCCGAGAATCGTGATTGCGCCGAATGAGGCGCGCCATCCCAGCTGCTGGCCGATGAATGTGCCAAAAGGAACGCCGACGATGTTGGCGATCGTGAGCCCTGCCAGCACGACCGACACCGCTGCCGCCCTCCTCTCGGGAGCAACCAGGCGCGTAGCCATCAGCGAGCCAACGCCCAGAAATGTGCCGTGGGCGAAAGCAGTCAAGATCCGGGCCGAAATCAACAATCCGTACGTTGGCGCAACCACGGATAATGCATTGCCTGCGATGAAAATGCACATCAGCAGCACCAGCAGTTTTTTCTGCTGAATTTTATGCGTGAATACGGTAAGCAAAGGAGCTCCGACCGCAACGCCAAGCGCGTACCCGGTGATCAGCTGGCCTGCTTGCGGAATGCTTACGCCCAAATCCTGCGCCACATTGGGCAGCAGCCCCATGATGATAAATTCGGTCATGCCGATGGCAAAAGCGCCGATCGTCAAACATAACAGCGATAACGGAAACGCCCGCTGTTTGCCGGAGCCTTTTCTTGAAGCTGTTGAAGCCGTGTTTTTCATATGATGTTCTCTTCTCCCATCCCGCTTGTCTGTCTCTCTATGTGTTCCCATGCTTCTTCCATAAACCCTGTATCAGGTCATGCAGCGTATCTTTCATGGCCAGCTGCTCGCGCCAGCGCTGCGGGATGCCTTCCACACCGTAATAGGCGCCTGCAATCTGGCCGTATACGGCGCCCGTCGTATCCGCATCGTCGCCGAGATTGACGGCGAGCAGCGCTCCCTCTTCAAAAGAATCGGATCGGTCAAACGCCCAGAGCGCCGCTTCGAGCGAACGAACGACATACCCGCTGCCTTGAATCTGCGGAGGCTCCTTATGACGGTACGAGCCTTGGACAATCTCTTCGATGGCTGGCACATAAGGGCGACCTGCCCGCCAGCGATGCCCCGTCTCCGCATGCAGCATCTGCTGCTTGTCCGCCCCTCGAATGCCGGCGACCAGGATGGCGGCGAGCAGTTCGCACGCTTCCACGCTCTCGGCAGCGGCATGCGTCGTGCGTGAACTCAGCCCCGCATAATGCACGGCATCCTCCGGTACGTGCGCGTACGCCATCGCAACCGGAGCCAGACGCATGATGGAACCGTTGCCTGCCGTCATCGGGTCCGTCGACCCGCTGTAAGGCTCGCCGGTCAACTCGAAACGGTGCAGCGCATTTCGGGTAGCCCCGCCTATGTCGAAGCAGGTGCCCGTGCTGCTCATGTAACCGACTTTGTACCAATTCGTATACCTGCGCATCTGGTCTGCAGGGTCGAAGCTTTCTTTTCGAATCAGACTCTCTGCCAGACACAACGCCATCGACGTATCATCCGTCCATTCGCCTGCTTTCAAACCAAATACGCCCCCGCCAACCATGTCGGTCATCGGTTCGAATGTACCAGGCTTGCTGAACTCCACCGTCGTGCCGAGCGCATCTCCCGCAGCCAGTCCGATCAGACAACCTGCGAAGCGATCCTTTTGCAGCATGTCAAGCACCTCCTTTGTTACTGTCAGCTGCCAGGATTGAAGGGTCGAATCGACAATCCATGAACAAAGCTTCTCTTTTATTGTAAAATGTCGAATCGTGTTGATTTGCCCAGCGGGCTCTTTGGCTCAAAAAAATCCCATAAAATACAGCTGGACATAAGTGTATCCGGTTCACTGCTATCATGTAAAGGCCATAGCGCCAATGCGGCCTCCGAAACTTTTACGATACGTGCCATATCAGCGCTAATGACATGCTTAAGGATTAAGAAATACGCAAGAAAACCGGAAGGATTCCATGCGCGATGCATCGTTCCTTCCGGTTTTTTACGATTATTTGGCGATCTCGGCATCGTTCTTGATGGAGTTCAGCGAAGCATATGCCATAGGCAGGAAGCCTTCGGACGGCTCGCCTACCGGTGCATCGATTCGGAAAACGAATCCATGGCCGTCAAGTTTCTTCACGATAAAATACTGCGATTTATGCTCATTCTGGGCCATCATGTAGAGACGGGCATCGGCCATTGGGCCCTTCGCCAGCTCTTCTTTGCTCAGCTCTCTGACTTCCCCCGTCTCCGACAGCTCTTCCTTTGCATCCATTGCCAGTTGATCCAGATTAAAATCCGCAGGCAGCTTTTCAATGTTTACGACGTATTCGGGATCGATCTTCATCGTTAATGCATTCTTGCTCGCGTTAAACGCCATCGGTTCGAACACGTAGAGCGAGTATCCGTCGCCTCTCGCCAAAGTAACCGGGCGCTTTTCCGTCATGCCTTCAACCGTGACTTCAAGCTCTGCTTTCCCGGCCCGGTTCGCGCCTGTGCCGCCATCCGTTCCGCCAGCGGTTGCCTCATCGTCTGTATTGATTTTGGCGATATCCTTCAGCACGAGCTGTTTGGTCGAAGCATCGCCTTCGAACGTTTTTTCAACATATTTAAAATGCACCTTGTCTTCATCATCGATATCGTCGAACAACTTCTGCACGTCCTCGCCCACCTGGAAAGCCATGGCCTCCCCGTTCACGCGAATCTCGACCGTATGCGGATCGGCCCATCCCGTCAAAATGCCTTCTGCCTCAATCACAGCACTTTCTTGTTCTTGCGGCTGCTCCGGTGCCGGCTGCTGCTCTTTCGTATCGTTTGCGGGCGGCTGCATGGCAGGACTGTTGCCACAGGCCACCAGCGAAAAACCCATCATCAAAACGACCAATGCTGCACCAAGTTTCATTTTTGCTCCCATATCAACACCTCCGTTAGCTTATACGCATCGCTGCTTGTCCATGTTGCTGACGTCTAATCGGCTGTCTGGAGAATGCAAAATGCTCTTATAGTAACTTACACCGCTGGATGAGGGATCAATCACGAGCCGTCAGCATCCTGATCGGCATACGCTAGCTTGGCTGTTCCATGTTGACCAGCTTGGCGTTGGCGTTATTGAACGCTTTCGTTTGCTGGTTGAATTGTTCCCTTAACTCTGCCAGCTTGCCATACTCGCTATTGCGCAGTCGGATGGCCCGTTTAATCTTCACCAAATTGGGCTCTGCCTTCTTGCGCATCATATCGTATAGCTGCTGGTCGGCATCCAGGCTTTGTTGGTACGCCGCGACATATTCCTCAAATGTGCCTGCTCTGGTCTCATAACGCTCCAGCACCGCTTGCGCCTGGGCAAGTGTTTCCTCTTTTTCAAAGGAAAGCTCTCCAATGGATTCCCGCAGCCCATCCAGCTGCTGCTTCGTCTGCTCCATCACCGCCATGGCCTGATCCAGCAGTTCCCTGCGCTGATCCACATGATCCTGCGCCTGATCCAGCAAGGCTTCCAGATTGCTGTTTTTGTTCTTGCCCTTCTGCAGAATCGTTGCATATAACTCCAAATCCTCCCGTTCATGACGGGCAATCTCTTTTAAGCTCTCGTTGATCTGCTGGTCGCCCAGCACCAGCTGATTGATTTGATTCGCTGCCGGTTCTTGCGGCTCGCCGCAGGCACTGACCACCATCATCAGCAGCAGCATGCTCGCAACAACAAGAAGCGCCCTTCCTTTTCTGGCCACTTTCGTCTCTCCTCTCTCGATCTACAGGTCCGTCATGGATGTCACAAACGTGTGTCCCCGCTGAAATTGGCCGTGAAATGCGCATTCGGATCGTATACTTCGAACTCGTACCCTTTATTCTCCAGCAATTTCAGAATGCGCGGCAACGCCTGTACCGTTTGTTCACGCTCGTGCATCAGGATCACTTCCCTGTCCCGGTGCACGGAGCTGCGCACGCGTTCCACGATTTTATCGGGCTGGCCGGGCAGGTTCCAATCGAGCGAATCTACCGTCCAATCCCACATTCTGAATCCGGCCGCGGCAATGTCTCCGCGGAAGGTTTTCCCGATTTGCGGGCTGCTTCCATATGGCGCTCGAATCAAGTCCGGCGTGAACCCGACGATGTCCTTCACCATCTTCTGCTCCTTCTGGAACTCCTTCACAAAGTTCGCGGAGCTGCCGCTCTTGTAGAGCTTTTTATAGTTGTGCGTCATGCTGTGAAGCCCCGGATAGCTGCCTTCTTCCACAAGACGTTTCACCGCCGCTTTATGCTGGTTCAGCTGGCTTCCGATCATGAAAAAGGTTGCCTTCGCTTCATGCTGCTTCAAAATGTTAAGAAGAGTGTCCGTATATTCGCTTGGCCCGTCGTCGAACGTTATGTATACCACCTTACGCACCTGCCCGAGAAACCGGGTAGGCTCCTCTTTGGTGCCTGAAGTCACTTCCATCATACCCAGCCGTGCAGGCTGTTCGATAGCTGCCGTCGGCGGCGGTGCCATGTAACTTTTAACCCAATCGGTCATTCCGGCAAATATGTAGGTTACTCCGAGCACGAACACAGCCAATAGCATGACTGCCGTGATCACTCTGCCGTATCGGATGCGTCTTCGTTTATGCGTCTTTACTCGGCTTGTTCTACTTGAAAAAGTTCCATTCTCTCTCGCTGTCTGTTGTTGAAATCCCACTTCCCGGCCACTTCCTTAACTTCATTTTTTCACGATTATTGGTATATTATATCGGTTCTTGTCTCTATATAGAAGATTAATAGAAAAGAAGACGCGGTGAATGACAGAAAAGTTACAAGGCCGGTTACAATCTGCTTATTTATTTTTCCGGATTCTTTTCCTGTACGGCATTCCACTGTATAATGAATTGATTTAGGCAATTGACAACAAGAAGGAGTTACATTCATGACAAGCTTGAACCGTGCCGGGAAGCCCATCTTCCTGCTGTTTTTTCTCGGCATAATCGCCATCTCGTTTTCTTCCATTTTTGTGCGCTGGTCCTCGGCCGACGTGGCCGTGATTGCCATGTACAGACTGTATCTGACCAACCTGCTGATGCTCCCCTTTGTGTGGAAATACAGGCATGAGATGCTTGGCTTGAAATTCAGGCAATGGATGCTGCTGCTTGCCTCCGGAGTCATGCTTGCCTTGCATTTCTTGCTCTGGATGGGCTCGCTTCGACTGACGAGCGTTGCCAGCTCCACCGTCATTCTGGCCCTGGAGCCCATTCTCATTCTGGCCGGCTCGGTGTGGCTGTTCCAAGCTAAAGTCAATCGCATGATGCTCATCGGCATGGGCATTGCCCTGCTCGGGTCGATTGCAATCGGAGCAGGCGATTTCCAGGTGTCCGGAACGGCGCTGAAAGGAGATTTCCTCTCCTTGCTCGGCACGATTGCCGTAGCGATTCATATGCTGCTGGGACAATCGTTGCGTTCCGGGCTGAGCGCTTTTTCGTATAATTTCTGGGTGTTTTTCGTTGCCGCAAGCTCCCTGGCGATTTATAATCTGGCCAACGGACATGCGTTTGGCGGTTATGCCGCCAGCGAGTGGGGCATCTTTCTGCTGCTTGCCATCGTGCCTACGCTCTTTGGGCATTACTTGTTCAACTGGCTGCTGAAATACATGAATGCCACCACGGTATCCATGGGCGTGCTCGGGGAACCCGTATTCTCTTCGTTGCTGGCATGGATGCTGCTCGGCGAATCGCTCAGCGCACTGCAAATGTCTGCGGGCGTGGTCATCATTTTCGGGGTATGGATCTTTATCCGTTATGGCAAAACCGAACCCAAACCTGCATCCCCGGATGCTTCTGCGGGACAAGGTTCAGGTATATTAACCAATCAATCTACCTAAGGCGGTGTATGTTATGAAAAATATCGTATCCATGCGCTGGCTGCTCGCCAGAATGTACGAACCGGATATCGTCATTGTCGACTGCCGGTTCCTGCTCGGCCAGCCGAATGCCGGCAAAGAAGCTTATGACACAGCCCACATTCCAGGGGCGGTGTATCTCGACCTGGAGCAGGATCTGTCCGCTCCCGTTTCAACCCATGGCGGGCGTCACCCGCTGCCCGACCCGGCCAAACTCGCTGCGCGGCTGACCAAAGCCGGCATCGGCTCCAATGCCCGCATCGTTG
This sequence comes from Paenibacillus hubeiensis, assembly GCF_032334105.1. NCBI lineage: Bacteria > Bacillati > Bacillota > Bacilli > Caryophanales > Paenibacillaceae > Paenibacillus > Paenibacillus hubeiensis. The sequence goes on from NZ_JAVYAE020000021.1 coordinate 61,472, forward strand.
CATACGACGATCAAGGCGGCATGAACGCCGCCCGGCTCTGGTGGCTGCTCCGTTACCTGGGCCATGAACAAGCTTACGTCATGGACGAAGGTTTCACGGCCTGGCAAAACGCCAAGTTCCCGGTAACTGCGGACGTGCCCGTGCGGATTCCGTCCACGTTCGATGCGAACGTGCAGCCTCACATGCTTGCCAGCGTAGAGGATACACAGCATGCCTCAGCGAACGGCTCAGCCGTGCTGATCGACTCCCGCGATGCCCGCCGCTATGCGGGGCTGGAGGAACCGATCGACGCCAAAGCCGGACATGTTCCGGGGGCGGTGAATTATTTTTGGAAAGACGTGCTCGGCCCCGAAGGCCGCTGGCTCAGCGTGGAGCAGCTGCAGCAGCGCTTTGGCAAGCTGGACAAAGATGAGCCCATCATCGTGTACTGCGGCTCCGGCGTCTCCGCCTGCCCGAACGTAATCGCGCTGGAGGAAGCCGGATATACGAACGTGAAGCTGTATGCCGGAAGCTGGAGCGACTGGATTAGTTATGAGGAGAATCCGGTGGCGACGGGGGAAGAAGTTTAGGGGCTTGATACGTTGTGGATGATGTGGAATAGCTAAGCCGAAATGCCGCCTGGGTCTAAGGATTCGTGGCGGTATTTTATCGTGAAGTCCGACATCGAGTGAGAGAGCGTTAATCGTTTACTTGCTACTCCGTTTTTTTGTATTTTATCAGTACGGCACAAAACGGTTTATAGGTAAAGAGGAAAGCGATCTGTAAAGAGAAAGGAGGAATCGGATTACTGCCATAGAAGATTAGTAGGCGAATTTTCGCGCACGATATTGAAGCGATATCTCTTGTTTCGACTCGGTCTCGCGTCGAATAACGATCCAAGAAAAAGATCGTCTGAACTTCTCGTTCTTGGTATTAGCCCCTATTTCTCTTATAATGAATAAATTAGCGACCCTATGCAATTTTAAGGAGATGAAGTATGGAAGAGAGTAGGAAACGCTTTGCCACAAGGTTTTTGATTGTAGCAGGTATGATTTTTTTTAGCTGGTTGCTGCTGAATACGGGTGAACAAGCAGAGGCAGCACAGGAGCTTTACAAATCGGAAATTAAATTTGAATTCAAGTATGAGGAAGAAGCAGCCCGAGTTGTACCGCAGGTTCGTGTAACGAAGTTTTATTTTGATGACGGTCGTGTGGAGACTGAACTTCATGAATTTCCAGAGCAGGCACGGGCTGTATCAAAAGATGCCCAATTTTCGGAGAGCGCACGTAAAAAAGATGATCCAGCGCTGAAGAAAACATTCTATCCAGGCTGCGGATGGGACTATGGCACACATGTGCTGGATACAGAGAAAGGTCCGCGAGCTTTTACGGTTTATTGTGATTCAACGACAAATAAGCAATTAAATGCAAAAGGTGAAAAGGAGTCGATAAGCAACTTTGTTATATATGGATATGATCTCGAACGCAATCATCTAAGCGTGTTGAATCAAGCACAAACAGACGGGAAAAGCCCGCCTCCGTTCGAAATGTATTATGACTTTGGGGGCTACGCCATTCAAGAAGGCAACGGAAAAATAAATTATGAGGAGCGCAATACCCGAGTCTATTCGCTGATCAGTAACAAATTGCTGGCGCGTACTGCTGATTATCCGCGCGAAAATGGTAGTAATACAACGTTAAGCTACACCGAATACAAAAAAATATCTAATGACCCAAAAGTTCTTGCTAAAATCGGCAATTATGATACATATGGGGATAATCATTTCATGGTAGAAACGATCATTTTGAACCCCGACGGAACCCGAACAACAAGCAAGGGTTCCACAGCGCTGCCTGACAATATTCTTTTTGAAGAAAAAATCGGTTCTCTAACCTATGTCTTGTATAAAAATCCAAAAAACGAAAATCAAATGGTAGGTTATCGAACTTCTACAAGTGCAGCAATCAAACCATTGTCCCGCACCGATGCTTCCAGTTCGATTCGGTTTACTCAGTATAAACGTTTCGTTCTGATTCATCAGCAAACAGCCAAAGAAAAAACAATAAGAGTAGTCGATACGAAAACTGCGAAAGTAGTATCGGACATTCCGGATATTGGCGGCGGATATTTTAAGGAAGTTGGCGATTCAATTGTTTTATTCCGTTTCGAACAAAAAGATTATTACCTGCATTTACCAACAGGAATCATGACCCGTAACATGGAAAATTCTCAATTGATCCAAACCGACACTGGTGGATACACGGGGAACCAATCGAAACTAATCTCCATGCAGCCTCCACCGCAAATGCTGATAAACGGCAAACAGATGCGATTTGCAGGACAAGGTCCTTTCCTGACGATGGACAACCGCTGGTACGTGGAAGTGAACGATTTTGCAAAGGCAGCGGATGCTACGGTGTCCAAAACTGCAAATGGATTGACGATCACTCGTGGCTCTTACAAAATGACCGTTTCCAAAACGGATAAAACAGCATTAAGTTGGGCAGGACAGACCTTCGTACCATTGGAGACACTGAACGCAAAACTGGGCATGGCTGGAGGTTTTTTGGATCCACTTTTAGGTAAAGGTTACGAATCTAAAGTACTACATATTTTTTCAAAAGATCTAAAAGAAGCAGATGTTATTGCTCGCCCCGATCTGTATGAGGCCATCGAGAATCATCCAGGCAATTATTATACGATGCAAAATGGCAAACCGGCCGCAAGACCGTTGTCGGAAGCCAACACGTATTATTTTGATGGGACCAGTCTCATTTTCAAAGATGGCTTACTCGTAAATGTCGCTTCTATTCATACTGCGGACAGCCGTACATTACGAAATATTCTTTTCGATTTAGATAAATTGAAGCATGTTATTGCCGTCTATGGAACACCGAAGGCAACCAAGACCGGAGGACAAATGGTACGCTGGTACGAGGTGGAAGGAAAAATACTGGTATTCGAAAGCAACACTAATGTGAACAGTGCTTATTATATCTCTCAATAAACATGAGAAGAGATTCTGTGCTCCAAGCCCGTTTCCAAATAAGGACTCGGGCTTTTTTATTTAGGCTGAAAAGAATACCGAATCCCCGCTCTTGATAAACCCAATCAAAGCCTGCCCGAACGTGATCGTGCTGGACGCAGCCGGATATACGAACGTGAAGCTGTATGCCGGAAGCTGGAGCGACTGGATCAGTTATGAAGAGAATACGGTGGGAACTGGGGAGGATTAGCTTTTCCAAGCACTATACAAATATAACTTGGCAGGGTGCCGCCCAGAGTTGAAGTGAAAAATGAGAGGAATAGATATGGCGGATCACCAAACCGGCAAGGATATTTTTCGGGAATGTTGCTCAAGGATTGCTGCGGCCTGCGCGCCATGCGGGTTCAAATATTATAAATCCAGGCGGAGCATGGTCAAGCACGTGGGCCCCTTTACAGCTGAGGTACGTTTTTCAAGTCACTCTTCCAATGTGGCCGGCAGTTATTTGGAGTTTAATACCAATTCCCGAATCATAAATACGGACAGCGGAAAAGTATACTGGGAGATCAGCTTGAGCAGCTTCCGGGAAAAAGGCAAGGTATGGAATTTGGCCAAGGAAGCCACCCGAGAGCGGGAACTGGCAGAAATAATCACCTTGATTCAAAATAAGGTCGCTCCATTGATGGACAAGTATGAGACTAATCTTGAGGAGATCCTTGAGGAGGTCATCCAGACTGGATGGTTTTTGCCGCAGGCGAATCCAATGGAATTCTATGTGCTTGACGTTTTAGACCTTGTGGTTGATTTCGGCTCACCTGAACAGATACGTGAATGCGCGCATCGATACATCCGCCACTTATCGGAGGAAATGCAGGAAACCTTCAAGAACGATTATGATGCATATCAACGGGATGGACAGGCTGCAAGCACGATCGCATTTCGCAAATTGATCCCTTTTATGGTAGAAAGAAACATTCCCTTGCCATTGTAAAAGGGAAGAGCGACTGGATTAGTTATGAGGAGAATCCGGTGGCGACTTGAGAGAAGTTATGGAAAGAGCCCGCGCTGGACGCGAGCTCTTTTTGTTGGGGATTTTACGATGGAATGGACGCAAATAATCTCAACCGTCGATTCCTGAGGAGAAGACCGTTTTTCCGTTTGCATTAAAAATAGCGTATTTGGATGGGTTCGCCAGCGGGAAGCCGCTGTACATGCCATCGCCAAGATAATAAACCGAACTGTATTGCGGAAATATACGTTTGCCCTTTTGGATGTCGATTGAAGTGGATATCATGTCGCCCTTGGCGTTCACCGTATACCAGACAGTTGCTATCGGACCGATATCATGAAAATATTCGACGTAATCGAGATACAAATCCGGGTATTTGACATCCATAACGATTTTTCCACGGCTATCCAAGATGCCGACATTATTATTTAGTTTGACTCTATATAACGGATTCAAGGTCGTGACTTTTTCCGAGGAACTGTTGATAAAGCCGTCATGTTGGACAAGCGGAACCATTTCATCGTATTTGGCAGGAACGATCATCTCGCCTTTTTGTCCAATCAGACCATACTTTCCGCCTTTACGTATAACGGCGCTGCCGCCCAGAAAAAGATTTGCTTCCTCATACTGATTAGGCACTTTGATCTGACCCTGCTTTGTGATGTATCCCCATTTCTGATCCAGTTTGACTGCTGCCAGACCTTCCGAGAATGCTTTCGCATCCGCAAAATATGTATCGGATAGCGCAGTTTGATTCTTGTTGTAATATTTCCAACCTATATCTTTCTCGCTCATCTCTTTTACCGCATAGCTACCATCTCCCGACAGAATGATCTTCTGCTCATCTTGCGGTTCAACCACAACATGCCCGGTCACGTCGATAATCCCTTCGCCTCCCCACTGCACTTTCCACAATCCGGCCTGCGGCTCGCCGAAAGCACGATAATTTTTGTCCAAATGGATGATCGAACCGTCTTTTTGAATGATCGCGCTGTGACTGTCTTTGTATAGACCAAATTCAATATCACTTTCTGTAAACTCTACCTTACTCTCAAATTCAGCAGGAATGACCATCTTGCCCTTGTTGTCGATACAGCCCCAAAGGCCGTCGATCTTCACGGGATAAAGCCCGAATTTACCGTATGTAGGTCCAAACTCCTTCGCTTCGATGTCAAACAGCGTAAGCGTCTTGCCATTAGTGTCAATGAGCGCCCATTTCCCGTCCTTTTTCACAAATGCCACTTGATTATAAAATCCGGTTCCTTCCTCATACGACGGAGCAATAACAAAGGTTCCTTTCGTATTCATAAACCCTATTTTCCCCTTTTTCTTCGCAATGGCAAGTCCGTCGTTGAAACTACCTATGTATTCAATGTTTTTGTCCTGAAATACAACTTTCCCAGCCCTATTAATCAGCTGGTTTTTGTTCACCACCGCTACGCCTTGATAAAAAGGTTCTCTGGCTAATTGGTACTGAGGCTTGAGTACAAATTTCCCTTGGTAGTTGATGAATCCCCATTTTTGCTTTTGGCGTACCGGAATCAGCCCGTTTTCTGCCCGGTCCGCGAACCAGATTTGGTAAAGCTCGACATGTTCCTGTGCTTTATCCCACGGTTGCATTACCGAGGCTGATGCAGCATCCGCCGGCCATGATGGAGGTATCATCACCACGGATGCGATGAGCGTTGCACCAAGGATTTTAAATAACGTTTTCTTCAAATCTACTCCCCCTATTAGAGTTATGGAAAAACGCGCCGATTCACGAAGGTGCATTTTTCATGGAATTGCAGCTTAAGCTGAAACTCTGCCCATACTATAACACACTCCAGTCTGACAGCTCTATTCCCCTTATGACCATACAACCACGGCTCTAATATATAACTAAAACGGACACTGAGAAACTCAGTGCCCATTAACAGTGACAGTTACCTCACGGAATAAAATTAAAAAAGTTCCAATGGGCTAGTATTAAAGTGAAGCCGATAAATAGAACTCCCGCGACAGCGTGAGATACTTTGCTCCATGTCGATCTCGAAGTATTACTGTCCTTTACCATGGAGACCCCAAACAGTACGATGGCAAGCAAGGTCATAACCCAATTGATCGATACCCCCAAGTTCATTTGCTCCACCGTTACGTCTTCATTAAACATTGCGTTTACCAACTGATACAGGACGTTAATAACCAAAATGGTCCCGGACAAGATAAAGGAAGACGTAAAATGGTTCATTGTTAGCGGAGTCCTCTTTCTTCTACGCAGGAGCCACCGAATCAGTATAACCAATGGAGCCACCAGAAAAAATAGAATCGATAGAAGAGCCCAGACCATATAGAAAATCAGAGCGGGAAGCGACCGACTTCCCTTGATCGGCAATATATCCGTGGCAATCCCTTTGCTCAATCGCATTACACGATCATCGGAAATTTCAGCATACAGAATCGGTGCCAATCTTTCAAATCTTGGATGGTCTGACTTGGCAAATTGATATACATTCGGACTTGTTTGTTTAAGTTCTCCCGTCATTCCCATAACGCTTAAAATAAGATCGTGCTCCCCTTTTGGCTGCACCTTAATTAATCCAAGGTAGTTAATAACCTCATGATAAGTAGAGTAAGTGCCCCCTGACTGCACATAATATCCGGCCAGTTTCTCGGATGGGGCCAACTCGGTAGCGGGTACGGTTAGATCCCCTTCTTTGGTTGGTTCTTGAATCAGCAGATTAATAATCCCAGACGTAAGCTCCTGCTCGATCTCCATGTTGGTTAAGACTACGATGCCGAGCTGATTTTCGGGAACAACTGCAAAGTTGCCGGAGAAACCCTTAACATTCCCGCTATGTCCGACAACGTGCGGCACTGCCCGATATTCCCAGAATCCGTGGGCGTTGGACAGAATCGCTTCATTCGGGGTATAACTTCGGGAGAGCATCGTCCGTGCGGTATCCGGGTGCTCGAATAATGGACTATCCGTTGTATTAAGGGCCATGACGAAACGAGCTAAATCTTCTGCCGTTCCTTCCATCCCTCCCGCAGGATATAGAGGAACATAATAGCGTTCTCTAGCTTCAAATCCGCCGCCCGGCTTCGCCGCGTAACCTGTCGCTCTTGCCTGCAGCAAATCTGGGTGATCCGCTAACGCAGGATGTCCTGAACTCCGCTTCATCCCTAAGGGTTTAAGGATATGATTCATCTCATAGTCGAAGAAGGACTCTCCGCTCACCTTCTCCACTGCCAAGGCAGCCAGCGCTGTTGCAAAGTTGGAATAGGCGATGACTTTACCGGGATCATAGATTTGTCTCGGCTGGTTGGATAGTACGGTCTCTTCCAGTGAAGTCAGGTTCTCGTTCGACAGCGTAAATGTACTGAGTGGATGCTGCTCATAACCAGCCGTGTGGCTCATAATATCAAGCATTGTAATTGGCTTGTCATAACGCAGCTGATCTGCAACCTCTTTAGGAAAATAGATCCGAATATCTTGATCCAGCTTCATTTTTCCTGCTTCCACCATCTGCATGATCGAAGTCCAGACGAACGCTTTATTCATGGAGCCGTAGGCAAAAACGGTTGAAGAGGGATCCACAGACGTTTTTCGATCGATATCGGCATATCCATAGCCCTTGGAGAAAATGATCTCATTCCCTTTGGTGACGACAACCGCAGCGCCAGGCGTTGATTTTCCAATATGGGAATTTACGTAGTTATCCACTTCCTGCTCAAGCCGGTTATAGGGAATGCCGGAAGGCGTAGCTTCTGTTTCCATTTTCGTTGCTGCATGAGCCGGAAGCGAGAAGTTGAAAAAAAGAATCACGCACATACCAAACAATATAACGGGTCTCCATATGTTCAATTTCATTTGGTTCTACTCCTTTTTATGTATTGATGCATGGTACCAACCGTGTTTCGTGAACTCGTCTCTTTTTCATAATAGAACCTCATCCCTCAGCATCAAATTATTTACTTGTATATCATATTATTTTTTCCTTTGTTTCCCATCCTCCTCAAGAAGGAATACAATTTATTATTTAAGGCTAGGAACCTCCCCCTGCATAAGTCCAGCCCGCTTCCCAGCTCTTACACAACCAAAGAGTCGACCTCGAAGCCTAAAGTTCTTATCTATGGTATATAGCATTCATGTCCCCAGATGGGGGAAGTTCCTTCATAACAAAAAAAAGCCGCTAAAATAGCGACTTGGTATGGTACTAAACGTTTTTGCCCCAGGAAAATTGACGGTCTTGAGTAGCGGGCTTAACTCATCGCTGTTAACAACACGGCAATGGTATTAAACACACCGTGTACGATCATAGCAGGCACGACCGATCCCGTACGTTCATAGGTCCATGCAAATACAACTCCACTGATAAAATTGACGGGCATGGCATTCACAGTGGGAAAATGGGCAAGCGTAAAGATTAGCGAACTAATCACAATCGCCCATCTCATACTAACACGAGTCCGCAGCCAACGATATATAAATCCACGGTAAAATATCTCCTCATAAAAGGGTGACACGATTCCTGCCGACACAATACCAATAATCATAGTACATAGAGTGACATGTTGCTTTAGACTCTCTGTTTTGCTGTTGTCCATCGTATTCCCAAGAAAACTCGTGAGATAGAGCGTCGCCACACTGAATATGATGAGAATGAGTATCCATAACGCAATCCGCCACCAATCTTTCGCAGGAAATCCCTTTACGCCTACCTCTGTCCAGGACATTTTCTTCGGTCGTAAAGCTATAAAATATAATCCTAACCAAAGTACAATCGCGATCGTAAGCCCTGTAAGAGTTCCTGAGTAAAGCGTATTCCCCAACCATCGTTCATACATGGACTGTACTGGATATTTGATAACGAATATAACGAATACAAATTCAAGCGCAAGCAAAGCAATAAACTCACGCCATGTCCACTGATCCATCTTCTTCCACATTTCCGTGCCAGTCATCCTTAATCCCTCAATCCTCTGTGATATAATTTAATGTTATTAGGTGACGTTACGTCACCTGCAAGCATTATTTTCGGGAGGAACGAAGAAACATGAATAGATGGACAACAGGACAAGTATCCAAGCAGAGGAACATTTCTGTTCGAACCCTGCGTTATTATGATCAGATTGGTCTTCTTACACCGAGTTATAAGGAAGATAACGGCCGCCGTTTTTATTCGGAGGAAGACTTATTCACGCTCGAAAAGATAACGTTGCTTAAATCACTATCACTACCGCTCGATGACATTCAGAAAGTAATAGATAAGCTATCTTTTCGTCATATTCTCATCGCTCACCATAATCATCTTCAGGAGCAGCTCACTTCTCTTCAGAGCAGTATTGCAAATACTACGTCTTTGATCAACATGATTGATCTAGAAGGTACCCTCTCCTGGGATCGGGTTTCTCATCTGGTCCATGACGTACAACCCATTTCCAAACAGTGGATCGATTACTTCAACGATGACGAAAGTGCATTTCTACAAAATGCTCTGCCCCATCTCAACCGTAACGACCAGACCACTCAGCAATATGCCTCTTTGCTGCGCCGAATTGAGTGGTGTATACAGCAATCTATTCCACCTAAATCTGAGGAAGGTTATAACATTGCCTGCGAGTTAATGAAGCTGTCACACGAAACCTTTAATGGAGACGAGAAATTGATGGAGAAGTTTTGGGAAGTGAGAAAGCTCCCTACAGCAGAGTCAGGACTATACCCCGTATCCGACGAAGTGCTGAACTTTGTGGAGATAAGCATTGCTCACGCTGTAGAAAAGGGAGAAGAACAGAAATAGGAAATGAGGAACTTATTATTGAAATCATGCGTACAACCGAGGGTGTTAATGGATGGTCATATTTTCTTTAAAAAAGCCGTTCCCTTATTGGAACGGCTTTAAAGACGATGTAGTTATAGAACAATAAATTCAGAACATAACATCGCTCAATTAAATAGGCAAAAAAAATACCCCACAAGGGGTTTCGCTTGGCGGCTTCCTACTCTCCCAGGACCCTGCGGTCCAAGTACCATCGGCGCTAGAGGGCTTAACGGTCGTGT
>NZ_JAVYAE020000022.1:0-66316 GCF_032334105.1 Paenibacillus hubeiensis
AAACTTCGTTTTCGTTACTAAGTTGTTGTCCTTAGCAACTCTTATATCTTATCACATCCGAACCAACTTTGCAAGCATTTTTTAAGTTTCTTTTTTCGAAGCTTATTGCTTTGCTTGCCGCACCGTGTTTCTCGGTGTTTTCTTGGCCGGAATAAGAATATACCATGTACATAAATATAATGCAAGTGTTTTTTTTAAAATGTGTTCATCCTTATTGGATCTATAACTCTGGCGACCTAATTAAAATGGATATAATGCATCTCCCTCTCAAAATCATGAGCATGCACACTGAACTGAACCAAACAAATTCAGGCGCACATGCCTTCAGCTCCCCACATGCGCACCCTTCTCACTCCACCTAGTTTACCTTCTTCAAAGGCTCTTTCTTTGGCCACAATGTGTAACTGAAACTGATCACAAAGTCGATAACCAGAATGATTCCCCATATTTGAACCAAGTCCGAAAATGCTTTTGTTCTCTCAGGGTCACCAATCCACCAAATCATGATATACAGGAATCCACTTCCGATACACCAAGCGACTGCATGCCGCAACCATCCTTTCCGCTCATGGCTGGCATGATCTTTGCCGTATCGCTTCATCTCCCGAGGATGGCTTCCTCCTTTAAACCAAAATTGAAAATATCGATCAGCCCAAGAGATCATCTGATGCCCATAAGCAATGCTCACCCCGATGTATATGGCTGCTATGCCGTGTACCAGACTTGCCGTTGCCCCTCGTTGTAAATCAATGACGGTAGCTATAAGCAACAACAGATCCACCACCGGAGTTGCCGCGAGCAATCCCATACCCACCCTTTTCATTCCAAGCAAATATCGCACACTCAAACCGGCTATCACAAAAATCCAGAATGCAATCTCGCACCCAATGATAAAATAGGCAATCACCGTTCTATCTCCCCCCTTTTTTTATAATACAAGTGTACTGAAAACAATTTAACACAATTGTATTATATTAATCAATAGTGATATAATTCGTATATGCCTAAAATTGTAGATCACGACAAACAACGCTTGCTCGTAGCCGAGGCAGCATGGCGCGTCATACGAAGGGATGGCATGGAACAAGCCTCTGTTCGCAAAATTGCCGAAGAGGCCGGCATCTCGCCCGGCTCCATGCGTCACTATTTTTCCACTCAGTCCGAATTGTTGTTATATGCAATGACCTTGGTCTCGGAGCGTGTACACGAACGCATTAAAAGGCTGGACCTTAACGGCCCGCCATTGGAAAATGCAAAGAGGCTGCTGCTTGAGGTATTGCCGACGACGGAAGAGAACATGGCCGAAATGGAGGTGTGGTATGCTTTTACGGCCAAATCCAAGACAGATCCGGCGCTGAAATCGCTAGCAGACCAGGTATATGGAGAATTGCGTTATACCGCTTCCTCCGTCATTCAGTATTTAATCAAGCTCGGGTTGGCCAAACCCGATATGCAGGAACAACTGGAAACGGAACGTTTATACGCATTGATTGACGGCCTTGCCGTTCATGCCATATTGAATCCCGAGCAGATGGAACCCCAACTGTTGGAGGACATCGTTGAGCTGCATCTATCCTCTCTATGCGGTAAACCGTAATACAGACGAAACCAGACCCTGAAAACAAAAAAAACCGCAAAACCCGATTCGACATTTCACCCGAGCTGATGCCTGGATGAAATTCGGCGGGTTTTGCGGTTATTTGGTTTATCCGATAATGATCCGCCCTTCCGGATGGCGGTACAATCTCTTCTCCTTGCGAGGGCGTAATGCATACGCAATCGTTAACGGGCCGATCCGGCCGATGAACATGGTAAGGGAGATAATGATTTTTCCCCAATCGCTAAGCTCCGGGGTCACCCCTACTGATAGTCCTACCGTTCCGATCGCCGAAGCTGCTTCAAACATCAATGCAAGAAACGGCGCATCTTCTGTCGTGAGGAGAAGCATAACAACGATCATAAAGATAATCAACGAGACCATAATGATGGTTAATGCACGCATCAACAGCTCCTTGGGTACGCGATGCCGGAAAAACACGATATCCCGATTCCCTCGAATCATGGCATACACTGCCCCGATCATGATCAGGAACGTCGTTGTTTTGATGCCGCCCCCGGTGGAGCCCGGCGAGGCCCCGATAAACATCAGCAGTATGAAGAAAAACTGCGTAGCCTGCCGCATTTCGGTAATATCAATGGTGCTTGTACCCGAAGAACGCGTCGAAACGGACTGGAAGAAGGAAGCATAGATCTTTTCGTCCCATGTAAGCGAAGCAAGCGTATGGGGATTGGTGAACTCAAAAATGAACAATACAAGCGCACCGATACCGATTAACGAACCCGAGACGGATAATACCAGCTTCGATTGCAGAGACAAACGCCGTTTTTTACGATACTCGAACAGATCATTAAGCACCACAAACCCCAGTCCGCCGGAAACGACGAGAACGGATGCAGTAATGTTGAACAACCAGTCTCCCGTAAAATATTGAAAACTGTTCCCGAACAGGTCGAAGCCACCGTTGTTGAATAAAGATACGGAGTGGAAAATTCCGTAATAAACCGCTTGGCCAAAGGGCATTTCAAGCGCCCATCGAAGAGCCAATATCACTGCAGCAATCCCCTCAATGGTAAACGAAAATATCAGCACCTTGCGGATGATGCGCACGATGCCTTCCATGCTGTCGGCGTTAATGGCCTCTTTAAGCAGCAGCCTGTCCTTCAGGGAAATCCGCTTACCCACCACAAGCGCAAACAAGGTTGCAAGTGTCATGAATCCCAGTCCGCCCAGCTGCATTAATACCATAATAACGATCTGGCCGAACAGATTGAACGTCGTACCCACATCCACCACGACCAACCCTGTAACGCAAGCAGCTGAGGTCGCGGTAAACAGCGCATCGATCAATGGCAGATGTACTCCGCTCTGATTGGCAAAAGGCATCATAAGCAGAATGGTACCGATGGTTATGATCAATAAAAATCCACCTACCAGGATTAACGGAGGAGACAGGATTTTGGCTAAATGAAGCTTGAACTTCATAAAGGGCACCTCTTCTAAAACATAATAAAAACCGCATATTAAATCTAAAGAGGAACTTGCGCCAGCGGTAATGCCGAACAGCAGGTTCCTCTTCTATTATGAACGCTGGATGCGTCCCTTATTATTAACCGCAGCCGTTATTCGCAGAACGCCGACTCTCGATACTTTGACTCTTGCAGTACAACTCCTAGTCTTGCGTACGCGGACGCATATGAGGGAACAGCAGAACATCGCGAATGGAAGGCGAGTTGGTCAACAGCATGATGAGACGATCAATGCCGATCCCCAGTCCACCTGTCGGCGGCATGCCGTATTCCAACGCACGGATGAAGTCGTCATCCATTTCATGCGCTTCGTCGTTTCCGTGCTCTTTCTCCAGCAGCTGCGCTTCGAACCGTTGACGTTGGTCGATCGGATCGTTCAGCTCCGTAAAGGCATTGGCATGCTCGCGACCGACGATGAACAATTCGAAACGGTCTGTAAAACGCGGGTCTACATCACTTTTCTTTGCCAGTGGAGAGATCTCAAGCGGATGTCCCATAATAAACGTCGGCTGAATCAGCGTCTCTTCTACGAATTGCTCGAAGAACGCATTCAGGATGTGACCGAAAGTCATATGCGGTTCAACCGGAACCTTATGTTCTTTGGCCAGACGATGAGCCTCCTCATCCGACATGTGCACGGAGAAGTCTACACCAACGACTTCTTTGACTGCATCCACCATGGTCACACGGCGCCATTGAGGCGTCAGATCCACCTGATGGTCTCCGTACTGGATGACCTGCGTGCCAAGCACTTCTTGGGCGATATGAGCAACCAAATTTTCAGTCAGACGCATGATGTCTTTATAATCGGCATATGCCTCATACAGCTCGATCATCGTGAACTCAGGGTTATGACGTGTCGACATCCCTTCATTCCGGTAAACACGACCGATTTCATACACTTTCTCCAATCCGCCTACGATCAGACGTTTCAGATGAAGCTCAATTGCGATCCGCATGTACAATTCCATGTCCAGCGCATTATGATGCGTGATGAACGGACGCGCAGCGGCACCACCAGCGATAGTATGCAACGTAGGGGTTTCCACCTCGAGATAGCCGAGGGAATCCAGGTAACGGCGCATCGACTGAATGATTTTGGAACGTGTAATGAATGTTTGTTGTACTTCAGGGTTCGTAATCAGGTCCACATAGCGCTGACGATAACGCAGCTCCACATCTGTGAGACCATGATATTTATCCGGCAGTGGGTAGAGCGATTTCGACAATACTTCCAAATCTTTAACTTTGACAGACGTTTCACCGGTTTTGGTCTTGAAGACCACACCGCTAACACCGACGATATCTCCGAGATCAAGCAGGCTGAATGCAGCAAATTTCGACTCTTCCACCGAGTCTTGACGAACATAAATCTGGATTTTGCCGCTCAGGTCCTGAATATGCGCAAAGCTCGCTTTACCCATTCCCCGCTTCGCCATAATCCGTCCGGCAATACTGACTTCGATTTGCTTTTCCTCGAGCTCTTCCTTCGTCAGTTCATTGTACTTCTTCAGAATAGAACCGGCTTCCTCGGTACGTACGTACTTTTTGCCAAACGGGTCGATTCCCAGATTGCGGAGCTCGTCCAGCTTGTCGCGGCGAATTTGCAAAAGCTCGCTAAGTTCGGTTTCCTGATTCAAGACTTCATCCGTCATGATCTATATTCATCTCCTTATTTACATTGCAGACAAAGGCGAATCTGCGCTTCCTCTCATGCCGGGAACATCGTTCATCGATGGTTTCCCGCAAAAGGCAGACCACGGTTGTCGGAAGTTTATGTTGCAGTATCAGGATGCAAGTGTACATCAATGTTTATGCATGCCGGACATGTTGAAAAAAGCTCCCCTAAGGAAGCTTTTGCCTCATTTCCCGACTGCTTCATTGATTATATTACTTCTTAATATCTACAATTTTATATTGAATAACGCCTGCAGGCACGTTTACGTCAACCACCGTACCTTTTTTCTTGCCCAAAATCGCTTTTCCGACAGGGCTTTCGTTCGAGATTTTGTTCTGCAAAGGATCGGATTCAGCCGTACCTACGATGGTATACTCCATGGTGTCGCCAAATTCCAAATCCTCAACGATTACCGTTGCGCCTACGCTTACAGCGTCGGTATCGATCTCGTCATTGTTGATGATGCGCGCGTTGCGGAGCATTTTCTCCAGCGTAATGATGCGGCCTTCGATGAACGCCTGCTCATTCTTCGCATCTTCGTATTCGGAGTTCTCGCTGATATCGCCATAACCGATGGCTACCTTGATCCGCTCAGCCACCTCACGGCGCTTGACAGACTTCAGCGTCTCCAGTTCTTCTTCCAGTTTCTTGAGTCCCTCTTGTGTAAGGATAACTTCCTTATCGCTCATCTCAACCGATTCTCCTGTCATGGGAATAATTTGATTGCACGGCAACGGAACCCATGATGTCTTTCAAAAGCCCCGCCCGCATATATCTTGAAAACTATATGAAGTTCTCCGGAGAAACAGAACGTTTCCCCTGATGCACTAAGCCTTATGACACACATTGGCGAATTTATACTGAGAAATTATAGGGGAACGACATCGAAAAGTCAATGTCACTCCCCATATGGCTGTAAACGTTTTACAACGTCGTCTTAGGATGCATTTTCAGCAACGGCACGTTCAGCGTCAGATGGCCCCTCTTGATGCAGTTGACTTACGAAATTCTCCAAAATATGCACCATTTCGTCACGTTTCGTTCCTTCCATAATAACGTCCTTGATACGTGCGGATCCTTTGAGCCCTTTCAGATACCACGCCAAATGTTTGCGCATCTCGCGTACAGCGACCACTTCGCCCTTAAGGGCAACGAGACGATCCATATGCAGGATAGCCACGCGGATTTTTTCTTCGGCTTCCGGATCAGGCAGCAGCTCCCCGGAGCTTAAATATTGAATGGTACGATACAGCATCCATGGATTGCCGAGTGCAGCACGGCCGATCATGACGCCGTCGCAACCCGTTTCATCCAGCATGCGCCGCGCATCCTCCGGAGTAGCTACGTCCCCATTGCCGATGACCGGAATGGACACGGCTTCTTTCACGTTTTTGATGTGGGACCAATCGGCTGTTCCCGTATACAGCTGCTCCCGGGTACGACCATGCACGCTCACTGCCTGTCCTCCAGCACGTTCTACGGCAAGGGCATTTTCGACCACATAGATATGCTCACTGTCCCAGCCAATACGCATTTTGACCGTGACCGGCTTCTCAACAGCATCAACTACGGCAGATACCATCTCGTAGATTTTGTCCGGATTCAGCAGCCAGCGTGCCCCTGCATCGCATTTCGTTATTTTGGGTACCGGGCATCCCATGTTGATGTCAATGATGTCTGCATTGGTTTCCTTATCGACTACTTTGGCAGCCTCTACGAGCGATTGGCGGTCGCCTCCGACAATTTGCAGGCTGAGCGGCTTCTCCCGCTCATCCACGAACAGCATCTGGCGCGTGCGCTTGTTGCCGTGAACGATCGCTTTGTCGCTGACCATCTCGGCGCAAACGAGTCCTGTTCCGAATTCTTTGGCGATCAAACGAAAAGCCGGATTGCAGACACCGGCCATAGGCGCCAGCACGACCTGATTTTTCATTTCAATATTGCCTATTTTCAGCATCCCTTGTCCCACTCTCCTTCATTTTGCAGGCATCCCTCAGAAGACCCGCAGTCAAAATTGAACATTGTATGTCGAACGTCAAGCTGTCATTCAAACTGAAGATACGATCTATTGCCCTTGAAGCTCGCTGGCGCTGACCCCAAGCGTTTCAACGATCCGTGCCAACTCCTTTTCCGTCACCACGCGGTTGCCCCGCTCAATCGTGCCCAGAACAGCCAGCGATATGCCGGTTTTTGCAGCAAGCTCCTGCTGCGTCAAACCTCTCAACTTCCGGAATGCCCGGATGCGATTGGCCAGTTGCATGTTTTCCAAAGCCGAATTCCACCCTTTCCATCCAGCGCAGACAACGATGCGTGTACAACGTCGTACAAACCTGTAGTCTCCCCTTCGGACACGATGTCGGACAACGGAACCAGCACAAATGCCCGCTCACCCATTCGCGGGTGCGGCAGCTGCAGCAATTCCGTATCCCTTGTCTCCCCATTTACCCAAAGCAGGTCCAGATCAACGGTGCGAGGGCCCCAGCGAACATCCCGAACCCGGCCAAGCCGATTCTCGATCTCCAGCATCGCAGTAAGCAACTGCTCAGGCTGAAGGCTCGTTTGGAGCGCTGCCGCCATATTCAGAAAAGCGGGCTGATCCACGTAGCCTACCGGCTCCGTCTCATAGAGCGCAGAACCCCGAAGAACCTTGATCTGCGGGTGTTCGTCAAGCAAATTTAGCGCCTCAAGCAGCGTCTGCTCGCGATCCCCCAAATTAGCCCCTAAAGCAATATAAGCCTCTGAAAATTCAGAGGTCGAATGTGCATTCATATCCGTTCTCACTTTCTTGTGCGCCGAAGCTCCACGGTCACGCCGCCAAAATGAATATCGAACGGCGGATGCGGCTTCGTCACCTTGACTGTAAGTGCAATGATACTAGTATAAGTGTCCAGTAATGAAGATGCAATATGTTCACCCAATGCTTCAATTAACTGGAATGACGTATTCTCGACGATGCCCTTCACGAGCTCGTGGATTTCCGCGTAATTTATCGTTTTGGTCAGGTCGTCCGTACGCCCGGCTTCCCCCAAGTCCATATCCAGCTCCAGGTCTATGTAATAGCGCTGCCCAAGTTTCCGTTCTTCCTCAAACACGCCATGATACCCGTAATACTCCATTCGATGCAAAACCATCCGGTCCATCATTTCATCCTCCTTCAACCTTTATGCAGTCCGCCAAACTCATCAAACGCATTCCGTTAGCAACCTTCTCCTCTTTCCCAAAAACGCTGCGCTTCCTCCGGACGCGTCCAGGCAGACCGCCGTTTCATCTTCTCCGCAAGCCCGGAGAAGCGTATAACATGGCGTCACACATGTCCACCGTGCGCCGAATCGGCTTCACGTCATGGACGCGAACCATCTGGCAGCCTTGGGCGATGCCGAAGGCAACCGTTGCCGCCGTGCCTTCCACCGCATCGCCCGGCTCCACGCCGAGCGTGGTCTGAATGAACCGCTTGCGCGATGTGGCGAGCAGAACGGGATATCCCAGCTCGTTCAATTCCCCAAGCGCAGACATCAGCGTCAAATTCTCGTTCAGGTCCTTTGCGAATCCGATACCTGGGTCCAGCCAGATTTGGTTTTCTTTTACGCTCGCCTCCTTTGCGATCCGTACGCTCTCCTGGAGGTCGCGGACGACGTCAGGCACATAATCGGTGTAGTCGCGCGCCTGCCGATTGTGCATTAGAATGATGGGACATCCCAGCTCTGCAGCCGTGCGGGCCATATCCGGATCAGCTTTCGCCCCCCACACGTCGTTAATGATGTGAGCTCCGGCAAGGATGGCTTCACGGGCAACGCCTGCCTTGTAGGTATCCACCGAAATGGGAATATGCGGAGCTTCCCGGCGCAGCGCCTCGATCACCGGAACGATCCGGCTCATCTCTTCCTCGGCGGTCACGACCTGTGAGCCGGGACGCGTCGACTCTCCGCCGATGTCGATCAAATCGGCGCCGTCCTCCATCATCTGAAGCGCATGAGTGACGGCGCGCTCCACATTGTTGTAACGCCCTCCATCCGAAAACGAATCGGGCGTAACATTGAGAATGCCCATAATAAGCGTCCGTTCCCCGAGCTTTAGCCCGGCCGGCCCCCATGCATAATCTCGTTCATATATGATTGGTGCAAGCGTCATGAATTTAACCCCGCTTTCTCTCGGTACTTATGAAGAAGCCCGGCTGTAATTGGACCTATTCTTCCGTCGCTGATGATTCGGACTTCACCCATCGGATCACGCAGCGAAGTCACGGGGACCAATTCGGCCACGGAGCCTGTCAGGAAAATCTCATCCGCCTCCAGCAGGCTGTCCCATGCATACAAACCTTCTTCGCAAGGTATGTTCTGCCCGCCCGCCAATTCCAACACCATTCCACGGGTGATGCCAGGCAGTATGCCCGTATGGATGGACGGCGTATACAGGACACCCGATCTTATCCAAAATACGTTGCTCACGATGCCTTCCGCCACATAGCCCTCCCTGGTCAGCTGAAGGCCTTCCGCGCCATGAGCCGCCTCGCCATATCCATTCAGCTCGCGTTTGGCTAGAATGCTGTTCATGTAATGCAGCGATTTCAGCCGCACGGCCCCTTCCGGGGTGTTGCGGGGCAGCTTCAGGCATTGCAGCATTTTGCCGCGTTCGTGCAATTCAGACGATGCGGGCGGCAGTGCCTTGGCCAGGACGATATGATTCGGCGTTCCGTAATCGGATGAAGGCAAACCGAGCGGCGCCTCCCCGGCTGAAACGGTATAGCGTACATATGCCTCTTCCAATCCGTTCGCCTGCATCAACTCCCCAATCCAGCTCTCCACCTCGGGCGCAGTCACATGGAAGGGGATGCCCAACTCCCGGCAACCGGCCGCCATCCGCTCCAGATGACGTTCCAGCAGGAAAGGCACGCCCCGATAGGTCCTGAACGTCTCGAAGAGTCCCAGCCCGTACAAAAAGCCGTGATCCGTTACCGGAACCACGGCTACTGCCATGGGAACGACTTTTCCATTCAATGCGGCATATTTCATCGCCTATGCCTTGACCTGACCTGCCAGGAAATTACGCAGCATTTGGTGCCCATGATCCGTAATGATCGACTCCGGATGGAACTGTACACCTTCGATCGCATATTCCTTATGACGCAGGCCCATAATTTCGCCTTCGGCGGTTTCTGCCGTGATTTCCAAACAATCCGGCAAACTGCTGCGCTCAACGATCAAGGAATGATAACGCGTTGCCGTAAACGGAGATGGCAATCCGGCAAACACGGACGTGCCGTTATGGAACATCTCCGACGTTTTGCCATGCATCATGCGCTCTGCGCGAATGACATTGCCGCCAAACGCCTGTCCGATGGATTGATGGCCCAGGCATACGCCAAAGATCGGGATGCGGCCTTTGAAATGTTCAATAACGGCCAAGCTGATTCCCGCTTCATTCGGCGTACAAGGGCCGGGAGAGATCAAAATGTGATCCGGGGCGAGTGTCTCAATGCCTTCCAGATCAATCTCGTCATTGCGTCTTACTTCGACGGTTTCCCCCAATTCGCCCAAATATTGAACCAAGTTGTAGGTAAAAGAATCATAATTATCGATAACCAGGATCATCGCTCGTGCTCCTCCTCTTCCGTCCTGCTTGAAGACGGCTCTCTTATTGGGCCCGGACCGGCTCAGCCTGCCCGGACTGCTTCTCTGTGGAATCGGTATGTTCCACCAATGCTCTGCTCTGAATCTCTTCTTCACTGTGCTTCACGGCTTTAATCATCGCTCTGGCTTTGTTGCGGCACTCTCTGTATTCTCGGTAAGGGTCGGAATCGATCACGATGCCCGCCCCGGCCTGGACGTAACCCACGCCATCCTTGACGGCAAGCGTCCGGATGACAATATTCAATTCCATGTTTCCACTGAAGTCTATCCAGCCAATCGAGCCCGTGTAGGGCCCGCGGCGAACAGGCTCCAGCTCCTCGATGATTTCCATCGTTCGCACCTTCGGCGCGCCGGTAATGGTGCCTCCAGGAAATGTGGCTGCGATGACATCGTACACCGATAATCCCTCGGCCAGCATTCCCTCCACTTGGGAGACAAGATGCATGACGTGCGAATATCTCTCGATCGTCATCAACTCCGGAACACGCACCGAACCGTAAGCGGCAATCCGGCCGATATCGTTTCGTTCCAGATCGACCAGCATAATGTGCTCGGCCCGTTCCTTTTCGCTGTTCAACAGCTCCGCAGCCATCGCCTCGTCCTCAGCCTGGTCCCGGCCCCTTCGCCTTGTTCCCGCAATAGGACGTGCGCTTACCTTGCCCTGATCGACCTTGACGAGCAGCTCAGGCGATCCGCAGACGAGTTGAAATTCCGGACTGCGCAGCAGGCCCATGTATGGAGACGGGTTGACGATCCGCAGCCATTCATAGATATCTTCAGCCGAAGACTGCAATCCTTTTTGTTGACGCAGGGACAGATTCACCTGAAATACGTCGCCCTGCCTGATGTACTCCTGCACCCGCTGTACCGCATTTTCGAAATCCTGCCGCGGAAACGGGGTTTGCCAACCTTCCGTTTCCGCGTCCGCCGGTTCGTTCTGCTGCACGGCCCACCGCTGCCTGCGTTGATCCAAAATCCGCTGCTGCTCGTCCGACTTCGCCGCATCCATCATCTGCGACCACTGTCGCTGCATCGCTTTTGCACGGCCTTCCGCCTTTTCAAACGCAGCGCGAAGGCCGCTGTCATTCGCTTCCGGCTGTAAAGGCGCCGGCACATGGATCATGCAATAAAGCGCACCAGACTCATGATCGTAGGCCCACAACTCTTCGAAACGCATCCACCAGTAATCCGGCAATGCCGGATCATCCTTCGCTAGTGCAGGCAGTTTCTCCAGCGAGCGGGCCACGTCATAACTTAGATAGCCTGCACATCCGCCAGCGAAGCCGGGTACTCCCTCTACTCGGGGAGCGCGATAGGGCTGTGCCCAACGCTGCAGAACCTCCAGCGGCTTACCCTGATCATTTCGCCGCTCTCCACTGGCCAGCTCCTCGATTACGGCTTCGCTTCCTTTTCCCGAAATCACCGATACCGGGTGCAGTCCCACAAACGTATAGCGTCCACCCTTGCCGTTCTCCAAAACCATGGCATGAGGAGCGGCCTGCTGCCACGCTTCAGCCCACGTCGGCGGCAAACCGCCATGCTTCGTGCCACCGTCCGACCGAATGATATAAGGCAGCATCGTCCAGTCCTGAACGGCCCACTCCATCCAATCGGCGTATGTTGTCATCAGCTCTGTCATCGCGGTTTGCCGCCCTCCATCTGTCGCAAGTTCTATTGTTTGATAGTATACTAAAGCGCCGACCCTTTTAAAAGCATCCAGACAAAAAATCCCCCACACCCGATACACGGGCATGGAGGATCGATCCAGCTCATAAAATTAAGCTTCGAAGTTGTACAATGGCGTACTGAGGTAACGTTCACCGTTACTTGGCACGATCACGACAACGCGTTTGCCTGCCCCAAGCTGCTTGGCTACCTGCAAGCCGGCACGAATGGCCGCACCGGAGGAAATACCGGAAAGGATGCCCTCTTCCTTGGCCACCTGGCGGGCAGTTTCGAATGCATCATCGTTCTCGATGTGAATGATCTCGTCATACACTTCTTGGTTAAGGATTTCAGGAATAAAGTTCGCGCCAATTCCTTGGATTTTATGTGGTCCCGGTTTGCCGCCGGCAAGAATTGGAGATGCTGCCGGTTCAACCGCGTATACTTTCACCGATGGGAACGCTTCTTTAAGCACTTCGCCTGCACCCGTAATCGTTCCTCCCGTACCGATGCCCGCAACGAATGCATCCAATGTGCCTCCGATGGATTCGATGGCCTCCACGATTTCCGGACCTGTCGTTTCACGGTGAATTTTTACGTTCGCTTCATTCTTGAATTGTTCTGCCATGAAGTATGTCGGATTGGCTTTCTGCAGTTCTTCCGCCTTCTTAACGGCCCCGTTCATGCCCTCGGACCCTGGCGTCAGCACCAGTTCGGCTCCGTATGCGCGCAGCAGGTTGCGGCGCTCCAAACTCATCGTTTCAGGCATGACGATCACTGCCTTGTAACCTTTGGCTGCGGCAACCATGGCCAAACCGATCCCGGTGTTCCCGCTGGTTGCTTCAATAATGGTGTCGCCCGGCTTCAGCTTGCCTTCCTTTTCCGCTTCTTCCACGATGCTAACGGCAATGCGGTCTTTAACGCTGGAGCCAGGGTTTTGGTACTCCAGTTTCACGAATACTTCGGCACTGCCCTCCGGAACGATGCGGTTCAAACGCACAAGAGGAGTTCCCCCGATCAATTCTGTTACGTTATTAACGACTTTAGCCATATGAATGCCCTCCTTAGGTTGGATGAGTAAATCTTGGTCCTGCGGGACCCTTCTGCGGCTGAACCAGCCTCTGGTTGCTGTATAGAAGAACCGCGGAAACCCCTTGCTTCATATTCATCCTGTCAACGACAACGCATTGGCAGGCCAGGTCTCCGAAGGTTTCTTTTCAAAAAGTATATAAGCACAAATCATGTTTAATCCGAGTAAAAAAGTAGGTATTGCTATTTTCATCTTATCAACGTTACACCTTATTGTCAATATGAGTGCCAAAAAAAATACTCTTTCCATGGGCATTTGGGCCCACAAAAAGAGTCTATTTATCACAATGCTGTCGGCAGGCTGCAAAGAGGGAACAATCGGGTTTTTACGAAGCCGGAATTTCGGCAATGATGACCGCTTCGTATTTGTCGCGCAGTCTCTCTTCCACTTCGGAAAGGGGATCTGCCTGACTTAATGCGAGCTGCATGCGAATCTCTTCAACGATCTCCTCGTCCGAAGGAACTTCTTTTTCTTTTCGGTCATTCATTTTGAGGATCGCATACCCTTCTTCCACCGGAATGGGACCTGCGATTTCGCCTTTTTGCATATGCTCGGCCCGGTTCATGATCGCTTCAGGCTGAAAGGGATCCGTTCGTTCGATCCAACCCAATCGCCCGCCGGAGTCGCGCGAGTAACTGTCGATCGATTCCGTTCGCGCGGTTTCTCCAAAGTCGGTGCCCTTTTTCAATGCATCCACCAAATCCTCGGCATATTGCCTGTCCTTGACCACGATAAGAGATAGATCGTATTTCTCGGGTGTCACGAAATCTTCCTCATGTTTGCTCCGGTAGTCCTCAATGTCCGATTCCCTCACCTGGATGCCGATCGTTGCGATCTTTTCCAGCAGCAGCTTGTAGCCTGCCTCTAATTCCAGTTCTTCTTTGGTCAGGCCCAGTTGGGACTGCATCTCGTCAAAATACGCCTGCACCGAGTCGTATCCTTCCATCGCCGCGTTAAGTTCCCGGCTAATTTCACGAGGGGTTACCGTCAGATTTCGGTTGAGCGCTTCGGCATACACCGCTTTGCGATTCAACATCTGAATCAGCAATTCGTTTCCGTAACGTCGCTTCAGCGCATCCGTCCATTCCTTGTCGGTAATCACTTCCCCATTGATTGTTGCAATGACATTGCCATCTCCCCGTCCGTTCTCGCCGGATGCATCCGCGTCTTCGCGTTGTGGCCTGAGGCCCTGCATAACCATCATGGTCCCCATCACCACCATGCCGAGCGTCAAGACAACTACCGCCGTCCACAACCCTTTTTCCTGACTTGTCATTGCGTGCCCCCGCCCGAATCAGCTCTTGGCTTGTTCTAGAATGCTCTCGAGCTGTTCGCGATCAAATTGGTATGCTTCGTTGCAAAATTGGCAAACCACTTCGGCTTTGCCATCTTCTTCGATCAATTGCTCCATCTCGGATTGCCCAAGACTAATCAGCGTTTTTTCCACGCGCTCACGTGAGCACTCGCAACGGAAATGAATGTCCATGCCATCCATAATACGCACGTCCGGAAGCACCTGGCGAAGCAGTTCCTCCAGCTCCATTCCTTGCTCCAGCAAAGTGGTTACCGGGGACAACTCGCCAAGGGATGTTTCAATCGCTGAGATCTCGTCATCGCTCAATCCTGGCAGCAATTGTACGATAAATCCGCCAGCGACGATGACCGAGCTATCCTGATCGACCAGCACACCCAAACCAACCGCAGAGGGCGTCTGCTCGGAAGTTGCGAAATAGTAGGTAAAATCTTCGGCAAGCTCGCCGGAAATGATCGGCACGCTGCCGCGGTAAGGCTCCTTCAATCCAAGGTCCTTGGTGATATGAAGGAATCCTTCCGTACCAACCGCTCCCGCAACATCGAGCTTTCCTTTGCTGTTGCTTGGCAGATGCACATGCGGATTGTGTACATATCCGCGCACTTCGCCCTTGGCGTTGGCATCGGCAACAATCTGGCCGATCGGCCCGTTTCCTTTGATCTGAACCGTCAGCTTCTCCTCGCCCTTCAGCATGGCGCCCATCATGGCCGCAGCCGTTGCCGTGCGTCCCATCGCTGCCGTGGCTGTAGGGAACGTATCGTGTCTTCGGCGCAATTCTTCTACCAACGCCGTCGTTTGAACGGCGAAGGCTCTGACCCGTCCCTCCATGGCCGTCCCACGAATCAGCCGGTCTTGCTTGTGGTTGTTTTCCAAGCTTTTCAGCCTCCTTAGTTGTTTCATCATCATATCGATGATGTTTAAATTATTTAATGAACCCGATTTCAATCCAATGATAAAGAGAAAAAGCTCCTGCAAGCGACAGAAAAGACGGCCCGTACTTCAGACTGTCCACCAGCCCGCTGTCTGCCGTCCTTATCCTTACCTTTCCCGGTTCCGTTCATAAATGATACGCAGCCCTTCCAGTGTAAGCAGCGGATCAACCTTCTCGATGCTGCGAGTCTCCTCGGCAATCAGTGATGCCAATCCCCCTGTTGCGATCACCGTCGGCTTCGCGTCCATCTCTGCGCAGATGCGTTCCACGATGCCGTCGACCTGGCCGGCATATCCGTAAATAATGCCTGATTGCATGGCATGTACGGTGTTGCGGCCAATAACCTTTTTGGGCTTTTCCAATTCGATGCGCGGCAGCTTCGAAGCCCGTTCATACAGCGCCTCGGTGGCGATATGAATGCCAGGCACGATCGCTCCGCCGAGATAATGGCCTTTCTCGTCAATGCAGTCGAAGGTCGTTGCCGTCCCAAAATCGACAACAACGAGCGGTCCGCCATACTTGGCGGTGGCAGCCACGGCATTAACGATCCGATCGGCGCCTACCTCGCGCGGATTTTCATATCGCAGATTCAGGCCGGTTTTGATACCGGGCCCAACCAGCATCGGCCTTTGGCCGATGTATTTTTCACACATCGTTTCAATCACGTTCACCAGCGGCGGAACCACCGATGAAATGATCACGCCTTCAATGTCTCGGGCAGACATGCCGGACATATGAAATAAATTATAAATCAATACGCCGTATTCATCCACTGTCGACTGGCGTGAGGTACTCAAGCGAAAATGATGGAGCAGCTCCCGTCCCCGGTATACCCCAAGCACGATATTGCTGTTGCCCACGTCCACAACAAGAATCAAAGAGGTTCACCCCTCCTTCTTTTCGTTTAAATCCAGGCTGATATCGAGGCTCTCGAAAGAATAGGTTAACCTGCCTACCGAAATTACATCCACACCCGTCTCGGCAATTCCCCGGATCGTCTCCAAAGATACATTTCCTGAAGCCTCCACCTTAACATGTGGGGCCTGCTCACGAATGACGGCGACGGCTTCACGCATCAGGCCGGGCTGCATGTTGTCGAGCATGATGATGTCCGCGCCGGCCTGCAGCGCTTCCTGCACCTGTTCCAGATTCTCCGTCTCTACTTCAATGGTCATTGTATGCGGGATAGCCCTTCTTGCCCGTTTGACCGCTTGAGTGATACCGCCTGCACCTTTAATATGATTGTCTTTGATCATGACTGCATCATAGAGGCCAAACCGATGATTCGCTCCCCCGCCGACGCGTACGGCATACTTCTCCAGCATGCGGTGGCCCGGCGTCGTTTTGCGCGTATCCACCAATCGGGTTGGCAGCCCTTCCAATGCGTCCACATACATACGCGTGCGGGTCGCAATGCCGGACATGCGTTGGAGCAGATTCAAGGCAAGTCGCTCTCCCGTCAGCAGACGATGCGTACTGCCCTCCACCTCGGCTAAAATCGTTCCACGTGTAACACGATCGCCATCTTTCACTTTGGCGGCAAAAGAAAGCGTTCGGTCCACCTCGCGGAAAACAAGCTCGGCTACATGGATTCCGGCAACGATACCATCGTCCTTGGCATGGATCACCGCTTTGGATTGATGACCTTCCGGGATTGTTACAGTTGTCGTTACATCACCCGAACCGACATCTTCGCGAAGCCAGCCCTTAATCGATTCAATCAGTGCTTCATTATATCCATCGAGTATCATGACATCAATTCCTCCACGATCGCTTGTTCCCGCTGCTGCAGGCTGTGTCTCTGCCAAACCGCGTCATTACGTTCGGGGTAATCCTCACGATAATGAGCTCCCCGGCTCTCCTGCCGGTGCAAGGCTCCGCTTGTCACCAGCCAGGCACATGTCAGCAGGTTTGCATATTCCATTTCCTCAACTTGCTCAAGCTCCTGTTCAAAAAAGGCCATCTCCTGCTTCAACTTCTCGGAGGCTTCGCGCAATCCGTTCAGGTTACGCCGCAATCCGACTTGTCTTACCATTAGCTTCTGTAACCGTAGACGCCGCTCGGAAACAGGTTTTTGATCTAACGTTAACCGGTTGACTCTTGGATCAGGGTTCCCGATGAAACTTGTTTTCGAATGGTTTTCCTCCTGTGCAGTTAACGGAGGCAGCTGAGAAATCCGTTCGACGATGCGGCTTCCGAACACGATCGCTTCGGACAATGAATTGCTGGCCAGACGGTTTGCACCATGCACGCCTGTGGACGAGACTTCCCCGCAAGCGAACAATCTTGAAATGCTGCTCTCCCCGTTCATATCCGTCTTCACGCCACCCATCATGTAATGGGCCGCAGGAGCGACGGGTATCCAATCGGATGTCAAATCAAGTCCGTAACGCATGCAGGTTTCATAAATGGTTGGAAAACGGTGTTTGACCATCTCTGCCGATTCATGCGTAATGTCCAGATAAACAAACGTGCTGTTCGTAGCTTCCATCTCGCTAATGATCGCCCTTGCTACGATATCACGCGGTGCAAGCTCCAGCTGCGCATGATACCGCGCCATGAACCGTTCGCCCTTCACGTTGCGCAGATACGCGCCCTCGCCGCGAACCGCTTCGGAGATCAGGAATCTCGGGGCACCGGGATAACAGAGCGAGGTTGGATGAAACTGAATGAACTCCATATCACGAACGACGGCGCCAGCACGATACGCCATAGCTACCCCGTCGGCTGTCGCTACTTCCGGGTTCGTTGTGTATCTATACAGCTGCCCCGCTCCGCCTGAGCAGAGCACCGTCGCTTTTGCCTTCACAAACACTCTTGTTCCATCAGGCTTTTGCACAAGCACGCCTCTACACTCGCCATCCCCGGTTATCAAGTCGATGACGAAGTGTTCATCCCAAACGTCGATGCCGGGATGCTCGCTCACTTCAACGGCCAGCGCACGCACGATTTCGTAGCCTGTCGCATCTCCGTTTGCATGCAGTATGCGGCGGTGGCTATGCGCGCCCTCCTGTGTCAGTGCCAGCTCGCCGTCCTCGAGATCGAACGAGGTGCCCAGGCGGATCAGTTCCTTGACTCCGTCGGGCCCTTCATTTACCAAAGCTTCCACCGCTTCAGGACGACAAAGCCCGGCCCCGGCCACCATCGTGTCCTGCAGATGGTATGCCGGCGAATCGTCCTCAGCAATCACCGCGGCGATGCCTCCCTGAGCATAACGGGTATTGCTTTCGAGCAACGATTTCTTCGTAATCATGAGTACGCGGTTCTGCGCGCTCGCCTTGATGGCCGTAAACAAACCTGCGATGCCCGATCCAATCACCAGCACATCCGTTTCATGCACCGGCAGCAGGGATATATCAAAATCTACTACATATTGCGGTATCATGTTATTCACCTGTCTTGGAGCAAGAGTAGCGCACGCTACTTCACGAGTAACATGCGCTCTAGCGATTCTCTGGCTTTATCGGCAACGGCCGGCGGTACGTAAATTTGCGGTTTCATCGTTTCCAGGCATTTCACCAGTTTCTTCAGGTTGTTGACCTTCATGTTTGGACATACGAGGAATTTGGTCGCGAAATGAAATTGTTTATCCGGGCTGTCCAAACGAAGCTGGTAGCCTGTTCCGTCTTCGGTTCCTACGATGAATTCTTTGGCCGTAGAATTTTTGCAATATTCCAGAATGGCCGTTGTGCTGCCTACGAAATCCCCCATGGCCACTACTTCCGGGCGGCATTCCGGATGCACGACAAATTCGGCGTTCGGATACTTGGCTTTCATCTCCACAACATCTTTTACAGTCAGCATGTCATGTGTGTTGCAGTAACCTTCCCAAATAATCATTTTCTTGTCCGTGTGCTGCTGCACATAATGGCCCAGATTTTTGTCCGGCACCCAGATGATTTCGTCAGAATCGACAGATTGAATGACTCTGACCGCATTGGCTGATGTACAGCAAATATCGGTTTCTGCCTTGATTTCGGCGGAAGAGTTGATGTAAGTAACAACCTTGGCATTCGGATGCTGGGCTTTCAGCTTTCGCAATCCGTCCACATTCACCATATCTGCCATCGGGCAGCCGGCACGTTCGTCCGGGATGATAACCGTTTTGTTCGGCGCCAAAATCTTAGCGCTCTCCCCCATGAAGTGTACGCCGCAAAAAACAATGACATCGGCATCCGTCTGCGCTGCCTTCTGGGCAAGCAAGAACGAATCCCCACGAAAATCGGCGACCTCCTGCACCTCGTCACGTTGATAATAATGGGCAAGAATAATGGCGTTACGTTCTTTTTTCAACTGCAGCAGCCGCTCCCGCAGCTCCCGATTCATCTCAGCCTTGCGCTCTAATGCCAGAGCTTCCACCTGCGATCCTCTCCTTTATCAGGACAGCGCATAGCGCTGTGTTGTATAAGGTTGTGTACCGTAATTTTCGCTTGAGAAACGAATCACAAGCGGTTTAACACCTAATGTACACAACGTTCACGAGTCTGTCAATTAATGAAAACGCCACAGAATTGCCACGTATCGGCCCATTTCCTGCCCGGTTCGCGTCCTAGCTCTCCATTTGCGTTATCTTGATCCATTCATGTATTTTTGCAAAAAAAAGAGAGCCGGAAGGCTCTCTTTTTAATCCGCGCTAACAACGAGCGGTTATGATTATGCTTAGGATGTCGGCTTCGAACCACCATCGCTTGGATCGGTGCTATCGCCTTTATCCAGGTTCGGAGCTTCGTTGGGAACATCTCCGGCCGGTGTCTCAGGCACTACATCATCCTTGCCTTGAATACGAACGCGCACATCACCGATATTATCAATGATTGCCTCGCCGCTTTCATTAGGTGTACCTTCATTGCCATTGTCGCTGGCGGCTTTATTGCCCAGGGATCCTGTTTCAATCAATTGCTTGATTTGTTCCATCTCCAGGGTTTCTTCTTCCAGCAACGTTTGTGCAATCAGGTGAACTTCCTTCGAATGTTTCACGAGCAGGTCTTTACATTTCTCATAACATTCCGTGATGAAACGCTGCATCTCCTGATCGATCTCATAAGCGATGGAATCCGAGTAGTTTTGTTCGTGACCGATATCGCGACCAAGGAACACTTGCCCTTGCGAGCTGCCGAATTGCATTGGTCCCAATTTCTCGCTCATACCGTACTCCATTACCATGCTGCGAACAATACCTGTTGCTTGCTGGAAGTCGCTATATGCGCCAGTACCAATCTCGCCGATGAACAATTCCTCTGCTACACGGCCCCCCAGGAGACCCGTAACTTTGTCCAGAAGCTCTTGCTTGGTGACGAGCATGCGATCCTCTTTTGGCAACATGATGACGTATCCACCCGCGCGTCCACGCGGTATAATGGTCACTTTATGTACCATATCGGCATGTTCCAGGAAATAACCTACGATGGTATGACCCGCTTCGTGGTAAGCAACGATGCGTTTCTCGCGATCACTGATGACACGGCTTTTCTTCTCCGTACCAACGATGACACGGTCAATCGCTTCATCTACCTCGCGCATCGAAATATCTCTACGATTACGGCGTGCCGCAAGCAATGCCGCTTCGTTCAGGAGATTTTCCAGATCCGCACCGGAGAATCCGGTTGTACGCTTCGCGATCACATCCAGCTTCACATCTTTGGTGAGCGGTTTGTTACGGGAATGTACTTTCAGTACAGCTTCACGGCCTTTAACATCCGGACGATCTACCGTAATTTGACGGTCGAAGCGGCCTGGACGCAGCAACGCCGGGTCGAGAATGTCTGCACGGTTGGTTGCGGCAACGATAATGATGCCTTCGTTCGCCCCGAAACCGTCCATCTCAACGAGCAACTGGTTCAGCGTCTGCTCACGTTCATCGTGACCGCCGCCAAGTCCGGCACCACGTTGACGTCCCACGGCATCAATCTCGTCAATGAAGATGATACATGGTGCGTTTTTCTTTGCATTTTCAAACAAATCGCGTACACGGGAAGCACCGACACCGACGAACATTTCCACGAAATCGGAACCGGAAATGCTGAAGAACGGCACTCCTGCTTCACCCGCTACGGCACGCGCAAGCAAAGTTTTCCCCGTACCCGGAGGACCTACAAGCAACACGCCTTTCGGAATCCGTGCGCCGACGGCCGCAAACTTGCGAGGATCCTTGAGGAAGTCAACGACCTCGACAAGCTCCTGCTTCTCTTCGTCCGCACCGGCAACATCTTCGAACGTGACCCGTTTCTTCTCTTCATTGTAGAGACGGGCACGGCTTTTACCAAAGTTCATTACTTTACCGCCGCCGCCTTGAGCCTGATTAAACAGGAAGAAGAACAGGAGGAACATAATGATCAAAGGAATAAAGGAGGTCAGCAATGTCAACCAAATGCTGTCACCTCTCATGGGCTCCTGATTAAACTCGAAATTATTGGTTTCGCTTGCCTTTACAAGCTCCCCAATCGCTTCGTCTGTAGGAGGAATGTACGTCGAGAAATTTTCTGATTTGGCTTCTGCTGGCTTGGTTCTGTAATGACCGGTTACCAGAAATGACTGTCCATCGAACTGAACCGTCAAATCTTTGACGTTATCGGCCTGAATCGCCGAACGCAACTGATCATATCTAGGATTATCGGTGGCTTCGCCGCCATTGCTGACGAATTGGACTATGCCCACCACAACTAAAAAAAGAATCAAATAAAAACCAGAATTCCGGATGAACCGATTCATCCCCTACCTCCTCTCGAGACACTTTATTTATTTTAACATAGCCCGATATGGCTTCTCAACAGAAGCAAAAAAGCCGCTCGGGGCTGGGGTCCAGCACAGATTAACTGGTGTAAACCTCTGGTTTCAAGATCCCGATATAAGGGAGGTTCCGATACTTCTCGGCGTAATCCAGACCGTAACCAACAATAAAGGCATCCGGAATGTCAAAGCCCGTATAATGCGCTTCCAGCTCGACCTTGCGGCCGGACGGCTTGTCAAAGAGTGTCACTACGCGAACCGATTTGGCTCCGCGGCCTTGCAGCAGTTCGATTAAATAACTGAGCGTAAGTCCGCTGTCGATGATATCTTCAACAATCAGGACCTCGCGTCCATCGACGGATACGTCCAAATCCTTGATGATTTTGACAACGCCGGACGATTTGGTTGAAGCGCCGTAGCTGGATACCGCCATGAAATCCATCTCCACGGGTACAGTAATGTTTTTAACCAAATCAGCCATAAATATAAACGCACCTTTGAGCACGCAAATGACCAAAGGATTGCGACCTGCATATTCGGCGCTCAATACTGCACCAAGTTCCTTCACCTTGTTTTGAATCTCTTCCTCGCTGATCAATACTTCCTGAATGTCGTTCTGCAACTGCGTGAACCTCCTAAGTTATACTATGAAAGCCTTACCTGAACCATAACCACTACCCCTGAATCGCTGAATCGCCTACAGTCATGTACAGAATGGCAGAAGTATCCTCCTTCACCGGAGCCAGACTGGACCGGCGCACGCCCGGCAACCAAATAATGTTGCCAGCACCGTCACATACCACAGGAATGCGTGGTCGGACAGAGGGAGGTACCTTTTCGTCGATGAAAATATTTTTCACCTTTTTGCTTCCGTTTAATCCCATGACCTTCATGGTATCTCCAGGTAACCGTGAACGCACAACGAGCGGCATGATCAGTTCGTCCGCATCAAATGCGGCCACGTCAGCCGATTCGGGTGCAAGGTAGTCCTTGGGGCTCAGGGGGAATAACCGCAGTTGACGATTAATCTCCATGAGCGAAAGCTCGCAAACTCCGCTCCATCGCTCGAGACGATACTCATAAGATTGATCCTGTACTTCATTCCGTACGCCAAAGGAAATATTGTCGTATTCCCGAGTACAGACAAAGGTTTGTCCCAGATCCAGACTCCAGGTCGTCGAATCGTTCTCCGTGACCTTGCGCCGAATGGTTTCGATCCGGGTAAAGTCGACAAAATCACTGTCCAAAGGCAGATAATTCAATATTAGTTTAATCAACCTCCGTTGTAAAGCGACATGTAACTTCAAAAAGGAAGGCAACTCAAAGGTCTGCCTTCCGCCGTTCTTCTGCACTAGACAGCTGTATGCGTCGAGTGCACCCTGCCCCATGAATTCGTCTTCATCGCCCACGATTTCGGCAAGACGATTCAAAGACGGCGTGATCTGTCCGTTAAATTGCTCCAAGAAAGGGAGCACATCCAGACGGATGGCATTCCGTGTATATTTTCGGTTGGTGTTCGACTCGTCGTTCACATACGGGAAACCTTGTGTATTACAAGCTTCTACAAGGTCCGTCTTGTTTATACGAAGGCATGGCCGAATTAGTTCCACATTTTTTTCGCGACGTTTAAACCTCATGCCAGCAAGGCCGGAAAGCCCGGAGCCGCGCAATAAATGAAGCAAAACCGTCTCCGCCTGGTCATCGGCATGGTGAGCCAGCGCAATGCTGGATGCATCGTATTTGCGTGCGACCTCATGCAAAAAGGCATAGCGACGGTCGCGTGCAGCTTCCTGCGAACCCAAGCCTGTAAGCTTCATATATGAAGGAATATCGGCTTTGATCCACTCGAAGGCAATCCCTAACCGACCTGCCAATTCTTTGACCATCTCGGCTTCCTGGTCCGATGCTTTTCGGAACCCGTGATGCACATGTGCACAGATCAGTTCAAGGGGCGTATGGCGGGTGCTGATTTCATGCATGATATGCAAAAAGGCCACCGAGTCCGGTCCGCCGGACACCGCAACGACGATCCGATCCCCGGAAACCCATAACCGATGCTCTTCTGCTGCTTCCATCACAGTCTTCACCAACATGTCCCAGCCTAAAGCTTCCATCCCTGCTTCCTCTTTCCTTGCGTTATGTATATGCACTCGCATCAGTCAGTTCAGGAGTGCATAGATGAGCGCCACAATAAGTATAATGATAGAAATGGCAAATGCGCTTTTAAGCCAGCCCGGCGTCGCACCTCTGGACGAACGGCGGAGCTTCGACGGCCGCGCCATCATCTCTTTCCAGCCGCGAATCGCTTGCTCCGCATCGGTGAACTGTCCCCGCAAGGCTTGGACCGTCCAGCTCTGGAGCGGCTTCATCCGCTCGCTGCGCATGACCAGGGCAACGAGTTGATTGACGCTCCGCAATTGCGGCAACCCCTCTGCTGCCAGCCTTTTTAATTCTTCTCCCTCCAACACATGAATAAGCAATAAAGCAAATGCAAAAATATCATAAGTCCCGTCAGCAGCACGGCTCCCTGCATTCCAGAATCCGCGATCATACCATTCGGTAAATTGTTTGACGCTGCGCCCCATCGATGTTACACCGCCGTAATCAATCAGTTCGACTTGGCCGTAATCGGTTACGAGCACGTTCTGCGGTTTGAGGTCTCCGAACACCCATCCGGCCTGATGCAGTTGGGACAGCTTCTGCAGCAACCGCAGACCGACAACGATTGTCCACTCCGTTCCCTGGCGCCTTATAAAGTGATGAAATGCCTCGCCGCGAACGTAACGCATCACGTAGAAGGGGATATCCCGTCCCTCAACGGAGTAATCGTCAACCTCTTTTAAATAAGAAGGAATGCCGCTCTGTTGCAAGGCCTCGTGCTTGCGTTGCAGTTGAAACGATTTGAGCACGTTGACTTCCGATTGCAGATCTACCGGATCGAACCCCATTTTGAGTGCATAATGTTTCCCGTTTTCCCGCCGCTGGACAAGAAAAACGATGCCGTTGGCCCCCTTGCCCAGCAGCTTCCGGACGGTATAACGGCTTCGATTCCATTTTCCCGTAATGACGGTGCCCGGCGGGAAAGAAGCATCAGACAACGTTGTCACCGAGCATCCCTTCTCTTTCAATGCGATAGTTCCCTTCTATTTCCTGCTGTTCCTCCAGTGTACCATAACGATAAAAATCAATCACCCTCTGAATCGCAGGACCCGTGGGCGTCGCGCCTTTCATTTGCAGACGTCCAAACAGCGACTTCACGCTGCCAGGATCGTCCGTCCAGTCTATATCCATCACGGCCTCTTCACCGCTGTGCCGGCCGGGAAAGTGAAATACCGCAAGCCGGCTCTTTCCAACCCTCGCCTGCAAGCTTAGCATCAAGTCGCGGATGCCTTCTTCCACGGCAGGCAGCTTGGGCTTCATGCTTGCACTGACATCGATCAGCAGCACAACCTGCAGCGGAGCGGTTTCCGTCATGTTATCCATAACTTCAACAACCTGCGCCCGCTGCGCAGGCGCAAGATCGGTCACGCTTTTAGGCGAGTTTTCTCCGAAAATCTGCGTGAGCTCGCGGTTAACGGCCTGTTGGATCGTCTGTACCACCGTTTTTCTGGTCATCATCTGCATCGTTTGGGCCAGCTGTCTGGTGCCCACGATCTGACTGATCCCTCCCCCTGCTCTGGCAATGTCTTCGATTTCTCGGCTTCCGAGTTCTCCAATCGTGCCATAATCGATAACCCCGACCACATTCACAGTTATGCCTTCTTCATGCGCCTCAGCCGCAGCAAGCACAGGACTTGTGCCCACATTGGAACAACCGTCGGTAATCAATAGAATTTGCTTCATCCGGTATCCCTCCGTTTCGTTACTCTTCAATTCTATGACTAGCATTGCCAGATTGAAGAGATTTCAAACAAGAGGGAACGGGCTTCAACTTACGGTGCGCGGCCGTTCCATCCGGCTAATTCCGGGGACCCGCAATGTGGCCCACTCCGGATGGTAGTGCTCTACCTTGGCCACGATCACGGTCATGTCGTCATAAATCTCATGCTGCTGGTATCGGATCACGCTCTCCAACAGGCAGTCTGCCACTTCCTGCGGGTCTTCGCTGCTCACCTCCTGAATCAGGCGTTTGATCCACAGTTCTTTGTTCACGGCATAACCGGGTGCATCATAAATGCCGTCTGTCATCATGATC
This sequence comes from Paenibacillus hubeiensis, assembly GCF_032334105.1. Taxonomy (NCBI): domain Bacteria; kingdom Bacillati; phylum Bacillota; class Bacilli; order Caryophanales; family Paenibacillaceae; genus Paenibacillus; species Paenibacillus hubeiensis. The sequence continues at coordinate 26,312 of NZ_JAVYAE020000022.1, forward strand.
AAAATATCGCCGGGCTGGAGCTGTACGGTCACCAGATCGACCTCGATATCTTTGATGATGCCGATCGGGAGATTGCTGGCAGACACTTGAATGACCTCGTGTCCCCTTTTAATGAAACTCGGCGTTGAGCCGATCTTCATGAAGGTGGTTTCGGCCGAATACTCGTCAATGAGCGCCATATCGACAGTGGCATACATTTCTTCAGGGGAGCGCAGCATCAGAATGGAATTCACCGATTTGATCGCCAGTTTTTCATCCATCCCGGATTGCAGCAGCTGCTCCAATATATTTAAAGCCGCACTGCTCTCCATCCGTGCCCGCTCACCATTGCCCATGCCATCGCTGAGGGCTACCGCGAACGTGCCGTTCCCCATCTCCACCGTGCTGAAACTATCGCCGGAAAACAGATCCCCGCCTTTGGCTGCGGCTGCCACTCCAGTCGTAATCTCAAACGTTTTGGCCGACCCGAAGGTGACGGTAGCCAGCCCCTGTTTAGGATCGGTCATCGTTTCATGCAGGACGGCAATGTGCTCGTCCAGCACCTCCGAAATGAGCGGAGCGATCATTTTGCGGCACTCGTCAAACCCCCGCGTGTAGGCGTGGACAATTTCAATTTCCACATTGCCTGCCTCCAGACTAATGATCTCGATGGAATGAATCGACAGGCCGAATGATTCCAGCGCTTCCCGAATTTGTTCCTCCTGCTGCACCATCTCCTCGCTTTCCCGCTGAATCTCCCTCGCCAGATCCTCCATCACCTGGGATACGCCCGACAACTGCTCGGCAACAAGCTGACGGCTGTCCATGATCTGCCGCTTCCACTGCAAATCATGCTGATACAGTCCATATTGGGCACGCATAACTTCAAGCACTTCCTCCGGTTTGGCACAGATCCGGTTCCATCCCACCGGAATCTGCTCTGCCGTCATCTCGGGGTTGGCCTCAATCGAACTCATCACGTCAGTCATATACCTATAGGTTTGAATGAACTTGGCGTCCCAGCATTGGGAACGTTTGAAGCAGGACGCGCAGGTGCCCTCCGCAACAGCATTCATAAAATGCTCCATACCACCCTCATTTTTCACGGCTTCGCCCGCCCCTGACATCTGGTCGAAGCTTCGGGACAACTGGCGGAACACTTGCGAAAAGCGGGTAACCCGCTCTGCCGTCACGTCGCGAATGCGTTTGGCATACTCATGCTGTGACTTCGTGTGGTCTTGCGTGCCTGGCACATATCTGGATATGGCGGCCATAATGCTTTTGGGGGTAAGTATGAACAAGGCGATGGCTGCACAGGTTTCCCATAACGAATTCATTACGTCATTAGGCCCGCCAAGGTAGATAGACAGAATAGATGAGCCGAGCAGCATGCCGAGTATAACGCCCGGGCGTTTCCCCTCCCGCAGCATCCCGGCCAGCATCCCGGCAAAGGCGAGCAAACTCATCTGATAGATGGCGCTCATATCAGCCAGGCTCAAGATCAGGCCGGTTATGACCCCGACCGAAGCTCCCAAGGGCGCTCCGCCTACCAAAGCAAAGATCAAAATTAGGTATCGCGATAACATATGTTCCACGGAGAGAGATTGTATCGTCCATCCTACGGCGCCTGTCATGACGGAAGCGAGCAGAATGATCAAGCAAAGGATCTCCTCGCTTTTCAAGTTAAGCTTTTTTTTGCGGAACGTGAAGAGTGGAATCGCTTGTATGAACACAAGGGTAAGCACGAAACTGAGCACCGAATCCAGCGTCAGCATCATCATGGCATACCAGCTGAACGAAGGGCCGATCACGACGGCAAACAGCTTGACCAGAAAAGTGGTCATGAACACCATGGCCGGCGCATAGGATAATTCAGCGCGATCATATGTGGACAAACCTTTGTAGAGCAGCAGGAAAATGGCAATTTCGGCCGCAACGATCAGCACAACCGGGAAGGGCGCGAAGAAGCTGCCTGCCAGCAAAGCAATGCCCACCGGGATGACATAGTCTTTCCGCATAAACGCAATGACGGCAAAATACGCGATGGCAAAGGGGGACAGTTCATTCAGAATCATCGCCTTCCCGAGTAAAAAACCCATCGCAGTGAGCAGCATTACCCACTTCCGTGCAGCAACGAACTGGACCGCCTTGCGGGAGCTGAACCATTGCTTGATTCTTCCGGACAGATCCTCCCACGCCTTCGTACGTTCTTTCCCTGCTTTCCATCCCGGAAATTGAATGACATTCCACTTTTCCATATCCCAAGGCACCCCATTCGTATGTTTTCAATTCCATCTCATTGGTACCGATTATAGATAGAATGAAAGACATAGTTTGTCACAATAACTGGACAGGCCATAAAAAATTTACGACAAAAGACTCGGCGATTGCGCAGTGCGGCAGAACCCCGTCCCTATGCTTGCTTTGCCGATTTTTGCTCCTCCATCCAAGGGAGGCGATTGTCTGATTTTGAATCGTTTCTGTTCCAAGCGCTGCAGCATTCAAACAAAATACCTGCGGAATGCCATGGAATGCTGTCGGTAAAAAATGGTAGACGACAAATGTTCTTATTTACTGCCTGGGCAGCTGCAAAAATCGCAAAGAACGCTAAAAAGCCGCCAGCCCGAGGGCTAACGGCTTTGAACGTATATATTTTAAATCAGGTTGAACAGATTAGACACGTTTAGCTCCGCGACCTCCGCGTTTGCCTTCCGTGTTCTTCTTGAGCGAAGAGATCCGTTCCTCGCTATCTTTCAGGAAGCGTGACATTTTATCCTCAAATGAAGGTTTGCCTGCTGCGGGCTTGAAGGAACGTCCTCCGCGGTCACGGTTGAAACCACCTCCGCCGCCGCCACCGAAACGTTCGCGATCTCCTCCACTGCGTTCCGGTCTAGGACCTCTCGGGGGTCTCGACTGCGTCTGTTGCTCAACCGGTTTGTCAACAGCCTGCTTGATTGAAAGTCCGATCTTTCCGTCTTTGTCAACGTTGATGACCTTCACTGTAACCACGTCATTAAGCTTCAGGTGGTCGTTGACATCTTTGACGTAATTGTCGGCGATTTCCGAGATGTGAACGAGACCCGTGACACCTCCTGACAGATCCACAAATGCTCCAAAATGCGTGATGCCTGTCACCTTGCCCTCTAACTTGGTGCCCACTTCAATTGCCATAGAATAAAATGATCCTCCCTTAAAAATATACAACCCGATTTTTGGATGCAAAAATCAATGCTGTGCTAAACTGATTATACCTTATGCCTCAAACCAAGGTCAACTGAGCTGCTCCCTATAATAGAGCCTATTTTTTCCGGATTCGATGACCCTGGAACCGTATCGAGCGCCTATCCCTTCGTATGGACCAAACTCGTCAGTTTCCTGAGCCCTCCACCTTAATCGGCGTTTCTTCAGGGAGGTAATACCCTTTTTTACGTGCCAGCTGTCCTATGTATTCAGGGTCCTTCAACCGGCTGACTTCATACTTCAACTGATCCAGCTTTTTCAACGTCTCTTCCTGGGATGCCTGTTGAGCGGCCAGTCGAGAGCTCTTGTCCGAAATCTGTGCGTTCTGTACGAAGAACGTATAGAGTGCCCAGATGGTGAATAAAACAACAAAAACCATCCATAACATCAACCTTCTTCGTGAAGCAGCAGATTTCCCCTGGCCTGTTGGAGCGGCGGTTCGCCCCAAGGTTGTTCTGCCCATATACGGACCTCCTTAAAACCAGCGTTTCCATATCGCTGCAACCCTTGTCCACGCCTGAATCATCCAGCGCGGCGTTACCCAATGCTTCAGCAGCGGCCTGAACATCCAGCGAAGCAGCTTTCCGAAAGGCACCAAGCATTGCAATACGAGCTTGCCCACAAAAAGGAGAATCGCCAGTATAAATCCCAACAACACGCGCACTAGCTTATATACCCCTTTGGCGGGCATGACGACAAGGACGTTAAGGATATGTCCACACCAATGAATCAGCGTTCTTGCGAGTTTAATTAACATTACCACAAAACGTTGGGTTGTAACACTTAAAAGCCAAAAATAGAAGCAAACCCCCACAATCAGCCCCAAAAAGACATAAAAACGCAGCTGCCCATGGTTGCCGGCGTACAGCATCCGAAAAACGAACAGCGCCGAAGCGATCCAATACAACAGATCGAGCGTGTGGACGCTCCATCTCGGAAATCGTAGTTGCCCGCATAACACCCGGTAACTGTCATAGGCCACTCCCATTACGGCTCCCGAAAGGACCATCCACACCAAAGTGATCCATTGAGTATCCGGACTCATCGGAACATCTTGCCGAACAAGCCCTTGCCGTTTTTGGTCTGGGAACCGGGGTCCAGATACTGGAGTGAACTCACTGTGCCTTCTATGGACAGCAAACCTTCCTCCAAGTTCAGGTTTTTGATATGTAAATTATGTCCGCGGATGGTCAAATGTCCAAGTTCAGTTTGAAGCAAAAACTCCTCGCTGTCAAAACTCTCCACATTCGAAACACCTGTCAGATCCAACAGCTTTCGATTTTGCATGTTCACATGATGCTGCTTTGGCTTACCGTACTCAACCATGGCATGTACCCCTCCTTCTACACCTAGCTTATGGAGCAGAAGAAAGGAATAGAACCTTGGGTACTAACAGAAACAAAATAGAATTGTCGCTGAACGAAAAGCCAAAAGGGCTGCCCCTCGTCAATTGCATGACTTACGGGACAGCCCTATGTCGATGGTTTTGCAGAAAGATGCTGCAAGGCATCCCAGGCGAATGTTACCAGTTCAGCCCGTTATCCTTTGCGATCGGCTCTTCCTTAACCAAGGTATAGAGGCTGGTCGCCTCCTCCTTCTTGGTGCTCTCCGCAAGTCGCTCTACCTTTACCGTGACCAGTTTCTGACCGAACTGAACCGTCAGCTCATCGCCTACCTTAACGGCAGCGCTTGGCTTGGCTTCTCGTCCATTGATCAGCACGCGTCCCTGTTCGGAAACGTCTTTGGCCACCGTGCGGCGTTTGATCAGCCTTGAGACCTTCAGGAATTTATCAAGACGCATTATTTTACAGCTTCTTTAAGCTTGTTGCCCGCTTTGAATGCAGGAACAATGGACTCAGGAATAACGATTTCATTCCCTGTTTGCGGGTTGCGGCCAGTGCGGCCGGAACGTTTGCGGGTTTCGAAAGTGCCAAAGCCGATCAATTGTACTTTGTCTCCGCTAGCAAGTGCATCTGTAATTTCGCCCAAAAAGCCGTTCAGTACAGCTTCGACGTCTTTTTTAGTCAATCCGCTTTTCGTGGAAATGTTGTTGATCAGGTCTGTTTTGTTCATCTTTTAGAAGCCTCCCAAATTGAAAAAAAAGTATCTGCGAATGCGCTGCAGCATATAAGCCGCACCTTGATTCGCGCAAGGTTACTACACATGTATTCTGGCTTCGGCTTCGAATTCCTGCCTTCGGCGACGACTTTTTTTAACAATCGCCACACCAATTCGCCAAAGACCGTCAAGTCCAATACCTAAACCGATCCATGCCAATCAACATTATACGGGATTTCAAATCCAGCGTCATTCATCTAAGTTGGATTTCTAAGAACGAATGTACCGACCGCTCCGTTTACAAGCCTCTTTGCTTGGCCTCCTGCCAGTATCTTTCCATCTCCTCAACATTGCTCTCTGCAGGGGTTTTCCCCTGCTCGCGCAACCGGGTTTCGATGTAGTGGAAACGCTTCGTGAACTTCCGGTTGGTTGCAGCCAGCGCTTCTTCAGGATCAGCATCGATGAAACGTGCCACATTGGCAGTGGCAAATAAAAGATCGCCGAGCTCCAGCTTGCGTTGTTCGTCGGAGTGATTCTGTTGTACGGCTTCCTTCAGCTCAGCCAGCTCCTCTTCGATTTTGGCAAATACGCCATCGACATCGTCCCAGTCAAAGCCGACTTTGGCTGCTTTTTTCTGCAGCTTGTATCCTTTCATCAGGGCAGGCAGGTCGGGCGGTATGCCGTCCAGAACAGAGGCTGCCTTCAGGTCCTGGCCTTTGCGGCGTTTCTCTTCTGCTTTCATCTGTTCCCAATTCTGCAGCGCTTCATGCGCATCGCTGGCCTGATTTTCGCCAAAAACATGCGGATGCCTGAAAATAAGCTTGTCGTTCAACCCTTCAATGACATCGTACACGTTAAAAGTGCCGACCTCCTCCTCCATTTGGGAGTGCAGCATGATCTGCAGCAGCAGGTCGCCGAGCTCTTCCTTCATGTGGTCCGGATCGTCCTCGTCTATCGTTTCGATGACCTCGTACGTTTCTTCGATCAGGTTTTTGCGGATGCTCTGATGCGTTTGCTCCTGATCCCACGGACATCCGCCAGGGCTGCGAAGAATGTTCACGATCTCGTGCAGGCGGGCAAATGAGCGGCGGCGCAAATGATCTTCCGTATTTCTTGGCACATAGATCAGCGACAGATTCCCATATCCTTCGACCCGATCGAGATCATGCAGCGGCACTTTCCGGATGATTTCCTGATCCTGCACGCCCAGCGCATGACCGACATAGACCGGATACTCATCCGGATACACTTCCATCAGGCACAATTTCACGTCGGAAGCGGTGAACGTGTCATACACTTGTCCGATCAGCGTATGCAGTTGGGGCTGAATCAACTCCGGACTCAAGCTGCTTGCATCAAGCAGCTGGAACCCTTCAATCGGGTCAAAACCGAGGCGGATGAACGCTTCGTCCAGAAAACTCTCTCCGCCCATCACCCGCAGCGATATTCCCTTGTCCGGACAGCGCTCCTTCAACAGCCGCACGCTGGCTTCGGCAACCATGGGATGCCCTGGAACGGCATATACGATTTCGCTTCCGCCTTCACCTTGACATGCAGCTTCGATAAGCCGGTTCGCAATCTCGTCATACACTTCCGGAAAAGAAGCCTTCGATTCATAGATGGAATCGAACGACGTCATCTTGAGCCCTTCCTGCCTGAGATCGTCCAGAACAGGGTGATCCAGCGTGCGGACGTACAGAACGGCCGCCTGCTTCATTTTTTTCACGATTCCTATCGTCAGTTGATCGGCATCTCCCGAACCCAGGCCAACCACCGTTAATGCTGCGCTCATGCACAAACCTCCGTATCTTGCGTCCCGCTCTTTCGAACCGGGCGTCGCATCATGATTACACGTATTATACCAGAATCTGCCGCTCGCCTGTAAATGGCGCTCATGCAGGCTGTGCAGCATGAGCGGGTGACTAGCGCAGAATACGCAGTCTGCGCAAGATCGCGGCCAGGCGAGCGCCCACTTTCGGAACGGACGCCAGCTCTGCGGCGGTAAGCAGCCCGGTTCGCGCCGTGGCCAGCACAAACACGGCTATGCCTGCGGCCATGCCCAGCAGGCTGATGCCCGTCGCGGCCAGCCTGCGATCGGCCGCGATGCCCACGCCGCCGAGCACCGCTTCGGCGGTCCAGGCGGCGACCGCCGCCGCTGCGCCCATGGCGGCGATCACCAGCGCCGGCTTCGCCAGGGCGGCGCCGATGGCCGGGCGCATGCCGCTTCGCCGCGCCAGCAGCGCCACGTTCAGGCCGGCCGCCAGCATGTAGGCGGCCGCGCCTGCCAGCGCCGCGCCGCTGATGCCCAGCGCCGGCACGAGCAGCACGTTCAGCAGCGCCTTGACGCCTGCGGCGGCAAGCATGCTGAACGCGGGAGCGCGCACGGCGCCGAGGCCTTGCAGCAGCGCCGCCGCGATAATGCTGACGGTGCTGCCCGCGGCCGTCAGCGCCATGTACCGCAAAGCTTCCGTGCCTGCGGCATCCCCGTACAGCATGCGGTTGATCGGCTCCGCCAGCACCGCAAGCCCAGCGGATGCTGCCAGGCCGATGAGCCAAAACCAGCGCAGCGCCATGCCCGCTTGCTGTCTTACGGCTTCCGGCCCACCCTTCAGCCGGGCTTCGGCCATCGCCGGGATGAACAGCACCGATAGTGACGTGGCCAGCATCGTCACCATCTGCACGAGCGGCAGGCCGCGATTGTAAATACCGAAATCGACCATGACCCCGATTTCGTCCAATCCTTCGCGCTGAAGCAGCCGCGGCACAGTGAACGTGTCCACCAGGTTCATGAGGGGAACGGCCAACGAACCGAGACAAACCGGGATCGCGTAAGCCATTAACATACGAACCCACTCGGCATTGCTGCGTTTGCCTGCTGCCCCGGTTGTCTCCATCTGCCCTTGTACGGGGTCCTCCTTCCATCGTCCTGTCCTGCTCCATGTACCCGTCGGTCCGCTCTGGTCCACAGCCTTCAGGCGATGGCGATGCCAGAAATACAGCATAACCAACAGTCCAGCGATGCCGCCCGCTGCCGATCCGAGCATCGCACCTGCGGCAATCGTCTCCAGCGAGGTTTCTTTCCTTAACAGCCATAACAAAAGAACAATCATGACCGTCACCCGAACCGTTTGCTCCAAGACTTGGGATACGGCCGTAGGCACCATTTGCTGCAGTCCCTGAAAGTATCCTCGCAGTCCTGTCATCAGAGGCACAAAGAGCAACGCAAGCGAGGCGGTACGTATTGATGCTGCTACATGGCTGTTTCCGATAATCTTTGCCAGAAGGGGGGCTCCCGCATACATCAGGGCAGCCATGACCAATCCGATTCCCCCGAGCAAGGCGGAGGACAGGCGGGCAACTCTCCGTCCTTCTTCCGGTCTCCCCAATGCATTTTCTTCAGCCACGAACTTGGAGACCGCAGCAGGCAATCCAGCCGCTGCAATCGTGATGAGCATCATATAGAACGGGTACACCGTGTTATAAATGCCGAAAACACCGTCGCCCCCCAAGTTTTGCAGCGGAATCTTCTGAAAAGCTCCGATGACTTTCGACATAATGGCCGCCAGCGCGAGCACAAACGCACCCTGCAGCAACCTCGAAGCCGTAGATGGCTGTCCCATAATCTCCTCCTGCACCATTTCCGATCAAGAATAACAAGCATATGCTTGTATTATACCTCCCGATCGGTGCGCAGACGAATAAAATAGAAAAACTCCTGTTCGCCAAAGCAGGCTTCAGGAGTTGACTAAGTAATTTATTGTTCCATTTGTTTGCCAAGAAACCCTGCGGCCGTCTCAGCCATCTTCACTTCCAACTGGGACATTTTCACGGATTCGTCCTTGTTGAACAAAATGACGGTTCCAATCGGGTCTCCACCCGAAATGATCGGTGCGATGACAAAGGATGATAACGTCTCGTCATGATCCTTGCTGATTTCGTAAGAGCCGCTTCCTGTTTCCAGAATGGTCTTCCGGTTCTCCATGCAATTTTCGACCATCTGGCCGACCTGCTTGTCCAAATATTCTTTCTTGGAGCCTCCGGCTACAGTGATGATCGTATCACGGTCCGAAATCAGAGTGACGTGGCCTGTGCTTTCATACAGCGATTCAGCATATTCCTTGGCAAAGTCCCCAAGCTCGCCGATCGGTGAGTATTTTTTCAAAATGACTTCTCCGTCGCGATCCACGAAAATTTCCAGCGGGTCACCTTCGCGAATCCGTAACGTACGGCGAATTTCCTTCGGAATGACCACGCGGCCGAGGTCATCAATACGGCGAACAATACCAGTAGCTTTCATTTCACATGTTGCCCCACTTTCTCGAGAAGATTTTTAAACTACTGTTCGTTAATGGGCAGAGGAGAATCCCAGAACGTGATTTGTAATATCTTGACCATAGTATTCATCTGTTCCCATTTCCTTATACATGCCTTGGGGGATATCGTTGTGCTTACCAGACAAAAGGTGACTTTATGCCTATTCTTCCCCGATCAGACAGCAAAAAAGCAAGGGCGGGCCAAAAGGCCTCCCTCGCTTTCATAACTTGTCCACCCACTGGTGTATTGGCTCTTACTTGCTGCCGGATTCCGTGCTTTCGCTTTTTGCATCTGTTCCAGTCGTACCTTGATCCGTTTTGGAATCGGTGCTGCTTGTACCGTCGGTTTTCGTTTCGCCGGCTTTATCGCCTTCCTTGCTTGTTCCTGCATCGGTTCCAGTGCCCGTTGTTCCGCTTTCCGTCTTGCCTTCTTCGCTCGTTTCGGACTTAGGCAGTTTTACTTCTTTGACGATCTTATCCAGTTCATCAGACATGAACTTGTCGATCTCGGTAGCGGCCAGCTGGCTCTTCAGGCTCTCTTTTTGCTCATCCGTCAATTTGGCATAATCTGCTTCCGTGCGCGCTTCTACCTTCATGATGTGATAACCGTACTCGGTTTCGATCGGATCGCTGATTTTGTTGAGCGGCAGCGTTTTGGCAGCCTCTTTGAAGGCTTCTACCCAATTGCCGACAGGCACGTTTTCATACAGGCCGCCTTTTTCCGCGGAACCCGGGTCTTCGGAATATTCTTTCGCCACTTTGGCGAAATCATCGCCGGCATCCAGTTTCGCTTTTACTTCTTTGGCCAATTTCAACGCGTCTTCTTTTTTGCGTTCTTTTTGCGTATCCGGATCCGTGAAATTGATCAGAACGTGACGAACGGTTGCCGTCGTGTATTGATCTTTGTTCGTTTCGAACTCGGATTTGATCTGGTCTTCGGTTACACCCGTTTCCTTGTCCTTGATGACCGTCATGATGCGAGTCATGTAATCCTTGATGTTTTGGTCGGTCAAGTTTTGTGCCTTGGTCATTTCGGTCCATTGATCGGCTGCGACCTGGGCTTTCATTTTGTCAAACTGCTCGGTCGCCGCCTTGGCGCCTGCCGTCTTTGCTTCTTCGCTTGCCTTGTTGCTCAGGTATTCATAAGCGACTTCCTGACGTACCAGAAAGTCCTTGAAGTCGTCCATGTCCATCATTTGTGCGTATTCCGGATACAGGAATTTCATAACCCGTTGTTCCATATCGAATTCATTGGCGGTAATGGTACCGCCCTCGTAGCTTGCCACAACAGCGCTCGTATCCTTCGGATCGTTCGTGCTTTCGGCATCCTTTTTGCCGCATGCGGCAAGCAAGGACAGGGAAAGTACTGCAACCATGCTGACGGACAGCACTTTCCTCACGTTTTTATACTTTAGTAACATTCTTTGGTTCCCCCTTTGATTTAAAAGCACTTTGTAAGGACTCCATAAACTTCTCGACCAGTTCCATCAATTGCTTGTCCTCGAGACCTTTGCCTTTGACATGGACCAGCATGTGGCTCCCTTGCTCAAATTGTACACGTCTTTCGAACTGATTTCCAATGTTCGCGATTTTGGACAGTTCAAAGGCATGTTCACGGCCTTCATAGAATTTGATGGTCAAGTCATCGCCACGGCGGGTTATGGACTCAATGCCGTAGGTTTTTCCATACACTTTAAGTCTCGCTACAGCCATGAGGTTAATAACCGCCTCCGGCAGATCGCCGAATCGGTCTACCAACTCGTCTTCCAACTCCATCGCGTCCTCAAAGGAGGAAATTACCGCTACTTTTTTGTAAATCTCTATTTTTTGAATGCTGTCGTAAATATAATCGGACGGCAAATACGCGTCAATGCTGAGATCAAGCGTCGTATTCCACTGATCGGATGGCACTGGTGCTTCGCCCAACATGGTTACTTTACGTTTGTTGATCTCCTCGGCAAGCATCTGGGAGTACAGATCGAAACCGACGGATGCGATAAAGCCGTGCTGCTCCGCACCGAGCAGATTGCCCGCCCCGCGGATCGACAAGTCGCGCATCGCGATTTTGAAGCCGGAGCCCAGTTCCGTAAACTCTTTAATGGATTGCAGGCGTTTTTCCGCCACCTCGGTCAACACTTTATCCCGCTGATACGTAAAATAAGCATACGCAATCCGGTTGGAGCGCCCTACACGTCCGCGCAGCTGATAGAGCTGGGATAATCCCATCTTATCGGCATCGTGAACGATTAACGTATTGACGTTCGGAATATCTACGCCCGTTTCGATGATGCTTGTGCTGACGAGTACGTCATATTCGCCATCCAGGAAGTCCAGAATGGTTTTCTCCAGCTCCGTTTCCGACATCTGTCCATGGCCTACGCCAACCTTTGCTTCCGGCACCAGGTCGGATATCTCTGCTGCCTTTTCGTGAATGCCCTGAACCCGATTGTACAAATAATACACCTGCCCTCCCCGGGCAAGCTCGCGTTCGATGGCTTCACGCACCAATGTCTGGCTGTGTTCGACGACATACGTCTGCACAGGGAAACGGTTCTCCGGCGGTGTTTCGATGACCGACAAATCCCGTACGCCCAGCATCGACATGTGCAGGGTACGCGGAATCGGCGTCGCCGTTAACGTCAGCACGTCCACGTTGGTTTTCAATTTTTTGAGCTTTTCCTTATGGGTAACGCCAAAGCGCTGCTCTTCGTCGACGATCAGCAATCCGAGATCCTTGAATACCAAATCCTGAGACAACAGCCGGTGCGTACCGATTACGATATCCACCGTTCCGGCCTTGATGCCTTTGGCTGTCTCGTTCTGTTCCTTGCGGGAACGGAATCGGCTGAGCACCTGAATGTTGAAAGGATATTCGCCGAAACGTTCGCGAAACGTCTCGTAATGCTGCTGCGCCAAAATCGTTGTGGGCACAAGTACAGCAACTTGTTTTCCCTCGATGGCAGCTTTGAAGGCAGCACGAATGGCGACCTCTGTTTTGCCGTATCCGACGTCACCACACAATAGGCGGTCCATAGGCCGATTCTGTTCCATATCCTTTTTGATTTCCTCGATGGCACGAATCTGATCCCGTGTCTCGTCATAAGGGAACATGGCCTCGAATTCCTGCTGCTCCGGCGTGTCTTTGTCGAAGCCATATCCTTGGGACGTTTGGCGCTCGGCGTACAGCTTGATCAGATCATCCGCAATATCCTGAACGGAGGAACGGACCTTGTTTTTTACGCGCGTCCACTCGTTGCCGCCCAGCTTGTAGATTTTCGGTTCCTTCTCTTCGGAACCGACGTATTTCTGAATCAGGTCGATCTGCTCGATTGGCACGGACAACTTGTCTCCGCCGGCATACAAAATGTGCATGTAGTCCTTATGAATGCCCGCAACCTCTAACGTTCCGATCCCCAGATATTTACCGATACCATGGTTCTGGTGCACGACATAATCGCCGACCTTCAGTTCGCTGTAGGATTTGATCCGCTCCGCATTGTCGACATTGCGGCTGGATTTGCGAACTTTGCGCTGTTTCTGCGAAAACATCTCGCCTTCCGTGACCACAGCCAGGTGAATCGATGGCAGCTCAAAGCCGGTTTGCAGATTTCCGATCAGCATTTCCGGCTCAGGAATTTCATAATCCGCAAGCACGCGCCGCATGCGCTCCAATCGTTCCTCGCCGCTCGCGAGCATGACAACGCGAACCCCTGCTTTATGCCAACGCTCCATTTCGGCCTTGAGCACGTTCATCTGTCCATGGAAATCCTGCATGCCGCGACTGATAAAGTTGAGGATGTTTTGCGGCTGCGTATGCGGTACCTGACGCAAAAAGATTGACATGAAGAGCGTCTGGAACGGACGTTCATATATCAAATCATCCCCGTCCGCGGACAGATGCAGATCAGGCAGCGTTTTACCGTTTTGCATCAAATGCAGATTCCACTCGGACTCGTCCCGCTCCAACTGTTTCGAAGTCTCTCCCAGCCTTGCAGGTTCATCCAGCACAAGGAGCGTATCCTCAGGCAAGTAATCATAAATCGTTTTGTGCTCCGGATAGAGCGGGGATATATATTTATATATTTCATCAAAATAGACATGTTCTCGCAGCAGCTCAATCTCGCGATGAATCTCTTCGCGCAGGCGCAGCTTGGCCTGCCGGTCCGTCACCTTCTCCAGCTGTTTCTCCAGCATAAGTGCAGCCGTGTCGGCCGCCCGTTCCATCCGATCGCCGTCGGCGATCAACTCTCTGCATGGCAGCACCGTGATTTCGCCAATACGTTCGATCGAGCGCTGGTCCGCTGGATCAAATGTCCGGATGGAATCAATTTCGTCGTCGAACAGTTCTACCCGGTATGCAACGGAGGACGTCACCGGGTAGAAATCAATGATTCCGCCGCGGACGCTCATCTCTCCTCGTGATTCAACCCGTTCTACCCGCTGATACCCGAGCTTCACCATCTCCAGCAGGAAGGCATCAAGCTCCAGCGTTTCTCCCTGTTTTAGCGTGATTCGGGCGCTGGCCATGACTTCTGGAGTCGGTACATATCTGCGTACCCCCGAAAACGGGATGACAACGACCCCTCGAAAGCCTTGGGCACATTGAACGAGCACGTCAATACGCTGACCCAACGTTTCCGGACTGGAAACGGCGGCTTCAGCGGCAACAAGCTCATTGGCGGGGTATAGAAGCACACGCTCTGGTGAAAGCGCTTCCTGTAAATCTTCTGCAATTTTTTGTGCGGAAAACATATTATGCGTAACGACGAGCAATGGCCGGTTCATCTCTTCATGAAGTGCAGCCAGCATGATCTGCCGTGCTGATCCGGACAACCCCGAAACCAGCTGCTCCTTCATTCCGGACTCAATACCGGCAGTGATGGACCCAAAGTCCGGATCTTTGGAAAAAGCCTGTATAAGTGCTTGTAACAAAAGGGGCACCTCTCTTATAACTTACTTAATGATGTACGCAGCCAAGCGTTCTTTTAACATTTGGATAACATTGCCTTTTTCTCCTGTTCCATCATAAGGGATTTGCCGTTTCTTTGCCACAATCCGTTTGATGCGGATTCCCTATTGTGGGGGAGAGACTGTTTTTACCCAAACCGAAAAGAAGCCTCAGCAGGCTGCCAAGGCTATAAAGGTGGAGCATTTCGCTGCCGCCATCATCTGTAATCGGTTGATTGCTGCTGCCCAGCTCCGCTACTGAAGCGGGTTGGCCAGCAAACTGAGCTCGGGATTGGAGTCCAGAGCTTCTTTGCAATAATCGCAAGTAATCCGGACGGTAATGTCACCACCGGAATTATACGCTATTATATCCCTCCGCTCGTCGGGGGTCAAGAAATGAAAACCGAGCTGCGTCTCCGTGATTCGAGCCGAATCGATCCGTCCAATAAAGGTGCGGCAATGCCTGCACACATAATTCACTGACATATCTATGCCTCCTGCACGTGGTTTATACGTTCAGCATACCCCATTCGGACCGATTTCAACCTGGAAACAATCTGTCTTTGTTCTCGCTAATGCTTCAGAGCGGTTTAGCCATTGAATTTCGCCATCGTTTGTTCAAACGTATGGTCCAGACTGAACTCCAGCGCATTGCAGGTCTGCTCAATCGTCTGTTCAAGCGCTTCTTTTTCTTTTTTCATAAACGTCGACAATACATAATCCACGATGGCATGTCCGGGTTCGGGACGGGATATTCCCATACGCACCCGGTTGAATTGCTGCGTGCCCACATGTTGGATGATCGACTTGATTCCGTTATGTCCGCCTGCGCTTCCTTGATACCGCAATCGCACTTTGCCGATCTCCGTATCCATGTCATCATACGCCACAATCATGTCCTCAAGGCTGACTTTGAAGAAGTCCATGTATGCACGTACCGATTCACCCGAAAGATTCATGTAGGTCATCGGCTTGATCAGCACCGTTTTTACTCCATTGATATTCCCTTCTCCAATCAGCGCTTTGCATTTGTTCTGCGTGATGGAAATGCCGTGGCGCTCCGCCAGGCGATCCAGCGCCATAAAACCGATGTTGTGCCTCGTTTTGGCATAATTCGAGCCCGGGTTTCCGAGTCCGACAATCCATTTCATTGTATTCCCTCCTTCGGGTAACCAACATATAGCATAGACTTCGATTGATATATTACATATAATATCAGGAAAGTGAACTTCCAATTTGCTGTAACTTTCACAGCCTAATTTCATCGACTCAGGAAGGTGAGCGGGTTTTGCGCGAAGACAATGGACAACTGACTCAGCATCATGATTTCATCTATCATCTGGAATCTCGTACCCCTGTGCAGGTATATGACCGCGATACCCACGTAGAAATCGGTGTGATTACACGTTTCGACCATCAATTTGTCGAAATTGCCGACACGCTGTTCCATCGGCGCCGATTTCGTTTTATTTCCCGCCCCGGTTATTGATCGGGGTTTATTTTTATTAGCACGCCGACAGGGGTTACATTTTCCATTGAACTGGAAAACGTAACCCCTCACTTCTAGATGATGCAGACAGCCTTATTCTATTTCAAATAGTTTGCTAATGGACAGTTCCTCATGAACCCGGATGATCGCTTCACCAAGCAAAGGTGCAACAGACAGCACTCTCAGCTTGCTCGTCGGATTGGCATGCGTAATTGGAATGGTATCCGTCACGATGACCTCTTTCAGCGGTGCGTTTTCCAAACGCTCCATCGCAGGACCCGACAATACCGGATGCGTACAGCATGCATATACTTCTTTCACGCCGCCTTCCATCAAAGCATTTGCCCCCAGCACAATGGTTCCTGCCGTATCGATGATATCGTCGATCAGGATCGCCGTTTTCCCTTCAATGTTACCGATGATGTTCATGACTTCGCTGACGTTCGGCTCCGGACGGCGTTTATCAATAATCGCAAGCGGTGCGTTCAAGAAGTCAGCCAGCTTGCGCGCGCGAACCACACCGCCATGGTCAGGCGAGACAACAACGGGATTTTCGATCTGTTTCGAACGGAAATACTGTGCCAGAATCGGCACGCCGAGCAGATGATCGACGGGAATATCGAAAAATCCTTGGATCTGCATGGCATGCAAGTCCATGGCAATGACGCGGGTAGCCCCTGCTTTTTCGATCAAATTCGCTACCAGTTTCGCCGTGATTGGATCACGGGAACGAGCCTTGCGATCTTGACGTGCATATCCGTAATACGGAATGACAACGTTGATCGTTTTGGCGGAAGCCCGTTTCAACGCATCGATCATCACGAGCATTTCCATCAAATTGTCATTCACCGGCGCACAAGTAGACTGCACGATATATACATGACAGCCGCGCACGCTCTCGGAGAGTTTTACTTGAATCTCGCCGTCACTGAAACTGGTCGTGTGAGATTCGCCCATAGGAATTCCGATATAATCCGCGATTTGATGGGCAAGCTTTGGGTTAGAATTACAAGTGAATATTTTCAATTTCGAATCAAAATAAGTCATAAAATAAAAACCCTCCGTGCTGGTTCATTGGAATCTGTAAGCGTCTGCGACATGTCGGCACCTTCCGGGCTTCCGGAAGGAAAAAAGGAATATAGATATCCCGAGTTTACTCGGACTTCGCTTGTTTCTTTGCTTTTGCACGGCCGCGGATCTTCTCCGCATAGCCCGCTTTATTCTCTTGGCGTGGACGCGCAATGGCGAGATCGTTATCGGGAACAGCATGGGTAATCGTGGAACCGGCTACAACGTATGCTCCTTTTCCGATCGTTACCGGTGCAATGAGATTGACGTTGCTGCCCACGAACGCATCGTCTTCGATTGTCGTCACTGCCTTATTATATCCATCATAATTCACCGTTATTGCACCACAACCAATATTAACGTTTTTGCCCACTTGGGCGTCTCCAACATAACTCAAATGAGACACTTTGGAGCCTTCATCAATTGTAGCATTTTTCACTTCGACAAAGTCGCCGATTTTCACTTTGCGTCCCAATTTGGTGCCTGGACGCAAGTTGGCGAACGGACCCACGGTCACTTCGTCTCCAATTTCGGATTTCGAAACAACCGAATGTTTGATGGCCACGCCGTTATGAATGACACTATCCTCAATATCCGCATGCGGCCCGATCTGGCAAGCCTCGCCGATCGTCGTTGTTCCTTTCAGAACGGTCCCCGGATAGAGTACGGTATCTGCTCCAATCGTAACATCTGCCCCGATATATGTCGATGCCGGATCAATGATCGTAACCCCGTTCAGCATATGATGTTTGGCCAAACGTTCACGCATGAATCCTTCCGCCTGGGACAAGGCCAGTCGGTCATTGACTCCGATCGATTCAGCGATGTCATCCGACATGTATGCTTCCACAACTTCACCTTCGTTACGGAAAATGCCGATCACATCCGTCAGGTAAAATTCCCCCTGAGCGTTCTCGTTCGTCACTTTTTCCAAGGCGGCAAACAGTTTTGCATTATCGAAACAGTACGTCCCCGTATTGATCTCTTTCACTGCATCTTCCTGCGGGTTGCAATCCTTTTGTTCCACGATCCGCAGTACGGACCCGTCTTCACTGCGAATGACGCGGCCATATCCATGAGGTTGATCCAGATTTGCCGTTAAGACGGTAGCTGCCGCCCCTCGGCTTTCGTGAAGCTCCATCAGTCCTTGCAACGTCTCGCTGGTTACCAGCGGTGTGTCGCCGCAAACGACAATCGTCGATCCTGACTCGCTTCCGAGCAGATCCTTTGCCTGTTTAACGGCATGCCCTGTGCCCAACTGCTCGGCCTGAAGCGCATATTCCGCCTTTGTACCCAAAAAGGATTGCACCGCTTCGGCTCCATGGCCAACCACGACGACAGTACGCTCAACACCTGCCCGAAGCGCTGCATCCAGTACGTGGCCAACCATCGGTTTGCCGCATACGGGATGCAGCACCTTGTACAATTTCGACTTCATTCGTTTGCCTTGCCCTGCAGCAAGAACGATTGCCATTTTTTTCAAAATCCACGACCTCCTGTTCTGAAAATCCTCATTGACATCCCCTTTTGCGAAGCCTTGTCAACGAGCAACGTTCAGCCGGCTTGAGCCGGTCTTGTTCATCAACCACTGTCTCAGTCATGACACGTAACAACGCGGACACCGATCATCGCAGTTATACGTATACGCCATTATCTGTAAGCCTTCGAATGTCACGACGCTTTCAGAATACGCCTGCCGTATATATTTTTGCGCACGCATATTACCCATGCGAAACATGGGAACACAGTCGCTGCGCAGATCTCCTGCATGAATAAACTCAATACTGAATATATCTTATTCCGGACAAAAAGAAAAGAGAGCCATAAGACATGGCTCTCTTTTCCTTTGAACCCCAATAATGTTCTCAGGCACCTTCTTCAATGACTTCTTCCTCAGTCGCGGCACGGTCATACTCAGTCAAAACAGCAGCCTGAATCTTCTCGCGCGTTCCGGAAGAAATCGGGTGGGCGATATCACGGAATTCTCCGTCAGGAGTCCGCTTGCTCGGCATTGCAACAAACATTCCGTTGTTGCCATCAATGACGCGAATGTCATGAACGACGAATTCGTTATCGATGGTAATGGATGCGATTGCCTTCATTCTCCCCTCAGAGTTAACTCGGCGGAGTCTGACATCCGTAATTTGCATGTGTGTTCACCACCTTTTTCCATCAGAACTTGGTGTATAATTCCACACAGCATATACGAACTCCTTCTTTTAGAACCATAAAAATGTCCTAATATCAGGAATTTTTTTATTTAATACACAATTCGACAGTATTCATGTTTGATCGATGGAATAGAAGCTTTCTCGACACGTAAACCGTCAACATTTTACTGATCGAAGTAGTTCCCCGGCTTCACGGAAATCTGTCTGCTCTTGGCGTCAACCGCTGTCAGCTTGGCCAAAGAGACGTAATCGGTCAGCAGTCTTTCCTCCGAATCCACCGCTCCCGATTCCACCAAAACGCCTACACCGGCAACCGTTGCATTAAACTCGGCCAGCAAGTCGATCATCCCTTGAACCGTTCCTCCCGCTTTCATGAAATCATCCACGATCAGGACCCGGGAATGCTCTCTCATAGCCCTGCGGGACAGGGTCATTGTATGCAGGCTTTTATGGGACCCGGAAACGTAATTGATACTAACAGCCGATCCTTCCGTAGCCTGATGGTCCCTGCGAACGAGAACGACAGGCAGGTTAAGTTGGGCTCCGGTCGCATACGCCAGCGGTATTCCTTTGGTCTCCACCGTCATGACCACATCGATATCCATACCGCCAAATGCCGTGGCGAAAATTTTGCCTGCCTCGTTCATCAGGGAAGGTTCACCTAGAAGATCCGACATGTACAGGTACCCTCCCGGCAAGATCCGATCCGGTTGTTCAAGTTCACTGCATAATTTTTCAGCAAAATGAAGAGCATGTTCTCTGGATACTTTCGGTATCCACTTCACTCCTCCAGCCGCCCCAGCCAGCGTTAAAAGCTCGCCCGATCCACCTTCTTCGAACACTTCCTTGATAATCGCCAAATCTTCGCTAATTGATGACTTCGCGGCACCGTAACGTTCGGCAAAAGTGGTGAGCGGAATGACTGTATGCGGTCTTGCCAATAAGTACTGCGTCATTTCAACCAGCCTTGCGCTTCGTTTTAATTTCTTCACAGAGATCCATCCTCACGATCACGGAAACATCCAAATCCGAATAATTATCTAAAAATATAACACCTTTATACGTGTTTGTACATTAAAATGTAAATTTAAGTCAACATGCGTACCGCATACACTTCTTTGCAGAAACCGCGAAGCCCGTTGTATATGCGGGCAACCTTCGATTCCTTCGAGACAAGCCCAAATACGGTTGGACCGCTCCCCGACATAAGAACTCCATCCGCCCCAAGCCGGATCATGGCTTCCTTCAGATGCCGGACTTCAGGATACAGCCGCTGCGTCACGTCCTCAAGCACGTTTCCTAATTGTGCGCACACCTCAGGGAATGATTCGTTACGTATGGCTTGCTCCATTTTCTCCGCACTTGGATGCCGAACGATTTTGTCGCTGCGGAATCGCCCATATACGTCCGCTGTGGATACGTTAATAGGCGGTTTGGCCAAAACGACCCAACACTGCGGCGGATTCGGAATCGCCCGAAGCTTCTCTCCCCGGCCTGTGGCGAGCGCTGTTCCTCCCGTAATGCAGAACGGAACGTCCGACCCTAGCTCGGCCCCGAGCTTCCAGAGCTCTGTGTCGGGGATATCCAGCTTCCAGAGACGGTTCAAGCCGCGCAGGGCAGCCGCTGCATCGCTGCTCCCTCCGGCGAGCCCTGCCGCCACCGGAATTTTTTTATCCAGATGGATGTGCACGCCGGTCTTGACGTCATAACGCTCCTTGATCAATCGGGCTGCTTGAAAAGCCAAATTTTTCTCATCCAGCGGGATATACCCTGCCTGACTGGAAATGACGATCGTGTCGCGCGGAAGCTCCGACATTTCCAACCGGTCGGCAAGATCAACCATCGTCATGATCATTTCCACTTCATGAAATCCATCGCTTCGTTTATGTAAGACGTCCAGCATCAAATTGATTTTAGCAGGCGCTTTTTCGTAAATTTTCAAGGCGTTCACCCGTCCTCACCTTTTCCCTAAGACAACTTAACATATTATATCAAAATGGGACTGTCAAGTCATTGCCATTCGCCATGTATGGGGAAAAAGCGAGGTGCTCCTAACGGATTCCCCCGCCCTTTAGCTTTTAAACCACTTACGATTTGCGCGCCGCCTGCTCTGCCATCTGGATGGCCCGTTTCACCATGTTTCCAGCATCCTTGGCTTTGATGCCCCCCCAGCCCTCCTGCTGGATCGTATCATAAAAACCAAGATCCTTGGCGAGCTCGTATTTCAGCTCTTCCGACATTACGCTTCTTCTTCTCCGACTCATGCCATCGTCCTCCTCGCATAAATTAAACCATGATTAGTCCAGACCACCACAGTGATTCATGCTGCATATCCGTTACAGGCATCAAACCTAAGGGTAAAGCAAATGGTTTTGAGCCTGTCCGCATAGTATGCCAAGTGCCCCTGCGTCTCATTCCTGTCTTCGCGGAGAGAAATATGCCGGAAACGAAAAAATGCGGCTCGCCTGATCGGCAAACCGCATTGTCAAATCTTGCTTACGTCTCCATGAAGGAGTTATCGGTAGATTGGCCGGGATCAACCACCATGACCTCCACCGACTCCGTAAGTATATCGGCATAACTGTAAGAAACTCGCTTAAAGGTTTCGTGTTCCTCATCGAGCTTGACAATAAAAACAGAAGGGTACGTTTCTTCCAATACTCCTGTACGCTCAATCGTCTTGCGGCGGCCACCATTGGCGCGCAGCATGATCTTCTGACCGATATGAGCATCGAGATTGCGTTTGATATCCAACAGCGTATTTTTAGCCATTGTCGACGA
This sequence comes from Paenibacillus hubeiensis, assembly GCF_032334105.1. NCBI lineage: Bacteria > Bacillati > Bacillota > Bacilli > Caryophanales > Paenibacillaceae > Paenibacillus > Paenibacillus hubeiensis. The sequence goes on from NZ_JAVYAE020000022.1 coordinate 48,358, forward strand.
CCACCTCTTTTCTTGTCCATTATACCTCTTTTTACAGTCAATGTCAAATTAAAGACAAATATTATATCAACCTGTAAAAGCAGTTGTCAATGAATTTTTTTGCAACAAAAAAAGCCCCTGTTTGGGACTTCCTCTGCCCACCCTTACACAACCGATGGATTGACTTTGAGCGTAGATAAATCGTTGAGCCCCGGCAAACCGACGCGGTAGCTGCCTCGGGTTTCCACACCGCCAACTCCCTGGCTGCCACTAATAGTATTGTGCAGAATATCATTCATGTTCACCGTTTCCCTTACCGAAGTAAATGCTGCCTTTGAAGCCACGTATACGGGATCAAGGGCATGAATGAGTATACGGCCCGGCGAGCTGGCGAAGTTCGCCCCTGCCCGCAATAAAGCTTCAAAATGGGACTGGCAGGCTCCCGCTACGATGGTGAGTGCATCCAAGTGGCGTTCGTACTGGCGTGCGACCTGGATGGCAGACACGAAGTTTTGGGAGTTTTTGTAGCTCGAAAGACTATACAGGTCATAGGGCTGACGGGACTTCAGCACTCCATCATGCCCCGTGATCACGACAATGTCGGGACGCACTTGGGGTAAAAGGTGGTACAAGGTATCGGCCATTGCCGATTCATGCACATAATGGCCCTCGGCCGGCACGCGGAGCTGTTCGTACAGATTCATGCTTTTTTTCAGATAATTGGGGTCGCCGTCCAGATGCAGCACCTTACCCGGCATTTCAAAGTAGGCGGGCTCTTGGGCAGACCACTCTTGAAGCAGGCCTTCCCGGTTTCGTTCAGCCTGGTCCATCCGATTTTGCTGCAGACGCGTGAGCGTCTGGTGTGCTTTCACATGTGCGCGTCTCGATTTGTCACTCTGCGCCTCTTGAGTCACCTGTATCAAATCGTCTAGCGGAGAATCGGCCAGCAACCGGAATTCGGTTCCCTTGATGATCGCTTTATCCAGTTGAAGGACCTCTACCCGAAAAGTTACGTCTCCGCCATATGATCTTCGAACGACCAGATCTCCGACATTCATCAACATCATCACCTCTACCCCATCGTATGGGCAGGAACCCGGATTGGTTCATCCAAACCGAAAATGTGAAGAACGAACGGGGCTGGGAGCCTTAATCGCGAATGCCTGCTTCCCACATAACGGTACTAAGCGCTGCGTATTCCTGAAGGCTGAGTGTCTCTCCCCGTCTGGAAGGCTGAATTCCCGCCTGTTCAAGCAATTGATCGGCTTGTTCCCGATTTTCCTTGGTGAAAAATCTGGCTTTGAGATTGTTCGATATCGTTTTTCTCCGCTGCGCAAAAGCAGCCTGAACCACTTCGAAAAAGAATGCTTCGTCCGGAACCCGAACAGGAGGCTCATCGCGGACCTTCAGCCGGATGACAGCCGATTCGACATTCGGCTGCGGAATAAAGACAGTATGCGGCACGATGCAAACCAGCTCCGGTTCGCTGTAGTATTGAACCGCAATGCTAAGGCTGCCGTAGTCCTTGGAGCCCGGAGCAGCCGCCATGCGCTCTGCCACTTCCTTTTGAATCATGACCACGATGCGATCTACCGGCAATTTCTCCTCGAGCAGCTTCATCATGATGGGTGTGGTCACGTAATAAGGCAGGTTGGCCACCACGCTTACCTTGTCCACCGAACCAAAATCATTGCGGAACAGCTCCGCCAGATCCAGTTTCAGCACATCTCCATGCTGCACTCTTACGTTGGAATACGGCTCCATAACCTCGTCTAGAATCGGCAGCAGCCGCTGGTCAATCTCTACGGCTGTTACAGTCCCCGCTACGCGAGCCAGGCGTTCTGTCAATGCCCCAATGCCGGGACCGATCTCCAATGCACCCTTGGACTCGTCCAGATCGGCAGCGTCTACGATTTTATTCAAAATATTCTGATCGATCAGAAAATTTTGGCCCAGACTTTTTTTGAAGGAAAATCCGTGTCGAGCGATAATTTCCTTCGTGCGTTTGGGTGTAGCAATTTCCAACCGTTCTTCCATGCCCTTCATGCTCCTCACATTCCTTCACGTTCAATTTTTGCCAGAGCGGCCAGGAACTCCTCCCGGGTAATCTGGAACACGCCCAGCCGCTTGTGAAACTGCTTGCCGTTGCAATAGCCGATACCCAGCAGATTGCCCATCTGCATCCGGCGTTCGGAAGCCCTGGGATGTATGATCAATCCCGCCTCGATCAGATCTTCCCAGTCAATCAGGCTAGGAACCCCTTCATACGATGTATGAACGCGGGACAACGCCAGACGGATCGCCTCCGGCGAAGCATTCTCCACGCCAATATCGCCCTTGCGGGTAGCATCCGCTTCCGGAATGAACGCATGCTTGCAGCCTGGCACCTTATTCGCAATAATTTTGCGAATGCGCTCTCCGGCATGGTCCGGGTCGGTCAGCACGATGACTCCCCGTCTCTCCTGGGCAAGCGCAATGCGACTCAGGATGCGATCATTAATGGCGGATCCTCCCGTTTCTATCGTGTCGGCTTCCACCGCCCGCCGAATCGCTACCGTATCGTCACGGCCTTCCACCACGATCACTTCTTTTATCATGTTCGATTTCTCCCTTTCTAACGCAAAAAGAAGAGGAGGACCCTCTTCTCTGGCAAACGACGTGAAAAGCATTTGCTCCCACTGCCGCATATTCCGCATGATTCAATCATGCACTATTTTATAGCATTCCCTATTTAAAGTAAAACGATTTTAGTTCAGTTCCGGCTTCACCGGACCGATGACATATACCGTCTTGCCTTTCTTTCTTCCGAAGTTCAGGGCATGCTTCACGCTATCATAATAAACATCGATTTTGTTTCCTTTGATTGCCCCTCCCGTATCCTCTGCGCGACGGAAGCCGAGGCCTTCGATGTAAACCCACCAACCAATCGGAATCACTTTCGGATCCACGGCAATGGTGCGTCCTTCGGTTACCTTCGTACCGGAAGCCGTTTTGGTTCCGATTCCCGGTTCTTCGGCGGAGTACGCCGTCATGGTTACGTTTTTGAGGACTTTGGAATATTTGAACGTCGTGCCCGAAACCGTGATGACCTTGCTGCCCGAAGCAGACTTTTTGGTCGAGCTTGCCGTTGTAGCCGATTTAGTTTTCGAAGTTTGGGCCGATACGGTTTGAACCACAGGCTCTTCCTTGACAACCGGTTTTGCTTTGGTTCCCACCGCAATGACTTTATCCACGCGATTCGTAGTCACCGTCTTGCCGACCATTTTTTTGGAGACCAATTCTCCATCCTGAAATACCTTTTCGATATGCTGCACCAATGTGCCTTCCTTGCCATTCACGATGACTCGATTGTCACCCTTGTACAGGCTCGGGTCAGCCGTTTTGACCACTTTATATGCGATCGGCTGTTCAACGTCGACTGTACGCTTTGTTACCCGCACTACGCGAATTTTCATATCTTTCTTGATCGAAGTATCCAAGGCTGGATAGATTTTGTCTTCATTCCCTACGGTGATGCCCGCCTTTTGAATGGCTTCTTCCACCGATGCATCCGTTGTATACAGAGTCTTGGTGTCTCCGTCTGCCGTAACATTAACTGGAACAGCACGCTCGATGACGATGCGATCGCCATCCGTAATGGACCCGTTCAATGGCATGGATACCTCATCGTGAGGCCCTACCGTGATGGATTGCTCATCCAGCAATTCCTGAAGCAATCCTGTACGAGTCTCAACCTCTTGAGATTTGCCGTCAATCACCAGTGATATTTGTTTTCCGGCCTGACCATAAACGACTAACAAGATCATGATTGTAAGTGCGATTGAGAAAATAGCGATCAACGCAATTTGACGCAAGTTCTCATGCTTCCACCTCAACGCGTAAGACTTACTGGATGATCGTGACTCATGGGTCTCCTCTGGTTGGAATGCGCCCACTTCTCCGTCCTCCTTCATAGCCCCGCCGTCTAAAGTAATGCATGATGTCTTTGACGCGACTATACCGAAATTTTCTACAGAACGGGTCAAAACAACAACCGGCTCTGCACCATGAACCCTTCTTCGCAACATGAGATCAGTCATCCTAAAAAGAACTCTATGATGACCGCATTTCTTTTATTCAAAAACAAAAAAGCCAAAGAAAGAGCTAAGAGGACTCTTTCGTGGCTTCCGAATGATTTTGAATATCGGAAATTCATGCACGAGATTACCTCTCTTTTTCCGCTTGCGAGGTTAGCTGTCGGGTTCGGACGAAAGAGAGCCGCCCTATCTCCGGTCACCCGCTCATGGCGGATACCCTTGAATTCACCCCGAGACCCAAAGAAGAAATCAAATACGGCTTCGCAGTCCATCCGCTGCTTTTGGGTCAGCGAATGACGCGGATCGGGAAATTTCACCGATATTCAAGCCCTATTGGTTCCCCCGCTCTCCGTGTTCGGAGACTCAGCGAGACTGGTTCATGAAAGTAAACGCTGCGTTCAAGGAAGAGTCCCTTTTGCTATCCCCCGAACATCTGTCCTTTTTCCACGCAACAATTCACTGAAAAGATGATATCCTGTTTCGATGCATGTTGTAAAGCAGCATTCAACTACGTTTTTCTAAATATTTGGTTAAAATATTGTAATAAACTTCGTTTATTTGGATCAAAAAGCAAATTCACTCCGTCTAGCTCGTTTTTTCACCTGAATTACTCCGATTTTCAACGAATCCCAAAACGTCCCATGGCATTTTTGTTTGTAATTGCCGCAATTTCCTCGACCGATACACCCTTGATTTCGGCAGCTGCCTCAGCCACGAGGCGAACGTGAGCCGTCTCATTTCTCTTTCCTCGAAATGGATGAGGAGTAAGATAAGGGGAGTCGGTTTCGATATAAAACCGGTCCATCGGCACCTTGGCGAGTACCTCTTTTGGCTGCTTGGCATTTTTAAACGTGATCGGTCCACCGAAGGAAAGGTCAAAGTTCAGATCCAGACAAAGTTTTGCCGTTTCCCAGCTCCCCGAAAACGAGTGCATCACACCGCCGACCTCTGACGCCTTCTCTTCACGCAAAATTCTCACAATGTCTTCATGCGCGTCCCGGTTATGAATGACAATAGGCATCTTCAGCTCGCGAGCCAATCCGATCTGCTGGCGAAGAACGCGATGCTGAACATCCTTGGGGGAGGTGTCCCAATAGTAGTCAAGCCCGATCTCGCCAATGGCTACGACTTTTTCGTGTTTGCACAAATCAGCGATCCATTCCAGGTCGCCCTCCTGCATGGTGATGGCATCTTGGGGATGCCATCCGACCGCGGCGTAGATAAACTCGTACGTTTCGGCAAGCTTCATGGTGGATGGAATAGTTTCCCGATTAAAACCGACATTAATCATGCGTCCGACGCCAGCGTCGACAGCACGTTGAATGACCTCCTCCCTATCCTCGTCGAATTGCGGCGCATCCAGGTGCGTGTGAGTGTCGAATAACATCATGGTTACATCTCCTTCTCTTTAATGGTCTGTCCGGAAAAAAATAATGAATTACAAAATTATGTCGATCTACATTTACTCTCCATTAAAGCAGATTACTGTATCATAAAAAAAATAAGTGCAGCTTCAAGAAAAATAACGGCGTATATGGGCTGGAAGATGGTGAAGAACGGCATCCACTTTATCCTGCGGATAATACAGATGATGCTTTCCACGCTGTATGCCGCTAATCGAACGAACAATATCGGATACCTCGGATAATTCATGCAATTTATCTTGGCGATCCAGCAGCAAAATCTGTTTCTCCGTCGATTCGTCCGGACGAAACACATCATACGGAAGATCAGTTGGAAAATCAATTTCGACATCGTACTCGGGCTCCAGTCCCACTTCGGCGAAGGCCTTCCGAATGTCATCCATTAACGCTACGTCATGCTGTTCAATCTCTACGTATTTGTACAACCTGCGATCCATGAAGCGTTCGCACAGTTCTCGAAGAATGGCATCGTTCTCCTTACGCCATTGCATAAAGGCGGTCTGGATGAGCGCTTCATCCAATTGCAAATACTCCTTGACCGAGAGCGACCCCTCAAACAGCTGCGGCAGGGGATCCAGCATGAAACGGAAGTTAAAATTCTGCTTCATCAGTTGTTTGGCCCGTTTGAATATTTGCCTAAGAATGATTTCAGAGCTTCGTGTTACCGGATGGAAATAGATCTGCCAGTACATCTGATAACGGGACATCAGGTAATCTTCCACCGCATGCATGCCCGACTCCTTGACGACGATTCTGCCATGGTAGGGCCTCAACATTCGCAAAATTCGATCAAGGTCGATCGTCCCATAATTTACGCCCGTAAAATAGGCGTCGCGCAGCAAATAATCCATTCGGTCCGCATCCAGAGGGCTTGTGATCAAATTGACCACAATAGGTTTGTCGTATGTTTTCTGAATCACGGAAGCGACTTTCTCCGGAAAGTCGGAAGCATACCTTCTCAGAATCGCCCCCACTTCGGTATCGCCAAGAATAATACGACAGGTCCAATCTTCATGATGCATATCGAATGCCTCTTCAATGGAATGGGAAAATGGACCGTGCCCCAGATCATGCAGCAATGCTGCACAAAGGGCCACAATCTTTTCTTCTTTTGGCCAATCAGGATAATGGCTTCGTTCAAACTGCGAGATGATTTTGCGCGTAATCTCGTATACGCCAAGCGAGTGGGAAAACCGGCTATGTTCCGCACCATGAAACGTGAGATAGGATGTCCCTAACTGACGGATGCGACGCAGCCGTTGGAACTCGGGCGTGTTGATCAATTGCCAAATGATTGGATCTTGCACATGAATGTAATTATGTACGGGATCTTTAAACACCTTTTCTTCCGTCAAGCGCTGCTCCATGTTAACTCACTCCTTTAAGATGATTTCCTGATCTAAGTCTACGATACGTTTGTTACTGCAGTTTATTGGATTTTGGCGAAAAGCACATCAACCATTCGACAAACAATGACGAATTATGTCGAATACAGTGATTTTGTCGTCTTCCAAATCGACAAAGCCGAACTTCGTGTCTATTTGCGAAAAAACTGCCCCAATCCCTTGCCCACCGTTACCTTATCAAAAATAACCTTAATTTTAAGCAAATTTTAAGGTTGACTGTTTTGGGAATCGTTGGTATGATGAGTATCATAAAACATAAAATAATGTCGAATAATGACACTGAACTACTGATAGTTAGTTGAGAGGAGCACTGATTATAATGATGAAATCAACAGGTATTGTAAGAAAAGTAGACGAACTGGGACGGGTAGTTATTCCAATCGAATTGCGTCGTACTCTGGGTATCGGCGAGAAAGATGCTCTTGAAATTTACGTTGATGGCGAACGCATCATGCTGAAAAAATATGAGCCAGCATGCATCTTCTGCGGAAATGCCGAAAACGTGACATACTTCAAAGGTAAAATTGTTTGCAACGAATGTATTTCTGAAATCCCTGCACCTGTGACAAAATAAGAAAGATCAGGTATAATGGACTTATAACATTGTTAATTCTAACCTTTTTATATTCCTTGGTTGCCTTCCCGATGTGAACCCCATCGTTGGAAGGTCTTTTTTTTTGGAGTTGCCCAAACCGCTCGATCCTGTCTTAGGGCATTACCCCGTAATCATCAAAGGAAACGATGAAAAAATTTTTTTTCGTCGCTTCCTTTTTTCATATTTCTTTAATATTACATTAAGGTTGAAAGTCATCCATTTTAAGGATATGTTCTCCTTTTTCAGGAACATGCAAACCATTATACCAAAGCATTGTATACCTCGCGTTTCGATAAGCCTCGGTCCGTCGCCGTTTTTTTCATCGCGTCTTTCCGGTTGAATCCTTCTGATTCATAATGGCTGACGTGTTCCTCCAAGGACATTTGCTGCCACCATGCTTCTCGCTCCGCCTTGCGCTCTTCCTCCCGAATGCCCTCCACCAGAAGGCAGTACTCGCCAAGCGGAGGGTGCTCATCCAGCCATTCCATGCACTCGCTAATACTTCCCCTCGCAAATTCCTCATGCCGTTTCGTCAGTTCACGTGCAAGCACAACCGAACGATCGCCGAGCAGCTCTTCCAGGACGGATAACGTTTTGCGTATACGGTGCGGCGATTCATAGAACAACAACGTTCCATTGGATTCATTGAACCCTTCCAGCACTTTGCGCATGTCCTTTTTCTCTCGCGGGAGGAATCCGCCAAAAGTAAAGCGTTCCGTCGATAGTCCCGACACCATGAGCGCCGACAACGCGGCATTGGGACCCGGGATGGGAACAACGCTAATTCCGGCTTCAAGAGCCAGCTTGACCAGGTCGGAACCAGGGTCGGAAATGGCCGGCAAACCGGCATCGCTAACCAGCGCCAAATTTTTTCCTTCTATTATATAGCGTATCAGTTCAGGCCCGCTGGCCACCTTATTGTGCTCATGATAGCTGAACAGCATGGATGGCGTAATTTCGAAATGGGTCAACAATTTTCGCGTTTGCCTCGTGTCCTCTGCTGCAATAATGTCGCAGCTCTGAAGTGTCTTGATCGCACGGAAGGTCATGTCATCCAAATTACCGATCGGAGTTCCTACCAAATACAATTTGCCGTAATGCTCCGGTTGGTCGGCAAAACTCTTTTGAACGTGCAGCGTCATTTACTCTCCTCCTTCCTGCCCAAGTTTCGAATTCGTGGAGCCATAGTAAATCTCCATAACTTCATCACAGTATGCCCCCTCTTCATTATAAACAATGAGCGGCGGCAGCATCCTTACTTCAGGCTTGCCTCCCTTGTGTGCCTCGATCAATACCATATTGGCTTCAAGATGGGCGCGTGGATGTACCAAACGGATCCGTTTCGGTTCAAGCCGGTACTGCCTCATGAGCGATATTATTTCAGCAAGCCGCTGTGGTCGATGTACCATGAACACCTTGCCTCCATGACGAACCAAACGGGTACACGCCTGAATGACCTCCTCCAACGTACATCCCAATTCATGTCTTGCCATGGCCTGATGTACATTGACCTTGATGTCGCTTCCGTTTAAGGGCATGTAAGGAGGGTTCACGGTAATCGCATCATAGACATCATGCCCGGTTTGTTTCACCCAATCGCGCAGATCTCCCTCGTGGATTGTAATGATGTCTTCCAGACCATTCAACTTCACGCTGCGTCTGGCCATATCGGCCAACCTCGGCTGAATTTCGATCCCCTCCAGTCGGGCCTGCGTTCGCGTCGATAATAGAATCGGGACGACTCCATTTCCGGTGCACAGATCCAAGACTCGCCCATACTTGGGTACAGCCGCAAATCGTGCCAAAAGAACTGCATCCATGGAAAAACTGAAAACTTCATCGCTTTGTATAATGTTCAGATCATGCGTCAACAGATCGTCAAGCCGTTCAGACTCGTATAGTGGCACTGAATTCACCTTCGTCAATTGCATTCATCCTCCGGTATACTATCCTTCAATGTTTCCAACCTTGAAAAAAAACCGTAGGGGCTCTTCCCTACGGTCACATCATTTATTAAGAAAAGACAGGCAGAACAGACAATCGCCTTCCGTTCGCAAATGGCCATAATAGACATTGCAGATATGGAACCCTTCGTGATACAGCCGAGCCAAATTGTCGTATCCTTCGCCCACCACGTCTTCGCCCGGATCGGGGCCAGCAGGCCTCGCTACCGGAGCGAGTGCGGAGGACACAGGCAACTCTGCCGGCGTTTCACGTTTCAACAGTTTGCGTAACTGCTCATTCTCAATGGTAAGCCGCTGATTATCTTCCAGCAGCTCCTTAACAATCATTTTTAACTCTCCCAAATCACTGTGCAATTGACCCAATTGGGTTTCCATCTCATGAATATGCGTAAACAGATTTTTCTTTTCCAAGTTTCCACCCCGAAGCAACCTATAATGGTTTACTTGATAACGACGTCATCCAGCGGAAGTTCTTTGACTTTACTGATCTCGAACAGTTGAACATGCACCGTACGATTGCCTGCGTTAATGGCGACCACTTTCCCTTCACCCAAGGAGGTGATAACCAGCTTGCCAACGGCCGGTAGTTCTTCCTTTACGCTTTCGTAATTATCATGCTCGAATTTCAGACAGCACATGAGCCTTCCGCACAACCCGGAAATTTTCGTCGGATTCAGTGACAAGCTCTGATCCTTGGCCATCTTGATGGATACCGGCTCGAAGTCTCCCAGCCAGGAGGAACAGCATAACACGCGGCCGCAGGGACCAATACCGCCAAGCATTTTGGCTTCATCCCGAACACCGATCTGCCGCAGCTCGATCCGCGTACGGAAAATGCTGGCCAAATCCTTCACCAGCTCCCGGAAATCCACCCTTCCTTCAGCCGTAAAATAAAAAATGATCTTGTTGCGATCAAACGTAAACTCTACATCGACCAGCTTCATTTTGAGTCCATGGTCTCTGATTTTATTTAAACAAGTACCGAATGCTTCCTTGGCTGCACGCTTGTTTTCGTCAACAACCCGGGCATCAGTCTCCCCGGCTACGCGAATGACTTTTTTAAGCGGCAACACTACATCGGACTCGCTTACTTCTTTCTTGCCAACAACAACCTTACCGTACTCAACCCCCCGCGCTGTCTCCACGATAACGCAGTTTTCTTTTTCAATGGGAAGGTCCAGGGGATCGAAGTAATAAATTTTGCCCGCTTTTTTGAAACGGACACCCACTACACTATACAAAAAATTAACCCCCTCGTAAGCCAACCCCACTTCGTCTGAAGCCCTGTATTCTTATGGCAATTCCGCCGAAGTGATCACAAGTCTTATGCCAGACCAATCAAAAATTGCTCCAGACAAAGCTGGCCATTGACATTGAAACGCAATTTTTTCCTGCATGCCGCGGCCAAATCCATATAGGAGACCCACTGCTCTGTGCTTCGGGTATGTGCCAATTGAGACAGCATGTCCAACTGATCTATAAAAACGATATGTTCATGCCTACCAACCTGGACATACAGCATATCCCTGAACCAAATATGGAACAGGCTGAACAGCATGTCCAAATGCTCAGAGAGTCCTGTTTTAAAAATTTTCTGCTGCGCAGATATCAGTGATGTACTGCCTCTGCCCAGGGACTCCTTCCCTAATTGTAACATTACGTTTCTAATTTCTGCAAACCAATTCTGCTGGAGGATTTCTCTACATCCTTCCAGTCCCGAAGCCAGGTGAACGGCAGTACGAGCCAGATTTCCAGTATATCCTTCCAGCGTCAACGATTGCAGCATTTCCTCAGGATGGAGTGCATTAAAAGGCACGAGCTGTGCGCGTGAACGAATGGTCGGGAGCATGGCCTGGCCATTGTCGGTAATCAGAATGCCTACCGCCGGAACCTGGGGCTCCTCCAAAAACTTCAGCAAGCTGTTTGCAGCCTGCACCGTCATTTTTTCGGCCTGTTCAATAATATATACTTTCGGGTGTTCTGCCTCTGATCGATATGAAAACATCCGTTGCAGATCCCGGATCTGATCGATCTTGATGGTGCTTCCATCCGGTGCAATCATCGTTAGGTCCGGATGGTTACCGTGCTCTACTTTACGGCATTCAAGACAATGTCCGCATGCATCATCCTCTAGCTCCGTGCAGAAAATAGCCTTGGCAAACGTAACCGCAGTCTGCAATTGGCCACTGCCCGTCGGGCCGCTAAACAGATATGCATGGCTTATGGCCTGTCGTCTCAAACTGCTCTGTAACATTTGCTTGGCCGCCTGCTGGCCCATAATTTGTTGAAAGGACATGTTTCCTCCTCAGAAGCTTAAATTAATAAGCATTCCCCGAATTTCCCCAACCTGCTGTAATAGCGTAATCTTGCCTTCTTCCGTTTCCAACAGCTCATCCGCCATAGCGAGTAACGCAGAATCTACCTCATCAATCAGTTTATACCGCTTGCCTCTTCCCCGACGATCCCATCCACGCGTTTCCTTCATCGATACGCCGCGGCGCACCGTCTCCTCCAGGAATCGCTTAACCATAGTTTTGTACGCCTTCAGTTCACGGATGGTCATAGAGCGGGCAAGCCTCTCACCCTGCATCTGAATCTCGCTTAATCTGCGATTCAACTCGGCCTGAGAAGCACGCTCGCCCTGATGCTGCATCATATCGGAAAAGCTTTTCGACTGAATCGGCTTGGATCCGGTATCGGCCGAACTGATCCCGCTCTGCATCGGCCTGAAGCCAGGATTGATTTTCATAAAACGCCCGCCTTCTGTTATAGTAGGTGATCGACCATCAGCACAGTACGCGCTGCGCCTGTGCATGGAAGAAAACCCTTTTTCGATTTCTGACGTTCAATACACTATATATAATGGTAGAAAAGAGTTCGTCGTACAACATCAAGCCGTCATCGTTCTCCAGCCAAAAGATACCCGCTGAACACTGGCCGATCAGGTTTGTCATTTTGGACGGAGAACGAAGTCACGAAAAGTGCTAACGGCACTAGACACATTTATATTTCATGTCCTATATCCATCATAACACAAACGTATGTCTAAATTTACTCTCAGGGAAGCCAGACCGCGCGTAGCAGAAGGTTTAAATGCCATATCAGGTACTGTTCCGCCGAGGTATATATGTTCTGATCCGATTAAAAATGTTCGAAGCGGTCTACCGGGAGAACAAATACAGTGGCCCCTCCCACTTGCACTTCCACAGGCAGCGGCAGGTACGAATCGGTTGTACCGCTCATTGGAGTGACCGGAGTCACGAGCTGTTCACGAACCTTACAGCTGCTGCGAATGACGTTCATTACATTCTCAACCTGACCGTCGTCAACACCGATCATAAACGTGGTGTTTCCGGCCTTCAGAAATCCACCGGTACTGGCCAGTTTGGTTGCCCGAAAGTTTGCTTTTACCAATGCACTGGACAATCGGTTGCTGTCTTTATCCTGTATAATCGCAACAATCAGTTTCATCCTGCATTACCTCCTTCAGAATTGGCATTTCGGAAATGCCTTGCCTAATATATTTGACAATTACTCGCCAAACTCCTTCAATATCCCTCGTCCAGCGACAAAATCATCGCCTTTGCGACCTCATCAGGTGTGCCCGATGCGTCAATAATGCGAATGCGTTCCGGAAATTGTTTTTTCAAGAGCAGGTACCCTTCCCGCACTTTGTGATGAAATTCGAGACTCTCCAGATCGAGGCGATTGACTTCGCGTCCCTGATGGGCATTAATTCGCCCCAGACCGACTTCTGGCTCGATATCCAAATAAAACGTAATGTCAGGCATCAGATCGCCGATGGCAAATCGATTGATGGTCCATACGTTATCCATGCCCAATCCACGGGCGTAGCCTTGATAAACCAGGCTGCTATCGACAAAACGGTCACACACTACCGTCTTTCCTGCAGCAAGCGCAGGCTCCACCTTTTCAGCGAGATGTTGGCTTCTTGCGGCTGCATACAGCAGCGCTTCTGTTCGTGCATCCATTGCCGTATGAAGAGGATTAAGGATGATTTCTCTAATCTTTTCCGCGATTTCGATTCCTCCCGGTTCCCGTGTCACTATATACGGAGTACCCTTTTCACGAAAATAAGAATCCAAGCTGGCGATCATCGTCGTTTTCCCAGAGCCCTCTCCTCCTTCCAACGTAATGAATTGACCTCTGCCCTGCATATACTTCCCTGCTTTCTATATCGTTGATTGCGTCGGTTCTTGGTTGATTCGGCGACTGTTCATTGGCATGGGATGCGGTCTCTTGCTCCACATTATGAATCCATGCGCCCAGAGGTGTATGATCAGGCCCACTCATTGTTTCATGGGCATGTACAAATCATTGTTTCTCACATAATACTATACATGATCAAGCCCATGTGGTCAGCTATATGCAGATTTTTCATTCGATGGACCAAGCGTCCCATGCTCAGTGAACCCCGTCTTTTTTGATTTTCAAAGTTTGCAATCGGGGATCGTAAGCACCGTGGAATTTAGCCCCTTCCTGGCTCAGAAGCTTTAAGCGCGCTGCCATGGCAGAAGTGATCCGTTCGCCAGGATAAACCAAAGGAATTCCGGGTGGATAAGGAGTAATCATCTCTGAAGATATGTGCCCAACGCTTTCCTCAATCGATACAGAAGACATGTCCCCTTCAAGAACAGGTTGCAGCGAAAAAGGAACCGGATCCGAAAAAGGCTTGGCATTTTCTAAATTGTTCCACGTGGAAATATAAGTCATCCCTACCCCTGAATCAGGCTGCGGCAATAGTTCTTGCCCCGGGCGGTTGGCCTGATCGATTTCATCCAAAGCCCGAAGCAGGTGCTCCGCATCCTGCATCGTCGATCCGAGGCTGAAAAGCAAGACGACGTATCGCTCGTCGCTCATCTCAGGCACGCAGCCGCGGGCTTCCAGCTGCTGCTGCAGCCTGTAGCCGCTCAGCACCCCTGCGCCGTCATGAATGACGGCCTTGAACGGGTCCTGAGCGGTGTATCCTGCAGCGCACGGCTGTGCCGGCTGCAGGAGCCGAAAGCGCGGCAGCTCCGCAAGGCCGCGCCTGAAGGCTTCCACGGCGACAAGTCCCGCCGTGAAGGCTTCTGCGCCGTGCACATGCAGGTGCCGGCGCGCCAGATCGAGCGAAGCCATCAACGGGTAGGATGGGCTTGAGCTCTGCACCATGGCCAGGCGCTGCCGCAGCAGGGATCGGTTGATGCGCGGTCCCTGGACATGCAGCATGGCCCCCATGGTGAAGGCCGACAGCATCTTATGCGTCGACTGAACCACCCCGTCTGCTCCGCAGGACAGGGCGGACTTCGGCAGCTGCGGATGCTGGCCGTAATGGGCGCCATGCGCCTCATCCACCAGCAGCGGCATGCCTGCTGCATGGCAAACCTCGGCAAGGGGCGTCAGATCGCTGCCCATGCCGTAATAATTCGGCGACGTAACAAGTACCCCCTTTGCCTCGGGATACGCTTGGACAGCAGCCTGGACCGTCTCAACCGACGGTAGGACCGCAAGTCCACTTGCAGCAGCGACCCATGGCTCAAGAAATACCGCTTTCGCCCCCGCCAGCATCAAACCGTGAATCACGGACTTGTGCACGTTCCGCTGCACCAAAACGACACTCCCCGGTTCATTGCAAATCGTCAGCAGCAGCGACAGATTGCCAACCGTACTGCCGCCTACAAGAAAGAAGCTCTCCTCCGCCCCATAACAGTCTGCCGCGAGCTGCTGCGCCTCCAAAATGACACCCTCCGGTTGGTGGAGGTCGTCTGTGCCAGTGATTTCTGTTACGTCCATACGCATCATATCCATAAACGCCGTATCAGGCGTACCGGATGATCGGAGAGAGCGGTGATCCATTTCACCTTTAACCGTCTTCCGCCCCACGAATTCGGAGGAGACCGCCGCGCCAGATGGAATGGCATCCTCTACTCTTACACCTTCTCCCTCCGTTTTCGTTGGCATTCTACGATATGCTTGTCCATTTTTATGACCCGGGACATGGTAGGAACGGTTGCCTGATTCCCGGTAAGCCAGCAATGCCTCATATAGTGGTGCATGATGCGATCTATCGTTCATAAGTTACCCTTCCTGAACATTTAGAAATGAAATATCAAAATCAATATTATTATATCAGCTTATCTCCGATACCAAGCATTTGCGGACTCCCATTTCGGATTTCAACAGAAAAAGGCCTCACAGGGCCTTCCGTCTATGTTTGTCTCACATATATACGGCGATCATATTATGCGTTCTTTTGTACCCAAATCTGCTTCATCTGATGGATAAAGAAAGGATACTTGGCATCTTGTGCATCGGTATGAACCATTTCAGACTCGCAAGCGTCGCATATGAATTCGGATACGATAAATATGCCTTCTCTTTTTTTCTCTTCACAAATAATGCAGACGTGTTCGGCGCGTTCTTCCATCAACCATCCCACCTTATTTACGTTTACTATCAGTATGGCACACTTTCTATTATTTTAAACCTTTTCATAGTGCTTTCTTGATTCAAAATATATATATTCGCCCATTTGCCGTCGGGTGTCTGTACCGAAAAAAAACAACCGAGCCTTATCGAAAACTAATCTTCGTTAACCTTAAAAAATCACCGAATCGCCGCCGATATATATATTACATCGCAAATTCTTCAGACCTGACAGCGAAAGTAACTCGGGATATGCTGCTTATGCCTCTCCTTCAATTTGACCAAAACCTGTCGCAGTCAGGATTGCCATGCTGCATTATTACATAACCACTCACGGATCACCATCATGTACGACTCACACTTTTTAATCAAACGTATTCACAAGGAGGATTTGAACACGTATGTTTCCCGAACCGGAGAATAAAGCAACATTCTACCAATACCGGCTTCTGAAAAAAAAGAATATCCCCCGCAGCGTCGTTAACAGCTATTTATGTTTGCCTGTCGTCATGCTTCTGTTTAACTTGCTTGCCTTCCCTTGGACATCACTTTTCTTTTTTGTCCTGGCTGGCCCCCTAACGGTTTGGATCCACTATGTTATCGCCAGAACTATACTTCTCAGCCTGGGTTCATCGTATGTAAAACGCTGGCATTGGAGTTTCCAGATGCCCTGGTTTGGCTATATTCCCAGCCAGCATTTTAGTTACCGCATGTTTGCCAGAGTCCACCTCAATCTGAGTTGGATTGGTCTCTGTATCATCACCGTTTGTTTAATCTGGTCACCATTGTCCTTTACGATCTCGTTAATCTTTTGGCATATATGGTTGTTAGTACCGCGCCTTTACGTCTTGGCCGCACTCTCCCGCCAGCGAAAAGACGGGCTCATCAAGTTGAACCCGCAGGATGTATCTTATTATCTGCAATGAAATGGTTATTCGTTTCGCTTCGGCCATCATAGTTCAAAGTTGATGCTGTACCAAAGAGGTTATCCACAGTGGATAACCTCTTTGGCTTTTCTCGCTTTTCTTTTATCCACAAAGAACGTAAGCATATTAATACCAAACTTATCCCCAGAGTGCAGCACCGACTCCTCCTCGAAGTTCGAACATGCATTGATGAGATAGGGATCCACTTTGACTGACCAGCATACATGCATGCTTGCTTGCGATGAAACAGCATCCCTGCTTCTGCACCACACCCTATCATATACATGTCGCTGGTTGGATGCCTTTGCTTCAGCTGTTCACGCATATAGTGGTTGGTAGATAACGTTCTCTTTCCCACGACGAAAAAGCCCTGATTCATTGATCAGGGCCTCTTATCTCATATACAATCACCGATACCTACTTAACCTTCTCTGGCCAAGCAATCCTCGTACACGGTCAGTCTTCGTCATCATCCATGGACTTTACCTTGGCTGCGGTTGCATCCGTTCTAGGCACCATTAGCGTAAAGAATCCATCATGCACGGCTAAATGAACAAGATGTCCATCCTTGGCAAACACACGGGTTGAACTTGAGTTCTCACTTGTATTGCTGGAGGCTTCTTCCGTCCATCCCCAACTTTTGATTTCATCCAAATAAACCTCTGGCAAGCTGGTCTTTTCGCTGATTCCGGAAATCGTATATCGAACATAATCCATGTCGGAACGGTTTTCGAATTGCTCGCTTTTATTGGCCACTTTCGGAACCGGGAAGCTCTTTTCGTTCACCGCACCCTCATAGGAGTTCCAAGCGACAGAATCTTCACCGCAGCCAGCTAGCACAATCACCAAGCTTAATAAACAAGAATACAGCACTAGTCTGCGCCAACTAAACATGCACACCCTCCTTTTCACAGCTGCACATTCCAGCTCTCGGGTCAGGTACTTTTAGCATAATAAACATAGTCCTATTATACTGGTTTTGTCTGCGCTTTCCGTAACAAAACTGTTACCTTCCTTTTGTAAATCCATTTCAAAAAGGAAACAGATTTCGATAGTATAAATACAAAATAAAAACCACCGCCGATGACATCGGCAGTGGTTCTTCGCTTGGCGGCTTCCTACTCTCCCAGGACCCTGCGGTCCAAGTACCATCGGCGCTAGAG
>NZ_JAVYAE020000023.1:0-66129 GCF_032334105.1 Paenibacillus hubeiensis
GGTTATTGCGCTAGTAGGCTCAACAGCGGTGTATATTTGGGCAAGAAAAAAACAAAATACGAAGTAATGTAATCAGCTGTCGAGGGACAAGAACATGTTCCCATTGAAGTCGCTATTTTAGCGGCTTTTTTATTTTATCGGTACAAGTTCTTGTCCCAAGCTAAGGACAAGAACTTGTACCGATTGCCGGAATGGACAAGAACATAGCCCGATTTCCGATTAGATGGATATCTAAACATTGAGCGAATACACTTAAAACCGCATTAAGTACCATAATAAATGAAAATGTTCACATTGTTATAGAACAACTGAAGCGATGAGAGGTTAAATACCAGCGTTAGGTTTTAAAGCAGTGTAATATTGTACCGAAACTTGCAGTTGAGGACAAGAACATATTCCTATTCCCGATTAGGCATATATCTAATCATTATTTTAGCCGTTAATTCATTAAATAACGGGCAGCTAGTTTAATTACTCAACTTTCGCACCTAGAAAAATGGCTTAAACCATTGAGTGCGTAAGGATAATTCAGTAGATTTACTCGTATTGACAAAAAAACACCTCGCTTGTTTGGTATCATGGAAGTGCGACCAACCATGCCAACAAGAAAGGTGTGTAACCCTATGTTACAACAACATTCCCTGTCTGAACAGTCTCGTTTTTCTAAACTTTTTGCTACACTTCACATCGGGAAAGCCTTGCGGCATGCAGGCATTTCCAAATCATTTGGTCTTTCCAGTTTAGCCATTTTTCGAATCGTGTTCTCGTTGGTTTTTGAAGGAAAAAATTGGTTTCGCCTTCTGGAAAGTGACCGCGGAGCCGACCTGCCAGGAAAAGATGTTGTCTATCGATTCTTGAATCAATCTTCCTTTGCCTGGCGGCGATTTTTGCAGACATTAAGTCTTCAGGTCGTACGCTATTTTGAATCGCTCATTTCCTCCAAACGCGTACGTGTATTTATCGTTGACGATTCAGTACTTAGCCGGAACCGGAGTAAAAAAGCAGAGCTGCTGGCACGTGTATTTGACCACTCCACAGGCAAATACATCAAAGGCTACACCATGCTCACCCTCGGTTGGTCGGACGGTTTTAGCTTTGCGCCGCTTGATTTTGTCATGCTGTCTTCCGCCAAACTAGCCAATCGTTTTTGCGAAATGGCCTCCCATCTCTCGAGGCGTAGCCATGGATACAAACGCCGAATGGAGTCTTTTTTCCGTAAGCCTGATGCGGTTGTAGGCTTGTTAGACCGAGCTTTAAAAGCCGGCTTCACTGCGGATTACGTGCTCACGGACAGTTGGTTTACGCAAGCTCCACTTCTTCGCCAGCTCACAGACCGAGGTCTGCCTGTGATTGGAATGATCAAAGAAATGAAGCAGCGACATCTCGTACAGGGACAGCGAATGACACTGAGTGCCGTGTTTCAAAGCCTGCCCAAATCGAGTACAAACGACATCAAAGGTTCTGTGGTCGTGCATACTTCGTGTGGTCTGCCCGTGAAGCTTGTATTTGTGCGCAACCGAAATAAGAGACGAGAATGGCTCACCATTTTGAGTACAGATGTTACGCTGGACGCCGCTGAAATTGTACGAATCTATGGGATGCGTTGGAGTATTGAGCCCTTTTTTAAAGTTACGAAGAGCTATTTGAAACTGGAAACCGAATTTCAAGGACGCTCCTTTGACCAACTGATTAGCCACACGACGGTGGTATTCAGCCGTTATTTGGCGATGGAATATGAACGGCGCGAAACCAGTGATGACCGCACACTGGGAGGACTCTTTTTTCTCTTTGCCGATGAGGTTCGTGATCTGGACTTCCAGACGGCGCTTCTGCAACTGATGAGTTTATTTCTCGACATGTCTCAAGCAAAAACAAAACAGAACAAAACGGACATTTTTTGTCAACTACAAGAATGGATCTCTGGTTTACCCAGCTATATCAAGGGTTTGTTTGGAGATTTGAGCTGCGAAAGTTGAGTTAATTACAAAAGGGAATTTTATATTTTTATAGAAAGTAAAATAAAGTAAATTACTTCTGGGAAGTGATCTGACATTTGCAGCGTCTAATGATAATTTTGCACTTTCAAAAAATTATTTATTTTAGCAAGGAAGAGATTTAGAACAAGAGTTATTTCGGTTTCATTTTGAAAGTAGTCCCCCTCAAGCACTTTTTAACACCATGGGTCCTTACCAGGGAGAGGATGGCGGATTTAGAACAAACGGCGGACAGGATTATACGAACGAACAATAATTCGTCTTATCTCCTTGGTTTGCTATCCTTCCACGTTCACAATCCAATTTTCCCATGATCCAAGGCCATGATCATACGAATAACTTGTCATCTATCCTACCCATTTTCTTCATACTATAATGTGGATATACCAAAGAGGAGGGGATATGATGACTGTTACAGTAGATGAGCAGCAACAACTTAAAGCATTGATTCGACAGTACATAGACGAGGAAAGAAATGTGGATAAGCTAGTGGATTACTTATCCAGGCATGAAATAGTTGGATTAGAGGTATTTGCATATTTGGGATTTGATAAGATGGATGATTATTTATTTCAGCCTATTACTAAAGATGTATTTATTAGAAGGATTCCATTTTATTTTCATCAATCAAAAGGAAATTTAGACAACCTAGGTACTCTGTATAACTTTGTAATTCGTGTGATTGAATATTCTCGTAATAGTTATGAAGAGGAGTTAGAACGCTTCTACGTTGCACTTGAACAGCTATACCATGACTATAGACTTGATACGGTTACTATTTTCAATTACACCGTTAGACAAACTGGATATGTGGGAGAATTCCAATCCATTTACACTTGGCTACATTATCTTGAATTGGCTCGGAAACTTGGTGTGGAAGAGAAAACGCCAAAGCATCTTATCGTGGATTACAACACAGTCAGAGAGAGGGCTGGACTTAAACCGATTATATATGAGATTCGTGATATGTATGTTGGAGACTATATTGAAAGAAATGGAAACACATTAAAGATGGAGGGTATATTTCCATGTGATCGCAATAATCAACCTATACTGAAGTGGATTGGTGTGAGAATTAAAAATGCCAAGAGGATTTGGGTTGATGTTAATGATAAGCTTAAAGGGTTTCTGTATGTAGAAATCACGCCTAAGACAAAAGTGTGGGGACTCAATGTGGTATGGAGAAGATGAAGATGGCTCTGATATTTGGTATGACCTATATACAGGCCCATTGTTGATGGAGTTTGATTATAAGGTAATTAAAGATAGACGTGTTGCAGTAGGAATGACACAGAAACAACTTGCTGAAGCAATTGGGGCTTCAGACCGAACACTTCAAAAATGGGAACGTGGAGAAACTACACCTGATGGGCATTACCTACTGAGACTGATGAACGCATTGGATATCAAGGAATTGAGTGAGATCACTAAGATTCAAGATGTAGATGATTTATGAGCAGGAGGTTTATAAATGGTAGTTAGGAGAAGACTTAAAGCTTTGTTTAAGGAACAGTTTGAAGAGCATATCCCTGATTTCACTAAAGCATCTAATTTTTCTGCGGCTTGATGAAGAACTATTTGTGTTGCAGTGTAAAGAAACATCTATTAAGGTAGCGATTGATTGGAAAGAAGTACGTGATACTCATACTTATTTACGAAAAAGTGACTATGATGACTTGTTAACGTCTCTAGACCAGAGAAGCCTAAAAAAACACAATAAGAAGTTAAATATATTTGATGATTGTGGCTTCCATTCTAATATGTATGGTGAGTATCTTCTAACGTTTGATTCACTATTAGATCATTATTATTATTATGAGAAAGAGTTTAAAATTGGAGATATAGAAATTGAAATTTCAGAACCAAGTAATTTATACAGAGTTTTATTTAGCAGATTTACACTTGAGGATACATTTGGAGGCTGGAGTGATTTGGGTACAGTGAGAGTACATGGGTTTAGTTACAGAAACTTGGAATCCATCCTACAACAGGTATTATTACTAATTGCTATTAATGACTCACCTGAGGAAATTCTTACTGGAGATTATCCTCAGATTGTACCTTATATGTATGAGGGAGATAATATTTCTTGGAACTCTAGAGACCAAGAAGAATTATGGTTGTCCGAGTCAAATGAGTATCCTGTTGCAAACTATTTTGAACCAATCTCCTTTTATAATAAAGCTATGAGACTAGAAGAACCTATCTATTTTTATCGGGTTATTGAATACTTCTTTATTATTAATTTGAAGTCTAATTTTGAAAAAATGATTGAATCTTATAACAAATCAAATAATATTGATCTAGTAATACAAGAATGTAATAGTATATACAGTAACAGAGAAGTTGATTTACTAAAGAATTTACTTTCAAATATTAAAGGAATTAGTGAGTTAGTTAAATTCGCAAACGAAATTGAGTTAATTCATAATTTGGAGACATCTACACTAGCAAATGAACTGTATGCATATAGGAACAGTATTGTGCATGGTAAGGGTGACGTAAGGTTGGCTTTAAGTGTTCCGACAATATTAAATGACAATACGAAGGATGCTAATTGGTTAATTGTCCTTAGAAAACTTACTGAAATGGTAATCAAGCAATTCTGTTTCTAGGGAGCAGCGTAGCCAGATTTTAAAGTGACAACTTTTACCTAGCCAATTACAACATGGATCGGCTCTCAATCCTGTTAAGTTAACGGGAAACATTAACTCAATACAATAAGAAAGCAGCTGACCAATTGTGATCGGCTGCTTTTATTTAAACTAACAGGAAGATCAAGGGAAGGAAGGTCTCGGTTGTAGAATGACATAAAGTTCCCTACCACGCTGGAATTTGACATAAAGTTACCACCACCCTGGAGAAGAAAGAAGTTAAATCATCTGTTTATTTACATACGAAAACCTTTCTAAATTCGTGACAAGTTCTTTTCCTGAGCTGGGGATAAATTTCATTAAATTAACGGACAGAACAGTTCGGCAGGGATCATTCAAGAAAGAGACTTCTCTCAAGAAACCCTATAAAGATAAAAAAGGGAGAAGTAACAGTAACAGCGTAATCTATTCCGTCAATCTTTTGGAGTATTCAATGAATTGATTTATGAAGCAGAAATAATGTTTGCATTTACGTAGTTCACATCATAAATAACATATCATTTTTCCAAAAAAGAAATCATTTTACCATATATTTAGGATCATTTAATCTACTCTTAAAAAGTAACCGATTTCATTATTTATATTTACCAACGGAGGAGAGCAAATGGATCATAATTTGAAAGAAATTATAAGTCAGATGACATTGGAAGAAAAAGCAGAACTCTGCTCAGGTAAAGATTTCTGGAACACCAAATCAATGGACCGCCTTGGGGTTCCCTCTATTATGATGACAGATGGCCCTCATGGGCTTAGAAAACAAGAGGGGAGCGCGGATCACTTAGGCTTAAACAAAAGTGTACCGGCTACCTGTTTCCCATCCGGAAGCGGACTTGCCTCTTCGTGGAATCGTGAACTTGCCTATACGGTCGGGAAAGCAATCGGACAAGAAGCAGCGACAGCGGATATTTCCATTGTTTTGGGGCCTGGTGTGAATATCAAGCGTTCCCCGCTATGCGGCAGAAATTTTGAATATTATTCAGAAGACCCTTATCTATCGGGAACTTTGGCAGCAAGCTATATTCAAGGCGTACAAAGCAAAGGGGTAGGCACTTCCATTAAACATTTCGCTGTAAACAATCAGGAATACAAGCGGATGTCGGTTGATGCGGTGGTCGATGAACGGACTTTGCGGGAAATTTATCTGGCTAGCTTTGAGTATGCAGTGAAAGAGGGAGAGCCATGGACTGTCATGGCCGCCTATAACAAAGTAAATGGTGACTTTTGTTCCGAGAACAGCCGGTTATTGACTGAAATTCTCCGGGAAGAATGGGGGTTTACAGGCGTAGTGGTGTCAGATTGGGGAGCTGTTAATGAGCGGGATCATGGACTAGCCGCCGGTCTGGATCTTGAGATGCCTTCCAGCAACGGGATAGGATGCAAGAAAATTATTGAAGCTGTTCATTCGGGCGAGTTGAGCGAAGAGGTGCTGGACCAGTCAGTGGAGAGGATTTTGTCACTTGTATTCAAAGCTCTAAATAGCCCGCGGGAGTTAAAAGCCGTTGATAAGGATTCGCAACACCAGATGGCCAGAGAGATTGCGAGAGAATGCATGGTCCTTCTTAAGAATGAAGATGGCATTCTTCCTCTGAAAACCGAAGATTCCATTGCGGTGATCGGTGCGTTTGCCCAAAAACCACGTTATCAGGGCGGCGGAAGTTCACATATCATGCCGACGAATCTGGATAACATCTATGAAGAAATCCTTAAATCAGCTAGTGCTGGTGCAAATATTTCGTATGCAGCCGGTTATTCTTTGGACAAAGATGGTGTAGACGAAGAACTGATTCAGGAGGCAGTGGAGGCTGCAAGGAAGGCGAAAGTTGCGGTTGTTTTTGCAGGACTGCCCGAACGTTATGAATCCGAGGGGTTCGACCGGAAACACCTTCAATTGCCGGAAAGTCAGACTGCTTTGATTGAAGCAGTCGCGGAGGTTCAAGATAATATGGTTGTCGTACTGAGCAACGGTGGCCCACTTGAAATGCCTTGGCTAGATAAAGTTAAGGCTGTATTGGAGGCGTATCTGGGAGGACAGGCATTGGGCGGAGCGATCGTTGATATTCTCTTTGGAAATGTGAGTCCAAGTGGAAAGCTGGCTGAGACATTTCCTAAAAAACTGATCCACAATCCGTCGTACTTGAATTTTCCCGGAGACGGCGAGACTGCCGAATATCGAGAAGGTATTTTTATGGGCTACCGTCATTACGATACAAGAGATGTGGTGCCTTTGTTCCCATTTGGCTTCGGTTTGAGCTACACCCAATTTGAATATAGTGATTTACAGGTTAGTCATAAACAGATCAAAGATACCGATACCGTAACGGTTACAGCAAAAATCAAAAATACGGGTAAAATGGCAGGAAAAGAGGCCGTTCAGCTTTATGTACGTGATGTGGAATCAACGGTCCCACGTCCACTCCAGGAGTTGAAGGGATATAAGAAAGTTTCTCTTGAGCCGGGGGAAGAGACGGCCGTACATTTTGAACTGGACAAAAGAGCCTTTGCTTACTACGATGTTAAGCTGAAAGACTGGCACGTTGAGACAGGGAAGTTCGACATTCTGGTCGGAAAATCTTCAAGAGAGATTGAACTTGTTGAAACCGTAGAGGTAGAGTCGAGCATTGTTCTTACTAAAAGAATAACTAGGCATTCCACGTTTGGTGAATTGCTGCAACATCCCATCGGAGCTGAGATTATGGGAGCGATGGGACAATATGACGGGAATGAGACTGGACTCGGCGAGGGAATGCAGGAAATGATTTTGGGTACCACATTACACAATGCCGCACTTATGAGCAACGGCCAGTTCACGGAAGAAACACTACAGAACATACTTGCCGCCGTAAACCGTTGAATAACGGAGAGTTTGAATAAGCCCGACGTTGCCCGGGCTTATTCTTCTCTAAAATATCGTCTGCTGATATTGTTTAGGAGTGATGCCTGAATGTTTTTTGAATATTTTGGTGAAATAGCTCTGATCCGTAAAACTCAAAAGAGACCCGATCTCAGAAAGTGGAGTTCTCGTAAATTGAATCATATTTTTAGCTTCCTCAATTTTAGTCTGTTGAATATATTCATTAACGGGAACCCCAACTTCCTTTTTAAAGAGCACAGACAAATAGTTTGGGCTGATTCCGGCATGTTCCGCTATTTCTTCGTGTGTAATTTTGGAATAACGATGGTTATAAATATAATTTTTGCAAAGCGTTACGATTTTGGAATGCTGCGTTTCTTTAACTTGAGACACTTTCTCGGTTAATGAAAAAAATGCTTCCAAGCAACATTGATCGATTTCTTTATCGGTCCGTAGATCCTCAAGGCGCTGTATGTAAAGATCGCTTACTGAAAAAGCAATCTCCGAATAGAGCCCCCCGTCAATTGCAGCTCTGGCTGCAAGAGCTATACCGATGATGCCAAGATTCTTTTTAGAACGAATATGACTGGATTTGGACAGGACGCCCGTATTTTCATGACCAAGTTGTGTAAAGTGTTTGAGAGCTTCTATTTTACCTTCCTTGACGATCGTCAACAATTTCTTTTCATTCAATGGGTTATGATGTGGAGCTTCATCATAGTTTTTTGGAGAATGATTGGACTCGAGCATATTTTTTTCCTTGATCTGCATACCGCGCAAATAGTCTTGTACTACAGCATCAGCTTCGATCAATTCATGATTAAACATTTGGTTAACCAAGATCGCTATGTTGATCAGCCTCTCATGGGGTACGACAGGAACAGACTGATAGTAATGAAATACTTGTTCCCGATTTGCAAAGAGATGCGTGTCATTGATAAGCCCATTTATTTTATATTCAATCAAAGTAAATGGAAGGGAAGGTCCTAAAATGACTGTTCCGTCATAGTTCAGATCGTTACCAATGCGAATTAGAATGTAGTTCTCAAAAAACATCGTTCTTACAACGTAAGGATCTTCTTTACATACGGATGGATCAAACCCCAACACTGTAAAAAAGAATTGCTTGTCGTTTTTATACAGCGGATTAAGTATTCGATTACCCAACATTTCGAATATAACCTCTCCGGTGGAGCTTACGAAGAAGATGGACATATTAAAAAGTTCTGAAATGAGTTTACATTGACGTTTTAAATCCATATTGTGTTTGGCTCCTTTTTTACTCATCTTATAACATCAAAATTATAAAATTACAATCATATTACCATATTGTATGCAGAAAATTCATTATGATATGTATAGTAAGCGCTGACATTTTGATAATCGATCTATGCTGAAAGGTGGTTCATTTATGAAATTAAAAGATTTTCGAATTGAATACATGCAAAACCCCATTGGGCTGGACACAATAAACCCAAGATTCTCATGGAAATTAGTATCCACTGAACAGAGTGTAATGCAATCCGCTTACCGAATAACAGTGACACAAGCTTTGCAGAAAGTCTGGGATTCTGGAAAGAGGAATGCAGACACCTCCATTTTAGTGGAATATGCTGGCCCTCGTTTACAAGCCTCGACCTTGTATCAGGTTCAAGTCGAAGTTTGGGATAACAAAGGTAATCACGCAGCAATTGAAGGACATTTTGAGACCGGGTTGCTGGAAGGCAGCAACTTTCAGGCAGAGTGGATCACACATCCGTTCCCGAGCGAAGAAACCGCTCCCCCCGTTTTCTCAAAAGAATTCACCGTTGAAAAGGAGATTCAGCAAGCCCGTATCTACGCGACCTCCCTCGGTGTTTATGAAATTGCGATCAATGGGACAAGAGTAGGGGAAAACTACTTTGCACCTGGATGGACGAATTACAACGAACGCTTGCAGTATCAGACTTACCGTTTGGACGGGATGCTGGAGAGTCAGAATAAAATAGAGATTACGGTGGGGAATGGCTGGTATAAAGGAATTTTTGGTTTTACTTGCACTCCGAACCATTACGGGGACAAAGTTGCTGCACTCGCAGAAATCCATATTATCTATACGGATGGGACAAAAGACATCATTGCAACCGACAAAACCTGGCAGGTTACTACCGGACCTATTCGTTTAAGTGAAATTTACATGGGTGAGACATACGATTCTTGTTTTAATGAAAGTCAATTTTTCAATGTGGAAACTGCTTCTTTCGATAAAAACCGCCTTGTCGCTCAGGAAAATGAACCTGTCAAAATTACAAAAAAGCTTCCTGCACTTCAGTTGATTACAACCCCTAAAGGAGAATACGTCATTGATTTCGGGCAAATCCTTACCGGGTTTGTAGAGCTTCGAACGAAAGGGCGAAAAGGTCAAATTGTAACCATACGGCATGCCGAAGTCCTTGATAAGGAAGGTAATTTCTATCCGGACACTTTAAGACAGGCGGTATCGATTGATCGATTGATCTGTAATGGTACAGAACAAATCTTCCGCCCACATTTTACATTCCACGGATTTCGCTATATCGCCATTGAAGGCTTGGATGTGATTCGGCTTGATGACTTCACGGCTTGTGTACTGCACTCCTGTATGGAGGAAACAGGTAGTTTCATGACCTCAAATGCAATGGTGAACCAATTGCAAAGCAACATTCAATGGAGCCAAAGAGGCAACTTTCTCGATATACCGACGGACTGTCCTCAAAGAGACGAGCGTCTGGGGTGGACAGGAGATGCACAGGTGTTTGCCGGGACGGCTGCGTTCAATATGAATGTCGCTTCCTTCTTTAAAAAGTGGCTGCGCGATCTGGCCTCTGAACAAACCGAAGAATATGGGGTTCCCCATGTCATCCCTAACATTCTTGGAAATCAAGAAGGGGCCGCCGCCTGGAGTGATGCCGCTGTTATTGTTCCTTGGGTCATGTACCAAACCTATGGAGACCTTCGACTGTTGCAAGAACAGTACGACAGTATGAAGGGATGGGTCGATTATATAGCTACTCGTTGTGGAGCAAATGGGCTGTGGCAGACCGGCTATCAATACGGCGACTGGCTGGGATTAGACAAAGAGGAATTTAGTAACGAAAGAACAGGGGCTACAGATATTTATCTGGTGGCTAATGCGTACTATGCATATTCGACTGAATTGGTTGCAAAGGCAGCCAAACTGTTGAATAAAACAGAAGATGCCGTCCGGTACGAAGAATTGCACCATCAGATTAAAAAAGCCTTCAATACAGAATATATTTCTGCAACCGGCAGACTGGTCAGCGAAACTCAAACGGCCTGCGTGTTAGCTCTGCACTTCAACCTTGCAGAGGAACGGTACAGGGATCGGATTCGCAAGACGCTTGAAAACAATATCGCGAAACATAAAAATCATCTCACGACAGGATTTGTTGGGACTCCATATCTGTGCCACGCTTTATCTGACAATGATCTGCACGAGCTTGCCGGTACCTTGTTTTTAAAGGAAGATTTCCCATCCTGGCTGTACGCCGTAAAAAAAGGGGCTACAACGATTTGGGAACGGTGGAATTCTATTCTGCCCAATGGTGACTTCGATACATCAGGTATGAACTCCTTAAATCATTACGCTTATGGTTCCATCGGCGAATGGATGTATAGAAAACTCGCGGGAATTAATCAAATTGAAGCAGGTTATAAGAAGATTCTAATAAAACCTCAATTCATCCGAGGAATCAGTTCGGTAGATGCTACCTTTAATTCGGTCTACGGAGAGATAAAAAGCTCCTGGTCATGCAGGGCGGGTAAAATTATTGTAAATGTAACTATACCGGCAAATACAACAGCAATTATTGTGCTCCCTGAGAAACCAGGGCCTGTGGAGGTTGGTTCCGGATCTTACTGCTTCGAATATGCTACGCAAACTAGCCTCGAAAGAGAACGGTTTACGATGGATTCCACACTCAAGGAGATTGTGGAAGAGCCCGCAGCAGTTCAAATGTTAAACGAATATGCTCCCGGTATGCTCGATCACCCGATGATCCAATATGCTTATGATTTATCTGTAAGCGAAATGCTGGCCAATACTCCCGAGGAGACAGAACAGTTATTCAGAAAAGTCTTTCAAATGCTGAACGCTTTGAAGGTGTAAGGGGGGACAGGTTTCAACATAGATGGCGCTGCTGAATACCAGCAGCGCCATTTTGTGTTGCAGAGGACATTGAGATGCTATCAAAAACACAATGAAAGCGCATAAAAAATAATGGATGCTAAAATGAAATTACTAAAAAAGAAATGAAGTTACCATATTTATGCCCGTAGGAGGACTAAAATAATGTTTGAAAGCGGTAACATGAAGCGAAAGAAATAAGGGGGAACAGCAATGAAAGCAGAACAGGATATCTTTAATCCACCAGTTGTAAAAGCGAATAAAAAGTCTAGTGCATTAGGCCTTGATGCCCAAGGGATTCAAAAAACGATGAGACCTTACCACTACTTAGGAGACGGAGCGGCGCAAGTTGCCTTAAACTCCATAAACGGACTGATCGGGATGTTAACTTATTTTTATACAGATAAGGTAGGAATTGCAGCTGCAACGGTGGGTACGATTATGCTCATCACCAAGTTTATCAATGCAATAGCCGACTTGCTGATGGGCAGGGTGGTTGATGCGACGAAATCCAAATATGGAAAGGCTAGGCCATGGATTCTATGGTTGGCTCTACCAGCAATGGCCTCTATCATATTACTATTCACAGTACCTGCCGAGGCATCAACAAATGTAAAAACCATATACGCTTTAGCTACAGTAGCCTTTGCTTCAGCCATTGTGTATACGGGAATTGCAATCCCTTACGGAAGTTTGATGGCAATCCGCACCAGGAGTGTAGAAGAACGTGGCAAAATGGGCCTTACGCGTACCATCTTTGGATATATTATAGGCATGATTATTTCTATCGCATTAATTCCGGTGACCAATATGCTTGGTGGGGATCAGTCCGCATGGATTGTGGTTGCCGTTGTGCTGGGGATCGTATCCTTCATTGCATTGATTCTGACATTTCTGGCTTCCAAAGAAAACAATGGCGGTGTGAGTATAGTTGAAAGCGATAACGTCCCTTTTTGGGAAAGTATCAAGCTCTTATTCAAAAATAAATACTGGGTTATTATGCTGTTTGCTCAATTATTGATCAACATGATGTATACGCTTAACGGCTCAACAGGAATCTATTACACAAAGTATATTCTCGGGAATGAAGACCTGATAGGAATCATGGGGGCAGTTGGATTGATTCCGGTATTTTTAGGTTTCGTTATGGTAGGGCCCATGATCAAGAAATTCGGACTTGCAAGAACAGCGCGGATTGGTATGATTTTTGGCATCGTTTCATCACTTATTCGTTGCTTTATGCCATATAACTTTATTGCGGCTTTAGTACTTGGCGGCATCTCGACTCTGGCAACAATCCCAATGATGGCTGTGGGCGGGGTGTTGGTGAACAACACGGTGGAATATGGTGAATGGAAGACAGGTAAACGGTTAGTTGGGATGGTCAACAGCGCAAACAGCTTTGGTGTTAAAATTGGCATGGGCCTGGCAGCTGCAATGATCGGCTGGATTTTGGCAATGGGTAACTATGACGGGGCGTTAGTGACACAGGCGGATTCAGCGATTACGAGTATCCTGGTTCTGACGGTATATCTTCCCTTGGTGATATTTGTTCTTACGTATATCTGCTTGCGCAAGTACGACTTAGATGAGAAATACCCTCAAATTGTAAAGGAACTGGAAGAACGCCGGAATTCTTAGGGAGGTATGAAATGACGAATATCTCCTGCTTGAAGAACGGTTGAACATTTAGGACAGCAAAATAGTGACCGTACTGCACGAACCACCTTTTAGGGTGAAAGCAGTACGGCACGCTAAGCCAGATCGTTTTTCAATAAATCAACATCTGTCATATTTCGAATAATTCAGATTTAAAGGTGGTTTCAACATGAACATTCGCACTAAAACGCTGCTTTCTTTTGGTACAGTCATTCTATTGTACATCATCGCTCTTTCTTATCAGAACTATAACAGTACGATTCAGATTGAAAAATTGAATGAGATGAAGCAGGTCACGCTTAGTTCTGCGTTGGTAGCACAAGAACTTCAGCAAACGCTGACGGATTATCAAATCCAGATTATGCTGCCTGCGATCGGATACGCTTCTCAGGAGTCTGTACAGGCAACTACCCGAGACCTGTTAGAAAAATTTAATTCGCTTCTTCAGGAGTACTCATCGCTTAATCCTAGTGTTACTGTGACAATAGCTCAAATCAAAGCAGCCTATTCCGAATACATAGAAAAAGGAAACGTTGGTGCTGGAGAGCAGCTAAACAAGCTTATCCTTGACTTGAAAGAAAATAATGTGAACCAGATCAACAGTACTGTTGAGACACTTATCTCCGACAATCAGAGGGCAAATCAGCAAGCTTTTTACTTTCAAATCGGAGTGGCTGTTTTTGTTATTATACTTTCCTTTTGGTTGTCAAACTCTCTTGTTCGACCTATTCACCGGCTTGTAGAGGGAGCTGGCGTGATTAGCAAAGGGGATCTGAGTCAACCTGTTCGTAAGCAATCCCGCGATGAGATTGGCATGTTGGCATCCATGTTCGAGGTTATGAGGTTAGGTCTTTCGCGGTTTATCCATTCTGCTCAAAATACATCCAATCTGGTTGCTTCCTCCAGTCTCGTTCTTTCGGATCATATGGAAAGCTCAGTAGTTTCCATGAAGAGCATTACAGCTTCTGCCAAAAAAGTATCATCGGGAGCCCACGAACAAATGAAATCAACGGAGGAAACAGCCTATGCCATGCTGGAAGTGGCTAAAGGAATTGCAATGATTAGCGAATCCAATAACGAGGCTGCTCAGCTTTCTTCAGCTACGGAGCAACAAGCAAGAAGGGGATTGCATCTTCTGTCCAATGTACAGTCCCGCATGGATCAGTTAAACGACACGATGGAGGTTATTATGGCTTCCGTAGGGACCCTGGAGCAGCATTCTGTTACGATTCATCAGATCGTTGAACTGATTGCAAGTGTTGCTCGACAAACGGATCTGCTTGCGCTTAATGCCGGAATTGAAGCTGCGAGATCAGGCGAGCAGGGAAAAGGCTTCGCGGTAGTCGCTCAGGAAATCCGGCTGCTTGCAGATCAGACGCGCAACTCGTTGACCCACATTTCCCGAGTAATCGTGAGCATTCAGGCGGATACGTTATCAACAGTAAGTGCGGTCGATCAGGGCAAAGAGGGATTGAATCTGACTTTATCGGCTTTGGAGGAAGCTGGCACTGCTTTTACAGCGATTACAAATTCTGCGGCAGAGATTGCCGGGCAAATCCAAGAGATTTCTTCTGCATCAGAGCAATTGTCTGCTAGTTCCGAACAAGTCAGTGCATCCATCGATCAACTTACCATCATTGCGCAAGGAGCTTTTGAGGAGAGCAGTGCCATGGTACATGCGGTTGAGCAGCAAATGTCCGTTGTGAGCGAGGTGCAACAATCAACAATCGAGATGAGAACTTCAGTTCTGGACATGCAACAACATATCTCAACGTACCGAGTATAACTTGTTTTTTTATGGGATGAAAAAAGTTTCGAATTTCTGGAATTAAATGAAGTTATTTGAAAGCAAACCCCCAAACATGATAGTCTATATATTGTATTGATATTATAACTATCATTTTTAGGAGGCGTTCCGATGTTTACCGATGAAAATCAAGGTCATTCCAAGTCCAAAGTTGATTTTTTGGATCATTCTTTTATTCAGCAGCCTTTCCCAGTCTACGAAAAGCTGCGTGCCGAAGAGCCTATCCATCGGCTTTTGCTACCAAGCGGGCATGTTGCCTGGATGGTTACCCGATATGAGGATGCCGTTAAAATTTTGCAGGATGGCCGCTTTGTAACCGGAGTTCTCGATAACGGGAATAATGAAATTGAGGAGACACTTCCTACGCATCAGGCGATTATTTCACGGAATTTGATCAGTGTTGGTCCTGAAGATCATCGACGACTGCGGCGATTGATTCAGAAGGCATTCACTCCCCGCATGATTGAGAGGCTCCGGGGACGAATTGTGGAAATAAGTGATGAATTACTAGACAAGATTCAGGCAGGATACACTCGGGAGTTTGATTTGATCGAGGACTATGCCTTTCCGCTGCCAATTATCGTTATTTGTGAAATGCTGGGCGTTCCCCTGAAGGATCAAGACAAATTCAGAGCCTGGTCCAACACCATTATGGAGGGTGTCAGCAATCCACAGATGAACCAGGAGAGCGATGAAGTGATGAAGGCTTTTGTGGATTACCTGCAAGAACTGATCACGGAGCGGCGCAACAATATTCAACAGGACCTTATCAGCGATCTCATCAGCATAGAGGAAGAAGGTGACAAACTTACGGAGCAGGAGTTATATGCACTTGTGTTCGTACTCATTATTGCAGGGCATGAAACGACAGTAAATCTGATTGGGAACGGCATGCTGGCGTTGCTGGAACATCCCGAGCAGAAGCAACTGCTCATGGATCATCCGGATCTGATTCAAGCGGCGGTTGAGGAAGTGCTGCGATTTAATGGGCCGGCTGAAATTAGCAATGTTCGCTGGGCTACGGAAAATGTTGAGTTTCAAGGAATACAAATTCGCCAAGGAGACATGATGCTTGTCGCTTTATCGTCAGCGAATCGGGATTCTAGTCAATATGAAGAACCAGATTCGTTTGACATTACTCGTAAAGTCAATGACCATATTGCTTTTGGCAAAGGGATTCATTATTGTCTTGGCGCTCCGCTTGCGAGACTTGAAGGCGAGATTGCGATCAACGCTTTGCTTCGCCGGCTGCCGGAGATTCGGTTAAATACAGATGTGGAATTGCTGGAGTGGAGACCGGGGATGATCATCCGGGGGCTCAAAGCTTTTCCGGCCGTATTTTGAACGGAATGTATCCTAGGATCCAGGAATACTAATTTTGCCTATACAGTCGATGTTCAACATTCAGGAGGTACCATGCAAACAACAACGATAAAATTGACCAACCCAGGTGTAGAATTAAAAGGATATGTATTAGATTCTTCGAAAGAAATGCCCAATACTCAAATCCGCCCAGCAGTTCTTATTTTTCCGGGCGGTGCTTATCGGGCATGCTCTGAGCGGGAAGGCGAACCGATTGCGATGGCATTTCTTGCTGAAAGCTACCACGCGTTTACGTTGAAATATTCGCTTAATGAACATGCTGCCTTCCCTAAGCCGCTCAACGATGCGGAGGAAGCACTTGAACTTATTCGGGAGAATAGCTCAAACTGGGGCATTGATCCAGGCAAAATTGCTGTATGCGGTTTCTCCGCTGGTGGACATTTGGCTGCTGCACTGGGCACGATGGGCCGCACACGCCCCGATGCGTTGATTCTCGGCTATCCCTGCATTCAGGAGACAATCAGTGACATATTGCCTGCTCCTGTTCCGGGCGTAGACAAGGAAGTCGATGAATGGACACCGCCCGCCTTTATTTTTCATACCTACGAGGACCGGCTGGTTCCGGTAAAACATGCGCTTGCTTTTGCCAATGCGCTGGACCTAGCGAGCATTCCCTTTGAGTTACACATTTTTCAGCGCGGAACTCATGGACTGTCTTTGGCTAAGCCACATACTTCAAGTGGATTGAAAAGCATGGCAGAGCCGGCTGTTGCACAATGGTTCCAGCTCTGCACAATGTGGCTGAAGAACATATTTGGCGAATTTGCCGCAGACCGGGATCAACTATGGAACGAAGATATCTCGGAGTACAGCTTGGACGTACAGTTCGGTGTCTTGTGGAATAATGAAGCTTGCCGTGAAAGGATTCAGGGAGCCATTCCGGCATTCCGGGAATCTCCTCCTAAAGATGCCTTGGGAATTCCGCTGAAACTTATTCTGGAATACGCCCGGATCTGTTGACAGACGAAGCGACGATGACATTGGACCATGAATTAAGGCGTATTCCGTTGAACTTCTAGGAGATACCGAGCAGCTTAAAGGTCAGCATGCATCCAAAAAAAACGGTGGAGGGATTGAATCATGGGAAAACTGGAGGGCAAGGTTGCTATTGTAACAGGTGCAGGAGGCGGATTGGGCAGTTATATCGCTTTGCGCCTGGCCGAAGAGGGTGCATCATTAATGCTTACTGATATCAATGGTGAGTCGTTAAAGGAAGCCGTTGCACGTTGTGAACGTGCTGGGTTTTCCGTTGCTGCTAAGACTGCTGATTTGTCTGACCCAAAGCAAATCAAGTCGCTGGTTGAAGATACGATTGAGGAATTTGATACCATCGACATTCTGGTCAATTTGGCAATTGCCATTCGGACACCGCATTCCTTTTTGGAACATGAACTGGACACGCTTGATGAGAGCTATCGGACAGGACTTGTATCCACTTGGCTCATGATGAAGGAAAGTTTCCCCTATTTAAAGCAAGGTGGAGGCAAGATCATCAATTTCGGCTCAGGAGCAGGGTATTGCGGGCTTGGGGGGTATGCCGCATATGCTGCCATTAAAGAAGGAATACGAGCATTGTCGCGTGTTGTTGCCCGAGAATGGGGCAAGGAAAACATCAACGTAAATGTCGTAAACCCTG
This sequence comes from Paenibacillus hubeiensis, assembly GCF_032334105.1. Lineage (NCBI taxonomy): Bacteria > Bacillati > Bacillota > Bacilli > Caryophanales > Paenibacillaceae > Paenibacillus > Paenibacillus hubeiensis. The sequence continues at coordinate 18,150 of NZ_JAVYAE020000023.1, forward strand.
GTGCACTCACGGATGGAATTCGTGCACATCTGGATGCGCTGCCTGAAGATCAGCGTGATCCGCAGTTACTGGGGTTCAAGCCAACTGCAATTGGCCGTTATGGGGAGGCTTATAAAGATATCGCTCCGGTCGTTGCTTTTCTGGCAAGTGAGGATGCCAGACATATAACAGGTCAAACCTTTTTTGTCGATGGGGGCTCAATTATTGACGCATAGAAACAGAAACCATCTTTGATGAACGGTAATTATGTATTTATATCGAAATGATCTATATATTCGGGAGATGAACCTGATGAGTTATGATGAGAACGTTCGGATTGGTGAATTGTTGAACAACGCAAAATCGTTTGCTGTATTGGAAAAGCACTTGCCGGAATTCGTGAAGGAACCGACCTTCAAGATGGCCTCGAACTTTACGTTGGATCAATTAGCTGCATTGCCTCAGATAAATATTCCTTCTTCTACACTTCAGATTTTGAAGCAAGAATTGGCTGCCATAGACTTCGGAGCAGAAGCTCACACGCAAGAAACCAGTACAACGGTAGGAATCAAGGGAGGTATTTCCCTGGAAGGTAAGGTAATCGTTGTTACGGGAGCTGGCAGCGGAATTGGAAGAGTGAGCGCGGTAATTATGGGATCACGAGGAGCGAAGCTTGTGCTGGTTGATTTCAATTCGCAGACAGGGGAAGAAACGTTAGAACTGGTTCGCCAAAATGGCGGCGAAGGTACTTTTGTACAAGCTGACGTATCCAAAGCGAGCGATGTTCAAAACTATATTCAAAAAGCTATCGATGTCTATGGGAAAATTGACGTGGCATTCAATAACGCAGGCATACTCCAAAAATTCCAACGTTTTCAGGATATCTCTGAAGAAGAATTTACACGGATCGTGGATGTAAATTTGAAAGGGATCTTTTTAGGCATGAAATATGCTTTGCAGGTTATGGATGAGCAGGGGTATGGGAATATCATCAATACTGCGTCCACTACGGCGATTCGTGCTGAACACAGTTTGGCCGCGTACACCGCAAGCAAGCATGGGGTTGCAGGTTTGACCAAAGCGGCAGCCATTGAATATGTACGGAAAGGGATTCGTATCAATGCCATCTGTCCAGGCGGTGTAGCTACAACATTGACGGCTGCTGTTCCGCAATCGCTGCAGGAGAGTGGTTACGTGCCTGAAGAGTTCCCGAATATGAGGATCGGGCGTTATGCAGAGCCTGAGGAACTCGCTCAAATTGTTGCGTTTCTTGCATCCGATTATTCCAGTTATATGACAGGGTCTATCATCCTTGCAGATGGTGGCATCACACTCTAGCAATAGGTGGCCTCACATCACGCGCTGAGTCTTTAGCGAGCAGTTGGGAAGATGCCTCCATCAATCAAAAGATTAGCGTGCTTGTGACCAGGATGCAAGCACGCTAATCTTTTATGTTTTATTTTTAACGATCGGCAATGGGCGGCTCATGATCAAGCCAATTCCATTCGTTATTGGATACAAACATGCTAACGGCCTGATCAAATGCAAGCTCAGGCTTATAATGCCCAAGAAGCAATTTGGCCAATTCCATACACTTCTGAGCACTGGGGTGATCAAGTAAAGAATCCCAGTGTTGCATGAATGCTTCCGGCTGATCCGGCACAGAAGCAACGGCTTCCCTCAAACCTTTATGGCAAGGGAACAATGTGCGGTTGTACGCAAGGACGATGCGTGCTCCAAAGAGGGCTGTGTTGGAGGCTGAATGAAGCATCAGGTACGGGTTGTTCTTTTGGGCGGCCTCTCCCGAGAAGTAAAATGCATACAACAAAAGCTGAGCATAAAAATCTTGAATGTTGCCTTCTCGGTGTTGTTCAGGATATTCGGGAATACGTTGTATCAGCTGCTCAAGGTCGGGAAGACGGGACCAAACGACCTGTGAACCGACGAACGAGTAGCGTGTTGGTTCACTTCCTTGAATGGCGGCAAGCTCCAAAAATTGACGGTTAATCATCTTCCCGTCAATATAACCGTCGGGATAGTTGCATACATCACGGTTGTTATACGCGAGGGAATGGACCTTTTTTCGACGTTCATAGGCTTCGTCGGTCAACACGAGGTAAACATCGATATCCGATCCCTCCTTTGCTTTGCCTTGAGCGATGGAGCCGGAAGTAATAATCGCCAAAAATTCCGGGTCACTTTTAATGACTTCGACCAATTGGTCTAGAGATTCTCTGTGATGTTTGTACACAATACCACTCCTCCTCATTTCGGGATGAAAACAATATAACAAAGCGGATATTCGAAGATATATGGTTGATTGCGACAAAAATCAAATGAATCTCCCTGGCTCCGTTGTTAAAGCGGAGCATGGTACGAGGAAGAATGGATCGGTTGTATAGAGCTTTTGCGGTACAAAGCCGGTGTCTGTTCCAACCGATCGTGAAACAGACGATAGAAATACTTCATATCGTGAATGCCCATGCATTCGGCAATCGTTTGCACACTCCAGGTTGTGTGCTTTAACAGGACGCACGCATATTGAATACGAATATCCTGCAACATCTGGATACAGCTTCTTCCTGTCATTTGTTTGAACATTCGCTGGAAATGGCGAACGCTCATACAGGCTCTACGACAAATATCCTCCAAAGACAGCGCATTTTGATAACGTGATCCCATGAATTCAAGGGCTGAATAGATTGGAGAAACGTTTATTCGAATAAGCTCCGTCAACACAGGCTGCTGTAGACCAGAATTTCGAAGGGCTGAAATGAGGACAGACAGCAGTTCAATAATTTGATGCCTGAAGCACTCATGTTTGTGCTGAAGGTATAACATTCGATGTAATATCTCACCGTATGTACTCCCTTTTTCGCGGTGAAAAGACCAGTTCGCTCCGTTTGGTGGGGACAAGCCGGATGAAAGTGAGAATAGTGACGGGTCGTACAAGCAATTCAAAACCACTAGTGGAGAGCGTCCGGTCAGATCAACCGGGTGAAATACATGTGTGATTCCGGGCGGGATAATATAGAGGTCGCCTTCTGACACATCATATTGCTCTAGTCCGATATGATGAATGCCTTTTCCGTTGCAAACATAGGAAAGTTCAATGAAATCGTGGCAGTGCCGGGCATTGTATGAAGCTTCTGTACACATAGCAAGATGAATCGGGAAATTTTGTTCAAAGAAATATTTTCCTTCGAGTACTAATACGTCATCCACACCCAATCCCCTCATTCCATGAGTATTGTCATAATATAGACTCGGCTATAGCAAGCCTCAGCTAGAGCTTTTCCCCTGATTGTGCTTCCTGTATTGCAGCGGGGAGAGGAAAAACATCTTTTTGAAGACCGTCTGAAAATGGCTTTGACTGGAGAAGCACAGATAACTGCTAATCTCGCTAATGGGTTTGTTCGTGAAAACAAGCAAATGTTGAGCTTCTTTCAGTTTACATTCAACGATGAATTGATGAAGCGATGTGCCGACGTTTTTTTTGAAGACAGTGGAAAGATAGGTTCGGCTAAATCCAAATTGTCGAGCCACATGAGTAGCCGTCAAAGGCTGATTTACACTTTTGAATACATATTGAATGATTTTGCTCATGCTACCGTCTTCGGGAATGTTGTATTTGGCTTCCTGCACTCTTCGGGCAAAGTTGAAAATAGCTTCTTTAGCAAAATTCTGAATCGATTCCAGAGAAAGTAATTGTTCTATCTGCTGGATATAGAGATCCGATAATTGATAGGCGATCTCGGTGTCCAGGCCGCCACGAATGGCTGCTCTTGTAGCCAGTGTAATCGTTACAATATAAATGTTCTTGGCTTGGCGCAGGCTGTCGCTTGCGGTAATGCCTTCATGTGTCATGAACGGTTGCTCCAGAAAACGCCGCAAACCTACCTCGTTTCCGCATTCCACATAAGAACACATCTGGTTCTCGATTTCATAAGAATTGTTAAAATACAGGCTTTCTTTATTCTCGTAATTCCGTTCCGTCTGCGCATAATTGATCCGCTCCATGGACTCTAGCTTAAGCAGGTCGAAATATTCCATTTCTTCGCCATTGACAAAATAATGAATGCTGAGCAAATGGTTGAGAAACTGCTGCAGCTGCATAGGTGGGATCCATTTCAAAAAAGCTTCAAAACGCGCTTCATCCGACGTAGAAATGACGAACTCTTTCTTTACAAACCGGAGCGTATCCTTTAAATAGGGAATCTGGCTGACTGGACCAACAACAATGATCGTACCAGGGGAACGGGTAACTTTAATTGCACCGTAATAGGCAAAAAACGAAGTAGTCAAATAGGACACGTGTTCTTTGGAAGCAACGAGCTGAGTCATATAGTCAAGTGGGGGAAGGGTTAATACATCCTGCACTGGATGGCTGCTTACACATTGATTATCAACATATAAATACGTAGGAATTAGCGTGGATTGATATAAAAATTTCAGTGTTTTTGTAAAATCCCCCAATTTAGCCGACATGTGCAGACAACCTCCATATTAATTTTAATGAAATCCGTACTTACCAATTCTCTTTCAAAGTAACAAAATACATCCACAGGGTCAATCTAATTTGGATACAAATTAGAAATAAACCGAACATATTTGAAATAATGCATGTTGTGTTTTCGATACAATGAGTAGGAAAGCGATGAAGGGAGAAGTCTATGCAGTCACTAGATCAAATCATTCAAGAAATGACCATTGAAGAAAAAGCTGCACTTATGGCAGGGGTAGACTTTTGGAAAACAAACCCGATTCCGAGGTTGTCCATACCATCCATATATATGACCGATGGGCCTTGCGGTCTCCGAAAGCAAGGGGATCAGGCAGATCATTTGGGATTGAACAAAAGCGAGGAAACGACTTCATTTCCAACCGGAGCTACGATTGCCGCAAGCTGGAATCCAGAAAACGTTCGAAAAATGGGAGCCGCTATTGCTAAGGAGTGTCATCATTTTGGAGTAAATGTTTTGCTTGGGCCTGCGGTCAATATTAAACGAAATCCAAGATGCGGGCGCAACTTCGAGTATTTCTCGGAAGATCCATTGGTTTCGGGCGTTTTTGGTAGCGCTTTTGTAGAAGGTGTCCAAAACGAGGGAATTGGCGTATCTTTGAAACACTTTGCTGTGAACAATAACGAGAATTACCGCTTTATGGGGGACTCCGTTGTTGATGAACGAGCCCTGCGCGAAATCTATTTGAAGGCTTTTGAAATGATTGTTAAACAAACCCGTCCGGTAACGGTTATGTGTGCATACAACAAAGTGAACGGAGTGTATTGTGCAGAGAACCATCATCTACTGACAGAAGTTCTTAGAAACGAATGGGGATTTGACGGCCTCGTTGTCAGCGACTGGGGGGCTGTTTCGGATCGCGTTGAAGGAATTAAGGCCGGTATGGATTTGGAGATGCCGGGCGACTGTGAATTTTTCAGAAAGAATATCATTGATGCCGCCTACAGTGGTGCATTGCCGATGGCTGACCTGGATCAGGCGGTAAAAAATGTGTTATCGCTTATACAACGTACAAGCAACATTAATTATGGCATGTCGTTCGATAAAGATGCTCATCACAGCCTTTCTGGAGAAATAGCTGCGGACAGTGCGGTTTTGATGAAAAACGATGGTAGCTTGCCGCTTCAAAAAACAGGGAAATTTTTGGTGGTGGGTGATCTGTTCGAAAAAATGCGTTTCCAAGGCGCAGGCAGTTCACTGATTAATCCTGCACGACTCACTACGCCAAAAGCAGCATTTGATTCGAGAAACATTGATTATGATTTTGTCAGAGGATATCGCGAATCAGAAATTCTACCCGAAACGGACTATGAGAACGAGGCACTCAGACTGGCTGAAAGTGCAGAGTGCATTCTGTTTTTTGGTGGACAAACAGACTATACCGAGAGCGAAGGTTATGACCGCGAGAAGATGACGCTTCCTGAAAATCAATTATCCCTGTTGAACCGCTTAAGCAAACTGAATAAAAAGATCATTTTTGTTATGTTTGGTGGCTCGCCTGTAGAACTGCCTTTTGAATCGACGGTTAACGCGATTTTAAACATGTACCTTCCAGGACAAGCTGGTGGCGAGGCTGCAGCTCAACTATTGTTCGGTGAAAAAAATCCTTCGGGCAAACTCGCTGAGACTTGGGTGGAAACATATTCAGACGTACCATTTGGCGAAGAGTTTGTTCGCCATAAAACTGAACTTTATAAGGAATCCATATTTGTCGGATATCGTTATTTCGATAGTCTCAAAGGTAGGGGAGTCAAGTATCCTTTCGGACACGGATTGAGCTATACAACGTTCGAGTATTCCTCGCCAGAAATGGAAATGGGGCCCGAAAAGGTGACTGTGCGATGTCAGATCACAAACACAGGAAGCATGGCAGGGAGTGAAGTCGTACAAGTTTACGTTTCGAATCTGCGATCAGAAGTGTTCAAACCGATCAAAGAGCTTCGTGCTTTTACTAAAGTGTTCTTGAATCCAGGAGAAAGAAAAAAAGTTGAACTGAGTTTCGACAAAAAGGATCTCGCCTATTTCCATGTCACGAAAAATGAATGGATTCTCGAAAACGGAGATTACTCCATACTGATTGCTGCCTCAGTGGAGGACATTCGTTTGACGGCAGGTTTCTCCATTACGGATCAGCCTGTCATCCCAGGGCCGTATCATCGTGATCGATTGCAGCACTATTTTTCTCCTGAACGACTGACATCAGCCACTTTGGAGGAGTTCGAGGCATTGCTTGGAAGAAGCACCCATAATCAAAAAAACTCTGAGAATCAACCTCGTTATACGATGGATTCCAGATTGGATGAACTTAAAACGTCATTTATTGGAAAAATATTCTACAACGTAGTCGTAGGAGTAGGAAAGAAGCAATTCAAACGGTCTCAGAGATTGCCTGAAGGTCCCGAAAAGGATATGGAGCGCAAAAATGGGATGTTTTTAATGAAAATGATGCCGAACAACAGCATACGTTCCATGTCGGTGTCCAGTACGGGACGCTTTAATTATCACATGGCTGCAGGATTAATCGAACTATTAAATGGCAGGGTGGTTAAGGGGATTAAACGTATGAGAACAAAAGACAACTTGCCGCCTTTACCTGGAAGTCGAAAATAGTATTAGAGGTAACATCCAAGCATCTTAGATAACCAAGGAGGAGAACTCGAATGAGCAAAAAACGTGTGTTTATTACTGGTGCATCCGGAGGAATGGGCCAAGAAAGCCTGAAGAGAATGATCAAGGATAGCCACTTATATGACATTGTTACATTATGTCTGGATACCGAGAAGGATCGTAATGCCCTTGAGCCGTACAAGGGACAAGTGACCATTAAATATGGCGATATTCTGGATTACAAAACCGTATCGGAGTGTGTGAAGGACGCGGATCTGATTCTTCATATTGCAGCGTTTGTTTCTCCTGCTGCAGACTATTTTCCAAAGAAAGCGATGGAAATCAACTATGGTGCGGCTAAAAATTTGATTCATGCTATTTTCGAACACGGGCAGGAAGAGCATACCAAACTTGTCTTTATCGGAACCATTGCCGAGACCGGCGACCGAATGCCTCCAATACACTGGGGCCGTGTGGGGGATCCCATCAAACCAAGCATGTTCGACTATTATGCCGTTTCCAAAATTGCCGCTGAACGCCTTGTGATCGAATCCGGGCTGAAATATTGGGTCAGTTTGCGTCAAACCGGAATTATGGGGCCTGCCATGAGTAAAATTATGGATGCTATCATGTTCCACAATTGTCTGGATAATGTGCTCGAATATGTGTCCGACCGCGACTCGGGCAGAATGATGGAGAACTTGTGCAATTACGAATTTACAGGAAATCTACCGGAAGATTTCTGGTGTCATGTGTACAATATTGGCGGTGGTGAGACTTGCCGTGTGAGCACCTATGAAATGTATCAGGTATTATATGGTGCCATCGGATTCAAAAATCTCGATCATGTCATTAATCCAAAGTGGTATGCTACTCGCAACTTCCACGGTCAGTATTATCTCGATTCTGATCGCTTGAACGATTATCTGAATTTCCGTCAGGACGGCATGAACTATTTCTATCGTTGCTATCTAGAGAATCTAGGTTCGCAAGGTACTGCAGCCAAACTGCTTTGTAAGCTGCCGTTCGGTGAACGCATCATGGGGAGCATCATGAAAAAAATGTTCTCAAAGCCTGCCCGGAGCGAACATGGCACGTTGCGATTCATTGAAGAGAACGTGGAGGACCATATTGATGCATATTGGGGCAGCAAGGAGCAATGGGCGAAGCTTCCTGACAAGTTGAGTGACTTCAAGCATTTCATCGATTGGAACACGGTCGTTCCGATCGACCATGGATATGATGACACCAAACCGGCAGAAGAACTCGAGTTGTATGATTTAAAAAAGGCCGCCGAGTTCAGAGGAGGACAGTATGTATCCGGAGAAATGGAGACCGGGAACTGGAGAAACAAGCTTACCTTTAAATGTGCCTTCGGCCATACGTTTAAAGCAAGTCCAAAACTGGTACTCGAGGCGGGTCATTGGTGTCCTGAATGTGAACGTGAAAGCTGGAACTATTCGGAGCGAGCGAAGGTTGATCCATTCTTTGCACAGGTATGGACACCGTTGCATTCGCCGCAAGAAACCAGAACATATAAAAAAATCGTATCTGAACTGGATGTAAAATAACTTTTCTTTGGCTATATCAAACGAAGAGATTTAATCCTCAATTATAAGCAAATCGAAGGAAGGTTATTTCTGCAATGCTGACTCTATTTCAATCCAGACGGTTCGATTCCAAAGTGGATTCTTCTGAAATTTCAAAAAAAGAGCAGATTTTAGGATATTTACTCGGTCCGGCGGGTGCTCTGCTGTTGAATGCAGTCCTGGCAACGTATTTAAATGTTTACTACACCGATGTACTCGGTCTAACATCCGTCTGGAACGGCTCTTTTTTGGTTATATTTCCGATTGTATCCAAATTGCTGGATGTCGTTATTAACATTGCAATGGGTTATTTGATTGATCGTACCAAGACACGACAAGGAAAAGCTCGCCCCTGGCTATTCATATCCGCGCCAATGCTGGTTATTTCGGGTGTTTTGTTAGTCGTCGTACCGCAGGCAAGCACTGCGGTACAGGTGGTATGGGTTATTTTTTCTTACAATCTATACTATGCGTTGTCATTTACCATGTTTAACATGAGTCATAACCTTATGGTCCCCCTTTCCACCCGGGAATCGGCACAGAGAGGAAAACTGTCCGTATATAACCAGATTACGACCGTAATGATGACAGGCATTCTGGTAGCCTTGGTGTTTCCAATGCTTATCATGCCCATCATCGGTCTTGACAAGCATCTCTGGATTACGCTGATTTGTGGCATATCCATTCTTGCTTTGCCGTTGACACTACTGGAGTATTACTATACGAAGGAAAGGGTCACGGAAGAGGAGACGTTGCAATCTGTTGAAAAGATTCCGTATAAGAAACAGCTCACTGCGATCGTGACTGATCGCTTTATGTTGGTAACTTTTATTTTTTTTCTGTTTTTTACGGTGGGTAGCTTAATTAAAAATATGAGTTTGGTTTATTATAGCAACTATGTATTAGGCACATATAATGATGGAGTTACACAGATGATGATATCCGTTATCGGGGGTATTCCAATGGGGATCGGTATTATTGCAGTTTGGCCGATCGCCAAAAGAATAGGGAAACGAAATGCTATGTTAGCCGGAGCCTTCCTTTTTATTGCAGGAGGCATCGTCTGCTGGTGGTTCCCCACAAACGTTCCTATATTTCTCACAGGACAATTCATTAAAAATATTGGTGCACTGCCCATTAGTTATGTGTTTATGGCCTTGTTCGCAGACATGCTGGATCATATCGAATGGAAGCACAAATTCCGCTGTGATGGAGTTGCGATATCCATTTACAACATCATTGCGGTGACGATGAGTGGCATATGCACGGGAATCTTTAATGCCCTTTTAGCCTCTTCAGGTTACGTAGCCCCTTATTATGATCAAACCGGAAAGCTGGTCGCGGTTCAGTCGGAACCAGTCCGGGAAGCGATCACATTTGGTTTTGTCGGTTTGGAAACGGTTACGGGTATAATCCTTTTCGGATTGCTTCTGCTGATGAATGTAGAGAAGGGAATTGCTAAAAAGCAGGAGCAAATTAGAACAAGACAGGAGAAATTGATATGAATTTAAAGATATCTTCAATAAAAATAGATGGTATGGAGGGCCATTGCATTACGGATAAAGCACCGACTATTTCTTTTTCCCTGGAATCGGACCGTGCTGGAGAAGAGCTTAAGGAAGCGATCATTGAAGTAGGAGCATGGAAAATCAAAACGACGGATCAAATCAATAATCTTTACACAGGTCTGTTGAAGCCAAACACCAACTATGAAATTCGAGTCAAAGCCGTTGGTACGAGCGGAGATCGCGCGGAAGGGACAGCTTCGTTTCAGACAGGTCGACTAGATACCCCATGGAAGGCGCAATGGATCACCGATATGTCCTATGATTTCCCTAAAAAGGTTTCACCTGTACCGATGACATTTCGCCGGACTTTCAATATAACGAAAGTGGTCAAAAAAGCATGGGTCAACGCAACAGCTCTTGGCGTATACGAATTGCTGCTGAACGGAGAAAAGGTAGGGCAGGATTATTTCGCTCCAGGCTTTACCTCATATGATCATCAGATCCAGTATCAGACATATGATATCAGTGCCCAACTGCAAGCTTCCAATACGGTGACGGCCTTTGTCGCCGGTGGCTGGGCAGTAGGCTCCTTCAATTACATTCGAAAAAACAAGATTAGTGCTGACAGGCAGGCATTGCTGTGCGAGATTCATATTATTTATACCGATGGCACCTCGGATATTATCGCAACGGATCGAACTTGGGACGTATCGTTGGAAGGAAACTACCGCATGGCCGAATGGTATGATGGAGAAATGTATGACGCAACCATCGACCTGAATCAGGTTCCGTGGAAGTCCGTTGAACTAACTTCCCCCCGAAAAAAGCCGGTTCTTCTGGCACAATACGGCGTGCCGGTTCGTGTGCAGGAAATGATGAAGCCGATTTCATGGACAGTAGCGCCAAGCGGTGAAATCATCTATGATTTCGGGCAAAATTTCTCTGGAGTAATAACGGCTAAAATCAAAGGCAAACGAAAGCAGGAAATCATCTTCCGTCATGCGGAGGTGCTGGTAAACGGAGAACTCTTTGTTAAATCACTGAGAACGGCAAAAGCAACCGCAACATACATCTGTCAGGATGGTGAACAGACCTACTCGCCAAAACTGACTTATATGGGATTTCGCTACGTGGGCATGAGAGGCATTGATCCGGAACAGATCGAGCTTGCTGCTTACGTCCTGCATTCCGATTTCAAGGAAATCGGTCAATTTTCTTGTTCGAATGCATTGATTAATAAGCTGCAGAGCAATATACGCTGGGGTGGGCGTTCCAATTTTGTTGACATACCAACCGATTGTCCGCAACGAGATGAGCGTCAAGGATGGACGGGAGACATTGCTGTATTTGCATCCACTGCCTGTTTTAACTTTGACATGAGTCGTTTCTTTGATAAATGGCTGCTTGATATGCGAGCAGAACAGAGCAAGGGCGGGGGATTTCCGATGGTTATTCCAAAAGCCGGAGATCATTGGCCTGCTATGGCCAACTCTTGCTGGGGAGACAGCAGTATACTGGTACCCTGGGCTGAATATTTGGCTCGTGGCAAAAAGCAAGTCCTGGAGCAGCAATATCCTGCTATGAAAAAATTTATGAAGGCAGCCAAGTGGTGGTCCTCATTCCTGGCAGTATCACCGACAGATCGTTATATCTGGCGCTTCCCGTTTCACTTTGGCGACTGGGCGGCACCAGATGAGACGGTAAAAATGTGGCTGAAAAAAGGGAAATGGGTCGGAACTGCTTATTTCGCAAATTCTTGCCACATCATGTCGCAAATCGCCGAAATATTAGGATATTCCGAGGATGTGACATATTACCAGAGTTTAAGGAGAAAAATTATTGAAGCCTATCGAAAAGTGTTCACCGATCAGAAGGGAACATTAAAGAAGGAATTTCAGACGGGATATGTGTTGCCTCTGCATTTTGGAATGACCGAAGGTCAAGAAACCAACAATATGGTTCAAAACTTGGTTCGCTTGATTAAGCAAGCGGGAAATCATCTGACCACAGGATTTACGGGAACTCCTTATCTTTTATTTGCACTGTCTGACTATGGTCACTTAGAAGCAGCGTATGATCTTTTGTTGCAGGAAGAGTGCCCATCCTGGCTATATGAGGTAAAGGCTGGCGGAACGACCATTTGGGAAAGATGGGATTCCTTGAGACCGGATGGGACGGTAAATATAGGCGACTTGAACGGAAAAAAATCCGATGAGGAATCCAATGGCGGCATGGTATCTTTTAACCACTATGCGAATGGAGCCGTCGGCGATTGGTTATATAAACGAATGGCAGGCATTGAACCTACCAGCGGGGGATACAAAACATTCCGGATTGCACCAAAGCTTGGTGGTGGCATAACTTGGGCAAAGGCATCCACGGAAACGCCATATGGCAAGGCGTGCGTACATTGGAAATGGGACAATGACCAATTTCAGATTAAAGCCATTGTCCCGGTGTCCACAACATGTACGCTGGAATTGCCAAATGGAGAAAAACACACCTTACTTAGCGGTACCCATGATTTAGAGTGCAAGCTACATTAATTTCTGAATAATTAAACGCTATGGATGGGAAGACGAATGATGGATAGAGTTTGGTGTTTTGTAAAATTCATGTTGAATAGTACGTTAACTTTTTCGTCCATGAGTTGAACTTGTGGACGATTTTCATTTGAAAGGGCATTAGGGCATGTACGAAAGGGCATGCACGATCGTACAACTTCATGGATTTTACATGGGCTATAATTACTGATAAAAGAGGTGATCCCATGAAAATAATACCGAAGAAGATGAATCCATCCGGAATAAATGAAGAAGAAACGGATCCCATTGCGTCTTCGCGTATCCCCATTATCATTTGGCTTTGGCTAGTGGCTATAGCTACTCTGATACTCCAAACCATGTCAGCGCCCCTGTTGGTGCCCAGTATTTTCTTTGTAGCTGCAATGTTGGCTCATACGCTTGTCTATTGGGAAGTAAACAAACTCATCATACGTTCCAAATTGCTGTATATCCTTCTTCAAGCAGGATTAATCTATGGCAGTGCGATGTTAATGCCGGACGGGATGCCGGCTGTATTGATTGGTTTAATCCCTGTATTGATCGGGCAAACCTTTGCTATATTTTACGAGACAGTAAAAGTGGTGCTTGTTGCGTTTACATTGTATTTATTATTCTGCACAGTAACGCTGTTTACACGCTCTGGAACGGATGTGGCCTTACTAATTCTTTTACTCTTAATGATGATCGTTGTCGTAGTATCATATGCAGTGCTTTTCTATCGTCAGGTCAACGCCCGTGTTCGGACATTAACGTTTCTGCATGAGTTGGAGAAAGCTCATCAGAAGGTAGAGGAATTGACGCTGACCAGTGAGAGACAACGCATGGCACGAGATCTGCATGATACGTTAGCCCAAGGGCTTGCGGGTATTATCATGCAACTTGAGGCTGTCGATGAACATATGAACAGAGGAAGTTTTCCGCGTGCTCACGAGATTGTCCGTAGTTCAATGGGGCAAGCACGCAAAACACTGGCTGATGCTCGCAAGGCCATTGATGATCTGCGAACCAAAGCAACGCCAGCTATTAGCTTTGGAGAGGCAGTTCTGGAGCAGATTCAACGATTTCAGCAAGCCACCGGAATCAAGGTGGAATTGGATGGGAAATCCCCTCCTGATATCTCTAAAGTACAGATGGAGCATGTGCTGCATATTTTAAGTGAATCGCTAATGAATATAGCCAGGCATGCCCAAGCAACGATTGCGAGTGTTCGTATGGCTGAAGAAAAAGGAGTTTTCCATCTCATCATTATTGATAATGGAGTGGGCTTCAGTGTGGACAGAATCGGAAAACAATCCGGGCATTATGGCATAATCGGTATAAATGAACGTGCCAGGTTAATAGGCGGCAGCATTGAAATTGCAAGTGGGAAAGAAGGCACGACGATTGTGTTGCGCGTTCCATTAAGAAAGGAGAACACAGAATGAAACATAACATCCTTATTGTGGATGATCATTGGGTCGTGCGTGAAGGACTGAAGTTAATATTAGAGACAAGTGATAGTTATCAAATTGTAGGGGAGGCCGAAGAAGGTAAAGAGGCTATTGAAATGATGTTGGACAAACAACCGGATGTCATTCTCCTAGACTTAAATATGCCAGGAGGACTCAGTGGCTTGGATACATTGAAACAAATGAATGAGCAACAAATTCGTATACCCGTCATTATTCTTACGACTTACAACGAAGATGATTTGATGATAGAGGGGCTTTCCCTTGGAGCCAAAGGGTACTTGCTCAAAGATACGGGGCGAGAACATTTATTTCGAACGCTGGATTCTGCCATTCGTGGAGAAACATTGCTTCAACCTGAAATATCGTCTCGGGTTTTTGCATTTCATGCTAGGCCTTCCGATGAAACGAAAGTAGAGCCTCAACTACTAATTGACAAAGAATCCATTTTGATCAGCGAGAAAGAGTTAATGATTCTACACGCAGTGGCTCGTGGTTTGCGCAGCAGGGATATTGCTTTTGATATGGGCATTGCCGAAAGAACAGTAAAATCGTATCTAACCAACATTTACAACAAGCTAGGAGTTAATTCGCGTTCTGAAGCGGTTGCAGTCGCTGTTGAAAAGGGGATCTTACACTTGTAAGCTTCCCCTTTAATCCAAAATGGAAAACAGTATTGCCCGTTATTACCTATTCGCTCGTTGCCCCATCGTGCATGAAGGGCTTGCCCTTTCGTACGATTTTTTTTTGTTTTTTTTTCGTTATCATAGGGTACAGAGTTGTTCAGTTGGCAGCTCCAGGATTTCAGTGAAATGAAAGGGGAAGAAATAAAATATGGCGAAATGGTTATATCGTCTTGGCGCCTGGTCGGCGAGAAAACGAAAAATGGTAATTGCGATGGGACTAGCACTCCTTATCTTGCTTGCATCTGTAGGACTTGGCATGGGTACTTCGTTTACGGGAGAAATGACCATACCTGGAACGAAGTCGGATCAGGCCGCAAAAGTGTTGAATTCAGAATTTCCTTCCACCGATGACGGTGGACAGATCAGACTTATTTTCAAAGCGGAAAATGGCACGTTGACTTCTGAGGCAAACAAAAATTACATTCGGCAAGCGTTGAAAGATGTACAGACGGATTTGTCTGTCAAGTCCGTGTCAAGTCCATTTGCGGCTATGACACTAAGCGCGGATAAAACGATCGGTTATGCGGACATTACTTATACTGAGCCCGCTAGTGAAGTGGATGAACACTCGAAGGAACATGTATTGAACATTGCAGAAACGCTGGGTAAAGAAGGAATCCAAACGGAGATCGGTGGCAGTGTTGCTTTTTCTGAGATAGAGGTAGGAGGCATTTCTGAAGTGATTGGTATTCTGATCGCTTTCATGATCCTCGCTTTTACGTTTACTTCGTTTCTTGCGGCAGGACTTCCGATTCTAACGGCAGTCATTGGACTCGGGATTGGACTGATGACCGTAATCATTGGTTCAAATGTCGTATCCATGTCTTCGTTCTCCATTACGTTAGCCGTCATGCTTGCATTAGCAGTCGGTATTGATTACGCATTGTTTATCATGTCTCGTTACCGTCAACAATTGGCTGAAGGGTATGATAGAGAAACAGCGATTGCTCAGGCTAATGCAACAGCGGGTGGATCCGTTGTATTTGCAGGTCTAACAGTCATCATCGCGCTTGTAGGTTTGTCCGTAGTACAAATTCCCTTTATTACGATGATGGGATTGGCGGCTGCCATTAGCGTGTTTGTAGCAGTTCTCATTGCTGTCATTCTCGTACCTGCCATATTGGCTGCAACAGGAGATCGCATTAGTCCTGCACGCGAAAATCGTTGGCTGCGTAAATGGTCGGGCAGCAAGAAAGGAAAACAAAACGAAAATGGCTGGAGCCGGATTGTGACTAGAAAGCCCTGGTTGACCAGTATCCTATCTATTGTTGTCCTGATCATGTGTACGCTCCCCTTTCTGCATATGCAATTGGGTTTGCCGGACAATGGACTTAAATCCACAGAAACGACAGAACGGCGCGGATATGACTTGATGGCCGAGGGATTTGGCGAAGGGATCAATGGCCCACTGGTTATTGTAGCTAAAGTTAGTGGCGGCAAGGACCCTCAAGCAGCAATCTCTCAAGCAACGGCTTACATCAGTGATCTTCCGAACGTTTCCAGCGTAACACCGGCAATTCCGAGCCCTTCGGGTAATGCAGCGATCATCACAGTGTTGCCGAAGACTGGACCGCACGACATTCGTACAACCGAATTAGTGGAGACTATTCGAGAACAGGCCGATCAGACAACGAAGAATAATAACGTCGAAATTATGGTTACCGGCGGAACGGCGGTCAACATTGATATTTCCGAGAAACTGCAGGAAGCTTTACCGAAATTTGCATTGTTGATTGTTGGTCTTGCTTTTGTACTGCTCATGCTCGTCTTCCGATCTCTACTTGTTCCGATCAAAGCTGTACTTGGTTTCCTGTTTACACTGGGTTCAACACTCGGATTTATTGTGTGGGTTATTCAAGACGGATATCTTGCAAATTTGTTCGGTATTCCGGAGCCCGGACCGGTGCTGAGTTTCCTTCCAATTCTCGTTACAGGAATTCTGTTTGGGCTTGCCATGGACTACGAGGTGTTCCTTGTCAGCCGAATGCGCGAAGACTTCACTCATAGCGGAGATGCACGTCAATCGGTAAAAAGCGGGATGAACCATAGCGGGCCAGTGGTTACTGCAGCAGGATTGATTATGATTGCGGTATTCGCCAGCTTTATTTTTGCCGAAGATACGATCATCAAATCCATGGGGTTAGCTCTGGCATTTGGCATACTGGTCGATGCATTTATCGTGCGAATGACACTTGTGCCAGCTGTGATGACGATTCTTGGGAAAAGCGCCTGGTATATACCTGCATGGCTAGATCGCTTGTTGCCTAACATCGATGTAGAAGGCGAATCGGTGATGAGAGAAAACCATAAATCCGCCAGTGCTTCTAATCCAGTCATAACTGGAAAGACAGTCTCGGGTGAGCGACATGGCTAAGGTACAGCTATTCACGGATAGTATCTCGGACATCCCTCAGGAGTGGATCGATACGTACAATATCGGGATCATTCCGCTATACATCGTGTTTGGTAGTATGTCTTATCGGGATCGTGTTGATATCGATACTCACCAAATGTATAAACGGGTAGAGGAGGAAGGACGTTTGCCCAAAACTGCAGCGCCTTCTCCTTTGGATTTCATGAATCAGTTTGCAGCAGCGATCGCAAATGGAGATGACGTTCTTTACATCAGTATGTCTTCCAAACTTTCCTCCACGTACCAGAATGCGACGCTTGCCGCGAAGGAGTACCCGCCCGGTCGAGTAAGGATTTTCGATTCGATGAACATTTCCGCAGGCATGGCCATGCATGTCCTGATTGCAGCTCGTATGGCAGCAAAAGGAGAAAGTGTATTGGCAATTGTACAAGAGCTTGAGTTGATCCGCAATCAAGTTCAGATGAACGTATTGGTCAATAGTCTGGATTATCTTCATAAAGGCGGCCGAGTCGGAAACCTTCAACATATGCTTGGAAGTATGCTGCGTGTTCGTCCCGTACTCTACGTCACCAATGGTATCGTCCTTTCAGGTGCTAAATATAGAGGATCTCAACGGAAGATTATCAGAAATCTTGTGAATAGCATCTTGGAACATATGCATCAAATTGAGCCGGCGCAGTTTATTATTGCTCAGACCATGGAGGAGGATACTGCGAACTGGTTGCGCAGCATGATCCTGGAGGAGACTGAGGTGCGCGAAGTGCACATCATAGAAGGCGGATGCGCAATTTGCTCTCACAGCGGCCCTCAAAGTTTGGCTATCAGCTTTGTTTTGAAGCATTAATCATATTTAAAAGAAATCAAGGCTTCATAGACTCCAGGAATAGACATTTCAGTATGCTGAATTGCTCGGATGGATCTACATGAGTATTGAAAGCATCGATTCCTTCCAGCATGGACATTTTCTTGGAGAACGTCCCGAATACATTCATCATTGTAATTAGCATGGTAACGGAATGTGATCCGGTGCGGACAGAACGATCCTGCTCTCCCAGCGCTGCCAATTCGGTAAACAGTCCAATGATCTTGCTATATTCCGTTTGATACAGTTCAATATGCTCTACGGGCTCCGTGGAAAGTGCCACGTAACATTCAAAAGCTTCAATTAATTTGGACTTTTGCTGATGCTCTGCCTGCTGAAAGAAGATCAAGGTGTCGAAAATCTGGTTTAATTTCTCGTAACATGTTCCGTCACCATGCACAATCTTTTCAAATATGACTACTTCGGACTGGACAATCTGTGATGCGACTGCAACGATTAAATGCTCTTTCTTGGGAAAATAGCGGAATACAGTAGCGACGCCAAGGCTTGCAGCCTTGGCAATTTCCTGCATGGTTGCCTTTTCGAACCCTTGTTGCGTAAAAACAGATGTGGCAGCTTCAATAATGCATAAACGACGCTTCTCTCGCAGTTCGCTTCGCTCATGCTCCAGGCGTTGTTTAGGTTGAATATGGATAACCCCCTCGTCTCTGTAACTCAGGTTATGCTAACAATTGCAATTCTTTTTGTCAACGAAGCACATGTTAAACGATTTATTTCAGATAAACTTAATTAAAATACTACTTAGCTTAGCTATAAAGGGAGACTTCTTTTAAAATGAACAAAGTAAAGTACTTTTTACAACGCATGAAAACAAGAACAAAGATCATGATCTCTTTACTTATCATTATTTTAATCATAGCAGGGATTATCGTAAGAAATTTATCAGTATATGTGGAAGATAAAGATTATGTACCTGCTGTCAATACAGAGAAGTTCCGTGTAGCGCTTTCGGTAAGCCCGTTTTCGGGAAATGCATTTAAAACGGGGAATACTACGTATACAGCAGGAGACGTTACTGCGAAAAGTCGTGAGGAATTAGAGAAGATGTATATTTCATCAGGCGCTACGGAAATGTACGCAAGAATTGCGACTAAACGATCTCCTACTGAAGATAATATCGTTAATGGTGAGGAAGACTCAA
The DNA here is from genome assembly GCF_032334105.1 of Paenibacillus hubeiensis. Classification (NCBI taxonomy): domain Bacteria; kingdom Bacillati; phylum Bacillota; class Bacilli; order Caryophanales; family Paenibacillaceae; genus Paenibacillus; species Paenibacillus hubeiensis. The sequence continues at coordinate 37,452 of NZ_JAVYAE020000023.1, forward strand.
ATGCAAATTACCATACATTGGAGCAGGGATTAGAGTTGGCTCGCATGGCAGCCAAATTAAATATACCGTTGAACCCTGAAATTATGCTGGCTTACACATACATGGATATGGATCGGCAACAAGCACCTAATTTCGAAGAATATCCCGAGATATATGCTTTGCAAAATGGAAAGCCTTGGGAAGAATTGACTTTGGATGAAATGAACGTTGTCTTGGAAGCATACGGAAAATTTGTGGCAACAGAAATTTTGAAAACAGGCGTTAAAGTAGAGAATTGGAACATTGGTAACGAAGCAAACTATGGTTTTGCAGGGGTAAGCATTGGGTTGAAAACCGCAGTAAACGAAAAGTTGGAAAAAGTTCCGGGCTTCATGAGACATGTCTATTCTGTGATGGGAACCAATTGGTTGAAAAATAATATATGGAAATACAATGCGGTGCAGATGACAGCAGTAGCTAAAGGGATAAAAGAGGCCTACACTAATTTAGGACTTGATTCAAGCAATGTTAAGTTTTCTACTCACATCGCCACTGTAGTAACAACAGTGCATACAGCAGTCACGTATTTCAAGACATTAAAGGAAAATGGATTCCCTATTGACACGGCTGGAATTAGTTTTTATCCTAGCGCGCCAGGAGTATACATCGACAAAATGGTTATGTATAAAAAAATAGTTACTGCGATTAACAAAGAGGTGGGTATACCTGTATTTATCGCAGAGTTTTCTTATCCTTCAGGTGAAGTGCAGGGCGCATATGCGGGATGGTCAAACACGATCAAGGGATATCCCCATAATGAAGAAGGACAAGCTGCAATCTATCATGATGTGGTTCAGTGGGGTAAAACACATGGGCTTATAGGTATCCGTTATTGGGCTCCAGATTACAGTGGGTGGGGAAGTATGTCAATGTTTGATTACTCGGATCATGGCGCTAAAGCCAAGAAAATTTTAATGGATGCTATTTCCGAAGAAAACAAATTAAAATAACGTATAATTTAATCAGGTCAATATAGAAAAGTCGCTTATAGCGGCTTTTTGTTTTTTCTAGTGATTTTATTTTTACTGGTATCAGGATCATTTTTGGAGGTTGTGCGCTTCAGTCCCACAGTAACTAAGATTCTGCTTAGCTAACTGTCATCCTGACATAGATACCTTGTTGCCGCGCTGCACCTTTTCGGCTATGCTACCTTTAAAGAACTGCTTGGTTGTTTAAATTAATCAGGTAACGGCTGTTACTCTCTTTAAGAGCGGCATAGGAGGTATAGAAGAATCTGGCATGAGAAGATCCCATTCCTATCTACCTGGATACAAATGGTTAAATCGCCGATGGAATAGATGGAGTTTGACCAAGAAACTGGTCCTGTTTTATTTGCCCTTATTTGTTCTCCCCTCTATCGTTGGACTAAGCCTCTTAGCCCAGAACTATAATGCTGCGATCCGTATCAACGCCGAGTCATATTCCGATTCGATTACGAGCCTGACCGTAGACAAACTGGAAGCAACCATTCAGACCTATAATAATGTGAGTCTGCATATTTTAACCTCAGATGAAATAGGAGCAATTATATCTGAACCGGTCCATAACGAATTTGAAAAAATCGAACTGCAGCAGCAGCTGGAGCGAAGTGTACTGCCTATCATTGGTGGGCTAGACAGCAACCGTATCAAAGGATGTGTATTTGTTACTGACAACAGTACCTTTGTCATCGGCCAAGATGAACAAGAGCCTTTAAGTGAGAAAGGAAAGTCAAATACGGTTACAGCCAACGGAGCACCTTATTGGGATTCTGTAAGGTCAAGTTCTGCCACAGAAGATTATGTAAGTGCTTTCAGGTTAGGACGTGTCATTAAAGATGAGAACTTCCGACCTATAGGATATTTTTATCTTATTGTTTCTTCTAATGTATTCAGAGACGTTCTTAGCTCTGCTATGGCAGGTTCCAATACTGCTTTCTTCCTTAACGGTCCGGATAGAGTGCTGCTTCAGGAACACGTAATACAGGAAGATACATTTTCTGAAGTTTTACGTCTTGAACAAAGTCTTGATTACAATGAATGGACGCTTACAGCAGAGTATGCTCTAAATACCGTGTATGCCACCGTCTACCGAATGAGTGTTTTTGCAGCTTGGCTGGCCGGGGTATGTCTGGTCCTTGGTTTGGTTGCCTCCTACCTGATTCGTGCCGACATTACATTGCCGATAGCCAGGCTTCTTGCCAATATGCGGAGAGGTTTGCGCGGGGAGAAGCCTAACTCCCTTGCCAAATTCAGGGGGGCCAGAGAAATTACGCAGCTGAATGATACCTTTATTTCTGTTATGTATGAAATCTACAATTTGTTAGGTGAAGTGAAGGCCAGTGAAGAACGCAAACGACAGGTGCAGTTAAAGGTGCTCCAAAATCAGCTTTCTCCTCACTTCATCTACAATACGTTAAATACCATCCGGTGGATGGCCATGATACGAAAACAGGATCATATTAAAGAGATTGTTGATGCTTTGAGCAATCTGTTGAGATACTCGATCAGAGACACCAATGAACTGGTTTCGCTTGAAAACGAAATTAACGTCATGCGTGAATTTGTCAAGATTCAGCAAGTACGTCACCAAAACTTTATATTTCAGGTCGAACTGGAGGATGAGGTAAAGCCGTATCGGCTGCTTAAATTTTTGATTCAGCCGCTCTTAGAAAATGCTATAGTTCATGGTTTGTCGTCTATTGATCATTCAGGACAGATTCGTCTGGAGGCAAAAACAGAGAAAGGGATGCTTAGTATTCGAGTATGGGACAATGGCAGCGGAATAGGTCAAGAGCGCTTATTTGAAATCCAGCAGCTTATGAGCAATGGAACTGGAAGCCGCATCGGGTTATTGAGTGTAAAAGAGAGGATTGAAATGTTCTATGGCCCTGCCTACGGAATGAACATTACGAGTGAACAGGGAGCAGGCACTACTGTGGAATTAAAGCTTCCTATCTTGAAAGAAGGATGGCCAAACGCTAATGATTAAAATTGCGATTGTAGATGATGAATCCCTGGTTCGGGTTGGATTTCAGACTATCATTGACTGGCATGAAAATGGCTATGAGATACAAGGTGTTTATCGGAACGGCAAGGAGGCATGGGAGGCCTTTTCTATAGATGGTTACCCCGAAGTGCTCCTGACCGATATACGAATGCCTGAAATGGATGGTCTTGAATTGATAAGACGGATTAGAGAGACGGATAAAGAGATGATCATTTTAGTCCTGAGCAGCTATGAAGAGTTTGAATATACAAGAAGATCAATCCAATTGGGTGTTCAGGACTACATTCCAAAGCATCTGTTCGACCCAGATGAATTGATTTCAACACTGACCCGATTATCCGGGAGACTACCCTCAAAGGAGCGTGCTATACAGAGCCGGGCCAATGCCATGAATGAAGAACGGCAGCGATTGATGACACAATCCAGAATACTTCCGGGTATTGTTGCTTTTACGGCGGATTTCTCTCACAAAGAGTACCCTTTGCTTACAGACCTTTTGAAAGAAGCTGCTTTCGTTTGTTGGGTTGCTGTTCGTATTTGGTCAACGGATAACTCAGGCAACGATGATGACCAGACTGCCTTGGGCTTTCTCCTGCAAGATCTTATGAATAAAACGACACATGCAATTCCTCTAGGCTTTGATCAAGGCTTTTTTCACGGCTTACTCTTTAGTCGAGAAACAAAGCCGGAAGAAACAGCGATGATGGCCGGTCTGGTAAAAGAATGGATGGACACAGTGAAGCAAAATCTTGCCATTATAGTATCAGCCGGAATATCTGATCATCTGATCTTTCAGAAGTGTAAAGTGATAAGAAACCAAGCAGAGCAAATGATTGACCGATCCTTTTTCAGCGGGCCAGGCTTGTACCGCTATGATGCGAGTCTAAATGTTGTTCAGGAGCAGCTAGACATAAAGTTTCAACAATGGCAGCAGCAATTTATAAGCATATTGAAATCAGCTTCAGAGGAAGAGTTGGCGAAGTGGCTGGACGCCGTAGGCAGCGAACTAGAGACACGTTATTCTCCCGATACTGCATTCCGTTTGGTCCAGTGGATGCTTAAAATTCATCAAAATAATCCATTGAACATGAATATGCTGATTGATACAGAGAAGTCCGATTTTATGACCCTCCCCTTTTATTCAGTGGATTCCATCCGAACATGGGACGAATTAAAGTCCTGCTTTTTACAGACGATTAAACGGTTCAATGACTTATCCGCCACCGCCAGGATGAAATCGCAAACATGGCTAGAGCCGGTTTTTCGTTATGTAGAAGCACATTTCGCCCAAACCATTCGGCTTGAGGATGCCGCAAGCTTAGTGAATTTAAACATTCATTATTTCAGTCATCGATTTAGTCAGGAAACGGGGATGACGTTTCTTGAATACCTGACCCAGGTTCGTATCCGTAAATCTATAGATCTCATGAAGCGATACTCCCTTTCCGCTGAAGAGGTAGCTTCCCGTGTGGGATATCCAAACTCGAATTATTTCGTGAAGGTGTTTAAAAAAGTTACCGGAATGACCGTTTCTGAATTCAGAAATTCGACTGGCTTCTCAACGAAATAAATGGAATGTTCATCTAATAATTTGGAATGACGATCAACCGGGACATCACTGTTCCGGTTTTTTGCTCTAATCAAATGAAACTATCAAATAATGTGGAATCAAAAACAAAAACTTGTTCATGGAAACGCTTTATTTTGTGAACTATGATTATTACATGCTTACAAACCGTTAGACACGAAGGGAGAAATAAAAATGAAAAAGGGTTATTCAGAAAAGCACTTCTTGCAGTGACAGGTGTCTCCGTCTTGCTGTTGGCAGCATGTGGCGACAACACAAACAGTTCTTCACCTGATCAAGGCAGCAAAGCCGGAACTGAAAAACAAGTGGAATTAACCGTGTGGGGAGACCAGTCTAACCAATCATCGTTTGAGTCGGGATTTACCGCAATCAATCAAGCATTTGAAGAAGAACATCCGAATATCAAATTAAACTTTCAATTCTCAGGGTCAGAGACAGCGATCGACACGGCTGTTAAGAGCAACTCGCTGCCGGATGTGTTCTATGTTCAAGGAAACAAGACACCTAAAATGAAGCTGTATGTGCAGAGCGGTGCATTGCTTAATCTGGATGATTACGGGCTCGATACCAGCCGTTTCGGGGAAGACCTCATGGAATACGCGAAGGTGGACGGAAAACTATATTCCTCGCCTCCGGCCTTTATGGACTCTCAGTTGATTTATTATAACAAGGACATTTTTGAAAAGGAAGGATTGCAGGCCCCGGCAACCTTAGATGAATTTGTATCGTTGGTCGCAGCTATAAAGGATAAGGGAATAACACCCTTCAGCGTTCCCGGTAAATCTGAATTCGAGCGGGCTTGGCTTGCCTTTGCGCTAATGCCTGCTACCGCTGAGAAAGCATTAAGCAAGATTAATCAGGGAACTGGTTCTTTCAAAGACCCAAGCATAATTAAAGTATTCCAAACGATCAGAGAGTTCGCCGATAAAGGTTATTTCACCAAGGATTTGGCCTCTGTAGACAATGCTGGTGCCCAGCTGGCATTTACTAACGGCAAGACAGCAATGATGGCAGATGGTACCTGGAATGATCCAACCTTCGTAGGCGCTGGAATAAACCTCGGCAGATTTTATATCCCGACAGTATCTGGTGAACGCATTGCTCCGCAAAGCTTCAGTAATGCGACCACTTTTGCCGTATCTGCTGGAACCAAGCATCCGGAAGAAGCGGTCGAATATGTAAAGTTTCTGTCCAGTCAAAAAGCCCAACAGCTTTTTGAGGATGAAACAGGTATGGTGCCGGCCCTGCAGGATATCACGCCTAGAGATGAGGGGGTCAAAGAATTGAGTGCGTTTGATTCCCTGGGTCATAATATTTATTCCGTATTAACTAACATATCAACAGAAGAGATCAAGTTGAATGATATCTTCCTTCAGCAAGTAATGCCGCAACTGTTAACCTCTCATATTGATGGTCAGCAAGCTGCAGAAATGCTGGAAGAAGCGCTGCTCCGTACAAAATAATCAGAACGATTTTTGGACGGTTAGGCCGAGCTGCTTAACCGTCCAAATCATTTGGAGGCGATCTAGATGTTGCAGTGGCTTGGAAAGAAACCTTATTTGTGGTTCATATTGCCCGGTTTTATTCTGTATTCTATTTTCGTGATCTATCCCATTTTCTCAGCTGCCCAGCTCAGTCTGTTTCAGTCAAACGGTTTTAGTGAGAAGGTGTTTGTAGGCTTTAATAATTATATTGAATTGTTCACTAATTCGGAATTAAAACGGCAGTTCTTAAATGCGCTTAAGAACAATGTTATATTAGTCGTGCTTAACGTCGGGCTGCTGATTCCTATACAGCTTTATTTTGCCTATGTAATTTATACACGTGTAAAAGGCTACCGTTTTTTTCAAACAATGATCTTTGCTCCGCAGTTTATTACCACTAGCGTTATCGTATTTCTGGCTACGCTAGTTTTTGACCAGAATATCGGTATTTTCAATGAGTTTCTCCAGCTAATCGGGTTAGGGGAGCATGCTCGAAATTGGTTAGGGGTACCGGGCTACGAGGTCCTTACCTTGTTCATTATGAATGCTTGGGCCGGTGTGGGCTTTAGTATGATCTACTTCGTGGCAGCCATGAAGATGCTGTCCGACGAAGTGATGGAAGCTTCTTATCTGGACGGAGCCGGCTACTGGAGACGGTTTTTCTTCGTCATTATACCGCAGATCCGTTCCAGTATTGTAAATATTGCTATGATTAGTTATATCGCTGCCATGACCTTATTTGATTTCAGCTATTTGCTGGGAGGGGTAAGCGGCGGTATTAACAATTCGATGGATGTGATGACACTGTTTTTCTACAGAATTACTTTCGGAACAAACGGCGCAATGGGAGGAACGGTAAGCACAAACTCCGTAGGTATGGGGACTACCATTGCCGTCGTAATGTTTGCCATCATCTTTGTAGTTGCATTGATTCAGCTAAGATTCACTTATAAGGAGGAGAAATGATCATGGCTGATATCAAAAAGCTGTATGTAACAAAGCTGATCCTCTGGGTGTACTCTTCCTTCACCTTACTTATCCTTGGGTATCTTACATGGAACTCATTTCGGACAAAGCAGGATGTACTGTCAAATACATTGGGCTGGCCCAAGTCCTTTACATTGGAATCCTATGTCAAAGTTTTTCGCAACGAACATTTCGGCATCAATATCTGGAACAGCGTATTTATCCTCATGATGACCATCATCATCATAGTAGCTTTAGCCTCCATGGTTGCTTATGGTTTAGGTCGTTACTCCTTTAAGTTTAAGCAAGGTGTAATGCTGTATTTTTTAATCGGTCTCATGTTTCCTGTCCAGCTCGGTGTGGTTCCCGTATTTTTGATTATCAAGAATCTTGGACTGATTAATTCTCCATGGAGTGTAATTCTGGTGTTATCAGCGGGATTATCAATGGCTGTACTGATGCTCACGAACTTCTTCGCCGGCTTGCCGGATGCTCTGGCCGAATCCGCACGAATAGACGGCGCCGGGGAATGGAGAATTTTTTACCGAATTATGTTTCCGCTTGCTTCACCAGTAATCGTCAGTCTGTGTATTATATTGTCCGTTAATATATGGAACCAATTTTTCCTGCCGTTAATTATGCTTCAAGACGACGCAGTCAAAACAATACCGCTGGCAGTTATGAAGTATACATCAAATATTCTGCTGAATATGGATAAAGCTTTGGCAACGTCCGTCATTGCAACCATTCCGGTTCTGATATTATTTTTCATCTTTTCGGAACGAATTATTTCAGGAGTCGCTTCAGGTAGTGTAAAAGAGTAATCAATCTGCAAAAAAAGGAGGGCACTTATGCGTCCTGATTGGGAAGAAGAGGCAAGCTGGATATGGCACCCTCATTGGAAGGAAGAAGATGAGGCAAAAGGAGGCGGGTTTGTCTATTTTAGAAAAACAATTGATCTTCGAAAAGGCAGGCATTACTGTGCGCTTCGCATTTCAGCTGACACCCGTTACCTGCTTTATGTCAATGGTATACCCGTAAGCCGGGGACCTTGCAAAGGTGACCGGTTCACATGGCATTATGAGGAAGTTGAGATTGGAGAATACCTGAAAGAGGGCACTAACGTTTTTGCTGCTCAGGTGCTGCGTTATCCTTATGCCGGCGGGGGAAATCAGTCTGTATGGCGTACGCGGCTTGCCGGGCTGTATGTGCATGCAGTTATCAGAGATGAGCATAATACTCAGGCTGCAGCTGCACATACCAATGAATCTTGGGAATGTATGAAGGATGAGGCCATTACATTATCTCAAGGCGTCTATACACAATTTCTCGGAATTTCGGAAGCCGTTGACGGATTTAAGCGTCCTTTTGGATGGACAGAAGAAGGCTATGTTCCGGAAAAGTGGGAGAAGGCCTCCCGATATGTATTCGATATCGTTCATGGAGAACTGAAACCGTGGGAGTTAAGAAAACGTCCCATTCCTCTTCTCTATGAAACTGAACGCCGATTTGTTGGTATTTCCCAGCTCTCGGCAAAAGGAAGCAAGTCTGATTGGTTGGAACTGGTGACGTACGACCGCTCGTTAACGATCGCACCTGATTCAGTAATAACGGTAGACCTTGACGCCGGGGAGCTGACTACCGGTTACCTGGAAATGGATTTGTCCGGCGGACAAGGAAGTGAAATCAGGCTGTTGTGCGCCGAATGTTATGAGAATCCGCCCATATCAGTCCCTTGGATACGTGACAAAGGGGATCGGACGGACAGTACAAATGGAGATTTATATGGTGATTTGGATATTTATAGACCTAGTGGCATGGAACAGGAAAGCGGAGAATTTATAGAGAAATATGAACCTTTCTGGTTTCGGACATTCCGCTATGTCAGAATTGAAATCAGGACAGGAGAAGCACCATTAACGCTTCGTAAATTTTCTTACAGAGAAACAGGTTACCCGCTTGATGTCGTCGCCCAATATCGTTCTTCAGATCCTCAGGAAACTGCTTTATGGGATATTAGTGTTAGAACGCTTAAACGATGCATGCATGAAACATACGAAGATTGTCCGTATTATGAGCAGCTTCAATATGTGATGGATACCCGCTCCCAAATCCAGTTCACATATATTCTATCTGGCGATGACAGGCTTGCCCGCAGAACTTTGTTTGATTTTTACAGTTCCTTGCTTCCAGAGGGATTAACACAGTCCCGATATCCTAGTGTATCAACCCAAGTCATACCAGGCTTTTCATTATATTGGATTTACATGCTCCATGACCACATGATGTTTGCGGGAGACCGGGAACTTGTTGAGCAATACCTGCCGGGTGTAGACACCATACTTGGTTATTTCCACCGGAGGATTGAAGCAAGTGGTCTGATTGGTAAGATGAACCCTCGGTATTGGTCCTTTGTAGACTGGGCTGACGAATGGAAAGAAGAATATGGCGTCCCGGACGCAGCCCGTCAAGGTCCGCTGACGGTTTACTGTCTAATGTATACTTACGCACTGCAAAGAGCTGCTGAGCTTGCTGCTTTTACTGATAGAAGGAGCGTTGCGAAGGAGTATCTTGATCGAGCCGAACGTATGCAGCTAGCTGTAAAGGAAAACTGTATGTCGATCAGCCGGCCTGGCTGCCTTACCGACGGCCCCGGACTGGAGCTTTTCAGCCAACATGCCCAAATTTGGGCTGTTCTAAGTGGAACTTTGACAGGAAGAGAGGCCAGACATGCGATCCTACAGTCGATCGAATGCCCGGACTTCGTACCATGTTCATTCGCTATGTCCACCTATCAGTTCCGTGCGCTTTCTTTCGTTGGTTTGTATGATAAAGTATATGATTTGCTGGCTCCATGGCGGCAAATGGCGTGTGAAGGACTAACAACCTGGATGGAAGACACTGTCAGCAAACGTAGCGATGCTCACGCTTGGGGCTCTGTACCTATTTATGAATATTCAACCGAAACGCTAGGGATTCAGCCCTCCGCCCCAGGCTGCGAGAAGATAAGAATAAGTCCGCGAATCGGCCGCCTTTCCCGTGCTGAAGGGTGTGCAATGACATCTAAAGGAATGGTTTCCGTACAATGGCAGCTTGTCGATTCTACATTTCGCATGCATGCCACTTGGCCAGAGGAAATCTCTTGCATGATTGTTTTGCCGAATGGTCAAATGGTAAGAGGAGAAGAGAACGGCGAATTCAGCATCGTAATGGATTGGCAGAATCCATCGGAATCTGAGATGAAGGAGAGCTTATGACGACATCAGAGAAAAGCAAACTGAAGGGTTCGTATTGGATTATTCCAATCAGCCGCTTCACTGCCGATCGGTACTAGGCTCGCAGTAAGCGGAATATGCCTAAACGGAAGCTGGCGACCCGATTGCCGATCTCGCAACCACTTCCCGAAACTCCATAGGAAACAAGTAGTGATTGTCACGTCTGGAGCGCACTTCCTCTATATGAATTTAAGCATGCCTTGCTTGGTGTGAAGGCACCAAGCCTGGATGGAAGGAGATATGGAATGAACCGAGTACCTTAAATCTTAAAAAATTGAAAGGGGGATCCTGTTTATGCCAGCGTAAATAGTCAACGTTTAAACATGAACGCATGGAGTACATCAGTGATGATTTTGAAGAAAGTGATCTTATTCGATAAAATCCAATTGATTAATTCTAAAAAACAATTATATTACCATATTCCATAAGCAGATTCATCTATTCTTATATAAGAAAGCGATATCATTAAGGTTGGAGGAATACAAATGGAACGAAATTTACAAGAAATAATCAGGCAAATGACATTGGAAGAAAAAGCGGCACTCTGCTCGGGTAAAGATTTTTGGAACACCGAATCCATTGACCGCCTTGGGATTCCTTCTATTATGATGACAGACGGCCCTCACGGACTTAGAAAACAAGAGGGAAGCGCAGACCACTTAGGTTTAAACAAAAGCATACCCGCTACCTGCTTCCCCTCCGGAAGTGGAGTTGCCTCATCGTGGAATCGTGAACTTGCCCATACGATGGGGAAAGCAATCGGACAAGAAGCAGCGTCAGCGGATATTTCCATTGGTTTTGGGAACTGGTGTGAATATCAAGCGTTCTCCGCTGTGCGGCCGAAATTTTGAATATTTTTCTGAAGACCCTTATTTATCGGGAACTTTGGCAGCCAGCTATATTCAAGGCGTACAAAGCCAAGGCGTCGGTACTTCCATCAAACATTTTGCTGTAAACAACCAGGAATATAAGCGAATGTCTGTCGATGCGGTGGTGGATGAGCGGACTCTACGTGAAATTTATCTTGCGAGCTTTGAATATGCAGTGAAAGAGGGAGAGCCATGGACCGTCATGGCAGCTTATAACAAAGTAAATGGTGCTTATTGTTCCGAGAACAGTCGGTTACTGACTGAAATACTCCGGGAAGAATGGGGATTTACAGGCGTAGTGGTGTCGGATTGGGGAGCGGTGAATGAACGAGATGAAGGACTAGCTGCCGGTCTGGATCTGGAGATGCCTTCCAGCAACGGTGCGGGATACAAGAAAATTATCGAAGCTGTTCAATCGGGAAAACTGAGCGAAGAAGTGCTGGATCTGTCTGTTGAGAGACTGTTGTCACTTGTATTCAAAGCTGTAGATGGCCAGCGGAAGTCAGTATCGGTTGATGTAGAGGCACAGCACCGGTTGGCCAGAAAAATTGCTAGTGAAAGCATGGTCCTGCTGAAGAATGAGGAGAGCATTCTACCTCTAAACACCGAAGATTCCATTGCGGTTATCGGAGCATTCGCGCAGCAACCACGCTATCAGGGCGGCGGTAGTTCACACATTATGCCGACGAAGCTGGATAACATCTATGAAGAAATCCTTAAAACAGCCACTGACAGTGCAAGTATCTCTTATGCTGCCGGTTATGCAGTAGACGAAGATGTTGTAAACGAAGAACTGATTCAAGAAGCAGTTGCTGCCGCAAAGAATGCACAAGTTGCTGTGATTTTTGCCGGACTGCCTGAACGTTATGAGTCTGAAGGTTTCGACCGGAAACACCTTCAATTGCCAGAAAGTCACAGAACTTTAATTGAAGCGGTCGCGGAGGTTCAAGAGAATATTGTTGTTGTATTGAGCAACGGAGGTCCCATTGAAATGCCTTGGCTGGGTGAAGTTAAAGCTGTATTGGAGGCATACCTTGGAGGACAGGCTTTGGGCGGAGCGATCGTTGATATTCTCTTTGGGAGCGTAAATCCAAGCGGCAAACTGGCTGAGACATTTCCTAAAAAACTGATCCACAATCCGTCTTACCTCAATTTCCCTGGAGATGGCGAGACTGCCGAATATCGAGAAGGTATTTTTATGGGCTACCGTCATTACGATACAAGAGATGTCGAGCCTTTGTTTCCACTTGGCTTCGGTCTGAGCTACACCCAATTTGAATATAGTGATCTACAGGTCAGTCATAAGCATATCAAAGATACCGATAGTGTAACGGTTACTGCAAAAGTTAAAAACACGGGTGAAAGAGCGGGCAAAGAGGCCGTTCAGCTATATGTACGTGATGTGGAATCAACGATCCCACGTCCACTTCAGGAATTGAAGGGGTACGCAAAAGTTTCACTTCAGCCTGGTGCAGAGACCACCGTACATTTCGAACTGGACAAAAGAGCCTTTGCTTACTACGATGTTAACTGAAAGACTGGCATGTGGAGACGGGTAAATTTGACATTATGGTCGGAAAATCTTCAAGAGAGATTGAACTCGCTGAAACGATAGAGGTAGAATCGAGCGTAATTGTTACCAAACCAATTACTAGGCATTCCACATTCGGTGAATTACTGCAGCATCCCGTTGGTGCTGAAATTTTGGCTGCGATGGGGCAATATGACGGGAATGAAGCAGGACTGGGTGAGGGAATGCAGGAATTAATTATGGGTGCCACATTGCACAATGCGGCAATTATGAGCAACGGTCAGTTCACAGAAGAAACACTTCAGAGCATCTTATCCGCTGTTAACCGTTGATTGAATACATCGTTAAAATAAGCCCGGCGTAGCCCGGGCTTATTCTTCTATCATATGATGCGTTTGTTGATACTGCTTAGGGGTCCTACCTGAATGTTTTTTGAAAATTTTGGTGAAATAACTCTGATCCGTAAAACTCAAAAGAGAACCGATTTCAGAAAGTGGAGTACTCGTAAATCGAATCATATGTTTAGCTTCCTCAATTTTGATCTGTTGAATATATTCATTAACGGGAACACCAACTTCTTTTTTAAATAATACAGAAAGATAGTTTGGGCTAATACCGGCGTGTTCGGCAATTTCTTCGTGTGTAATTTTGAAATAACGGTGGTTTGGATATGACTTGATTTGGACAGGACTCCTGTATTTTCATGACCAAGTTGCGTAAAGTGTTTAAGTCTATCCAATTTACCTTCCTTAACGAAGGTTAACAATTTCTTTTCATCCAACGGGTTGTGATGGAGCGTCTCATCATAGCCTTTTGAAGAATTTATGGAACCTTGTATTTTTATTTCCTCGATATACATGCCGCGCAAATGGTCTTGGACTACATCCTCAGCTTCGATCAATTCATGATTAAACATTTGATTAACCAAGATCGTGATGCTCATTAGCCTCCCATGAGTTATCACAGGAACAGAGACAAGGGTATGAGAAAACCTCCATGCAAGACTTAGTGGATTATATGGGCATTCATCGAAGAAGCATTTATGATACGTTTGGGGACAAGCATGCCCTATATGTGAAAGCGCTAGAGCGATATGAAGCGAAACAGACCAGCAACATAAAGTTCCTGACTCAAAGTCAAAAATCAATTAAACTGGTGCTACGATGTTTGAATCTACGATCAGAAAAGAAGGCGAACCCATAGGTTGTTTCATGGTAAATTCAGGTGTAGAACTAGGTGTTTTAGATCCTGAAATCTCTTCTTTAGTAAATGCGAGTTACATTCGAACAGAGGAATTTTTGACAACACTTATAGAAGCAGGACAACAAACAGGTGAAATTAAGAGAGACTTGAGCCCGGTAGCCACTGGCTCCGGATTTGTTTCTATATTTTTTAATTTTAGTCGTTATAAGATAGTGGAATTATTTAATTTAAGCTGATGACATTTTCAAGAATGATTGTAATAATAGGATATAGGATATAGTTCATAATGATTATTCTTTTAGCAAAATAGTCGTAATCGGTATGCTAAGTAAATGTAATCGTTGAATGGAGTAATTTCCACTGTCGACAAACTTAAGGTTGCTAGAATGATGTAGAATGGAGATGAAAACGTATGAGGCTTAGCAAGTTAATTATAAGTAATTTTCGTTGTTATGGACCAAAAGAAACAGTAATTGATTTTGAAGATATTACAACGTTCATTGGAGCTAATAGTAGTGGGAAAAGCTCAGCACTACAAGCATTATCTAAAATGTTCGGGGAGACTGCAGCAGATAGAACCTTAGAGAAATCTGATTTTTACGTAGCGCATAATGAAGTGCTTGAAGATCTTCAAAGAAGAGAGCTATACATAGAAGTAATTTTCACATTTCCGATTATTAAGAATGAAGATGGTGATTCAGAACATACAGAATATGCTGTTCCTACCTACTTCGACAACTTTGTTGTTGAAAAACCAGGAGAACCTCCGTACTTACGGATAAGATTACAGGCATCTTGGGAGCAAAGTAATACTCCAGATGGGATAATAGAAAGTAAAATTTGTTATATGTCTATGTCAGAAGATGCAGAAGAAGTAGCCACGAAAGTACCTCCAAGTGAACTTTCACAGATTAAGATTATATATGTTCCAGCTATACGAAATCCATCTACCTTGTTAAGAAATGCCACTGGTACATTGTTATGGCGTGTATTGAAGAGTATTAACTGGTCATCAGAAACAAAAGAAAATATTAAGATTCAATTGAAACATGCAGAAGAATCTTTGTTTGAGGAGGCTGGCCTCGAAAGGGTCAGGGACTCTTTGAAAGGACATTGGAAAAAATACCATAAGGATGCACGATATTCCGAAGCAAATATCAGATTTAATAGTACTGATCTTGATCAACTAATCAAAAAATTTGAAGTAGACTTTATGCCATCTATAACTCAAAAAGCATATTCGATAGATTCACTAGGAGATGGTTTACGTTCATTATTTTATTTATCACTCGTAGATTCATTCCTGGAAATTGAACAACAAGCAATGAGTAACATTGAAGGTAAAAGCGAACAACCACTTTTTAATATCCAGATCCCTGCATTAACGATTCTTGCAATTGAGGAACCAGAAAATCATGTTTCACCTCATTTGCTGGGTAATATTATCGTGAATTTAAACAGAATTGCTTTAAAGAAGAATTCTCAAGTGATTCTCACGTCTCATACACCAGCAATTGTAAAAAGAGTTTCTCCTGAATCAATTCGGTATTTCACTATATCTATAGAAGAACTTGTTACAAAGGTAAAAAGAATAGTGCTCCCTCAAAAAAATGGATCAATTGAAAATGAGGAAGCATATAAATATGTTAAAGAGGCTGTTAGAGCGTACCCAGAAATCTATTTCTCAAAATTAGTTATCTTGGGTGAAGGAGATAGTGAAGAAATTATTTTGCCTAAAGCAATCGAATTGGAGACAGACGATCATTTAGATACCATTTCAGTATCAGTTGTGCCTCTTGGTGGTAGGCACGTCAATCATTTTTGGAGACTCTTAAATGAGTTAGACATCCCTTATGTTACTTTACTCGATTTGGATAAAGAACGTGAAGGCGGAGGATGGGGAAGAATAAAATATGTATTGGAGCAGCTGATGGATCTCGGTTATAAAAAGGAAGACTTACTCAAACTCAAAGATGGAAGTATATTAAGCGATGAAAATCTTGAGAAGATGCATAAGATGGACGAAGGAGCTGATATACAAAGAAGCTGGATAAATTATCTCCAAAGGTATAATGTTTTTTTCTCATATCCACTAGATTTAGATTTCATGATGTTGGAGGCATTCCCAGAAGCATATAAAAGCACGATAAAAGAGCAAGAAGGTCCCCGTATTGATAAAATTGGTAAAATTATAGAGATTGAAAACCATGATCCATTGATTCATGAGTATAAGGAACGAGTCGAATTGGCAACGAGGCATACTTTAAAAAAAGCAGGTGGCACAGGCAAAACATATACTTATGAGCAGAAAAAATTAATGATATGGTATGATTATTTCTTTCTACAGCGAGGCAAACCTGTTACTCATCGTTTGGCGCTCTTAAACATTAGCGATGAAACATTCAGTGATCGTTTCCCGGATCCACTAAAAAGACTGCTTGCAAGAGTGAAACAAATACTCAATGGTGAATAAAGAGAGGGCAAAGTTATGAAATTTACTGATATTCATAAGTGGGAGCCTTCGGATGGACTAACTCTGGAGCCCGCAGCTCTTCAAGTAGTAAAAAGTCAAAGTAATAGTCTTGTTGTTGCTGGACCAGGAGCGGGAAAAACTGAGCTTCTTGCTCAGAGAGCATGTTATCTACTAGAAACAAACACATGCAAAGCTCCTAGGCGAATATTGGCTATAAGTTTCAAAAAAGATGCTGCAAAGAATCTTGCAGAACGAGTAGAGAAGCGTTGTGGGAAGGAACTTTCAAAAAGATTTAAGTCTATGACGTATGATGCTTTTGCTAAGAGCCTGGTAGATCGTTTCTTTCTTGGAATCCCTGCAGAGTATAGGCCTACTTCGATTTATGAAATTGCCGACCAAAATGATATAAAAACTGCATATGAGTATACCGGGTATAACCCCCCGGTTAGAAGCCGTCCTTCAGATATAAAAAAAATTCTAGATAAAGAAATTGTGAAATATGCCTTACCATTGCCACCAGATGGTGATTATCCTACTAAAGCAGCGTGGTCGTATTTGTTATATAATAATGTTACTTCCAGGTTATCGTTTTCGATGCTCACTCGGTTGGCAACGTATTTGTTAAGTAGTAACCCTCTTCTTATAAAGTATTTACAGTTAACATATAGTCATATATTTTTAGATGAGTTTCAGGATACAACGAACCTTCAGTATGACCTTGTAAAAACATGTTTTCATAATTCCAGTACCATTATTACCGCGGTAGGGGACAATAAACAGCGTATCATGGTCTGGGCTGGAGCAATGAGGAATATATTTCCGGCATTTACTTCTGATTTTAATGCATCCACATTTCGCTTAATTATGAACCATCGATCAGCTCCTAGGTTGGTTGAAATACAAAAGGTGTTTTTCTCAAGATTTAATGAAGCTCCTTTACCAATACAAACAAACCCAAGATGGGGAAACACAGATGGGCAAGCCTATCTCCACTTATTTGAAAATCAAAGGCAAGAATCAATAACGATTGCCGATTTAATACAGAAATATTTAAGCGATGGTAGTCATAAACCAAATGAAATCTGCATCCTTGTAAAACAATCAGTTGACAAATATTGTTCTGATTTAATAAGCGAACTTCAAAAGCGTAATATCCAAGCTCGTAATGAAGGCGTATATCAGGATTTCTTACGTGAAGATTATGTTTCATTGTGCATCCATACCTTAATACTTGCAATAAAAAGGGACGCTACTTCATGGAGTTATTGTCGTGAATTATTTTTGGACATGAAGAGTATTGATGAGACATCCTCAAATATTCATGAAACACAAACAGAGTTAAGCTACTTTATCAAAGATCTTAAGTCAGAGATCAAATTGATAAGCAGTAAAGAGGATATCCACTTTCTTATTGAAAAAATAAAAACTTTCTATTCCATCGACGCGATAAGAGCGTACTTTCCACAATATTCAAGATCAAACTACATAGACAGATTGAGTACGCAATTGTCAAACTATTTATGGGATGAATACAACAAAGCAGGTTCTTTAAAGGCAGCAATTTATAACTTACTTGGTCATAATTCAGTTCCAATTATGACAATCCATAAAAGCAAAGGGTTAGAATATAAGACAATAATTTTTTTGGCTCTTGAGGATGCGGCATTTTTTAGCTTTAAATCTCAAAAAGAAGAGGATACAGCAGCTTTTTTTGTTGCTCTTTCAAGGGCAAAGAATACTCTTCATTTTACCTTCAGCAAGATTAGACAGATGGGCCATCAAAATAGGGAAGTCATTGAAGATTTTTATAAAGCATTGGACGATTCTGGAGTAGTTGAATCTATGGTTTATGATTAGAGGAGTAGAGGTGAATTTGTGAGCAAATTAATTAGGGAAATGAATAACGGAGAAGAGTTTATTGGATACTATTCGATTAAGTATATAGAAGCAAAACAAACAAATAACTCGATACCTAAAGATTATTTGGATCTTATACTAGCCGATTCAAGTGGCTCAAATCCCAGCAAAGTATTGGGAAGCGAGCAAAAGTGATATTGAAAATATCCTCCCTATGTCCCTTGTAAAGGTACAAGGAATTGTACAAACTTTTCGTGAAAAACTACAAGTGAAAATTGTTAAAATCCGAAAAACAACGGAAGAAGATGGCGTTTCCGTTACTCAGTTTGTTCGTTCGGCCCCCAGAGATTCTAAGGAATTAGTCTTAATTATTGAGAATGCTATTAATAATCTATCCAATAGTGAAATAAAGTCAATTGTTACTTTTTGTTATGACAAAGTAAAAGATAAGATGATAACTTCACCAGCAGCTAAATCGCACCATCATGCATATTATGGTGGTTTAGCATACCATATTGTACGAATGCTTGAGCTAAGTGAATTTCTATGTAAGCAAAGACCTTTTCTAAATTCTGATTTACTAAAAGCAGGAGTAATCTTACATGACATTACTAAGCCAGTAGAGATGATTTCTGAATTAGGCATTGTAACTGATTATAGTAATCAAGGGAAATTAATTGGGCACATTAGCATATCTTCTAATTTGATCACTGAAGCAGCAATTAAATCCGGAATTGATTTGGATTCTAATGTTGTTATCGGTTTACAACATTTAGTGCTATCACATCATAATTTGGGTGAGTGGGGAAGTCCTGTCCAGCCTCAATTACCTGAAGCAGTTGCACTCCATTATATCGATGCAATTGATGCAAAATGCTCCAAACAACTTTAGAGAGTGAAGAATGGACACCTCAGATTCGTGGTTTGGAAAACAAGGCTATCCATAGATTGAGATTATAGCTAAAAACAAATAAGACAAAGTGTAGAGGAATTAATTTTCTCTACACTTTGTCTTATTATTTGGAGTCCTCAAAAAACTATATATTAACCATCATCCGTATACCATTCTTGTTGTCGAATAGACAGTTAGAACATGCATTTCAATGTAAGTGTGGACATGCTTTTGCTAATTTTCATGTGTCCAGTTGGAACGAATGGAGAGCGCCAGATCAAATGAATCCCGATGTCCTTCGTTGGCTTCAAGCAAACCAGGCAAGCACGAAGACATCAAATATGCAGTCTAAATGGATCATTCATGCAGATCATTGTAATCTAAAGCGATTAGTTAAGGATTCGCCTGAAGAAATAAAAGTATTTTATTCAGGCGAATCCTTACACAGGCTGGATTATTTCTCTAATCGTTTCCAAAAAGAATTATTGCAAGTTACTTCTGAAGCTGTTCAACGAGTTGTAGAGCCAGGATTCACTCCAAAACCATGAACATTGCATCACTCAATTAATGGAGCTTAGAAAATCGGATGAAGCAATTGAATTTCCTGAAATATGTCCCTATGCATATGCTTATGTTTTCTGGAGAAAATCTATTTTAAAGGAGGAACGTTTCTATGGTTTTAATTCTTTAAGAATAAATTTAATTTCTGATACCGCACCACTAATAATCAGGGATATTTTGGAGTATTTCTCTGATCAGGTCGTCAGTTATCAAATGAAGATCATCCAAAGGCTCGATATAGGAATTCTTTCCTGGTTTCTTGAAAAACTAGTCACGCAGTTCAGTGAGAATTTCTTCTGTAGTTGGTTAGAGATTGCAGAGAAGAGGAGTAAAGAAATTAGCGTACCATCTTGGAAGGAAATTGAGAAAATGAGGGATCAATCTTTTCCCAGTGTTGCTTTTAAATACAATTTTGATGAGAGCAGTTCTTCCAGCATCATTGAGTATTATCATTTAAGTAAAAATGAATCGATACTTAATAAATGCGAATGTCCTTATCAGCATGAAAGTGCTAAAGGAGAAATTCAATCGATGATATCGTACACACCACAAAAAATTGCGATGCTTATCATGAATAATCCAAGTAATAAGCATAAGATCCTCCAAAAAACAGTCGAGACATATGTAAAAAAATTGAATTTTTGAAACCGTTAATCTGAAAAGATCGACGGTTTTTTTGTGTTCAAACGAACCCCGGGATAAATCGAGAATGAAGGGGAAAGTACGGGAATCGGTACAAGTTCTTGTCCTCCGCCATCCGCCAAAAAACTATATATTAACATCATCCGTTTGATCATAATACATATGTACAAAATACGAGTTTTGTGAAATAGTATCTAAAGAAATTAGTATTTGTATTGTTTCGCTTCTTGATTGTTTTTTGATTATGCCGTTCCTTTCCTTTTCTTCGAAGTTCGTTAATGCTTGCCATTAAGAAAACCTGAATCAATGTTTCACTTGGTGTGCATATGTTACATTTTGGTAAAAACACTTTCGATGATGTGGCCAAAATTTTCTTCCAACGATCACCAAGAAATATTCATCATCATAGTTTTCTCGATTGTATATGGATAAATGTATCCTTCTATAAATATTACCCCCGAGAAATTTTTCATTCTACATGGATAAATATGATAATTGTTTTTGTTATATCTCTTAATGCTCTTGTCTAAATAGTCATGCTAAAATCCTCTAACCAATCTTCTGTGTTGACTCCAAGAATACTTCCCACTAATATAGAAAGCGCTTGCGAAAAAGCGATCTTGATATGTTCTCTCCCCAAAACACTCGATCCACAGCAGCTTCTTTATTGCCGAGGACTTCCGCAACAAATTACGAAAATCCTCGGCTTTGCACATCCTTATTTCATCCGATAAATCCAGGCTGCCTAAAACTCAATATAACGAAGCAGACGCACCATTCTCCATGTCTTCCTTCCCCTGTTTGTTCCAAAGCTCCCTAAACATTTCGCAATCGCGAATCAATTCGTCGAAACGGCCTTCCGCGAGAATGGAGCCTTGATCCATGACGACAATCTTATCGACGTTTTGAACAAAGTTTAACCGATGAGCTACGATGAGGATCGTTTTGCCGCGGAACTCCCTCAGCATCAGGTCCATCATGCGCTGCTCCGTAATATTGTCAAGTGCGGATACCGGTTCATCCAGAATCAACACGTTTCGGCGTTGAAACAGCACACGGGCAAATGCCAGTCGCTGGCGTTCCCCGCCGGACAGTTTCAGTCCTTTTTCGCCGACCAGCGTATTTAATCCGTCCGGCAGCTGCCGGACTTTTTCCTTTAGATCTACTTTATCCAAAATGGCATAAAGTTCCTCGTCCGTGGCAGGATGATCGAAAGCGATATTGCCTCGAATCGTTGCATCGAAGATCGGGGAGTCCTGAGACAAATACGAAATATGGCCATAATAGCTGTTCAGGTTTACATCATCGATATCGAAGCCGTCCAGCAGGAGCTCGCCTTCTTTCTTTTTCAGCAGACCGATGATCAGTTTGATCATGGTGGACTTTCCCCCTCCGCTCAAGCCGACGAGCGCTACGGAAGTTCCTGAAGGGATGGTTAGCGAAACATCATGCAATATGCGGGTGCTCCCATAGTCAAAGGAAACGTTTTTGAATTCGATTTCTCCCTCCAATACGCGTACTTCACGACCGCTATTCAGATTTCGATCCTCCGTCGCCTCGATGAAATTATGAAACCTGCGATAGGTCACCCGATTCAAGCGATAGTCCACAAACAGCACGTTGAAAATGGCGATCGGCGAATAGATTTTCTCAATGAACATGAACAATGCAACAATCACGCCGATGGAAGATTCACCTTGAATGACGCTCTGGATGCCTACAATCAGAATAATCATTTTAATGATCGTGACGAACAATTCAAAAATCGTGAAAAAAGCTTCATGGATCATGCGCATGCTCGCGCTTTGTTGAATCATTCGACGAGCCGAAGCGCTTAGCTTGGCCAGCTCTGTTTCATACCTTTTATTTGTGCGGAACACCACAAGCTCCATGAATCCGCGTATGGAATGACGGGACATGGACTCCTGCTGACGAAGAACGGCCTCTTTCATGCGGTACAACAATTTCAGGATCAGGTTGGTCACGATAAAAATGACGACATAACCTGCAGCAATCGCCAACATAATCCGTGCGTCATAGAAGCTGATAAACAACAAGCTGAACAATATGGTCGGCAGCAGCTCATGCAACGTTTTCAGAAAAAAACCGTATATGATTTCATTACCGGCTTCCGCCCCGTTTTCGATCACTTTGATCATCTGGCCGGTCCCCAGGTTCTGATAAGCCTGATAGTCCATTCGCGAGATTTTGGACAACGCCATAATCTTCAGTTTTTCGGTAATGCTTTTGGACAGATGCACGCTTGGATATTCATCGACGTAATTCAGGATGACCATCCCGCCAAGCAAAAGCCCGTAGATCCAGATGTGATCCATAATTTCGTCAAAATGCCGAACCTGAACCGCCAGATCCAGCACCTTCTGGAAGTATACAATTCCCAAGCTGCTGAGGAACTGAATACCGCAACCGATCCCTATATAGATAAGTATCCACCATTTCAACTGACGCAGACACGTTTTTAACACAATACTCATACCCCTTATCTTTTGAAAATAGAAAAAGCCAGCACACCCGTGACCGATGGCAAACAAAGAGAACGTTCTTATACAAACGTCTCCTGTTTCCACCCGTTGTCGGTGTCCTGACTTTCACTCAATGAATGCCTGGCACCGTTCAAAGCTCCAGTTCGTGGATCAAAAGGGCAGACCACCCCCTTGATAGCCGGTACGCGTTTTGACCCGGCCCGAGAACTAGTTACTTCGAACGATACGGAATGACATCCACTTCACCTCAATTCAATAGATAAATCCCATTATATCCCTCTCGCTAGCGCAATTCAATGCATTTCACGCAAATCCTCTCCCGATATCAATCACCCACCATTAGCAGCCTGGATGTTCCATACATCACTTCATCACGGGTTGATTACGCTGATTACGTTCGTCCACTGCCACAGGTTTATGCCAAACCCAATACTCCAACAAGGCATACACCAGCCCTGCGATCGCAAAAAGCCAGCGTGACGTACTCTGGTTCAAATCATATCCGGTAACAAAATAATCGCTGTACAACTGATGGAAGATCCATCCGCCTCCCCATCCGCCAATCCCCGTGTAAATCATGGCTCTTACTGCAACAATTGGAATCCATCTACGCATGACCCAAGAGAACGGAAACGCCACCAGCATGTAAAATGCCGCCACATAATGACCGAAGGCAAACAGCATTAAAAGAAAATACATGTTCCCTGCATTCATTAAGCCATAGTATTCCGTGGTCCCAATTTTCATGCCCTCAATGGCTTCCAGCGCAAAGGCAGCTCCGAATGCAGCAATCATGAAACACAAACCTTGCAGCAGAAACCGCCGAACGATACTCCCTGCCATTTTTGAAATCACCTCAAATGAATAAACGCCCACGGCCCGAAAATAGTTACGTCCCTACGTACCGTTACATGGTTAAAATGTACGACGGCGACATGGGGGCTAACGTTCACCTGTTCACTTCTTCCACCGGTGCGCGGTGCGGTATCGATGAAGTCCGAGCAAATCGGCGGGAGCGACGATGTTCTGACCATACCAAAAAGCCATATGTTCATATGGCTTCACGGATTTTGATTTTATGGATGATACAGCGTCGGTTCAGGCGCGTGAAAAGCTCTCCAAAACGAGCCCTCGGTATCAATGATCTCACGGATCTGCGCGAATGGAATCGTGAAGGTCGGGAATCCCGCCGCATATGGGGCAATTTCGTAAGGCGCAAAATAAACATGGAGCGCGTCCGCAGTAACAAAAAACGGCTGATCGGGACGGATGCCCTTATACGTATCGGGAAACACATACGAAAATTGCGGATCATTTTTAATCTGTTCACCAACGATGTCGCTGAGTACCTTGACATAATCGCTGCCTGGTTTAAATAGATCCTTCAGTTCATACATTTCCCCGGTATCGAGATTGATGATGGCGTAGACCATGGTCGGCATGCCATGAGCGGCGCCAAACGGATAATTGTAACCGGTAAGCTGCAGCTGCAGGAGCTTATATTGATAAAAGGTGATGTCGAAATCGCCCGTATAACTATAATCAAGCTTCTGGTCAGAAGGAATCGGTTTTATCCCGGACATCGCTTTGAGTTTGGTATTGACGTCCTTTTCAACGGCAGGACTCGAAAAGCCTTCAACCTGCGGGTAATACACAAAGTAGTCCGGATTCGGATTGAACTGCTGCTCCACGACGCGATACGGCGGACGAAGCGGAACGACGGTATTTTGCTTCCAAATGGTCTGCCCTGCCCTGTTCACATAAGACAAGCGTTGCTGGACGAACACCCGGATGAGATCAGGCTCCAATACCTCCAGCGTTCCGGCGCCTTCAACACGGGGATATCCCTCGGCCGGCTGGCCATTCAGTTGGATCAGAAAGGTGTGTTTGCCGTCGGTTACGGAAGCAAGCCCATGCTTATAATCCTCCACGCCCGTATACACAAACTTGGTTAGCCTGCGGCCATCCGCATTTGCAATCGCATAAACGGAGCCAAGAAACGGTTCTTCCGCCTTGATCGCTTTGCCCAGCGCAAGCCGGTGTTCACCCAAATCCCGAATGTCGTTATACGAAGGCTGGACGATATATACCCCCTGCGGGTCAATGACGCCATACTTCCAATTGGAATCTTCTGCAATGCTTACGATGGCACGCCCGTTTTTAAAAGGAAATGCCGTATTGAATTTGGGCTCGATGCGGATGCGCCCCTGTTCGTCGATGTAACCGTAAGGACCGGACAATTCCTGCTGAAACGAAAGCAGCCCTTCTCCAAGCGGTCCGACATAGGCGTATGGATACACGGCCAATTTGTGTCCACGTTGATCGATCAGGGCGTATTCCCGTTCTTTCGTCTGAACGACAGCTTTACCTTGTTGGAAATCACCCGCAGCCATAAATTGGGCCGGAATGGCGACTTGACCGGATGCATCCAGATAACCGTAACGAATCTCGCTCGTATTCGCTTGGCCTTGAATGGATTCGTAAAATACAGCCCGGCCATCCTGCAAATCGCCGATATACGGATAGGCTCTGGAAGTGAGCACGCGTCCTTGTTCATCGATCATGTTAAAGCCTCGGGCGTCAATGGCATTTGCCCGGCCTTCCGAAAAAGGATAGATCGAATCATAAAGCGGTTGAACAACAAACCGCCCCTGAAGATCGATTATTCCGGCTTTGCCACGACTCTCAACGACGGCCAACCCGTTGGGTTGGAAAGCCTCCGCCTGATCGAGCACGGGTTCCAAGCGGATACGTCCGTCAACGTCCATATATCCCCACTTGGTACCGTTGGTCGTCCGGACCGAAACGGGATACAGCCACGTCAATGCACGCTCATGGTGGCCATGATGGCCAAGCGCTTGTTTAATCTGTTGCTCCAGTGCCAGAAGTGCCGCTCTCGAAGGATAAGGCTGATCGAAGCTAAGGGCCTTTTGTACCGAAATAAGCGCTGCATGCCATAACCCCGCCCGATACTGCGCTTCCGCCAAATAACTCCAATAGAATGGATAATCCGGATGCTGGCGTACCAACTGTTCATAATATTGAACCACTTTTGGAAAGTAATACGGGTAGATGTCCGGGGCCGATACCCAGTGCTGGTGATCCCAGCGAACGACATCTACTCGGTATGCCTCTCCGGTATCATGCACCCATAATGCGATTTCGGCTTTTCCATCTCTTCCCTGTTGGCCAGGCATATCCATAATTTCAGCCATGCTGTAGACCATGTCCTCTGGCGCGAGATCCGTCAGTCCGGATTCGGTCCATTCATAGACGGACAATTTGGACCAGATCGCTCCGATCTGCCATCCTACGATCAAGTTGTTTCGTGCCGTGGAAGTAACTTGTGCAGCTGTAAGGAGCGTAACGCCATAGCCCATGCCTTTCGTCAAAGACATTTTAACCCACTTGCCTGCGATAAACGTCAATACAAGCAGCATCAGCTGCCCGTCCTGCTCATATACGGCCGCAATTTCCGGCGAGCCGTCCCCGGTAAGGTCTGCCGCATAGACAGCCGGGTGTTTGACCGGTTTCTCGATCGTGACAATTGCGGCTCCTGCCGGGAGCTGTTCATTCACAATTTGAATCAATAGCGGTTCGCTCATGGACATGCCTGTTTCCTCCCTTATGTCCGCGTACGCCTATCGTATGCGGGATAAGCCAGGATATGACATTTGCTGTTTAATTTGCTGGCAGCGTTTCCTCTTTTTTTAATCGTGCAGCGGAGCGGATATTCCGTTCACAATAAGCTCCCTAATCTCGCTTACGGGAATCGTTTCGGTTGAGATCCATTTGACGATTTCCTGATCCAACTGCACAAACCCTGAATCGGCCTCAATGGTTGCTCCGTCTTGTAAAACGATTTGCAGATCGAGGCG
This sequence comes from Paenibacillus hubeiensis, assembly GCF_032334105.1. Taxonomy (NCBI): domain Bacteria; kingdom Bacillati; phylum Bacillota; class Bacilli; order Caryophanales; family Paenibacillaceae; genus Paenibacillus; species Paenibacillus hubeiensis. The sequence continues at coordinate 64,202 of NZ_JAVYAE020000023.1, forward strand.
CTCCGAATCGATTTCAGATAAGTGCCCTGTAAGCGTCACACCTAATTCAGAGACTTCCACGTTCAAAGGTCCTGAACTTGAATGATTCGAGGCATGCTGGAGCGCTGCCTTTTTTTTGACGGTGCTCTGCTTCAAATCAAACGTGGTCTTCCACGTTCCCTTCACGAATGCATCGTAACTGGTGAACTTTCCTTTCAAATGGAGGCGCTGGAGCTCGCGAATATCCGGAATATCGAAAATATACTCCTCATAATCCCCGCCCATTTGAACGCCGTCTTTTTCATAGGAGCCATAACTGAGCCCAGCTAGGAGAATTTCTTGTTCCAGCCTCTGATCATCCACAAAGTAAAAATAGCCATGATTATAGGTACCCATTTCAGCATCTGGATTGATCTGAATATGCAGTTTGCCATTAACCATTCCTACGTTGGAAATATACATCCACTCCAGGCCCGGCACGGGAATATGCATTTGATCTGGCTTAAGTACAGGGATCGTGGATTGACTCGTGATTTCATCATACTGCGGTCCTCCCCCTCCGCTAATCCAATCTTTCATTGGATCCAAGGTGATAATGGAGTCTTCTGTTTGTTGTTCCAACAATGCGGACCAGTTCAAATCCACGTCAATATCTTCATTCGTTTGTGCACCAGTCAGGAAAGAACTGATCTTAACCGTAATTCGGTCTTTGAGATGTTCCCCTTGGACCAGGAATCGAACAATGGCTTTTTTCGTTGTTTCATCGTAATGGACCAGCTGTGCATTGTGTGCCCGGCCACCAGTCACACTGAAATCATAGACATCGAGCGTATCGGTTACGCGATGGCCTGTTAGATCTGTAAGGGCGACATATATTTCAGCCGTATCTCCATCGCGAACCGCACCCAGTATATCCATGCGGATGCCTTGATCCTCGCTGGAACGGTTTACGGGAGACAAGATGTCCAAACGGCTTTTGTCCAGGAAATGCAGAACGGCTGACAGATCAACGATGTTCATGGCCGCCGCGGCTCCAGTAAGTACGCCGATCGAAAGGATCGCGACGATGGGGATAGATACGGCTTTACGCATTCGCGTTCGGCGGAGGGTCGGCTCTTGTTGTTCATGGGTCTTGTCGGGTAACAATCCGGCCTCATCGGTTTTTTCATAAAACCTTCGTTTGATGTTTGCCAGGTTACGTGCGGTGAATGGTTGATTCGGATTGGACATGAAAATCACACCTCCTTTATTTTCGATTTTCCCACCAAGTGCGGAGTCGCTGTTTTGAACGGTATAGCTTGTTATGTACCTGTCTAAGCTGCAAAGACATGGATTCCGATATTTCGCCGGGCTTCTGATCGTCATATAATCGGCGTTTCATAATTTCCCGGTCGGGTTCCGGAAAAAGGTCTATCATTTGTTCCAGTTCTTCCCGATTTTCTTGACGGATGACTTGAGTAAGCACGTCCGGGCTGGACTGAAAATGAATTTGTTCCTCGTATTTGGCTTCTTTGGCCCGCATCAACTTGCGATAACGATCAATCGCTTTGCGTTTGGCCACCATCGCCAAGTAATTTTTCAATGAACTTCTCTCCGGGTCATAGGCGTGCGGGTTTTGCCAAAACGCAAAAAAAGTGTCTGCCACACACTCTTCAACTTCTTCTTCAGGTGCTAACCGCAAAATGGACCGTACCACGTTCCACAGCAGACCAGCGTATTCGTTCATCAGACTTTCCATCACATTTGCATCACGCCTGACGATGGCATCCCGTATGTTCTGATCTGTCATCGTAAGCCTCCTTTCTTATAGGGTTAAATGCTCAAACCGAATTCACTTTATATACGAATGAAACCTCGAATTTACTTAATGCCAATCAGGACCACCCGTCCAACGGGTGGTTTGCTCTTGGGGTATAACCCCTTGTTGCCAAACTGCGCCTAAAGACGCT
>NZ_JAVYAE020000024.1:0-63098 GCF_032334105.1 Paenibacillus hubeiensis
TTAATCGTGATGAAAATCATCTGAGGTATTGAAAAGAGCGATTAGCTCATTTTGAATCTGACGAGATAAAATATCTCCATGTCGCTCCGGTTTTTATACAGTCATACGACATGTACCAAAAACCTTCGCATTACTCACTCGTTGTTCAGTTTTCAAAGATCAAACTTCGTTATATTCGCCCTCGCTGTTTTTCAGCGGCTACTTTTATAATATAACACATTCAAAACTTCTTTGCAAGAACTTTTTTTCTTCTATTTTTCATAGAAAATCATCTTGCTAGAAAAACGAATTCCTAAAAAGGAACGAATGTTAATTTATCATATGCTCCGCCAAAGGTCAACCCTTTTCGGAATATTTCTTCCCTGCTTCTCCAAAAAACTTTATATATACGGAGGCGTGCCCTACGATCCTGTGCAAACACCTCCGCCTGCCTGATAAAACCGTGAAACTATTTCCCCTGCTCTTAAGCTTCATGATTTGAAATTTTTAACCTTGCCGCCTCTCGCATATTTGGACAACTCTTTGGGAGGTGCGAACCTTGCATACATGCGGAACACCGTTTTGTATCGGCTTGCAATCGCGTATTTGATTTCCTGGTCAAGTCGGTGATCACTTAAGTCAAAAAGCATTTCATCCAGCTCTTTGCGTAAAACATAGTCCAATTCCTTGCATTCCTTATCGTTAAACAGCATACCCAGCATTAGAGTTCTCCTTTTTCAGCATATGGATAGTTATGTCATCTCTCGCCTTTCCCGCAAACAAAGGCATTCTATTTGACAACGCGGCGTCAGCAGCGGTTGCCGTTCCTCACTGAAGATTTATTGTAACTGCTGGCACCCGTTTTATTGTTATGGTCAACTTTCAGAAAAATTATGAATGTAATTGCATACAAATTTATCCACGCACAATGCTATACGTAATCGTGCTCTCTATAATGGCGGCAATAAATAACAGAATAACGATCCAACATGAAGCGGCTATCGTCATACGCAGAAATTGTGCCCATTGCAGACCGGTCTGTTGACGTTTCTGGCCGCCAAGCTGAATCAAACTACGCAGCGCCAATCCGCCAAATTTCAGCCCAAATGCGCAGGCAATAATAATTACAGGTATTTCGATAATGCCATGAGGCAGCAATCCTTTAACAACGATATCGAACAGACTTGCACCATTACTCGTCGTAACATTAACGAGAAATCCGATCACCATCCCATTAATCAGGAGAAAAACCACTGGCAATATTCCAAAGAAAATACCGGCATATATGACCAGCACACTTTTAATGGCATTGTTGAAGAAAATGAACAAGAAGAAGTTCCACTGCACGTTGCCCCCTTGCTCCAATTGCTCACTGGCTTCGCGCAAGCCCCTGATCTGCCCCAATAACACATCTTCAAGCGCTCCCGTACTGATCCACCCAATACCGATTCCTGCGGCAAACAATATGAACGACCATAAAATCGCGCTCCGAATGGAGCCCATACCTTCTAGAAAGGTGCTGAATTTAAACATGAATACCTCCTGCGGATTCTATTTTTTTCGAATTTGTACGTAAACAACCTTCCGGCTTAAAGAATAACTGGGCGGTACGAGCATACATTGAAAAGTAAACAAGCATTTCTTAGGGGAGAGGGGCGCTTAGCGAAATGAACTCGTTCTATGTATTCAGCGGCAAAAAAATCAAACGGTATCTGATCGTGCTGGCTGCTGCCGTGTTTGCGATTGGAATCATCTATTTGGAAACCGGGGACGTTTCCGTATTTTCGGAGGACACGCCATCTGCTGTGTATAGTGTGCCCACCGAGAAAAAAGTGATCGCTCTTACCTTTGACATCAGTTGGGGCGACAAACGCACAGAACCGATCCTAAAAGTGCTCAAAGAGAACAACGTGCAGAAAGCAACCTTCTTTCTATCATCTCCTTGGAGCAAAACACATCCTGAAATCGTCAGTGCAATCAAAGATGCAGGGTACGAAATCGGCAGTCATGGCCACAAACACGACAACTACAGCAGAATGACGGAAGAAGAGATTCGCAAACAAATTATGACAGCTCACAGCATTTTAACCGATTTGACGGGAAAAGAACCAAACCTCCTGCGTCTGCCGAATGGCGATTTTGACAAACGTGTGCTCCAGGTCGCGAGCAGTCTGAACTACCAGGTGGTGCAGTGGGATACGGATTCCCTCGACTGGAAGAATCCAGGTGCACAGACCATTGTGGACCGCGTTGTCAGCAAAGCCCACCCCGGAGACATCGTTCTACTTCATGCAAGCGATTCTTCCAAACAAACGCATGAAGCGCTTCCTGCCATTATCGCCAAACTGCGCCAACAAGGCTACGAGTTTGCCACCGTGTCCGAACTGCTGAACCATTCCAACGTTAAGGGATCTGAAGTTCGCGATCAAGCCATTTCTCAGTAACCGCCCGAAAGGCCAAACGAAAAGAGCTAACCCGGTTAGCTCTTTTGTCATGTATCCATATACGTTTATCGACTGCTTTATGCTTCAATTTTAGGACTTCTGCCTTTACTGCTTATCGGCTGAGCTAATCCCTGCCCCTCCACAAGTCTGTGCAGCAGCAGGATCTGGTATGCATTGCACAGAAGCAATGGAACGACAATAAACACGGTGGCTGCATTAACATCGATGCGGAGTACGCCGATTGTTTCCACGATCGTTGCTGCAATCATGAAAAATAGCGTAGGCACCAGCGCGGAAATGTGGGTTTGCTTCACCTTTACGTAAGCGGTAACAATTGCCGCCGCCAAAATGATGATGCCGAGCACAACGTCCGACAATCTTTCTTGCCCCCCTGCGACAAACAACCGCAAAAACATGACATCCAGCAGCGCAAATATGGTTAGCACAATTTGAATGATTTGCCAGGCACGTTTAGGGAAAACGCCTTTGCCCATGTAATTCAAGATCAGATAAGCGAAAAAACCCATTTGCGAATAAACGCTAATCATTACGCCCGAGCCGAGCAGTATGAGGAGATAAAGCAGAATATCGGCGAGACCATTCGTCCTCTCCCCGTTGAACAACATCATAGCAATACCGGTAAAGAGGGAACCAACTGCCCCAATCAGCAGGGCTGTCCAAAACAGAAACAACCATTTACGCAAATTCAAATGTTTTCCACCCCCCGATTGTTTATTTTACCAACCTTCACAGTAAAAAACCATCATCGGCCAACATATTTCGAAGGCGCTTATCACATACTACATCCAGTATCTCATCAAGGAGGGATTATGCCTATGAAACGGCCTTTATGGCAGCTTTGCGGCGTTATGCTGGGCCTCTCCGTCGCACTGGCGGGCTGTGGTTCAGATCAGAATTATTCGGCCCCCCAGGGCAGTTATAAAGAGATGAAAACAATGGTCGTCGATATTCTCAAAAGCGATGAAGGCAAAAAAGCCGTGGAGGAGGCCATAACTGGCCAAAGCTCTTCTGGGGCCGGGGGAACACAAGGTTCTGGCCAAGGCGGAGGAGGAACAGGGACGATCGGCATGAAAATGCTGATGCCTGCGCAATCCTCAGAGCAGATCCGCATCGCGGTGAAGGATACAATTACGGCTCCGGAGTACCAGAAGGAATTTGAAAAGATCATGACGGATCCGCAATTTGCGGGAGAATTCGCCAAAGTGGTCAATGCGCAAAGCAAGCAGCTTCATATGCAGCTTATTAAAGACCCTACGTACCAAAAGTCGATCGAGGACATCATGAAGTCCCCCGAGGTGTCCAAAATGTTCATGGACATGACGAAAACACCCGAATACCGTAAACAAACCATGACGGTTATGCAGGAAGTAATGCAAAATCCGCTTTTCCGCATGGAAGTGTTAACACTGCTCAAAAAGGTTGTGCAGGATGAGTTGCAGCCGAAAGTCGAAAGCGGCGGACAACAGAAGCAGGAAGGCCAAAGCGGCCAAGGTCAAGATAGCGGCGACGGCGGGAAAGATGGAGGCGGCGGCGGCGACGGTGGTGGCGGCGGCGGCCAAGGTTCATAAGACAGCGAAACAAACGTTTATAACAACGGGGCAGGACATCATCCACATATATTTTGTTATGAAAGACGTCGAACTCGGCTCGCTTTAATTGGGGTACGGATTGTAATGATCAGAAAGCAATCGATCAGCCTGGGCTTTAGCGGAAATGCTGATTCAACAATAGCTCGCACCCTTCATGGATGCGAGCTTTCCTTTTTAGTCTTCAGAACTCGTTATCGATCAATTGGGCAACCTCATCATACAGAGCTCCAATACGCGTATCCGCCTTGAATACCGATGGCGAGAAATCCGGCTCTGAGACGTGGTTATCCGGTGAGCCAAGCGGAATCTGGGCAAGCAGTTTGGTGTGCAGGCTTTCAGCAAGCTGTCCGCCCCCGCCACGACCGAATATGTATTCTTTTTCCCCGCATTTGCCGCACTCGTGGTAAGCCATATTCTCCACAACGCCGAGCAGTTCGTGATTGGTCTGAATCGCCATCGCTCCCGCACGGGCTGCTACAAATGCAGCGGTGGCATGAGGCGTCGTGACGATGATTTCTTTGCTCTGCGGCAGCATCTGATGAACGTCCAGAGCCACGTCGCCGGTTCCAGGCGGCAGGTCCAGCAACATATAATCCAGTTCTCCCCAATTCACGTCGGTAAAGAACTGCCGTAACATGCGTCCAAGCATGGGACCCCGCCAAATTACAGGATTGTTCTCCCGGATGAAAAATCCCATGGACATCACTTTGACGCCAAACCGTTCAACAGGCTGGATAACGCCATCCTCCACGACAGGGTATTCCTCGATGCCCATCATGTCCGGCACACTGAAACCGTAGATATCCGCATCGATCACCCCTACCTTCTTGCCTTGCCGTGCAAGCGCTGTCGCCAAATTCACCGTAACGGTTGATTTCCCCACGCCACCCTTGCCGCTTGCAATTGCAATGAAGCGTACTCCGGATTCCGGGTCAAGCAATTCATGGCCGTCAAGTCCGGCTGCATGGCCTTTTACAAGGACTTCATCCTCCTCTTCCGGTATAGAAGATTCCCCCAATACCTTATCCCGTTCGTGCTCGGATGCCGCACGGAGCCGGATATGTACATCCTCGATCCCATGCTGCAATAAAATGGCTTGTACAGCATCACGAAGAGTTTCTGTGTCCTCCGGCTTATTGTCCAGCGTTACGATGGTGAGGGACACATGATGTTCCTTTACCATGACATCTCGAATCCATTGCAGCTCCGTCAAACTAACGCCCAGTTGTGGCTCTTGCAAAGGCTGCAATAGTTCAAGGATCTGTTCCTTTGATAACATCATCAGACAGCACCTCAGCTTTATCTATTGGCATGTATTTAAATATGCTGCCTTAATTATACCACTCTCATTCTCGCCTGTGGCTACCTTTTGGGCCTTTCCCCGGACGAGTACCGCAAGATGCCGTTATAGATGGATGCGGCGACCTTCCGCTGATAGTTCTCATCTGCAAGCAGTCGTGCTTCCTCAGGGTGCGACAAGAAACCAACCTCTACTAGGGCGGAAGGAATTTTCAGTGCCTGCAAAAGATACACCGTATTCACCGTTTTGGCGATCCGGTCGGTGTTTTCGAGATTGCGAATAATCTCGGACTGCAACAGATTGGCCAATGCTTCATTGTCAGGGTGGTTAGGTGTATAGAACACCTGCGCCCCGCTCCACCGGTTGGAAGGAACGCTGTTCATATGAATGCTGATAAAGAGGTCTGCCTGCTTATCCTCAATCCGTCTAACCCTCTGCTTGAGGTCCTCCGTTTTACGTTTGGAGTATCCCTTGGTGTCCGGGGAAGCCAAGTCCTGATCAATCTCCCTGGTCATGACTACCAACGCGCCAGCTTGCTGCAAGTAGTCACGAACATACAGGGCGATGGACAGGTTAATATCTTTCTCGATGACCCCCTGCTTGCTTACGGCCCCTCCATCCGGTCCTCCATGTCCTGCATCAATGGCAATGACTTTGCCGGCCAAAGGCAAGCTCCAGTATCCCGACGTTTTGGCAGAAGGGAGTTCATAAGAGACTACCGCTACAAACATGGCAAGAAGGCACAGACTGAATAAGAGCCGTTTGACCGTGCGTAAACGAATCCACAATACGAAATGTTTACCCACCTTTTTACGCATACAAAAAACCACCTCGTCCCATATAAATGACTCTAATCATCTATATGGGACAAGGTGGACAAATATACCCCTGAGCGCTAGACGCTTACTTGGTCCGTCATTTCTTCGATCAGGATCTTGGCGACCTCAGAACACGTAATTCCAGTGGAGGGCACTCTCCGTTACGGAGCAAACCACGCACTTTTGTGCCAGACAGCGTCAGATGCTGTGATTTGTCGTGCGGGCACGTTTTGCTCGATGCCATGTTGCTGCATTTGGTGCAAAAGAAGCTATGTTCAAGAACAATGGCGTAATGCCCAATTCTTCAGCCGTAAAGTTCGAGAAAATCTCTTGTGCTTCATACGTGCCGTAGTAGTCGCCTACACCTTCATGGTCAGTTTCTCGCTGTCCCGCAGCAATTGTTCACGTTCTTCTCCTTGTGCGACACGCTGTACCAGCGTACCTCCATGAGGCAGAATCGTAGTTATCTTGTCAGCTCGCTGTATCGAATATGGTTATTTGTGCAGCCCGCACTCTGTTTTCTCGTTTCCGGACCAGCGGCCCGCACGTGGATCTTCGCCAGGCATGACCTGACGGGTGCAATGTTCGCAGCCGATGCTTGGATAGTTCTGATCATGAAGCGGATTGTAAATGACATTGTTCGCACGGATGTATTCCCAGACATCATCGGAAGTCCAATGGGCAATCGGATTGAATTTCATCAGCCCGAATTTCAAATCGTATTCTACCTTCTTCGCATTGGCGCGTGTAGGTGCCTGGTCCCGTCGAATTCCTGTAATCCATGCATCGTACTGGGACAAAATCCGAGTCAGCGGTTCTACTTTACGGATGTTGCAGCACGCATTCGGGTCAGATTTCCATAACTCATCCCCATGCTGTGCAGCTTGTTCCTCTGGCGTAATTTTAGGGGAAACACGAACAAAGTCAAGATTATACCGCTCTTTCAGTTTATCGCGAGTCTCATACGTTTCCTTAAAGTGAAAATCGGTATCTAAATAAAAAATGTCCGTAGACGGGCTGATCTTTTGCAGCATGTCTACAAGCACAACGTCTTCTGCACCGAAGCTGCATGCAAACGTAATGTTCGGAAATGTCTCGATCGCGTAACGAATTATATCCTCGGGACTTGCGTTCTCCAACTCCTCGGCCTTCGTGCGCGCAAGCTCTTCCTTTTCGAACAAATTCATGATTGAATATCCCCCCAATCTGCTTTTCAAAAAACATAAAACCGACTAAACAAATATGAATTATACATAGTATAAATCTTTCATTGGCATTGTCAATGCCTGACATTTGGCAAAAATGGCCCTCCAACGCCTGTTAAGGGCTGTTATTTTTATTCACTTCAGCTGCAGCTTTCATCAGTTTTACATTGCCAGCGAAAAAAAGTGCAAACGCAGGTCCTGACTAAAGGGAGCGCATTTCGAACAGCTGCATTCAAAGGCGTTGCTGGAGCAAGGCTTTACGAATTGTTCATCATACATCCTTTCAGACTAAAACGTTCCACGCTTCATATCAGATCGAAATTAAGGGAATAAAATGCAAGCCTGAAATGTCCTGTATTCTGTCGTCATCTCTAAGTAATGCTGATGAAATCCATAAGAAATCCTGATGACTTTCATCCATTATGAATTTAACGACAGTTAAATCATGGTTGCAGCCCCTTTCCCTTCATCCATTCATTAAATCTGTGCCTTCCTTTGAAAGATAAAAAAAACCTCTGGCCATAGGCCAAAGGCTTTTGTCGTACAAATTAACGTTTGGAGAACTGAGGAGCGCGACGAGCCGCTTTGAGACCGTATTTTTTACGTTCTTTCATGCGTGGGTCACGAGTCAGGAATCCAGCTTTTTTCAGGGATGCACGGTACTCCGGATCTGCTTTCAGCAGAGCACGGGAGATCCCGTGACGGATTGCACCGGCTTGACCGGAGATTCCGCCACCATGAGCGATAACCAGAACATCGTAGTTGTTCAATGTTTCAGTCAAAGTCAGTGGTTGTTTTACGATCAGTTTAAGAGTTTCCAAACCGAAGTATTCATTGATATCACGTTTATTGATGACAATGCGTCCTTCACCCGGTACGAGACGAACACGAGCTACCGAATGTTTACGACGACCTGTCCCATAGTATTGTACTTGTGCCATGAAACTGTCCTCCTTTTAATTAACCGCGAAGTTCGTAAACTTCTGGTTTTTGTGCTGCATGTGGATGCTCTGTGCCTCTGTACGCTTTGAGTCTCAGCTTCATTTGCTCGCCCATGCGAGTTTTAGGAAGCATGCCGCGAACAGCCAATTCCAACATACGTTCAGGTTTGTTTTTAACCATCTCTTCAGCAGTAGTTACTTTCAAACCACCTGGGTGCATCGAGTGACGGTAGTATTTTTTATCGGACATTTTTTTACCAGTCAATACGATTTTCTCCGCATTGATGATGATAACGAAATCACCAGTATCCACATGTGGAGTGAATTGTGGCTTATGTTTGCCGCGGATCAATGCAGCTGCTTCGCTTGCCAGGCGTCCGAGCGTTTTGCCTTCAGCATCAATGATGTGCCATTTGCGCTCAACTTCGTTTGGCTTCGCCATGTACGTGGTACGCATGAATAGTTCCTCCTTAATTGTTTCCAATCATCATTTTCATTTATCTTCGTTCGTTAAGTTATAACTTTAGGTGTTGATGGATAGTTGTTCATTGTGCAGATCTTAATTGGGGCTGTGGGAAAGCCATTAAGAAAACACAACTTTTATATTACAGGATAAGGGACAAAATCGCAAGTATAAATTGCAGTTTCGTAAACCAAATTTATTCTTTCTTGTATTCCAGATCCCATAACATCAAACCGTGACTTACCGCAGTAGGACCTGCAGCAGCACGATCGCACGCAGCAATCATCTTTGGCACATCAGAGGCTTTCCGCTTGCCCTCTCCGATCTGCAGCAGCGTGCCCACCATGATTCGGACCATATGCTGCAAAAAACCGTTACCGGTCACATAAATGTGAATCACACCTTGATCACGCGGGTTATCTCTGCACATGGAACGATCCACCTCAAGCCAGGCGTCGTATATGGAACGGACATGGTTATCCTTCTGCGAGTGCCTCGAAGCGAAGGTCGTAAAATCATACGTCCCTATAAAATGACGCAACCCTTCCTGCATGGCCGCGATATCCAGCTTTGCATGGTGATGGTATTGCAGCCTCCTGTTGAACACATCCGCGAATTGGTTCGCATTGATGGTATAGCGGTACGTTTTTCTTTTCGCCTCATATCGGGAGTGAAAATCAAGCGGCACCTCGATCGCATCGATCACGACAATGTCGGAAGGCAAACGGGAGTTTAACGCTACGCACCATCGTTCCACCGGAATTTGGGAAGACGTGTGGAAATTGAAAATTTGCCTGCGGGCGTGAACGCCTGCATCGGTCCTGCCGGAGCCTGTAATCTTGACCTTTTCTCCGGTTAGCTCAAAGATGGCCTTTTCAATATAATCCTGGATCGTATTCCCGTCCGGCTGCGACTGGAAGCCGTAATAAGCCGTACCGTCATAGGTCAACGTCATACACAAGTTGCGCATCATTACCTCACCTTTGTTCCATACTAAGCCTGTTCCTGTCCCGAACAGCAAAAGAAGCCCCTTTCGGAGCTTCAATTACAGCGCGGAATCCGAAATGAAGAGAAAAAAAGGGATGATCCAAAATCCTCAGATTCTGTCCCCTTTCTTATCCCATCTGTTTTTACGCGCGGTCTACCAGTTCCAGGTAAACCATAGGAGCTGCGTCACCACGACGAGGTCCCAGTTTCAGGATACGAGTGTATCCGCCTGGACGCTCAGCGTAACGAGTGGACAGTTCGCTAAACAGTTTTTGGATTGCATCTTGCTCTCCATCGATTGTTTCGCGACGAACGTAAGCTGCCACTTGACGGCGGGCATGAAGATCACCTTGCTTCGCTTTCGTGATCAGTTTTTCAGCAATAGAGCGAACCTCTTTTGCTTTAGCCTCAGTTGTCTGAATGCGTTCGTACAAGAACAGGTCGGTTACCAGATCGCGGAACAAAGCTTTACGCGCGCTGGAGTTACGGCCCAACTTTTGGTATGCCATTGTTTTCCCTCCTCCACACAAGCACTCGGCTGGTTATTCTTCTGTACGAAGTCCCAGTCCCAATTCCTCGAGCTTCTCTTGAACTTCTTCCAAAGACTTGCGACCCAGGTTGCGCACCTTCATCATGTCTTCTTCCGTTTTCGTGGTCAGCTCTTGTACCGTGTTGATGCCGGCACGTTTGAGGCAATTGTAGGAACGAACAGAGAGATCCAACTCTTCGATCGTCATTTCGAGCACTTTTTCTTTTTTGTCTTCTTCTTTTTCAACCATGATCTCTGCGTCTTTCGCTTCGTCTGTAAGACCTACGAAGAGCATCAGATGCTCGGTCAAAATTTTAGCGCCAAGGCTTACAGCCTCTTCCGGACGAATACTTCCGTCAGTCCAAACTTCCAACGTGAGCTTGTCATAGTTGGTTACCTGGCCGACACGCGTATTTTCCACGGCATAATTGACGCGACTGATCGGGGTAAAGATCGAATCGACAGGGATGACGCCGATCGGCTGGTCATCGCGTTTGTTCCGATCTGCCTGGACGTAGCCGCGACCGCGATTGGCAAAAATACGCATATGAAGTCTCGAACCTGGTCCAAGCGTAGCGATATGCAGATCCGGGTTAAGGATCTCCACGTCGGAATCCGCACGAATGTCTCCTGCCGTTACAACTCCTTCGCCTTCAGCATCAATCTCGAGCACTTTCTCCTCGTCCGAATGAATCTTCAGCGACAAAGCTTTCAGGTTCAGGATAATTTCCGTCACATCTTCCATTACGCCAGGAACTGTAGCAAATTCATGTAGAACGCCATCGATTTGAACCGAAGACACTGCCGCACCCGGCAGCGAGGAGAGCAAAATACGGCGAAGCGAGTTGCCCAGCGTCGTACCGTACCCGCGCTCCAGCGGTTCTACTACGAATTTCCCATAGGTGCCATCATCGTTGACGTTTACCGTCTCAATTTTCGGCTTTTCGATTTCAATCACTGCAATACCCCTCCTTCAAAACGTCGGTCCTCTATGAAACATTTACCTTCTCTTGCGAAAACATGTAGTAGTATGCCTAAACAACCATTATTAGCAGATTGCACGGTTTTTATACCACACGCAGGGGCAAATCTCATTAGACACGACGACGTTTTGGAGGACGGCATCCGTTATGCGGGACTGGAGTCACGTCTTTGATCAGGTTAACTTCAAGACCAGCGGCTTGCAAAGAGCGGATCGCAGCTTCACGGCCAGCGCCTGGTCCTTTAACCATAACCTCAACGGCTTTCATACCATGTTCCATTGCAGCTTTGGCAGCAGTCTCAGCAGCCATTTGTGCAGCAAACGGAGTCGATTTACGGGAACCTCTGAATCCGAGGCCGCCGGAACTTGCCCACGAAATTGCGTTTCCGTGAGGATCCGTAATGGTAACGATGGTGTTATTGAACGTGGAGCGGATATGTGCCACGCCAGATTCAATATTTTTACGGTCACGACGTTTAGTACGTACGACTTTTTTCGGTTTAGCCATTTTCTCTTATCCCCCCTTATTATTTCTTCTTGTTCGCTACAGTACGACGAGGACCTTTACGAGTACGGGCATTCGTTTTCGTACGTTGTCCGCGAACAGGCAGACCACGACGATGACGAACTCCACGGTAACATCCGATCTCCGTCAAACGTTTAATATTCAAAGAGATTTCACGACGCAGGTCACCTTCTACTTTGACCTCTTTGTCGATACTTTCACGCAATTTGCTGACTTCATCTTCCGTCAAATCACGAACACGAGTGTCCGGATTGATGCCTGTAGAGCTCAGAATTTTCTGGGAAGTCGTTTTACCGATTCCGAAAATATAAGTCAAGGCGATCTCAACGCGCTTATCACGTGGCAAATCCACACCAGCTATACGTGCCATTTTACGCTACACCCCCTTCATTAACCTTGTTTTTGTTTGTGTTTCGGATTTTCACAGATAACCATTACATTCCCTTTGCGGCGAATGACTTTGCATTTTTCGCAAATCGGTTTGACCGAAGGTCTTACCTTCATGTGAATTACCTCCTCAAAGTTTTGCTTAGCAAAACTCTCTTCGTAAGCATTGACCTGGTTTTACCATTGTAAAACCGGCTTCGAAGCTTTCGCAAGTTTTGCCGGGCAAAACCCGCTCATAAGCTTCACAGTTCATTGCAACTGTCTACAACTATTTACGGTAAGTTATGCGACCTTTTGTCAAGTCATAAGGCGATAACTGTACAACCACTTTGTCTCCAGTCAGGATCCGGATGAAGTGCATCCGCAACTTGCCGGAAACGTGAGCGAGAATTTGGTGACCATTCTCAAGCTCAACCTTGAACGTCGCGTTCGGAAGCGGTTCAAGGACGGTACCTTCCACTTCAATGACATCTTCCTTGGCCATAATTCAGTCTCCTTTCTCTTCAGCTTGAATGTTGGTGGATTCCAGAAACGAATGCACCGCATAGCGCAGCTTTCCGTTCGTCACCCGCCCACTCTCGTTTAAACTGTTTACGACCTCGCTGCTAATCATCGGCTGGAGCTCCAGATGAAGAATATTTTTCTTCTTGGGCTGATCAAACTTACGTTTGTCTCCATCCGCAATATATACGAACCTGCTGTCCGCGATAGCAACAATTACTGCGGCTTGGTCCGCATTGCGGCCTTTACGGATCTTCACAAGTTGACCGAGCTGCGGAGTAGAGGTATTGTTCATGCCTTATCACCTACGCATTCAGTTTTGTGAAAATTTCCATGCCATCGGGCGTAACTGCCACGGTGTGTTCAAAGTGGGCGCATAATGAGCCATCTACTGTGACGACGGTCCAATTATCCTCCAATGTTCTCACATACCGTTTGCCTGCGTTAACCATCGGCTCAATGGCCAGCACCATGCCCGCTTTGAGCCGTGGTCCCCGATCAGGGAGACCGTAGTTCGGAATATCAGGATCTTCGTGCAGCTCTGCGCCTATGCCGTGACCGGTATATTCGCGAACAACTGAAAAGCCTGCATCCTCGATATATTTTTGAATCGCATGAGATATTGTAAACAAGCGAACGTCCGGTTTAACCAGCGCCAGACCTGCGTATAACGAAGCCTCGGTAACGTCCAGAAGACGCTCGGCTTCTTCGGAAATACGGCCGACTGGATAAGTCCAGGCAGAATCTCCATGATACCCCTGGTACTGCGCGCCAATGTCAAACGTAACGATATCGCCTTCGTTCAACTTGCGTTTGCCGGGAAATCCATGCACCAACTCTTCATTGACTGAAGCGCACACACTGGCAGGAAAACCGTTATAACCTTTGAAAGACGGCACAGCTCCTTGACTACGGATATATTGATCGGCCATATGGTCAAGTTCACCAGTCGTAATTCCGGGAGCGATATGCTCTGCCAGGAGCCGATGCGTTTCCGCAACAATCCTCCCTGCTTCCCTCATCAAGCCCAGTTCCGTTTCTGACTTACCAATGATCATTCAATTAACCCCGCAACAAGGACACGATTTCTTGAGAAACCTGTTCGATCTCTTGCTCTCCGTCAATTTGGCGAAGGAGATCCTTGTTCTCATAGAACGTGAGGAGTGGTGCTGTTTTGTTGATATATTCGTCAAGGCGTGTGCCTACGCTCTCCTCGTTATCATCCGAGCGTTGGTATAACTCGCCTCCGCATTTATCACAAATACCTTCCTGCTTAGGCGGATTAAACACGACATGATAAGTAGCTCCGCAATTTTTGCAAATCCGGCGTCCGGTAAGACGAGCCAGCAGCTTGTTGCGGTCTACTTTCAGATTGATGACATGATCCAGACCAGAGTTCAAACGTTCCAGAATGCCATCCAGCGCTTCTGCTTGGGAAAGGGTTCTTGGAAATCCATCCAAGAGAAAACCTTCCTTGCAATCAGGCTGCTGCAAACGTTCTTCAACGATGCCGATGGTCACATCATCCGGTACGAGCAAACCTTGATCCATGTATTCCTTGGCTTTCAGGCCAATGGGAGTTCCCTGTTTAATCGCGAGGCGAAATGCATCGCCTGTTGAGATATGGGGAATACCGAACTCTTTCACGATGACGTCTGCTTGCGTTCCTTTTCCTGCCCCCGGAGGGCCCATGAATAGGATGTTCACGTTATGTCACTCCCTCCAAGACTACCCTACATCAACAAACAGCACAATAGGTGCCGGGCAAGTAAATGTTAGCTTGACCGGTACCTATTGCCTATTTATTGATAAAACCTTTGTAGTGGCGTTTGATCAATTGGCTTTCGATTTGCTTCATCGTATCCAGCGCAACACCGACAACGATCAGGAGGGAAGTTCCTCCAATTTGCGCGGATTGAGGCAAACCAGAAAGTGCGCCCAAGATTACAGGCAGTACGGAAATGACAGCCAAGAAGATGGCTCCGGCCATTGTCAAACGAGTCATGACGCGGGTCAAATATTTCTCAGTTGCTTTCCCCGGGCGAATGCCTGGGATGTAACCGCCGTTCTTTTTCATGTTATCAGCCATCTGCTGCGGATTCATCTGTACGAAAGTATAGAAGAAGGTGAAACCAAAGATCATGACAACATACAATACCATACCGAGTGGTTTGTGCGTTGTCAGGTTGGCTCCGATCCATTGTGCCCAAGCACGGTCAGCCCAGAAGTTTGCGATGATCGTAGGGAACATCAGCAGTGACGAAGCAAAGATGACAGGAATTACACCAGCTGCATTAATCTTCAGCGGAATGTGAGTATTCTGTCCACCGTACATTTTGTTGCCTACAACGCGTTTGGCATATTGAACCGGAATTTTCCGAATCGCCTGCTGAATGTAAATGACCCCCATGATAATCAATACAATCACGATTGCAATGATTACACCTTTCAGGATGTTCATAAACAATTGATCAGCTTGGATGAAATCGGACTCGATGGTTTGTTTGATAATGTTAGGCGCTGTTGCCAGGATACCTGCAAAGATCAAAATCGAAATCCCGTTTCCGATGCCCTTCTCGGTGATCTGCTCACCAAGCCACATCAGGAATGATGTACCCGCTGTAAGAACAATTGCGATCAGGATATAATCTGCAAAGGTTGCATTCGGTATCATTTGAGTATTGTACAAGCGATTGAATCCGATCGAAGTACCAAACGCTTGAATCAATGCCAAAGCTACCGTTAGGTAACGCGTAAGCTGTGCCGATTTTTTCTTACCCTGCTCGCCCTGCTTAGCCCATTCTGTCAATTTAGGAATGACGTCCATGGACAGCAGCTGCACGATAATCGATGCTGTAATGTAAGGTACGATCCCGAGTGCAAAAATCGAGAACTGGAACAGCGCTCCACCCGAGAACGTATTAAGCAGCCCAAAAATTTCCTTACCTGCAGAGTTTGTTGCTTCAAAAACTGCTTTGTCAACTCCCGGTACAGGAACGAACGATCCGATGCGATAAATGATCAGGACAAAAAGGGTAAATAATACCCTTTTGCGCAGATCTTCAACCCGCCAGATATTCTTTAGGGTCTTGAACATTAAATCACCTCGGTTTTACCGCCGGCAGCTTCAATTTTCTCCACCGCAGATTGAGAAAACTTGTTAGCTTTAACAGTCAACTGTACAGTGACTTCGCCGTTACCCAGAATTTTGATGCCGGACTTAGCGTTTTTAACAACGCCGTTTGTCAGCAGCAATTCTGGAGTTACTTCAGTACCCGCAGCAAAACTGTTCAGGTCTTCAATATTCACAACCGCATATTCTTTGCGAGTTGGGTTTACGAAACCGCGTTTTGGCAAGCGACGATACAATGGATTTTGTCCACCTTCGAAGCCCGGACGCACACCACCGCCGGAACGAGCGTTTTGTCCTTTGTGACCGCGACCTGATGTTTTACCCGTACCGCTACTTGGACCGCGACCTACGCGTTTGCGCTCTTTGCGGGATCCAGGAGCTGGGGAAAGCTCATGTAACTTCATCGTTCGTTGCACCTCCTTAAAGATTTGTGGGATTTACCCGTCTTAAGCCTCGATTTCTTTAACAGAAACCAGGTGGCTTACTTTGTTGATCATACCACGAATGGCAGGATTGTCGTTTTGAACCACTTTGCTGTTGATTTTGCGCAAGCCCAATGTTTTCACAGTTGTTCTTTGCGTCTCCGGACGTCCGATCAAGCTGCGGACGAGGGTAATTTCCAATTTAGCCATGAGATTCCCCTCCTTAACCCAGAAGCTCTTCGACGGATTTGCCGCGCAGTTTTGCAACATCTTCAGCACGTTTCAAACGGGACAAACCTTCCAAAGTCGCATTGACCATGTTCATGGAATTCGAAGAACCCAGAGATTTTGTCAAAATGTCGCCCACACCAGCCAGCTCGAGAACCGCACGAACCGGACCGCCGGCGATAACTCCAGTACCTTCAGCAGCTGGTTTCAACAGAACGCGTCCTGCGCCGAATTTACCAGTTACCAAGTGAGGAATCGAAGTTCCTACGAGTGGTACGTGGATCAGATTTTTCTTAGCATCTTCGATACCTTTGCGAATCGCGTCAGGTACTTCGCCTGCTTTACCGATACCAGCTCCAACCCAGCCATTGCCGTCACCGACAACAACCAGTGCGCTGAAGCTGAAACGACGTCCGCCTTTTACTACTTTAGCTACGCGATTAATATTTACAACTCTTTCAGTCAGTTCCAAAGTATTCGGATCTACACGCAACAAGTCGTTAACCTCCTTTTGAAAAATATCTTAAAACTCAAGTCCTGCTTCACGAGCCGCTTCAGCCAATGCTGCGATGCGACCATGGTACAGATAACCGCTACGGTCAAATACGATGTTCGATACACCTTTGTCTTTCGCACGTTTAGCGACGAGTTCGCCAACTTTACGAGCAGACTCAACAGATGCGCCGTTTTTGATGTCGCTGCTCAGTTCTTTGTCTACAGTAGACGCGGAAGCGATCGTTACACCAGCTACGTCATCGATGATTTGAGCGTAAATATGTTTACCAGAACGGAAAACGTTCAAACGAGGACGCGCTGCCGTTCCTTGGATTTTCTTACGAACGCGCAGATGTCTTTTCAGACGTGCCTTGTTTTTATCCTGTTTCGTAATCATCTCTGGATTTCACTCCTTTCAGGTTACCTCGCAGGCTTCAGAGATGAAGCCACGGGGTATATTAGATACACGAGAAGCAAGCAAGCCGAAAGCCGCGCAAAGGCGGTAAGAGAAATCTTATTTCTTCTTACCGGCTTTACCTTCCTTACGGATGATACGCTCGCCTTCATATTTAATACCTTTACCTTTGTACGGCTCAGGTTCACGAACGGAACGGATTTTAGCAGCGTAAGCACCTACGCGCTCTTTGTCGATCCCGCGAACGATGATTTTCGTATTCGAAGGAACTTCGAATTCGATTCCCGCTTCCGGAGTGATTTCAACCGGGTGGGAGTATCCAACGTTCAGTACGATTTTATCTCCGGATTTGCTTGCACGATATCCGACCCCAACCAGTTCCAGAGATTTTGCGAAACCTTCAGTTACGCCACTCACCATGTTGTTTACAACGCTACGCGTAGTTCCGTGCAGGGAACGGTGAGTTTTGTTGTCGGAAGGACGCACAACTGTAATTTCGTTGTTTTCAACTGTGACCTTCATGTCTTTGTGAAGTTCACGAGTCAACGTTCCTTTTGGACCTTTAACCGTAATAACGGAGTTTTCCAAAGTGATGTCTACACCACTTGGTACAGTGATTGGTTTGCGACCAATACGGGACATATGTTGCACCTCCTATCTTGTGACGTTATATTACCAAACGTAGCATACGACTTCGCCGCCGGCTTTTGCTTGACGAGCTTCTTTGTCCGTCATAACACCTTTGGATGTCGAGATGATCGCGATTCCGAGACCGCCAAGTACGCGAGGTACTTCGTTGCTCTTCGTGTAAACACGAAGACCTGGTTTACTGATTCTTTTCAGACCAGAGATAACGCGCTCGTTGTTTTGTCCGTATTTCAGGAAAACACGGATAATCCCTTGTTTGTTATCATCGATATATTCTGCATCACGGATGAAACCTTCACGCTTCAGAATGTCAGCGATTTGTTTTTTCATCGTCGAAGCAGGCATTTCTACCGTTTCGTGACGAACCGTGTTCGCGTTACGAATACGAGTAAGCATATCTGCAATTGGATCAGACATAGTCATTGTGAGTTAACCTCCTTCCCGTTCAGAACTTTTTACCAGCTTGCTTTTTTCACGCCAGGAATCTGGCCTTTATAAGCTAATTCACGGAAGCAAATTCTGCAAATTTTGAACTTCTGCAGCACCGAGTGTGGACGTCCGCAACGCTCACAGCGTGTATAAGCACGTACTTTGAACTTAGGTGTGCGTTGTTGTTTAACTTTCATCGAAGTTTTTGCCACTTAGCCTGACACCTCCTAAATAATTTCGGAGAAAAGGGAGTCTTTCCAGACACCCGGAAACGTTACGTCAACTTATTTTACGAAAGGCATTCCCAGTTGCGTAAGCAACTCGCGGGACTCTTCGTCAGTTTTTGCAGTAGTTACGATAACAATGTCCATACCGCGAACTTTGTCTACTTTATCGTACTCGATCTCTGGGAAGATCAATTGCTCTTTCAGACCCAGAGTGTAGTTACCACGGCCGTCAAACGCTTTGCTGGACACACCGCGGAAGTCGCGGACGCGTGGCAAAGTTACGTTGAACAATTTATCGAGGAAGTAGTACATACGCTCACCGCGCAGCGTTACTTTCACACCGATTGGCATGTTCTCACGCAGTTTGAAACCTGCGATAGATTTTTTCGCACGAGTGATTACAGGTTTTTGACCTGCGATCAGCTGCAAATCGTTTACAGCCGAATCCAACACTTTGGAGTTTTGGACTGCATCGCCCACACCCATGTTGATTACAACTTTCTCGATTTTCGGCACTTGCATTACCGTCGTATAGTTAAACTTCTGCACCAAAGCAGGAGTGATTTCGTTCAGGTAACGTTCTTTCATTCTTGATGCCATGAATCATAGCCCTCCTTTCTTGATCGGTTCGATTAGTCGATGATTTCTCCGGAACGTTTTGCAACGCGAACTTTTTTACCGTTATCCAATACTTTGTAACCGATACGGGTTACTTTTCCGCTCTTTGGATCGATATGCATCACGTTGGAAACATGAATCGGAGCTTCTTTCTCGATGATGCCGCCTTGCGGGTTTTGTTGGTTAGGCTTCTGGTGTTTTTTCACCATGTTCACACCTTCCACAAGGACGCGGTTCTCACGAGGATAAGCAGCGATGACACGGCCTTTTTTGCCTTTGTCTTTACCGCTGATCACCATAACTGTGTCTTCCTTTTTCACGTGAAGTTTGTTGTTATGGGATTCCAGAACTTTTTTCACTCTTGGCATTTCGTACACCTCCTGTTTCTCACATCACGAGCTAAGCTATTAGATAACTTCTGGAGCCAAGGAAACGATTTTCATGAAATCCTTCTCGCGAAGTTCACGAGCAACAGGTCCGAAAATACGTGTTCCGCGCGGGCTTCTGTCTTCTTTGACAACAACCGCTGCGTTTTCGTCAAAGCCGATGTAGGAACCGTCTTTACGACGTACAGAACGTTTCGTACGAACGACAACCGCTCTTACTACATCACCCTTTTTGACAACGCCGCCTGGTGTTGCTTGTTTTACAGAGCAAACGATCAGATCGCCGATTTGAGCTGTACGACGTCCCGTACCACCCAGTACACGGATACACATCAGTTCCTTCGCACCAGAGTTGTCGGCTACAGCCAAACGTGTAAATGGTTGAATCATTTAGTTTTCCTCCTTTCAGCTATGCTGCCGAGTCATTAGATGATAACCGCTTTTTCAACGACATCAACCAGTCTCCAGCGTTTATCTTTCGAAAGCGGACGAGTTTCCATGATTTTCACGGTGTCACCGATTTTCGCAGTGTTTTCTTCGTCATGCGCTTTGAATTTTTTTGTGTATTTAATGCGTTTATGGTACAAGTCGTGTTTTTTGTAAGTTTCTACAGCAACAACGATTGTTTTGTCCATTTTGTCACTAACCACTTTACCGATTTGCACTTTACGTGCGTTACGTTCTTCGCTCATTGTTGGCCTCCTTCCTGATCACGGACGGAATATCCATCCGGTCGATATTAACCGATTCCCAGTTCTCTTTCACGGATAATGGTTTTAGCACGAGCTATTTCTTTCCGCACATCACGGATCCGAGTCGGGTTATCCAGCTGACCGGTAGCAAGTTGAAAGCGCAGATTAAAGAGTTCTTCTTTAAATCCGGCAATCTTTTGCTCGATTTCAGCAGAGGTTAGGTTGCGAAATTCAGTTGCTTTCATTTGCTTCACCACCCACTTCTTCACGTTTCACAAACTTCGTTTTGATCGGCAGTTTGTGAGCAGCCAGACGCATTGCTTCACGAGCAACTTCTTCTGGTACGCCAGCAAGTTCGAACATGATCTTGCCTGGTTTCACAATTGCTACCCATTTTTCTACGTTACCTTTACCGCTACCCATACGAACCTCGAGAGGCTTTTGAGTGATCGGTTTATCAGGGAAAATTTTGATCCATACTTTACCGCCACGTTTGATATAACGAGTCATCGCGATACGAGCCGCTTCGATTTGACGGTTAGTAATCCAAGCTGGTTCCGTTGCTTGCAGACCGTATTCGCCGAAGTTCAGCGTAGTTCCGCCTTTAGCTTGGCCTTTCATGTGACCGCGTTGTTGCTTACGGTGTTTTACACGTTTTGGTACCAACATGATTAGTTGCCTCCTTCCTTAGCAGCTTGTTTCTTAGCCGTAGGAAGAACCTCTCCACGATAGATCCATACTTTTACGCCCAGACGACCGTAAGTAGTATGAGCTTCAGCTGTACCGTAGTCGATGTCGGCACGAAGCGTATGCAGTGGAACAGTTCCTTCGCTGTAGCCTTCCGAACGTGCGATCTCAGCACCGCCAAGACGTCCGCCCACTTGAGTTTTGATCCCTTTAGCACCGGAGCGCATAGTTCTTTGAATTGCTTGTTTCAGAGCACGACGGAAAGAAACACGGCGTTCCAGTTGTTGTGCAATGCTTTCAGCAACGAGGACTGCGTCCAGGTCTTGGTTTTTGATTTCAGAGATGTTGATGTGAACTTTTTTGCCACCTGCGATTTTGGTGATTTGACCACGCAGATTTTCAACTTCCGAACCACCTTTACCGATAACCATACCTGGTTTCGCGGTGTGGATTGTTACGTTCACACGGTTTGCCGCTCTCTCGATTTCGATGCGAGATACAGCGGAGTCTTTCAGTTTATTTTTAAGGAATTCACGAATCTTCACGTCTTCCAACAAGAGATCACCGAAGTCCTTGCCTGCATACCATTTCGATTCCCAGTCACGAATAATACCGACACGAAGTCCGACTGGATTTACCTTTTGGCCCACACGTTTTCCCTCCTTCTATTTTTCAGATACCACCAAAGTGATGTGGCTAGTACGTTTGTTAATACGACTTGCACGTCCCATTGCACGAGGGCGGAAACGTTTCATTGTCGGTCCTTGGTTTACGAACACTTGAGAAACAACCAAGTTATTAACATCCATAGAGTAGTTGTGTTCCGCATTCGCAATCGCCGAGTTGAGCAATTTCTCAACAACCGGAGAAGCGGATTTCGGAGTATGGCGAAGAATGGCAACCGCCTCACCAACTTGCTTGCCGCGAATCAAGTCAACAACGAGTTGAACTTTACGAGGAGCAATGCGGATAAACTTAGCATGTGCTTTTGCTTCCATTGTGTAACCTCCTCTCAAACGTTAGAGATAATCAATTTATCTTCTTGTTTTCTTATCGTCATCTGTATGGCCTTTGTACGTACGGGTTGGAGCGAACTCACCCAGTTTGTGTCCGACCATATCCTCAGTAACATAAACCGGCACGTGTTTACGACCATCGTAAACGCCAAATGTATGTCCGATGAATTGCGGGAAAATTGTAGAACGACGGGACCACGTTTTGATGACAAGTTTCTTGCCGGAAGCGTCCATGTCTTCTACTTTTTTGAGCAGGTAGCCATCAATAAAAGGCCCTTTTTTCAAACTGCGACTCATGGTAAAATCCTCCCTTCAACCGTTGCTATTATGCATCCGTAGATGCCTCACGAAGTTATGCACAGTGTGTATTACTTCGTGCGGCGACGGATGATGTATTTATCAGAAGCTTTGTTTTTCTTACGCGTTTTGTAACCAAGAGTTGGTTTACCCCATGGAGACATAGGCGATTTACGTCCGATTGGAGCGCGGCCTTCACCACCACCGTGAGGGTGATCGTTAGGGTTCATTACTACCCCGCGAACTTCAGGACGTTGACCCAACCAACGGCTACGACCGGCTTTACCGATTTTCACGAGCTCGTGGTCTTCGTTACCTACGGAACCGATTGTTGCACGGCAAACTTTCAGAATACGGCGAACTTCTCCGGAAGAGAGACGAACGGAAACGTATTTTTCTTCTTTACCGAGCAATTGAGCTTCTGTACCAGCAGCACGAACCAACTGTCCGCCTTTACCTGGTTTCAACTCGATGTTGTGGATAACGGTACCTACTGGAATGTTTTCCAATGGGAGCGCGTTACCGATTTTGATGTCGGCTTCTGGTCCAGAGAACACTTGATCGCCAACTTTCAGACCTTTAGGCGCGATGATGTAACGTTTCTCACCATCAGCATAGTGGATCAGGGCGATGTTCGAAGTACGGTTTGGATCGTACTCGATTGTAGCAACGCGGCCCGGTATTCCATCTTTGGTCCGTTTGAAGTCAATGATACGGTATTTACGTTTGTGTCCACCACCGTGGTGACGAACCGTAATTTTACCTTGGTTGTTGCGGCCTGCCTTTTTACTCAAAGGAGCGAGCAACGATTTCTCCGGCTGATTTGTGGTGATTTCCTCAAATGTCGATACGGACATATTCCGTCTTGCCGGGGATGTCGGTTTATACTTTTTGATTGGCACGAGTTTTCCCTCCTTACTTTAGCAAGATCAATTAAACAGTTTCAAAGAACTCAAGCGATTTGCTGTCCGAAGTCAGCGTAACGAACGCTTTTTTCCACTCGGAAGTGTAACCACTGTAACGGCCATAGCGTTTTGGTTTCGCCGGAACACGAAGAGTGTTCACGTTTTTCACTTTCACGCCAAAGATCGCTTCTACAGCTTTTTTTACCTCGGTTTTGTTTGCACGGATATCGACTTCAAATACATATTTCAAGTCGTTCATCATGTCAGCAGTACGTTCCGTAATAATCGGACGTTTGATAATATCACGAGGATCCTTCATTACGCGAGCACCTCCTCTACCTTCTGAACTGCTTCCTTCGTAATGATCAGTTTGTCGTGCGCGAGCACGTCAAGAACATTAATGCCGTCAGCTGCAACGAATTTCACGCCTGGAATATTCCGTGCGGAAAGTGCAACATTATCATCGAAGCTAGGAGCTACGATCAAAGCTTTGCGGTCAACATTCAGTTTGCTCAGAATGTTAACAAATTCTTTGGTTTTTGGCGTGCTCAGTGCAAGAGCGTCCAATACGATAATGTCTTTGTCGACAACTTTGGAAGAAAGAGCCGATTTGATCGCCAAACGACGAACTTTTTTAGGCAGTTTGAACGCATAGCTCCGAGGAGTCGGACCAAATACGATACCGCCGCCTTTCCATTGTGGAGAACGAATCGAACCTTGACGAGCGCGACCTGTACCTTTTTGTTTCCAAGGCTTACGTCCACCGCCACGGACTTCGGAACGTCCTTTTACTTTGTGAGTACCCGCACGCAGGGAAGCGCGTTGCAGCAATACTGCATCGTGAAGAACATGCACGTTCGGCTCGATACCGAATACTGCATCATTCAATTCTACTTCGCCAACTTGGCTACCTTCAACATTGTAAACTGCTACTTTTGGCATTTCGTGTTCCTCCTTTCTTTAGTGGTTATTTTTTCACCGTTTCTTTAACATTCACGAAGCTGTTTTTAGGTCCTGGGATGGAGCCTTTAACGAGCAGAACGTTACGCTCAGCGTCGACTTTAACAACTTCAAGACGTTGGATCGTTACTGTTTCATGACCCATGTGTCCTGGCAAGTGTTTACCTTTAGGAACGCGGTTCGCTTGGATGGAACCCATGGAACCCGGACCACGGTGGTAACGCGAACCGTGAGACATAGGACCAGTGCTTTGTCCCCAACGTTTGATTACGCCGGCAAAACCTTTACCTTTGGAAATACCCGTTACGTCAACAAACTCGCCTTCTGCGAAAATATCAGCTTTCAACTCTTGGCCAACTTCATAATCCGCAAGGTTGATTCCGCGAAGTTCACGAACGTAGCGCTTAGGGGCAGTGTTCGCTTTTTTGGCGTGCCCTGCTTCTGGCTTGTTAGCATTTTTCTCTTTCTTGTCAGCATAGCCGATTTGAATTGCTTCGTAGCCATCATTCTCAAGATCTTTCTTTTGCAAAACAACACAAGGTCCTGCTTCGATAACTGTTACAGGAATAACATTACCTTCAGCCGTAAACACTTGAGTCATTCCAAGTTTTTTTCCTAAGATACCTTTCATGTTGACACCTCTTTTCCTTTGTACATGAGATTTATTTCATCTATTACAGTTTGATTTCGATATCTACACCGGACGGCAGATCCAAGCGCATCAAGGCATCCACAGTTTGTGGAGTCGGGTTAACGATGTCGATCAAACGTTTATGTGTACGCTGCTCGAACTGTTCCCGAGAATCCTTGTACTTGTGCACCGCACGAAGAATAGTAATGATTTGTTTTTCAGTCGGAAGCGGAATCGGACCGGATACACCAGCACCGGAACGTTTTGCTGTTTCAACAATTTTCTCCGCGGATTGATCAAGAATTCTGTGGTCGTAAGCTTTCAAACGAATACGAATTTTTTGCTTTGCCATTTTAGTCCCTCCTTCTATCGCCCAATTTGGTATCGGACATACTCCGTGAAAATTTTCCGACCACCCTCCCATGGCAAAGGGGCCGGGTGTGTCAGTAACCTCTCACATCATCGCAACGTCTCAGAACAACATTCATTATTATACAGAAAAGATAGGCGTATTGCAAGCATATTTAAGAAATACATTTAAAAGAATAATTCTTTGCAGAAACAACTCATTCAAATGTTCATTTGCTATGCCTGTTGCCTTTACCGTTTCTTCTCGTCAATGTTTGCTGTTATTTCCTGACGCCCGTTCCGACTCATAAAACAAAAGAGTTCTTTACCCGATATCGGATAAAGAACTCTTTTCCGAAGCTTCGTTCCAGTACAGCGTTACTCGTTCCAGTACAATGTTACATATAATCATTCAGCAAGAAGCCGAATTATTTTTGGATTGTTGCTACCGCACCGGCACCAACTGTACGGCCACCTTCGCGGATCGCGAAGCGAGTACCTTCTTCGATCGCGATTGGAGCGATCAGTTGTACAGTTACTGTGATGTTGTCGCCTGGCATTACCATTTCAGTACCTTCTGGCAGGTTGATGATACCTGTTACGTCAGTTGTACGGAAATAGAATTGTGGACGATATCCTGTGAAGAAAGGTTTGTGACGTCCACCCTCTTCTTTAGTCAGGACGTAAACTTGAGCTGTGAACTCAGTGTGTGGCTTAACGGAAGCCGGTTTGGACAATACTTGTCCGCGCTCGATTTGAGTACGGTCAACACCACGCAGCAATGCGCCGATGTTGTCACCCGCTTGAGCGGAATCCAGCAATTTACGGAACATTTCAACGCCCGTAACGACGGATTTTTTAGTTTCTTCGTGGATACCAACGATTTCAACCTCGTCGCCGACTTTAACTGTACCACGCTCTACGCGGCCAGTAGCAACTGTACCACGACCAGTGATGGAGAATACGTCCTCGACTGGCATCAAGAATGGTTTTTCAGTGTCGCGCTCTGGAGTTGGGATGTAAGTATCGATTTCTTTGAACATCTCAACGATTTTTTCAGCCCAAGGACCTTCTGGGTTTTGCAGAGCTTCACGAGCGGAACCGCGAGTGATTGGAGTGTCATCGCCTGGGAACTCATATTCGTTCAACAGGTCGCGAACTTCCATTTCAACCAGTTCAAGCAACTCTTCGTCTTCAACCATGTCGCATTTGTTCAAGAATACGACGATGTAAGGAACGCCTACTTGGCGGGACAACAGGATGTGTTCGCGAGTTTGTGGCATTGGGCCGTCAGCTGCGGATACAACCAGGATCGCTCCGTCCATTTGAGCCGCGCCAGTGATCATGTTTTTAACATAGTCGGCGTGACCTGGGCAGTCAACGTGAGCGTAGTGACGAGCGTCAGTTTCGTACTCAACGTGTGCTGTGGAGATTGTGATACCGCGTTCGCGCTCTTCTGGAGCTTTGTCGATTTGATCAAAAGCGATCGCTGCGCCACCGTAAGTTTTGGACAATACAGTAGTGATTGCAGCAGTCAGAGTTGTTTTACCATGGTCAACGTGACCGATAGTACCAATGTTAACGTGTGGTTTATTACGTTCGAATTTAGCCTTTGCCATTTGAACGTGGCCTCCTTATAATAATTTGATTTATGTTTGCATCAGGTGGTATGGACTCACACGCTCATAGAGCCGTGAGCACACGTTCACCTGATGTGGAGAAACTATTCGCCGCCTTTGTTCTTGGATACGATTTCTTCAGCGATCGATTTAGGAACTTCTTCGTAGTGAGAAAGCTCCATCGAGAACACGCCGCGTCCTTGCGTACCGGAACGAAGAGTTGTAGAGTATCCGAACATTTCGGACAAAGGTACTTTAGCACGGATGATTTGGGCTCCACCACGGGAATCCATACCTTCAATGCGGCCACGACGGGAATTCAACATACCCATAACGTCACCCATGTACTCTTCCGGAACGGTTACTTCAACTTTCATGATTGGCTCAAGCAGTGCTGGTTGTGCTTTATCTTTCGCCGCTTTCAGTGCCATCGAACCGGCGATTTTAAACGCCATCTCGTTGGAATCGACATCATGATAAGAACCATCCACGATGGTAGCTTTAACGTCTACTACCGGGAAGCCTGCAATGACACCATTTTTCATTTGCTCTTCGATCCCTGCCAAAGCTGGTGCGATATACTCTCTAGGAACGGAACCACCGACGATTTTGCTGTCGAATTGGTTACCTGTACCTGGCTCGAGAGGTTCGAACTCAACCCATACGTGACCGTATTGACCACGACCACCGGACTGACGAACGAATTTACCTTCGACCCGAGCTGGCGCACGGAATGTTTCGCGGTAAGCTACTTGCGGTTTACCCACAGTCGTTTCAACCTTGAACTCACGACGCATACGGTCGATGATGATATCAAGGTGAAGCTCACCCATACCAGCCAAGATGGTTTGGCCTGTTTCTTCATCAGTATGTGCGCGAAGAGTTGGATCCTCTTCAGTCAACTTACCGAGAGCAACACCCATTTTATCTTGGTCAGCTTTAGTTTTAGGTTCTACGGCGATTTCGATTACCGGATCAGGGAAGTTCATGGACTCCAGGATAACCGGATGTTTCTCATCACACAGTGTATCACCTGTACCAGTATCTTTCAAACCTACGGCAGCTGCGATATCACCGGAGTAAACTTCAGTGATCTCTTGACGGCTGTTCGCATGCATTTGAAGGATACGGCCGATACGTTCGCGTTTACCTTTAGTAGCGTTCAATACGTAAGAACCGGATTGAAGTACGCCGGAGTAAACACGGAAGAACGTCAACTTACCAACGTAAGGGTCTGTCATGATTTTGAAAGCCAATGCGGAGAATGGCTCTTCATCAGAAGATTTACGAACCGCTTCAGTTCCGTCTTCCAGAACACCTTTGATGTCCGGTACGTCAACTGGAGCTGGCAAGAAGTCGATTACGGCATCCAGCATCAGCTGAACACCTTTGTTGCGGTACGAGGAACCACAGATAACCGGGAAGATTTTAACTTCGACTACACCTTTACGGAGAGCGGCTTTGATCTCATCAACTGTGATCTCTTCGCCTTCCAGGTATTTCATCGTCAAATCTTCGTCGAGTTCTGCAACGCGCTCGATCAGTTCGTTACGGAGTTCTTCGACTTGGTCAGCGAATTCCGCAGGAACGTCCACAACATCGATATTTTGTCCCAGGTCATCCTGGTACATATGAGCTTTTTGCTCAATGATATCGATGATGCCTTTGAAATCATTTTCCGCGCCGATTGGCAGTTGGATTGCAACAGCGTTCGCTTGAAGGCGATCACGCATGTCAGCAACAACGTTCAAGAAGTCGGCACCGATGATATCCATTTTGTTTACATATGCGATCCGAGGTACGCCATAACGGTCAGCCTGTCTCCATACGGTTTCGGACTGAGGCTCAACGCCTTCTTTCGCACTGAATACACCTACTGCTCCGTCCAATACACGAAGGGAACGTTCAACTTCAACAGTGAAGTCAACGTGTCCCGGGGTATCGATGATATTGACGCGGTGGTTTTTCCAAGAAGCGGTAGTCGCAGCGGAAGTAATCGTGATCCCGCGCTCCTGTTCCTGTTCCATCCAGTCCATTGTCGCAGCGCCTTCGTGAACTTCACCGATTTTGTGCGTACGGCCTGTGTAGAACAAGATCCGCTCAGTTGTAGTGGTTTTACCCGCGTCAATGTGAGCCATGATCCCGATATTACGTGTATTTTTCAAGGAGAACTCTCTTGCCATGAAATGGGTCTCCCTTCAAAATTGAAGTTTTTAGTATGAACTGAATCCTACCAACGGTAGTGAGCAAACGCTTTGTTCGCTTCAGCCATTTTGTGCGTGTCTTCGCGTTTTTTAACGGAAGCGCCTGTGTTGTTGGAAGCGTCGATGATCTCAGCCGCCAAACGCTCTTCCATCGTTTTCTCACCGCGGTTGCGGGAGTAGTTCACGAGCCAACGTAATCCCAGGGAAGTACGTCTCTCTGGTTTTACCTCGATTGGTACTTGGTAGTTGGCACCGCCGACACGGCGAGCTTTAACTTCCAGGACTGGCATGATATTTTTGATTGCTGCTTCAAATACTTCCATCGGGTCATTACCCGTACGTTCTTGAATCAACTTGAACGCATTGTACAGGATGCTTTGAGCAACACCGCGTTTTCCGTCGAGCATGATGCGGTTGATCAAACGAGTAACCAACTTGCTGTTGTATACCGGATCTGGCAACACGTCTCTTTTCGTAACTGGACCTTTGCGTGGCATGGATATCCCCCTTTCTTTCTTGTTCGGCTAATCCGGCTTATCTGGCAGCAGCCAGAATCATGCCGAGATTGCCGCTATTCTTCAATTAGGCTTTTTTAGCTTTTGGACGTTTCGCGCCGTATTTGGAACGAGCTTGCATACGGTTGTTCACGCCTGCAGTATCAAGAGCGCCACGAACGATGTGATAACGTACCCCCGGAAGGTCTTTTACACGACCGCCACGGATCAGCACAACGCTGTGCTCTTGCAAGTTATGTCCGATACCCGGAATGTAAGCCGTCACCTCTACGCGGTTCGTCAAGCGAACACGAGCGTATTTACGAAGCGCGGAGTTCGGTTTTTTCGGAGTCATTGTACCTACACGAGTGCAGACACCACGTTTTTGTGGGGCACTGATGTTAGTAGCTTCACGTTTCAGAGCGTTGAACCCTTTTTGCAAGGCTGGCGATTTGGACTTGTAGATTTTAGCTTGGCGTCCTTTACGAACCAGTTGGTTAATAGTTGGCATGTGATTGCCACCCCCTTCCTCAATTATTCATGTTTCTTTATAAACCTTTACTCTAAGCCCACAGACCCAGGCGGTTCATAAAAAGACAAATGAAAAGTTTTTGCCTTTGAGAATCCATAAAAATGTTCCCTGACAAAAACGTTCCTAACATTATTTAACGACAGCTACCATCGCTGCCCCTACTCCAATCCCGCATGCCTTGCCGAGATTTTTCATCGTGTCCACTTTCGTGTACTTGACATTGTGCTCTTCGCACAAAGCGATGATTTTGGAAGTAAGCTGCGGATCGCAATCCTCAGCCACATAGACTTCGGAAGCCATTCCTGACTGAACCATCCGCATGGTCTGTTTGGTACCAATCTTGACATGAGCATCTTGCAGACCTTTTTCATTAGGCATCGTACATTCCTCCGAAATTGGATCAAATACAATCATCTGCTCACGCACCTTTGATATATTAGCATCTAGCGCAAGCATTGTCAATGCTAATCACAAACATTTATCATAAAGTTTGCAGCATCAGAGGACGTATAGGCACGCTCATGCCGTCATCCCCTGATGCCCAAAACTCTATTTCTTTGTTCAGGTGCTAGAAAAAGCGATTAATCTACGGATACCGGCTCCAGCTCTTCTACCGAAGATTCGCCGTCTTCCGGACCGGCAAACTCGATGCTGCGGTAACGGTTCATACCCGTACCTGCAGGAATCAGTTTACCGATAATTACGTTTTCTTTCAGACCGAGCAACTGATCGACTTTTCCTTTGATCGCTGCATCTGTCAGGACACGTGTCGTCTCCTGGAAGGATGCCGCGGACAGGAAGGAATCGGTCTCCAGGGATGCTTTGGTGATCCCGAGCAGGATCGGTTTGGCAACCGCTGGCTCTTTGTTGCTGAGGAATGCCGCTTTGTTTGCTTTTTCGTACTCGTGGGTATCCACGAACGATCCTGGCAACAAGTTGGTGTCCCCTGCATCTACGATGCGGATTTTGCGCAGCATTTGACGGATCATGACTTCAACGTGTTTATCGTTGATTTCTACACCCTGGTTACGGTATACGCGCTGTACTTCCTGCAAAATGTAGTTCTGCACGCCACGTACGCCTTTGATGCGCAGCATTTCTTTCGGATCGATGGAACCGTCCGTCAACTCGTCGCCCGCTTCGATCTCCATGCCTTCGCTTACGCGCACACGGGAACCATAGGTAACCGAGTATACTTTGGACTCCGCTTCACCTTGGATTTCGATCTCGCGACGATCTTTCGCCTCGCGGATCTCTTTAACGACACCGTCAATCTCACTGATCGTGGCCTGACCTTTAGGGTTACGGGCTTCGAAGAGCTCTTGGATACGCGGCAAACCTTGCGTGATATCGTCTCCGGCTACACCACCGGTGTGGAATGTACGCATCGTCAACTGGGTTCCTGGCTCACCAATGGATTGTGCAGCGATAATACCGACTGCTTCCCCGATCTCCACATGTTTACCTGTCGCCAGGTTGCGACCGTAACATTTTTTGCAGACACCATGACGAGCACGGCAGCTGAGTACGGAGCGGATTTGCAGTTTCGTTACGCCCGCTTTGACAATCGCTTCCGCTTTATCGGAATCGATCAATTCATTGCGGTGCGCAATGATTTCATTCGTTTCCGGATGACGAACCGTCTCAAAGCAGTATCTGCCTTCGATACGGTCATAGAGATCCTCGATAACCTCTTTGCCGTCCTGGATACGGCTAACAGTGAAGCCTTTATCCGTACCGCAATCGTCTTCGCGTACGATGACATCTTGGGCTACGTCTACGAGACGACGAGTCAAGTAACCGGAGTCCGCTGTACGAAGGGCCGTATCAGCCAAACCTTTACGGGCACCGTGCGTCGAGATAAAGTACTCGAGTACCGTCAGACCTTCACGGAAGTTCGATTTGATTGGGAGTTCGATAATCCGGCCGGATGGGTTGGCCATCAGACCACGCATACCGCCCAGCTGGGTGATCTGCGATTTGTTACCCCGCGCTTTGGAGTCAACCATCATCATGATGGAATTGTAACGGTCCATCGACTTCATCAGGATATCGGTGATATCGTCTTTCGATTTCGACCAGATATCGATGATGCGGTCATAGCGCTCTTCGTTCGTGATCAGACCGCGGCGGTACTGATTCGTAACGATTTGGGCTTTTTCTTCGGACTGCTTGAGAATATCGATTTTTTCATCAGGCACGACAACGTCCGACACGGCCACGGTAATACCGGCACGGGTCGAATACGTAAATCCGAGTTGTTTGATTTTATCCAGAATAACGGCTGTTTCCGTTGTGTGATAAATTTCGAAACAACGCGCGATGATCGAACCGAGATACTCTTTTCCGACACCGCCAGCCTGAGGAGCATTCATGATTGCTTCTCTCAGATCGGCACCTTTCTCATATACAAACGAGTGCTCCGCAGTACCTTGATAAAGGTTAGCACGTGTAGCATCGTTGATATACGGGAAGCTCGCAGGGAAAATTTCGTTAAAGATGATTTTGCCGACCGTTGTCAGCAGCATCGCCTCTTGTTGTTTCTCCGTGAAGCTTGTTTTGCCCAGTGCTTTAACAGGAATAGCCACGCGTGCATGCAAACCTGCAGTACCGCGTTGATATGCGGATACAGCTTCATTCACCGTACGCAAAATCATGCCTGTTCCCTTTTCTTCCTTGTTGTCCATGGTCAGGTAGTAAGAACCGAGGACCATATCCTGGGAAGGGGTAACAACCGGTTTACCGTCTTTCGGGTTCAAAATGTTGCCCGATGCAAGCATCAGAATCCGCGCTTCTGCTTGAGCTTCCGCAGACAAAGGAACGTGCACGGCCATCTGGTCACCGTCAAAGTCGGCATTATACGCCGTACATACGAGCGGGTGAAGACGAATTGCCTTACCTTCAACCAGAATCGGTTCAAATGCTTGAATACCAAGACGGTGAAGCGTAGGGGCACGGTTGAGCAGAACCGGATGCTCTTTAATGACTTCTTCAAGAACGTCCCAAACTTCCGGGCTTACGCGTTCGACTTTGCGTTTAGCGCTCTTGATGTTGTGGGCAAGCCCTTTATTCACAAGCTCTTTCATCACGAAAGGCTTGAACAGTTCAAGCGCCATATCTTTAGGCAGACCGCACTGATACATTTTCAGGTAAGGTCCTACGACGATAACCGAACGACCGGAGTAGTCAACACGTTTACCGAGCAAGTTTTGACGGAAACGTCCTTGTTTACCTTTCAGCATGTGGCTGAGGGATTTCAAAGGACGGTTACCAGGACCCGTTACCGGGCGTCCGCGACGGCCGTTGTCGATCAATGCGTCAACCGCTTCCTGAAGCATCCGTTTTTCGTTTTGCACGATAATGTCCGGTGCGCCAAGATCCAACAGGCGTTTCAGACGGTTGTTACGGTTGATTACACGGCGATACAGGTCATTGAGGTCAGACGTTGCGAAACGTCCGCCGTCCAGCTGTACCATTGGACGAAGTTCTGGCGGGATCACTGGAAGAACATCCATGATCATCCACTCAGGCTTATTGCCGGAATTGCGGAAAGCTTCAATGACTTCCAAACGTTTGATTGCACGGTTGCGGCGTTGTCCTTGCGCAGTGCGAAGCTCTTCTTTCAGGAAGTCGAGCTCTTTTTCCACATCAAGGTCTTGAAGCAGTTTTTTGACTGCCTCTGCACCCATGCCGGCCTGGAATCCATATCCGTATTTTTCACGGTAGCTGCGATATTCTTTCTCGGACAGCAGTTGTTTTTTCTCCAGTGGAGTTTCTCCTGGATCGGTTACTACATAAGATGCAAAATAAATAATCTCCTCAAGAGATCTTGGAGACATATCCAAAGCAAGACCCATACGGCTTGGAATACCTTTGAAGTACCAGATATGCGATACCGGAGCAGCAAGCTCGATATGCCCCATCCGTTCGCGACGTACTTTCGCACGTGTTACTTCAACGCCACAACGGTCACAGACGACGCCTTTATAACGAACGCGTTTGTATTTACCGCAATGACATTCCCAGTCTTTCGTAGGGCCAAAAATCTTTTCGCAGAACAGCCCTTCTTTTTCCGGTTTCAACGTACGATAGTTGATCGTTTCCGGTTTCTTCACTTCTCCGCGGGACCAAGAACGAATTTTTTCAGGGGAAGCAAGCCCGATCTTCATGTATTCGAAATTGTTGACGTCCAACAAGGAGCAACCCTCCTTAACCAAGTCCTGTATTCTAGGTTACGCCCTCCCCGGCCGAAGCCGGAGAAAGACGCGAGCCTGATGAAAAAACGCCGGTCAGCTATGCCCGAAGGCGATTATTCCGCTCCGACCTCTGCACCCTCGAGGTTGAGGCTGAGTTTGTCGTTCGCAGCGTCATCTTCATCGTCGATTTCTTTCATTTCAATTTCCTGTTCGTCTTCGCTCAGGATTTTGACGTCCATACCCAAGCTTTGCAGCTCTTTGATCAAAACTTTGAACGATTCAGGAACACCCGGTTCCGGAACGTTCTCGCCTTTGACGATGGACTCATACGTTTTCACACGACCTACAACGTCATCGGATTTGACGGTCAGGATTTCTTGAAGCGTGTAGGCTGCGCCGTAGGCTTCAAGCGCCCAAACCTCCATCTCCCCGAAACGCTGGCCACCGAATTGGGCTTTACCGCCCAGCGGTTGCTGCGTAACCAGAGAGTAAGGACCTGTGGAACGGGCATGGATTTTATCATCAACCATGTGCGCCAGTTTGATCATGTGCATGACACCGACCGTAACTTCACGTTCGAAGCGTTCTCCCGTGCGGCCGTCGTACAGAACCGTTTTACCATTGCGCTGCATGCCTGCTTCTTCCATCGTATCGAAGACGTCATACTCCTTCGCTCCGTCGAATACAGGCGTTGCCACGTGAATACCCAGCTGCATCGCAGCCATACCAAGATGGACCTCAAGCACCTGACCGATGTTCATCCGCGATGGTACGCCCAGCGGGTTAAGAACGATCTGTACCGGAGTACCGTCCGGCAGGAACGGCATATCCTCTTCAGGCAAAATACGTGCCACGACCCCTTTGTTACCGTGACGTCCGGCCATTTTGTCACCCTCAGAGATTTTACGTTTCTGAGCGATATAGACACGGACCAGCTGGTTAACGCCTGGAGGCAACTCGTCGCCGTTTTCGCGTGTAAACACTTTAACGTCGACTACGATACCGTCCGTACCATGAGGTACGCGCAGGGAAGTGTCACGAACTTCACGTGCTTTCTCACCAAAGATCGCATGCAAGAGGCGTTCCTCGGCAGTCAGTTCCGTTACGCCTTTAGGCGTTACTTTACCAACCAGGATGTCGCCGGCTGCGATTTCGGCACCGATGCGGATAATTCCGCGCTCATCCAGATTGCGAAGAGCCTCTTCGCCGACGTTCGGGATGTCACGCGTAATTTCTTCCGGTCCAAGCTTCGTATCACGTGCCTCGGACTCGTATTCCTCGATATGGATGGAAGTGTACACATCTTCCTTCACGAGTTTTTCGCTCAGCAGGATCGCATCCTCGTAGTTGTAACCTTCCCAAGTCATGAAGGCAACGACTACGTTGCGGCCCAGTGCCAATTCGCCCATTTCCGTGGATGGTCCGTCAGCAAGGATATCTCCCGCTTTGACGACGTCGCCGCGTTTGACGATTGGACGTTGGTTAATGCATGTTCCTTGGTTGGAACGCATAAATTTGTGTAATTTATATTTAACGATATCGCCCTTGACCTCTTGGCCATCGATCGCTTCTATGCGACGGAGCCAGATTTCATTGGCAGAAGAACGTTCGATAATCCCGTCGTATTTGGAAACAATACATACACCGGAATCTTTTGCGGCTTTGTGTTCCATACCCGTTCCGACAAGCGGAGCTTTAGGCACGAGCAAAGGAACGGCCTGACGCTGCATGTTGGATCCCATCAACGCGCGGTTGGAGTCATCGTTCTCAAGGAACGGAATGAGCGCCGTCGCAACGGATACGACCTGCTTCGGAGATACGTCCATGTAGTCAACGCGCTCGCTCGGCATCGTCAGGATGTTATCCGACTGTTTGTTGTAACGCACGATGATCGACTCTTCGGCAAACGTTCCGTCCTCGTTCAACTTCGCATTCGCCTGAGCGACAACGTAGTTATCTTCTTCGTCTGCCGTCAGGTAGTCGATTTGCTCCGTGACTACGCCTGTTTTCGGGTCAACCCAACGATACGGCGCTTCGATGAAGCCATATTCGTTCACGCGGGCAAATGTCGACAGGGAGTTGATCAAACCGATGTTCGGTCCCTCCGGCGTCTCGATCGGACACATCCGGCCATAGTGGGATGGATGGACGTCACGGACTTCCATGCCGGCACGCTCACGCGTCAAACCGCCCGGTCCGAGTGCGGACAGACGACGTTTATGCGTCAACTCACCCAGCGGGTTCGTTTGATCCATAAACTGCGACAACTGAGAGCTACCGAAGAACTCTTTAATCGATGCAATGACCGGACGGATGTTGATCAAAGCCTGCGGCGTGATCACGTTAGCGTCCTGGATGGACATTCTCTCGCGCACAACGCGTTCCATACGGGAAAGACCGATGCGGAATTGGTTCTGCAAGAGCTCGCCCACGGAACGCAAGCGACGGTTACCCAGATGGTCGATGTCATCCGTGCTTCCGATGCCATGCAACAAGTTCAGGAAGTAACTGATGGACGAGATGATGTCCGCAGGCGTGATGTTTTTAACCGATTTATCGATGTTCGCATTAGCAATCAGCTTGACTACTTTGCCGTCTTCAATCGGAGAGAATACATCAATCGTCTGTACCGGAATATCATTGGCATCCAATACACCGTTTGCCACATGGTATGTGCGGAACCCGACGCTTTTCTCAAGGTAGGACATAATTTCATCCAACAAGCGGCGGTCTACCATTTGGCCCGCTTCAGCGATGATCTCGCCAGTGTCCGTATCGATCAAGGACTCCGCAAGACGCTGGTTGAACAAGCGGTTTTTGATGTGAAGCTTTTTGTTGATTTTGTAACGACCTACGTTGGCGAGGTCATAACGTTTTGGATCAAAGAAGCGCGCTACGAGCAAGCTTTTCGCGTTATCCAGCGTTGGCGGCTCGCCCGGACGGAGACGCTCGTAAATCTCGATGAGTGCTTTCTCCGTGGAATCCGTGTTGTCTTTGTCCAGTGTGTTGCGAATATATTCGTCATTACCGAGAAGATCCAGAATCTCAGCGTCTGTGCCGAAACCAAGTGCACGCAGCAGAACCGTCACCGGTATTTTGCGTGTGCGGTCGATCCGGACGTAAACGATGTCCTTCGCGTCCATCTCAAGTTCCAGCCAAGCGCCACGGTTAGGAATCACTGTAGCGGTATACGTTTTTTTGGCGTTTTTATCTACTTTTGTGCTGAAGTAAACGCTAGGAGAGCGAACCAACTGGCTGACAATAACCCGTTCCGCACCATTAATAATAAATGTGCCGGTTTCGGTCATCAGCGGGAAATCTCCCATGAATACTTCCTGCTCTTTGACTTCGCCGGTTTCCTTATTAATGAGCCGGACTTTGACCCGAAGCGGTGCTGCATAAGTAACGTCACGCTCTTTGGCGTCGTCTACTGTATACTTCGGTTCACCGAGACTGTAATCGATAAATTCCAAAATCAAGTTGCCTGTGAAATCCTGGATCGGCGAGATATCCTGGAACATTTCGCGCAACCCTTCCTCCAAAAACCAATCGTAAGATTTTTGTTGGATTTCAATCAGGTTCGGAACTTCGAGTATCTCGTTAATTCGTGCATAACTGCGCCGAGTGCGTCGACCATATTGAACAAGATGTCCTGCCAACTTAAACTCACCCCTCAATGTCTACTCACATAAAAATTTCGTTGCGAACCTCTGTTTGTAACCTTATAATGGTACACATACAGAGCAAAGCAATGCATCCACAAATAAAGAAAAGCCCTTACTCGAATGTCGTTCGAAAAAAGAGCAACCTTGTATTCGGTGGATATCTTGCCAATCATACTTATCCCCAGTTTGCCCAAAATGTACATATTATACGCCAAACGTAGGCATAATATGCCCGTTCGGCGCAAAAAAGGTGGACATTTTTAGTTAGCTAAAGCCAAGTAGGGCATCTTAATACTGACATTTTATAATAATACCACGACTGGTTTTTCAAGTCAATAGTCCTATTGCTAAAAAATCTTATGCCTGCTTACTTTACAAAAAACGAAGAAAAGATTATGAAACCACCACTTCGTCCTTTGTAGCTTTAAAAATGCGATAACCTTTGTCCTTCGTAACCTCTTCCACCCTTGCAAACAAAGACTCCAGTTTAGCCTTGGCCGACGGCGCTCCTTGCTTTTTCTGAATGACCACCCATAGTGAACCACCCATCTTCAAATGATCGTACGCCTGCTCAAAAATAGCATGAACCGTGTCTTTGCCGGCTCGGATGGGCGGATTGGTCAGAATGACGTCAAAATCCGTTCTCTCCACTTCAGCAAGTAGATTGCTTTGCATCACCGTAACATTGGCAACGCCATTCGCCCGTGCATTTTCCTTGGAAAGCTCAACCGCTCTCTCGTTGATATCAATCATGGTGACATGTCCATTCGGCACAAGCTTTGCTGCCGTGAGCCCGATCGGCCCATATCCGCAGCCAACATCCAAGACAAGCGCACCTGCAGGCAATTCCATCGCATCGATCAATACTCTGCTGCCATAATCAATTCCGTTTTTGGAAAACACCCCTGCGTCCGAAACGAACCGCATTCCAAACCCGCGCAGCAGCGATTCATTCACTTTTCTGTCATGCGCCACTTGCGGTTTATCCGAATAATAATGATTGGACATGTCCTCACTCGCTTTCCATGTACAATTACAGCAACAAACCCCTTGAAGTAGTTCAAGGGGTTTGTTGTTTTGTTTAATAATGTTAGCTAGAATAAGCTAAATTATTTAACTTCGATTGTAGCGCCTGCTTCTTCCAATTTAGCTTTGATGGATTCAGCTTCTTCTTTGCTTACTTTTTCTTTCAGCGCTTTTGGAGCGTTGTCTACTACTTCTTTCGCTTCTTTCAGGCCCAGACCTGTAATTTCGCGAACTGCTTTGATTACGTTGATTTTGGACGCACCAGCGTTAGCCAGGATTACGTCGAATTCGGATTGCTCAGCTTCAGCTGCAGCAGCGCCGCCGCCTACAACAGCTACTGGAGCTGCAGCAGTTACGCCGAATTCTTCTTCGATTGCTTTAACGAGATCGTTCAGTTCCAGTACAGTCATGCCTTTGATTGCTTCCAAGATTTGCTCTTTGCTCATGATTGAACCTCCATATATAGTTTAGATTTTTTTATTTCATTACCGCTTAAGCAGCATTCAGATCAAGAAGCTTACGCGCCTTGCTCTTCTTTTTCTGCAACAGCTTTAACCGCAAGCGCGAAGTTGCGCACTGGCGCTTGAAGCACGCTGAGGAGCATGGAAAGGAGACCTTCGCGGGATGGCAGTTCTGCCAGCGCTTTGACTTCCTCTACACCCACTACGCGACCTTCAACAACTCCACCTTTAAGTTCCAGCTTGTCGTTCTTTTTAGCGAAGTCGTTCAGAATTTTGGCTGGAGCCACAGCGTCTTCTCCGCTGAATGCAATCGCAGTAGGACCTGTCAGAACGCTATCGAGTTCAGTCAGTTCTGCTGCAGCAGTCGCACGGCGAAGCAACGTGTTTTTCAGCACTTGGAATTCGATTCCGGCTTCACGAAGTTGCTTACGCAACTCAGTTACTTGAGCAACGTTCAATCCGCGGTAGTCAACCACAACTGTCGTTGCGCTCTCGCGCAATTTTGTCGTAATTACTGCAACGGACTCTTCTTTTGCTTGAATCACTTTTGCATTTGCCAAACTGTACACCTCCTGTCAAATTTCACGTCCGGCACACCGGACTTATCCCAATAAGAAAAGCCTCCGTAGAATCACGAAGGCTTGATATATACTCATAACCGATCCGAAATCAGTCTAAGCTCTATAATCACACCTCGGTAGGAAATTAAGCCCTGAGGCACCTACTGTCTACGGTAAGCATATTCAAATATCAACGGTCAGTCACTCGGACTCACAACTCTTATAGCATATCAGAACAGAACAAGTCTGTCAACAGATATTATCTAAAAGCAGCTGCGTTCACGCGTGCGCCAGGGCCCATCGTGGAAGAAAGAGAAACGTTCTTCAGATAAACACCTTTTGCTGCCGCCGGTTTAGCACGGTTCAGAGCGTCCATGAGAGCTTTCAAGTTCTCGTTCAGTTGCTCTGCAGTGAAAGAGGCTTTACCGATCGGTGCATGAATTTGACCTGCACGATCCAGACGGTATTCGATTTTACCAGCTTTGATTTCTTGAACAGCTTTGGTTACGTCGAAAGTTACCGTTCCGGCTTTAGGGTTAGGCATCAGGCCTTTACCGCCGAGCAGACGGCCCAATTTACCTACTTCGCTCATCATATCAGGTGTCGCTACGCAGACATCGAATTCGAACCAGCCTTGTTGGATTTTGTTGATCATATCTGCATCGCCAACATAATCCGCGCCAGCCGCTTCCGCTTCTTTCGCTTTGTCACCTTTTGCAAATACCAATACGCGTTGTGTTTTACCTGTACCATGCGGCAGGACAACAACACCACGTACAGCCTGGTCTTGTTTACGAGGGTCTACGCCCAAACGCACTGCAGCTTCGATGGTTTCATCGAACTTAGCAGTGGCTGCCTTTTTCACAAGCTCAACAGCTTCTGAAGGCTCGTAAGTTGCTTCGCTGTCGATCAGCTTGGCAGCTTCCAGGTATTTTTTACCGTGTTTAGCCATGTTATATTCCTCCTTTGTGGTTTTAGCGGATATACCTCCCACATTGACCGGCCGCGAATCGGCCGGCTTTACGAAGCCATGTTTCCTAAGAAAAATTAGTCTTCGATGGTGATACCCATGCTACGGGCAGTACCTTCGACCATACGCATAGCGGACTCAACGTTCGCTGCATTCAGGTCAGGCATTTTTTGCTCCGCGATTTGGCGAACTGTGTCGCGTTTAACGGTAGCAACTTTTTTCTTGTTCGGTTCGCCGGAACCTTTTTCGACTTTCGCCGCAACTTTCAGCAGGACTGCTGCTGGTGGAGTTTTGGTGATGAACGTAAAGGAACGGTCCTCGAATACTGTAATTTCAACAGGAATAATCAATCCCGCTTGATCAGCTGTACGCGCATTGAACTCTTTACAGAATGCCATGATGTTGACACCCGCTTGACCCAAAGCCGGACCTACTGGAGGCGCTGGATTCGCTTTACCTGCTGGAATTTGCAGTTTTACCATTTTGATTACCTTTTTTGCCATGATTGACACCTCCTTGCGAAATAGTGGTTACCGGACCTTCCGGTCCTCCCACAAGAAACTTGAAGAGCTATATCTTCTCCACTTGGGTATATTCCAACTCAAGCGGCGTTTCCCGTCCAAACATGTTCACATGAACCTTCAACTTGCTTTTGTCTACCAAAATTTCTTCCACGGAGCCCACAAAATTCGCAAAAGGACCCACTTTGATGCGCACGGATTCCTTAATATCGAATTCAATTTTCGGCTTCGGTTCAACCATGCCCATATGCTTCAGAATTTGTTCCACTTCTTCGGGCAGCAAGGCGGTTGGCTTGGACCCGGAACCTGTCGAACCGACAAATCCCGTAACCCCTGGCGTGTTGCGAACAACATACCAAGAATCGTCCGTCTGGATCATTTCCACCAAAACATATCCGGGGTAAACTTTACGCATGACGGTTTTTTTCTTGCCGTCCTTGTTTACCACTTCTTCTTCCATAGGAACAAGAACGCGGAAAATTTTGTCTTCCATGCCCATGGACTCTACGCGTCTTTCCAAATTGGCTTTGACCTTATTCTCATACCCGGAGTAGGTATGAACAACGTACCATCTTTTTTCCATATCAAGCCACCTGGGACCCTTCTTAAATAATCGCTTCGATCACAGCGGAGATGCCGATATCAACGACCCAAAAAAACAGCGTCATAACCACAACAGTGCCTAGAACGATCAATGTGTAGTTGGTCAGCTCTTTACGATTAGGCCAGCGAACCTTTTTAAGTTCAGCCCAGCTTTCGGAGAAAAAGGAAAACAGAGATTTGAAACTGCGTTTCACGCCGACTACACCTCCCAAAAACTATCTGGTTTCGCGATGAGAAGTCTGCTCGTTACAAAACTTGCAAAATTTCTTCATCTCCATGCGGTCGGGGTGATTACGCTTGTTCTTTGTCGTTGTGTAATTTCTTTGTTTGCAATTTGTACA
Organism: Paenibacillus hubeiensis; assembly: GCF_032334105.1. Lineage (NCBI taxonomy): Bacteria > Bacillati > Bacillota > Bacilli > Caryophanales > Paenibacillaceae > Paenibacillus > Paenibacillus hubeiensis. The sequence goes on from NZ_JAVYAE020000024.1 coordinate 42,402, forward strand.
AGCCAAAGTAATAATTACCCGCATGATGTACACCTCCCGAAGACTTCCACTTTGAAGCAGAGTCTCTTAATTGAACCTAAAAAAAAGCCGCGAATTTAGGCCTACCTAAAACACTTTATCATAAGGGTATTTCCATGTCAACGAAAGAATCACCTTTCAGAACCTGGTAAAAGTTCCGGCCGTTACGCAGCCGCTTCACCTCTCCTTTTTTTCCTCTGCTCCTGCTCGAACCAAGCGATTACTAGTATAGTCATTTTCAAATTTTCTAAACGAAAGACAAGCAAAAAAAGACTCAACTTCCGAGCCTTTTCCGTCAACGACAACTTCTTATCCAGCTCAATGATCACGAACTTCCAAATACTTCTCCAGCTTGCGCTTGACGCGCTGAAGCGCATTATCAATCGATTTCACATGCCGATCCAGGTCTACGGCAATTTCCTGATAGGATCTTCCGTCCAAATACAGCATCAGCACTTTTCGTTCCAGGTCGCTCAGAATCTCCGACATTTTGTCTTCCAGGCCAACAAACTCTTCCTGGTTGATGATCAGTTCCTCTGGATCGCTAACCTGTGTTCCACAAATTACGTCGAGTAACGTACGATCGGATTCTTCGTCATAAATTGGCTTATCAAGTGACACATAGGAATTCAGCGGAATGTGCTTCTGCCGCGTCGCTGTCTTGATTGCCGTAATAATCTGCCTGGTAATGCACAGCTCGGCAAACGCTTTGAACGAGGCCAGCTTGTCCCCTTTGAAGTCCCGAATAGACTTGTAGAGGCCGATCATCCCTTCCTGAATGATGTCCTCCCGATCAGCCCCAATCAGAAAATAAGATCTCGCCTTGGCGCGTACGAAATTCCGATATTTGTTGATCAGATATTCCAGCGCTTCGCTCTCACCTTCACGGACCGCTTCGACAATGTCTTCGTCGCTTTGGTAATCATACTTGGATAACATGATATCTTTGAGGTCGACACTCACAGACAATCCCTCCGGCTGCAACGCAAGGTACCCCCGTTACTCTACTCTATGAAATATCCGACAGTATATATGATGCCACCTCACACCGTCAACCACGCCGTCCCTAAAAAAGATCATGAATAACATAATTGTCAAGAGTTTCAAGATTGAAATTTATGCCAGACATCGCCGAATTTCCCCGGATCACTCCCGGCGCCAGCGTTCGAATTGCTTTAATATTTCGGGACTCAGCTTGGCCCCAAGCGTATTTCGCGTGGATTTCGCCTGATCTTCTTCGAGCCGCTTTTGCAGTTCTTTTTCATTCTGCTCGACCTCGATGAGCAGCTCCCTGGCAGATACCCTTAGCGCTCCCTGACCGAAAATGACATGCTGTTCCACCATATCGCTGGTAGCTACGTAGATTTGGCGTCTTCGCGTGCTCAACTCCCGAACGAGTCTCTCGATGCATTCATCGGCCGTCTCTTTTTCCTTGGTAAAATAAATCTGAACCTTGCTCTGGGAATACGACTTGCCGAGTCCGGGCACGAGGTATGCGTCAAACACCACGATGACCCGGCGGCCGGAAAATGCCTGATAGTCCGCAAGGCGGGAAAGAAGCCGATTCCTCGCTTCCTCCAGCCCGCTTTCCGCCAATCGGGTCAGTTCCGGCCAGTCACCGATCATGTTGTACCCGTCCACAAGAAGCACATCACGGGAATCAGCCATGGCTGTTATCCTTGCGCTTGGCGCGACCGGAGCACTTCATACATGACAACGCCCGCAGCTACCGAAGCGTTGAGCGAATTGATCTGGCCTTGCATCGGCAGTTTGATGAGCACGTCGCATTTCTCGCGAATGAGCCGGCCCATGCCTTTGTTTTCGTTTCCGATCACAAGCGCTACGGGACCCGTGAACACGCCGTTGCCAAACACGTTCTCTGTCGCGGCAACGTCCGTGCCGACTACCCATACCCCTGCCTCTTTCAGCCGATCAATCGTTTGGCCCAGGTTGCTGACCCGGGCTACAGGCACGTATTCCACCGCTCCTGCCGAGGTTTTGGACACGGTTGCCGTAACGGCCGCCGAGCGGCGTTTGGGCACAATGACGCCATGGGCTCCCGTGCAGTCTGCCGTACGCAGGATGGAACCCAGGTTATGCGGATCTTCAATCTCGTCCAGCAAGATCAGGAAAGGAGGCTCGTCCTTTTTCGCAGCCGCGGCCAAAATGTCTTCTACTTCGACGTAAGCGTAGGGAGCGGCTTGGGCCACCACGCCCTGATGCTGAATGCCTGGAACCGCTTGGTCCAGCTTGCGTTTGTCCACGTGCTGGATAACGATCCCCAGTTTTTTGGCTTCCGCAATGATCGGTCCTGTCAAATGTTTTTGCGCCGTATCTGCAATCCATATTTTGTTGATGGTCCGGCCTGAACGCAGCGCCTCCGTGACGGAGTGTTTACCGGCAATCCATTCTTCTTCCATACTTCGTTCGATCCTCTCTGTAGCGCCAAGTTGTTGGGTCGGGCCGATTCGACAGCCGGTCCCCATGCTCAACTTCGCGCATTTCGTTGATTTTCCGTTTATTTCGTCAAGCTTTGGGCGTGTTCGATGCCCTGTGTAATCAACTCGATCATCCGTTCATGTTGTCCGCTGCTGTACAAATAGCCGATCAGGCATTCCAGCGCCGTGGCATGCCTGTACTCGAGCACGTCTGCATTTTTCGGAACGCTGCCCGACTTGGCGTTGCGTCCCTGCCGGACGATATCCTGTTCTTTTTCGTTCAGCAAACTTTCGATGCCTGCCAAAATTCGACTCTGGGCCTTGGCCGACACCAGCCCCGTCGCACTTCGATGCAAATGAGCGGGTCGCATATTGGGCTTGGACAGCAAATATTGTCGAACCGCGACTTCGTAAACCGCATCGCCGATGTAAGCAAGAGCGATCGGAGGAATCAGGTGGGCCGGACGCGAAGGGGGATACGGGAACCAGCCCCCGGCCGAGCGTTCCGCCGAACGACCGCCGGACGAATCCGCCGCCCCGCCTGCCGGCTCGACCTGCAGATCCGCGTCGTGTCCAGTCGTTTCAGCCACGTTGGAAGCGGTGGAGTCTATGGACGTTTTCTTCAGGCCCTCACTCATTTGCGCCGCCATCTCATGCCTTGTGCCGTATCCTCCAGCAAAATGCCTTCTGCCGACAAAATGTCGCGAATTTCATCGGCTCTTGCCCAGTTTTTCGCTTTGCGCGCTTCGGTGCGCTCTTCGATCAAACGCTCGATCTCCTCGTCCAGAAGCTCCGGCTCCGCTTCCGTATAAAGGCGGAGCACGGCGTTCAATTCCGCGAACAATTCCAGCAGCGCGCGAATGTCTCCCGCATTGACCACATCCTGCTGCAGCAGAAGATTGGCTTCGGCTGCCCATTCGAACAATGCCGTGATCGCGTCAGGCGTATTGAAATCGTCCTGCATCTTTTCATGATACTGGCTGCGAATCCGTTCCAGGCGGGCTGCCAGCTCCGCCGAAGTTTCCCGTTCCACCGTCACGGCCTGCAGGCGGTGCTTGAGGTTGCCCACAGCGTTCGCGATCCGGTCTACGCTTTTCTGAGCTTGCTCCATCGTATCCTCCGTAAAGTTCAACGGATTGCGATAATGCGTCGACAACATGAAATAACGGATGGCCTCGCGTTTGTATTGTGTTCGCAAATCTTTGACCAACACGCCGTTCCCGAGCGATTTCGACATTTTTTCGTTATCGATGCGGATAAAGCCGTTATGCATCCAATAATTGGCTAGCGGCTTGCCGGTCAGCACTTCGGATTGCGCGCATTCGCACTCATGGTGCGGGAACTGCAAATCCTGTCCTCCGCCATGGATATCAAGCGTGTCGCCCAAATATTCGCGCGCCATGGCCGAGCATTCGATATGCCAGCCCGGACGCCCGTCTCCCCATGGGCTCGACCAATAAATCTCTCCCGGCTTCGCAGCCTTCCAAAGCACGAAATCTTCGGGATGTTCCTTGCGCTCATCCACGCCGATGCGGATGCCGAACTGCAGCTCTTGCAGGTTTTGCTTGGACAATTTGCCATACTCGGGGAACTTGCCCGTGCGATAATAGACGTCCCCTCCGTTTTCATAGGCATACCCTTTGTCGACCAACTCACGGATAAAATCGATGATAAGCGGCATGTTCTCCGTTACGCGCGGATTGCTGCTCGCTCTCGGAATGCCCAATCCTTCAAGGTCTTCATAATACGCCGCGATGAACTTCTCGGCGACATGAGGCACATCCGTTCCAAGCTGCTCTGCTTTGCGGATGAGCTTGTCGTCGACATCGGTAAAATTCACGACATAATTCACTTCATGGCCGATCTGTTCAAGATAACCGCGAACCGCGTCGAAAAAGATCACCGGCCGGGCATTCCCGATGTGAATATAATCATATACGGTCGGGCCGCATACATACATTTTTACCTTCCCCTGCTCTTGGGGAACAAATTCTTCCTTCGCACGACTCATCGTATTATAAATATGAAGCGTCATAGTCACTTTCCTTTCGTCCGTTTCCGTATATAAAACCTGAACCTAAAATTCTGAACGTTAATCACCGTTCTTTGGCACGGGAGAGCAATCGTATCAACTGCCGCCTAACCGATGCAAGCCTCCGCCAAATTAACCTTTGCTTCCCCCGTTAATTGTATCACGCTCGCGCTCGGTTTCGCGCGCTGATTGCATTGTACGCATTTCGTCCCGCAATCGTTCGATTTCCTGCTGCATGCTGCGCAAGGAGTCAACGACCGGATCGGGAAGCTGCTGGTTCAAGCGATCCACCCGTTTGCCATCCCGTTTGACGATCTTACCCGGAATGCCCACCACCGTACTATTTGGCGGAACTTCCTTCAGCACGACCGAATTGGCGCCGATATTGCTCTGATCGCCGACGCGAAATGAACCCAGCACCTTTGCACCTGACGAGATAACCACATTATTGCCAATTGTGGGGTGTCTCTTTCCCTTTTCTTTCCCGGTCCCCCCGAGGGTCACCCCCTGGTAAATGACGACATCATCGCCGATCTCGCACGTTTCGCCAATCACGACGCCCATGCCGTGGTCAATGAACAACCGCTCGCCGATCGTTGCACCAGGGTGAATCTCAATACCTGTCATAAAGCGGCTGACTTGCGAAATAACCCGTGCCAAAGAAAACCATTTCCGTTTGTACAACGCGTGTGCCATGCGGTGTGCCCATATGGCGTGCAAGCCGGAATAGGTAAACACCACCTCAAACCAACCGCGCGCCGCCGGATCGTTTTCAAATACCGCCTGAATATCCGATCTGATCTTTTTGAACATGTTCTTCCCCTCTTGTTCAGTTCTGCGTTCTCCCGCTTGCGCAGGAAACAGGATCTTCATGATCGTGCGCCAAGCTCGAATCCTCTCTCATGCATTGGTGTACCGGGATTTTTAAAGCGAACCACCATCGCGCACCCTAATGGCTTCCCCAGGATAATCGCGAGTCCGCGCTCCCAGGTGCAATAAAAAAACGCCCCTGCAGCCCGAAGCTGCAGAGGCGTTGGTCGCGGTCCCACTCTGCTTGGTTCTTTCGTAAGCAACGCAAAATATGCGTAACGCACGCAAGAACCCTCTTGCGGTCCGGTAACGGGAACCACTCGGCATAACCTATCCTGACGTTTTCCTGATCTATTCGTGCTCAGGCGGGGCCGGATTCGGCTGTGCGGCTCACGGGCGCAATTCGGCTGACGGACAGCGGATGGCTCGCAGCCACCGCTCACAGGCCTTTTCAACCACCCTGCGAACGGGACCATCCTCTCTGGTGCTGTCCGGTTCAGCGTACTCCTCCCGGTCCTTGCCGTTTGTATGATTAACATAAATTAAACATCTAAAATCAAAACTTATGCCTTTGTGTTGCTATTATAGCGAAAAGGACAGAGACTGACAATAACGTTCCTTGCCTCAGACGCACAAAATGTTAAACGAGTTACGCGCCTTGAACCTGTGCGTGCAGACGCTCGATGACCGTATCCTTGCCCAGCAGCACGATCGTTTGGTTCAAATCGCGACCATGGGTTTGACCGGTCAACGCTACACGAATCGGCATAAAGAGCTGTTTGCCCTTAAACCCGGTTTCCTTCTGCACTTCCTTGATCAAAGCAGCCATTTTGCTTGGCGTGAATTCATCGCTGTCCTGTACCTTATCGGCAAAAGCCTTCAGCACGGTCGGCACTTGCTCCTCTGCCAGAACGGCACTTGCTTCCTCGTCCAGTTCCAGGCTCGAGCGGAAAAACACCTCAGACAAGGCCACGATGTCGGAAGCAGCCGTCATTTGCTCTTGGTACAAACGTACAAGCGCGTGCGCCCATTCCCGCTGCTCGGACGACAATTCGGCCGGAAGGCGGCCCGCTTTTTGCAAATGCGGAATGGCCATTTCGGCAATTCGTTCCGGATCGGCATTTTTGATGTAATGGTTGTTCAGGTAGGCCAGCTTGTTCGTATCGAAAACTGCCGGGCTCTTCGACAGGCGCTTCGTATCGAAAATGGAAATCAGCTGCTCTTGAGAGAAAATTTCCTCTTCCCCTTCCGGAGACCAGCCAAGCAAGGAAATGAAATTGAACAACGCTTCGGGCAAATAACCGAGCTCTTCATACTGCGAGATGAACTGAATGACGGATTCGTCGCGTTTGCTCAGCTTTTTGTGGTTCTCGCCTACGATCAGCGTCATGTGGCCGAATATCGGCGGCTCCCAGCCGAGCGCTTCGTAAATCATCAGCTGACGCGGCGTGTTCGAAATATGATCCTCTCCCCGCAGCACGTGGGTGATTTTCATCAGATGATCGTCAATGGCAACGGCGTAGTTGTACGTGGGAATGCCGTCTTTTTTTACGATGACGAAGTCACCGCTCTCTTTGCTGTTAAACGAAATAGTGCCCTTCACCATGTCATCGAACGTGTATACCCGCTCTTCAGGTACGCGGAAACGGATGCTAGCCACGCGGCCCTCGGCCTCGAACGCCTCAATTTGCTCCGGAGTCAGGTTCCGGTGCTTGCCTGAATAACGCGGCGTTTCGCCACGCGCGGTCTGCTCCTCACGCTCCTGCTCCAGTTCTTCTTCCGTGCAGTAGCAGCGGTATGCCAGCCCTTTATCCAATAATTCCTGCGTATATTTCCGGTAGATGTCAAGGCGCTCGGTTTGGCGGTACGGTCCGTATTCGCCGCCCACATCAATGCTCTCGTCCCAATCCATGCCCAGCCATTTCAAATATTTCAGCTGGCTTTCTTCCCCGCCCGCAATGTTGCGTTTCACGTCCGTATCCTCGATACGGATGATGAATTTTCCGTTATTGTGTTTGGCATACAAGTAGTTAAACAGCGCGGTCCGGGCATTCCCGATATGCAGGTGCCCCGTCGGACTCGGCGCATAGCGCACACGAACTTCCGTGCTCATACTATCTCCTCCGTCTCTAATTCGTTGATGATACCACGGGTCCCCGAACCAGGCAAACCACGGATTGGGCAGCTATGCCTTCTCCTCGGCCTGGGAATCCAAGCTGCTCGGTCGTCGTCGCTTTGACGTTGACTTGCTCCACGTCCGCTTCAAGCGCCTTGGCAATGATCTCCGCCATTTGAGGGATATACGGAGCCATTTTCGGCTTCTGGGCAATGATGGTCGAATCAATGTTACCCAGACGGTATCCACGCTCTTTGGCGAGCTTCCATACATGCTCAAGCAGCTTCAGACTATCGGCATCCTTGAATTCGGGATCCGTATCCGGGAAATGCTTGCCGATGTCTCCCAGCGCAAGCGCCCCGAGAATGGCATCGCTGATGGCATGCAGCAGCACGTCGGCATCGGAATGCCCCAGCAAACCTTTGTCATGCGGGATCGTGACTCCGCCAATAATGCACGGGCGCCCCTCTACCAGTTGGTGTACGTCAAACCCTTGTCCTACGCGTATCATTGTTTCTTCTCTCCCCCCAGCACAAATGCGGCATAATGCAAATCTTCCGGTGTAGTCAATTTGATATTGGTATAACTGCCTTCCACAACTTTGACGGACATGCCGTGGCGCTCCGCCAGCATGGCATCGTCCGTTCCCAGAAATCCGTCCCGTTCCGCCGACTCGTGCGCATGGAGCAGGGAAGAAAGACGAAAAGCCTGCGGGGTCTGAATGCTCCACAGACTGCTGCGTTCGGGCGTTGCAATGACGATGCCCTCAGCATTGACTTGTTTGATCGTATCCTTCACCGGTACAGCCAGCACGGCAGCTCCAATGTCTATCGCGGCCTGCATGCAAGTCCGAATCTGTTCCCCGCTCACAAAAGGACGAACCCCGTCGTGAACGAGGACCCACTCGGTGCCCAGAGCTTTTAAGCCTTCATGCACCGAATGTTGCCGCTCCTTCCCTCCGGGGATGACGCGTACGCGCGATTCCAGACGATATTCCTTTACCCATTTCAGGCAGCGTTCAACGTCCGCCGCTCCAGTCACCAGCACGATTTCGCCAATGTCGTCCAAAGCGGCAAACACTTCAAGCGTATGTATGAAAACGGGCTTGTCCTGCAGCAGCAGAAACTGCTTGCTCTCATCGGTACCCATTCGGGTTCCCCGTCCTGCTGCCACAACGACAACGCCCCATTCTTTCCTCATGCCGCGATCCCTGCCTTGTCTGTCAGTTTATCGCTGATCGATATTCCCGCGCCTCGGGACGCGTTCGGGCTATCGCCAAACGACACACTACCCATCATACCGCTTTATTGGGCTTTTTCCAACAGTTTCGGTTTCGCAAAAATCATTCGTCCCGCAGAAGTCTGCAGTACGCTGGTGACGAGCACCTCCATCATCAGGCCGATGTAATCGCGCCCGCCTTCAACTACGATCATGGTGCCGTCATCCAGATAAGCGACGCCCTGACCGTTTTCCTTGCCGTCCTTGATGATCTGTACCATGATCTCTTCGCCAGGCAGCACCACCGGCTTCACTGCATTGGCAAGGTCGTTGATGTTCAGCACCGAAACCCCTTGAAGCTCGCACACTTTGTTGAGGTTGAAATCGTTGGTTACCACTTTGCCCTGCAGTACTTTGGCCAGCTTGACCAGCTTGCTGTCGACCTCGGAAATCTCTTCGAAATCTCCTTCGTAGATCAAAACTTTAACGTCGAGCTCTTTCTGGATTTTGTTCAGAATGTCCAGACCACGCCGGCCGCGGTTACGCTTGAGCAGATCCGAGGAATCGGCAATATGCTGCAGCTCCTCCAGCACGAATTCCGGAATGACGATGGTTCCCTCAATGAATCCGGTTTTGCAGATATCCGCGATGCGGCCATCGATGATGACACTCGTATCCAAAATTTTGTGCTCCTCGAGCCGTCTCTCTTCTTCTGCACCATCGCCGTGTCCCCAGCGTCCGGACATCCAGAAGGCTGCCAGATCCTCTTTCTTTGCCATGGCCAGCATATATCCCGAATACGCACTGATCATCGTCAAAGCCAGCTGAAGCACTTCCCCGGATGTTCCCAACCATGCCAGGCACGGGGAGAGCAGCAGCGCAACGACAAGTCCTGTGAGGATGCCGGCTGCACCAGCAGCCAGTTCGTTCATCGGAATTTTGGCCAGTGCATCAATGCCATGATTCAATTTCGCGGCAAGCATTGTTCCTCCAATGCTGCATAATGCGATGAACAGCACCGCACCGAGAATGGTCGCTATGCCCGCGCCCAACAATCCTGCCGATTGAATCCATTCCGCCATCCAAGGGACCGATTTTCCAGCCAGTTGATATGCCGTGTAACCAAACCATGCACCGCACAATCCCGTAAAAGTTAAAATGCCTCTTTTCCACATAAGTCCCCTGCACCTCCTTCAAATGTTTTCTCATATCCAGTATGATCCAATTCGTGGATTGCTAATCCGTTAAACAAGAACTTTTTGGAAGTGAAGCAATCCTTGGTTGAAGGAGGTAAATTATTGGCATATAATGAATTCAATTCATAACCGAGGTGAGTGGGCAAAATGAGTACGCCAAGTTTACAGGCATTTCAGGATCAGGTTTCCGAGCTGTTGCTTCGTCATCGCAGTCTGATTGATGTACTGTCCAAAACGGGACAAGCCGGTGCTTCCGTGAACCGTGCCGTGTCCAAGGCCATTACCGAGTGTGGCTGCATTGAACTGCACGCCACCAAGCAGAAGTATGCTCCCGAGCGCAATATTGCGCAAAATACGCCCTTGCTCGAGACCCATGTGGAAGGTGAATTGTGCGAAAACTGCAAGGAGGTTATCAGCTCCGAACTGGGCCGCAACCTGTTTTATATGTCGGCACTCTGCAATCTGCTGAACATTAGCATGGAAGACGTCGTCGAAAGCGAGTCCCAGAAATGCTCGACGCTTGGCATGTTTAATTTGTCTTAAGTAAAATACAGATCACACGGCTTGCAAATCGTTAAATTAATATCACTTGCATAAATCATTTCCTGGCACCTAGGTGGCATGGAAAATAAATTCAAAAAAGCACGCCTCTTTCCTTTCGGAAAATGCGTGCTTTTCTCATGTTTCTTGGATCGGCTATGCAATAATAATGAACGGCACAACGTCAATTGGAATCACCGGGAGGATTTTTCGTCCTTGCGCTTTTTGGCCCGGTTTCGGGACGCGGTGGTTCGCATGTTATGTTTCATTCCGTAGAGTGCGTATAACACCAAGGGGATAAAAATCAGTTTGGATAACTGCTCCGGGAACATCACCGCCATCCCCACGGCCAGCAATACAACCCAGGGTGCGATCCATATCGCCTTTCGCGGAAAGCCCACTTTTTTGAAATTGGGATACTTGAGGGAGCTGACCATAAGATAAGACAACAAGAGCGTGGCAATCATCATGCTGACCGGACTGATGTCTTTATTGAACAACGTCAGCGTTGCAAGCACGCCTCCGGCTGCCGGAATCGGAAGACCCGTAAAATACCCCGGGATTCCGGGACGTACGTTAAAGCGAGCCAGACGGATCGCGCCGCAGATGGGGAAGCTTGCCGTGGCGATCCATGCCAGCATGGGCAGGGTGTCCTGAAACGATACCATGAACATGATCAGCGCTGGCGCTGCTCCAAACGAAACCATGTCCGAAAGGGAATCCAATTCTTTCCCGAAGTCGCTTTGAGCATCTAGAGCCCGGGCCACCCTGCCATCCAAACCATCCAGCAGCATGGCGATGATGACCATAATGGCAGCCAAGCTGTAACTTTCGTTGATTGCCAGCAGAATCGCCATCATTCCAAGAAACAGATTGCCCAGGGTAAAGAGATTCGGAATGAATCTTGTTATCATCGTTGTTCACCTCATCGTCTTGGAACCATTCTCGCAGAACCCTATTCACGTTCAAATATTCCATTCTTACCTGTTTACGGCACCGTGGAGTTAAAGGTTACATCTGTCTGTCAATGAACATCTGCTCCTGCAGACGTTTCAGGCCTTCCTTGATCGTGCGGGCACGGACTTCACCGATGCCGTCCACCTCATCCAATTCTTCGATCGTTGCCATGATCACGTGCGGAAGCTGTTCGAACCGTTCCACCAAATTGTGAATGATCACGTTGGGAAGACGAGGTATCTTATTCAATACCCTGAATCCGCGAGGCGCAACCGATTCTTCGGATGTCGCAGCGGAGGAAGGATAACCTAACAAACGCACGATATGATGCGCGTCCAGCAATTCGTCGTCAGACAACCGTTTCAATCCCAAAATGATATCGCGGATTTTTTCATCGCTATCGTCGCGCGCATAATCCTTATAGAGCAACCAGGCTTCTTCCTCCGTTGTGCCGACCAGTTCCTCCATTTGCATCGAAATCAGCCGTCCTTCGTTGCCAAGCTCGTGGATGTAACGTTTGATTTCCATTTTGATGCGCATGACCATCTCGGTCCGTTGGATGACATTGACCACCTCCGGAATCGTCACCAGCTCTTCGAATTCCGATGCGCTAAGATTCGTCAGAGCTTGCGTGAGAACCGCCTTGTATTTCTCCAGCGTCTGGATGGCCTGATTCGCTTTCGTCAAAATGACTCCGATCTCCTTGAGAGAGTATCGCAGCGTTCCTTGATAAAGAGTAATGATATTTCTCCGTTGGGAGATGGAAACGACGAGTTTTCCCGTTTGCTTTGCCACACGTTCCGCCGTCCGGTGACGAATGCCCGTCTCTGAGGACGAGATCGATGAATCCGGGATCAGCTGAGTATTGGCATATAAAATGCGCTTCAAATCTTCGCTAAGAATGATGGCGCCGTCCATTTTGGCAAGCTCATACAAATAGTTCGGGGAGAAGTCGCAATTAATGGAGAATCCTCCATCCACCACTTCCATAACCTCGGGACTGTAGCCGACGACCAGCAATGCTCCCGTTTTGGCGCGCAGCACGTTCTCCAACCCTTCCCGGAACGGTGTGCCTGGCGCGATCAGCCTTAATAAATCATTCATTTTATCCAGTTGGCTCGAATCCTTCATCTCTTATGCCCCCTAATCTAAAGCAACCGCTAGTGCATCTGCCACAGTATTCACACCGATCAACTGTATTCCGCGGGGATGCTTCCATCCCTTCAAACTTTTTTCGGGTAAAATGACCCGTTTAAATCCAAGCTTCTCCGCTTCCTTTACGCGCTGTTCTGCACGCGATACCGCTCTGACCTCCCCCGTCAGGCCGATTTCGCCAAAAATGACGTCATCCGGCTTGGTCGGCACATCCCGCAAGCTGGATGCTATACTGACCGCGACGGCCAGGTCAACAGCCGGCTCATCCAGACGGACTCCGCCCGCCACGTTCAGATAGGCGTCTTGCGTTTGCAAAAACATGCCCATCCTTTTCTCCAGCACGGCAATGATCAGGTTTAAACGATGATGATCGATGCCTGTCGCCATCCGGCGCGGGGATGGAAAGTGGGTTGCCGATATCAGCGCCTGCAGTTCCACAAGCATCGGCCGCGTGCCTTCCATGCTGGCGACGACGGTAGATCCTGCCACGCCGAGCGGGCGCTCCGACAAAAACAATTCGGAAGGGTTGCCCACTTCGCGCAGCCCATCCTCGCCCATTTCGAAAATGCCGATCTCGTTCGTTGAGCCGAAACGGTTTTTGACCGCTCGCAACAAGCGATACGTGTGGTGACGCTCTCCCTCGAAATAAAGAACGCAATCCACCATATGCTCCAGCAAGCGGGGACCCGCAATGGCTCCTTCCTTCGTAACATGCCCCACAAGTACGGTTGCAATGCCCTTGCCTTTCGCAATTCGCATGAATCGCGAGGTACACTCCCTGACTTGGGCAACGCTGCCGGGGGCGCTGGTCACCTCGGGCAAGTACACGGTCTGGATCGAATCGATGACAAGAAAATGCGGTTGGATCTGCTCCACCGCCTCTTCAACACGTTCCATATTCGTCTCGCATAAAACGTACAATTCGGGCGATAACGCATTGAGGCGATCTGCCCGCAATTTGGTTTGTTTCACCGACTCCTCTCCCGAAACGTATAACACCCTCAAACCTGAATGGGTTAACGCATGGGATGTCTGAAGCATCAGCGTGGATTTCCCGATTCCGGGGTCTCCCCCCACCAATACAAGGGAGCCTGGAACGATGCCGCCGCCCAGCACGCGGTTCAACTCACCGATGCCCGTATGCACGCGAGGTTCCTGGCCACTATCTATGTTTATGATGGGAAGGGGTTTATCTTTACTGTCAAACAGAGGTGAATTTCTCCCCTGCGTTTTGACAATTGTTTCCGTTTCCTCCACCATGGAGTTCCAGGATTGGCAGCCCGGGCATTTGCCGTACCACTTCGGGGCTTCGTAGCCGCATTCTGTACACTGAAACTTGGTCTTTGTTTTAGCCACTTCAGCCTCCTGAAAAGTTTTATTTTATTTCAACGTTTTGCATTTTTCGACGAATTTTGACCCGAACATCCTGACAGGCAGGCATACTAAAAGTTTACCATTGTTTGAGATTTTTCGTAAAGGATTATCGTAAACTTTACACATGTTGTTGCATAGCAAAAAGAGGCCCGCCAAAAATCGGCAGGCCTCTTTGTACTTAACGTCCGATCGGCCGAAGCCGAAAGGAATAACTTTATGGTCGGATCTAGGACGGAACCCGTCCATGAAGATCCGGTTATTTGGTTTCGATTTCCTCATTGGCAGGAGCAATTTCCTTTTTCGTAACCGACAGCTCGCCGTCTTTTTCATCAATCAACAACGAATCGCCTTTCTTTACGCTGCCTGTGAGCAATTCTTCGGACAGACGATCCTCGATGTGCTTCTGAATGGCCCGGCGCAATGGACGTGCACCGTAAGCGGGATCAAAGCCTGCTTTAGCCAGGAACGCTTTGGCCGAATCCGTCAATTCGAAGTCCACATCGTAATCACGCAGACGTTTGCGCAGTTCTTCGCTCATAAGAGAAACGATCTCGGCGATATGTTTCTCTTCGAGAGAATGGAATACGATGATTTCGTCGATCCGGTTCAAGAACTCCGGACGGAAGCTTTTCTTCAGCTCATCCATCACTTTGCCCTTCATGTTGCTGTAATCGGCGCCCGCATCCATAACCGCGGTGAAGCCGAGCGTGGAATTGCGTTTGATCGCTTCAGCTCCGACATTGGATGTCAGAATGATGAGGGTATTGCGGAAGTCGACAACCCGGCCCTTGGAATCGGTCAGGCGTCCATCCTCCAGCACCTGCAGCAAGATGTTGAACACTTCAGGGTGTGCCTTCTCAACTTCGTCCAGCAATACGACGGAATATGGTTTGCGGCGCACTTTCTCGGTCAGCTGACCGCCTTCTTCATAACCAACGTATCCTGGGGGCGCTCCGACCAGGCGAGCCGTGGAGTGTTTCTCGCCATATTCGGACATGTCGATGCGGATTACCGCATTTTCGTCACCGAACATCGCTTCTGCCAAGGCACGAGCCAGCTCGGTTTTACCGACCCCGGTTGGACCGAGGAAGATGAAGGAGCCCATTGGACGCTTCGGATCTTTCAGACCGGCACGTGCGCGGCGTACGGCACGGCTCACGGATTTAACGGCTTCATCCTGACCGATGACGCGTTCATGCAAAATTTGCTCCAGATTCAGCAAACGCTGAGTTTCTTCTTCTTTCAGCTTGTTCACCGGAATGCCGGTCCAGTTCGCTACGACTTGAGCGATGTCTTCCGGTGTTACTTCGGAATCGGTGCGTCCCTGTTTTTCTTTCCATTGGTTTTTGGTCAGATCCAGTTCTTCGCGAATTTTTTGTTCAGTATCGCGCAGCGCTGCCGCTTTTTCGAATTCCTGGCTTTGGACGGCTGCGTCTTTCTCCTTGCGGATATCTTCAAGACGGCCTTCCAGCTGTTTCAGATTCGGCGGAATGGTATACGAGTTCAGCCTTACTTTGGAACCCGCTTCGTCAATCAGGTCAATCGCTTTGTCTGGCAGGAAACGATCCGTAATATACCGATCGGACAGTTTCACGGCCTGTACAATGGCCTCATCCGTAATTTTCACGCGGTGATGCGCTTCGTAACGATCACGCAAGCCGTGCAAAATTTGAATGGCTTCTTCCGGAGAAGGCTGATCCACCGTAATCGGTTGGAAACGGCGCTCCAACGCAGCGTCTTTCTCGATGTATTTGCGGTACTCATCCAGCGTTGTTGCCCCGATGCATTGCAGCTCACCGCGTGCCAAGGCCGGTTTCAGGATGTTGGAAGCATCGATGGCGCCTTCGGCTCCACCTGCACCAATCAGGGTGTGCAGCTCGTCAATGAACAGCACGATGTTGCCTGCCTGACGAATTTCGTCCATGATTTTTTTCAAACGATCTTCGAATTCGCCCCGGTATTTCGTACCTGCAACGACCGAACCCATATCCAGAGTCATTACGCGTTTGTCTCGCAGCGTTTCCGGAATTTCGTTATTGATGATTTTTTGGGCAAGGCCTTCGGCAATCGCCGTTTTACCTACGCCCGGCTCCCCGATCAATACCGGGTTGTTTTTGGTGCGGCGGCTCAACACCTGAATTACGCGTTCGATTTCCTTGCTGCGGCCAATAACCGGATCAAGGTTGTTTTCTTTCGCGTATGCCGTCAAATCGCGGGCCAAGCTGTCCAGCGTTGGCGTGCTAACGTTCGCAGGTGCTCCATTATGGCTGGATACCGCTTCGCTGCTGCCAAGCAATTGCAATACTTGCTGACGAGCCTTGTTGAGGCTAATACCCAAATTGTTGAGCACACGTGCCGCAACGCCTTCACCCTCGCGGATCAGACCAAGCAAAATATGTTCTGTGCCCACATAAGTGTGGCCCAGCTTGCGTGCCTCATCCATGGACAATTCGATCACTTTTTTCGCACGAGGCGTATATGCAATGTTCGTAGGCTGCTCCTGGCCGCGGCCAATCAGCGTCTCTACTTCATCTTGAATTTTTTCCAATCCGAGTCCCAGGCCGATCAGCGCTTTGGCCGCAATGCCTTCGCCTTCTCGAATGAGGCCGAGCAAAATATGCTCTGTACCGATGTTATTGTGACCGAGACGGACAGCTTCTTCCTGCGCGAGTGCGAGCACCTTCTGGGCCCGTTCCGTAAATCTTCCAAACATCATATCTCCTGCACCTCCATGGTTTTGGATATAAGCGGGACCATTCTAATTTAAAGGCTCCGCTGTAGTAATCTTTGTTGTGATGCTTTTTTGCGGCCATATGCCGCGAATAATATCATTATATAAAAGCCGCTTTAACGCGGACGTGAAACCCAAATCGATTCTCTGGTGAAGCTGTTAGGAATTTTTGGTTGTACTGATCGTATCACGAATCAGCTGCGCACGGTAGATGTCCCGTTCATCCGCTCGCATGTCTTCCCCGAACGTTTTCTGCAAAAAGCCGGGTTGCGTCATGACGTTAAGCTCATTCATGACGGGGATGGACAATCCATCAAGGAGGCCAAGGTCCACACCCAACCTGACGTCGGAAAGGCGCTGTGCCGCTTCTTTGGAATCCATGACAGCCGCATAGGACAAAATACCGTAAGAACGCATCACCCTATCCGTGATTCGCAGCCTGGAGTCCGTCATCAAACGTTTTCTCGCTGTACGTTCATGCTCGATAATTTGGAGCACCACGCCGTGCAGATTGTCGATGACTTCCTGCTCCGTCTGTCCAAGCGTAATCTGGTTGGAAATCTGGAACAGGTTTCCCATCGCCTCACTGCCTTCCCCATAGATGCCTCGTACGGTAAGCCCCACTTGGGAAACGGCCGTCAAAATACGGCCAATCTGCTGTGTCATGACCAGTGCAGGCAGATGCATCATGACCGATGCTCTGACCCCTGTGCCTACATTCGTCGGACAGCTGGTCAGATAACCTCTTCGATCATCGAAGGCATAATCCACATGGGCTTCAAAAGCATCATCGATCGAAGATGCCCTCTCCCACGCTTCCTTCACCTGAAACCCCGGATAAAGACATTGGATGCGCAGATGGTCCTCTTCGTTAATCATGATGCTGATGGATTCATCCTCGCTCAGAATGACGGCGCCATTTCTGGACTCGCTCGCCAAGCTGGGACTGATCAGATGTTTCTCGACGAGCACCCTTTTATCAAGGTCAGGGACATCTGCCAATTCCAACGTGTGGAAGTTGGCAAAAGCCCGAATATCATCATGTTGAAGCACTTCGCTCAGTTTGTTCAGCACTTCTTCGGATTGCTGGTTGGTGGCCAGCATCGGAAACGGATAGTGCTGCAGGTTGCGGGCGATTCGAACGCGGCTGCTGATGACGATTTCGGAATCGGCTGCATCGCTTCGCATCCAGTCGCTTAGTGCCTGTTCCGTGAAGCGCAGACTAGGCATTTGCATATCCCTCCTACTCATGACTCTTGACCAAACTTTACTCCTGGGCCAGCCGTTTTTCAAGCTCCCGGATCTGATCGCGGATCCCCGCGGCGGCTTCGAATTCCTCTCCGGCAATGCTTTCCTGAAGGTCCTTCTTCAGATCGGCGATTTGCCGTTTCAGCTTGATGCGCCCCCCCGCTCTCGCAGGGACCTTACCCACATGAGAGGTGCTGCCATGCACCCGCTTGAATAACGGATCCAGCCGACTGTCGAAATATTTATAACATGAGCTGCAGCCGAATCGGCCGATTTTGCTAAACTGTGAATAGGTCATTCCGCACTCTTCGCATCTCAGCGATTGTGGAGAGGATGCGCCTGCGGAGCCGTTTTTGCCGGCAGGATCGAAATCAAGCAACCCCGACAACAGGTTGTGAATCGAGAATCCGCCTGCTGTTCCAGGGATAATCTCCCCTTTTTCGCGAGCACATGACTCGCAAATATGAAATTCCGTCTTTTCTCCATTTACGATTTTCGTGAAATGAAGTGTCGCCGGACGTTTGTTGCATTCCTGGCACAGCATAATGATGTACCCCCCAAACGTTTTATTTACCGAGCAACGAGATGATCATTGCTTTCAACATTCTGGCACGAATTTGATCCCGGTAAGGAAGTTTGACCATTATAATTTCCCTCGACATCGCGGCACGCATTAAAGCTGCCTCCCGCTTGCTCAGGAAACGCGCTTCCTCAAGTTGATAAATCAGCCCCTCAGCCGCCGTCTGCCCGATCTCCTCGCCTATGCTATGGTGCAAATGGTGATGTAGGTCCGAATGTGCGGGCAATTCGATCCGTTGTATCCGGACATAACCGCCGCCACCACGTTTGCTTTCGACCAGGTAACCTTTTTCGAGCGTAAAACGCGTGCTGATGACATAGTTGATCTGCGAAGGCACGCATGAGAATTGATCAGCAAGGTCGTTGCGCTGAATCTCAATCATCCCCTCGGGACTTTCATGCAAAATACTCTTCAGATATTGTTCGATAACATCAGAGATATTACGCATCGACTCATCCTCCACTGTTTGAAACGTTAAGTCAATTAGGACCCACACGCCCCCACAGAGTACAACCTCTCCCCCATTTTAACCATTCAAGGAAACAACGAATCTGCATTCCAAGCCGGCAACCGGTGGGTGAGGACGCTTGAAGTTCTGATGGAAATTCGCCTTATCACCACAAGATCAAGGCTGATTTCGACTTTCAGTTGACTTTGACTTTCTTTGACTTTGTTTACATTATAACATATTCTGTGGTTTTGCCAAGAGGGGTCTTCCTTCATTTTTTACGATTTTACACGAAATATTCCGCATATACAAAAAAACCTCTCTCCATCGTGGAAAGAAGTCCTTTTGTCTTCCATTTTCTCCGTATCTCTCGTTAAGCGCTCCATGCCCCAATCGGGAATTCCTCGCTCCCCACCGTTTCCGGCAGGACATCTCAAAAAAAGTCCAGCAGATACGTCTCCCTATTCGGAATGGCCCGTTCCAGTGCGGCCACACTCTCCGTATTGCCTTCAATACGACCCATAGCCAACAGCTCCGAAGGTCTTTTATAGCCCAAAAGCATCGTTGTTAGCGTCTGAATGCTGACCTTGACGTCTTGGCCGTTCGCGTTCGTTTCTGCAGAAGACTTCCAGATGGAGGCCGTGCCGTTTAACGCAATATTCAATTCCCATACGCCCTCATTCCACGGAGCATGTTCGTCCTGGACTTGAAGCATAAGGCGAATCGGGGAATCCAGGTCTGCAAAAGGGTACTGCGATACAAACTGCTCCACGCTCACGATTCGCGCCATAAAGTATGGAACGATCTCCTGCTGGATTCGCGGATTATCCAGTCGAAAAGCAAGATCATCGCTCGCAGGCGCCTGAAGCGTCACCTCTTCGATCATGGAATCGTGGTTGGCAATGAATGTCCAGAGCCCCTGTTTCGCTTCTTCGTTCAGGCAGACCATCTCATCGATGGTAAACTTGCGATCCTTCACCTCGTATAAAACGTAGCCCTGCGGTTGTTTGGCTGCATCGTAATACACGGCCTTCTGGCTGGTACCTTCCGTCAATACGGAGTACTCCCACCAATTTCGATCCCGAACGAGCGTTCCGTTAAACCGGCTTGCGTAAGCCTGGTATATCGTATCGAGCAGTTCGAGCTCAGGCTCACCCCGACGAATCGTACCAGGGGTCTCCTTCTTTGCAGGCAGATGCGTTACCGGGACTCGATACTTCTTGTATTCGATGTACGCTTCCCATCCGTATTTGCGGTAAAAGCCAAATGAAAATGGATGTAAAAACGAAATGCTTTGCTTGTTGCGATTCATCTCTTTTAGCGCATGGCGCAATAAGCTGGCGACCCATCCTTTGCGTCGATATTCGGGCCAGGTGGCAACTCCCGCAATCCCGCCCATGGCAAACGCCTTTTCATGAATATAGGTCTCAAAAGGAACAATGTGGAGCTTCGCTCCCAGTTGTCCTCCTTCATATACACCCCATGTGTCCTGAGCATTAAACTGGCTGCGCCGCTTCTCCTTCTTTTCTTCGGTCAAAACGTACTGAAAGGCATACTGGGAGAGCGCAATGCTGTCTTCGTAGTCATCTGTCGTTAATTTGCGAATGTCCATATCCTTCTGCACCTCGTTCTCTGAATTTTCGGATTGAGCCACTATAAGCCATTGATCCAAAAGAATGTCTTATCTTATGAGTCTGTCAGAGGTACGGAACAAAGTCAATTCATGTATACTTATTATTATAAAATAAAAAAACCACCACCGATGACATCGGCAGTGGTTCTTCGCTTGGCGGCTTCCTACTCTCCCAGGACCCTGCGGTCCAAGTACCATCGGCG
>NZ_JAVYAE020000025.1:0-57829 GCF_032334105.1 Paenibacillus hubeiensis
CCGTGGTGTAGTTGGCCTAACATGCCTGCCTGTCACGCAGGAGATCGCGGGTTCGAATCCCGTCGGTTCCGCCACTTTTATGATTTTGCCGGTGTAGCTCAACTGGTAGAGCAACTGACTTGTAATCAGTAGGTTGGGGGTTCAAGTCCTCTCGCCGGCACCATGATTTTCTTTTAGCGGTTTGAATAGAACCGGGTCCGGTTGGACAAACTATAATGTTCCTACATTGCGTTGGAACAACGTATGGCGGTCGTGGCGAAGGGGTTAACGCACCGGATTGTGGCTCCGGCACTCGGGGGTTCAAGTCCCCTCGATCGCCCTTTATCTTAACTTTATAGGGGATTAGCCAAGCGGTAAGGCAACGGACTTTGACTCCGTCATGCATAGGTTCGAATCCTATATCCCCTGCCATTATTTTTTCGGTGAGAGCCATTAGCTCAGTTGGTAGAGCACCTGACTTTTAATCAGGGTGTCGAAGGTTCGAGTCCTTCATGGCTCACCAGTTATATTATGCGGTCGTGGCGGAATTGGCAGACGCGCACGGTTCAGGTCCGTGTGGGCTAACCCCCCGTGGAGGTTCGAGTCCTCTCGACCGCACCAATCATATGCGGACGTGGCTCAGCGGTAGAGCATCGCCTTGCCAAGGCGAGGGTCGCGGGTTCGATTCCCGTCGTCCGCTCCAAATATGCGCCCTTAGCTCAGCTGGATAGAGCGTTTGACTACGAATCAAAAGGTCGGGAGTTCGAATCTCTCAGGGCGCGCCATATTTACTCTCAAGTATCGGGATGTAGCTCAGCTTGGTAGAGCACCTGGTTTGGGACCAGGGGGTCGCATGTTCAAATCGTGTCATCCCGATTTTTTATAAGATGCGGGTGTAGTTCAATGGTAGAACTCCAGCCTTCCAAGCTGGTAGCGTGGGTTCGATTCCCATCACCCGCTTAACGAATCGCAAAATAGCTCTTGCCTTGTGCAGGGCTATTTTTTGTTTTGTATCGAAAATATATGGTCATCCGATCAACGATTTGAATTTGATAACAGACGTGATCTTTGATTAAATAAATGAAGTGAATTATGAACAACGATCAGGGGGGATTCGAAGGATGAAGCGGGCACTTGTTATTGGAGGACATGGAACATTGGGCAAGGCGGTTGTTGCCAAGCTGCAGGAATGGTCAGTGGAAGTTGTAACTGCAGGCAGAAATTCGGGGGATTATACCGTCGATATGACTTCAACCGATAGTATCAAGACGCTTTTTGAAACGGTTGCCAATATTGACTACGTCATTGTGACAGCAGGCCAGACTCATTATGCCAAGCTGGCTGACCTCACGCCCGAGAACAACATGATCAGCGTGCAGAGCAAGCTGCTTGGTCAAGTCAACATTGTGCTCATCGGTCAACACTACATTAACGATAAGGGAAGTTTTACACTGGTCAGCGGAATTATCAAGGACCATCCGATCGAACAGGGTGCTTCCAGCGCGATGGCGAACGGGGCTATTGATGCATTTGCCAAGGCGGCTGCTTATGAACTGCCAAGAGGTATCCGTTTGAACTCCGTCAGTCCGAATCTGTTTGTGGAATCGGCCGAGAAATACCGTGATTTCTTCATTGGGTTTAACCCGGTGCCCGTTGAGCGCGTCGCCAATACGTTCATTCAAAGCGCGCTTGGCATTGAAACAGGGCAAACATTCAAAGTGTATTGATACTGCCACATTTATATAGGAAAAAGAACATCTGAAAAGGATCGTTTATCTCACCGCAAAGTGCTAGTGGACAAATAAAGGCCTCATTTCATTGATCTTAAGGATCAGAAATGAGGCCTTTATTTCATGCTATTTTTACCAGCCAGCAGGGGGTAATCGTTCCGGCTGTTCTGTCAAAAGTGGAGATGTATCAGAAACGCGATGCTCAAACAACATACCCCGTAGATTCCATTAATAACGTTCCAAAATAAGTTGGGTTTTCAGGCCGTCTCCCGGAAGAAGCCAGTTTTCGTTCTCCAGCAGCTGCATCAGTTGGGCACGGAGGCCGGATACCGTAGACGCGTCGTCTGTCTTGAAGGAGACCTCCACGATGTTTTCAACCCCCGTGCCAGCTTCATTCAGAATCGGCCACACTTCAAGCGTCATTTCTTGACCGTTCCAAGTCCCTTCATAACGCTCGAACGTAATCGGGCCGTAGGCACGGGAAGCGGACAATTGTTGTTTGCCCCAGTTGGAAGCAGACCAGTTTTTCAGTTTGCCCGGCAGTTTGTCGAGCAGCATTTCCAAAGCCTTGCTATCGGAAGGAAGCTGCGCGCCGCTTGTTATGGCATCGACTTTTTTGGTATTGGAGAAGCTCAGGGTCTGTTTGCCGTAGCCCCAATCGATTTCAGCCTCGTAATTATCGTCAGATGCGTCAAATCCCTCCTGGTTAGCCAGCGTCAACGCTGCTTCGACATCACCATCAATGATCGGGTAGCGCTTTTTATAGGTCAGCTCGTAATTGTTTTTATCCTCCTTCTTGCGGAAGCGTACGTTCCAGCCCTGCTCGTCCAATCCAAGGGAATCGGTGTCAAAATATTCTACGCCAATGGCTCGTGGCGAGCTGTCCAATCCAAGCGTTTGCAGTACGTCGCTGTTTGGTTTGCCGTCGGCATTCAGCACGGCTTCCGGCTTGGCCAAAAACTTGACTTCATAAGCGGGTACCGCGTTGGCCGCAGCCGATGCCTGAGGAGTTTCGAGCACCGTCAGTCCACTTCCCAGCGTCATGATGCTCAGCATGATTGAAGCGGTGACCTTTTTCCATGTTTTCAAAACATTCACTCTCCCTAAACTTGGATTAACGTACAGAACCAATGTAGCGTTCTAATATCTTGAATCCATCAAATGGAGGGCCTGTTTGCGTTAATCCTGCATAGATTTGATGAATGGTCCCCGATAGTTTTTATTCATAAGATCAAAAACGGACAGGCGGAAAGTGGGTGCTCATCTCGCGCAGCATTTCCTTAAAACGGTTCACCTGCACGGAGGGATGGCGTTCTTTATTATGCACGGCATAGATATGGCGGGAGGCCTGTTCTCCTGGAATAGGGAGCACCTGGACAAGCCCTTGCCGTTCCTCCCACTGCACGGCCATCCGCGACATGAAGGACACATGCCCGCCGAGTAGAACCAATTGTTTGATCGCTTCGAGCGAATCCATCTCCACGGCAGTGCGCAGACGGACGGCATGCTGCTCCAGCCATTGGTTGGTCAAACGGCGCGTGCTGGATTCATCCCCATGCAGGGCAAAAGGAATCCGCGCAATATGCTCGGGCTGCAATTCTTCCAGCTGCGTTAACGGGTGCTGCGGGGCACAGATCAACACCAGGTCATCCGCACACAGTGGCTCTGCGTGCAGTAAAGGTCTCACGAACGTTTCGGAAGAGATGATGCCGAGATCGATCTGGTGCCCGATGAGCATGTCGCGGATGGCGGACGAAGGTTTGACCGACAGCACGATGCGAATGCCCGGGAATTCCTGCGAAAATGCATTGAGCATGGCCGGCAGCAAGTAGGTTGCAGGCACATAGCTTGCCCCAATATGCAGACTGCCCCGATACAGGCTGTCATATTCCCGTACGACGCGGCGGGCTTCCTGGGTAAGGGCATTGATTTTGACGGAATAGTGCAGCAGGGCCTGTCCTGCCTCGGTCAGAAAGGTTTTGCCATTGCGCGATTCAAAAAGCCGCACGCCCATTTCTTCCTCCAATGATTTCATATGAAACGTGACAGTGGGCTGTTTAATGCCCAGAACTTCGGCGACGCTCGTCATGTGGTGATGTTTGTCGATCAGTTCGACGATTTGCAGTTTGATCAGATTCAAGCGAAAAGCACTCCTTCCATATTACATATCTCCTCTATAGATTTAATCTATGAACATCAACAGAATTCATCTAAAAAGTTAATTCCAATTTTACATTCGGCTCATACAAACCGCGAAGGCAGGCGTTAGACTAAGATCAGAACAGAGGACAGGCAGGGGTGCTCATGAAACTAGAAATCAGAAACGTGCAAAAATCGTTTAACCGGACGCCGGCGCTGTTTCCCACCGATCTGACGCTGGAGCATGGTCAGTTCACAACACTGCTCGGCCCGTCCGGCTGCGGCAAAACGACGCTGCTGCGTATACTGGCCGGATTGGAGCAGCCGGATGCGGGAGAGATTTATGCCGACGGCGAGTGTATCTATTCCGCAGACAAGCGAATCGATGTGCCTACGCATAAGCGAAATCTCGGCATGGTGTTTCAGGATTTTGCCTTATGGCCCCATATGACGGTATATGAGAACGTAGCATTTGGACTGCGGGCCGGCAGGCAAAAGGGCGAACTGCATCAGAAGGTCACTGAAGCGTTGGAGATGGTACGTTTGCAAGGCATGGAGGATCGTTATCCTCACCAATTGTCGGGCGGACAGCAGCAACGGGTCGCTTTTGCCCGGGCGGTGGCAGTCAAACCAGGCGTCATTTTGTTCGATGAACCACTGAGTGCGTTGGATGCGGTACTACGGGAGGAAATGCGGCTGGAGATGATGGCCCTGGTACGCGACATGGGATTGACGGCGTTGTACGTCACTCACGATCAGGTCGAGGCGATGTCCATGTCGGATGAAATCGTTGTGATGCAAAAAGGGAGGATTATGCAAAAGGGCGCTCCTGAAACGATCTATTCCTCGCCAAGCAATGCATATGTCGCTTCGTTCATCGGCAAATCGAACTGGCTCACCACAGATCAATCCATGATTCGTCCGGAACATGTATTTTGGAGCAAGAGCGAGCATGATGACCTGTGCTATCAGGGCGAGGTGATCGATGTCAGTTATGTCGGTGAACGCTACGAAATTCGGGTACAGATCGACGGTCTTGGCATCTGGACGACCTACTCAAACAAAAGAGTGAAAGCCGGTGAGCGCGTCAAGCTGTATGTGTCGCCGGACCGGATTTGCCGTATGGGTGAAGAGCCTGCGGAGCGCAAGGTAGAACGCAGCGCTAGCGGGGCTAGCGCATAGAGCGACAGTACGGTAGCCATGCAATGTTACATTTTCGCTGAAATCGATAAAAACAAATTGAACAAAACCAAAGGAGAGGTATTGCAAATGATGAATGTTAAAAAACGCAAAAAAGGCGCCATGCTGCTGCTGACGGCAGTAATGAGCATCAGTTTGTTCGGCTGCAGCACGGGGAACGGGGCAACGGGCACAAGCGCACAGGGCTCTGGGGAGAGCAGCACGGCGGCGGCAGGGGCAGAGGCACCAGCCACATCGACTACCGGTGGGAAACTCGTATTGTACAGTGCCGGCCCGCAGAAACTGGCAGATAACATCATCCATGGTTTTACAGAGAAAACGGGCATTGAAGTCGAGATGTTCCAAGGAACGACAGGCAAAATTTTGATCACCGGTTATTTGAGCGCAAACGGGGATAAAGGCTGGGACTTGTTCAGCCAATACAAAGCGAACGGCGTTGCCATGGCTGGTGCCAACCAAGAGGCGCTTGATCCGGTCATCACCGGAGCGAAAAGCATCGTAGCGGCAGGCGTGGATTACATGGCGTATTCCTCCAAAGCGAAAGGCGAACCGCTGGATATCGTATACCCATCGGAAGGAACCGTGGTCAGCCCTAGACCGGCAGCGATCCTGAAATCGAGCAAAAACGTAGAGAACGCGAAAGCATTCATCGATTATTTGTTGTCCGACGAAGCACAGAAACTGGTTGCAGATGCTTACCTGATTCCAGGACGCGAAGATGTGGAAGCGACTAACCGTGCCAATCTGAAGGATATTCCTCAGCTTAAAGTCGACTGGAACTGGATGAGCGAGAATGGCGACGACACAGCGGCACGCTTCTCGGAGATTTTCAAATAAACGGCTTCGCGATCTGAGGTGAACAAGCAGTGAGACCTGTTGCAGTGGACAACAACCGTATTTTTCGGAGAGTGGGCGTCATTCTCGCCCTCTTTCTGCTAACCGTAAGCATTGGCGTGCCGCTGCTGCTGATTTTCTGGCAGAGCGTGTACGTGGACGGGCAGTGGGATTGGATGGCCCCGCTAAGAACTATTGCCGGACACCAATTGTCCGGGGTGCTGTTGAATTCTGTTTGGCTGGGCATATGTGTAGCGGCGGGTACGACGCTCTTGTCGCTGCCGCTGGCTTGGATGATGGCAAAGACGCGCATGGGACGGCATCGCTGGGTCGACGTCATATTGATGATTCCTTTCATGACCCCGCCGTATATCGGCTCCATGGGCTGGATTCTTTTCATGCAAAAAGGAGGCTATCTGCAGCAATGGTGGCCTTCGTCCGCAAGCTGGACCGAGCATTTCTTCAGCTTCTGGGGCATGGTGCTGATCATGAGCTTGCATCTGTTTCCTTTCTTGTACCTGCTGCTCAGGGATGCGCTGATCCGCATCGGCGGAAACCTGGAAGAAGCGGGAGCCGTGCATGGCGCGCCGGCAGGGTACCGGTTCAGACGCATTATTTTGCCGCTGCTGCTGTCATCTTACGGCATGGGGATCATGCTTGTGTTTGTCAAAACGATTGCGGAATTCGGAACGCCGGCGACGTTTGGCCGCAAGATCGGGTATTACGTCATGACTTCGGAGATCCACAAGTATATCTCCAGTTGGCCCATCGATTTCGGCAAGGCGACCTCGCTCGCTTCGATCCTTTTGTCGGTATGTCTCGTGATGTGGTATATGCAATCGGCCATGAGCCGTAAGTTCACGTACCGCTTGGTCGGAGGGAAAGGCCAGCGTTCCAAAACCTATTCCCTTCGCGGGGGTGCCGGCTGGTTGTGCGGTTTGTATATGGCGGCATTGCTCATATTGTCGGTCGGCATTCCCTATTTCTCGATCATTGCCGCTTCGACGATGAAACTGCGCGGCGCGGGGCTCTCCTTCAACAATCTCACGTTGGAGCATTACGGCACCCTGCTCACATGGGGTTCGGTCAGTATGAAAGCGATCCTGAACAGTCTGGGATTGTCGCTCGCGGCTTCTACGGTGGCCGTTATTTTCGGCACGGGTTTTGCGCTGGCCATTGGCCGCTCGTCAACGCGCATGCAGCGTGTCATCGACCTGTTCAGCTTGTTGCCCAACACGGTACCGGGCATCGTTATGGTGGTGGGACTTATCTTGTTGTGGAACGCACCGTGGATGCCGGTTAATCTGTACAACACGTACGGTATGGTGGTGCTAACCTATGTGGTATTGTTTCTACCCTATACGGTACAGTACGTCAAGTCGAGCTTTACCCAGATTGACGGCACATTGTTTCAGGCTGGTCAGGTGTTCGGCGGAAAGCCGCTATATATTTTGCGGCGGATTCTGGTTCCGCTCATCATTCCGGGCATGCTGGCCGGATGGATGATGACCTTTACGATCGCGGCGCGGGAGCTGGTTGCTTCGCTGCTGATCCTGCCACCTTCGATGCAGACGTCAGCTACCTATATTTTCGCTCAGTTCGAGCAGGGGCAAGTATCGCTTGGCATGGCGATGGCCGTTGTTTCGGTCGGCATGACGGTGTTGATGCTGCTGGGCATTGAGATTTTGAATTCAAAGAGAAAGTGGAATGCATCATGATGAAGTTGAAGGTATGGGGCGGAGCGGGCGAACATGGACGTTCTGCCTACCTCCTGAGCGGAAGCCATGTTCACCTTTTATTGGATTGCGGGGTGAAGAAGGAAGGAGCCGGGGAATACCCGCTGATCGATCCGGAAATGGTTCCGCAGCTTGGAACGGTATTGTTGTCCCATGCCCATGAGGACCATTCGGTGGCGATTCCCCTGTTGTACCGGATGGGTTATACGGGAGAAGTATGGACGACCCGGGAAACTCGTGAACAGCTGAAATCTTATTTTCAATCATGGCGAAATAACATGGAACGTGCGGGGAATGAGCTGCCTTATACCGAAGCCGATGAGCAGGCCATACGTTATCGTTACTTGGAAGACGAATCGGAGAGCGCGCAATGGTTCGAAATTCTTCCCGACGTTCAGGTCATGTGGGGAAAGAGCGGGCATCTGGCCGGTTCGGTATGGCTGGGCCTACGGATGGAGGGCAAACGTATTTTCTATTCGGGGGATTACACCTCCGAATCCATGTTGCTGCAGGATGACTGTCCGGCAGACACGTTACTTATGCATGATGATCAATGGATTCATGAGCAACGAACGGGTACAGAACATGGTGAACGTTTGGGCCGGGAAGGAGTCGCTGTATCGTCCAAGCATCGCCTCAAAACGCTGGAGCATGTCAAACCGTCGACGGAAATTGCGAGCTTATCGCACGAGGCATTTATCCCGCATGTCATGGATTTGACCATCATGGATGCCGCTTATGGGACCGATTCCGAAACGCAGCAGGACAAACTGATGCAGTTGCATGAGGCTTTGCGGCAAACGTTGGACCGCGGCGGCAAAGTGCTTCTCCCCATGCCTGCGGTAGGGCGCGGACAAGAGCTTGTGCTCTGGGCACGGCAGCAGTTTCCGGGCGTACCCCTAATTGTGGAACCGAAACTGGCTGCAGGCATGATGCAGTTACTCCACTCCCCATACTGGTTGAAGAAATCCGGGGACTTGGGGCCAGGAACGGCAGTGGATGTCATCAAAAGGTTCCTGAACGAAGGCGGCTGGAGCTCGCCAATCACGAATGAGGAGCGCCAGCAGCTGCTGGAACGGACAGGACCGTCCTTATGGTTCATCTCCGACGGCATGCTGCAGTCCACGCTGGCACGGTGGTATTACAAGCAGTTTGCCGATGACAGCAAAAATCTTGTGCTGATTACCGGGCATGCCGCGAAAGGGACTTTTGCCCACCGGTTGTTGGAAAACCCCAAGGGGTACGGTGCTTGCGAAGTGCGGAAAATACGCTACAAGGTGCATCAAGGCGTGCGAGATGTCAGAGATATGCTGAACCGGATCCCTGCCAAACACACGGTGCTTGTGCATGCGGATCGTGCCGAAACCGATCGGTTGAAGCAGACGCTGCTTAAAGAGCGTGACGGCTTGCAGCCGGAGAAGGGGCTTTTGCATTCATTGGGCCCTGGAGAAGAACTGATTCTATGAACCAATGATATGCTGTGAATGGAATGACCTGCTGGGTGCTGGATGCACCTAAGCGGGCATTTTGCGTTATGTGCGGTTCGCCATACTTTTTGGGCGTTTTATGATATTGCAGCACAAAAAAACAACCTACATACGACCATCCATTTAGGTAAACCAAAACATATCGCTGAAATGATCCATTATTTACAGAAGGATCAAGAGCTTTGGGTTAATGGAAAGCAGCATATGATAGACAATGCTTGGGAGCTGCTGCAAGTCATGGGTTACTCCGATATGGAACCAATTTGGATCAAGCAATGATAGTTGGAGTAAATCTAAGAACAATGCAGATTTGCCTCATTTTCGATGATAAGCGGTACATAAAGGAGTTGTTCCGATGTTTGGTATGAGTGTAATATAATTTCATAATATTATTGACTTGTGAAATTTTATATCATATACTGAGTAAAATTTGTTCGAGAAATCGGATTCAATCGGCTTGCGGGAGGTATGGGGGAATGGATCGTGGCAGTTTTCCGATGTGGGAACAGTATCGCAAGAAACGGGAACATGTGGTGATCGGCCTGATGTCGGGCACGTCACTGGATGGGACGGATGCGGCACTGGTGCGAATCCGGACGGATATAAGCGGTGCCTTGCAACAGATCGAGCTCGTTGATTTCATTTGCGTTCCGTATTCGGACACATTAAGAGAGCGGTTAATTCGGCTGTGTTCGCCCGAAACGGCCCGCATCGATGACCTTACGACCGCGCATTTTGGCGTTTCCGAGTGGTATGCGCACAGCGTGAGCGAGCTTATTCGTTCAGCAGGCATATCCCTTGCCGATGTCGACGTAATCAGCATGCATGGTCAGACGGTGTGGCACGCGCCGGAGGAAGCGGCTTTTCCCGGCCCGGCGGACACACTCCTTAACGTCAAATCGACTCTCCAGATCGGGGAGTGTGCCGTCGTTCGTGAACGGACCGGACTACCTGTCATCGGCAACCTGAGAGCCAGGGATATGGCTGCCGGAGGTGAAGGTGCGCCGCTGACGCCGTATGCGGATGCGCTGATGTTCCGAAGTCCAGCCGAAGGAAGGCTGGTACAGAACATCGGGGGAATCGGAAACGTAACTGTTTTGCCTCCGCTTTCTTCAATGGAAGAGGTATCGGCTTTTGATACGGGACCCGGAAATATGGTCATCGACGCGATTGTTCGACAAGCTACCGAAGGACGGCATCTTTATGACCCGGATGGCAGCATCGCTGCCAGAGGGAAGGTGGATACAATATTACTGGAGCAATGTCTGGACGATGAATATTTCCGCAAAATGCCTCCAAAGAGTACGGGCCGTGAAGTTTACGGGGCTGCTTACGCCGAACGTATCATGCAATGGGCACGGCAGCATTCATTATCGTTGGAGGACACACTAGCCACCACGACTTACCTTACCGCAGAGACCATTGTGCGGTCTGTGGAGAATTTCGTTCTGCCTAGAATGAACGTAGCTGCTATGCTGGCTTGTGGCGGGGGGACTTCCAACGCTACCCTGATGCGCATGATCCGCGAGCGCCTTCCCGCGAGTATTCGCCTTGAGCGTACAGCTGATCATGGCGTCCCGGATGACGCACGTGAGGCGATGGGTTTTGCGTTGCTAGGACATGAAGCGCTGATGGGAAGGACGAATACTCTTCCAGCTGTGACAGGAGCGTCAGCCCCCGTAATTTCGGGCATCCTGACGTTATGACTCAGGTGGAATTTTACTCTTTACACTCAGATTAGACTTTTAAGAAAGCATAAGACAAAATGAATGTACATGAATCAGTACGGAAGGGAGGCGCAGATGGAAGGCATGAAAGGCGGGCTTGTGCGTTTGCGCGCTATATTGGATGATTTGACCCCATCGGAACGGAAGATCGGGGCTTATATTTTGGAGCACCCTGAAGAAACGGTGCAGTCTTCGGTTGCGCAGCTGTCGGAGCGCAGCGGGGGCAGTCCGGCGGCGATCATCCGCCTGTGCAAATCGCTGGAGGTGACAGGCTTTCAGGAACTGAAGCTGAAGATTGCCGGGGATTTGCAGACAGGGGAGTCGTATGAATATACGGAGATACGTCCACAGGACTCCATGGAAAGCATCATTCAGCACGTCTCGGCGAACAACATTCAATCGATCAAGGACACGGTTCACATTTTGGATCCTCGCATGGTGGAGCAGGCAGTGGATGTGCTGCAGAAGGCAAACCGTATCTTTTTCTACGGCGTGGGAGCGTCCAATCTGATCGCTTTGGATGCACACTACAAATTTATGCGCATCAACCGTACGAGCTTTTCGTTCGCCGATCCGCACATGCAGATTTCATCCGCTACGACGCTCCGGGCAGACGACGCCGTCGTCTGCATCTCGTATTCGGGCGAAACGGGCAGCGTCGTGTCTTGCTTAAAGCATGCACGCGAAGGCGGAGCAGCAACGATCAGCATTACGAAATGGGGCAGCAATACGTTAAGTTCGCTTGCGGATGTTCCCCTGATGATTACCTCCATGGAGAGCAATATTCGCAGCGGAGCCACCTCTTCGCGCATTGCGCAGCTTAACGTGATCGATATCCTGTATCTGGCGGTCGCCAGCAGGGACTATAACCAATCGGTTCAGTATTTGGAGAAGAGCCGTCAGGCCATCCTGGAACACAAATAAGTTGCAGTCAACCGGACGCTTGATTCCTAGGGCAACAACACACTTCGGCAAGCCACGGCCAATAACCCTTTTCTAACGTCCGTACCGGCACGAACGCTAGAAAAGGTTTTTTTGTATTTTTGCCATATTGCGAAGCTGACCCATAGAGTTGAGTATTGGTCTACTCTATAAAAAAAGAGCCCGGACCATGCCGGACTCCAAGCTGCAAGCTTCATCCTTCAGCCTGCAGCTCGCATGCGTATAAACGATTGCATGCCCGCTTGCGGCACGCCGCGCGTTCTGTATTGCCGTCATGAAGAGCCGGCAATGGCGCTGCGGACAAACCCGCCAGCCGTATCCAGCCTTTTCACAGCTTCCGTCGCGTCCACATTGGCCATCAGCATGACGATGGCCGTTTTGACGTGTCCGTTTGCTTCAGCGAACGCCTGCTCCACTTGAGGTTCGCTGGCATCCGTTGCCAATCGGATCATACGCTTGGCCCGATGGACAAGCTTTTGGTTCGACGGGTTCAGGTCGACCATGAGATTGCGGTATACCTTGCCGAGCCGAATCATGGCGGTGGTGGTCAGCATATTCAAAATCATTTTTTGTGCCGTTCCAGCCTTCATGCGGGTAGAACCCATCACTACTTCCGGGCCGACAACAGCTTCGATGCTAATGTCCGCCAAGCTGGACATGGGGGAGCCTGCGTTATTGCTCAGGCTGATCACTCCGGCCCCCAATTCGCGCGCCCGTTTCATGGCACCCAGCACGTATGGCGTTCTGCCGCTGGCAGCGATGCCGACTACAACGTCATGATCATTCACGCCATGGTCATCGAGATCAGCCGCACCGGTTGATTCGCTATCTTCGGCCCCCTCGACCGGGTCCTTCACGGCACGGAAGCCTCCGGCAATAATACCTTGCACCATGCTGGGCGGCGTGCCATAAGTCGGCGGACATTCCGAAGCATCCAGAATGCCGAGCCTGCCGCTGGTGCCTGCGCCAACGTAGAACAGTCTGCCGCCGGAATGGAAAGCTTCGACGATGCGATCGGCCGCTTGGGCAATGACTGGAATAAGCGGCTGAATCAGCTCGGCAATGCGGCGATCCTCCCGATTGATCAGTTCAACGATCTCCGCAGAAGGCAGTACGTCGATCTGATCCGTTAGCGGATGGGGTTGTTCGGTCAGCAATGAGTTAAGCATGTGATTCATCAGTATGGCCTCCTTGTCTCTTCTATCTGGTATCGTGCAGGGAGCGATGGAACCGTGCCAAGCGTGCCGCGCCAATGGCCGGAGGTGGAGCATGCTCCGTCTGCACGTATTCGAGTCCTTCGTAGTACCGGGAAAGCTGCTGCATAAAGGCCTCTCGGTACAATGGAGAATGACGAAATAACGATCCGGACAATACGACGGGTGCTGCAGGGAACTCCGGGTCTCGGGCAATCAGCGCTCGTGCGGTCTCGGCGAGGTGCCTTGCCTCGTCAGTGACCAAGTCGCTCGCGACAGGGTCTCCCGCTTCAGCCGCCGCGATGGCGAGGCGGGCGAGCGAAGCGGTCTCCTTTTTTCCCCAACCGTTGTGATATACGCGATCCTTGAGCTCTGTTGGTTCCTTGAGCCCCAGTTCTTGCAAGAGAAGCGAAGTCAACCGGGTTGGTGGCAGAATGCCGTCATGGCTCTGCATGACCGATTGAAGTGCGCGCTGCCCGATGCGATAACCGCTGCCTTCGTCGCCCAGCAAATGTCCCCAACCACCCGTGCGATAACGGGTGCCTTCAGAGTTGAATCCATAGACGATGGACCCCGTGCCGGAGATGCAGAGAACGCCGCGCGTACTACCCAAAGAGGCCATAAGAGCCGTTTCTCCTTCAGTCACAATCCAGACAGGGCATGTGTTAAACGCTTCCGGTAAACGTCTTTTCATGTATTGAATCACGACATCACTGATCATCTGACGTTCTTGCATTTTGTCTATACCTGACATACCAAGACATATACCATCACATTTTGTCAAAAGCTCATGATTTGTGCCAAATAGTCGATCCAATACTCTTTCCAGCTCGGGAACGGCTTGCTCCAGCGACACGCTATATGGGTTGCTTGGTCCTCCGCTGACTTGAGCAACAATATCTCCCGTATCGGAAATCAGCGCTGCATCTGTATTGGTACCGCCTCCATCAATACCCGCATAGACACGCAAAGTGAATCACCTCGCTTGCTTCATTTTTCTTTGTTCATAGTATAGTGGCAGGGAACGAAAAAGTAAAATTAAATTTTATGATTAAAAATATTGTTGAATTTTTATTTCACAGCTCATATAATGAACTCAATCTACAATTTTGGAAGGAATTAATACTGTTAATGTCATCTAAATTGACGTTAAACTTTCATTAAAAAGATTTGATTAGCAAAGGGCGGGTCGAATCTGAAGGGGAGGATGCGGAGAGGTTTCAAAGGGTCAGCACACAGATTGGAATTGGCTCAGATATTTACCAAAGGTAGATGACATGCGAAGGAGATGAAAGCATGAAGAAGAGAAGTCTGGTTTGGTCCATGCTGTTAATGATGATTCTGGTAACGGCCTGTGGCAATGGGGGGAGCAGCGCGACGGAGAACGATCCTGACGCAAACGATACGGTGACGGTATGGACGTATCCGGTTCATGGCACTTACGAAGACGAGCTAAAGGATCTCATTGCAGATTTTAATAAAGAGCATCCGAATATCACGGTGAAGACCGAAGTGCTCTCATGGGCTGAGGGACCGAAAAAATTCGATGTTGCGCTGAACGCGGGGAATCCGCCTGATCTGTATTTCCACAGCGTGGACGGAACTTATGTGAATACCGGGCTTGCCCTGGAGTTGGACTCTTATCTGACGCCGGAGATCAAGGATGATTACCTGCCGGGAACGCTGGAGCTAGGCCAGATTCAAGGCAAGCAATATGGTCTCCCTTTATACCAATTCCAGTGGGCGTGGGGCGGAAACAAGCGCATTCTGGAGGAAGCGGGCATTGACTGGCAATCCATTCAGGCGAACGGCTGGACCTGGACCGAATTCAAGGAAGCCGCCGCGAAGTTGACCAAAACGTTGGATGGCGGCAAAGCTCAGTATGCTCTCGTTACCGATGGCACGTCGCTTGACTTCATTGAAATGTTGACGCGTAATAACGGCATGATCGACGTATTGGACAAAGACGGCGTGTTCCAGTGGAACGATGGCCGCATTCTGGATACGCTTGGTTTCGTCAAAGAACTGATGGATCAAGGTTACATGCC
The DNA here is from genome assembly GCF_032334105.1 of Paenibacillus hubeiensis. Lineage (NCBI taxonomy): Bacteria > Bacillati > Bacillota > Bacilli > Caryophanales > Paenibacillaceae > Paenibacillus > Paenibacillus hubeiensis. The sequence continues at coordinate 15,016 of NZ_JAVYAE020000025.1, forward strand.
GAAGGAAACGGCCGCAATCGCTCCGGCGAAACGCACGGACATGTTCTATGCCGGCGAAGCGGCAATCATCTCCAAGGCGATTCCTTATTACGACGTGATGATCCAGAATCGCAGCAAAGACATCGATGCGGGCAACGTGCAAGGTGAAAAAATCGATTTCGTGTTGTTGCCTGTGCCTCACAATGACGACCAGCCGGCTCAGACGACGATGGGTGGCGAAGGTTATGTCGCGTTCAGACAGAAAAACGACAAAGGCGAGCAGCATGCCAAAAATACATTCCTGGTCATGGAGGCGCTTAGCGGCGCGAAGGCGGGCAATTCGGCCAATGAGTTGGCACTGCCGTTCGTAAGAAAGTCCCAGGCGGACCTCTTCAGAGGCAAGGAGCTGGGCAAACCGGAAAATATCGCTGCTGCCAACCTTATGGCTGAGAACATTGCAATGCCGGTTGTACTGGAACTGGATATCGACAAGGCTGCCCAAATGAAACAGTTTAAGGAGCAGGTTGTGAAACCGAATATTCAGGCTTTGTTCTCGGGGGAGAAAACGCCTGAGCAGATCGCTGAAGACTTCAAAGGCAAAGGCCAGCAAATGTTTGGCCAATAAGCATCCAGGCATCATCATCTCGGAGAGGAGGATTCGCCATGCAGACCGCCCTTGCGCCAAAGCCGTCCGCGGCCCGGACTTCCCGGTTCGCCCGGTTTTGGCGGGATTACGGGTGGGCGTATTTGTTTATTTTGGCGCCTGTCCTGCTGTTTCTTGTGTTCACGCTGTACCCGGTACTGTCGGCACTGGTCATGAGTTTCCAGAAGTACAATATTATGAATTCCACGTGGGTCGGGCTGGACAATTACGAGCGTTTGGTCAAGGACGATACGTTCTGGAAATCCATCCGCAACACGATCATTTTCACGGTGGGCACCGTGCCGGTCAACATTCTGATTACGTTTGTGCTGTCTTATTTCATCTTTCAAATGAAAAGCAAATGGCAGACCTTCTTCAAAGCTACGTTATATCTGCCTGCCGTGGCATCCGGAGTAACGATTTCCATCGTCTGGCTTGCCATTTTCGATCCCACCGACTCCGGTTTGCTGAACCGTTTCCTGAGCCTGTTCGGCCTGGACCCGGTCATCTGGCTGGGGCAGTCGGGAACGGCGTTATTTTCGCTTATTCTGATGAACTGGCTCGGTTCGCATGGCGCGGGCATCATCCTGTATTTGGCGGCGATGGGCGGCATCCCGAAGTCGCTGTATGAAGCGGCGGACATTGACCATGCCAGCGGCTGGACCCAATTCAGCAAAATCACGTGGCCGCTCCTCAAACCGACGACGCTCTATCTGCTTGTTACCGGAGTCATTACGTCTTTTCAGGTATTCATTTCGGTATATCTAATGACACAAGGCGGCCCGAACTTTGCCACAACGACGATTGCTTACCTGATTTATGAGACGGCCTTCAAGTTCTACGAATTCGGATTGGCGTCGGCGCAGTCGTTCGTGCTCGCGGTGATCATCATCGTCATCTCCGTGATTCAATTCAAGTACTTCTCGAGCGATATCGAGTATTAAGCAATCGGAGGTGAATTTCATCCATGAAAACATCACGCCATAAGCTGCTGCTGATCATAGCTGCCGTTCTGCTAAGCGTGTGGACGATCGTGACGGTCATCCCCATGTACTGGATGTTGGTAGGCTCGGTGCAGGATAGCGCAATGTCGGCATCCTTTCGGCCGCAGATGCTGCCGAATCAGCTGTCCTTGTCGCCGTATGAACGCTTTTTTGCCAAAACGGACGCCTGGCGCTGGCTCTATAACTCGCTGTTGATTTCGGCTATCCTGACCGTGACCAACGTATTCTTTGCTTCGCTGGCAGGGTATGCGTTTGCCAAACTGAAATTTCCGGGCAGTCAGGCTGTCTTCTGGACGCTGCTCGGCACGATGATGATTCCTGCTCAAGTTACGCTGATCCCGCTCTACATTTTGATGGTCAACGTGTTTAACCTCGGCGACACATACATCGCCATTATTCTGCCTGCCGCGGTAAGCGTAGGCAACATCTTTTTGATGAAACAGTTCATGTCCACGCTGCCAACCTCGCTGATCCATGCGGCGCGCATCGATGCATGCAGCGAATTCGGCATCTTCTGGAAGGTGATTCTGCCTATGGCGAAGCCGGGGATCGCGGTGCTTGCGATTTTTACCTTCGTCGCTTCGTGGAACGAATTTTTCTGGCCGTTTCTCATTACCAATTCCAACGAAATGCGCACCATTCAGGTGGGGCTTGCATCATTCGTCTTTGCCGAATCGACCGATTTCGGGGCGATGATGGCAGGAGCGACGATCGGCGCGCTGCCGATGATCATACTGTTCTTCTCGCTGCAGCGTTACTTCCTGCAGGGAATTACCATCGGCGCGGTTAAGGGATAACCCCTCTAATCGGGCTATAACACATGCGACAACGCAAAGGGGGATCTGCCAATGGCACGCGTGGAGTTTCGCCAAGTACGCAAAGAATTCAAAGATGATCATAAAGGAACGTTCACGGCTGTCGCCGGGTCGGACTTTGTCATAGAGGATAAAGAGTTCGTGGTGTTCGTCGGTCCGTCGGGATGCGGCAAAACCACGTCGCTGCGAATGATCGCCGGGCTGGAAAAACAAACGAGCGGAGATATCGTCATCGGCGACCGGATCGTGAACGAGCTGCATCCGAAGGATCGCGATATTGCGATGGTGTTCCAGGACTATGCGCTGTATCCACACATGACGATCCGGGAAAATTTATCCTTTGGACTGAAAAACTTGAAGAAACCGAAAGCTTACATTGATGAAAAGGTAAACCATGCCGCAGCCATCCTGGGGCTTGAGGCGATGCTGGAGCGCAAGCCGCGCGAGCTTTCCGGCGGCCAGCGTCAACGGGTTGCCGTGGGCCGCGCCATCGTGCGCGACCCGCAGGTATTCCTGTTCGACGAGCCTTTGTCGAACCTCGATGCCAAGCTGCGCGTGCAGATGCGTGTGGAACTGGGCGAGCTGCACAAGCGCTTGGGGGCGACGATCGTATACGTGACGCACGATCAGGTCGAAGCAATGACGCTGGGAGAGCGCATCGTGGTCATGAACCACGGCGACATTCAGCAGATCGCTTCGCCGAAGGAATTGTACGCAAGTCCGCGCAACATGTTCGTGGCCGGATTCATTGGCTCGCCGGCGATGAACTTTATCGATGCGCGGCTGGATGGTGCGCAGTTGGTTTTGGAGGGCACGTCGTTTGCTTTGCCGGAGGATGTGCTTGAGCGTTTGCGCGAGTATCAGGGCAAGCGGTTGATTCTCGGCATTCGGCCAGAGCATGTTTTTGGCGAGGATGTTGCGCCGAATATTCCGAGGGACCATATGCTGCAGGCAAGAGTGCAGGTCGTTGAGCATCTGGGCTCCGAAAATTTGATTTATTTTCCGTTGGGTAATCGTACCGTTACCGCCAAGGTGCACCCTGAGACGCATACGTATGTGGGTATGGATAAAGTGTTTGTGCTGGACCTGCGTAAGGCGCATTTCTTTGACCCGGAAACAGAGCTTGCAATTGGACGCGAATAAGTGGTGGAACAAGGAAGGTGCAGAGAAGTCGGAGTCATTTGTGGCAATAACCGCAAGGGAGGAGAGCTGAAATATGCGTAAGCTGAGCGAGGTGCTGGTAAAGACGGGAGTTGAAATCTATCAGGACATGATTCGGGTTGCCTTGTACAGTGTGGCCAGTTCGGTGGTGCTTGTGCCCATCCTGCTGTTTGCGCCGCTGCCCGTAGCGTTACTGCTGCTTGTGGTCGCATACATGCCTGTGCTGTTTGGAGCCTGCTTTGCGATGCATCATCGGCTGGAACGCAAGGAGCAGCGGAACGGCCTGAAGGATATGTGGACAGGGGCGTTAAAGGGAATCGTCCCCGGAGGGATGGTTGGCGTACTGTTTGCTGTGTTAAGCTTCATTCTTTGGTCGACATGGTGGTACTACGGCGGCCAGGGAAGCATGTTGGGCATGGCGGTGATCGCATTTCAGACCTGTTTTGTGCTGATGGCGGCGCTTTCCCAGTTCTATACGTGGCAACTGGTCATTCAGAAGGATATGGGGATCGTGCAAGCGATGGGAGAGAGCGTCAAGCTGTTCTTCCGATATCCGGGATACACCATTGCTGCCGCATTTCAGGCATTGTGTCTTGCTGCGCTGCTCCTGTTAACCGTTGTGGGATATGGCGCGCTGTTTGCGGGCATGTTTGCCGTTTATCAGCATAAGGTGGCGCGAAATGTACTGGAGCCGGAGGAAGAACCTGCCGTACTGCAGGGTAATGACCATCAACCGTCCACTTGGTTTGGCCAGAGTCAAGGGAGTGCGCGATGAACGGAAGTGAAGGACGGCGTAAGATTCCGAGAAAGGATGTGGTGAAGGGTTTAGGCTCGCGCCTTACAAAGGCAGGAGTGGTTAAGCCGATGTCTTCCAAGGTTCGGACAGGAGTTGATCTGCTGGCGGAAGGTCTTTCCCATCCATGGATTACCGGTTCGCGCATCGGGTTGATCACCAATCCGACGGGCATTACATCCCATTTCAGGTCTACCATTGAAGTATGCGCCGGGCTGAAGGATGCCGAATTGGTGGCGCTTTATGCATGCGAGCATGGACTGGACGGCGAGCTGCAGGCAGGCGTACGTTTCGGAGATACACTGCATCCGAAGCTTGGCATTCCCGTGTTCAGCTTGTACGGAGAACAGAAAAAGCCCACACCCGCGATAATGGCTGGTGTAGATACGGTATTGTTCGATATCCAGGATGTCGGCATTCGGTATTACACCTATGCATCGACGCTGTTTCAAATGATGGAGACGTGCGCGCAGGCGGGCAAGCGACTGCTTGTGCTGGATCGTCCCAATCCGTTGGGCGGATGCATCGTGGAAGGTGGCGTTTTAAACGCGGGGTATGAATCGCTTGTGGGTGCCTGGCGCATGCCGGTACGCCATGGTATGACGGTTGGTGAACTGGCGTTGCTCGTCAACAGTGAGCTGGAACATCCTTGCGAGTTGGACGTGATCGCCATGGAGGGCTGGCGGCGCAAGATGTCCTTTGCCGATTGCGGGCTGCCATGGATGATGCCATCGCCGAACATGCCTACGCTGGACACGGTGCGGGTATACGCCGGAAGCTGTTTGCTGGAAGGTACCAACGTATCGGAGGGCAGGGGCACGACCCGCCCGTTCGAGTGGATCGGCGCACCATGGGTCGATGGTGAGCGACTGGCCGAGCGCGTTCGTCAGCATGGGTTAGAGGGAGTCCATTTGCATCCCGTGTACATGTCGCCGACCTTTTCCAAACATGCGGGTGAGTTGTGCGGAGGCGTTCGTATTTTCGTGACAGATCCGGAGAAATTCCGCGCAGCGGACATGGGCTTGGTGCTTTTGCATGAGCTGATTTCGCCTGCGCAAAATGAGTTTCGATGGCTGGAGCCGCCAAAATCGGGTTCGCGGTACTTCATTGACTTGTTGACCGGAGGAAGCGTTGTCCGGGAAAACATTCATGATCCTGGAGTCCTGGAACGACTCAGACGGGAGTGGAAGATGCAGGCGATGGCTTGGAATGAGCGCCGGCAGCCGTTTTTGCTTGGTTATGAATGGGATTAATGCGGAAGGGGACGAAGAGATGATGGAGCAGAATCAAAGCAGTCGAAGCCTGCTGAAGCAGATGACGTTGCGCGAGAAAATCGGGCAGATGCTGCTGTGCGGTTTTCACGGCACGGAAGCTTCCGGAGATATTAAGCGCCTGCTGACGGATTTCCCGATCGGCGGCGTGATCTATTTCGCGCGCAATGTGGAATCGCCGGAGCAGGTGGAGCGACTGTCGAAAGGATTGCAGCACATTGCCAGGGGCAGAGGGAATTTGCCGCTCTGGATATCCATCGACCAGGAGGGCGGTATGGTAGCGCGAATTACCGAGGGCATTGCGCTGATGCCGGGACAGATGGCGATTGCGGCAGCAGGCTCGCTCGAGGATGCGTACGAAGCCGCGCGTATCAGCGGCCTGGAACTGAAATCCATGGGCATTAACATGAACTTCGCCCCGGTACTGGACATCAACAACAATCCGGCTAATCCCGTAATCGGCGTACGTTCCTTCGGGGAAGAACCCGAGGCTGTAGCCGAATTCGGTGTACATACGATAAGAGGGCTGCAGGATGCGAGCCTTGCTGCAACGGCGAAACATTTTCCCGGTCATGGGGACACGGACATAGACTCCCACCTGGATCTTCCCGTCATCGCGCATGGGCGCGAACGGGTAGAACGCGTGGAGCTTGTTCCGTTTCGTGCCGCCATAGCGGCCGGCGTGGACGCGATGATGTCGGCGCATATTTATTTTCCGGCGCTGGAGCCGCAGCGGCTGCCAGTCACGTTATCTCCTGCCGTGCTGAGCGGACTGCTGCGCAAAGAGTTGGGATATGAGGGACTGATCGTTACGGATTGTATGGAGATGGATGCCATTGCCGTTCATTATGGGACGGTGGAGGCTGCGGTCATGGCCGTTGAAGCCGGAGCGGACCTCGTGTTGATCAGCCATACGGCAAAATTGCAGAGGGAGTCCTTCGGTGCGCTGGTACAGGCGGTAGAGAGCGGGAGAATTAGCGAAAAGCGCATCGACGAATCGGTCTTGCGGCTGCTCACATACAAAGCGAAGCGTGGACTGCTGCGGATGGATGCCGACGAGCCGGCAGCAGTGGCTGGCCGCGAAAAGGATAATGCCATGTCACTAGCTGCAGCTGCGCCTGAACAAGCAGAGCGCGTAGAGCGGGGCGATCGCTCGCATCTGGATGTGGCAAGGCGGATTAGCGAGAACAGCATTACGCTGGTTCGCGATGAAGAAGGAATGCTGCCGCTCAAGCTTGAGCGAACGCTGGTCATTACGGTGGCGACGGAGGTAACGACAAATGCTGACGAGCAGCTCGTCCAGGCACCGACGCTTGGTTCGGCACTTGCCGACTGTGGCCTTGAAGTAGTGGATCTGACGGCATCACCGGAAGACGTGGCGTCCGATTCAGCGCGTCTGCTTCAAGCCGCCGAAGATGGGGGGGTCAAGCAGATTGTGGTGGGCACTTACAATGCCGTCAATCCCTCAGGCGACCCGCAGCGCAGATTAATCGGCCGGCTAAACAGACTGGGCAAGCCGGTAGCAGTGGTGGCGCTGCGCAGCCCTTACGATCTGCTGGCCATTCCCGATGCATCGGTATATGTGGCCGCGTACGAGAGCAGGCCGCTGGCTATGCAGAGCATTGCACGCGCGCTGACGGGGCAGATTCCTTTTGCAGGGAAACTTCCGGTGTCTTTGAAATAGCACGTCGCTCTAATCGAACCATTACTGCGCTGCGGGAATCGAAAGAAAAGCTCGTTGCCATAGGCACCGGGCTTTTCATCGCACATCCAGATCCAGGTTCCGCGTTGGTTTAGCGAACAACCACTCGAAAACCGCAGTTCCCGGACGAGCTGTCTGGCGTATTCCCGGTTCGCGCAGCTACACGATACCGATTGCAATATGAATGGTGGCACAAATAAGAGCCGCCGCGCATCGAAACCTTGTCCGACATTCCTGCAAACAACGGATTGCACGTTTCGGTGATTTCATGATACCTGGGCGTGAAACGGTCGAGGCACCATTCCCATACGTTCCCGGCCATATTGTACAGACCGTATCCGTTGGGACGGTAGGCATCAACGGGTGCGGTTCCCGCGTAACCGTCTTCTGCAGTATTTTCAGTCGGGAATCGCCCTTGCCAAATGTTGCATTGATGCTCTCCGTCAAGCAGCAATTCGTTGCCCCATACGTACGTTTTGCCTTCCAATCCGCCTCTCGCTGCATATTCCCACTGTGCCTCGGTCGGCAGGATGGTGCCGGACCACGAGCAGTATGCCAAAGCATCGTTCCAACTGATGTGTACGACCGGGTGGTTCTCCCTCCCCTCAATAGAAGAATCCCTCCCTTCGGGGCGGTGCCAGCACGCGCCTTCCACGACGAGCCACCATGGCACGCCGTAAGGCACGCGCTGCACTTCGTTTCGAACCTTCTCCGACGCGAGCAATTCGAAAACGTAAGACCAGCCGAATTGCTCCGCTTCGGTCATGTAACCCGTCTCCTTGACGAATTCCTTGAAATCCCGATTAGTCACTGCATAGGGTGACATAAGGAAGCTATCCACTTCCACAATTCTGGCCGGCCCTTCGCCGTCCGAGGCGAAACCGTTCAGATCATTGGTTCCCATGACAAAGGTGCCGCCTTCGATGCGGACCATACGTTCCAGCAGTTCGGGCCGCACAGTTTCGACGCTGGTCCCCAGATCTGCATGATGATTGGGGAGCTGCACGGTCGCTGCAATGGCGGAATTCCGTTTTACGGAGCAGCAGCATCCGTTTTTCGATGGTTTCATCCGTGTTCATGCTCCTTTCGTTCAAGATATAACTATCATTCCCGGCGTGCGCGCCGGTGCGGGACCACGTCGCAAGTGGATTGGTAAAAATCAAGCATGCGCTCCTTCAAACGTTGCAATTCTTGCGCAAGGGAAGGATCGCTGATCCGGTTGCGGGTCTCTCCCGGATCGAGAACGAGATCGTATAACTCGTCTTGCTCATCAAGTCTGCGCACATACTTGAACCGATCCGTGCGGATCATCGTGGCTTTGGTATGCTCCGGTCCCTCGCTGCGCTGCGTTTCGCCCCTTGGCCAATACAGGCTGTGGGGGTCTTCGTTAAACGGCGTGGATTCGTTGCAGTGCGATTCGCCATGCAGTCGGCCGCCCTCACTGAAAACGGCGTCACGGTGCTCCGTCAACTGCCCGCTGATTACGCCGCGAAGGGAACGGCCGAAATGGGTGTACCCCTCGTCAATGCCTGCATAATCGTATACCGTAGCGCACAGATCGACCAGCTCAATCATGGCGTCGGAGATGCCTGGCCGTACCGGAACGCCTGCAGGAGGTTTGACGATAAAGGGGACGCGGGTCAGGCAATCCTCAAACGTGTTTTGCGTTTTTTCCACCAGCCCGTAGTCCCCTGTGAAATCGCCGTGGTCCGAGAAAAAGAAAATGGCCGTATCCTCGTACATTCCCGTATCCTTCAGAGCCTGGACAAGCAGGCCGAACTGCTCGTCTACTCTGGCGCACATGGCGTAATACGTTGCTCGCAGCTCGTCCCAGCGCTGCTCGGTCCAACCGTGCAGCTGCATCCTCTCCCGCAGTCCGGTTAACATGGACGGTTTGCCTTCCCAGACCGGCTCGGCGACGCGGGGCGGCAGCAAGGAACGGTCAATCGAACCGTACCATGGCTCTTCTACGGCATAAGGAGGGTGCGGGTACAGGATCGGCAAATAAATGCATACAGGCTGATCCGACCGGGCTTCCCGAATCAGATTAATCGCTCCGTGGATATGAGCCCAATCCGAGTCGGGATAATAGTCTTCCCCGTCCCCTTTGTCGATGTTGCCGACGTAAAACGAATAGAACGTATCCTCTTCCGGTTTGCCGCGCCTCCAATCCGGTCCGAACATGCGTCTCGTTGTGTCGGGCGGAACATACTTGACGTCGCAATATTCGCCATAGCCCGATTCGGGATCGACCAGATCGTTTTTCCCACCCCACCATACGTAATAACCAGCCTCTTTCAGCTTTTGCAGCAGCATGGGTTCATCCGGCTTGAGCATATGGTACATGGTCCGATGGCCCCTGACGTGCGGATACCACCCCGTCATAAAGGAGCAGCGGCTTGGCGTGCAGACTGGGTTCTGACAAAAAGCGTGACTGAACGATACGGCATCTTCGGCTACGAAACGGTCCAAATGCGGCGTTCGTGCTGCCGGATTTCCGAGATGGCCGAGCACATCGCCCCGCCATTGGTCCGGATTGAACAGGATGATATGCGGACGCTTCGGTTTCGCGGTCATGGACGATGCTCCTTTTCGCCTTCGGAAGCCGATTCCCCGGAATACGGCACTTTTGCTTCGCGGCGTGCGTTCGGTTCGAGTCCCAATCGTTCATATTGCTCGATCGGCGCATCGTTCTCTTGCATAAGACGGATGAGCAAAGCAACCATTTTGGCCTCAAGTTGTGCATCCTCGATTGGATGCTCCTGTCGCGGGTCCGTTTCCAGGTCGAACAACAGCGAGCCGAACTGATGCAGCGTTCCCCGGCCTGCGCTCCTTATTTTCAAGACCTGTGCTCCTTTGGTAAACGGAAGTGGTCCGGCAAGCTCCATGTCCTGCAGCTCGGAAGGGGAGAAGCGGCTTCGCATATGCGTGGGCATCAGGGTGTAGTCGAACAGCGGCTGGTTGTCCTCGCTTGCGGCTGCTCTCATATATACGTAACGCCCGTCTGTAGCGCATACGTGGCCGCCATGCAATCCGAACAGCGCCGCTTCGCGCACAGGTTGATCGCTGGTTATGGTAGCGCGAAGGGATTGACCATGCATATCGGATGTAGGCTGCACGCCGAAATAATCGAGCAGCGTTACAGGCAGGTCGATGGTTTGAACAAGGCTGTTTCGCCGTTCCCCCTGAACGTTGCTGCGCGGGTCCCAGATAAACAGCGGCGTGTGGGCGACCTCGTTATAGAAGGGCTGCACGCATTTGGCCCAATGTCCGTGCTCGCCAAGCAAGAAGCCATGATCCGTATTCACGATAAGCAATGTATCTTTCCACAGATCCAGCTCGTCCATGACATCCAGCACTTTCCCAAGATGGTCATCACACATGGTGAGCAGGGCCGCATAACGATGCCGCATGCGCTCCACCTCGTCATCCGTTTCCTTCACGGGTCCGTAAGCCGGCCAATCGTTTCCACGATCCCCGATCAGCTTCGGATACAAGTTGCGGAACGATTCCGGACTGTAGAACGGTTCGTGCGGATCGAACGTCTCCAGCTGCAGGAACCAGCGTTCTTGACCAGCGTTGCGGCGGATGAAGTCGATACCCAGCTCAAAGGTCTGTGCCTGCGGAAATTGCTCCTCGGAAACGATGTGTTTGCGATTGATCCGGTCGTGATGAACAATTTTCTGGTACGTTAACGGGATGCCCGATCCCGCTCTTCCTTGGGTAGCCTCCTCGCTTACCTCACCTTTCCAAGGGTCTCCTTCCTGGCCGCGAACGAATTCAAAGCTCTCATATCTGGGGTGATATGTTCCTCCCCCGTCTTCCCAATAATGTTGGTGATCCGTGACCAAATGAGTGTACACTCCTGCTTGCCCAAGCAGCTCGATGGCGGAATCGTCGAACGGTTCCAGCGGGCCCCAGCTTCGGTGCAGGAAATTATGCCGAGCTGTGTGCAGTTCCCGGCGGGCCGGCATGCAGGGCATGCTGCCGATATAACTGTTCAGGAAAACGGCGCTGCGCCGGGCAAGCCTGTCGAAATGAGGCGTTTGTACCCAATCGGGCGCGCCGTAGGGGGAGAGCATATGCCGATTTAACGTGTCGAACATGACCATGATTGCTTTCATGCAAAAATCATCCTTTCACACCCGAGGATACCACGCTGCGGATGAATTGTTTTTGGAATAGGAAAAAGGCAACGACGATGGGCAAAGACACCATCAGTGTAGCGGCCATCAACAGGTTGTATTGCACCTGATATTCGCCCCGGAAAACTTGAAGGCCCAGCTGGATTGTTCGCATGGACGGGCTGCTGGTGTAGATGAGCGGGTGAAAGAAGTCGTTCCACACCGCAACGAATTTGAAAATGCCAAGTGTACCGAGCAGCGGCCCGCTCAGCGGGATATAGATGTAGAAAAACAATCTCAGAATACCGGCTCCGTCAATATATGCCGCTTCATCCAGCGCCTTCGGCACCTGCTGGAAAAATTGCCGTGCCATAAAGATGCCGAACGCTCCGGATAACTCGGGAATGATCAAGGCATAGTAGCTGTCCAGCCAGCCGGTCCCACCGCTTCCAAGCCAGTCGTTCCCGCCGAAGAATGGAACAGACTTCAGCAGCAGGAATTGGGGGATGACCGTGACTTGGGCCGGAATCATGAGGCCGAGCAGCAGCAGCAGGAACATGAACTGGCTTCCTCGGAAGCGGAGCCTGGCGAAAGCAAATCCGGCAAGGGTATTTAACAAAAGGCTGCCCCCTACAGCTGCAGCAGTAACGATAGCACTATTGCGGAAAAAGAGACCCCATTCCGCCATGCCCAACGCCCGGACGTAATTATCGAATTGCAAGCCGGAAGGCAAGATGGTCGTTCTGCCCAATCCAAACTCGTCATCCCCCTTCAAGGAGGTGAAGACAAGCACCAGGAGCGGCAGAATAGACAGCGCGGTGACGAAAGCGAGTGCGGCATAGGCTGAAATTCGTTCGAATGTTGTCGGTTTCATGTCATTCTCCTAATCTGAGGCAGAATTTCGTCCGCCCATCCAGTATTGCAGCAGCGTGACAGCCAGCGTGACCAGCAGCAAAAAGACGGCCATCGCCGAAGCGTATCCCATGCGGTATTCTTGGAAGCTGGCATTGACGATCTGGCTGACGATCGTTGTGCTCGAATTGGCAGGACCGCCGCCGGTCAGAATGTATACCAGATCGAAAACCTGAAACGACCGAATGGTTGCAATGATAAACAGGAACAACAGCATGGGCTTCAGAAGGGGAATCGTGATGTGAAAAAACTGACGTAATCCGGAAGCGCCATCGAGCGCGGCGGCTTCATACAGGCTGACCGATATGCCTTGAATACCGCCGAGCAGCACGATCATGCAAAATCCGATGCCTGTCCATATGCCAATCACGATGATGGAAGCAAGGGACGTATCCGGGCTATTCAGCCAGTTGCGTCCGGCAACGCCCATGAAAGAAAGCCAGCGGTTCACCGGCCCGCTGGACGGATCCAGCAGCCATAGCCATGTCATGGCAACGGCAACGGAAGACAATGTGCCGGGCAAGTAGATCAAAGCCCGGAAGAGGGGCAGCAGCTTTAGGCGCATGGACATGAGCACAGCCAGAACAAGGCCGATGGCCATCGAGGGCAATACGGTGCCGAGCCAGTACCATGCGGTGTTGCCCACCGATTTGGCGAACAGCGGATCTTGGAGCAGGCGTGCATAATTGTCGAGCCCTTTCCATACGGGAGGCTGCAGCATGGAGTAGTCAGTGAAGCTCAGGTAGACGATCCAGGCGATTGGAATCAGCCCAAACCATACGAATAGCAGCATGCTCGGAAAAACGAACAGATACGGGAAAACGCGATTCAAGCCTTTATTCATCGTTACACGTCCTTTGGGCCATGGAGATGCCCCTAATCCAGCCATGATACCGAATTAGGGTGCTCATGTTTACTTGATGGACTTGATTTCGTCCCGCGCAAGCTCGGCGTTGGCAGTCAAAGCATCTTCCGCCGATTTGGAGCCATTATAGGCTTCTTCGAGGGCCGTTCTCAGATATTTGATGTTTACTGACCAGTATTTGGAGGCGATATACCCTTGTGCATCGTTCATCGCTTCATAGATCACTTGATTTTGCGGGAAGTTCGTCAGATATTCGTCTCGAATGGATTGCAAAGGCGGAAGTGCTCCGGTCTTGGAAGTATAAGCCATTTGATTGTCCGGGCTGAACCAGAACTTGATGAAAGTCCAAGCTTCCTCCGGATGTTTGGAAGCCTTGGCTGCTGTCAGGAACGTGCCCAGCATCAGCGATGTGCGTTCTCCGTTCGGTCCTGCTGGCGGAAGCGCCCACTCCACCTGCTCCTTTCCGATGGATTGAATCAAGGATGCGGTATTGGAAGGAGAGACGAATGCCATCGCGGCCTGACCTTGAGCGAAAGGTGTCCCTCCGGTCTGCTGCTGATTGCTTGCCGTGAATACACCCGCTTTGTATAGCTCGACCAGTTTCTCAACCAGAGCGATGGAGGTTTCCGAATCAAAGGTCGGATTGCCTTCCTTGTCGTAAAAATTCTCTCCGTATAGGAGCAGGAGGGATAGATAGGATTGCTCTCCGTTGCTCGTCTGAATATCCAAGCCGGAGCGTACCGTCTGGCCGTTTTGCACGACTTTCAACCGAACGGCGTACTGGAACAGCTCATCGAGGGTTTGCGGCGGAGATTCCGGATCCAGGCCGGCTTCGGCCAAATAATCTTTACGCCATGCCAGTGGGCGCAGATCCGGTATCAACAGCCCGTATTGTCCATTCTCCCACTGGCCTGCTTTGAGGATATCGGGGTAGAAGTCGGTTGTCCCTTCCCACTGGTCTTTGTCGATGTATGGCTGCAGGTTCAGATATTTGCCCTGATCTACCGTGGAAATGAGCTGACCGAAGCCGAGACCATGCACATCCGGTTGCGTTCCACCGGAGTACGCGACGGCAAGTTTCTGGAAATATTGGTCCCAAGGGACAGAGGTTAGATTTACCTTAATATTTGGGTTCTGCTCCTCGAACGTTTCGATAGACGCCTTTACAGCGTTTACAGTCACCTGATCCGTCCCCGGAAACCAGAAGCTCAGTGAAATTTGTCCAGCGTTCTCTACCTTATCGGTGCTGGAAGCGTTAGGTTGGCCACTGCTCGTCAGACCGCATCCGGCAAGCAGCAGACTTAAGGCGGTCATTGTCAGGATGGCGCGAATGAGTGAATTTGCTTTCAACATGTTTCCCCCCAGATATGTTCGTCATCGTCGTTTACAGTCTGCGTGCTTCTCCGTACGTACGGTCAAAACACATATCAAGTATTCCGACTGAAATACTTGATTTTTGAATATTTAATGCCTATGATTATAGCATTCAGAGGTACAAGCGTATGTACTCAAAAAACGTAAATCGTTACCCATTATGCAGATTTGCACAATTAAGAATAGGGAGGGAGGATGTTGCAGAGAACCGTCCCTGCTGTCGATTCCATCTCAAAGGACCGGATTGACCGCTGGCATTCCCAGACCCGCCAGAGTCTTGAATTCGAGACTCGAAACTTGCTGGAACAGCTTTCCATCCAGATCCGATGGCTCAAGGAGTGGGATGTGCGGGAAGGCCATTCCGGCCGGTTTGTTTTCCCGTATACCGCCATTTGGCTGGTTACCGGAGGAAAAGCAACCATCCTGTACGATCAAACCCCTTACATCATCGGAAAAGGGGACATTGTATGCATTCCTCCTCAAACTTGCCAGTCGTGGCAGAGCATTGATGATTCGGAACCTTTTCATTATTATGCGTTTGCTTTGGAGGCCAAGATCGGGCTTCTGGATTTCATTCGCCTGTACCGTTTTCCAAGGGTAGCGTCTGCGGTTGATCCGTCCGCCTTCGGCAAACTGCTGCAATCATGGCACAACGTCGCCGATCAATGCATGTCGTACACCGAAACGATAAAGGAAGAGCGGGTGAACGGATTGCAGCAAGCGAGGTTGGACACGAACCAGGCCATCCAGTATTTGAAGATGCAAACGCTGGGCTTGTCGTGGCTGCTCCAACTGTTCGAGACGCTGCGTTCCTTTTTGCCTGAACGACCTGTAATGTACGACCACCGGATTTTCCAAATATGCAATTACGTCGCGGCGCATTTGTCCGATCCGATGACGCTGGATGATCTGGCGGAGCGTGCCGCTCTCGGCAAGGAGCAATTCAGGTCCCTGTTCCAGCAGACGCTCGGGACGTCGCCCATGAAATATGTGCAATTGATGCGCATGCAGCGAGCCAAGGAGCTGCTTTCGTTGACCGTCTATCCGATCAAGGATATCTCGGCGCAGGTCGGGTTCGAGAGCCAACACCATTTCTCGCGTGCCTTTCGCAAACATGCAGGCATATCACCGCTGGAGTATCGCAGGCATCATACGGAGTAGCATGAACGCAAAAAAGACGATCCCCGGGAGGATCGTCTTTTTTGCGTTCATGCTGATTATTGGGAATCGGTATTATTGCAATTGCAGAGCTTGGGCCGTTCGGGATTCCACCTCGTCCATCAAGGCAGTCATGTCCATGCCTGCATGGTTGCCCAGCAGAATGATAGTCACATCATCGGACAAGTTGCGCGAGAGGGCTGTGGAGAAACCGCCGCCGCTACCGTTATGAAAGACCGTTCTTTTGTCGCCGTTCTCCTTGAGGATCCAGGCGTAACCGTAGTTTTTGTCCGAGTACGGTTCGTACATCGTTTCGATCGTATCCTGGCTCAGGATCTGGTCTGTATACAGTGCGCGGTCCCATTTCAGCAGGTCGTCTACGGTGGAATAGATCGTGCCCGAACCCGACTGGGATACGTAATAAGGGGCCTCGACCCATTCTCCGCCGTCCTGCACGAACCCGCTGATCGTATTCACTTTAGGGGATGCTTCGCCGGAGTTTTTCATGTCCAGCGGTTTCAAAATCGTTTGCTGCACGTAATGGGCATAGCTCATGCCGGATACTTGTTCAATAACATAGGCGAGCAGTACGTATCCGCTGTTGCTGTACAAATAGGCAGAGCCCGGTTCGAATTTCAGCGTTTTATGGCGAATTTCTTCCACAGTCTCTTCAAGGGTGGTGCCTTCGCCACGGCCGAAAGCGGATGGCAGGCCTGACGTTTGGGATAACAGCATATGGAGGGTGATTTTGTCTCCCTCCGGTATGCTGGAAATATATTTGGAGATCGGGTCCTGCACATCCAGCTTTCCTTTTTCCGCCAAACTGAGAATGGAGGCTGCCGTAAACGATTTGCTCAGGGAAGCGATGCGCGTTTTCCGGTCAGGACGATTCAGCGTGTGCGCATCGGCAAGACCATATCCCTGCCGAAGCAATACTTCGCCTTTATGAGCAATGAGCGCGATGCCGGGAAACTGGATTTCGCGCAAGTAGTCGTCCACGCCGGCGACTTCGCTGTGAAGCAGGCTGACTTGGTCCGATCTGATGCTGACTCGCATTTGTCCCCCATCCGTACGCCCTACGTGAATATCTGCCTTGAGCGCATTCGCCATCATGCGTACAGGCAGCATCAACGTTCCGTTCAGGTTGCGGGAGTGAGTGGCAGCCTTCATCTGTAAGCCATTGACCTCGATCACATCGGTCCCTGCCTTGTGGACCAGCGTGTCCCGGCCTGAGGTGATGGTGGCCGACTGGGTCCGTTGATCCCATTTCAAAGAACCTTGTAACGATTGAACGACATCGCGCAATGGAACAAACGTCGTGCCTTGAATGATAAGCGGTTTGTTTTTCCAAAGCTGCTGAATGCCATCGACCTCAATGTAAACATCCTTTGTGCTTTGCGCGGCCGCTGCTGGCGAAGTCTGACCGATCCATGCCGGGGAAGCGACCAGAACAAAGGCGAGCAGGATGCGCAATACGGGCGAAAATACAGAAATAACGCCGTCCTGCACCTGAAGCTTGCGTAAAATTCGAATCCTCTCCTTCCAAACGTTTCATGTTTGTCCAACTTTAAGGGTTATTGTAAACGATCTTGGAAAGGGGGTCAAAAAAGCGGTCACAATCTGCAAAGTGGGGCGGGCAACTCATCTATTGGATTACTTGCTGAAAGGGCATGCCGATATTTCATGAAACCATTTTGCTGCATCCATAATGTTTTCATGGAAACTGTCCGATAAATGAAAGGTGAAGCTAAACGATGGAGGCTATTTTATAATGAAGAAAAAGATACAAGGCTGGCTGAGGCCAACCGTAAAAAAACGGCTAGTCGCCGTATTGCTCCTATTTCTGATCGTGCCCAGCGTAACGGTGGGGTGGTTATCCTATCTGAAAGCGGCGGAAAGGGTTCATGAGGAACTTGTATCCACGGCACATGCCAAAGCGGAAATGTTGAACTTTCAAATTACCCAAATGCTGGACATGGAGAAACAAAACGCGGCGCAGCTTGCTGCCGGGGTATCTTCGAAAGACGTTATCGATAAATCGCCTGCCCTTCAACGAAAGATGGACCAGATGTCCGCTGCCCATGAGGAGCTTGGCGTATTGACAATTGGGGCAGAAGACGGCAGCTGGATGAAATCCCCGGACCCGGGCAGTCAGGTTTATGATCCACGCGAACGCAGCTGGTACAAAATGGCGATGGCGAGCGATGAACCGATCATCTCGGATACGTTTCAATCTGTAACGACTGGAGAGTGGGTAGTAACCGCAGCAGTCAAGCTGCCTGACGGAAAAGGCGCGTTCGGGGCCAACGTCAGTCTCAATCATTTGAAAGCCTCGGTCGAAGAGGTGCACATCGGTAAAGCGGGCAAGCTGTACATGCTGGATAATGGCGGAAAATTCCTGTTCCATTATGATATTGAATCAGGAAGTCAGTCCGACCAGAGCTACATCAATGAAATGTACACCCAGGAACGCGGAACCGTGAGTTATACGTATAACGGGCAGGACATGATCGCCGTGTACGATACCAATCCGGTGACAGGGTGGAAAATCGTTGGTGAGCTGGTCGCTTCCGAAGCGCAAGAGGCCGTAAGGCCGATTATGATTCGTACGTATACACTGGTCGGAAGTGCCCTGATCATTGGCCTTGTTGTGCTTGTTTTCGTGATTCGCAGCATCCATAGACCTTTGGCACAACTGACGGAGGCGGCATCCAAAGTAAGCTCCGGCGACTTAACCGTGCAGGTAGGGTTGAAGCGCAAGGACGAGTTCGGCAAGCTTGGAGACAGCTTCGATGCGATGACCTCATCGCTGCGCGGCGTACTGGGCGAAGTGCATGATACGTCAAGCCAGTTGGCGGCGTCATCCGAACAGTTGATGGCGAGTTCCGAGCAAACCTCCAGGGCTACCGAGCAGGTTGCCGAACTGATGCAGGATGCCGCGACGGGAACGGGGAAACAAAATGACAGTCTCGCGGCTACGGGACAGCTTGTGGAAGAAATGTCCCATGGCGTCAAAGAGATTTCGGCAAGCGCGGAGGATGCGGCACGGATCGCCGGGGAAGCTTCAGCGAAATCGGAAGCAGGCATGGTTACGGTGGAAGAGGCCGTGGCGCATATCCGGCAGGTGAATGGCGAAAGCGAAGCCGTATCGGCGGTGATTGAGGATCTGCGTTCCAAAAACGATGAGATCGTCGCGATCGTTGCCGATATTACGGCGATTGCGAAGCAGACGAACATTCTGGCGCTTAATGCGTCGATCGAAGCCGCACGAGCCGGCGAGCATGGCCGGGGATTTGCGGTTGTTGCCGAAGAAGTGAAGTCCTTGGCCCAACATTCCGGCCGTTCCGCCGGACGCATCAGCGAACTGATGCGTGAGATGCATGAAAAAACGGATGCGGTGCATTCGGCTTTTGCCCGGACAGGAGAAGGCATGCTTAAGGGTTCCGCTTTGATCACGGAAGCGGGCGAAGCTTTCCACACTATCCGAAGCGCCGTGCAGCAAGTTGCCGCGCAGGTCCAGGAGGTATCCACGGCGTCCCGAGCCATTGATGGGGGAATGGGCCATGTGACCAAAGCCGTCAACGATACGATTCAGCTGTCAGACCAGATCGCTGCCGGTACAGAGGATGGATCTGCCGCCGCCCAGCAGCAATTGGCCACGATGGAAGAGGTGGCAGCCTCTTCGGCTGCGTTGTCCAAGATGGCGGAAGATTTGCAAGAGATGATTGAACGATTCAAGTTGTAGCAAACATGGCGCAAGTCGTCGCAAAAACATGACAGAACCGCAGGGAGCAGAAATCCCTGCGGTTTTTTCGATTTGAGCTTTGGGGAAACCATGATCCGAGTGATGCGTCTTGCGTGAGTTGGAATTGGGATACAGCTTGTTTTTGGAGTTGTGTTTGACAATTAATAAACAAAACAATAAAATGTCTATAAATAAACAAACGATTAGGCGGTTATTTTATGGAAAATATAGAATCTTTGCTGCAGGCCGCTTCCCTGGAAGAGATTAAGCGGGGATATCGACAGCAGGGAGAAGTTTTTGTATGCGTCTGCTGCGGCTACCAAACCGAGTCGGGAATTGTTTACCCGGAAGACGGGGTGCTCTATGAATCGGAACGATATATGCGTGTGCACATCGAGAAAGTCCATGGGTCGGTATTTGAGTATTTGCTGGGGCTGGACAAAAGCGTCAACGGACTTTCCGACGTGCAGCGCGGCCTGCTTGGTCAGTTTTATGAGGGAAAAAAGGATGCCGAGGTGCAAGCGGCCCTCGGGATCGGCAGTGCATCGACCATACGCAATCATCGGTTTACGCTGAGGGAAAAGGAACGGCAGGCCAAAATTTTTTTGGCTCTTATGGAACTGCTTCGAAGCAAGGATACCCACAAGCCTGCTGAGCTGGCGCAGCCCGTTACACGCAAGATGAGCATGATTGACGCGTCTTTGTTCGACATTTCCGAGCAGGATCGGGAAAAGGTGCTTCTCAAATATTTTCCGGAAGGTACGGACGGTCCGCTGGCCAGCTTTCACATGCAGCAGAAACATAAATACATTGTGCTTTGCGAAATCGCGAGGCGTTTTGAACCCGGAAGGACGTATACCGAGAAACAGGTGAATGAACTGTTGGGACGGGTGTACCCCGATTACGCGGAGATCAGGAGATATCTGGTCGACTACGCGCTGTTGGATCGCAAGCAGGATGGCAGCGAATATTGGTTGCGTGACTTGGGGGAAAGTTCACAAAATAACGTCAAAGCGGCGAAAGGTGCAGCGAAAGGAGAGAAAAAAGGAATGAATCGACGCAAAGAACTGCAGGAGCAGGCCAAAGAAGTCAAAATCGAAGCAGGTATATATTGTATCCGCAATGAACGTAACGGGAAGGTGTTCGTAGACAGCACGCCGAATCTGAAAACGATAAACGGACAGAAATTCATGCTCCAGATGGGCACACACCTCAATCGCCAGCTTCAGGCCGAATGGAAGGAGTACGGCGAGCAGGCATTTACGATCGAAGTACTCGAGGTGTTAAAAAAAGAAGATAACCCGTATTTCGATGCCAAGGATGCTCTTGCCAAATTGCTGAAACGTTGGATGGAACAGCTCGAGCCTTACGGCGACAAGGGATACCATAGTTGACTTGGGCAAGCAAAAGGGTAAAACGTACAAAAGGTCTTAACCGGCAATCGCGGTTAGGACCTTTTGTATTTCGTGGCAATTCGGCTTACAGCTTGAACTGCTCAACCAGCTTTTGCAGCTTATGCGCCAGATGGGCCAGCGAATCGGCCGAAGAGGAGATTTCCTGCATGGAGGCGACCTGCTCCTCCGTTGCTGCCGAAATGTTTTCGGTGCCATCGGCATTTTGTTCAGAAATTCCCTGAATGTGGTCGATCGAATTCACGACTTCAGCCGTGCTCGCAGACATTTGCTCGGAAGCGGCTGCGATGTTTTCGAGCTGTGTATTTACGCTGTTGATCGCTTGATGGATCTGAGAGAACGCTTCATCCGCAAAGCGGACGGATTGCATGCCGCTGCTCACCTCGCGTTTGCCGTTCTGTGCTTCTTCGTTTGCTTGCACGATTTCCTTCTGAATGGCTGCGACGAGTTCGACGATATGTTGGCCGGATTGACTGGATTGCTCGGCCAATTTGCGGACTTCGCTGGCGACGACCGCGAATCCCCGGCCGTGTTCTCCTGCCCGCGCAGCTTCGATGGATGCGTTCAGGGCGAGCAAATTGGTCTGCGCCGCGATGCCGGTGATTGCAGACACCATCTCGCCAATGGCCGCCGAATGCCGGCCGAGCCGTTCCGAGGTTTGGGCCATGTTGTCCACCAACAGGCTTACCGCACCCATCTCGGCAACGGCACTCTGCATGGTTGCATTGCCCTGTTGGGCAAGTTCGCTGGCATGCATGACCGCTTCGGACACTTGCTGCGTGCTACCGGTGACCTGGCCTACGCCTTGCGCAAGCTCGTTCATTTGATGTGCCGTATGCTTGAGGCTGCTCGCCTGTTTCTCGATGCCGGCGGCGGATTGCTCCGTAATCAGGGCGACTTGTTCCGTGGCTCTCGTCGTTTCCGAGGAATTGACGGCCAGCTGGGCGGAAGAAGCTGTTAGTTCTTCGGCCGTATGCCGTACATCCTGAATGACTCCGCGGAGGGATTCGCTCATTTTGTTAAAGCTGGCGCTAAGCATACCGAGTTCATCGTTGCCTTGAACAGGCACCTCGATGGCCAAGTTGCCTTCGCTGATTTCGTTCGTGGCCTGGACCAGACGGTTCAACGGCCGGGTGACCGATCGCACGATCCAAAAAATGATGCCGACGCTTACAACGATCGCAATCGCAATAACAACCAGGGTGGTGTACAAAATCGGACGTACCGATGCCGTGACTTCACTGTCATCGATAACACCGACAACGGTCCAGCCTGTCGTAGCGTTTGTTTCAAAGAAGGCATGCTCCGCATTTCCGTTCAGGGTGTAGGAGATGTTTCCGTTCTTTTGCTCGTAAATATCTTTATACGGTGACATCGTGCCTTCGGTACCGGGTTTCTCGGTGGGATGCACGATGATCTTATTTTGATCGTCAATGATGTAGAAATAACCCTTTTCTCCAAGTTTCGTACCGTTCACGGTTTTGGCAAGGCCTTCTAACGATAGACTGACCGAAACAACGCCGTGACCGTCATCCGTCGTTTGGGCTATTGCGGCAACGACATTATTCGTGATACTTGAGATGTATGGAGTGATGACTGTGGGGTTGTCCTTGTTGGCTATGGCGGCTTGATACCACGGGCGTTCCCGGGGGTCGTATCCAGCCTTGTTGACCGCGGTAACCGGAGAATTGACATAAACGCCCTTATCCGTGCCGATTGAGGCAAGTTCCGCATCGTTGTGGCTTTCTTTGTATGCATCCAGAAGCGTTCGGATCGTGTCCGTCTCATCGCCCTGCTTAGGGCCGACGTTGCCTGGGTCCAGCTGACTTGCCAGCAGATCGACGTTTTTCTGAGTTGCGCCGATAATCTGGTCAATAGTCTGGTTGAGTACCTTGACGCTGCTCATCGCACTATCGAACATCTTTTGTTCCACTTTGGCCTCCGCCGTTTGGAAGGAGATGATGCCCAGGCTGATTGTTGGGATCAACAGTACCAGCGTAAACGATAAAATCAGTTTTTCTCTCATTTTCAGTGCTTTGGCCGTCCTGTGCTTCTTTCCTTGTTTCATCCGATTTCCCCCTCGGTGGCATGGCATTTCCGCATGCCCCTAAATGTGATCATCATCTCCATATGTAAGGCCAAGTCATTTCTACATCTGGAAAAACATGCATTTTCAGATGGTTCTGGTGCTATAGTATGACATATTTCGAGTTTATTCAACATAATTTTAAATGGCTTTGCATGAAAGTTGCTATGGATTAGTTCTTATGGATCATATCTGTTCTGTATATGGCATATCTGTCTCTTTCGAAACCGCCAACTTGTGGTATATTTCTGGAATTAAGCAGCCTCATCATAATTTGATTCGATGAAGACATCGGAAAGGAGTTGCATTACTTGAATAAAACGGTACCGGGAATGGACGCTAATGGAACGTACCGTGCTGAAACTTTGGACGAGGCCTCCTTCATGCAGGGCGTGAAGGATTGCGTTCCAACCCTTCTCGGATATTTGAGCATCGGCTTCGCCGCAGGAGTCATTGAAATGACGGCCGGGCTTAGCCTGGCGGAAACGGCGTTAATTAGCCTTATTCTGTATGCCGGTTCCGCGCAGTTCATCGCGGCGGGCATGCTGGCCTCCAACGGGTCGGCGGCAGCGATCATATTTACGATCTTTTTCGTCAATCTGCGCCACCTGCTGCTCAGCGCGGCAATCTCGCCGTATTTCCGCCACCTGACGCCGCTCAAAAACATGTGGATCGGCTCGCTGCTCACGGACGAGTCGTTCGGCGTGGCGATGACGCGGGCCATCGGACGCACGTCGCTGAGCCAGCGGTGGATGCATGGTCTGAACATTACAGCCTATCTGAATTGGTTTGCCGCCAATATGGCAGGAGCCTATTTCGGAAGATGGATTGCTAACCCCGAAAGATTGGGGCTTGATTTTGCGCTGCCTGCCATGTTTATCGGCCTGATCGTGCTTCAACTCGCCCAGCGGAAAAACAGAAGATTGCATATCAGCGTGGCGGTGATTGCCGTAGTCTGCGTCGTTGGGGCAAGCATGGCATCGCTGGGCAGCATGAGCATTATTGTGGCGGCGGTCATCGCTGCAACGATGGGGGTGCTAATGGAACGATGGAAATAAGATGGGACGTATTCTGGATCATTATGGGGGCGGCGCTGCTGACCTTCCTGCCGCGTGTGCTGCCGCTCATGCTCTTCAGCCGCATACCGATTCCGGGTTGGCTTCTACGCTGGTTGGAGTATGTGCCCGTAGCGGTCATGGCGGCACTCATCGGTCAGGAATTGTTTATGTCGGGTAACCAGCTTATCCCTATTACGCAAAATGCTGCGTTGTGGGCAGCGCTCCCTACGTTTGCCGTGGCCATCTGGACGCGCAGTCTGCTCGGAACGGTGCTTGTCGGCATTGTTGCCATGATGGTTTTGCGCTACTGGTTAGGGTAAATGCAGCATTGAGCGGGTTGCAGGCGCTTCGCAACCAATGAAAAGCGGCTCGGGGCAGCGTGCGAAAATGTGGCAGACGGACAGATGCCGATCATTCATCTAAGCCTACGGGTAATTCCCTCTTTTCTTCGGTTAATAATGAAACATATGGCGTACCTGACCATTGGGTTTAACGTCTGACTTCACCAGGGAAGGGAGCAAGAGAGATGGAGTTACCAAGGCGAAAATTGTTGATCACCGGCGCAGCCGGCGTTATTGGACGCGCATTGCTGGATGGGTTGCAGGCATTGGACAGGTATGAAATCGTGGCGGCCGATCTGCGGCCGGATCATGATGCAGGCATCGTTGCGCTGGACGTGACGGATGCCTCGCGTTTGCGGGAATTGACCGAAGGTGTACACACGGTGCTGCACATTGCGTGGGCGAAGGACGAGGAGGACTTTTTGGGCAAGGTGCTGCCGATTAACGTGACCGGAGCCTACCATTTATATGAAGCAGCCCGGCTGAACGGAGTGAAACGCGTTATATTTGCCAGCTCCAATCATGCGACGGGCTTCTACAAAACAGGCGAGGCGATCGAGGCAGATGACCCGTACCGTCCGGACAGCTTCTATGGGCTCAGCAAATGTTACATTGAGCTGCTCGGCAGGTATTATGCCGACAAATACGGTCTGTCCTCCTTCAATATCCGTATAGGCAACTTTTCCGGAGACAATCACCCGCATTCCGAGCGAGCTTCGCATATTTGGATTTCGCCCAGAGACATGGTGCAGCTGGCTTCATGCTGCATCGAAGCGGACGAGTCCATGAGATTCTTCAATCTGTACGGAACCTCGGCCAATGCCGACAACTATTACGATATCAGCGATTTGGCGGACAGCATCGGATATCGCCCCGAGGATGACGCTTCGGTGCTATGGGAAGAGGCAAAACGCAGGGGAGAACCGGATAAGCAGGACGAGACGCCGTATCAGGGCGGGGGATATGTGGCCAAGGATCCACCGAAACGGTAATGGCCCCTTTGTCAAAGGAGAGTAACAGGAATTCGTTTGAACGTCGGAACTTTCGGAGAACCATGATATCGGCCTCGGCAAATGAATATGAAAACGCTATTTTCTATTGGACGGGAAAGGTCTACAATGGAAACAGGGCGTTATCGAAGTTCATTTTACATAGCGAGGAAGGAAAGAACATATCATGGTGAAAAGTCCGTCCGTTATTTTGTTTCAGGGAGATTCGATTACCGATGGAGGCCGCTCGCGCAATGACGATCCGAACCATTTCCTGGGCCACGGTTATGCGTACCTCATCTCCAGCAAGCTGGGCATGGAATTGGCAGGCAAGCAGCCGATTTTCTATAACAGGGGCATTAGCGGGGATCGCGCTTCCGATCTGTACGCACGTTGGAACGAGGATACGATCAGCCTGAAGCCGGAGCTCCTGAGTATTTTGATCGGCGTAAACGATCTTTGGCGCACGATGAACGGGGAAGCGAGCGGCATTACGGATCGTTTCGAACGCGCTTATCGCCATCTGCTCGAAGAGACGCGTGAAGTGCTGCCGGATACCGGTCTGGTTTTGATGGAGCCGTTCATCCTGAACACGGGCGCGCCAGCGGAACAATGGGACGTCTGGGAGAGGAAAATGGCTGCTTACAAGCGAATCGTTGCCGGGCTGGCGGAGGAATTCGGGGCCGTGTTCGTGCCGCTGCAGCAGGTGTTCGACGATGCTCTGAAGCAGGCCGACGCCGCATACTGGCTCTGGGATGGCGTTCATCCGACGGCAGCAGGACACGAGCTGATGGCACGGCAGTGGCTGAAGATCGTGCAGGAAAGTCCGTTGAAAATCCAATAGCAAGGCAGGCGAGCAGAGAGGCATATGACATGCCCTCTGCTTTTTAATTGTTTTCAACTATTAAAACCATTTTTAGAAATAAAATGTTTAAATAACAATAGGAGGGGTAAATAAAAATCGTAGCACATTATATTCAATACCCGATAAGGAGTGAATTCAAATGGCACAAAACAATCAAAACGGAAAAATGAGCCGTGAAGAAGCAGGACGTAAGGGTGGAGAAGCAACCTCAAGAAACCATGACCGCGAGTTTTATCAAGAAATCGGCAGCAAAGGCGGAGAGGCGACGTCCAATTCGCATGATCGCGAGTTTTACCAAGAGATCGGCAGTAAAGGCGGAGAAGCGACTTCCAACAACCATGGCAGAGAGTTTTACCAGGAGATCGGCCGTGAAGGCGGTCGTGCGAGCGGAAACAACCAGGACAATGACGATGGCAAAATGAGTCGCGAGGAAGCCGGGCGCAAAGGCGGACAGGCCCGAGCCCGTAATCGAAACGATTAAAGACCTGGTCAGGACATGAACGGCCCTGACTAAAAAATAAACAAGGCCGGACTTCAACCCGAACGAACGGGGTGAAATCCGGCCTTGTTCATTTGGCGGTATTTCAAACGGCATCCATGAAAGTGACGGAAGCCATACTCAGGCAATATGCTGCTCCACAGCTTGGCGATGGCTGAACAAGGACTCGTCAACGATGGTGCGCAGAAATATCGGATCGATATCCGGGAGCAGTGCTTCCGCATATCTCCACGCGTTTTCTTCGATGTGCAGCATCACTCTGAACCGATCCGCAGGAGCAGACGACGTATCGAGAAGTCCTGACAGATACTCCAGCTCGTTGTCCTCGGCATGCCCCAGTTCATGAGCCAGGATGACGCGTATATAGGATCTCAAAGGTTCGAGCGAACCGAAAAGCAGCTTGCATTGCTCTATGATTTCTTCTACGTAAAGAAAAACCGTATGGCTGGCAGCATGGTATTTGCCGCCGACTAGACGTCCATCCGGAAAACATGGTTCGATGCGGACATGAACCCGGCTTCCGGAGCGCTGTACAAGATCGTCTGCCGCTTGGCGGAAAAATTCATGATACAGTGTTGTTCACCTATCCTTATAAAATGAATAAAAAGGCACGATCTGATGCTGATCGACAATGACATGTACGAGGTAGCGGGTCAAAAGGTTGCACCTTTTTTCCTATTCCAGCCATAAAATTTCCAGTGTCATTGTCTCCCTGTGTCGTTGGGGAAACATCGGACGAATTCGATCCGTCTGTGTAGGAGTTGCAGGAAATATGATTATTTTACGCAGTTTTATCAATAAATATCTGGTTTCGGAAATCCCCTTCATTTTTGCGACGTGATGGGCTAGAATGAAATCGGTTACATAAAACGGGGAGGGATGGCGATGACTGTTCATCCAGGCTTCGCTTGGCCGACGGATCAGATGAAACAAGCGCTTCGCACCGCAAGACCGGCTGCGTTGAAGAGCGTGCAGAGTTGGAGGGAACGGGTGGCTGATACGCTCCATAGCGCGGCTTTTTCTGATTTTCGCGCAGACCTGCTGGCGTATGAACAAAAGGCTCGCGAAGAGGCGATGCCTGAGCTAAGCTTTTCCCTTTATCGCGAATTCAGGGATACGGGTGAGCGCAAGGCATACGAGCAAGCGTATTTCGAACGGCGGGGGAGAGTTGTCGCGACCGGTCTGCTGGCTGCATTTTCACCGGAGCCGGAAAGGCTGGCTTTGCTGGAAGATCTGATCTGGAACGTGTGCCAGGAGCTGACCTGGTGTTTGCCGGCCCATGTCGGTGCCGGTGAGGAGGCGCGGTCGGGGATACAGATCGACCTGTTCGCCGCTGAAACGGCCCAAATGCTGGCGGAAATGGTCGTCATGCTGGGCGATGAGCTGGATGAACGCGTCGGCAGGCTTGTACGCGGGGAGATTGATCGGCGCATATTCGCTCCGTTGTACCGGGACAATGCCCCATTCGGTTGGGAGAGTGCGGACCATAACTGGTCGGCGGTATGCAGCGGGGGATGCGGTATTGCGGCATTGCTGCTTGTGGAAGACGAGGAGCTGCTTGCAGCGGCAGTCCGGAGAACGCTTGGTTCCATGGAGGCTTTTCTGAGCGGCTACGGCATGGATGGCGGATGTGCGGAAGGCATCGGCTATTGGGTGTACGGTTTCGGATTTTATACGTATTATGCCGACATGCTTCATTTGTTCAGCGGGGGAGAACTTGATCTGCTGTCCGGTCCGAAAATCGAAGCCATTGCCGCTTATCCTCGCCGTATTCATTTATCGGAGGGCATCTTCGTCAACTATTCGGATAGCCGGGAACGGGAGGTGCTCCCATCAGGCTTGTTGTCCTATTGGGCTTCCCATACCGGCAAGCCGGCAAGTCTCCCTTTTGAGCTGCCGCTGCTGACGGGCGATCCTTGCCGCCGCTGGGCACATACCATGCGCAACGTGCTGTGGAGCGATCCGGTTTGGTTTGCGGCAGAAGGCCAACCTGCGAACCAGGCGACAACGGTCCATTTGGAAAACTTGTCATGGACGATTTCCCGAGGGACGGTGCAGGCAGAGAATGGCGCAAGTTGGACAGCTGCTTTTTCGGTCAAGGGCGGGCACAATGATGAGCCTCATAACCATAATGATCTGGGGCACTTTCTTCTGCATGCAGGCGGAGAAACGATTCTCTGCGATCCGGGTTCGGGAGAGTACACCAAAGCTTATTTTTCGCCGGGACGCGAATCGATCATGCAGATCGGCTCGCAGGGGCACAGCGTTCCGGTCATCGAAGGCACCTATCAGGTGTCGGGACGGAATGCAGCCGCGCATACGCTGGCGGCGGATGTAACTTCGCCGGGAAGGGCGGAGATCGCCTTCGACCTAACGTCGGCCTACGGGGAAGCGAATAACCTTGCAGCCTGCTTCCGTCATTTGAAGTGGAACGGTCCAAGAGGAAGCGAGGATGCGGAATTGGTTGTGGAAGATCGATTCGTATGGAAGAACGCAATCGATGAGAACACTGGCGGGAAACGTCAGGCGCTTCCTTTCGTGGTTGAACACCTGATTAGCAGATTCGAGCCGGTATCGGAGCGTGGACGGATTCGATGGGCGGGCCGACGCGCTGCCGTGACCTTGCATTACGACGCTGCTTGTTGGGATGCAAAGGTTGAGGTATTGGATGCCGTGGATCATGATCACCGCCCGTTGAGATTGTATCGAACGGCATTGTCTTTGAGCCGGGCGGGGTCGATGCCTGAATCCGGGCAAGGAGCTGGCCCCGGCTCGCCGGTCACCGAATGCAAGATGAGATTTGTCGTATCCCCGCGAGGTGAAGGCGGCAAAGGATAGCGATGGGGTTGTGCGAGTTGTGACAGCAAAAGGGAAAATCCGATCTTAAGGAGGTCTGTCTCTTGTTAACGTATACAGCTGGGACTTCTTATCCTTGGAAGCGGGAGCTGGAGGAGTTTCGGGCATTGTCGGCGCAGGCGGATGGGATTGAACCGACCGGATGGAATCGCAAGCGGAAATTGGCGCTCATTGAACAAATTGTGCGTGCGTACAGGGTTTATCAACAGGAAAATGGGGCGATCGAAGACCCATACTCAGGCAGGGAGCGGTATTACTCAACCCCGGCTTATGCGATGGCGGCGGCCGTGTTGGTTAAGGAAGGCCATGCGGATCTGCTGCCCTCAGCGTCGGCCGCCCTCACGCGAAGCATATCGGCCGTCGTGCAAGGGGAAGCTCCGGATTCCCATCCGGATTTTTTTCCAGTCTTGATGATGCGCGCTTATATGCTGCTCAAACCCTTCTTGCCTGAGCAAGCGGAGGTTTGGGCCGGGATGTTAAGACAGATTGAGCCGGAACGGGACTATGTATTTACGATGAGCAAAATGAACAATCCGAACCGTATGATCAATTGGAATGCCATCATGATTTCGGGCGAGGTTCTGCGTTGGAAGGAAGGACTGGCCGGGGAAGGGACCGAATGGATGGACCGTTATTTAAGCGCGTATCATCTGACGCGGTTCACGCCGCTCGGCCTTTATCAGGACGGCCCGCTCGATCGTCCGAATTGCCCGCTCGCCTATGACATCGCTACGCGTTACCATCTGGGCATCATGATTGATGCCGGATATGAGGGGGAGTGCGCCCCTGCACTTGCCGAATGTCTGCGGCACGGTGCCTTTTCCTCGCTGCTTACGCTCTCGCCGCTCGGAGAGATTCCCCCGCGGGGACGCAGTTCCCAGCATCAGTGGAACGAAGCGGCTGCCGCGTCCGTGTTTGCGAGCCAGGCTTCGGCTGCATTGAAGGCCAGGGATCGCGGAATGGCCGGCATTTTTGCCCGCGCCGCCAACTTGTGCTTCGATGCCGTGGCCCGCTGGAGCATGGAAGACGGACGCTTGCATATCGTTCGAAATTTCTACCCTCCGGAGAAACGACACGGATATGAGGTATATACGAATCATACCTGCTATAACTTGTGGACGGTGGCGGCATTAGCCAATGCATATCTATGTGATCCGGGGGACGGGCTGAAGGAGCGGCCGATCCCTTCCGAGGTTGGCGCACGCGTGCTTCAGATGGACGGCTGGTTCGAGATGATTTCCGCTTCAGTACCGGGTCAGCAGATCATCCTGCATACCGCGCTAAATGATCCCTACACGGTGCCGGGCCTGGTTCGCATTCATCAACAGGGGTTGCCTGGAGGCATCGGTCCCGCAGCGGCTGGACATGCGAATGCGGGATTCACCGAGTTCGGCGAAGGGGAGACGCTGCCGTTAAGTTATTGCCCGGCTTGGCAGACGCCTGACGGACAGTGGCATACGCTGGCAGAGGGAATTTCGTCCGGCGCGGAATACGACAGGGATGCAGGCATCGATCCGGCACTCGGTGGAGGCTCGGTCAAGCTGGAGGTGGAATCGGAAGCATTCCATGGCGAGCGGGCTCGGGAACATTTTTGCCGTAATTCATTCACGCTGGAGTGGCATGGCCCGCTGCAAGGATTGCAAGAACTGCGTATGCATGTCTTGCAGCAGCAGGGACTGCTGCAGATCACCTACGAGTTCGAGGGGCAGATTCAGGCGGCGGGTGCTGTCATTCCGCTCATGTTCGGCGACGGTGAGCAGCAGGCAGAGATCACTTGTTCCGCCAATCGTGTGCGTACCGAATTCCGCGGGGCCTATGCAGAATCGAAATTGGTGGACAGCATCGGGCGAGTGCATGTTCAGGACGGCACGGTGGCCTCGCGGAATGGCCTTCTGCGATTCGCCAGAATGGAAGTGCCGGGGAGCCGCACGTTGACGTTTACGGTGGAACTGGGCGCGTTAACAGGGAAGGCATGATGGGGTGCTTCTCTTTCAGGGGAATGCAGGTGCTTAATGAGCGGCTTGGTGATGTTGTCAAGTGGTAGCACGTAAAGAAAAGGTAAAGGGGGAGTATTACAATGGCAGCTATGGCAGAAGAAACGAATTGGGCAGAAGAGGCATGGCAGCAGGGAGCGCTTAAAACCGTCAGAAACGCGCAGCGGATCAAGGATACGTTCCCGCATACCTCGATTCAGGGGGAATATGACCAGAACGCGCCGGAGTGGTGGACGGCAGGGTTCTGGCCGGGACTGTTGTGGCTTGTGCAGAGGGAAGCGGGAACGGCTCAGGAAGCCGATTCATTGTACCGGATCGCGTTGAGTTGCGAAGAACAGCTGGAGGTCTGTTTGCGTGATCCGGATCTGGTGGATCACGACCTTGGCTTCGTCTGGCTGCTTAGCGGCGTTGCCCATTACCGCCAAACCGGAAACGCGGACGGACGGAGGCGCGGGCTGCTTGCGGCCAACCTGCTCGCCGCCCGCTTCCATGTGCGGGGACGGTTCATCCGTGCCTGGAATTTCGATTCGGCGGCCATGGATACGCGCGGCGTGGCGATCATCGACAGCATGATGAACCTGCCGCTGCTCTACTGGGCATCCGAGGAGAGCGGCGACCCGCGCTTCCGCTGGCTGGCCGAAGCGCATGCCGATACCGTCGCGCGCGAATTCGTCCGCGGCGACGGGTCCATCTGCCACGTGGTGGAATTCGATCCGACCACGGGGCAGAAGGTACGGGAGCATGGCGGGCAGGGCCATGCTCCGGGTTCCGCCTGGGCGCGGGGCAACGCCTGGGCGCTGTATGGGTTTGCGCTGTCTTTCCGGTACACGGGCGAAGCCCGCTATCTGGAGACAGCGGAGCGCGCGGCCGATGTCTTCCTCGCCATGCTCGGGGAAGACATCGTGCCGCCATGGGATTTTCGCGCACCTGCCGAGCATCAGGTGGCGTGGGACTCGTCCGCTGCGGCCATCGCTGCCAGCGGACTGTTGGAGCTGGCGAGGCTGTCGCCGCGAGGCGAGGCATATGCCGCAGCCGGAGAGCGCATCGCGCGCGGCTTATACGAGCGCTACAGCTCCGGGGCCTCGTCCGCGGAGGAGGGGCTGATCCTGCAGGGAACCGTGCATTACCCTGAACGGCGCGGCCTGAACGTGCCGATTATCTATGGCGACTACTTCTATATGGAAACGCTGGCGAAGCTGCGCGGGCGGGAAGGATGGTTCTAAATTCCCGGGGTTCATGGTTGTTCAGCCGAAGGGTGAATGCATGCAACCGTCAGGAGCGAGCGAGGCATCCCCATGTCGCATGGCCTGTTTTTAATATGTTCTGTAGGGGGAGCTGTCTTTCGGGACGGCTCTTTCGCTTGGGCCAAACTTGCGGTATTTCCGGATCAGATATGCGCGGATCACAGGCATGCTGGGCATACATGCGGTTCCCTTAAGAAGACGGTGCTTTTCGTGTTGTTTTCCTAAAAATCCACCGAAAGTCTAAACATCTGGAAAGTTCATGCCGACATTAAAGATATGGAAAAAAATGATCGCATTCAGGGGGGAAATGATGTTTAAGCCAAGATGGACCAAGTACATGGTGTTGATGCTGGTAATGATTTTGAGTATTTCCAACGTAGGCATGGTCGCTGCGGCAGACAAAGAGTTGTCCAAAATCGTCTTATCCAAGAATGAGCTGTCTCTTGAAGTGGGTGACTCCGGTTCAGTGACGGTGACGGGTGTATATAGCGATAATTCGTCGGCAAGCGTAACGCTCGGCTCCGATTGGAGCAGTAATTCGGATGCTATTGCTTCCGTGTATAGCGGGACGATTACAGCCAAAAAAGAAGGAGAAGCTACAATTACGGCTACGTATCAAGGTAAAAGCCAAACGTTGACCGTGCATGTCACGAAAAAGGTCAAAGCACTGTCCAAGAACGTGCAGACCCTTGATTTGCGGACCGGCGACACCAAAGAGATCGCCCTGACGGCAACGTACAGCGACAATTCGACAGATACCGAAGCTTCCAAAATTGCGGAATGGTCTTCCGACAACGAGAAGGTTGCTACGGTCGTCAACGGCAAAGTTACCGGACAAAGCGCCGGTACGGCAGTAATTACGGGTAAAGTCGGTAAACAAAGCGTCACCGTGGATGTCAACGTCGAGGTTGTTAAACGTGTCGATGTGGACAAAAAGAAAATCAGCTTGCTGTTGGACAAAAGTGAAGATGTCAAACTGACAGCGACCTATCCGGACGGTTCCACCAAAGACGTTACGACGCTGGCCGAGTGGACCTCCAGCAATGAGAAAGTGGCTGACGCCATTCAAGGCAAAATCACCGGTTATGCTGCCGGTTCTGCGAAAATTACGGCAAGCTATGGTACCAAATCGGTAACGATCGATGTAGACGTAGACCTGACAAGCAAGATCAGCGTGGAGAAACAAAGCATTTTCTTCCGCCTGGCCGATACCAATAAAACGGCAAGCATGACTCTGACCGCTTCGTATCCAAACAGTGCGGATGTAGACGTGACCACTCAAGCCGAGTGGACTTCCAGCAACGAGAAAGTAGCCACCGTGTACCAAGGCAAAATTACGGCGGTGGGTGCAGGATCGACTACAATTAAAGCAAAATACGGGGATAAATCGGTGGAAATCGCCGTAGACGTGGATACGGCACGATATCTCGACATTAAAGGCGTAGAAGAAAAATTGACAATGAGTCTCGGGGATTCCACCAAAACCAAGACGCTTGAAGCCAAAGCGGAATATATCGATGGCAGCACAGAGGACGTGACTAAAAAAGCAACCTGGACATCCAGCGATGCGGACGTAGTTTACGTTTCCGAAGGCGACTTGATCGCTTACAAATCCGGTACGGCAACAATTACCGTGGCATACGGCGGCAAAACATCCAAATTCACCGTGAATGTGGACGTTCCGGACAAGTATCAAATGGAACAGAAAAAGGCTTCCGTTTCCGTTGGCGGCAAATTTAACGCCAAAGTACTTGCCGTCTACGGCGAAACGTCCAAGGATGTGTCCGAGGAGGCGGAGTGGAGCAGCAGCAGCGAGAAAATCGCTGAGGTCGACAGCAAAGGTGTCGTTACCGGTGTTGCAGTAGGTAAAGCAACCATCACCGCCAAAATCGGCGGAAAATCCCTTACGCTGCCGGTTGAAGTTGGCATGGCCAGCGGACTTGAAGCAGATTTGAACTATGTGGTGATGTCCGCCAAAGAAACCCAGCAAATCGTGTTGACGGCAACGGACGAGAATGGATTGACGCAGGTGGTAACGACGGAAGCCACTTGGAAATCGAGCAACTCCCGCGTTGCTGACGTCAAGAAAGGCGTTATTACGGCTAACGCGAGCGGTAAAGCGAACATCACGGCTGAATACGGCTCACAAAAAGTGACGATTCAAGTAGAAGTGGACGTGATTACCCGCCTCGTGGCTTCCGTTCCGGCATTGTCCATGAAATCCGGAGATTCGGGAGAGATCACCGTGACCGCAATCCTGGGCGATGGCACCGAGCGGGATGTAACCGACAAAGCCGACTGGAAGACAAATAGTTACAAGGTTGCTCAAGTAAGCAAAGGCAAAGTAAAGGCCGTCGGTTACGGCAAAGCGAAAGTAACCGCCAAATACGGCAGCAAATCGGTGAGCGTCGCCGTTGACGTAGATACGCTCAAGTATTTGCAAACCGATAAAGTAACGCTTACGATGAAACCGGGCGACAAAGTGACGGTAGTAGCTACCGCAACTTATGCGGACGGATCGGAAGCCGACGTATCCAAGCCGGCCCTATGGACGTCTTCCAAGATTGCCGCCGCAACCGTGAAGGATGGCGTCATTCAAGCAAACGGCAAAGGGAAAGCGACCATTACCGTGAGCTTTGCCGGCAAAAAAACCAAAGTGACGGTTATTGTGGAAGCGAAGTAATGCGAGCATTACCCGCATTCACATGCACCGACTAGAAAAGATAAAGAAAAAGGGTACTCGCATTAGGCGGGTACCCCTTTTTGTATTGGAACGTATGCAGCAACTTATAACTACATCGTATGGGACAAAACCAAGGCGCCGTATGCAAAAGCAATAACGATGAGAATGGCGGGATGCAGCTTGGTTTTGGTCATGACCCATAGCGAAATGCCTGAAATGATTAACGTTTGCCAGATGCCGATCGAATTCGCGGATACTTGCCCGAACTCCCAGGTGAGCAGGATCATAAGCACGGCAATGACTGGCTGCACGAGCAAGGTCATGCCTTTTACTTTGGGCGAGGTCCGGTATTTGTTGAGCAGTCTGAGCAGCAAAATCAAAGCGGCTGCCGACGGCACGATCGTGGCAAAGCTGGCAATGATTGTTCCGAACCAGCCTGCCACCTGATAGCCGACAAAGGCGGCGATTTTGGTAGCGATCGGACCGGGGAGCGCATTGCCGATGGCGAGCACGTCACCGAACTGTTCGCTGGTCATCCAGCCATAATGGTTGACGACCTCTTCCTGCATCAAAGGGATGGAAGCCGGGCCGCCCCCGTAACCGAGCACGTTGGCTACAAAAAATCCCCAAAACAATTCCCACCAAGTCTGAATCATCGGTTAGGACACCTCCTTGTCGGAGCTGCGCTTTGCTTTGTAGCGCTGAACGAGATCGAGATGGAAGACGCCATACCCGAGAAATACCGCCACGACGATGCCTGGATGAATGTCGAGCAGCTGCAGCAGCACGAAGGCAATGACGCCGAACAGGATGGCGAATATTTTGCCAAGGCCTGACCATGCCTTTTTAGCAAATTCGTAGGCCATCATGCCGAGCATGACGAAAATGACCGGGCGAACCGCCGCAACCATGCCGGCGACCACTTTGGATTCACGCAGGGCATACATGGAGCCGAGCAGGGCGATGATAGCGATGCTCGTAGGCAGAACATGTGCCAACACGGAGACGATAGCGCCTAAGACGCCTTGTTTTTTATATCCCAGATAAGCAGCCATCTTCGTGGCGATCGGTCCGGGGAGGGCATTCGCAATGGCCAGAATCTCGCCGAATTCGTCGTCGCTAACCCATTTGTATCTGACGACCGCTTCATAACGAATTAACGGAATAACCGATGGCCCCCCGCCGTAACCAAGAATGCCGGTCCTAACCATGCCTGCGATGAGACCGCTGTAAACCTTCCAACTCATGCTGTTATCCTCCTACAGTCTCATGCCCATTCGGCTTTTGTAACGCTTCAGAAGCAATTGGGATTCTACTTTGACGATGCCGGGCATCTTATACAGCTTCTCCAGCAAAAACTGCTCCATCTCTTCCATGTCGGCGAAAATGCCATGCATATGCAGCGTGCTGGGCCCGGTCATATGATACAGGCTGGTCACCGCCGGCTCTTCATCAAGCTTTTCGGCGACTTCGTCGAGAAACGGAGGCTCTACGTCTACATTGAAAAAAGCCGAGACCTGCATTCCGACCTTGACGGGATTGATCACGACAGTAAAGCGTTCGATGATGCCTTTTTCGGATAAAGCATTAATGCGGGCTTGGACGGCTACGCGCGACAAACCGATTTGTTGCCCCAGGTCCGTATACGAAATCCGGCTGTTCTGATGGAGGGCGGCCAGTATTTTTCGATCCATGGCATCCAGGTTGTGCATGAGCGGAATTTCTCTTCCTTCCGAAGAGCGCTTGTTAGTCATCAACGATCCTTCTTTCTCTGTCATTTTGTTGCGTTATATTTGAAAATCAACAAATGGAAAGACATTTTGCATGCAGCATCCATATTTTACTGACGAATCGTAATGCCAGTCAATTCATTTATTGAAAATGTGAATTTATTCCGAATTCCGGTTTGCAATTTGTAACCTATACCAAAGTAAAAAAACCGCCTGCGGTTCCATGCCGCAAGCAGCTCATTCCGTTAGAAGAACATGCTCTATTCCGTCTTTTTGGGGAGATAAAGGGTTACGGTGGTACCTTCCCCCGGATCGGAAGTCACCTTTAATGTGCCTCCTGCTCCGCGTGCCCGTTCCTCCATGCTGAACAGTCCGACGCCGTTGCCGGCCGTCGATGCGCTGAACCCTGCGCCGTGGTCGGCAATGGTAGCGACGATGGCCTCTGCAGTATCCTCCACGCTAACTGCCGCTTCCGAGACATCCGCGTATTTCGCGATATTGGTCAATGCCTCCTGGATAATGCGGTACATCGCTATTTCGCGGCTCGTCTCCAGCCGACCGCGCAAATTGCAATCCAACTGAACGTTAATGCCATAATGGCGGGTGTAATTTTCAACATAAGTGCGGATTGCAGGAACGACGCCGAGATCATCGAGCACGGAGGGCCGCAGTTCCCAGGCCATGCCGCGAACGTCTTCCATGATGTCGGTAACCTGTTTTCTCAGCGCTTCCACGCCTGGATGAGGCTGGTCGGCCAGCAGTCGATCCATTTGGATGACGAGGGAGAACAGGCTTTGGCCGATGCCGTCATGCAGTTCCCTCGAAATGCGAAGGCGTTCTTCCTCTTGAATGTTCATGACCTGGGTCATCATTTGCTGCAGTTCGGCTTCCACCGTTTTCAGTTTGGTGACCTCGCTGCGCACGGCGAGATATTGATAAGGCTTTCCTTCGTTGTCCAGAAAAGGCACGATGGTTGTGTTTACCCAATAATAGCTGCCGTCCTTGGCCCGGTTGCGTATTTCGCCATTCCATACCTGCCCGGAAGAGATCGTTTCCCACAGATTTTTCATAAAAAGTTTGCCGTGATAACCGGAATTGATGATCCGGTGATCCTGGCCGATCAGCTCTTCCCGCCGATACTGCGAAATCTCGCAGAACTTGTCGTTAACGTACTGGATTTTGCCCTGGCTGTTTGTCAGTGCCACGATGGACGATTCATCCAACGCAAACTTCAAGTCGCTGAGTTGATGCAGGGAACCCTTCAGCCTGCTGCGGAATTCAGGATCGGCAATGTGGTTGTCGATCACTTCAAGCAGCTCGCGAACCGGTTGATCGGCCAGATTGCTGAGTCGGTTTGGACGCGCACTACTCAAAGTTCAACAGCCCCTTTTTCATTGCAAATTTGACGAGTTCCGGCCTGGTGCGCAATCCGAGTTTCTCCATTAAATTGCTTTTGTGCGTTTCGACCGTTTTGACGCTGATCACCAGATGCTCGGCAATTTCCTTGTTGGCGTAACCTTTGGCGATCCACGACAAAATCTCTTTCTCCCGTTCGGACAGCGTGTCGTACGGCCCGGCGTTCTCCTGCTTGGCTTTATCGAGGTATTCGCTCATCAGCCGTTTGGTTGCGCTTGGATACAGATAGGCGCTTCCTTCTGCAACCGAGCGTATAGCAGCTAACAGCTCCTCGTGCGGAGCGCTTTTGAGTATGTATCCGGATGCTCCGGCATGGATGGCACGGAACAGATATTCTTCGTCATCATGCATGGTCAGTATTAGAATGGACAGATCCGGCATGATTTTTTTCAGCTCGGCGGTTGCCGTCAATCCATCTTTGCCCGGCGGCATGCTGAAATCCATCAACACCACGTCGGGTTTCAATTCCTGAGCCTTTGAGATGGCTTCGTCACCGTCTGCTGCATCGCCAACGATGCGTATGTCATTTTTTCCGTCAAGCAGCGCGATCAGACCTGAGCGTACAACAACGTGGTCGTCTACGACCAACAAACGAATCACATCAATTCCTCCTGTTCCTTTGCATATTGCTGTCCTTATCATACCAAAAAAGCGAGGTACCCAGAGTTTGATTCTTCGAATCTTTCATCTAAAAAGCCTCGTTATCCCTTAGCGGGATAACGAGGCTTGGTTGGCAACCGACGTCTTCAGGCATACATTAGCGTTTGCAATTCCCTGCTTGCCTGCTCGGTCAGTTGAATAACATCCGGCGAAAAGCTGCAGGGCTGTCTGTTTCCGAGAAGAATGACGGCATCCGGGACGCTGCTCTTCTCAAAAATAGGTACGACGACCGCGCTGACCAGCCGCTCGGCAAGCATCAATGGGCAGCGCCCGGGAAGACGGTCGCCTGAAGTCCGTCCATCGGAGATGGCGGTACGTCCGGTCCGAAGCGCCGTGCCCACGAGATCCTGGCCTGGCCGCATGTGCATCCGCTTCACGCGTTCATTGCTTGCGCCCGACGTGAACTTCCAATGAAGCATTGCTCCGGACAAGCAAGCCAATCCACAGAAGTCGCTGGATGTATGCTCGCGCAAATGATCGACGATCTCCTGAATGTCGAATGAAAACTCATCATGCATGAGAAGACACTTCCTTTTTGAAATGCTACCTTCGATGGTTCCTTACTATATATTGTAGGCAATTCGGAAGGCCTTGTAATTCAGGGAAAACCCCTATTTAAATCTGCGTATTTACCGATTATGGCATTGAAAAGACAGAGAAGCCGCATTCTACGCGAAGATGCAGACACCCTTGCCAATGCGGACCATTAACCGATGTGACATTTCTCACAGCAAATTCAGGGAATTTATCGCAGAGGTTCAGGTAATCCCCTGATAACCAATCCTGTATTTTCGCGGTATGATGGAATCATAAGGAAACACGAGGAGGAACAGTCATGAGTACGGTATTCGTGGAAAGAGGAACCCGAGCTACGGGACAGGAACCAACGGAGGGGAACAAAATGGTGCGGGAGACAGGTGGGATACTTTCGTTTGTTACAGCCGAGCAGTGGTCGTGGATTGAGGCGAAAATGCAATCCAAACGGGTTAAGGCCGGTTATAGCCTCTTTCTGGAAGGTGATGAAGCCGGATATCTGTACTACCTCCGCTCAGGCCGGGTGAAAATGACCAAATCGACGGAAGACGGGAAAGAAATCATTTTGTCGATCCAGCAGAAAGGTGATTTGATCGGGGAATTCGGCGGCATCGGTGGTCAAACGCATAGCTATAGCGCGGAAATGACGGAAAAAGGGGAATTGGCGATCATTTCGCTCGGCGACCTGGAAGGCGTTCTTAGCAAACATGGCGATCTCGCGCTGAAGTTTTTGCAATGGATGGCACTTTCGCAACGAATCACCCAGTCGCGTTTTCGCGACCTGCTCTTGTACGGCAAGGCGGGTGCGCTTGCTTCGACACTGATCCGTGCCAGCAACTCGTATGGTCGATTTACGCCGGAGGGAATTGTGCTGGACATGAAACTGAACCATACCGAGTTGGCCGAAATGATCGGCGCTACGCGGGAAAGCGTCACACGTATGCTTGGTGCATGGAAGGAGCAGGGGACGCTGGATACGCAGGACGGAAAGTTAATGATCCGCGATCTTGGAGCTCTGCGCAGCATGTGCGGATGCCCGACGTTTCCGAGCTGTCCGGAAGAGATGTGTCGCTTGTAACAGGAAATAGATTGGATGTATCTGCTTTGTTTTGATGGCGATTGGGGTCGCATCGGATAAATTGGAGGAGGGCTGATATTCGCGTGAGCGGGTGTCAGCCCTTTTCTGGATTGGTTTTATTCGACAGGGCTTCGACCATACTCACTGGCGAGAATCGAATACAGCAAAGAATCATGATAGGCGCCTTTGAAATGCCAATGTTCCCGAAGCAGGCCTTCGCGCTGCATGCCGATTCTCTTCATAACCTGCTCGGACGCTCTGTTGGCTGGGCGGCAGGTAGCGAAAACACGGTGAACGCCCAGTGTATTGAATCCATAATCGAGAAGAGCCATAGCGGCTTCGGTAGCGTACCCTTTTCCGTGATGCTCAGGGTGAAGCACGTAACCCAGCTCGGCATTTGTTTTCTCGATAAAAATGGCCACCGAGCCGATCATCAGATCCTGATCTTTTATACAAACGGCGAGCTCGTATGCATTCCTTGGTGATTGCTGCTGCTGAGTTAGAACATGATGGATGTATTGATGGGTGTCTTCTTCCGTGTTCGGTCCCCAGGAGGCATATTTGGCAACTTCGGGCAAGGATGAATACGAATGCACATGTTCCCAATCGGACTGGAGCATATCGCGGATGACCAAACGTTCGGTTTCAAGCTTCATGTCAATCTCCTTTCTTACATATAATGATATAAAAATAACCCATGAATCGATTCGGGTAAAGAATCGTTCATGGGTAGGTGTGCAAGAGTAAAACTATCTCATGGTTTTGCATTGATCGGCAGGATACTTGTAGGCAAGCTTGCGGGTGATTTCTTTTTGCCATCTCGTATCCCCAAGCTGGATTGCCAGATTCAGAAGGTCGAGATAATCATCAAGCTGCAGCGTGGCTTTTTGCATGTCGGTATTCATTCGATATTCGTACCCCTTTATCTATGTGTTCAGAAATCATATGCATGATTAATAAGTAACAGACTGGCTATAATAATGATAATCATTATCAAACTATATGTCTATTATGCAATGAACGGCTACAAAAAGCAATGGAGATCAGTAAAAATGGATGCATTTTTTTGAGGAGATCATCCATTATCTTTGTGAGCCGGTTGATCGTAGGCACATCCAGATGAGGTAAGGGGCGTAAACGCCGAGATAGGCTGCGGGAAAGAGAAACCACCCGTCTAGCAATAAATGATGAATATCAGTCGTAAAGGTAGTGTTGTGGGCATTGGTAGCATAAACGTCTCCGGCAATGACTGCAGCCATACTATAGAAGGATAACAGAGCGAGAACGTGAAATAAGCGTTCCAGGAATGCGATTCGGCGAGCTAGCCAAAACATCAAAATAGGAACGATGACGATTAATAGTAAAAAAACGAGTTTCATAGGCAGCATCTCCTTAAATATAGTGGGGGAGGGGTTGCATATTATCCAGTATCGACAAGAAAAGATAGAGCATACATGGTCTATTTTAAATCGTTGTTAGAAAATGACAGGTGAAAAATATTATTTAAGTATTGCAATCATTCTCACAGCATGGTATATTCTATTTCCGGCCAAGAAAACACCGAGAAACATGGTGGGCAAGCAAAGCAAATAAGCTTCGAAAAAAGAAACTTAAAAAAAGTGCTTGCAAAGTTGGTTCGGATGTGATAAGATATAAGAGTTGCTAAGGACAACAACTTGGTAACAAAAAACGAAGTTTGATCTTTGAAAACTGAACAACGAGTGAGTAATGCGAGGGTTTTTGGTGCATGTCGTATGACTGTATGAAAACCGGAGCGACATTGAGATATTTTATCTCGTCAGATTCAAAATGAGCTAATCGCT
>NZ_JAVYAE020000026.1:0-52333 GCF_032334105.1 Paenibacillus hubeiensis
CTTGGACCGCAGGGTCCTGGGAGAGTAGGAAGCCGCCAAGCGAAGAACCACTGCCGATGTAATCGGCGGTGGTTTTTATTTTTTTATAGATATATTTAGTGAATTTATGCATCAAAAAAAGGCCTTATTATATAGTACATTTTTACAAACATACCATTCCAATTGGAACGGTAATGTGTCTCATCTTTTCATTTGTCCTCAGTGTACATACATATGTGTTCAACAGACAGTACACCCTATAGAAGAGGGCGGTTTTCCTTGACAGTCTAAATAGCGCTTTGCTATCATGGCAATAATAAATTTTTAAGTAACGTACTTTTTAGGAACATACAGCCTGGAATCAACAGATTTTGGACCGTAAAGCAGAGCACATATTAAGGAGGAACACCCGCGTGTGGGAAGACAAATTTGGTAAGGAAGGCTTGACCTTCGACGATGTTTTGCTGGTGCCACGGAAATCCGAGACACTGCCTAAAGAAGTAGACGTATCCGTTCGTTTGAGCGATAACGTGAAATTGAACATCCCTTTGATCAGTGCCGGGATGGATACCGTTACAGAAGCAACAATGGCAATTGCCATCGCTCGGGAAGGCGGCATTGGTATCATCCATAAAAACATGTCCGTCGAACAACAGGCTGAAGAAGTGGACCGTGTTAAACGTTCCGAGAGTGGCGTCATCACCAATCCGTTCTCTCTCACTGCCGATCACCTGGTATCCGATGCCGAAGCGGTTATGGCTAAATACCGGATTTCCGGTGTGCCGATCGTGGATGCCGATCAAAAGCTGGTCGGTATTTTGACAAATCGCGATTTGCGTTTCATTCACGATTACGGAATCAAAATCAATGATGTAATGACTCGTGAAAACCTGGTAACTGCTCCTGTCGGCACAACGCTGCAAGAAGCCGAGGGGATTCTGCAGAAGCATAAGATCGAGAAGCTTCCTTTGGTGGACGAGACGAACACCCTTAAAGGGCTCATCACCATTAAAGATATCGAAAAAGCAATTCAATTCCCGAACGCAGCCAAAGATGCTCAAGGACGCCTGCTCGTCGGCGCAGCGATCGGCATTTCCAAAGATACGTTCGAACGTGCTGAAGCATTGGTACAAGCCGGCGTGGACCTGATTACGGTTGATTCCGCTCATGGCCATCACATTAATATCCTAGATGCGGTTCGCCAACTGCGTGAACGTTTCCCGAACCTGACCATTGTTGCAGGCAACGTTGCAACGGGTGATGCAACACGCGACTTGATCGAGGCAGGTGCTTCGGTAGTCAAAGTGGGTATCGGCCCGGGTTCGATCTGTACAACCCGTGTTATCGCGGGAATCGGCGTTCCGCAAGTAACGGCCGTATACGATTGCGCAACGGTTGCACGCGA
This sequence comes from Paenibacillus hubeiensis, assembly GCF_032334105.1. Lineage (NCBI taxonomy): Bacteria > Bacillati > Bacillota > Bacilli > Caryophanales > Paenibacillaceae > Paenibacillus > Paenibacillus hubeiensis. Next base: position 1,385 of record NZ_JAVYAE020000026.1, read on the forward strand.
ATACGGTGTACCGATCATCGCCGACGGCGGGATCAAATATTCCGGCGAGATTACAAAAGCTCTTGCTGCCGGGGCTCATGCAGTTATGCTGGGAAGCCTGTTTGCAGGTACGGAAGAAAGCCCGGGCGAGTCGGAGATTTATCAAGGACGCCGCTTTAAAGTATATCGCGGAATGGGTTCCCTCGCTGCCATGAAACAAGGCAGTAAGGACCGTTACTTCCAAGATGACGACAAGAAGCTCGTTCCTGAAGGGATCGAAGGCCGCGTTGCTTACAAAGGGCCGATCTCGGATACGATTCACCAGTTGATCGGAGGTCTGCGTTCCGGAATGGGATACTGCGGGACAAGCAACCTGGAGCAGCTGCGCAACGATACGGCGTTTATCCGCATTACCGGTGCAGGGCTTCGCGAAAGCCATCCGCATGATGTACAAATTACAAAAGAGGCACCTAACTACTCCTTGTAATCAGAAGGGTGTCATTTATTCCCAAGGCAGGCTCGGCGATTTTCGCCGGGCTTGTCTTTTTTTGCGGATACCCCTGTGATAGAATAGTAAGGGTGGTTACGGACCATGGGCAAACGAGGGCGAAGCGACATTGTTGTTAAAATTGCCCGGACAAGCCTGTGGCGTTTTTATGAAGGGTTTCTCGTTTATTGAAGTCCTTGCTGCATGGGCCTTATCAAGAGGCACCAATGCAGTTTCTGTTTTATCATTATGAAGCGCATATGTCCTTCTACATAAGCATGTAGATATGCTGATTAAGTGACGATCGATCTTGTACTTTCAGAGCGACGGCATCGCTCTTTCGATACAGCGCATATACAAAGAAAAAGATTCACACCAACATCTGCACGGTTCAGGGCAAAAAAATATCACAGTTCAAGCTGTTCCACAGCTTCGGATGTGAAGGGAGAATTCACTACATTGAAAGCTAAACGAACGAATAAAAATAAACGCCAATTGCTCAAAAAAAGCGTAGCGTCGATGATGCTGGTCAACATGCTCTGCATGTCCGCGGTCATGCCGGTCATGGCGGCAGCGAATAATTCGGGTCAGGTTCTTACTGCAGCAGCTACCAAAACACAAACGGCAAAAGCAGCACAGATTCCATCCGTGGATTCCCTCGGGCTGAAGGTTAAATCGGCGATTCTCATGGAGGCCTCCACAGGGGAAGTTCTTCTGAATGTGAATGCGAATGAAGCTATGCCACCTGCGAGCATGACCAAAATGATGACGGAATATATCGTGGCTGAACAGGTCAAACAAGGAAAATTCAGCTGGGATGACGTCGTTGAGGTTAAGGATAACGCAGCAAAAAGTATCGGTTCCCGCATTTTTCTGGCCAAAGGGGACAAGCATACAGTTAAGGAGCTGTACATCGCGATGGCTGTAGGCTCGGCAAATGATGCTACGGTTGCGCTGGCGGAATATGTCGCTGGCTCTGAAGCCGAGTTCGTAAAAATGATGAACGAAGAAGCACAGCGTATGGGCATGAAAGATACGTATTTTATTAACTCTACAGGTCTTGACCGTGCTGACATGCCGGAGGATTACCGTCCTGCCGAAGACAAGGAAACGGTGATGTCGGCGTATGATGCGGCGATCCTATGCAGATACATCATTAAAGACCATCCGGACTATAAGGATTTTACGACGATTCAATCCTACAAATTCCGTCCAAACGACAAGGCGCCAATCATTAACTACAACTGGATGCTGGAAGCAAATAAAGATATCACCAACTTCAAAAGCTTTGCTTACGAAGGTTTGGACGGCATGAAGACAGGTCACACTACGAAAGCAGGCAACAATTTCACGGGAACTGCTGAGCGTAATGGATTGCGTTACATCAGCGTAGTAATGGGCACCACTTCTGAAGCAGCACGCTTTACGGAAACACGGAAGGTACTGGATTATGGATTTAACAATTTTGAGGTCAAGCAGGCAGTTGCTGCAAAAACGAAGGTAACCGGTCTGGAATCCGTTCCTCTTAAAAAGGGGAGTGAAACAACAGTTCCTGTCGTGACCGATAATGCGGTAAGCTTTGTCGTTCCGAAGGGTACGCAGAACCTGGATGTTACGTTCAAGACGAACGTATCGAACGATAACGACCTGGTGGCCCCAATCAAAGCAGGAACCAAGGTTGGAACGGTAACCTACACCTATAAAGCGGACGGCATGGAGCCTCAGGAGAAAACGGTAAACCTGATCACGGCAGAAGACGCGGAAAAAGGCGGATGGTTCCGGTTGTTCTTCCGTGCCATTAAAGATTTCTTCGTTGATCTGTTCGACGGAATCAAGAACCTCTTCTAACGAGCAGGGCCGATCCGAACCATCAATGAATATTACGCAAAGGTGGCAGCAGAGGATAAGCCTTTAGCCGTTTGCGTGTTATTCGATCGGATGGATTGTAACTTGGTTGGTTTTCCGGTAAAATATCAAGTTAGGATTCTACGTATAATCTGATGATTTTCCAGCTTAACCACAGTAATGAAATCTCCAAACTTGCCCCTTCCGAGCGCATGCAGGATCGTGGCATGTAAGGGAAGGAAAATGCGAAAATGAAGATTGGCGTTTTGGCACTTCAAGGTGCGGTAACCGAACATATACGCAGCATCGAACTTGCCGGGGCAGAGGGCGTACCTGTCAAGCAGGTTGAGCAATTGGCTGAATTGGACGGCCTGATCCTTCCTGGCGGAGAGAGTACGACGATAGGCAAGCTTATGCGCAAATACGGCTTTATGGAGGCCATTCGTTCTTTTGCAGCTGAAGGAAAGCCTGTTTTCGGCACATGCGCGGGATTGATTGTTATGGCAGAGCGTATAGCTGGACAGGAAGAGGCTCACCTGGGCCTTATGGACATGACGGTATCCCGGAATGCGTTTGGTCGTCAGAGGGAGAGCTTTGAAACAGATCTGCCTGTCAAAGGCATTGAAGGACCGGTAAGGGCCGTATTTATACGCGCGCCTTTGATCGAAAGCGTAGGGGAAGGGGTAAATGTGCTTTCCACCTATAACGACGAAATCGTCACAGCTCGTCAGGGGAACTTGCTGGCATGTTCCTATCATCCGGAGCTTACGGACGATTATCGTCTGCATGCTTATTTTGTAGACATGGCTCGTTCTGCTAAGAATGCTGTACCTAACCATGAATAAATAATGCACAACCTATGATCTCCCGATATCGATCACCCCTGTGATGGTTATGCCATTGCTCAGGAATTGTATGTGATCAGATGCCTGATGTTGCCCGTATCTGCTTGATGAGACAAAGCGGGGATCGCAGCGTGGGGTATCTTGTCACCGGGAGATAAAGGTTGTTTTTTTGGTTCCATGAAAAGCGAAGTTATAAGGGCTCCCTAATAATGCCGATAAAAGAGTAAGGGGCTTATTACGCGGAGGATTTAGGAGGGGTAGTAGTGCTTGATGTAAGAATTTTGCGAAATGAATTGAATCGAGTGGAAGAAGCGCTTAACAACCGCGGCAAGTCGTTGGACCTGATCTCGGGGTTCACCGAGTTGGATACCAAGCGCCGCGAGCTTCTGCAGGAGAGCGAAGCGTTGAAAAACCAGCGAAACACCGTTTCCGCCGAGGTGGCCAAACGCAAAAAAAACCGTGAGAATGCGGATGAACTCATCGTTGAAATGCGTGAGGTTTCTGATCGGATCAAAGCAATGGATGAAGAGGTTCGCGAACTGGAAGCCCAAATCAATGACCTGACCATGGCTATTCCCAACATTCCAAACGAGAGCGTGCCGGTGGGCGCATCCGAAGAGGATAATGTGGAAATTCGCCGCTGGTCCGAACCGAAAAGCTTTTCCTTTACACCAAAAGCACATTGGGAAATTGCGCAGGAGCTGAACATCCTTGATTTTGAAGCGGCTGCGAAAGTTACAGGTTCCCGGTTTACTTTCTACAAAGGGCTTGGAGCACGTTTGGAGCGTGCACTGATCAATTTCATGATGGATCTGCACAGCGATCAGCATGGATACGAAGAAATCTTGCCTCCTTATATCGTCAACCGAGATAGCTTGTTTGGTACAGGCCAGTTGCCAAAGTTCGAAGAAGATTTGTTCAAACTGAAAGATACCGAATATTATCTGATTCCGACAGCGGAAGTTCCCGTCACGAACTATCATCGCGAAGAAATTTTGAACGTGGAAGATCTGCCGAAGCATTTCGTGGCGTACAGCTCTTGTTTCCGTTCCGAGGCTGGCTCCGCTGGTCGAGATACACGCGGTTTGATTCGCCAGCACCAGTTCAACAAGGTGGAGCTGCTCAAACTCGCGACGCCAGAAACCTCGTATGAGGAATTGGAGAAAATGACCCAAAATGCGGAGCGCGTGCTTCAATTGCTTGAGCTCCCTTACCGTGTTTTGACGTTGTGCACAGGGGATATGGGCTTTACATCTGCCAAAACGTACGATCTAGAGGTATGGTTGCCGGAGAGCAATACGTACCGTGAAATTTCTTCTTGCTCCAATTGCGAGGATTTTCAGGCACGCCGTGCCAACATCCGCTTCCGCAGGGAGGCTAAAGCGAAGCCGGAATTCGTACATACCTTGAATGGTTCCGGTCTGGCGGTTGGCCGTACCCTTGCAGCAATCCTGGAAAACTACCAGCAAGAGGATGGTTCGGTTGTGATCCCTGAGGTTCTTCGCCCTTATATGGGAGGCATTAGCGTAATCACCCGCCGTTCGTAGGCAATAAAAACCAAGTGGGGATCCGGCGTAACATTTCGTAATAAAACGCCGGATTTTAATCCCACATGGAGCAAAGTAAAAGGGTTGCTTCCGCATATAATGATGTGGTATGATATGTTTCGTGGCAACTTTATAGTTCTTTATAACCTGGAGAGATACCGAAGCGGTCATAACGGGGCGGTCTTGAAAACCGTTAGAGTGCAAGCTCACGTGGGTTCGAATCCCACTCTCTCCGCCAACTTATACTTATAACACGCCGCATAGGGCTTTGCGGTGATTATGATTGAAACGCACTTGACTGTTGAATAGCGGTCTTGTGCGTTTTTTGTGTTCGTGACCGTTAGAGGGAAATTTGACGGGAGGTACTCAATATGAGTTCCAGAAATGGAGAAACACCGCATAAGAACGGGCGAAGAAAGTACAATTTTAGACAGTCTCCAACGGTTAGTAAACGGCCTACTTTTTCGGACTTAGAAACACCCTAAGTAAACCAGAGTTTGTGTGTGACCCTGCGTAGCCCTGACTTTCTAGCTCCGGCGAATATTCTCTCCTGCACTTTAGATAAGCATCTTATCAGAAATACTTAGAATATATAAGTTAAACTCGTTCAGACTTCCGTAAGTTAAAGGATATAAATTTATGGAGGAACATGTTTTAGAGATGTCCAGTTCATAAAAACTTCCGAAAATCACTTGTTAAAAATTGGATTCCCTAAAAAAGACTTTTGAATTAAGATAAATAGTATACATCTAGTACATCACATAATATAGGCATTTAATGCCTTGCTATATGCAATAATAAGTTAAAAGAGGGAGTTAACTATGGACAACTTAACAAAAGGAACATGGCTCGTGAACTCTGCTAATCATCTTGTTCAAGTAAAATCTACTGCTGCTGAATTATCATATTTCGAAGCAACTGCCCAGGCTGGGAAAGCTGGAAATTTTCTTAGTCGTTTGATTGCAGACAAGCAGGAGATTATATCTTTTGAGAAAGCTAAAGTTTTTGCGAGACAGTCGGGAATTTCAGCAGTTGAAATCAAGGCTCATTTAGATGCGCTTAAATTGGTAGAGAAAATTGATTACAATATTGATTCTTTAGGGAAGATTCATGAGCTTGAAATCTACTGTTTTTCTGCAGTAGATGCTCTGAATACGGTTGCTAATATTTATGATAGTTTTGAACCGGGAAGACATGAAGAAGCAAGTCTTCTAGGACTGCAAGCTACTTATGAACGTCCTCGTTACCAAGATGAGGTTGCAGAGATGCTTACAACGCAAGGAGTGGATGAAGAGGCAGCAACGACCACTCTTCAATTGCAGGCAGCTCTTGGGCTGGTAAAAACGAGTGATGTGGAAAGCGAAAAGCTTTTTTACAACGAATATGCCTTTAGCGGAGATGTTTCTAAAGTAGCTAAAGCCATTCGTGGATTAGAACGGGAAAAAAGGCAAATGGTTGAAGAGGTCCAGAATCTCGTAATGGACACTCCTGGATTTCTCTCTTCGGCAATTCCTGAACATATTGACCCTACTATAATAAAATTAATGGAAGGAGTAGGGTTGCTTGACGGGATTACCGTTCGCTCTGTTTTTGGAGAAGCGACTTACTTTACAGCGCCTCAGTCGAAAGGACAAGGTATTGGTAATACATTTCCTGTTTCAGCGGATGTCTTTCATAAAGCAAAGGTCTTGCTAAGTTGCTTGCGTTTTGGACAGACAGAATCTGTATCAGGTAGGGGAAGAATTTCTACTCAACAAAAGATGATGAGGATTGTCAATAAATTGTGTCGTGGAGAATGGGTAGGAAAATGTACAGCTATCGGACAAGACTATCAGTTGTTAGAAATGGATGGGGTTATTGAGACTAGTCCTGCCGGGGGCGGACAATTTTACATGAAGCTTCGTCAGATGGAAGTTGGAACGATGGTTCAACAGTTATTGAACCATAATAAGCTGCTTCCTGAAAGTGAAGTTAACGTAGAAGAGTTCATGAGGAAACAACCGAACTCATACATTACACCAGAGGTTAGAAGAAAACAAATTGAAGCACAGGATACTGCTTCTGTAGCAAATGCACGAGCGTTACTTTTAAATACGGTAAGGACGGGGTTGAGCGAATGACGACTAAAAAAAGTGGAGAAAAGGGTTTCTCCCTAGAGTATGCAGTGACTGGCTATTTTCAAGGCCAAGGGTACTTGACAAGACGTTCTATTCCAGTACACTCAGGTCCTGCTAACCAAGATGCTACAGATGTTGATGTAGTAGGTATATATTTTACGATGCCCTTTAAAGGGCATCGTATTATATGCGATTGTAAGAATAAACAACGCTCTAAACCTTATGAAAGAGTATTCTGGGCTAAAGGGTTGGGGGAATTTTCTAAAGCTGACGATGTGTATGTTTCTTTGCCTAAGGTTTCTTCTGAAATCATCAATTTTGCTTTAAAAGAAAAAGTAAGAATTGTTACTAGTGATAAAATTAATGAAATTTCTTCAACGCCTCTGGGATCTTATGGGGTTGCTGATGAAGTATTTTATAAACCGATATTTGATTCGATTAATAAAGTAATTAAATTAGATAAGTTAGCAGAACGTGACTGGCAAACTGTAAGAAAATTATACCTGAGGGATGACCCCTATACTTGTATCAATATTGCATTTAGTTATTTAGATAAATCATTAAAACAGCTGAAAATTGATGATAAGAATGCAGATAGATTTATTTTTTGGAGATATCTTGCTTGTGAACTAATAGTTTTAGTAAGTTTACAATTACTTTGGATATGTGAAGATACATTTTTATTAAGTGTGGAAGATAGAGCGGAGAGAATAATAAATAGACTGACATATGGACAGTTTCAGCCAACACAAGTAATTTCGTTGATGCAATCAGCAATTAACTTGTCAAAAGAAGTATTCCGTTCCTACAACCCTGATGCAAAGTTCCCTCAACAAGAAATGGTGAATATTAGAGAAATGCCCGCACCGACTTACGCCTATAGTTTGATTGGTTTAGTTGAGAGAGCTATAAATAATCCTCGCTGGTATATAGATTTGCCCCAGACAATAGACTTCCTGCTTTTTGAGCAAGGCTTAAAGGGGAAAAATTTTTCCGATATAGAATATAGAAGCATGCTCAGAGATGCATACCCAGAGGAGAAGATGAAGGTTGCTAAAAATATATTTGCCTTTTTAAAAGAAACATCTGGCTTTGAATGGGCAATGATTTTACCAAAAGTTGAAAGGGGGGATAATTCGACCTCCAAAAACGACAGTGGTAAAGGTGTGTCGAGGGACACTTTTCAAAAAATAACCCTAAAGCAGCAAGAGCAAAAAGAAGAATTGGCAAAGAAGGAGGATTCTAATAAGAAGTTTCAACCATTATTGGATGCTAAGACTTTGAGATACAACCCTAAAAATGATTTATTAGAAAATAAAACTCAAGATGTAAGAAATACAATTAAAGAGAGACCTTTAGTTTACCTGAATAATGTATTTATGAGTAATAATACAAAATACAAAGATTTAGGGCAGTTATTAAAAGAAAACAAATTTCAATCTTACAATGATATAATAAGAATGGATTCTGAAAAGCTCGATGAGTTTGCTAGAGAAATAAGTAGTTGCAATACATGGGATGATTTTTTAGAGAAAGCCATAAACGATGCTATAGACAGAAATATCGAAGAATTGAAAAAGAAATAGAATTGAGAATGGGTGACTTTCCTCCATTTTCTTCTAAATTATTAATGTATTGAATGTCAGTTTTTTCACCTGTTCCGAATTAGCACTAAAAAAGTCCAGTTTTATTAGACTGAAGCTCCTGCTTGTTTTTTGGTTTGCTAACTATAGAATTAGAAATTAATAATAAAGCACGCTTCAAAAGATACTAAAATCAATGAATCTAAGGGTTCTTACCAATTATGATAAGCTTAGACGTCGTAACAATGAAGTATTATAAAGTTAATCAACGCAAGGAATTGCGGTGTTCTATAGTGAGGGGGGTGAAAACCGTTAGGATTCAAGCCCACGTGGGTTCGAATTCCACCCTCTCAGCCAACTTATGAATGACAAGGATTTGGGCGTAAGCCTGAATCCTTTTTTGATACTAATGACGTCGAGAGAACGTTTTTTTATTTGGATTGAAATTGGTATCTGTTGATTCCTAACGCGTTCGAAGCAGATGCATAAAAACATGCTTAACGCCGCAACTTATAGGGGTGGAGGTGGTCAATAATGAACCGCGAGTTGAACATGGATCAAAATGAGCTTGTGGACGCTTGGCAGGAAGTGCTGCCCCAGGTCTTGAATGTAGGCGATCAGGCACAGGTAATGGCCGATGAAGCCGATCAGCAAGCGATACGCATACACATCGAGACGGCAGGGCATCAGATGTATTCCTTCGACTTTAAATGTGCTTACGTGGACTCGCGTGAAGTCGAGGTCCAGCTCGTGGACGTTGAACGGGATGGCAGAACTACCGATGAGCGCACCGAATCCATACAAGAACTAGCTTACGACTATAAACGTCACATCCATGAATGTGCCCAGTCTTTGCAGTCGAAAACGAACCGATAACTTGTGATCCAAAGGAGTGAGGAACTTGAGCAAAGCCAAAGCAGGCGTGGACAAAAATTTGCAAAACGTTGCCGCCGATCTGGAGCAGACTGTCGTCAATAGCCATCATGCCCAACAGATACAGCAGGATACCAACGACCGTCGCCATCAGGATTCCTTGAATCATGATAAAACGGAAGACATGGACCCATCCCATTCCTAATCTCTTGTACTGGAGGTAACCATATGAGCAAACCAAAGGCTGTGCCCGTACCCGAAGCTCAAGATTCCGGACAAAATCATCGGGATTCACGCAAGGATTCGACCATGCAAGAGCCATTATCCGGGTCGAAAAAAGTAAAAAACCGGAACCATGTGGGTCACTTGAATCCTGAAGGCTAGGCAGAATCAAAATATAACGGATTTTATATATTTAGCAAGACATAAAACTCTGGTTACCTAACCAGAGTTTTTGCGTATTAATACATATACCTTGGGATGGTAACGGTGCGCGCCTAAACCTAACATAGGTCTTTCTAGCTATTTTTCCGTGTTGGGACACAAATTTCCCAAAATGTGTTTCCGTTTTTCAATTTATGGTTTATCATTGAACTTGAATTGCTTTTTTGGGGGCAGACACACGAGAGGAGAGAAACAAATCAATGACAAAACGTATGGGGGCGCTTCTTCTTACATTGCTGTTGACGGTATCTTTGGCATTAACCGCATGCAGCAGCAAACAAGAACCGAAAGAAGCGTTAAAAACAGCAGCAGCGAACGCATCTAAACTGACTTCGTATGAGATGAAATCCAACTTTACCATTAACGAACTGAGCTATAAACCACAGGACCAATCGACGCAGGATCCGACCGTAACTCAATTCATGAGCATGCTGAAGGATGCCCAGCTGAATATTACGGGTGTATACCAAGCTGAGCCAATGCAAACCGAAATGACTTTAGGCATCGAGCTTAAAGGCGACATGGGCATGACGTTCAACATCCCGATGGTCTTAACTGCGGAGAAAATGTATGTTAAGGTTCCAAGCATTCCGTTCTTGCCGATTCCGGAAACGTTGGTAAACAAATTTGTCGAGATTGACCTGAAGCAGCTTGCTGAACAGGAGGGTACCGAATGGAACCCAAGCGCGATGGATGCGGCCAAAACGCAAAAGCTGAGCAACGAATTGATGGATGCCGTACTTAGCGAGTATGACCAAAACAAGTTTTTCAAAAACCTCGACACCAAGGATGCAAAACTGCCTGAAGGCGTAGATGCAAAACAAGTGGTTCAATTCACGGTAAACAATGACAACGTGAAGGAAGCCGTTACCGTATTGGTAACCAAAGCTTTGCCTAAAGTGATCGACATTATTTCCAAAGACGAATATCGCGAAGTGCTGCAACTGACGCAAGAAGATATCGATCAAGCTAAATCGGATTTGAAACTGACCGAGGAAGATAAAGCGGAGATGGAAAAGGATCTGGATAAACTGAAAGATGTACTGACCATCAATGCGTTCAACATTGATTTTGCCCTGGATAAACAAGACTTCCCGGTATACCAAAAAATGAATGCAGACGTTCTGATCAAAGATCCGGATACGAAGGATGAAATCAAACTTGCATTTACCGCATCGAATACGTATACGAAAATCAATGAAAAACCAGCATTCCAAATTAACATCCCTTCTGGCGATGACGTCATCAAAATGGATGAGTTGGAAGAACTGATGAATAGTTCTTACGGCTACTAAGCCTATCTGAAATAAAAACAAACCGTCTTTCGTAAAATGAAGGAGTGTTTCTTCATTTGAACGGAGGCGGTTTTTTTCTATACAAATGGGAAAGGCGAGAGATAAACTAAATAAAAACAATATTACGCAACGAAACAGGAAGGAGAAGGCAAGCATGACCCTTGGAGATGAACAGCTTGCGCTGGAATTCGCCCGGCATCCTGTTCGTGTTTACGGTGTTTATCGCACGTTACTGGAAGCAGAAAGATACTATGATGGCCACAAAGAAAAGCGAACCGAGAAATGCGCATTGCTCTTGGTGCTTAATGGTCGGGCGGAATTTCGTTTTACGGATATTCAGGGCCAACTGTGCAGGCTTTCACTACAGCCCGGGAATTCCTTTATTGGTGGTTTGAATATGAATTTGGAAATTCAGGTTGGGGAAGAAGACTTCGAATATGTACTAATTCATTATATGCCAGTATCCTTAATGGAGGGAGAGGGTTATCCGGCCCATACGCATATGATCCAGGAAATCAATATGGATCAGAACGACTCTGAGGTGAGCCTGCAGGCAGAGCTGATGCTGGCCCTTCTTGAAGTAGCTGCGAAGCCGGGGCATATGGAACAGTTGGAGAAACAGACATTGTTCTATCGTTTGCTCGAATCGGTGCTGCGCGCATCAAGGAACACCCGGAATCGGGAGAGCGGCAGAATAATGAATGCGGCGCAGGAGTTTATTCATCGTCAATACATGGAGCCGTTGACACTGGAAGGCTTGGCGGCGAGGTTCGGGATGAGATCCAAATATTTTTCTCACAGATTTCAACAGTATTCGGGAATGGGTCCGATGCGCTACCTTTCTAAATATCGCTTGAATCGGGCACGGGAACTACTTGAAGTAGGCAACTATAGCGTAAAGGAGGTTGCGGCCAAGGTAGGTTATGCAGACCCGTATTACTTCAGCAGGGTTTTCAAATTGCATATGGGCTTGGCGCCTTCCGAGATAAAAAAGAAGGGTAGGGAAGGGAAAAATCCATCCTGAATCGGACGATATCCATTGTATAAACAAGCTTCATCCGTATAATTGATAATGATAATTGTTATCATATTCGAGTGCGATACACACTGGAGGAATAATACGGATGTACAGAAAAAAGTATAAAAATAGAGGATTATTAGCTGCTCTCATCGTTTTGGTCTTCATGCTGGCGGCTTGCTCGGGACAATCGGAATCGGGTCAAACGCAAACAGATACACGACAGAGCGCTAACGAGAAGGCCGAAAACTCGAAAACCTCGGTGGATCCGGAATCGACGGAAGAGGCAAACGTAACTTATCCACGTACGATTCAGGATGCTCGTGGAAGCGTAACGTTGGAACAGCAGCCGAAAAGGGTAGCTCTCGCTCATTGGGGATTGAGTGATGATCTGTTGGTTTTTGAGCTGGATTCGATCGCCATCACGCTTCCATTTACGAAGAACCAATCTTTGTTGGATAGCGATATTTATAAACCATATGTCGAAGGAAAGAAACAGATCGAAGTGGTAGGTGAAAATACGCAGGTTAACCTGGAAGCACTGCTCGCCTATGATCCCGATTTGATCATTGCCGGAAGCGAGACCAACAAGGATATTATCGAGCAGCTTGACCAGATCGCTCCGACCATTGTTATAGATGAGACCAAAAGCGATGTTTTCAAGGAGTGGCGTGCCACCATTAACGAGTTCGGTAACATTTTGGGACAAGAAGAGACAGCGCAGAAATACATCAGTGATTTTGACGGCAAGCTGGCCGAGGGCAAGAACAAGTTGGCATCGATGGATGGCACGGTTGCCTTTCTGCAAATTCGGGAGAAACAAGCTTACCTGCAAGGGAAAGACTATATTACCGAGTATTATGAAGGTCTGGGATTGACACCGCCATCGACCGAGGCTGGAGAGTTAACGCTGGAGGGGCTGGCTGAGCTCGATCCGGATTATCTCTTCCTGGGATACTTCAATATGGAAGACCCGTCATTGCCGGCAGTTTCCGATGAGTGGGAAAAAAGTGCTGTCTGGAAGGGGCTCAAAGCCGTCCGAAATGGACATGTGTATAAAATAAACGGACAGATTGCATTCGGATTTGGTCCTATTAGCAAAAATTACGGAGTAGAAGCGATCGTCCATGCGGCTCAGGCCGAATAACGTCATAAAAAAACTGCACTGCCAACATTTCTGTGTTGAGGGTGCAGTTTTTTATGTCCTCACAAGATCATTCGTGTTCTTCGGGCAGATCCTCAGCAACAATGGCATAAATCCGGTGATCCTGATATTCGCCGTTGATTTTGAGATATTTACGGGCGATGCCCTCGGCCTGAAAGCCGTTCTTCTCCAGTACGCGCTGCGACCCCATGTTGGAAGGCAAAATGGCGGCTTGAACACGATTCAGCTTTAATGCCCGGAAGGCATACGCTACAGCCAGCTTGACAGCCGCAGTCATTCGTCCGCCGCCTTGATAGTCGGGGTGAATAAAGTAACCCAAATCCGCATAGTTGGCAACGCCATGAACGACGTTGTTAAGACTCACTTGACCGATGAGGGCATCGTCGCCCAATGAAAAAATCCCGAATTGATACCCCGTTCCTTGTTCGGCCGCGTTCATTCGATCTGCAAGACGCCTGGTCTGGGCATCCAATGTGTAAAACTCGTCGTCTCGGATCGGTTCCACAGCTTGGTAGGGGACACGAGTAACCCGGATCATGTTCAAATAGGGCTCAGCATCCAAAGTGGTAAGCAAACGCATGCGGATCCCGTTAGGGGTATCATAAAGGGTCAGAGGCATATACAGCACGTCCTTTCATAAATAAACCAGTGTTATTTTTTGCGTAATCGCCTGAAAAACTCAGTTAAAAGCGAGGCACATTCCGGCTGCAAAATGTCCGCGATGACTTCGGTTTGATGGTTAAAACGAGGCTCCTGCAACAAATTCATCAACGTTCCAGCGCAACCGGCCTTGGGATCGGCAGTACCGAAAATTACGCGCGGCACCCGTGATTGCACAATAGCTCCCGCACACATCGGACAAGGCTCCAGCGTAACGTACAGGCTGCAGTCCAATAGGCGCCAAGCACCAATCGTTTCGCTGGCTTGCCGAATGGCTACCATCTCCGCATGAGCGGTTGAATCGAGAGTGGTTTCCCGCAGGTTGTAACCGCGTCCAACAATACGATCGTTTTGAACGATGACGGCACCGATCGGAACTTCCCCCAGCGCTTCGGCTTGACGTGCTTCGGCAATGGCTTCCCGCATCCAGAATTGATGCCGCTCCTCCTCGGAATAGGATGAGAAGTCAGTAGGGATAGAATGATCAAACATGCTTTAGTCAAACTCCTTCCAGAAGAGAACAATGTAAGAGAACAAACATTCGTTTGTTAACATGTTGTGTATAAGTCTGTGGATAACAGAGTAGTTGCTCACATAGTTATAAACAGGATATCCACAAGCCTGTGGATTTGTGTATAAAATCATGATTGATTTTATTGTAGATGCGAAAATGACAAAAAACAATGAATTTCGACCTGATGACCCAAACGGTAACTTTTGGACTGTGGTCAATTCTCCTTTTCAAATACCCAATCAACCGTTATGATGGATATAGTATTTGCCATATATCGCCAAAGGTACAAGCCAAGAGGTGAACAAAAAATTTGTCTATCAAAACGAAGTTATCCATAATCATGTCGTGCTCGGTGTTTGTCATACTCGTTTTGAACATCGCGCTAAATTATTATACTACGGAAGAAAACCTGCGACAGGACAGTGAAATGAAAATGGTGCTCACGGCCAAGCAGATTGCAATCGCTGTCGAACAGAACCAGTACAGTTCGAATTATGTCACACGGCAAATCGGCAACAATTTGTGGCTTGCATCCATCATAGCTGCCGAAGAGCTGGACCCGGATATTAATAATATCACAAATGAAGAACTGGTTCGCCTGAGCCAAAAGGTCGGCGTTTCCCATATTTCGCTGTTGGAGCAAACCCCGGACGATATTGTCGTCACCCGTTCCTCTGATCCAAGGGAGATTGGATTGTCCACCAAATCAATGAGTTATTGGTATGAAGCATTCAAGCAGTTGTTCGATAAACATCAAGTTACGATTCCGCAAGGTCAAACGAAGGACCATTTCTGGTCAGACGGTTTCGAGTACTCCACTTCAAGCCCGTCGGATGTAGATATATGGGGCTATTATCATGATGGCAAGAGAAACTACATAATCAATCCCTTCTATAATAACGCCGAAGTTGATGACTATGTGAAGATCTCTAGCCCGAATGAGATACTGAACAAAATCAGAGAGGTCAATCCTTCCATTCTTGAAATTACCGGAATCAACCCTCTGACCTTCGGGAGTCCAACCATGAACGTGGACGGGAGAGACGAGAAGTTCAACAAGCTCAATAATAAACCCATCCGTTTCGGCACGTACCAGTACGGCACTGCTGAAGAAGATCATCGAGCCGTAGTCAAAGCCGTACGCACAGGCCAGAACGTCACCTTCGTGAGCCAAGCGCGTGGTCAAAAAGTGCTCAAAAGCTTTATTCCGATCTTTGCGCCGAATCAGTCCTCATACGTTATCAGCATCGTCACGGACTATAGGCAGATCTCTTCCATGATTTCCGAACAGTTGGTCAGCCATGCCTCAATCTCCCTGGTTCTGCTGGAGATTGTGATCTTTGGCAGTTATTTGCTGGCAGGGTATATTACGCGTCCGATTCAATCCATTCTGGACAAGGTGAACGATGTTGCCGACGGGCATTTCGACTTCCGCCTCAAAATTCGAAGGAGAGACGAACTGGGACAGTTGGCCAACCGGATCAATGCCATGATTCGCAATCTCGGACATTACACGAATCGCCTCAAGCAGATGTATGAGGAAAACAGGGCCGTAAAGGAACACCTCGAATCCGTCATCAATCAGACTGCGGATGCCATACACATTACCGATCTGGAAGGTAATGTGCTTAGGGTCAATCGGGCCTTCGAACAGTTATACGGATGGAAGAGCCGGGAGGTAGAGGGACGTAAGCTCAGAATCATTCCTCCGGATGCGGAGGAAGAGATGATGGAGCAGCATGCCCAACTCGTTGAGGGATTATCCATTACGTCCAATGAGACGGTGTGGATGAAGAAGGATGGAAGCCGGGTTGAAGTTAGCGTCAGTACAGCTCCGGTGAGAGACGAGGAAGGGGAAATTACGGCGCTCATCAGTGTATCGCGAGATATTACCAACCGAAATCGCATGGAAGAGCTCCTAAGACGCTCGGAGAAGCTGACGACCGTTGGCCAGCTCGCCGCAGGTGTGGCGCATGAAATTCGCAACCCGTTAACAACGCTGCGCGGATTTTTGCAGCTCCAACAACAGACGAACAAGTTGAACCATCGCCATTTGGACCTGATGTTATCCGAATTGGACCGAATCAACTTGATTGTGGGCGAGTTCTTGATTCTTGCCAAACCCCAGGCTGTGCATTTTCAGGACCGGGATATTCGCTTCATTCTGGGAGACGTGATCTCGTTGCTCGACAGCCAGGCGCATTTGCACGGCGTTGAATTTATATTGAATGCCTCGTCCGAATCGGCTATGGTACACTGTGAAGAGAACCAACTGAAGCAGGTATTTATTAACGTGCTCAAAAATGGCATGGAGGCCATGCCTGAAGGTGGGGCGATTCGGATCAAGCTGAAGTATATGGAGGAACAGCAGCGGGTGCGAATCGAAATCAAGGATGAGGGCATCGGTATTCCTGAAGAGATTATGCCCAAGCTGGGTGAGCCGTTCTTTACGAACAAGGAGACCGGCACGGGTCTTGGTCTAATGGTCAGCCAGCGCATCATTCAATCCCATAAGGGCATGATGGATATTAAAAGCGTCATGAACAAAGGGACTACCGTAATCATTGAGCTTCCTTCTTCCGGGCTGCAACAGCAAGAGGAGAAACATCAGGAAGAAGATGAGGAAGAGCAGCCTCCTTTGGCAGACAAAGAGAATTAGATGGGGTGAGATGAGCTTTTGCGTATTAACAAGTTTATTAGTGAAACCGGCTATTGCTCCAGACGTGAAGCCGATAAATTGGTGGAAAGCGGAAAAGTGACCATCAATGGAGTGAAGGCGGAGCTTGGAAGTCAGGCAGAAGAGGGCGATGATGTCCGGATTAATGGCAAGCCCATTCGGGAGAAACGGAAGCATGTGTACATTGCCCTGAACAA
The DNA here is from genome assembly GCF_032334105.1 of Paenibacillus hubeiensis. Lineage (NCBI taxonomy): Bacteria > Bacillati > Bacillota > Bacilli > Caryophanales > Paenibacillaceae > Paenibacillus > Paenibacillus hubeiensis. Next base: position 18,631 of record NZ_JAVYAE020000026.1, read on the forward strand.
ACCGGTAGGCATTACGAGTACGACCGAGCGGCATATACGCGGCAACATTGTTGATTTCGTGGGTCATAAAGAGCGCATTTTTCCGATCGGCCGCTTGGACAAGGATTCGGAGGGTCTGATTCTAATGACCAACGATGGGGATATCGTTAACCGGATCCTGAGATCGGAGGGCCGCCATGAAAAGGAGTATATCGTGACGGTCGATCGTCCAGTGACGACGAGTTTTTTGAAAGGTATGAGCACGGGCGTGCGCATTTTGGGAGAAATGACGTTGCCCTGCAAAGTAACCCGAATATCGGAGCGAGTATTCCGCATTATTTTAACCGAAGGGAAGAATCGCCAAATACGCCGGATGTGCAGTGCCTTTGGTTATGAGGTTAAACGACTTAAACGCGTCCGCATCATGAACATTCATTTGGGCGAACAAGCTACAGGGGTATGGAGAGAGCTGAGTGCCGATGAGAAAGAGGAACTGGGCCGCATGCTCGACTATCACCTGGAGTGACGTAGCCGGAAATCCGTACGAGCCCTGTTGTCTAAAGATGACAGGGTTTTTTATAAACGGCGAATGTATGCGTTCCCATGGATGCGGGGCAATAAAAAAACCGTCCCCCGCTAGGGAGGACGGTCCAAAAATCAATGGGTCAGCGACCTTAGTTGTTATTCTGATTCACAGACTGCGTGGCGGTGTTTCCGCTCTGGTATTTACGAATAATCGAGACCTCTACACGCCGGTTTTGGGCTCTTCCAGCCGAAGTATCGTTACTGGCAACCGGATGATATTCTCCATACCCGCTAGGCGTGAATTTGCTGGGATCAAGAGACGCATTCAACAACAATATTTTGAGGAAATTCAGGGCACGATCCGCACTTAAGTCCCAGTTATCCTTATATTGGCTGTTGGAAATGGGAACATTATCAGTATGGCCGGATACAACCACCTCGTACTCAGGGAATTCAACCAGCATGCTGGCAATGGCTTTGGCCAATGCGCGCGATTCCGGTTTGACAGTGGCTTGTCCCGAGGCGAACAGCGCGTTGTCGCTGATCGTGATTTTGAGCTCGGATTGGTTCAGCTTGGTGTTTAACTGGTCCGAAAGACCGTTTTGTTTAATATACTGATCCAACCGTTTTTTGAGCTTCTCCAGATCTTCCTGCTCTTTCTGGGCCATCTGCGCATCGGTGATCTGATTGGTTTTATTTTTAGTCACTTCCTGAGGTTCCTGTTTCATTTTGCCAAGATCCGTGCTGGAGTCTGTCGGGTTCATGGACGTGTGGTCCAAAACCCCTGATCCTCCATTCAATGCGCTGCTTAGCGCACTGGCCATCTGCTCGAATTTGGCTGCATCGAGCGAGCTCATGGAGAACAGCGTAATAAACAGGGCCAGGAGCAAGGTCATCAAGTCAGAATACGGAAGCAGCCAGCTCTCGTCGATATGCTCTTCGTGCGCCTCGTGTTTCTTAGCCTTTTTCACCTGAAGCTCCCTCCTTCTCCTCCAGCTGTTTACGTTCGGAAGGCGTCAGGAATACAGACAATTTTTGATTAATGGCGATGGTGGACACACCGGATTGAATGGATAACAATCCTTCAACCATCATAAGCTTGATTTCGATCTCCTGCTTGGATAACCGCTTCAGCTTATTGGACATCGGGTGCCATAACACGTAACCGGTAAAAATACCGAGCAATGTGGCAATAAATGCAGCCGCGATCGCATGGGACAATTTTTCCATGTCACTGAGATCGGCAAGCGCCGCGATCAAACCGACGACCGCCCCGAGTACCCCGAGCGTAGGAGCGTACATACCCGCCTGGGAGAAAATCAATGCACCGGCGCGGTGACGCTCTTCCGTTGCGTGAATATCCTCCATCAGGACATCGCTGACGAATTCCTGATCGTTGCCGTCAATAATCATGCGCATGCCGCCGCGCAGAAACTGGTCGTCGATCTCTTCGACTTTCGATTCAAGCGCCAGCAGACCTTCCCGACGGGTGGTGGAAGCCCAGTCCATAAACGTGCCAATCAGGGAAACGCGGTCGATCAGCTGTTGCTTTTTGAACAAAATTCCGAATAACTTGGGAATCTTTTTGACATCCGACATGGGAAATGCCATAAAAATACTTGCTGCCGTACCTACAAAAATGATCATGTAAGCTGCCGGGTTGTTTACCAGGTTGATGATGGGAGCACCCTTTAGTATCATGCCGACTACAAGGGAAACAAGTCCCAAAACGAGTCCGATAATCGTTGAAATTTCCATTATACACCTCATCCATGAGATAAAATTGAATCCTTTCGAGCGGCTTCATTCGGGCTTCCGGACGAACGTAACGCCGCATTCCGCCTAACCGGGAGGTCTCGGGAACTACCCAATAGTTAAAACGGTCATGTATAGTATTTATCGACCAAGGGGCCTTTTTTTTTAAGGTTTATTTTCAGGTATAATAGGATTAAATCCGCTCCGCAGGGGCCGAACAGGAGTGAAAAGCCAATGGGCGTAAAGCATGGACGGGATTATGAAGGAATATTGACAGATTTGACAGGGGCGATCGGCCGGATACCGGACCGGTATGTTTTTTTCGAAATGGACGAAGAGGACTGGACCCGTTTGGATGCTCCAGAGCAACTGGAGGTCGATGAAGCTTTGGCGGAGGATCTGTTCTATGCGCTCGGCACACAGCCCGTCATACCGGTGGGGAGCGGCGTCGTCATGCACGACAAGGACCTGCACCGAATTAACGTGTTGATCGGAGAAGAGGAACTGACCTTTGTTCCGTTGATCTGACCATGGGATATTTATCTTTGTTGTGGTGAACACAAAAGGTGATGCTTTCGAATCCGAGCCGGCATCGCTGCGAAACCGCGTCCTGGTTGGATTAAAGGCTTCGCCGTGGTAAGATAATAGTCATGGAAATGCGAGCGGGAGTACGGAAGGATGCCTATAATTTCCGTCCAAAGGGGAGGAAGATGACACATGGTTTTTTCGCAAGAGGAGATCGAAGCGTATTTGGAAAGGCTGGAAGGCTGGGAGCTGGAAGAGGGACGCTGGATTGTACGCAAGTTCGTTTTTTCCAGTTACATGAAGGGGATTGCGTTTGTGGATGAAGTAGCCGCGATCTCGGAGGCGTTCAATCACCATCCTTTCATTACGATCGACTATACGACCGTGACACTGCGATTGACGTCATGGGACGAAGGCGGCATTACTTCGGTCGATATCAAGGAAGCGGAACAGTATAATGAAGCTTTCGAGAAAATGAGCTCGGAATAACTGAAACGGTTATTGCATAACGGCTGGAAATGAGTGAAGCATACATGTCAGAACAGAATCAGATGAGGCCTCATATTGCTGTCGTGGGCAGCTTGAACATGGATCTGGTCGTGAAATCGGATATCATTCCGGAAGAAGGCGAGACCGTGACCGGAGAGGAGCTCCATTACCTGGCCGGGGGCAAAGGAGCGAACCAGGCTGTGGCAGCCGCGCGTCTTGGCGCCGAGACAACGATCATCGGCGCCATCGGCGACGACAGTTTCGGCCAGAGATTGATGGACAGCTTGACCGAAAGCGGGGTAGACGTTGCTCAGGTACGCGTACTGGATGAAATCGGGACCGGTACAGCCTCGATCTGGCTGTCAGGTGGAGATAACCGAATTATCGTCGTTCCTGGGGCGAACGGGAGCGTTGTGCCGGAAATGATGGATGAGGCTGATGCGGCAAAAAGCCTGAAGGAAGCGGCGGCCGTGCTGCTTCAGCTGGAGATTCCGCTGCCTGCGGTGACCCGCGCGGCTCAGCTCGCGGCCGAAGGCAGCGCTCTGGTGGTGCTCAACCCGGCTCCCGCAGTGCCGGGTCTGCCTGAGGAGCTCCTGCGGTGCGTCGACGTGATTACGCCGAACCGCAGCGAGCTCGCCGTGCTTACCGGCCGGGACCACCTCCGGCCGGAAGACGTCGATGCGGCGGTCGCAGAGCTCGCCGCATCCCTCGGGGCCGCCGTCGTCACGACGCTCGGCCCCGAGGGGGCTGCCTACGCGGCTGCGCCAGGCGGCCGCGTACAGGCAGGGCAAGCCGGCGCATGCCGTGCGCCCGGCTATGCCGTGAGCGCCGTCGACACGACCGGCGCCGGCGATTGCTTCAACGGCGCGCTGGCGGTAGCCCTGGCGCGCGGCGAAACGCTGGACGCGGCCGTAGGCTTCGCCATGGGCGCGGCAGCGTTGTCGGTGACCAAGCTAGGCGCCCAGTCCGGGATGCCGACGGCACGCGAGGTAGAGGCATTCCTCGCGGAGCGAACGTCCAAATAGCCTTCTACAAGGCTTGGCGCTGCAGCAGCCGTGCTGCCTATGGTTTGCAATGGAAAAAGGCTCACGATCCTTCAATAGAGGGCCGTGAGCCTTTCTGCATGTGCACCCCATGCGAAGGGCCATGCTTGCGTATTATTTCTTCTCCGACAACCACATCGCAATGTTGGCGATTTCCTCTTCTTTCAGCTTGCCTTTGAAGGAAGGCATGCCGCCTTTGCCCTTGAGAATGACGGAGTAGATTTTGTCCACGTCGTCCTGGCTTCCGATCTTTTGCAGATTGGGGCCAACGGCGCCTTGAAGCTGATCTCCATGACAGGAGATACAGTTGGCTTTGACGGTCGCCTCCGCTTGGGCAGCGTCCATCGTGACTTCCGGCATGGTGGGTTTGGCCTCCTCAGCCACCTCCTCTTTCCCTGGAAGCGTAAACATTAACACGATTGCCAACGCGCATGCTGCAAAAAATATTCCGCTCATGATCCATTTGTGCATCCCTTAAGTCCCCCTCCAGAATGAAAGATCATCTTACTCCAACTGTCCATCTCATTATACCGGAACCGGGTGGGAGAGCATAGCATTTTGTGGAAATTATCATAACCAATTACACCTTTGCAGGATTTGCGATGCTGGTTCACATATCATTCAATTCAACCGACTAATAGAGAGGCGGCCGTCCGGTAGAATTAAAAGCCTTCATAAACCATGCAGTGAAAAAGCTTCATTCCTTCCGGCGTCATTCGTTCATAGGTGTCGTGAATCGCAAATCCTGCCCTTTGATACACCCGAATGGCCCGATGATTCCAGGTCAGAACCTCCAGATCGATTTCATTTTCAGGATTGCGGCGCCGGGCCTCCTGGACGATGGCTGCCACGAACTCCATGCCCTGGCCCTGTCCGCAGCGCTCCGGCCTCATCCCGAGACCAATGCGCGTTACGCCTTCCAGCGGAAAGTATTGCGCGAATCCCGCTAATTCGCCATGCTCCGTGAGGACGGCGACATATTGTTCTCGTCTTAGCCGATCATCCCCAAATTCGATCTCAAGCGCCTTCATCTGTTCCCAAGGAAGGAACCCATAGATGTTGTACGGGGGATCATATGCCCAACTGCAGATCTGTTCGCCGTGTTCTTCCTGCATCGGAATAACGTTGAATGTGGTTGAACCTTCGTACACCACCGTGCCTCCTTTCCTGATGCGAAACAGGACAAGCTTTGAAAAAAGTGAAACAAAAGTCCTGTCTATTCCGTTATATATATTCATAATACGCCATTCGCCGTTTATATTATAACAGGATGGGTAAAATCATCATAAGGGCACGGACGCATGCAAAAAACCGCTGGGATCATTCCTGCGGAGAATGATGCCAACGGTTTTTGTTCAAGCTTCGTTACAGTATGACGTTGCCTAGCTTGTCCTTAGTCGAGTGCAAGCGTCTCATATGCGTCCGTGCTCATAATGCGTTTGGCGCCGATATAACGGTCAGCCCAATAGTTTTCGCTCAGGGAACTGATAGTTACACCTTTTGATGAAGAAGAATGTGCGAATTTGCCTTCGCCGACAAAGATGCCGACGTGGGAAACGCCTTTACCTGTCGTGTTAAAGAATACCAGATCGCCTGGTCTCATTTCCATGCGGGATACCGAATCGCCCATTTCATATTGAGCGCTTGATTGACGTGCCAAATCAATGCCCAGCTTGTCGAATACATAACGCGTGAATCCTGAGCAATCGAAACCGCTAAGGGTTGTTCCACCGCTTTTATATGTAGTTCCCATTGCCGAATCAATGACTTCATCCATTTTAGAATCTGCGAATGCGCTTCCTGCCCCAAGCGATAGTGCGAATGTTAGGCTGAGTACAGCTGCGGTGATTTTCTTCTTAAACAAAAGATTTTTCCCCTTCCAACGCCTGCGAGGTTAGCTTAAGGATTCGGTTGAAGGTCCCCTATGATCCCTCTGTAGCAAGATCAATTCACCCATAACTGGTTCCCCCGCTTCCCAGGTGCCAGGAATTTGGCTTATCATGATGTGCACCTGTGAAATCAATATGACAATTTTAAGTAGTTACAATTATGAAGTTAAAGATTACAAAGTTGTTACTAAAAGATCACTGGGAATATTGTAACAGAGGTGTACCTGTTTGGCAACGTTTAACAGCAAATTTAGCAAAAAAATCCCCGACCTTAGACGGGGAAAGGTCGGGGATTGCTGATTTTAAAGCGTTTTTATAAATAAAAGTTAACATGGAGATGGTAACAAATTTGCTCGCCAACCCTCTGACTTAATGTTTGGCGAGCTTGGATTGCCAAAGGCGAAAATGAGCGCATATTTTCCACAGGCTGAGGATGCAGCGTGCAAGCGGATAGGTTTGCTGCAGGATCAGTCCGGCAAGACCGGTCAACCACCAGGAGAACGAGGTGAATGCGCCGAAGAGGAGCAGGTGGAAAACACCGAGAATAAGGGCAATGCCCGTCACGGTCATAATGCTCCGGAGCGCGATCCACAGCGCGTGGAACGCGCTTTTTATCGGTTCATGGCTTTCTGGAGCCGAGACCCCGAACTGCATGTACAACAAGGCATGATGCACGATCCAGCCATAGACGATCCAGCCGGCGATATAAGGAATCCCGGGCATCAGCAGGGCGAGTGAATGGAACCCGTCCATCAGAATGGCATACAGCTTTGGCAGAAGCCAGTAGCCGGGCAACAAGATGAGCAAGGTCCGGACCGTTTGCAGGAGCAGGATCGGCTTCCAAAGCTGGCGAATGCCTTTCACAAACGGGATACGTTCATCCGTTTGCTCGAAATGCTGCAGCGAGTACATCAGGCCGGCATGGATCAGGGGGCTGATTAGCATCCGCAAGAGCAGCATGGCCCCCAGAATCCAAAGGTATCGATGTACTTCCGGATGGGCAGACAGGCTGAGCTGGCTTTCCATTTTGAACAATAATGTGCTGAGTTCGCCCGCTTCAGGCTCGGGATAGCGCCGCAGGAGCGGCACGACTGCCGACTGTACCATCCGGAACAGGAAGTAACCCCAGACCAATTGATACAAGAATAAAAGCGCGGCAATGAACATGTGCTGGCGGACGAGAAACCAGCCTTCGCGTATTTTAGCTTTCACTGTTTCCACCTCACCATGTCAGACCTCCGAAAATGGCTTCTATTAGTTTGGTTGCGCCCAGGCTCCAGCGGAATTGGACGGGCTCATCCAGGCCGGCTTTTAAAAAATTGTTCATATGCCGGTTCTCCAGCACCATGCTGTACAGCGGGTCGGTCATGGCCCAGGAGACGGGAGAAGAATAAGTGAGACGGTAAGTAATCCGCTCTTCCCGTCCATCCCATTGCTTGTTCACGACGTGGCCGTCTTCAAACACGATCCGAACGGGCACGCCCTTGTAATCACTGCCTTTTTTCTGGACCGTGATAGACGATTCATACCAGGTGTTACCTTCCTTTTGCACGGGTTTCACCGAGATTTTTTCAACCGCGAAGTCGGCCATGCCGCTGCCGTATACGTACTGGTTGAAATATTCGGACCACGAGGCTCGCGTGACCTGTTCCACCACCCTCTGAAAATCCGTGGAGGAAGGATGTTTGAACCGGTACTTTTTGACGTAGGTCGAAAGAATGCGTTCCATCGTTTTGGCGCCGACCTGCTGTTCGATGCCGAGAAGCACGAGTTTGCCGCGCGTATACACGTTGGAGGCGTAGTTATTCTGCGAATCGAACTTCCACGACTCTTGCGTAAGCGGGGCAGGGGAGGTAATGAGACCAGCTTGTACAGGCAGGTTGGGAATAAGGCCGTATTCCAGTTCCATCACCTTATCCTCGGCATAGGAGGTGAAGCCCTCATCCAACCAAGCCTCCTCGAATTCGTTGCTTGCGACCATACCGTAAAAATACTGATGCCCAATCTCGTGCACAACGGTGCGTTCCAGATCATAACCCGGGGACGTATCGTCCGCGCCAAACGCTGTAACGAGCGTTGGATACTCCATGCCGCCGGCACCGTTACCGGCTTTCGGAGGAACTACGATGGATAATGTGGAGTAAGGGTAACGCCCGAACCATTTGCTGTAATTGGTCAATGCGGCTTTGGCTGCATAGAAATAACGTTCTTTCAAGTCCTCATGGGCAGGATCCAAATATAGCTTGATGCGCACGCCAGGCACGTTGGGTGCGGAGAAGGGCTCTTCGGCATAGACGAAGTCCGGTGAGGCGGCCCAGGCAAAATCATGCACGTCGTCGGCATAGAATTGATAGATTTTTTCTCCGTTTTTTACGACAGAGGGTCTGGTTGGGAAACCTGTGGCTGCCACCTTGTATTTCTCCGGTACCCGAATGCGTACGCTATAGATGCCAAAATCCGAATAAAATTCCGAGTTGCCGTGGTACTGGTGCAGGTTCCACCCTTCAACGGCACGGTCTCTACGGCCTGCAGGCTCGTAGACGCTCAGTTTGGGAAACCACTGGCCTGCCATGACGAAATTGCCCGCGGTGCCCATTCGGGCAAAGATTTGGGGGAGCTTGACCTCAAATCGGGTATGCAGCGTGATGGTTTCTCCGCCTTTGACCGGTTTAGGCAAACGAACCTTGATTAATGTACGATCCTTGATATTACCGTCGTCCGGTTGGACATACTGCATGCGATGCATTAGGGAGAGCCCGTCCTCCGTTTTCATCTCAGTGATCGTCATGGAACCGTAACCGTTCGCCGGCATGACGTCACCTCGCAGTTTTCCGCCCGATTCTTGCATGAATGTTGTGTTTTGGGAGGAAAAGGCGTTGGGGTACAGATGAAAGTAAAGCTCGTTGACCGTCTTTTTGCCCGGATGGGTCCAAGTGAGGGTCTGCGTTCCTTGAAGGACGTTATCATCCGCCAGCTTCACGTCGATGTGATATTCCACCACGCGATCACTGAGCACTTCTGCAGTGGGTGTCTGCACGCTCTCAGGGGAGTTCGGGAGCTGTGCGGGTGCCACAGGCTTGCCCGATTCCGGAGCGAACGCGGGCAATTCGGATATTGTGGCTTGGGGTTTACCCAGAATGAACCATGCCGCTCCGGCTAGAAGAAAAAGGACAAGACATGCAGTGAGCCGGATCTTGGCGCGTCGTGAAATCATCATTCAATACCTCCCGTTGACAAGCATCTAAAGCATGTATATGTTTGCAACCGGACGATTATTAGTTAAAATATTGGTATCAACCCTTGGAGGCTAGAACATGGATCAGAACGAGCAAAACGGCAAGAAACAGATTGCCTTGAATATCGTAAGTTCAAAAAGCAAGCATAAAGGTTTTGGAGCAGGATCCATCGACCTGAACAACCTTTCCCCGGTCATCATCGACCAAGGGGAGGCCAAAATCGATATTGGTGCAATGCATGCCAAAAGCAAGGTGGAGCGAGGCATCAAATTTTCAACAAATCGGGAAGACGTACCGAACGGACGCCAGGTTTGGCTGGTATGGGTAGCCGTGGATCGCAACGAGAACGGGCAGCTGTATGGTGGAGCTACCGCGTGCGAGATGTGGATCGATACAGAGGCAAAACGAGGCTGGAAATTGCTTGCAGATCACGTCAATCGTATGGACTATGCACTGAAACGCCGCATTATGCTGGATGAGCTTGGACCCGCGGAACGTGCGGCGCTCAAGAATTTGCTGATTTCCCACAATGAAGATTGGTGGAACGCTTCCCCGGATGAGTTGAAAGAAGCGTTGGCATAACAACGAAGCATTGGCGTAACCGCCGCTTGCATCATCAGGGTTTAACCTGATTGAACGAACGTCAAAAGAGCCCTGCAGCCTGATTCATTCGGCTTGCAGGGCTTTTGCGTTATGCCGCATTGGCTGCAGCGGTATTACTCGTCATTGGATAATTCGGAAAGGGTGGGGTCAATAGCGCTATTCCACCCACCAGCGTTTAAAGTCCTTCCACCAGGAATGCTTTTCCTCCTGCAGCGCTTGTTCGCTCTGTTGATCAGGCTTACTGTGGTCTGCAGCATCTTTAGGATCCGAATCGGCACCCCGGCATACATCGGTTGGTTCCGTTCCCGCCATAAACACTTCGAGCCGCTTCTCTGCGCAACCGTTGCCTGCCAATTGTCCGGTTTCCGGATTGATGTACACGCTCACGACGTTATCCGGTACCGGGAATATTTTGGGCGGCACGCTCGCCAGCGCCTGTTCGGTAAATTGGGCAAAGATGGGGGCAGCCCGTCTTCCGTCCGAGGTGGTTATGGATTTTCCTTGATCATAACCCACCCATACGGCAGTGGACAGCTCGGGCGTGAAGCCGACAAGCCAGGCATCGGTGTTGGTTGTGCCGGTTTTGCCTGCCACGGGGCGCTTCATCGTTGCCGATACCCGGTTGCCGGTTCCGCCACTCTCGAACACACTCTCCATTAAACGTGTCAGAACATACGCTGCAGAGGGCTCAACGACCGTTTCTGCCTTGGTTTGCGGCGCTTCATACAGCACTCTTCCGGCTGCATCCGTTATCTGGAGAATTGCGACGGGCGGGGTACGCTGCCCGCCTGCGGCGATAACGGAAAACGCCGAGGCCATCTCGAGCGGGCTGACTGGCGAAGTGCCGAGCGCAAGGGAAGGCACCGGGCTGAGGTTGCTTGTAATCCCCAACGTATGGGCCATGTCCACGACCTTTTCCGGTCCGATCTTCATGATCGTATTGACCGCATAGATATTGTCCGAAGCTGCTATGGCTTGCCTCAAATCAATTTCGCCCAAATACTTGTCTCCAAAATTGCCGGGCTTATAGGTTTTGCGGTCGTTATCATAATGGAACAAGGTAGGTTCACTATTAAAGATGGAGGCACTCGTGAGCTGTTTGGACTCCAGTGCCGCCAAATACATGATCGGTTTGAAAGCCGAGCCTGGCTGGCGGGTCGTTGCCAGCACATGATTGATCTGGCTGGTGCGATAATTTTTGCCGCCGACCATCGCTTTGATATACCCGGTTCGCGGGTCAATGGAAATCAGGGCCGTTTCCAGCTCGCTTTTGGGATCCATGCCTTTAGCTACAGCGTCCTCGGCTGCTTTTTGCATGCGCAGGTCAAGGGTGGTATAGATATTCAGTCCTCCATGGTCCAGCATGGCTTCACTGATGCCCAGCTCGTTGATCGCCAGGCTGCGGATATAGTCACGGAAATAAGGTGCCTGCTCCACCGTTTTGCGCTCGCTTTCCGGCTTGAAGGAGAGTATTTCCTCATAGGCCTTATCCGCCTCGGATTGCGTGATTTTTCCGGTTTCCGCCATGGAATTCAGTACGATGCGCTGGCGGTCTTTGGCGTTTTTCATATGATTATATGGAGAGTAATAGGTCGGACCCTTCGGGATGCCGGCGAGCATGGCGCTTTCCGCCAAGTCGAGCTGATTGGCCGATTTGCCGAAATACATTCTTGCGGCTGATTCGATTCCATACGCTCCATGACCGTAATAAATCTCGTTTAGATACATCTGCAGAATTTCATCCTTGCTGTACTTCATCTCCAATTGAGCGGTATAGATGGCTTCCTTGGCTTTTCGGGTCCACGTCTTTTCATGGGACAGATACAGGTTGCGTGCAAGCTGCTGGGTGAGCGTGCTGGCCCCCTGGGACATTTGCATATGCTGCAGATTGACCAATACGGCCCGTCCCAGTCCGCGAATGTCGAAACCGTGGTGGTCATAAAACTTGCGGTCTTCAACAGCCAACGTCGCGTTGATCAGGTCAGGAGAAATGGCATCAAGCTGCACGGGAACCGAATCTTTGCCTCCGGCAGAAAACGTGGCGATGACCTCGCCCTGGCTGTCCAGCAGCCTGGAATTCCGGTCAGAATCGGCTAAAGGCAGACTGGTTGCATATAAATAGACAAGTCCCGCAGCTGCAGCGATGAGGCTGAGCATGAGGAGCAGGGACAGGCCTTTGATCCACTTCCATAGGCGGAACCCGCGTTTGCGGGTCTTCTGGGCAGGTTGTTTCATGGGACGGGCTCCTTTCTTTTATTTCCAGTATGGGATTCTGTTGTAAGGTATATTCAGTTTAGCCGGAGTCCTTGTAAATTGTAGCATTTTCACGGAAAAAAACCGTTTTGCAGATGAAACATCTATCGCGTATAATGCAAAAGGGTAATGAAAAGGTACTGTTCAGCACAACATACAGAAGGCACGATCCATTGATCGGTATAACGCTGTGTAGTTTGGTTGAATGGTACGATACGGCTTATCATCTGATCCGGTTTGTCTCCTGTCGTAAATGAAGTGAGTGCGGACTTTCCCGCTGGCCTCAGCGAGTTCCGTTGCCAAGGCCGAATTGTTGGACGAGTTCGGACGTTCCTGATGGCGAAGCTTTCGGGACGCCCTGAGCATCAACTATACGGAAAGAAGGTAGGATCATGGAATTGTGGTTTACGGAGAAGCAGACTCCCACATTCGGGATCACTGCGAAGATCAAACAGACCTATGTTCATGAGCAAACGGAATTTCAGGATTTGGCGATGATTGAGACAGAAGAGTTCGGCAACATGCTGGTGTTGGACGGAATGGTCATGACCACGGTAAAAGATGAGTTCGTGTACCATGAAATGGCGGCTCATCCTGCCCTGAATACACATCCGAACCCGAAAAGGGTTCTGGTCGTGGGAGGCGGCGACGGCGGCGTGATTCGCGAGGTCATCAAGCATGATGCCGTAGAAAAAGCCGTTTTGGTTGAAATCGACGGCAAAGTCATCGAGTATTCCAAAACATATTTGCCCGAAATAGCCGGCAAACTGAACGAGCCTAACGTTGAAGTGCTCGTGAATGACGGCTATATGCACATTATTGAACATAAAAACGAATACGATGTCATCATCGTTGATTCGACGGAACCCGTAGGTCCTGCGGCGCCTTTGTTTGAACGCGGTTTCTACCAAGGCATATACGAAGCGTTGAAGGAAGACGGCATCTTTGTGGCCCAGACAGATAACCCCTGGTTCAAGGCGGATCTGATCCAAAAGGTCAACAAGGATGTTAAAGAGATTTTCCCGATCGTGCGCGTATACGGGTGCAATATTCCGACATACCCGAGCGGCCTTTGGACGTTCACGATGGGCAGCAAGACGCATGACCCGCTCAGCGTCGACGAGACTCGAATTCCCGAATTGGATACCAGGTATTATTCCTCGCGATTGCATAAGGCAGCCTTTGTGCTCCCCAAATTCGTGGAGGACCTGACGAAATAAGGAGGACATTATTCATGAAATTGGATCAAGCCTATTCCGGCAACGTATTTATTTGCAGCTCCGAAGATTACGAAAACTCCAAAGCGGTGATTTACGGCATGCCGATGGACTATACCGTCAGCTTCCGTCCCGGCTCTCGTTTCGGCCCGTCCCATATCCGCCAGGCATCGGTTGGTCTGGAAGAGTACAGCCCATACTTGGACAAAAGCATTGTGGATATGACGTACTTTGATGCAGGCGATCTGCTTCTGCCTTTCGGCAATGCCGGACGCAGCCTTGACGTCATTAGCGAATACATCGGCGGCCTGCTGGCGGATGACAAATTTCCGATCGGTCTTGGCGGGGAACATCTCGTCACTTGGCCAGTCATTCAGCAAATGCACAAAAAGTATCCGGACCTGATCCTGATTCATATCGATGCGCATGCTGACCTGCGCGAGCAATACGAAGGCGAACCGCTGTCCCACTCTACGCCGGTACGCAAAGCTGCCGAGCTGATGGGCGGCAAAAACATTTATCAATTCGGTATTCGTTCCGGTTCCCGCGAAGAGTTCCAATATGGCCGCGAAAACATCAACTTCTATCCGTTCGAAGTAGCTGCCCCGCTGAAGGAAGCTCTGCCAAGCATGGGCAACCGTCCGGTATACGTGACGATCGACATCGACGTGCTTGACCCGTCGGCTGCGCCAGGCACAGGTACCGCCGAAGCGGGAGGCATTACGTCCAAAGAGCTGCTTGAAGCGGTACACTTGATTGCAGGTTCCGGCGTGAACGTTGTGGGCTGCGACCTGGTCGAGGTGGCTCCGATCTACGATCCGACGCAACAGACGCAAATCGTTGCAGCAAAACTGATTCGCGAAATGCTGCTTGGATTCGTGAAGTAACCGAGAATAACGACGTCCTTTCTCTGCGTCAGGTTATGGCCTGCGTGGAAGGGGACGTTTTTTTATGGCCGGATGGTTTGTTGTAACGGGCGCTGATGCCTTTGCCATGGATCAGACACGGACGGTGGAACATGTGGAAGCAGCGGTTGTCCTGGGATCGAACCACTACGATATACGTTCTGACTTTTGGCTAAACACGGGAAGGATATGAATTAATAATTTTGTTATTTCATATATCGAACCACAATTTGAAGGTACAGTGTGATTTGCAGCCCCGTTGGTGTTTCGAGAGGATTTTCCCTGCTGTGATAAGCTGGAAAGTCTTTTTTTGTGCGGTGATAATAACGGTTGAAACCTATGCCAAAAAATAGTATTGTAAGCGATAACAATATAATTTGGGGAGGCAGGAATTATGGTTGATGTTATTTTAAATTCGAATTCGGATAAAGGATTAATAAATCGCAATATTTATGGTCACTTTTCGGAGCACTTGGGACGGTGCATCTATGAGGGGTTATGGGTGGGGGAGGACTCGCCCATTCCAAATACGGACGGCATTCGCAATGACGTGTTGACAGCGCTGCAGAAGCTGAATATTCCGGTACTGCGGTGGCCGGGCGGATGCTTCGCCGATGAATATCACTGGAAAGATGGCGTCGGTCCCAAAAGCGAACGCGCGCGCATGATCAACAACAACTGGGGCGGGGTGGAAGAAAACAACCATTTTGGCACGCATGAATTCCTCCGTTTGTGCGAATTGCTCGGCACAGAGCCTTACATTAGCGGGAATCTCGGGAGCGGAACCGTTCAAGAAATGCAGCAATGGGTCGAATACATCACGTTTGACGGCGAATCCCCGATGGCGAACTGGCGCAAATCCAACGGGCGTGAAAAGCCCTGGAAGCTGACCTATTTCGGGGTGGGGAACGAAAACTGGGGCTGCGGCGGAAACATGAGACCCGAGTATTACGCCGATGAATATCGCCGTTACTCCACATATGTGCGCAATTATTCCGACAACCGCATTTTCAAAATCGCCTGCGGTCCCAATGAGGACAACTATGAATGGACGGAAGTGCTGATGCGCGAAGCAGCACGTTTCATGGACGGATTAAGTCTGCACTATTACACGCTCCCGACAGGGAACTGGCAGGATAAAGGGGAAGCGACCGGATTTGACGCAGCAGCCTGGTTCCGCACTTTGAAACGCACGCTTCATATGGAAGAATTGATCGTGAAGCATTCGGAGATTATGGACAAATACGATCCGGAGAACAAGGTTGCGCTGATCATCGATGAGTGGGGGACGTGGTACAACGTGGAGCCGGGAACCAACCCGGGTTTCCTGTACCAGCAAAACACGATGCGGGACGCGCTTGTGGCGGGAATTAACCTGAACTTGTTCAACAATTACAATAAACGTGTGCAGATGGCCAATTTGGCGCAGATCGTCAATGTGCTGCAAGCTCTTGTGCTGACCGAGGGCGAACGTATGCTGCTTACTCCGACGTATCACGTCTTTGATATGTATCAGGTGCATATGGACGCGCAGCGGTTGGAATTGAACTATGAGAGTCCGGCATACACTTTCGGGGATGAGGCCATTCCTCAGCTTAGCTTGTCCGCGTCCCGCAATGCGGAGGGAGTCGTTCATGTAACGGCGTGCAATCTGAGCCACACGGATGAATTGGAAGTGGTTTGCCGTCTGGACTCCTTCCAAACTTCCGATGCGGCATCGGTATCGGGGCGAATCCTCCACCATGACGACTTCGGGGCATACAATACATTTGAAGAACCGAACCGGGTTCAATTGGCGGATTGGAGCGATCTATCGCTAGAAAACAACGAATTGCGCTTCACGCTCCCTCCCGCATCCGTCGGCGTGATTGCGTTGAAGGCATGACGGCGCCAATGTCCCAAACGGATGAACGCACGAATCGGCAGGGACGCTGCAAAGGATGCAGCGAGGAGCACGGCGTGCAGATCAGCGAGGCCAAACTGGCCAAACTCGTGGAGCTGGCTTCTCGGGCTCGCGCGGTTGTGACGGATGAGCGATACGCTAATCGGCTATCCATCTGTTCAAGTTGTCCGGGTTTGCAGTACGGGACCACCTGCCGTTACTGCGGCTGCATTGTTCATGTGCGCGCCAAACTGGCCGATTCGGTCTGTCCGTACCCTTATGAGCCGAGATGGAATTGAACGCTTGCGAATAATGAACGAATTTTGATGGAGCTGTACACAATAAGTGCAGCTCTTTTTTGTCGCGGCTGGGCAAAAACTCTGAATTTGGATTTGAATTGAACGGTTGAACTGGATATAGTTATACAGTAGAGATTTTGAATGTATGGGAATCGAATGAGACATACGCAAAGAAATGCGCGGGAGGCCGAGCGTTTTCCGTATACTGAATGCGTATAGCGGTCGTGACGGGGGATGGGTTGTTCTCACCAGCCGCCCCGCTTTGTGCCGTCTTCGAATATATTGGAGGTTGTAACATTCATGTCGAACATGCGACCGGTTCGGATCCGGCTGCACAGCCGTTATGATGGTGAAAATGTAGTGCAGGATCTTCAGGGGGAAGCGACGCTAAAAGGAAAGGCATTATACGTGCGTTACGTAGAGCCTGAAGCGGGCCCGCAGGGCGGCATCACCCGCACGACCCTGAAGCTCAGTGCACAATCCATCAAGATCATGCGCCACGGCGAGGTGGAGTCGGAGCAGACGTTTGAGCTTGGGCGCAAGCTGCCCGGGTTTTATCGTTCGCCTTACATGTCGTTTGCGCTGTCCACGCACACCCGGAAAATGGAGCTTTCCATGGACGGGTTAAATGCAAAAGCGGCGTGGAGCTACGAATTTTACCGATTTGATGAAGCATCCGGACATTTTGCGATTAGTTTGCATATACAGGAGGAACCAATTTCATGACACGTAATCCACTCGATACGATTAACGAACGGGTAAGCACGGCTGTTGGCAATGCCATCGTGGCTGCAGGCATTGTTTCGCAGGAAGAGCTGCCTGTCATCACGCTTGAAGTGCCACGCGACAAAGCACACGGCGATCTGGCTACGAATGCTGCGATGCAGCTGACCAAAATTGCGAAGCGCAATCCTCGCCAAATTGCGGAAGAGATCATAAACCATCTGAATCTGGCGGAAGCCGGCATCGAAAAGGCCGACATTGCCGGACCAGGTTTCATCAACTTCAAGCTGGACAAGAGTTATCTGTACCCTGTGCTGGAGCTCGTGCAAGAGCAAGGCGAAAATTATGGCCGCATCAATGCGGGTGAAGGCCGCAAGGTCCAAGTGGAGTTTGTCAGCGCCAATCCGACAGGAAGCCTGCATTTGGGACATGCTCGCGGTGCGGCTGTCGGCGATGCGCTGTGCAACGTTCTCGATTTTGCGGGATATCAGGTTACCCGCGAGTACTATATTAACGATGCCGGCAACCAGGTATTCAACCTGGCTCGTTCCATCGAAGCCCGTTATTTGCAGGAGCTCGGCCAGGATGCCGAAATGCCGGAAGACGGATACCATGGAGAGGACATTATCGGTTTCGCGAAGGAACTCGTGGCGGAGAAGGGCGAAGAGCTGTTGTCCATGAGCCCTGGGGACCGTGCGGCGTATTTCCGCGACTATGGCCTGGAAAAGGAATTGGACAAAATCAAGCGTGACTTGGGACGCTTCCGCGTGCCATTCGACAATTGGTTCAGCGAAACATCGCTTTACGACAACGGTGAGGTGCTGCGCGTTCTTGACGAGCTGCGCGATCGCAACGAAATTTACGAGCAAGACGGGGCGACTTGGCTGAAAACGATGCAATACGGCGACGACAAAGAGCGTGTATTGATTAAAAACGACGGAACGTATACCTACCTCACGCCAGACATTGCCTATCATCGCGACAAGTATGCTCGTGGTTACGATATCATGATCAACATTTGGGGAGCGGACCATCATGGTTACATTCCGCGGATGAAAGCGGCCATGCAGGCACTCGGAAACGATCCTGCCAAATTGGTCGTGTTGATCGCACAAATGGTCAGCTTGTTCCAGAACGGCGAGAAAGTGAAGATGTCAAAACGTACGGGCAAAGCGGTAACGATGGAGGACTTGATGGACGAAGTCGGCGTGGATGCCATCCGTTATTTCTTCACGATGCGCAGCATGGACTCCCATCTGGATTTCGACATGGACCTCGCCATTTCTACCTCGAATGAGAATCCGGTGTTTTACGTGCAGTATGCGCATGCTCGCGTATGTAGCGTATTCCGCCAAGCGGAAGAGCAGGGCATTCAATTGCTGCCGATCTCCGAGATCGACCTTTCGAAGTTGAACACGGAGCATGAGTATGATTTGCTGCGCAAAATCGGGGAACTTCCAGAGGAAATCGCTGCTGCGGCAGCCGGTTATGCCCCTCATCGCATGATTCGATACGTGTATGAGCTGGCATCCCTGTTCCACAGTTATTATCGCGCTGAACGCGTCATCACCGAAGACGCTGCTCAAACCCAGGCGCGTCTGGCGCTGATTGGTGCCGTTCGTACTGTGATCGCGACAACGCTCCGTCTGGTCGGCGTGTCCGCACCGGACAAAATGTAATTACATGACAGGCGCTCTGGCGCGCCTGCGCTGAGAAGCCTCCATGCATGCTGCGGGTTACGCCTGGCCTCATGTATGGAGGCTTCTTTTTCCTGCCTGCGCGGGCAGACCGTTCCGCCCTACTCACGTTTCTCCTGCATCAGCTTGAGAGCATCGATCTCTCCGCCTCGAACTTTGGGCTTGGCGGCCGATGGTTTGCGGGCTCGCAACGGCACGGTTGCGCGTTTGACCAACGTTTTGATTTCGCCCGGCGACAAGCCGGGGTACTTGGCGAGCAGCAGGGCAATGGCTCCGCTGACATGAGAGGTGGCCATGGACGTGCCGCTCATCTCATGATGTTTTCCGTGGACCCAGGAGGAGACGATTTTGTCGCCTGGAGCATAAACATCCACGTAGGTGCCGCGATTGCTGAATGGCGCAATGCGCCGATTTTTGTCGGTGGCCCCAACGGATATTGTTTGAGGATAACGTGCCGGATAATCGATGCTGCGTCGTTTCCCGTCATTTCCTGACGATGCAACGATAACGATTCCAGCCTGGTAAGCGCGATTGACCACGTCGAGCAGGGCTTTGCTGCGCGTTTTCATGCCGAAGCTCATATTGATGATGTCGACCCGGTTGCGCACGCACCAATCAATGCCAAGGACGATATCGGATACGAATGCGGAACCGTTATGGTCGAATGCCTTTACGGGATAGATCAGGGAACGCGGGGCAACGCCGATCATGCCTGCCGTGCTGTTGGCTGCGGCGATGGTTCCTGCAATGTGGGTCCCGTGACCGTTGTCGTCGTGCGGAAGCAGGCTTCGATTGAGGAGATTGATCCCTTGGGCGAGTGAGTAGCGCAAATCGGGATGGTGGAAGTCTGCCCCGGTATCAATCACGCCGATTTTGACCCGATGTCCGGTGGAAACAGACCAAACCTTGGGTGCCCGAATCTGCTTGACGCCCCAAGGGATGCCTTGAACGCTGCTTGGTTTGTTGTAAAGGGCTGCGGTATGGATCGTGACTTTCTGATCCTTCTCCACGGTCAGATCATTTCCGAAACGAACCAATTCCTCAGGGCATGGCAGTGGAGCGATAATGGAACGGGCCAACCGGGAAGAGCGAACGGTTCCCAGGCCGGCGATCTCGTTTCGCATCCGGGATAATTGCATCAGACAAGCTTCATACTGCCCGGGTCTGGCGAACCGAATCAGATACCGTTCACTCTGCTCTGGTTCAAGGCGTTGCATTCCTTCCGCCAAATGATGCAATAAGCCGGTATAGTCCATATTGGGAGCCCCCTTCGGGATGAACATGCTGAAGTATTCTATGAATGCGTTCATCCCGGCGCATGGGGAACTTGCCCTTTTTTTGCGAAAACCCACTCCCTCCGTGTCAAAACGGGGACAGAAACATATGATGGATAGAGGGTTGGAGGGCTCTTGCGGGGACCCAGGGCGAGGAACAATCCTTTAAGGGCATACAGTCAGAAAGGCGGAGGAAACTCCGTCTTTTTCCCATTTGATTTATTTTCCGAAAAAAGGCGTGTAGGGTGCGGGGGACCTGGCGTTTGACAATATAAAAAATGGCTGGATAAAAACTTGCTTTTTGACGCTAAATAGGTTTTACTTAGGTTTGTTAATGGATATGTTATGCGTAACGGTCCATCTTGCAGGGATATAACGTGTTTGCGAATTATGTGTGAGAGGAAGTGTCAGTCAGTGAGTACCTCACTCAATTTGAAAATTGATAAAGAAAAAGTTAAGGAAATTCCTTTGGTCGATCTTGCGTTCATGGTACTTAAAGCGGCCAACACGCCGTACTACTACCTTGATTTGATGAACGAGGTTGCGAAACAACGCGGCATGACGGATGAAGAGATCAACGAATATATTGCCCAGCTGTACACCGAAATCAATATCGATGGTCGATTTGCATGTGTAGGTACAAGTCTCTGGGGGCTGAAGCGTTGGTATCCGGTTGGCGGGAACGAAGATGCCGTTTCGGGGACCAATCGTCCACGCATCATTAATGATGACGACGATGACCTGGAAGACGAGGACTTCGGCGAAGAGGAAGACAACTACAACGTGGATGATGACTTCAACGATTCCAACGATGATCAGGATGAGGATGAAGACGACGATATCTTTGACGAAGACGACAGCGACGAAGAAGTCTTGGTTGAAGACGACGACCTCGAAGAAGAAGACATTGAGGATGAAGAAGAAGAAGAGTTTGACGACGAAGAGGATTACAACGACGAAAAGGATCGCTAATCATCCGGCGTCAATATTTTGCCCTTTTTTCCCGGGAGAGTCAGCCTTGACACAGACTTGGGTAACGGGTAAACTATTGCATGGGCTTATGAATGAGCGATTGTATATTTATGATTTTTATAAAAAGTGCCCCGTCCTGCGGGAGTGCTTTTTTTTTGTGTTTTTAAGGCTGAATTCGTTAAAAAGTATTCTTTTTCCATGCTCCCGGCCAACGAATCTTGGTCCATTTAGGTTATAAAAAAACCTTGTGCGCAAAGTTATTCTTGGAATGCATTGCCGCTCTGGACGAGGGTAGGCTTTACGGAAAAACGGTACGTTGACTTCGCCTGAAAACTTTATGCAACTGGCTTCGTGAAGGAGAGCGGCTTGCAGGTCGTGGCATTTGTTGCCAACTCCTTTTGACGATGATTACCTGGGAAACGGGTTACGATAACACCATATATCGCCTGAATTTTCGTACTTATATTAGGAGGGTTAAGAAAGTGACAAAGTATATTTTCGTGACGGGCGGCGTTGTGTCCTCCCTGGGCAAAGGGATTACGGCAGCTTCGCTGGGCAGATTGCTGAAAAATCGTGGGTTGAAGGTGACCATTCAAAAATTTGATCCGTACATCAACATCGACCCGGGTACCATGAGTCCGTATCAGCATGGTGAAGTGTTCGTAACCGATGACGGCGCGGAAACAGACCTGGATTTGGGTCATTACGAGCGCTTCATCGATATTAACCTTTCCAAAAACAGCAACGTCACGACTGGTAAAGTATACTCCTCCGTCATCAGCAAAGAGCGGCGCGGGGAATATCTGGGCGGCACGGTGCAAGTCATTCCGCATATCACGAACGAGATTAAAGAACGCGTATTCCGCGCAGGTCGCGAAGCGGGCTCGGATGTTGTTATCACGGAAATCGGCGGAACCGTCGGCGATATCGAGAGCTTGCCTTTCCTGGAAGCAATCCGTCAAATCAAGAGCGACGTGGGCCGCGACAATGTCATGTATATCCACGTAACGCTGATTCCTTATATCAAGGCTGCGGGAGAAGTGAAAACAAAGCCGACACAGCATAGCGTAAAAGAACTGCGCAGCATCGGCATTCAGCCGAACGTCATCGTTTGCCGCACAGAATATGAACTGTCCACAGACATGAAAGCCAAAATCGCCTTGTTCTGCGATATTGATGCCAACGCCGTTGTGGAATGCCGCGACGCCAGCACGTTGTATGAAGTTCCGCTGAACCTGCGCGAAGAAGGTTTGGACGAAATTGTCGTGAACCATCTGAAATTGACCACTCCTGCACCGGATATGAGCGAGTGGGAAGGATTGGTTGAGCGGATCAGCAAGCTGGAGCGTACGGTTGAAATCGCGATCGTGGGTAAATACGTGGCGCTTCACGATGCGTATTTGAGCGTTGTGGAATCCTTGTCCCATGCAGGTTTTGCGGCTAATGCGGACGTGAAGCTTCGCTGGATTCAATCCGAGGACGTGACCGAAGAGAACGTGGACGAGTTGCTGGGCGGCGTAGGCGGCATTCTGGTGCCCGGCGGCTTTGGCGATCGCGGAATCGAGGGCAAGGTAACGGCGATTCGATATGCACGCGAGAAACAAATTCCGTTCTTCGGTATCTGTCTTGGCATGCAGGTTTCCGTGATCGAGTATGCACGTTCCATCGTGGGCATGAACGGCGCGAACAGCTCCGAGATCAACCCTACCACCGAATTCCCAGTGATCGACCTGCTGCCTGAGCAGAAGGATATCGAAAACTTGGGTGGAACGATGCGCCTCGGGCTGTATCCGTGCAAGCTGCAGGAAGGTTCCCTGGCTGCGGCGTGCTACGACGACGAATTGGTATACGAGAGACACCGCCATCGGTACGAGTTCAACAACGAGTATCGCGAAGAGATTGAAAAGGCAGGTCTGGTCATCTCCGGTACGTCCCCTGACGGGCGTTTGGTTGAAATCGTTGAGCTTCCGAACCATCCTTGGTTCCTGGCGGTTCAATTCCATCCGGAGTTCACGTCCCGTCCGAACCGTCCGCAGCCGTTGTTCCGCGAGTTTGTGAAAGCGTCCTTGCTAAACGCTGAAAGCAAATAAGCCATAGCGATTCATCTATAAATGCGAAATCCGACAAAGGGTCGGATGCAGCGATATGGAATCTCCCGCACACTGAAGTGAATTCAGTCGTGCGGGAGATTTTTTTGAGTCAGATAAACGTTTGATTTATATATGTACGTATAAAATTTGGAGTTAGTGCATGAAGAAAAACAATTCTGGTTCGTTTAACAAAGGTTAATTGAGGTAGAGGCAGTACCTGGGGGGACGGGGTTACTTTTCTACAGCCCAAGATTTTTCCATCAGGCAGGATTTCGTTGCACGAAGTAGAATACTTATCATGTCGACTATGGGATAGTTATCCAGTTCTCGATTGCGTACATGCTTTTCCTAATTGTAGGAGGTTTAATCCGTGGAAAACAAAAAAGTCTTAATTGTTGATGACCAAAATGGGATTCGAATTCTGTTAATGGAAGTGTTCAGCAGCGAGGGATATAACACCTTTCAGGCACCGAACGGCAAAGTCGCTTTGGAGATTGTCAAAAATGACAAACCTGATCTGGTGTTGCTTGATATGAAGATTCCGGGCATGGACGGGCTGGAGATTTTAAAACACATCAAGGAGATCGATTCGAGCATCAAGGTGATTATGATGACTGCTTACGGGGAATTGGATATGATCAAGGAAGCGACCGATCTGGGGGCATTGATGCATTTTACGAAACCGTTTGACATTGATGAAATGCGGGTGGCAGTCAATATGCAGCTCCGCAGCGATACGGCTGGTAAATGCAGTTGAGTCCTGTGTCCAGCAGGATTTTTTTGTCATGCTTTCGGTTGTTGGAGGCGGCTTGATACAGGCAGGTCGTAAAAGGGGTATTGCGAACAGATGGCAGGGGAATATTGGATATGGGGAGCCCGTTATGCGTTGTCTATGAAAACTGTGCTGCATAGCACAGCATTTTTGCAAATGCTTGTTTAGTATTTGACACGGGATGTGGTATAATAAGCCCGTATGTGATTCGGCTAAAAACCATAGACACAACCCAAACCCCTAGGAGGATTGAAACCATGCCATTAGTTTCTATGACAAACATGTTGAACAAAGCACTCGAAGGAAAGTATGCTGTTGGTCAATACAACATCAACAACCTGGAGTGGACGCAAGCGATTCTCGCAGCTGCAGAAGAAGAAAAATCTCCTGTAATTCTCGGTGTATCCGAAGGTGCAGCGCGTCACATGGGCGGCTTCTACACTGTAGTGAAAATGGTAGAAGGACTCATTCACGATATGAAAATCACGGTTGAAGTTGCTATTCATCTGGACCACGGTTCCAGCTTTGATAAATGTAAAGAAGCAATCGATGCCGGCTTCACTTCCGTTATGATCGATGGTTCCCATCACCCAATCGACGAAAACATCGAAATGACGAAAAAAGTCGTTGAATATGCACACGCTAAAGGCGTTTCCGTTGAAGCTGAAGTAGGTACTGTGGGCGGACAAGAAGATGACGTAATCGGCGGCATCCAATATGCTGACCTGAACGAATGTATCCGTATCGTCAAAGAAACAGGCATCGACACTTTGGCTCCGGCTCTGGGTTCCGTTCACGGGCCATACCAAGGCGAACCAAACCTGGGCTTCAAAGAGATGGAAGAAATCTGCAATGCCGTTAAACTGCCGCTCGTTCTGCATGGCGGTACTGGTATCCCTAAACATGATATCGACAAAGCGATTTCCTTGGGTACTTCCAAAATCAACGTAAACACTGAAAACCAAATTGCATTCACTAAAGCGGTTCGCGAAGTGCTTGCAGCGAAGCCGGATGCTTACGATCCGCGCAAATACATCGTTCCAGGTCGCGACGCGATCAAAGCAACGGTTATTGGCAAAATCCGTGAGTTCGGTTCCAACAACAAAGCTTAATTTGCTTTTTTGCAGCTCCATATGGGTACAAGTGGAAAGAACACCGCCTAGCCGGTGTCTTTCCATTTTAACGCCCGTTTCACACCGAAAGCCGTCAGCATGAATTGCCGTTCATCGGCCGCAAAACACGTAGGGGGACTTTAAGCTTTATGGAAAAATTGATGATTAGTGGCGGACGCCCGTTGCAGGGGACTGTGACTATTAGTGGCGCCAAGAACAGCGCCATTGCGCTTATTCCTGCAGCATTGCTTGCCGAGTCGGAAGTCGTGCTGGACAACCTGCCGCTTTTGAGCGATGTGGCAGTTTATGCGGAAATTTTGGAGGAACTTGGGGCACGTGTATCTTGGGAAGGCAATCAGATGAAGATCGATCCTTCCGATATTAAATCCATCCCCATGCCTAACGGTCCCGTGAAAAAGCTTCGAGCTTCTTATTATATGATGGGAGCGCTGCTTGGGCGTTTTAAAGAGGCAACCATCGGTTTGCCTGGAGGCTGTAATTTCGAGCCTCGTCCGATTGATCAACATATCAAAGGTTTTGAAGCGTTGGGAGCGACTGTGACCAACGAGCATGGTTCCATCCATCTGCACGCCAAAGAACTGCGCGGTGCAAAGATTTACCTCGACGTAAGCAGTGTTGGCGCAACCATTAACATTATGTTGGCAGCCACTCGTGCCAAAGGTTCCACAATTATCGAAAATGCGGCCAAAGAGCCTGAGATTATAGATGTAGCAACACTTTTGAATTCCATGGGTGCCAGCATAAAAGGCGCTGGAACCGAGACGATTCGCATAGAAGGCGTTCCATCCCTGAGAGGGTGCCGCCATTCCATTATTCCCGACCGCATTCAGGCAGGAACCTATATGATTGCTGCTGCAGCAACGCGTGGGGACGTTCTGATCGATAATGTTATTCCCAAACATTTGGAGGCTTTAACGGCCAAATTGCTGGAAATGGGTGTGAGCATCGAGGAAATGGATGAGAGCATTCGTGTCATCGGGCGCCCGTCCTATAGTCATGTTGACGTGAAGGCGTTGGTATACCCCGGTTTTCCGACGGATTTGCAATCTCCAATGACAAGTGTGCTTACCCAAGCCAGCGGCGTAAGCGTGCTTAGCGATTTCGTCTACAGCAATCGCTTCAAGCATGTTCCCGAGCTGGTTCGTATGGGAGCCAAAATTCGAGTGGAGGGACGTTCGGCCATTATTGAAGGCGGGGAACTGAACGCTGCCAAGGTCAAGGCGGCCGACCTCCGCGCCGGAGCTGCTCTGGTTATCGCTGGACTTACCGTTAAGGAAGGTGTAACCGAGGTGACGGGCGTAGAGTTGATTGATCGGGGTTACGATCACCTTGTAACCAATCTGCGGATGTTGGGCGCTGACGTATGGCGTGAAACGATTTGATTCGACACCTGATTGGCAAGGGAAACAGCCTGCTCAATGTCGGCATGTCTCTTTTTGTGATGGAATCTTGTCGACAAAGTGTTTTTTTCTCGTTTAACTGCATATCTTTTAGACAACTGGGTTAACCTATACTAATAGAGTTCTCAGTCTCTCCGGAGTAAGTGGATATGGTTTGGTCTCCTTATCCGGAGGGTCTTTTTTTGAGCTGAACTTCAGTTTGCTCATTCCAACAGCTTGTATTCCATTCCCCGTACCCCGGTTTGTTTGAACTTCACTTCATCGCTGGTCACCCGGATCAATCGCCTCATGAATTTGTTCACTCACTACCGACAGCGGAATCTTGAATACCCCGCTCGGAAAACTTACATTCTAGGACAACGATTTGCAATATAACGGTTACATTCCGTACAATGGACAGAAGAGAGTGCAGCAGGAGAGAGTGCTGGGCTCGCTTGCCGGAATATCAAGAAAAACTATCCATTTCACGGACTTATTAATTGAATAGGTGGTTATTATATGGATCTACAGATCTCCGATTTGGAAGAAATGAAGCTTACGGATCTTTACAAACTGGCCAAAAAATATCAAATTCCATACTACGGCCAACTTAAAAAGAAGGAACTGATTTTTGCGATTTTGCGCGCACAGGCGGAACAGAGCGGATTAATGTTCATGGAAGGCGTGCTGGAGATTCTCCCGGAAGGTTACGGGTTCCTTAGACCGATCAATTACCTGCCGAGCACAGAAGACATCTATATCTCCGCTTCGCAGATTCGCAAGTTTGACCTGAGAACCGGCGATCTTGTATCCGGAAAATGCAGAACACCCAAGGAAAACGAACGTTATTTCGGATTGCTGCAAGTGAACGCCGTCAATGGCGAGAACCCCTCGGCTGCTGCGGAAAGACTTCATTTCCCGGCGCTAACCCCATTGTATCCGCAAAAAAAGCTGGTTCTCGAAACATCCCCCAACCATTTGTCTACCCGAATCATGGATTTGCTAGCGCCAGTAGGTCTGGGACAGCGCGGATTGATCGTGGCACCTCCCAAAGCGGGTAAAACACTCCTGCTCAAAGAGATCGCGAATAGCATTTCAACCAATAATCCCGACATTGAACTCTTTGTGCTATTGATTGATGAACGTCCGGAGGAAGTGACGGATATGTCCCGTTCTGTCAAAGGTGAGGTTGTGGCTTCTACGTTTGACGAATTGCCGGAGAACCATATCAAGGTTGCGGAATTGGTGCTTGAACGGGCCCTGCGCTTGGTTGAGGCGAAAAAGGATGTGGTTATCCTTTTGGACAGTATCACGCGTCTAGCGCGTGCGTACAACCTGGTTATTCCGCCTTCCGGACGAACGCTTTCCGGTGGTATCGATCCCGCTGCATTCCATCGTCCGAAGCGTTTCTTCGGTTCAGCGCGGAACGTGGAGGAGGGCGGCAGCTTGACCATTCTGGCTACGGCCCTCATCGATACCGGTTCGCGTATGGATGACATCATTTATGAAGAATTTAAAGGTACGGGGAACATGGAGCTGCATCTGGATCGCCGTTTGGCGGAACGCCGCATTTTCCCGGCCATCGACATTCGCAGATCGGGAACGCGCCGCGAAGAAGTGCTGCTGACCAAAGAAGAACTCGATACAATCTGGTCGATCCGCAAAAACATGAACGACTCTCATGATTTTGTTGAAAGCTTCCTGAAAAAGTTGCGCAATAGTAAAACGAACACCGAGTTTTTGGCCGCTTTCGATACGGCGGGAAGCAGCCCGACGAGCAACTCGGGAACGACGACAACTCGCCGGTCTACAAGACAGGCCGCAACCTCTGCGACAACAACCTAGTTTTGCCAGCCATCAGCATTGGCCCGGCTGCGGGCCATCTTTCTTCGGACGTTGACCCCGACGCGAGGATTAACCCATTAGATGTAAGGAGAACATCATGTATTTAGTGTACGCAGATGAACAAGGTAATGTTTTTGATCATCCTTCGTTGTTCGGGCTCGCCCGCAGCGGAGATATGATCGTGGAAATTATGGAGGACGAGTTGATTCCGTTGCCCGAGGGCGCGACGCTTGTGGGATTGCCAAGCACTCGTCCGATCGGGATGGATCCGGAGACTGGAGAAATGCTGCCGTTGCCGAAGGACACCCAGGCCGTAGGCGCGCTTCTGCCACAAGGCTTTACGCGTCTCTGTCTGCCTGGTTATGTGAAAACGGATAAGGAATACAAGCTGCCGCTGTTTGGATATTCGGCGGTTGTATGGAAAGAAGATGGTTTCTACGTAACGGCCCGGATGTCCGACCAGCCGGACCAGTGGAATCCGCTGAACTGCGATCGCGATGAGGTACGGAGCGGCGTGAAGCGCCTGACCGAGAAGTATCCCGAAAACCGGCTGTATACGCATTTGTCCAATTGTGCCCTCGGTTATGAGTGTCTGACATCATCCAATACGTTTTTGAATCGTTGGGAAGGCGGCGTGCCTGTTTCGTATTCCTGTAATGCGGGTTGTTTCGGGTGTATTTCCGAGCAACCGGATGACAGCGGTTTTGTATCCCCTCAGACACGCATGAATTTCCGTCCGCGCGTGGAAGAAATCGTTGAGGTCATGCTGGAACATCTCAAGACGCCGGAATCGATCATCAGTTTTGGACAGGGGTGTGAGGGAGAGCCTTCCACTCAAGCCAAATTGATCATTGAGGCGATTCGCGAGGTTCGATCCATTACGGATATGGGCTACATTAACATCAACACCAATGCTGGTTTGAGCGACCATATCCGCGGTATTGTTGATGCCGGGCTTGATTTGATGCGAGTAAGCACGATCAGTGCACTGGATGATCATTATAATGCATATTACAAACCGCGCGGGTACACGCTGGCCAATGTGGAAAAATCGCTAAAATATGCGTCTGACCAAGGAGTGTATACGTCGATTAACTATCTCATCTTCCCGGGAGTAACAGACCGCGAGGAAGAGATTGAGGCGATGATCGAATTCGCCCGCAGAACAAATCTGCGCCTGATCCAGATGCGTAACCTGAACATTGATCCTGAAAGTTACCTGGAACTGATCCCGCCCGCTCAAGGAGATATCCTTGGCATGAAACAGGCGCTTGAGATCTTTGAACAGGAGCTTCCGGACGTCGTCATCGGATCTTATACGCATGTTCCGCCGGTGGGCATGGCGCGGCCGAAGCGGCTGATTACCCCCTTGTAATAACAATTGCAAGTCGGAATGTCCCGTGTTATAATCGTCAAAGTTGTTTCATTTACTCTGGGTCCGCTTGAGGCTCAGGGCGGAAAGAGGTGAAAGGAAATGAAAGCAGCAATTCATCCTAAATACACTGTAGTAAACGTAACTTGCGCTTGCGGTAACACTTTTGAAGCAGGCTCTGTTAAAGACGAACTGCGTGTAGAGATTTGCTCCGCGTGCCATCCGCACTTCACTGGTAAACAGAAGTTTATCGATGCAGGCGGCCGTGTGGATCGTTTCAAGAAAAAATACGGCATCTAATTCAGCCATTCGTTATGAACGGTCTGAGCATTGCTTTGCAAAACACCTCTGCCCTAGCGGCAGGGGTTTTTTTGTTGTAATGGCTTGTGTGCACGAGAGATGGTGACACTTCCCATTGCAGATTGGTTGCATTTTCGATGAGGTTACGCTATACTATTTCTTACCGTGCTAGATGGGGAGGTAGCGGTGCCCTGTTACTCGCAATCCGCTATAGCGAGGTTGAATTCCTGTTAGAGGTATTGTCGATGTGAGGTTTGGTCCCTGAATGGGGCGTTGACGGTTGGGTCCTTCGCAATGAGTACTCATGAACCTGGTCAGGTCCGGAAGGAAGCAGCCATAAGTGAGACCACTCTTGTGCCGAAGGGTTGCCTAGCCTGAGCTTTCGTTCAGGGGTGCCACTTGGATCGCAATTATCAATAACAGGTGCACGGCTTACGATGATATTTCAGAGATCTTTGCAGATATGACATGCAGAGGTCTTTTTATTTTACCAAAAAAGGATGCGAGATTGAGTCAGATGGAGTTTGGATTCACCCCGGAATATAGTATAATGGGGGAACGACAAGAGACTCGAATGCGAAGTGGAAGGAAGGTAACGCATCATGGAGCATATCGCGTTATATCGGGCGTGGCGCCCCCAGTCGTTTCAGGATATGGTGGGACAACAGCATATTATTCAGACCCTGCAGAACGCGATTCGTGAGCAGCGGACTTCCCATGCTTATTTGTTTAGTGGGCCCCGGGGAACCGGTAAAACGAGTGCCGCCAAAATTATGGCGAAGGCTGTAAACTGCGAACGCGGCCCTGCGCCCGAGCCTTGCAACGAGTGCGAGGCCTGCCGCAGAATTACTTCCGGCTCAGTTATGGACGTGCAGGAGATTGATGCTGCGTCCAACCGCGGCGTTGAGGAAATTCGCGATCTGAGGGAGAAGGTTAAATATGCTCCGACCGAGGTTCGCCAGAAGGTCTATATTATTGATGAAGTGCACATGTTGACGACAGAAGCTTTCAATGCTTTGTTGAAAACATTGGAGGAGCCGCCTCCGCATGTGATGTTTATTTTGGCTACAACCGAGCCGCATCGCCTTCCTGCGACGATCATATCGCGTTGTCAGCGATTCGATTTTCGCAGGGTGTCGCTGGATGAGCAGACTGACCGGCTTGAGCTGATCTGTGAACAGGAAGGCATGCAAGCCGACAGGGATGCCCTCCAGTATATTGCTCGACTTTCTGATGGCGGGATGAGGGATGCACTTAGCGTGCTCGACCAGATCTCTTCCTTCACCGACGGCAAGGTGACTTATCAGAAGGTTATGGATATGACCGGCGGAATTCCCTCGGAACAGTTTGCCAAACTTGCAGCTTCTTTGCTCAAGGGCGATGTCGGTCATATTTTACAGATGATCGAGGGCTTCATGCATGAGGGTAAAAGTGCCGATAAATGCATGGAGAACCTGCTGTATTATTTCCGCGACTTGCTTATGATCAAAATGGTACCGGATGCCGACAAGCTGACGGATCGCGTGCTTCACCCGGGGGCGTTCCGGGAAATGGCCGAAGCCTTTACCAAAGGGCAACTGTTTCAGATGATTGATACGCTTAACCGCTATCAGAGCGAGATGAAGTACGCTGTTCAACCGCAAACGTTATTCGAGGTGGCTTTGTTGAAGCTGTGCAGCATTCCTGGTCAACAAGGGTCGGATGGCGAAGCGGCGGCGGGCGTTTCTGCGCAATCTGCTTCCATGCCTGGCGATCATGGGGAAATCCAGCGTTTGAAACAGCAGGTATCGGAGCTTGAGAAGAAACTTGATCGAGCGCTTAAAGCCGGGTTGAGTGGAGGCGAGGCTGCTTCTAGTGGTCCTGCGCGTCCTGCGACGCGTGCTCCTGTGTCCAGAGGCAACGCACCTGCCAAACTTCCGTCGCATCTGGATCAGTATGTGGCACGGAAAGGGTCGCCGGAATTTGCGGATGTCAGCAAGCGTTGGGGGCAAATATTGCAGCGAGTGAAGGAAGAAAAGGTTACCGTTCATGCCTGGTTTATGGATGGCGAGCCGGTGTCGGTACTGGAAGACAACGTTCTGGTTGCGTTTAAAAACAACATTCACCGGGAAACGACCGAGAAACAGGCGAATCGCGAAGTGATTGAACGGGTGCTTGCGGAACAAATAGGACGTCCGATGCGTCTCGTAACCATGATGCTGAAGGATTGGAATGGCGTCATAGAGGGAGCTGTTGAGTCCCCGAAGGAGGAATTTAAGCTCGAACCCGAACATGCGGATGGAGGCTCGGGAGGCAAGCAGCCGTGGATTGACGAGGCTATTCAGCTCTTTGGGGAAGACTTGGTCATTATTAAGGAATAATGTCGCAATGTCTTGTTGTCAATGCAATATCATTTTATTAAGGAGATGATTACAGATGAATAACATGAACCAAATGATGAAGCAAGTGAAGAAAATGCAGGAACAAATGCTGAAAGCGCAGGAAGAACTGGGCGACAAAACGGTTCAAGGTACTTCCGGAGGCGGCGTGGTTACGGCAGAAGTGAACGGACACAAAAAATTGCTCTCTGTTACGATCAAACCTGAAGCGGTAGATCCGGACGACGTCGAAATGCTGCAAGATCTCGTGATGACGGCTGTGAACGATGCACTGAGCAAAGCTGACGAACTTGCCAACCAGGATATGGGCAAATTCACTGGCGGCATGAAAATTCCGGGATTGTTTTAATTGAAATTGATCCTGCCAAAGGAGACTCGCGCGATTGTATTATCCCGAACCGATATCGAAGCTGATTGATGCCTTTACCCGATTGCCGGGGATTGGCCCCAAAACGGCTGCTCGATTAGCATTTCATGTGTTGAACATGAAGGAAGACGATGTTATTGATTTTGCTAAAGCGTTGGTCAGTGTGAAGCGCAATCTTCACTACTGTTCCGTGTGTTGCAATATTACGGATACAGATCCGTGCCGGATATGCCAGGACAAATCCAGGGATGGATCGGTCATCTGTGTGGTTCAGGATTCCAAGGATCTCGTGGCCATGGAGCGGACGAAGGAATTTGACGGATATTATCATGTGCTGCAGGGGGCCATATCGCCGATGGAGGGGGTTGGGCCTGACGACATTCGGTTAAAGGAACTTTTGGTCCGTCTTAGCGATGAACGGGTCAAGGAGCTTATACTGGCTACGAACCCGAACATTGAAGGAGAAGCGACGGCGATGTATATTTCCCGTCTTGTTCGCCCGTTCGAGATCACCGTCACCCGTATAGCTCATGGGTTACCTGTGGGGGGAGACCTGGAATACGCGGACGAGGTTACACTGTCCAAGGCGTTGGAAGGAAGAAGAGAGATTCGGTAAGCATCCCTTGGTTGCTTTAGCTTGGGGTTAATCCGGGTTTGAAGGTGTTTCACAAGGAATAACAGCCCTGTGTCTGATTATGGGGGTGGAGAGAGCCGAAAGGCTCTCTTTTTTGTTATGGCTTTAGCCAGTTGAGTGCGTGAAACGCGCGAAACAAAAAACCACCTGCTATGCGGGTGGAGGGA
>NZ_JAVYAE020000027.1:0-20553 GCF_032334105.1 Paenibacillus hubeiensis
TCCGTTTTTTTCAACCAAGGATGTTCTTGCTTTAGATCTGGAAGCTGCGTGGCACAAGCATGGTACGACAAGCCCTTGCCCGTGGCGGCAAACGTATCCTTCCATTGTCCCAGAAAATAGTTGAACACAAAACGGCAACATCCAAACATCTGATGGATCCACTGCTGCTGTGTACGATTGGGGTAGATCCGATACTTGTATGCTTTATGGAAGAGCATGCCACACACCTCCGTTCTTGCAGTTATTATAGCACATACGTTCGGTTTCGAATAGAAAAAAATGGCCATTCATTCCCCACCTAAAGCTGACGCTTTTGAGGAGGGGATCTTCTCGCCTTCAACGATAAAGAAAGCCATTCCCTACCCGAAACAAACCGAAGTTTGTCGAGTTAGGAAATGGCTGTACATTTGAGATGCTAACTATTTCGAAGCGTGAAGGCTCAAGAGCGGCTCCTGCGTCTGAACCTCTCCCGTGCTTGCAGGCAATACTTGTTCATAGTTTGCAGAATTCGTGACGATAATCGGCGTAACCGTATGGTATCCGGCAGCCTTGATCTGTGCGATGTCGAACTCGAGCAACAGGTCTCCTGCCTTTACACGGTCGCCTTCCTTGATATGGGACACAAAATGCTGTCCGTCCAGCTTGACGGTGTCCACGCCGACATGCACCAGGATTTCAGCCCCGCTGTCGGATACGACCGCCAATGCGTGTTTCTTCTTAAAGGCTACCGTTACCGTTCCGTCGAACGGAGCAACCACTTTCCCTACGCTTGGCTCGATGGCAACGCCCTGACCCATCGCTCCGGATGAAAATGCCGGGTCCGGAACTTCCGCCAGATCCACGATCGTACCTTGGATCGGACTAAGCACCAGTTGGTCTGCCGCAGCAGTCAATGTCGATGCTTGTGCGGATGATGCGGATTTATTGGCTGCTTCGCCTTTGGCCGCTTCTTCCTCCACCGGATCTTTGAAGCCCATAATATACGTCAATACGGCCGAAACGATAAAGGAAACGACGATCCCGATAATCAGGCCCGGGAAGCCTTGTCCGCCTGGACCGTAGAAGATCGGCAGCGTGAGCAGTCCCGGCGCACCGGATGCAAACGCTTGGGTTCCCGCTTGGCCGATGATCGCTCCCCCGATCGCTCCCCCGATAATACCTGCGATGAATGGCCGTTTCAGCGGCAGCGTTACCCCGTAGATGGCCGGTTCGGTGATGCCGAACAGAGCCGTGAGCGTGGAGGACCCGGCCAGGGTTCTCAGCTTTTTGTTTTTCGTTCTAAGCATGACTCCAAAAGCCGCGCCCGTTTGGGCGAATACGGATGCCGTTGCGGCAGGTTTGATGCCGTCGCGGCCGTGAACCGCAACGTTGTTGATGAAGATCGGCACCAGGCCCCAGTGCACGCCGAAGATGACGAACAGCTGCCAGCCCGCACCCATGACCGCTCCAGCCAGCAGCGGACTGAAACCAAATGCGGCTACCAGCGCAGATGCAATGGCATTACCGACGTATACGCCGAACGGTCCGAACGCAATCAGCGTCAGCGGAACCATAATCACTAACAGCAGCAATGGCGTAATGAAGTTTTTGACGCTTTGATGAATGACTTTGTTCAGCCATCTCTCCAGGAAACTCATCACGATAACCGAAATGATGATCGGAATGACCGTGGATGAATAACTCATCAGGACCACCGGAATGCCGAAAAAGTCGGTTGGCGTGCCTTCATTTTTTAACGTAATGATGGTCGGATAGATCAGTGCGCCCGCGATCGTCAACGCGACAAAGGTGTTGCCCTGGAACTTACGCGAAGTTGTAACCGCTAACAGCAGCGGCAGGAAATAAAACAGGCTATCCGCAGCCGCGTACAGAATGATGTAGCTTGTATCCGTCGTTGCGAGCCAGCCGGCGTTGGTGGCAATCAGCAGCAGCCCTTTTAAAATCCCGGCTCCGGCCATAACGCCGAGCAGTGGAGCAAAGATGCTCGAAATGACGTCGATAATGCCACCAAGGCCTTTAATGGACTTGCCCTTTTTTTCTTTGGAATCGCCATCGTCCAGAATGTTGCTGACTTTGCCGATGGCACTATACACCTCAGGCACCGTGTTGCCAATGACGACTTGAAATTGTCCTCCGTTTTCTTTCACGGCAATGATGCCTTCCGTTTTTTCCAATGTTGATTTGTCGGCTTTGGCGTCGTCCTTCAATACAAACCGCAAACGCGTTGCGCAATGCACCAGGGAAACGACGTTTTTCTCCCCACCGACCAGCTGTACGATTTCTTTGGCCAGCTTTTCATGACTCATCCTCTGCACCCCCATGTTTTCTGCGACAGGCGTATTTCGATTTTTTTGCACGCAAAAAACCTAAGCCTTGAAGAAAGGTGCCCAAACGAGCATACACCTTCTCATGGCTTAGGTTTTGCCTGCATAACCAGTAACAATCCCAGTTCAATCGTATTCAATTCCTGTTAATCACATAATATAATTATTTAACCATTTCTGTCAACAATTATTTATTAACGATTAACCACTCGTTCAATGTGCACGGTCAGATACAGCTTTTCCTCATTCGTTAGCTCGTGATCATATTCCTTTTTGACGAACATTTCGATCTTTTCCGTG
Source organism: Paenibacillus hubeiensis (assembly GCF_032334105.1). NCBI lineage: Bacteria > Bacillati > Bacillota > Bacilli > Caryophanales > Paenibacillaceae > Paenibacillus > Paenibacillus hubeiensis. Next base: position 2,625 of record NZ_JAVYAE020000027.1, read on the forward strand.
CATGCCGCCGCTTCCCGATGCTTCTCCTTGATCATGTCGTAGAAGTGGTCGTAGTTATTGTCGTAATGCGTTCCGTTCAGCACACGCTGCGAGAAAAATTTCAAGTGGGTAATGAAGCGGTAATAACTGAGCGATTCCTCATCGAACTCCATCTTGAAATGGTATTTCGCAATATTGATAATTTGCTGAATGAATTTGGTCATGTTCATCGTGGTCACGACTTCTTCATTCATTTCGGCATTCACGACATGCAGCGCGATAAAGGCCGCTTCGTCCTGCGGAAGCTCATACCCGAGCCGGGACTTGATCTGTTCCAGCGTGCGCAGTCCAAGCGCGAATTCGGACTTGTACAGCTGTTTGATTTCCCACAGCATCGCATTTTTGATCTCGACGCCTTCGCGGTATCGTTCTATCGCAAAATTGATGTGGTCCGTCAAGGATACATAGATGTTTTCATTCAGGTTTCTGCCCATGTTATCTCTCGCGTGCGTGATGACCTCTTCGACGATTTCGACCAGCTCGATCGGAACCTCGCGCAGCAGCATTTTGAAATTGTCGGAGGTCTGCTTGTTCTTCAGGGCAAACACCTTCTGAATGCGGGTCTCGTCTACTCTGTCTCCCGGCTTTTTCTTGAAGGCAATTCCGCGCCCCATAACGACAAGCTCAGCCCCGTCTGCCTGATAGATGCTGATTACATTGTTGTTGATGACCTTGGCTATTTTCACTTCCATCCCCCATTCACGATCCACTCGTAACTGCAAACCATCGTTACCCGGGCACGCAAAAAAAACCTCAAGCATCGCAAAGGAAAAAACGTTCAGGCGAACGTCATTCGCGGCAAGTCGTAACCTTTCATACGGCGCGGCGAACTCGCTGCACGGGAAAAAAACCCATGAGACCAAGATCGGCCGAAATGCCTGAAAAAGCCTCCGACGTCTGCTTTTGGATGCTTAGGTTTTGCCTACACTTGTGTAGTAACAATCCCATAACGATATAATTGCGTCAAGTATAGCGCGAACTCGCAAGGATGTCAACGCTTTCACCGGAAGTCCGAAACCCGGAAGATTCGTCAGGTACGACGAACCTTCCAAATTGAACCGGCGATCGCCTATGCCTCCAGATCCGTTCCTCCGGATGCGATCACTTTTTTGTACCAATGGAAGCTTTTCTTCTTGATCCGCTTCAAATCCCCATTACCGGCGTTGTCGCGATCCACGTAGATGTAACCGTAGCGTTTCTTCATCTCGCCGGAAGAGGCGCTGACGATATCGATCGGTCCCCAGCTCGTATAACCGATAATATCGACGCCGTCCTGAATCGCTTCGCCCATCTCGGCAATGTGCCGCTTCAGGTAATCAATGCGATAATCGTCGTGAATTTCGCCATCGGCCGCCACGACGTCATTGGCCCCAAGACCGTTTTCGACGACAAACAGCGGTTTCTGGTAACGGTCATGCAGCTGGTTGGCCGTGATCCGGAAACCTTTCGGATCGATGGTCCAGCCCCAATCGGATTTTTGCAGGTACGGGTTCGCGACGGAACCGAATACGTTGCCGCTGGTCATGTTTTTGACCACTTCGGGATCGGTGCTTGTCGTACGGCTGGAATAATAGCTGAATCCGATGTAATCCACGGTATGGTTTTTCAAAATGTCGGCATCGCCTGCTTCCATGACGATGTTTAAGCCGTGATCTTTAAAGAAACGTTTGGCATAACCCGGGTATTCACCGCGCGACTGCACGTCGATGAAGAAGTAGGACTCCCGGTCTTTCTCCATGCCTTGGAACACATCTTCCGGATTGCATGTATACGGATAGAAGCTGCCCGCTGCCAGCATGCAGCCAATCATGGCGCCCGGAATGATTTCATGACATGCTTTGACGGCCAACGCACTTGCGACCAGCTGATGATGAGCCGCCTGGTATTGGATTTCTTTGACGTTATCGCCTTCCTTAAAGGCCAGGCCTGCCCCCAGAAACGGCAAATGCAGCAGCATGTTGATTTCGTTGAAGGTCATCCAGTATTTAACCTTGTCCTTGTAACGGGTAAATACGGTTTTAGCATACGTTTCGAACAGATGAACCAGCTTGCGGTTTCTCCAGCTGCCGTACTTTTCGATCAGGTTAACCGGCACGTCGAAATGAGCCAGCGTCACGACGGGTTCGATGCCGTGCTTGAGCATTTCGTCGAACAGGTTGTCATAAAACTGCAGTCCGGCCTCGTTCGCTGCCGCGTCTTCCCCGCTTGGGAAAATGCGCGCCCACGCAATGGAAACACGAAGCGCTTTGAATCCCATTTCCGCGAATAGAGCGATATCCTCCGGATAACGATGGTAAAAGTCGATGGCTGCGTGCGAAGGGTAGAACTCTCCTTCCTGCGGCGTAAATCCAGGCACATTGCCCTTCATGATGCTTCTGCGATTCTCCCCGGAAGGCAGCAGGTCCACAATGCTTAGTCCTTTGCCGTCTTCCAGATATGCTCCTTCCGTTTGATTAGCTGCGAGAGCTCCTCCCCACAGAAAGTTTTCGGGAAATTTGAAATTGCTCATGCCCAGTTCTCCTTTCGATTCTTCGTGAAGTATGTCCAACCACGCCTTTCCGATTCCAGGCAACAAAAAAACCCGAACCAGCCTGTCTACACATGTCATGTAAACAAGCCAGCTCAGGTTATGCCCATATCGGTAACATTCCCAGAATGCATTATGCGGTTGCATAAAACTGTACCAAGATTTAGGGCTCTTGTCAATTCGATGATTGGCGGGACGTGTTAACACCCATGTCAAAAACCACTAATTTTTATATGAAATCATAACTAATTTTAAAGGTGTTTTCCCCTTCCATATTATGTTACGTTATATTACGAAAACGCTTTCAGTCATTCTAATACATATACCACAAAGGAGACAGAATTGAATGAAAAGAAAACGGACCAAACTTTTGAACTTCACCCTGGTCACGGCGCTGATCCTTTCCCTTCTCTCTTCTGCCGTCGCTTCGGCGGATGCCGCCGAAAACAGCAGTGCCAATGAAACTGCAGCTCCGAGCAAAATTCAGGCTTACGTCAGTGATATGGAACCGGGCTGGAATCTCGGAAACTCCCTTGACGCGGTCGGCGAAGATGAGACGGCTTGGGGCAATCCCCGCATCACCAAAGAATTGATTCAGAACATCGCCGCACAAGGCTACAAAAGCATTCGCATTCCGGTGACCTGGGAAGCCCATATCGGCGAAGCACCTGACTACAAAATTGATTCCGCTTACATGAATCGCGTACAAGAAGTTGTGGATTGGGCGTTGGATGCTAATCTCTATGTCATGCTCAATGTTCACCATGATTCATGGAGATGGGTCAGTTACATGGAAAAAGACCACGACAACGTACTGGCCCGTTACAATGCCGTATGGACGCAAATCGCGGAAAAATTCAAGCATTCGTCCAACAAGCTGATGTTCGAAAGCATCAACGAACCACGTTTCACCGAAGGTGGGACAACCAATGAGGCGGTAGCCTACCGAATGCTCGACGAGCTGAATACTTCGTTCCATAAGATCGTCAGATCTTCCGGCGCCAACAACGCCAATCGTCCATTGGTGCTGCCTACGCTTCATACGTCCTCCAACCAGGCCGATCTGGATGCGCTGAACCAAACGATCTCCAAATTGAATGATCCCCGTATCATTGCAACGGTGCATTATTACGGTTTCTGGCCGTTCAGCGTGAACATTGCCGGTTACACGACGTTTAACGAAGAAGTACAAAAAGATATCACGGATACATTTGATCGTGTGTACAATGCTTTCACGGCTAAAGGCATTCCCGTCATCGTCGGCGAATACGGCCTGCTCGGTTTCGACCAGCATACGGGCGTCATCGAACAAGGTGAGAAGCTCAAATTTTTCGAATTCATCGCCCATTACCTGCATCAAAAACAAATGACGACCATGCTGTGGGACAATGGACAGCACTTTAGCCGTACGGATTATACCTGGTCAGACCCGGAGCTGTACAATGTCATGAAAGCTGGCTGGGAAGGCCGCTCCGCAACCGCTGAGACCGATCTGATTTACCTGAACGCAGGCGAAGCCGTGCAAGACAGAACCATTAAGCTGAACCTGAACGGCAACAAACTTCGTTCACTCACGAACGGCAGCACGTCACTGATCAAAGTGAAGCATTATACCCTAAAAGGCGACACGCTGACGCTCAAGGCCGACCTCCTGAAACAGCTTGCGTCCTCCGGCGAGCTTGGTGTTAATGCCAAGCTTACGGCCAAATTCAACAACGGAGCCGACTGGACGTTCCATATCATTTCGAGCACCACGCCTGTATTGAGCAAAGCCTCGGGTACGACGGAATCGTTCGCCATTCCGGTGGCCTTTAACGGCAACCAATTGGCTACCATGGAAGCGAATTATACCAACGGAGAGATCGCCGGACCGCAAAACTGGACCTCCTTCAAGGAGTTCGCTTACACATTCAGTCCGGATTATGATCGTCAGGTCATCGAGCTGAAGCCGGCGTTTTTCAAGGAAACCAACGATGGCGAAATCATTCTGAAGTTCCATTTCTGGAACGGCGACGTGGTATCGTACAAAATAACGAAAAAAGGCTCAAGCATTGTCGGCGAACCCGCCTGATTCAACCAAAGCAGAGGATGCTGCCCAGCATATTTTTGCCAAAAGCGTTCCTTCGGAGCTTATGTTCCGTGGGAGCGTTTTTTTTGGCGGAACGACTTTCTCTTCACCCTCCCCCAGCACGAAACGGGCTTGATGCATCTGCCTCCCGCATAACGTACAAGTCGTGGTTCATACCTTAACAGTAATGTAACTACGCATAAGGAGGGAAACGCATGTTTAAACGGGTAGACCGTCTTGCCATCGAACTACCGATCGGCAGCAATCCCGACCCTAACGGAGCCTCTGCGGTTCAGGAGCTGATGGGCGGGCGTTTCGGGGAAATGTCCACGCTGAACAATTACTTGTTCCAGTCGTTCAACTTCAGAGGCAAAACCAAGCTGAGACCCTTTTACGACATTGTTGCCAGCATAACCGCCGAGGAGTTCGGGCATGTGGAGCTCGTGGCCAACACAATCAACCTGATGCTCGTCGGCACGACTTCGCCGGGCGATCCAGATGCGACCCCGCTTCGCAACACCAAGGATCTTCGCATGTCCTCCCTGTTTATCGAATCGGCCCAAACGGCCCTCCCTTATGACTCCATGGGCAGACCCTGGAACGGCTCTTACGTAACCAGCACAGGCAATCTCATCGTTGATCTGCTGCATAACTTTTTTCTGGAATGCAATGCAAGGACCCACAAAATGAGAGTGTACGAAATGACGGATCATCCGACGGCAAGGGCGATGACCGGTTATTTGCTTGTCCGGGGCGGCGTACATATTCTGGCTTATGCAAAAGCGCTCGAAATTGCGACCGGCGTGGATGTCACCAAAATGCTGCCTGTGCCGAACCTCGATAACAGCGTGTTCGATGCAACCCGAAAATGGGAGGCCTTGGGCGAACACCGCAGATTGTATACGTTCAGCGACAAGGATTACCAGCAGATTGCGCAGATCTGGAAAGGAACCCATCCCCGCGACGGCGGCAAACTGGAAGCGTATGCGGGGCTCCCCGGTTACAGCGGGCCCATCCCTGAACTTCCGGAGTTGTCGGAAGAGTTCGCTCCGGGCATCTCTCAGGAAGACCTGCAGCAAATCGCGGAGCGGCTGAAACGGTCTGCGGGGTTGTAATCGGCGTCGCAGGCACGAGGTCAGCTATATAAACCGCACTAAACAATCACACAAGGCACTGCGAGTGCAGTACCATCTTCCGATCGCTGTTATCCCCAGATTTTTTCATATCCCTTTTTTCAAAGGGAAAATCCGGTGATAAATGCGACCGCTTCGCTTCTCCAGATTGGTTCTGCCTCTCCGTTAACGTGTGTATCTTTCTTTTTTGCGGTTTATATAGCCCTTTCCCCCAGAATTGCGGCAAGTTTGACAAAAGTAAAGAAAAAAGGCATGGTCAATGCAGTGATTGTCCACTGCATGACCATGCCCTGCCTTCGGGAATATGAGTTCCATTTACTGTAGGTCTAGATGCCTCACCACACCTGTCTCTGTCGTTAAGGAACAAGTTCTCTTGATCTATGTTGTCTTCTTGAATTTGACTATAAGCACCGTATCCTGCCCCGCCTGCACCGGCCCTGATCGGGCAACCGTCACACTCTCGATCTCTTCGTTCCCACCAGGCACAAGAACGGGTGTGATTAGCGGCAATCCGGCTGACCGGATATGCTCCATATCAAATTCCAACAACAGCTGTCCTTTCGAGACATGATCGCCATTGCTCACGTGCAGCGTGAAACCTTCTCCTTTCAGACCAACGGTGTTGATGCCGACGTGAATCAGCACTTGCGCTCCCGTCGCATGCTCTAAAATGACGGCATGTTTGCTTTTGTGCATGACATGTGCCACGGTGCCTTCGAACGGAGCATATACTTTGCCATCGGATGGTTCGATAGCGATTCCTTCTCCCATGTGCCCTTCCGCAAAGGCCGGATCGGGAACGGTGGCCAAAGCAACGGCTTGACCCGTGATTGGGGCCGCTATATCCATCGTGTCAACCTGCACTTTTTCCATGCTTGTTGGAACAGGTGACGAAGCTGATGCGGATGCCGAGTCCGAGGCAATTACCGAATCTGCCATCGACTCCCCGTTACCGGACATGCCGTTCGAAGATCCGTTTTCCGAAGCTGCAGGCTTGTTTTTGTAACCGAACATCCAGGTCAGCGCAAACGCGATGCCCATCGCTACTACATTGGTCAAAATGTACACTGGCAGCTGGCTGTTCAGGTACAGCAACGTTCCCGGGATCGCGGTAACCGCCATGCCTGTGCCCTGCAAATGGAACAGGGATGCCAGAAATCCCCCTGCCGCGCCGCCGACCAGACCCATAATAAACGGTTTCATCAAACGAAGGTTGACCCCGAAAATCGCCGGTTCAGTGATGCCAAGAAAAGCCGAGAATGAAGAAGGCAAGGCAAGCGCCTTTAACTTCGTATCTTTCGTTTTCAAACCAACTGCCAGACAAGCTGCCCCCTGTGCCGTAATGGCACATGTAATAATCGCGTTGAATGCATTGGCACCCGTTCGCTCCAGCAATTGTATCTCAAGAAAATTGAATATATGATGCACGCCGGTAACCACAATGATTTGATGCAAGAATCCGATCACAAGCCCCGCAATGCCAAACGGCAGATCCAGAACGGCGGTTGTGCCGTGCAGCACCCATTCCTCCAGGGAATGGAATACCGGGCCGATGGCGAACAAACCCAGCGTGATCATGACAGCAAGCGTAATGAACGGCGTAAGGATCAGATCCAGCGCTTCAGGTACCCGCTTTCGGAGAAACTTCTCAAATTTGGCGCCGATCAAGCCCACGAAGAAGGCGGGCAGGACTGAACCTTGGTAACCGACGACCGGTATGAAGCCGAACATGTGCAGCGCCTTTGCCGATCCGTCTGCGACCGCATACGCGTTCGGCAGCGCCGGATTGACCAGCATCAAACCAAGCACAATGCCGAGCACGGGGCTGCCGCCGAATACGCGGAATGCGGACCACGCCACGAGTGCCGGCAAAAACGCGAAGGCCGTATCGGTCAGAACTTGCGTAAAGAGCAAAAAGTTTGGCGAAATATCATCAGGCGTAGCCCCGAACAACGCCAGAATCTCGCTCTGGGTGAGCAGGCCGCGCAGACCCATGAATAGCCCGGTTGCCACCAGCACCGGAATGATGGGCACAAACACGTCGCCAAAGGTCCGGATCCCTCGCTGAAACACGTTGCCCTGCTTTTTGCTTTGGCCTTTCAAATCTTCCTTGGATGTGCCTTCGATCCCGAGCTTCTCCACTTCCTCATAGATCCGGTTGACCGTTCCCGTGCCAAAAATGATCTGGTACTGCCCCGAGTTAAAAAATGCACCTTTGACTTTGTCGATGGTTTCGACCTGTTTTTGGTCGATTTTGTCCTTGTCGTTCACCATGATGCGAAGCCGGGTTGCGCAGTGCGCAAACGATGCGATATTATCCTTGCCGCCGACGGCCTGGATGACTTCGCGAGCGATCTGTTGATTGTCGGACATGGAATTCATTCCCTTCGTGCCTGATGATTGTTTAACGTTTTGCATTTTGATGCTCGTAATCCCACTTGCTTGCTTTAAATGTCGCTCTGCCGCCGTGGGCAAAGAAACGGATGCCATCACTCGTTTGGCTTGGGAAAATCCGGCTCGTGAAAACTTCTTCCCCTTCGTTCACGAAGATTTCGACCGATGACGTATCCACGAACATGCGAAGCCGGATCGTTTCGCCGCTTAGAGAGCATCGACGCACGCTGCCGTTGGCTTCGGCCAGCGCTGCCCCGGACGACGAACGATCCAGCACCAGCTTCTGCTCCGCCCGGTCATACCATATGACCGTTTTTTCCTGCTCGCTCGAGCGGAATTCGATACCGAAACGATCGGCATCGCAGCTGTCAATGATGCAGTCCAGTTCAAACGCCGTGCCGGCGAAGCCAGGGATTGTTCTGGTTTCGTTTTCAAGGGTCACGCCGACGGTCTGCTTCGTTTCGGTCATGCGCAGCTTCACCATTTCATCGACGGGCTGTTGAATGAGTTTGCCGTCTCTAATGCTCAGCTGCCGCGGAATCGTCAGGCAATGCGCCCAACCGCTGCCGTCCGTCGGATACGCCAGATCGGGCAATCCCATCCATCCGACAAGTATGCGTCTGCCATCCGGAGCTGCCATCGTCTGGGGTGCATAGAAGTCAAACCCGCGATCCAGTTCCCTGAAATCGCCGTGGTTGAATGTTAACGTTTCCGGATCGAGCGCTTCACCGATGAGATAGCCGGATTGATAGATGTTATTGTACCGATCCCCTTCCGGTTGCAACCCTTGAGGGCAAAAAATCAGTACACCCTGGCCATCCAGCTCCATATAATCCGGACACTCCCACATATATCCGAATTCGTTCAAATTCGTCCGCAGCTCGCCCAAAAGCGTCCACTCCAACATGTCGGGCGAGCGATATAACACGGCGCAGCCGGTCTCGTTCTCGCGCTGGGCTCCTATGATACAGTAATACCATTCTCCGTCTTGCCATACCTTCGGGTCCCTGAAATGGTCCGTGTATCCAGGCGGCACGGCCGGGATAACAGGGGTTTCGCGTTTAATCACCACATCATCTTCATCCATGACCGCAAGGCATTGGTACGGATGCCTGATCCATCGTTCATCCCTTGTATTGCCTGTATACATCAGCATCAGCTTGCCATCCTTCTCGATGGCGCTGCCCGAATAGGCACCATGCGAATCCTGTGGATCGCCCGGATGGATGCCGATTCCCCTGTCTTCCCAATGCACGAGATCACTGGAGCGAACGTGATACCAATACTTCATGCCATGCTCCGTTCCAAGCGGGAACCATTGATAGAACAGGTGATAATAGCCTTGGTAAAAGGCAAAACCGTTCGGGTCGTTCAGCAGCCCCGTTTGGGGCTGAATATGATATTGCTGCCGCCACGGACATGCGGCGATGAGCGCTTCAAGTTTGCGCAATTCACCTGGATCGGCCTGTTCAAGCCGACGGTAAAGCCGTTCTCGGGTCATTTTCATATCGAGTACTCCCACCCTTGCCATTGCTGTTTTCGTCCAAGAACGGAACCGGTTCCGAACAACGCAAAAAAATAATCCCATCAGGAATTCTTCTCAAGGTTCCTGCTTTTCCGCAGAAGTTTGGAACCGGTTCGATGGGACTATCATAAAGGATTTTTTTATAATTTGTCAACGCTTTCTCGGGAAATCAGCTCCACGTCGAGCACGGCGCACTTCTCCACCGGTTCTCCCGCAACAAGCCGGATAATGTGGCTGGCCGCGATTCTCCCGGCCTGAGTATAATGGTATCGTACCGTGGTCAGCGCAGGATTGATCATCTCCGTGATGTCATATCCACCGAAACCGCTCACGGATATATCCTGCGGAATCTGCCTTTTGGCGGCAAAAGCCGTTTTCATCACGGCCAACGCAATATTGTCTGTTGCGCATACAACCATCGATGACCTATCGTTGTTTAACACCTGCTCAGCCGTATGTGCTGCCTCCGACATCTTAAAGCTCGACTCATGGTAGGTTACATTACATCCTGGACATTCCGCGATGGCACGCCGAAACCCTTGCTTCCGGTGAATGCCCACGGCCTGATCCCGTTCGGTTACACCCAAATAACTGATCTCGCGATGTCCGTTTTGCAGCACATGCTTGCCCATTTCATAACCGGCCTGGTCGTCATTATGTACGACGCTATGAAGCCGTTCATGCTGCTGTCCGACCAAAATGACCGGAATGGCGATGTCGTCCACCGCTTTCAGATGTGCTTCCGTCACCTCGGCCGCAAGCAGGATGATGCCGGAAACTTTCTGTCTGGCAAAATCGTAAATGGCGTCAATCTCCCGCTGCATGTCCTGGCTTGTGTTTGCAATCAGCATCTGGTATTGGTTGCCGCGCAGTTCCTCATCGATGCCGATCAGCGTCTGGGACGTGGCAAAGGAGTCCAGGCGCGGGACAACCGTGCCGATGATGCTTGCCCGCTTGGCCTTCAAGCTTTGGGCAAAGGTGTTGGGAACGTAGTTGTATTGTTTGATAATCCGCTCAATGCGTTGGCGGGTATCCTCGCTGACCGATCCCCCGTTGAGGAACCGGGAAACCGTGCTCTTTGCGACTCCCGCCAATTGGGCGATATCCGAAATCGTTTTGTTCATAATTACCCCTTTTGCAGAAATTGCATAATAATCGTCATTATTTATATTATACTGCGAATCCCTGTCCCATGGCGAATGAGTCTATTTACTTTATCGCATGAATGCGTCAATCCGTCATCTTGCGATCAATTCCGGAGCATGCTATTATGACTTCAATTCATTTCATGTCACCTATTGACGGGATCAGAATAAAATTACTTTATAAAAGCCATGACGGAAAGAGTACGCGGATTACATGTTCATCACAGGGACGCGGTGCCGGAGACTGAAAGCACCCGAAAGCAGCATGCCGCCGAAGTTCACTCCCGAGCCGATTGCTGAAGGGCTAACCTTTTCAGGGTTTCTACAGCTCCTAGGACAATCCGTATCCTTGCGTTAAAAGGTTAAGTGAGAAACAGCTCGCTGCAAGGCAGCGCTGCCGTTTCTAATTAGGGTGGTACCACGGCTTCTTCGTCCCTTGCGGATGAAGGGCTTTTTTTGTTTTTTGCGAATCAGAACCAATCCAAATGTCGAAGGAGTGCATTGTCCATGGAACAGAATACCGAGCTCGAAACGTTAAGAAGCCGCTTGAACGAAATCAACCACGGCCTGCTTCACCTGTTGTCCGAACGGGCCAGCGTCGTGCAGGAAATCGGGCAAATCAAAGAAAAACAAGGCGTGCCCAAATTCGATCCTGTGCGTGAAAAAGAAATGCTGGAGGAACTGACCGCAGCCAATCCGGGACCGTTCCATAACGATGCGATCAAGCTCTTATTCAAGCAAATCTTCCAGGCTTCGCTGAATTTGCAAGTCGACGAACACAAAAAACATCTGCTCGTCAGCCGCAAAAACCAGCAAGAGGATACCATCGTCTCCATTGGCGACGTGCAGGTCGGTGCGGGAACGCCAATCATGATCGCCGGGCCTTGCTCGGTCGAGAGTTACGAACAAGTGCGCGAAGTCGCTGCAGCGCTCAAGGCCGCAGGCATCAGCGTCATGCGCGGCGGTGCCTTCAAACCGCGCACCTCGCCATACGATTTCCAGGGACTTGGCATTGAGGGGCTGAAAATACTGAAGGAAGTTGCCGATGAGTTCGGGTTGAAAACGATCAGCGAGATCGTTCACCCGGATCACATCGAGCTTGCCGGCGATTACATCGACGTCATCCAGATCGGCGCGCGCAACATGCAGAATTTCGAGCTGCTCAAGGCTGCAGGCGATGTCAACATTCCGATCCTGCTGAAACGTGGTCTGGCGGCGACGATCGACGAGTTCGTGCATGCGGCGGAGTACGTCGTCTCCCGCGGCAACAAACAAGTCATGCTGATCGAGCGCGGCATCCGCACCTATGAGAAAGCAACGCGCAACACGCTCGACATTTCGGCCGTGCCGATCCTGAAACAGGAAACGCATCTGCCGGTGCTTGTCGATGTCACGCATTCCACGGGCCGCAAAGACATCCTTGCCCCTTGCGCCAAAGCCGCTCTCGCCGCAGGCGCCGACGGCGTCATGGTGGAGGTGCACCCGAACCCGGCCGTAGCTCTCTCCGATGCAGCGCAGCAGCTGAACATCCCGCAATTCAACGAGTTCCTCGCCACCGTGAGGGAGTCGGGGCTGTTGAAGGGGTAGACTGGGTTTTAAAAGAAATGAACCGCCTCGTCCAATAAAGACAGAGGCGGTCCATTCTAATTTGAAATGCTCAGGATCAAATCTGATTTTTATCATCAAATCTAGTATTCTCTAGCGGTCCATTCAAGCCTAATATCTCTCCGATCCGGAGCGACAAGTCCTTTTTTTCAAATTCAGTTAAGTCTTGACCGACTTCAAGAATATCGAACCGTTCCAACTCACGCTTGATACGGGCAAACTGATCTTTGACTTCGATTCGATGTCTAATTATCAACTCTGCAAGGGTTGTTTTTATCACCATGTTTTCAGAAGGCGTATTATTACAATCACGTTCAAATCGATTCAGGACATTCCCAACTAACTCATCTTCATCTCTAGTAACGTTCAGGAGTGTGGCGAAACACTCTTTCACTGCTTTCTCCATTTCAAAATAGTGCCATCTTGCGAATTCACTCTGATCTATTGCCATGTCTTCAAACTTTTCAAGGACTTTTTCCATACGTTCAACGATATCCTTGTATTCATCCGTCTGTATTACACTACGAAGTTTTTCCTTATTTAAGGAAAGAAGCTGCTCCATGACATGCACTTTAAATTTACAATAGACCTTGGTATGTGTTAATGACACTGTTGCTGCTGCAATGTTCACGACAGCTTTCTCCATTTCGCCTCTATTCATTATGCTATAGTAAGCATCGTATGTAATGGCGAGTGCCTCAGCGTCACTCATTTCTTCATTTTTCCAATCCAGATACCTTTGATAAAATGAGCCGAATAATGCTTCATAGTTACGTTTCATTAGACTCACCTTCCTTCTTTAGATAAACTTAAATTTTCAAACATAACCTGTATATTATCGAATTGATTGCTCTTGAGGGCATTTCGAATGTCTTTCACAATTTGGTTCTCATTCAACATCGCCTTTCTCCGATTCAGTAAAACTCAATAAGTCTTAGTTCAAATATCTGAATTGAGTTCACCCTAAGTTTTATATCGCAACATCTTGGTATCCTACATCAACTACTTTTTCATCTAATAAACGAATGCCTAAGCCATTTTCTGAATCCCACGTACAACTAAAAAGAAATCCAATATCCCGTTCTTTATTAAGATCTCCATACGAAACAACAATACTATCTAAGGTCATCATTTTTTTTAATTGCTCAGTTGTATCCACGAAAGGATAACTTTCATTAAAAGCTATGTCATAGCCTAACTCATGACGTTTTTGTAGATAATAGTTTAAAATAGGTTGAAGTAAATTCTGTTGTATTTCCTCCCAATCTTCCATTAAACTTTGGTAAGCCGAATATTGATCATCATCGAATACCCCGTCCTCATCTCCTTCAATAATAAGGGTTATTGGAGTCTTAACCCCAAAATAATTCATAGTCGTATCCTTGGACCAAATATAATCATAGTCGAGTTCGCCAAACACCACATCATAAATTTTCATGAAATGATTTCCTCCTCTATTTCTTAAAATCAACTCTCCTCATGTAGTCACATTTCTTCCTCTGTTAGCATTCCGAAAAATTCAGATAAATTTGAAGCGACCTTTCGTGTTACAGGAGAAAATTCTTCTGACTCTTCATGAAACCAGATTACGACGTGGGCTCTTCAGTCTCTCTAAAATCCAAACAAACAAAATCTCCTGAAAATAACGCTGCAATAGGAACGATATGTATTCCCACTAAATCTTCATCATCAGTTAATCTTTCACTTAATTGTGTAATAACAACTTCGACATCATACCAACCATTCGTCAGATCAGACTCGCTGTCATTCAGTACACAAAGAAATTTTTCAATCACATATTCATGCTGATTATATCTAAACACGTTTGTCTGTGGTACAGCTCCATTATTTTCTTAGATAAAATTCCTATATGTTTCAGGAAATGAAATTCTCAAGCCTCGCTCCACTTCGTCTAATAATTCATCGGTGGGCAATGGAAAGACAATTGTACTCACATCCACTCTCACTTTCTTCACCCCTTACTTCACCTAACTACTTGAGTGCAATTCGAATCCATCGCACGCAAGAACCTCTTGCACATCGCCATTCCCACAACCAGACCACAAAGGTTATCATTCGATAATACCTTTTGGCGTCGTGGCTTCTTGTTACCCAGCAGATGTTTTCCCCGACAGCGACGATTGACAGTGCAGAAAATCGTTTGTTATGCGAACCTAAAGACGTCTAATGCAAATTATATTTTTCTGAATCCGTAGCCTCCATGTTTTGTGCAAGTTATACAGGTTCAGTCACTATCTATAGTTATCATGTCTAGGTTTGCACCCATAACAACATGATATAAAGCTTCTTCGAAGGTATCTCCTAAATAAATAAGAAAATCATCATTACCTCCGTAAAATGTTCCTGATGAACCAACATACCATGTCATATCAATAGAAGCGATTTCCCCTAGAATTATAAATGATTCATTACAGTGTTCCTCATATCTTGTGACAAGCTCACGAAAAATAGATTTTCCTGCATGTTCAGGATCAACATTCAAAGTTAAATATCGATCCGGTTTTCGAGGATTCTTGAATTGAATTTTTAACCCTCCATATTCTTTTAAAACTTGTATAGCCCCCTCGAAAATAACGTAATCATCGTTCTTCCCCTTTGAGCTTCTATAATGGATACAAAGCTGCAAACATAAGCTAACAGTTTCCACACATAAATATGAACTTATCAGATTTAATATTTATCGCGAAAGATAAATTATCAATATTTTCAAGGAATACAAATTCTAAGGTCACGTCTCTTTTTCTTCCTTTTGTAGACGATGATTACTCAATAGATATAAGACTCTCTATATATTATTAACATCAATAGGTTCATTTTGTGAACGACTTAACCAGTTACTAACCGGAAAGGATCCAACATTAGTTACATCAATAAAGCCTGATCTAACTATAAAATTTACGCCCTTTTCAAATAATCTTATTATTGGATCATAAATATCTAAATACTTTTGAACTTCTTTATTTTCATCTGATATTGCTGATAATTTTAAATATGATTTAATTAAACAATTTGCATACATGTTATTATTCACATATTCTAGTGTTTCTTTGGAACATAGTTTTTCAGTATCTATGTTGTTTTGGAAGCCTAATTCTTCAGCAATATCAATGACAAAGGGGTTTTGAAGAGTTACGTCATAAGATAAAGAAAAAGCAGCCATTCTCCTCAAAAACTCTGCCATTAATTTTGCATCTTCTCGTATACCTTCTGTACCAATTACTGTCCAATTCACTTTATTTATTCTTTCTATTGCATTCTCAAGATACATTTTTCTCACTCTTTCCAACCTTTCTACCATTTCCATTTACTTGGTTTAAGAGTTTACAAGGACTATCTTACAGACACTCTAATTGTCCGAGTTGAAAATCCTCAAAAGTGTTTACACCATATAACTTTCAGCGATTTGAATATGGCTATTTAAGTCTAAATCTGGATACCTTTTATCTAACAAATATAATAGATCAATGAATTTTCCGCTTTGCAAATTATACGCAACCTCTTCAAACACTTCACTCAGAAACGAAATTTCAGTTTTGGTACATTGATTCAAAAAAGCTAAGGTTAAACTCTCATCTGTACTAAGGAGTTCAATTAATTCTATCCACTTTTGTTTAATCATAGGATCGTTATCGTCTAGCAACGCACGTGCCCCTAAAACCGCTCGTACTTTTTCGTAAAACATAAAGTTGACCTCCAAAATGATTATGGTTGTAACACGTAATCTGGGAAAATCGTCCCTCACGTAGAACAGTACTCGCCATCAAAATTATAACCGCCTTTTCTTGGTAGGGGATTTTCAAAATCGCACGATGCTATTGCTTTAAAATCAGCATCCCATAACTTTGTCAGCAAATTGGATATTTCTAATACATAGTTAGCTTCACCCCCATTTTCAGTTGGTTCAATTTCAAGGTAGTACTTGTAATATAGAAAGCCATCATTTCCTTGGTTTATTTTGTCTTTATCGAAATCACTGTTATTGAAAATAATTATTTCTGAATGCTTCGTCAATATGCTTGAACCACTAATTGTACCCTTAACAATGTTTGAAACTGCATCTAGCAACATTTCTTTATCAACATCGCTATCCACAAAAATTTTAGTAAACAAATCATATTCTTCCAATGAAATCACCTCAGATCATTTGGGTGGTGCAAAATGTGATTGCCTTGAACAACTTTATCATCACTTACATGCTAACGATTATCAAATATGTAACATATCACCTTCTCATCTTTCTATCGTCTTGGCGTAATTTACAGTTGCAATAAAAAACTGTGAGAAGATGAACATAACACAAAAACAAGTCAAATTACGGTAGTATATGTCCATAATCAACCTGTTTAATGTATCCGAGGAGCGTTATTCAGGTTGAAAATTAAAGCATTTGATGGGCCTGCAACCTGAAACGAGAAATCTTTATATGGGTATTACATGGGTTAGATGTATTATTTGTTGAATGAGTGGTTCATTCCGGCACTGGGTAGTGCTTTTTTAGCAGCCACCAAGTAACCCTTGATTTCATCAGATAGTTCAAGTACCCTCCTCCAATCTGGTGAATTTCTAACCGCATTAACATTCCACTCATCGCCTTGCTGTAATTCTAGAACTAAGTCTCTTAAGATAGAACTTTTATACACCATCTCATCACTAATTAGTCCGGCATCATTAAGTCTTTGTAAGACATCAACGTGTAAAAATGAAATTACTCCTGTATCGAATTCTTCAAAGATATTGTAGCCAATTACCGTATCATCCTCACTTAGCAGGTATGTTCCACATTTATCAATCGTATCTACATATAGCTCCAACAGTTTTCCTGTGGATATTTTCCCCATTAAACATATCCCCTTTATTTTTGAATAACTGTAGCCTTATCCCCGGGTAACGGTTTATAATCAGTTCTTACTACCTTGACTTTGCCTGTCTGCCACTTGAGAAACCAATGTATGACCCTTCATGTCCCCCTCCTCCTAGGGGATAGAGCACAGACTTATCGCCGTTTGTGAATTTCCATCCAGTACCTGCTGAGCCATAAGTACCTTTCGTCCATCCATCTCCAAGAGTTCTTCCAACTTCATCAGCTGATTTACTCCATAGAGCTTTGGGATTACTTAAAATATCATCATAAGATTTTAACTCTGTTACCCATGTAAAATTTCCGTCTCCATATTTGCTCTTGTAGTAATCATTCCATTTTGCTCCTGTTCGAGGTATCTGTGCAGAATAACCCGTCCCCTCATCCAACTTCTTCGCTAAATCATCCTTACCTGCTTCCATTTCACTCCAAAAACGCTGCTGCTGGCTATTGGGCGGAATTGGCTTTTTCGGCTTCGTGAAATAGACACCGTTTGGTCCATCCATTGCAAATTCCGGGCCAAAACGAGTATTTCGCATCCGCTCCATCGAATCAGATACATAATCCGTGATATCGTCTACGCTTTTGTTCAGACGATCTTTAGTCTGCTGCTT
>NZ_JAVYAE020000028.1:0-20340 GCF_032334105.1 Paenibacillus hubeiensis
CGGACTATGTTCTTGTCCATTCCGGCAATCGGTACAAGTTCTTGTCCTTAGCTTGGGACAAGAACTTGTACCGATAAAAAAAAAGCCGCTAAATTAGCGACTTCAATGGGAATATGTTCTTGTCCCTCGACAGCAATTGAGTTTTCTTATCTTTTTTAGAGTTTTTGATACTATAATCCATAAAAAAGTCAATCACTTCACGTAATAAAGTGTTCCTTCCCGTAAATAGATCGCGTTCAACATCACGGATTGCATCTATAAACTGAAAATCAATTTTTTTTAGTGATTCATTATCCGCGACTTGTTTCAGACTTAAATCCCCAGCATAAATATTGGTCTTATACTTTCGCAAAAAGCTATGTTTAATAATTTGCCAGTAATCTTCCGCAATATTATACATATGTACGTCCTCCTAATCATCATATATTAAAACATCGATATACATCTTATGGCTACGTCTGCTATTCTGATATAGGTATAATTATCTATACATTTTAACACACTCTACCTTCTCACTCTTACAGAAATTTCTTATCTATTATTTGATCATTCGGTCAAGGTTTTAGTTGCTTAATAATCGGCTAGGAGGCTACCAGCCGACCTTCTTCACACTACCGTAAGTACCGTTTGGTTTACGGCGGTTCAACCTCTTGAGTACAATTGACACAGGGGTTCGTACTGGGCAGAGGGAAGACATAATACCCCGCCGGTACGTTTTTAGCTCGTTATGGAACGAGACAGTACCGCGCTTCCCTCGACCTTCCGGTATTCCCAGCTTACGCAGGTTCAGTACATTCGTTCTCGACTTCTTCCAGCACTTCGTAAGATTCGTTTTGCGCTGATTAATACTTGCTCGCAAAGCGTATTTCCAAAGCCGACTTAGGGATCTTCGAAAAAATGCCTAATCGTTAATGGGACCATGTTCTTGTCCTTTTCGGTAATCGGTACAAGTTCTTGTCCCCCGACATGTTACTTTTACAAATTAAAGTTCTCTTGTGTTTGATCAATCGTCCTATTTAAAGTTGTATCCTCGAAAAAAAGACGATTACAATGGAATAGAGTCCAAGTACGGTTTCCCATGGACTCTTTGACGACTGTAATTCGTCTACCTCAAATTAAACTATCCAGCAGTTGCTCTAATACATCATCGGCCTCAACAAGTTCCCCTTCTTTATCAAAATGATACGATATCCATCGGAAACCAGATTTTTCAACACTATTATAGAAGTAGCAAGCATTCTCATCAGGCGATTTTCCAAACTTAAGTTTAATGAATGGCAGCAATTCTAGAGGTTCAGGATTTCCCTCAGAATACAGATACAGCTTTTCGCTGTCCGGCATAAGTGTGGTCTGAATGCTGATTCTTTTGAAAATTTGCCTCGTTCCCATTAATGAATAGACATGCATATGGAAAATGCCTGATTTGCGCATTCCATTCTCTGGACAAATAATCTGATAACCCTCGTACGTGTCAATCATAAGTTCACGCAAGGCTGCCAATTCCGACTCCAAAGCGCTCAATCGTTTCTTAGCTTCCTGGTCATTCTCGATTCCCCCGTGGCCCTTCCATCTGTTCCGGAATTCGGCGGTTCGCTTCAACACTTCAAAGGTTTTCTTGCTGGATAGGAAATTGATTAGTTCGGGTCGTCCCGCTCGAAAAGCCTTAAGGCAAATTTCTTTTCTGTCCTGATTTCCCATTTCAGTTCGGATAATTTTAGCAATTCGTTCACCCAGCACAATCCATGTGCCAAACGTGGAGCGATACAGTGACTCCTTCTTGAAGTCCGCGAAAACCGTATCTCTATGTAATTCAAGCAAGCCGGAATCGGACTTTAGGCCACTTAAAAGCAGCGTCGTGTTAAACTGTGTCATTGCTTCAAAAAAGTGAAAGAGATGTTCTTTCTTTAACCTGACGTTTGATTCTGCATAATACCTCCACAGGATCGAAGCCATTGGGAAGGGCATCGTCTCCATCCACGACTCAAAACCAGATTCTCTGTTGATTCTTTTCAGAGATTTCATGGTTTTTTCTACATCGTTGGGCTTGTTCCAGAGTTGTTGTTCGATTGTATAAAGCATAGCTCGCAGCTCGGTAATTTCATTCTGAACATCGTTCATCAGGGTCTGTGTCTCTATCGAAGGAAAATAAACTTCACATTCTTTAAGTCTAGAAAGCGAAATCCTCGAAAAGGCACTTCCTTTTGATAAGTACTTTCTTATCATTTGTCCCATCTCTGTGCAGAAAAATCGTGCTACATATTCTGCGTTCGCTTTCTCACTGTCCAATACGATTTGTATGTAATTGTTTGATTTAAGCCTCAGGTCAGACAATCGTGCAACAGTATCCGATTGGCCGCTAATCGGCAAATACACAGCGTTCGGAAGATCCTTGAATCCTTCTTCCCATTTGGCGTTCCACAGATTGATTTCTTTCTTGATTGAGGTCATTGTCACCGGAGTCAAATTCATCCTCCGGGACAATTGACCGATATCACGTTCTAGCTGAACTTCCTTAAAGGAGCTAAATGAATAAGGGTCAATAAACGTACCACGTTCCAGCGTCTTTCCCTTCTTACCTGCGGCCATGTTGTTTAAGACAGGTTGAATATCATCTTCTGATCCGATTTCCGCAATAAACGTCAACCTGGAAGGATCAGCACGTCTCATTACAACCATATACGTACTAATTTGTGTGTAAGGAGCAAAGGTTCCCGGGGGGAAGTGTACGATAGCTTCAAGATGAATACCGATCAATGACAAATGCTTAAAGCTGACGGATTGAAAGAAGCGGGATGATACTACAAATAGAGCAGTCCCTTCCTGATTAAGCTTTGTACAAGCCTGGAAAAGAACGAGCAATTCCATCGAGTCAGCAAGAGTCTCTACTCGCCCTCTGTTTTCAACCGTAATTTTATCTCGTGGCGTCCCAAATGGTGGTGATGAAATAATTAAATCCCACTGATCATCATATTTATCAAGCGTTTCCAGCGGATTACCAACTTTGGTCTCTATATCCGTATTCCCGTTAATCGCACTGAACATCTCTTCATCTATAGTATTGTGTAAAATGGAATGACGTTCAGAATCCGGTTTTGCTAGCCGGATTAATCCTCCAAACCGGTCCCAAGGGTCGAGAACCTTTTGATAAGTCTTTCGGGCAATGAACGAAGATATAGTTTTTCTCACCAGTGGTGGTGGAACAAGAATCTCTGTCCTCTCTATTGACCAGGCCAAGTTGGCTGTTTCCTCGATCGATAAGAGCAACCCTTGGCTCCGAGCTTCACGTAAAATAGCTTGTAATGTAACCCGCTCCCCCTTTTCTCGCATTTGATTATATATCTTCCATAATTCATTAATCGAGCTCAATGTTAATCAACTCCTGTAAATATCTGTTCGCAGAAACTATGGAATGTAGATTATTTTGTAAAAAGCCCTATCTATCCTGAAAATGGTTCTATTACGTATCCCTATTGTTCTCACTACCGAATACTCGTTTGAACACAAAATCTACGCGAAGGCAAATAAATCCAACTGTTGTTACTCCAAACATTTTCATTATATCATTATTTGCATTTCTGATCCCTACCTGTTCGGCCATTCTCATATATGATTTCATGAACTTATATAATCTGTTTGGGATGCCGATAACGTTCAATGTCGCCAATTTCAGGAGAGGAACCCGGCTATACTGTCCCGGCCAATTCCTTTTATGGCCAGTAGTTGCTTCACATGCGGGACCTGCTCCAAGAGCTCATCCAGCCTTGTTTCAAGCTCTTCAAACTTTCCTTCAAGCAGCTCGTACTGTGTTAACAACAGCCTAAGCTCGAGTTTTGCTAGTGCTGTACCTTCTCGGATACCAACGGAACGGCTTGCCACTGCTTTCAGACTTCTCATACGCTCAATGCCGAGACCTCGCTTGGCAACCTTTCTGAGGTGACTTAGCAAGGCTTCCTCAGACTCAGAAACCAGCTCATTCGGCAACAAACAAAGACTGAGCATTTGACGTGCGGACTTGCATTCCCAATCCTTAAAAACAGTGAGGAACTCTGGAAAATACCGATCCAACCCGTTATGGACGCGGCCTTGCACCACGCGCAAGTCAGTCGACAGGAGATCGCGAATTTTCATCGCTTCCCTTAGTTCGGCATAGATCCCCTGAGGAAGGTTAGGTACGGCGTATCTTCCATCCTTGACGAGCTGTGCGATGACTTTAGCATCTTTGATGTCGTTCTTGGTTGGCGAATTATCGTCCAGTTCTTTGCTTTTCTTCACGTGGAGCGGATTAACCACAGTGCACATAACGTGCTGTTCTCTTAGAAAATGGGCCAGGTTCAGCCAGTAGTGACCGGTCGGTTCCATGCCAACGATGACGTCCTGAAACCCTTGCTCCATCGCAATCTTTCTAAGCCAACGAACGAACATTTCGAAGCCATCACGGTTGTTTTCAAACGTGATGGGCTTCCCAAACTTGACTCCGGGATAGTCTTGTGCTCGAGCGACGTGTTTAAATTTAGCGATGTCTACACCGACAATTAAGGTAGACGAAGTGATTTGATTAATTCGATCATTTTGAGTAGAACTCATTTTGTAGTCTCCTTGATTTTTTTTGGATCCGTTACCTGGCCAGGCGTTGTGGATCCATTAACATCATATCAAGGAGTCTTTTTGGTTCTCAAACCTCGTATTTCTTCATAATAGGAATGCTGCCCGTTAGCTTAATGAAATTGCATGGAAAACCAGTTAGATACATATCTAATCGTTAATCAGCTCATGTTCTTGTCCATTTCGGCAATCGGTACAAGTTCTTGTCCCTCGACAGATAAGCATCGTGTGGTGTTTCCGTTTAGAACGGCAATAATTTTAACTCGTCCATACACTTATCCTCTTTATAGCCTAGATTTCTAAGAATCTTATACTCTGCGAGCTTACGTAGTCCACCAACATATCTGGTCAATACCATTTCTTTACGTTTTGACACGCTAACATGTAGTAGACACTCTTTTATGATTTTCAGCTTTGTAATTGCATCCTCATCATTGACGCAGCCTACATAATTCCAAGTCGCACTACTGATGTTACTATCTATAAACGCCCTTCTATAAGGTCTATTCCTAGATTTCTCGTCTGTATCCAGAATACTTGCAAGAACTCTATCGGCTAAAATCGATTCCTCCACTAGCATCGTTCTAGCTGGTCTTTCCTCCCAATGGTGTGTTCCTACACCCAACCCACGATCTGTTCTAATACTCTCTGTTAGTTTTTTGTGAATATATTTGATTATAACTTGCTTCCAACCTTCAGGATAATCTTCAGCCGTATAAGATGAGAAGTAACTATCCAGAATATTCGCTTCTTCACTATAAGCATTATCAAGATCGATACGAAGCCTATAATTATCTTTGGTCATAACTCTGTCATGGTTTTCACTAAGTAGCTGCTCAGTGGTGTATTCTATATTTTCTGTATTAATAACATGGATTGGAATGTTTCTTAAGATATTCAGAGCTAGTTCTACTGCTTGGTCTCCTTGGTCTGAAACTATCTTTTTAAATTCCTCGTCTTTACTTATTTCATCCTCAGGTTTAAACGCTTCAAGCAATTTTTCTCTGATCTCCTCCAGGAACAATTCTTCGGAAAGAATAACTTCATCACTATCCATAGTCGGAAAGAGTATACTGTGACTTGATGGGTCTAAAACTTCTAAATCAGTAGAAATAATATTGCCTTTAAGATCTGTAAACAAATCATTATATGCAGCCATATCTTTACGTATTTTTAAGCGGGCGTCCTCATACTTCCTTTTGGTAAGAAATACACCCTCCTTCTTATACAAGAAGATAGCTTTACTGGTTGCAACGTCAGCTTTTATCTCTGTCACTATTCGCTTTAAAGTCTGCGACTCATCATCATTATCTGGTTTTAGTAAGAACACATATATATCGGATTTAGCGATTTTGGATGCTTCTACATTCCCAGAAACCCCTGGAGTATCCACTATCTCTAAACTCCGAAGGCCGCAAGTCCTAAGAATTTCTTTACAAAACTCACTTGGCCTCTGGTAGGTATCAATATATGTGTTACATTTCCTTTTTTTAGATCGTCTTTCTACAGCTTGAATCGCCTTACAAACAGCTTCAATCTCAAGCATCACTTCGATATTGTCCTGCCCATATGATTTATTAACGAGTGATGATACCTTTTCTCTTAATTGAGTGATTTCAATATCTTTATCATCTGCAGTATAAATACTATTAAAATCGGTATGGAATTCATATGATTCATAGAAATAGTACTCCGATATCTTTACGTTTATTGGGCAAGAAGTTTTATCATCGCTATTACCACAAAAAAGCTCAACAAATCCAAGCCTATCTTTTACAAATCTTGAGTTATAAAATGATTTCCCCCCACGTGCTCTTCCCACTACAGCCATACGCTTTATGACTGTTTTGCCTGAAAAAATGGCGTCGTATTCATCATCAAATTTCTTTTGAAGATAATCAACAATATCCTCCGCCTTCCATATCGGGCCAGCGGATGTTTCAATGAAAGAGTCAGGGAAACTTGGATCACGTTTTCTCCAATTTGAAATATTACTGCTACTAGTTCCACACAAATTTGCTACATCACTTAACGCTAGTAAATCCTTTTCAATTATCATAGAACAACCTCCGTTAATATCATTCACACAATTCGTTAATAGTCTTCAAATCGTTGTGAATAAAACATAATCCAATTCATGGAAAATGTCAATCTAATTTTTACAATATAAATTGAACTCGTAACATTAAGAACCGCCTGAATCGGGTAAGAAATAAAAAAGAACCTGAAAAGGCGGCGATCAAAATGACTCTCAAACAAGAAATTGAAAAACTAACAGAGGCTATGAAGAATACGGAAAGTACCCGGATGTATGAAAGATATTTAGCTGTCCGGCTGCATCTGGAAGGTCGGACCCTCACTGAAATTGCTGATATCTTGGGTAGATCTTTTCCGGCCATCAGCGGATACTGAAAGAGTTACCGCAAAAGGGGAAATGTATACTGAATGTATTAAGAGAACAGGGCTATCCAGAAAGTCCTATCCGCAAAATCTTAGCAAGAGCTGCGGGGAAAATTTGTGTTGAAATTGATAAAAGGACTCAAATCGATGTAGAATATTCTTGATTTAAATGTGCGGGAAGTAAGGCACTTTTTGCACATTTTCAAAGCGAAATAGGAATGTGCAGTTTAATGCATTAACAGGCAGAATAACGATTAGATAAACGTCTAATCGGCAATGAGAATATGTTCTTGTCTAATTCGGGTAATCGGTACAAGTTCTTGTCCTCAGCAGCTAGTCTAGTGCCAATTTCACTTTTTTAATACGTACCCGCCCATTTTTATTTCTATCGAGCTGTTTATTCCATAAAAAAATTGAAAACTGTGCTACAATATGCTGCCTGTTGAGATTTTAATCACATCGTTTTTTTGATGCTCATCTAATCGGTAATCGGACTATGTTCTTGTCCCTCGACATGTTTTTCAGATTAATTATCATTGTGACGTTGATCTTTATGTACAATCCCTCATTCCCAATAGTTCTTCCTTTGTAAATCTACCGCACATACTAATACACCTCACTATAAAATTCGTTATAGGTTCAGGTGGGAAATTGTTATTCTCATAGGCTCCGCATCACGCTATGCTACAGTCCAATCAACTAGTTCCTCTATTATTGGTGATCTTAGTTTACCATCTTTGGTAAAGCACTGAAATCGAACTTTGCAGCTTAAAACTGGTTCCAGATCATTTCTTACAAGTTTTTTTAATTCATAATGAAACTTAGACAGTATGTTTCTATGTGGTGGGAATTCAACTATCCCGACGTATTTTCCGTCCATTTGTAAACCCCAACCAAATACTCCTTTGCGAGTTGCTGAGACCTGGCATGTTACATATTGATATACCTTTATTTTTGTAATTACATCTTTTGGTCTTGCATTTAAAAAATATGGTGCATCACTGTTGTACTGAACTATGCACTCTAACCCTTGTTGTTTTACTCGTAAAAAGAGCTGCAGGCCATCATCATACAAAGGTGTTATGGATATTGTCCCAGATGGGGTTAACAACGTCTGAAGAAGTTCACGCTTCTTATCAAATGTCATCGTCATTACCGACTCGCCATGACCCACAAGACATTATCGGAAAATGAGCTTTTAAAGTTTTCCAGATTGATTTGACGGCGATAGACTTTTTCGTGTGAAAACGGGTCATTGCATCGTCCCACCAGATCTTCGGTGGCTGATCTGTGGGTTGAGTAACATCAAAAGCGATGCATTTTCCATCTAGAATGTCGGTTTTAACTGATAATTTTATTTCTTGAAGCTCCGGAAAGCATTCAGTTACTTCAGTTCCATGTCTTGTATATTCACGTACACTACCATTATCGTAATGAATTAATATTCTAAATCCGTCCCACTTAAAGCTGGACTTCCAGTTTTTTTAATCTCACCAGGTACTAATGGCTGTGACAACATCGGTTTTAATAGTCAAAACCCTCCGCCCTAACCTTAGAATGCGGAGTATAAGTGATTCTATATGAGATTGTTTGGATGAATGAGAATTATGTACAGTCAAATGTCATCGCAGCAGATTAACGGATATCAAGTAGATCGAAGGAGAGTACATGACGGCTGAAGGCAACTTCTTCAAACAATCCGCTTAAAAGTTAACAACCCCAATCGAAACAACGATTGGGGTTTGTTCAATCTCTTCACTTTATAAATCCAAATTAGTATTGATCATATAGGACGGATATCTCCAGCTTTAATACCTGCATTCAAATTCCCATATATACTTCTCACCATATTTTCGTTTGTTTCTGCCATTTTCCATTTGGACATCATAGCTTTAGCTAAATAATTAAAATGTTTGTCTACATGCGTTTCTATTTGTTTATTATAATCATGAAAAGATTCATAAGAACTTATATATCTAAAATAAGTTTCAAATAGAAGTGCATCATCAAAATATGTATCAACTATAAAACAATAGATTGAATCATTAGGGAAAAAGTATTTATTCATCTTTTTCAATAAATCAAATTGTTTTTCCTCAAATTGAAACCAATCATTGGGTAAGAGTTTTCTTATTTCTGGATTGTTTTTATCGTACCTGAGTTCATTCGCTAATTTAGACATATATTTCCCTACAATTACAACCAAAACATCAGAAATTCGAAGCCCAACATGAGTAGTAGAATCTTCATTTTCTTTTATTGATGGAAACTTTAATTTTTTGAACGGTTCTATTGGTATCCCTTCATCAAGAATCAGTTCTGTTGACTGCATATTAAATTTATTGGCAAGGCTCATTTCTGTAATCCACAAATCAATGTCAAATGACACCTTGTTCCAATCAAATGATGCTTGCTCAAAAGGGGTGTCTTTAATCAAATGCTTTGTTTTTCTAATCACTTGAATTATCCCGCTATAACTCTGTATTTGTCTCTCCATTCTCTTTATATGCTGGTTCTTTTCAATAAAGGCTACCATGTGTTTCTGAATTTCTGTAAGAACTTCTCTATTTCCTATATTTGAATCAAAAATAGATTGAATTACACGTCCACTAGCTTCTTTCTCCAAATATTTTACAAGAGCATATTTTAAAATCCGTGCTGATTGTATATAGTTTTTTTCTTCTATATCGAGAATCCAACTTGTCAATCTATTGTCTACAACTAGAGACATTTTATTTATTGAAAATAATAAATTATAAACATCATTTTCAAGGAGTAAGTCGAACAAGGAACTATAAAAATCTAGTTCACGATTTTTAAGACTAGCGATACCATAATTGAAATTCTTGTCCAAAATATCTTTTCCTTTTAATTCTCTATCGTCAGAAAAATTTCTAGAAGACATGTATTTTTCTTCTAACATTTTATATTTATCTTCAATTATAAGGAGGTTTTTCTCATTTATCTTAATTAAGTCAGCAACATAAACATACATGTTGTCATTTCCTAACTTGATCTTCTTCTCTTCATCATAGGGTGTCGTAATCCTAATTGTTTCTTGCGGACCTTTTTCATCAATATATAAGTAATCCAATTTTTTCATCCTTTCACTTCTAATTTGAAATTTCTTCTACTTTTATTGACTATATAGAATCATAGCAAGTATATCTAGGGATTCTTATTTTATTATCTGCATTATCTACATTTGTTACATGAAATTTCGTTTACTCTCTTAACTTATAATTCTATCTAATGACGGGGGT
This sequence comes from Paenibacillus hubeiensis, assembly GCF_032334105.1. Classification (NCBI taxonomy): domain Bacteria; kingdom Bacillati; phylum Bacillota; class Bacilli; order Caryophanales; family Paenibacillaceae; genus Paenibacillus; species Paenibacillus hubeiensis. The sequence goes on from NZ_JAVYAE020000028.1 coordinate 10,266, forward strand.
ATCCGTGATGACTTCCTCATTCCAACGTTCGGGTTCAAAGGAAAATGGACCGGCATCTAGTTTATATGTCGCTCCTGGTACATCACGATACCGGAATTCAAACGCTCCAAAGACTCTTTCTGCAAAAAAGGGAATGGGATTCTCCCCAATGTTGCCCCACGTCCTGCGCGACATAAGAAGGCGTGAGCCATGTCAAAATCGACTGCTGCAAAAACTTTGCCTTCGCTGTTGTGCCCTGGATTTATAACCTTTAGATCCGTTGTGGTGATGCATGACAGACGAGACAATTACTCGTTCAACCTTATTGTCTATGTACTTATTTCTATAATCTATTTACTGTTCTTATTCTTTTCAATTACTAAGTATAATTCAAACCCCTTCGTAAGCAAACCAAGCAGAGCTGTTACGAGAACAATAATTTCAATGCTGATAATGTTGACCTCCCTTCCCATAATTAAATTGACTTCATGGAGTCGTTAGATCCACGAAGTTAGTTTAATTCAAGCGGGGCTAAAGCGTAAAGTAAAAACAAAAATATAATTCTGCAATGATAAAACAAGCTGGCCTATGGTTCGGCCAGCTGGTGGCATTATGAGAGATACATTGAAGTTCAATCAACCAACATAATATTTTTGAATTGCAACTGTACCTCGAATTTATGTTCCGGAGCTAATAAGAAGAGTGTCCTTATTTTCTTGTATTTCTTTTTCCATATTCTTGAATATGATACCATCACAACTTTCTCATAAATTATTCCGGTGCCGGTCGGCAGTGGTACACATTCACCTTTATAATAGTCTACCCTTTGGTGTTTAAATGATATTCTCCAATTGCATGAAAATGAGTTAGTGCAGTATCAAGGGACTCAATTAGAGCATAGATCATCTTACTATTTTCAATAATAGCAATCATCAATTCATAATCCATTACTTCCTTGTAATCCCCAGCCATAAAGTCTTGTTTCACTAGTAAGTGAAAAAAATCTTGACGTGAGCTGTATAGTTGTTTGTACGCAGCACTACTGACTATATAATTGCATTTTTTCACAGGCGGTAAAGAACTAATAAAACGGTCTTCATTTTTGGGATTTTGAAGATATTGTAGCACACCTTCAAATGTAATATCACCTAATTCTAATTCAAAGAGATCTTGTAGAATCATTCCTAACTTATCGTAAACACTATACATACGAATTAAGGCACTATGAATAAAATACCGATAGTTCATGCCATTAAATCTCACCCAATGTTTATCACGATCTTGATACGATCGTAACATTGCAGTACGAGACATTTCAGCTGCATAACCAATACTTCTCGCACTCTCATGTATTCTTACCGTTACATCTATGAGTTTATAGTAGATCCTATTCAAAGGGGGACTTGAAAATTTAATCTTCCAATTCATTACCTCTTCTAACCTTTGATTAGCCCATTGAATATATCCTACTGAGAGATCATTAAAATCTGTAATGTCACTATGACTAAAGTTTTTCCTCACCTTCTGAAGCTTTTTCTTTAACAATTTTGGTTCACTGAGAACATTATTTTTAAATCCGTACTTCTGGACTTGATTTTTGGTAACCAATCTTACTCTATTCTTTAATAAAGCAATAGCTTCTTCGATTCCGTTGTAAATAGCATCAAGATTATCAAGAATATCTTCTGCTATTTTACTTTGACTTATAACATTATTTCCGCTCAAGTGAAATGATAAGTTATGGTCATTATTCTTTCGCGCTTCATCTACTGAAGAGAATTTATTATGACTCTTAAGGAGACTAAAATCGTTGAATAATTGGGTTTCTTTGAAGCCTGACTTGTTCAATTTTTTCCTCAGGCGAACTAATGAGTTCTTTTTTGGGTCAGCGTCTAACGGAACCTCATAATATATACAGTGAAAGCGAATAATTTTCTCCCATGCACCGATTGTTTTGATAATACTGTTGGTCAAGAAATAACGCTCAGAAAAAAAGTGACTCTCTGCCTTTTCAAACATCTGACAAAATAGATAACATTCGAAACTAGCATGGTAAGCGAAACGGTGAGTCTCCTCAAGTAAAGAAAACATATGCTCTCTATTAGTTAAGGAACTTTCAGCATATATTAAGTTGCCATTTGTTTCATTCAAGTTTGTGTTTTTATCGTCAATAATAAATTGATCAAACAGGCTATTTAATCTTTGATTTCTTTCTATTAACTCTAGAGATTTGTTTTGGATCTTAGAGAAAGTTTTTGGTATATTTTTTTGGCATTTTTCACAGCAATACTCTATAGGTGTAGCTGTAAAAAGCTTGAACTCTACTTTTCTTTCCACTGCTTCGCCACACCCTATACATGAATAACTCATCTCGATCCCCCCGAATTAAATGATCTAAATTTAAATTGACTTTTAGGAATTGATGGGTCAACCAGCTAAATTCTTTTCCCCTAAAAACACTAAGGTGGATTAGCGAAAACAATTTTTCAATTTAATTCAGTCTACAGCATTTAAATATGTAGCTACAGGGCAGAAATATTACGACACCTACTTAAACTGTCCTGCACTATCCAGCCACTTGAAGTTTTACGCCGGCGCTGCTATTCCCGCCTATTGTTTACCCTACCGTCGTATCCATCGAGCTGCACGACCTGGAACCGCCGCGATATCCAGAAGTGCTTCGACCGCGCACCGGGTATAGAAGTATAAAACTGCGTCGTACATCGTCGGCTGCTATGGTGTTGCTGAAGTAACTTTACCTCTTCGCCATTAGCATGGCCGAGGCCTCCATCAGAATTTTAATAGGCGCGAACAACATTACCAAATATCGATGGTTTCATTTGGATTACAGCGACAACGTAACGAATTTCATTAGCTAGATATTGGCTGGAATTGCTCGAATAGACTCTGCCGATGTCATCTCGTTAAAAATGATATCGTAAGAGTGTTGGTTCTTCTGTCCCTTGCCGCTTCCTTTTTTGTACTCCACTTGGAGATTTTCCTGCAGCAAGCTGTCCATAAGCGACATAACTTAACGACCTCCTTGAAAAAATAAATAACAGACTTTCCTTACCGACCTATCTGATTTAGGAACGTAATTTTGGAGATCAGAAACAATTTTATATTAAACTTATGTGATGACGATGCAGTGCATGTCTTCATTATGTATACATGCTACTCTGCCAGAATACGCTTTAATTCATCCTTAAAATGTGTAGAGAAAATATTCTTCTGTATAGATTCCTTCAATAAACTCAGCAATTCATCCTCTGTCACATCTAACGGCCGTGGTACAAACCGATCTTTACCGGTTTATTTATCTGCTTTATAAAAAGCAAACCGGATTTCATTTCTATTTAAATGACGAACGAAAATGTCTTCTATGGTAGCAACGTCATCCTCAATTTGTACTCTTGCTTGTTTTTCGAGAATGCAATATTTGGTACTTTTAATCATATACTATCATCGCCCTTCTAATTATAAAAGACCACTTGGAGTTTTGAACCAAGTAGTCTTTCGGGATAAGTGTAACATCTGTTTGAGCTCACTCTACCTTAACTTCATTAATCTATGCAATTGAATTCTCTTCAGAGAATTTTACTTATCTTACGGTAGGGCTTACATGATAATAAAGGTTAGTAACAAGCCCTGAACAGTACGATTTAGTAAACTTTTGATAGTCCTTTCACAGATTAAATTCTTCTTGAATGTGCATACCTCTGCCATCACATTGTTTTCTGCATTCTTCTTCAGCACGGGCTCCAAAAAAATTACTGAACTGAAGATTATTGTGAGCTATAGATCACTGCACCTGCGGGAATATCATCTGGAGAAATAGCGTTTCCTAAACATATGCCAATATTCTTTTTGCCAGCAATTGAATGATTAATCTGTAAGGAAACAACCTCAGCCACTTGATCTTCCTTGTCCGCAGTTTTGATTACGATCCGATCCCCAATTAATTCTTTGATTGCTGATGGTGTCATTTCATCAAAATCCGGGTTAGCTCCCACAACGATTGTTCCATATTCCGGAGTATCGAGCACTAAGCCGACCCCGAATAACATTCTAGAATCCATCTAGATGGCCTCCCTTATCTCTGATCTATAAATAATTCACTCTTAACGTCTTTAACCCTGAGATCCGCGTTATGAAGCCTTACAATCGCATCTCTTAACAATGCATATCTTTCAGTGGAAGATAACTCAGGAGCAAACCGAGCTGCTCTAATGCTAGCTTGCGCCTCGTCCAAAGCAAAGTTCCTTTTTAACACTTCTGGTGGAAGGTTATATAAAGGAAATGCTCTTCCCGCATTGGCTGCTTCATAATGGCCAATAATCTCATGGGCCAAGGTAGCCTTCATCGAAATACGCGAATTGGCACTTAATGTGCCTATACCTGGGGCCGCTGCCGGTAATACATCCGTATTTACCACCAGCCGGTTAAACATCATTCCTGTATTCCATGTATCATAGTAGCCTGGATATGCGAAAGCAATGTTTTCTTCCGGAAAGTCAAGTTTGTCTAGGTATTGCTTTACCTCCACCTTTTGAAGATCTGTAAGCGGCAATTCGTTGCGCTGACCATTACTTAAGATCTGTCTAAAGTCTACCGCACCATCGTACTTGACTGGAGCCTCCAGATGAATTTTGGGTTTGAAAACAGAACTAACACCTAAAACCATACCACCAGCACCTATCATGTTCGCCCAATGTTCACTGGACCATGCATTTGCAGGTAGCGTTGCCTCTCTTATCGTTCCATGTACTCCAAATGTCAACCAATTCAACGTATCTTGCGGAGAATTAAATGCCTTGTCTGCTCGGTCCACATACCCATTTACCAATCCACTAGGAATACCGAATGTCCAGTAGTCTAGAAAACCACCCACACTATCATATCGCTTCTGGTACCGATCGTCTGCAGACTGTAGAAAAGCTTCCCCAAGTTCTTTTAAGCTATCTACGGATTTTTGGAACGCATTCCGTTTATCCTCCACTGGTAAAGGACTGCATGCATTCGGAGGAGGCGGAAAACAATTGGGATCTGACTCCCTCATCGTATGAAGATCAGCTTGCAAGAACCGTTCCCCGTGATTAAGTAATGTAGCAGATATTGAGTATGTTAGGGCAACAACTTCGTTCATAACCAACTGTGATTTTCTAAAATCGTCGTAAAACTTCTCTCTTGTTGACCCATCCCAGTTAGCTTCTATGTTCATCATACTTTGAATAAGATGTTGATTCATTTGCTTAAAGGCTTCACAGGCTGTAGCAAACTGCTTACTGATCGTAAAAAGTTGTTCCGGAGAAACCCTAATCGTTGTCATAGATACCTCACCATTATGAAAGTAGATAATAACTAAATTTAGGTAATAATTGGATTTTAAACTCTCGCTAATCCATATGTCAATCGGCTGTTAGTAGTATAAGTTGAGCACCATCATTCACAATGGTTGAGTAAAGAGTTTATAATGGTTTCAGATAGAAATATTTGATTAGGTATGAGGTGATTAACATGCTAGTAGATCACCGATGTACCAATTCCTTTAAGGATATCCCTGGCCATTTAGTTGAAGAATGGAACTTTTCTAAAACAAAAAACTTCCTTCCGGAAGATGTCACTGCTGAATCGCATCGAAGAGTTTGGTGGAAGTGTACCTTTGGACATGAAGAATTTGATCCAATCAGAGTTCGTGTCGAAATAACGGTTGCGTTCATTGTAAACGAGAAGCCAAAAAAACATTAGACGCTAATAAGGCTTTAGGCAAAAAACCATTAACAGGTTCATTTCAGGATCTGATACATAATCCGAATATGAAACTTATTGGGTCCTAGGATTACCCAAGGAATTTAATTCAAACGAAACAATCGAATCCCACTTCGAAGGGGAAAATACCGAGTTTGATACAAGAGTATACCGTTCTTTAAAGCGATATAATATTATTACCATCTATCAGTCCTACAGCTTACTTACTATAAATTAGATTCTATTAGAAATCTCGGTGAACGATCTCAAAAAAAGCTATATATGATCTTAAAAGCACGGTTTGGGGGACATATCTAACCTCATATCTGTTTGAGTACGCATAATTGCTCCGTCCTCCCGGCTTATGCAATCCCTACAATTTTATGAATCTGTACTTCCAAACAAATGTTATGGATTTAGACCTCCATTAAGATGGCTCCCGACAATCTAGGAGCGCATTCAGCATCTTCAGTTATAATGGATAATGGATTGGAGCGTTCTTCCACAAGGGTCCACAAGACCTTATCTCTTTAAAGCCGCGGCCGTTGGGGGAAACCAATAATTAAAATTGGAATTGAAGAAGAAAATAGATTTCCTTTAGAAGTTAACGGAATTGCGCCTACCGATACTGATAATGATATTATGAGAATAACACAAATGTTAATTACACCAGTGATATTCGAAGACTTTTTAACGGTCGCCTTAATCACTTTGAACAACACAAAAAATTCCATGTTCAAAGATTCAGCAATTATGAATAACCCCTACTTCCACACTATACACATCTAAGTCGTATAGTAATTGAAGACGACTTCGTACAATCTCTAAGATTGTAGCCGAAACACTCACTGAACAAGTCAACTGCAAACTACAAAAAGTATCATGACTTTTCTTTGAAACGAACGTATTTAGTTATGCGAATTAACTAAAATCCTTAAATAAGAGGAGGTTTATAAATGAATTTCCCATCATATTTTGGCCCCAAACTATCAGGAGGATCGTATAGCTCAGCAGGTTACTTATACCAAGATATATGTGCTCTTTTTGGTCTATTTAACTCTTTAAATAGAGGAGAAAAGGTCACAAGTTTAGGAATAGAAATGACTAATGATTTCACCATTCACCGAACAAACTCTACAATAACTGCTCAAGTCAAAAAGACATCCATGAATATAAACGATATATTGGGTATTATACGAGAGACTCCAAATATTGAGACGGATACCATTATGATTGTCTGTACTAATTTTCAAGAAGATTTAAGACAATTAATAACAAAAATTGAAAGATACAAACATGCTATGAATTCTGATCTAGATGAAACATGGAAGATATCCATCACGAGAGATTTTTATGAGGAATTAAACAAACGAGGAATCAATGATTTACAGGATTGTTTATTTAGATGTGAGTTCTTAGAATTACCTGAAAATATGGCATACATGGCTCTTTATTTCGTAGCTCTAAAATGGCTTGAGAACTATAAAGCCACAGTTGATTTGTCAAACTTCATGAATACTTTAATGGTGCATATTCAATTTTCAAGGGCTAATAGAGGATCTTTGTCGATATCTGAATTAGAGATGTTTGTCAAAAATCACTCTACTGAGTCCATTGTCAATCACATTATAAAAAGTGCTTATGAATCTCAATTTATTGAACCAAGTCAAATTATATCTATGCTAGGTGAAACTAAAGAAGAAATTCTTGATGAGTTAGAAACTAACATTCAACTTGCACAGAAACATTTGGATAATGGGGAATTTAAAGAATCCTTAGAAATATATTTAGCCTTGGATAAACTTTATAAAAAGGAAGTTATAAAATTCAATTGTTCCGTTCTCTTTGAATTGCTAGATGATTATAAACGTGCTTTAGACTATAGTAGCGAGGTTCTAAAATTGAATCCATCTCATTATGATGCAAACCTTATTAAAGGAAGCTGCCTAGGTAGATTAAATAGAATTGATGAAGCTATCGAACAGTTTGAAAAGACCTTAAGTATCAAGGAATCAGAAATTGCTCATTACAGCCTAGGCTACACGTATTTAATATCAAAGCGTGATAATTCTATGGAGAAAGCCATTCGACATTTTAAAGCATGCATAGAGCTAGATCAAGATTTTGTAAGCGCACATTTAAACCTTAGTATTGCTTACTTTCAAAGTGGTGTTTACATGGAATCTCTAGTTCATATCAATAAAACGCTACAATTGGATCCAGAATTATCAAATGCGTATTCTCATAAAGGAGAACTTTATCGCTTTTTCGGATTATATGACGATGCCATAGATTATTTTGAAGAATGTTTATCACGAAATGCGCAAAATAAGACTGCACTCTACGGTATCTCATTAACGTTTGCAGAAAAGGGTTACCTTTCTGAATCGGCAATTTATTTCAAACAGTTATTCCAATATTATAGAGATGATTTTTTCAAATTAGAATTTAGTGAATCTATCGGAAGGATGTCCCAAATCATTGATATCGGTTGGAAACGTACGCTTCTTGCCACATTAGAAGTACTAGATGTTGATCATTTAGCAGTACACATATGTGGGGTGTACTTAAAAATCCCTTTAAATGAAACAAAAGATTTTATCTTCATTGGAACTTTTCCACTCTCCGACTATACTGGAACAATTCTGTATCCCATGGTGGGGAAATTCATTGAAAAACTTGAGGACTTTCATTCAATCAAAAAACAAATACAAAATTCTGTTGACATTTTCCAATATTTTGACAAACCCCTATATGTAAATTTTGATAAAGATATCGAAATTCAAATTCAAGAACGAGAAAAGTATATTCTAATTGAAATATTTTTTAGTAATGTATACAAAATGGTAGGAATCACAGATCAGAAAAGTGGCAGCCTTGAAGCTTTTATTGATTACTTCGAGGAGTATGGACAATGTCGTATACATTTAGAATGTACAGAAAATTCAGAAAAATTTATCATTGATGGAATCAAAAATGTACAAATTGATACCCTCAAACGATAAGGGTTGTTATACCCTTGCTAATATTGATCAAAGGGTATATTTCTATCAATACTTATACGGAGGAATTAGGTTATGACCGGTTTGGTGCCGCCGGCGGCGATATTGGCTCTAGCGTAACCACCCGCTACCTGGCTTCCAGCCACTCCGGACACAAAGTTGATCTCTTTATTTACAATTCTGTCCATTATTAGCATAAATAAATTCTTCCTACTCCTTGCTAGCACTCTTATTCATGGAGTGCTAGCAAGGTAATTGGAGATATCTTAATTGTTCCTTCTACACATCAATGTTGTTTCGTTTGCTCGGGCTTTTTCTTATTTTAATGCCTTAATATATTCATTGCTTCAGAAATTGTCCCTACATGTTTATAAATTGCATAGTTAAGTGATACCTTTAAATACTCTTCTTTAGTAAGTTCCAATGTTCCACTTTTATATCTTGCAACAGCGCTTCCAGGTGTGCAACCATATCGATCATACCATTCCTTCAACTCACTTATTGCTATTTCTTTATCCCATACTTTCGTGCTGACACCTTCTTGCCCTAGAATTTGTCTAAGCTTTCTTACTCCACCTAACCATTTTTTTATGTACACCGCAAGCGTATTATAAGCTTCCCCCTCCCGATCTTTCCATTTACCACTCTTCCTTAACCACTCTTCTGTAGGAAATTCATGATTTTCAAGCTAGAAAACCTTGGATTTACTGTAACTCTGTCCACATCAGAAGCATCCTAATTAACTTTCTCAAACCAAAAGACGCAGCTTTTTTTAAAATTTTGTAAGCTGAGCCTAGCTTCGTATTGTCTTTTTTAGAGTTACGCTATGAGTTAATTTTCAGGGTAGTTTAATGAATTAACGGCTAAAATAATGATTAGGTATATGACTAATCGGGAATAGGAACATGTTCTTGTCCAATACGGTAATCGGTTCAAGTTCTTGTCCATAACAATGACAAATCAGCATAAAGTACGATATCTGCATATGTTTCACCTACCTTGATCCAAAATCACATTAAGCATCCTGCCCTACTCGTCAATAAAAACTTTAGCATAGAATCCCCATAGTTGAAGCTGGTCTCTTCATCCTTTAGCCTGTTAGTCGCTCATAAGAGACTCACTACTCACACTTAGATATTCATCTAATCGGAAATGGGAACATGTTCTTGTCCATTTCGGCAATCGGTACAAGTTCTTGTCCCTCGACAACTAACGGTTTTTGTTTCAATTTTTTCACATACATCTCAACTGATTTTTGAAGCACCTTCTGCTGATTACATTACTTCGTATTTTGTTTTTTTCTTGCCCAAATATACACCGCTGTTGAGCCTACTAGCGCAATAACC
>NZ_JAVYAE020000029.1:0-18436 GCF_032334105.1 Paenibacillus hubeiensis
TTTTTATACAGTCATACGACATGTACCAAAAACCTTCGCATTACTCACTCGTTGTTCAGTTTTCAAAGATCAAACTTTGTTTTCGTTACTAAGTTATTGTCCTTAGCAACTCTTATATCTTATCACATCCGAACCAACTTTGCAAGCACTTTTTTTAAGTTTCTTTTTCGAAGCTTATTTGCTTTGCTTGCCGCACCGTGTGTTTCTCGGTGTTTTCTTGGCCGGAATTAGAATATACCATGTACATAAACATTATGCAAGTACTTTTTTCAAAAAAAGTTCCCCTCCATATTTCCGATCACTGAAACGACTCATGCTCACCTTCATTGAAATGATCCGGTTTGGCCGGACATCCGCTTCTTCGAAGGAAACATCATATCCGGCCTTGTCTCCGATCGCTTTCCTTACCCATGCGCAATCTCTACAATACTCGCCTGCCTAATATAGAAGCAATCAATTCAACACCCAGTCTTGCAGTTTGCCTGTTGATGTCATAAAACGGGTTTACCTCGACTAACTCCATAGAAGTTACCCGATTCGTTGCGGCCAGCAGTTCCAGCGCAAAATGAGCCTCGCGACCACTCAATCCTCCCGGTACGGGAGTACCCACGCCAGGCGCCTCACGGGGATCCAGGCAGTCCATGTCAAAACTGACATGAATGCCGTCCGTGCCGTTTCCGGCCGCGGACAACGCCTGTTCAACGACATGCTGAATGCCCATTCGATCGATATCTCGTAAGGTGAAGCTTAGGATTCCAAGCTCCCCGATCTTTTCTTTTTCATACTCGTCCAGATCTCTTAAACCTACATATACAAGGTTTGTATGATCAATGAACGGACCCGCTCCAGGGATATGGGATATATTAAAAGACGAATGGCCCAATGCCGCGGCCAAACCCATGCCGTGCATGTTTCCTGATAGACTTGCCTTCTCCGTATTTATGTCCGCATGGGCATCAAACCATATGACCCCCAGCTTCGCATATTTTGCGGTCAATCCGGCGATCGTGCCGATTGCAACGCTGTGATCTCCGCCAAGGACAAGCGGGAAGGAACCTCTGGTCACGGCGCCGGAAACTGCGGCGCACACATTTCTGCTCATCTGCTCCACCTCAGCCAGATACTTTGTACCATTCTGGCCAGGCTTTGCGGAACTCTCCATCAGACAATCCACTCGTATCTCTTCAGAAACCACATAACCCAACCACTCCAATTCCCGCTTCAATCCGGCGGCGATCAATTCGCCGGGCCCGAACTCCGCTCCCCTTTGCGCGCCACCAAGACCGAAGGGCACCTTAACGACGGCAATCTGCCGGACAGCCGATCGTACCGATGTTCCCGGCTTTTCGAGTTCCTGACATCGTTCAACATGCTCTTCCCCCATGGAAGCTGCCTCCTTGTTCTTCATTATTGGAAGTAATAAGCGGCGTTCTCTTCCCATCCCCAATCTATGCGTTAACAAAAGCCCGTTCAATCCGCTCCACAGCCCAATCGATTTCCGACTCCCTGATCGTCAGCGGCGGGGCGAACCGAATCGTCGTTTCATGCGTTTCTTTGCACAATAAACCGGAACGCATCAATTTTTCACAGAACGGACGCGCAGGAGCATGCAGCTCCATTCCAATGAATAGACCTCTTCCGCGTATTTCGCGAATCCATCGATTCCGGACACTCTGGAGCCGCTTCATAAAATAGTTCCCCAAGCGCTCTGATCGCTCTGCCAACCTCTCGTTTTCATATACTTGCAGGGCGGCAACGGCCACCGCGCAAGCAAGCGGGTTGCCGCCAAACGTCGACCCATGCGAACCCGGCTCGAACAGATCCAAAATTTCGGACTCGCCGGCTACGGCGGAGATAGGCATAACGCCTCCCCCCAGCGCTTTGCCCATAATCCATAGATCCGGCTCCACCCCCTCCCAATCCGACGCAAACCTCCGGCCTGTTCTGCCGAATCCGGTCTGGATTTCGTCGGCCATCAGCAGAACGTTCTGCGCCTGACACAATGCCATCGCCTGCGATAAATACCCGTCAGGCGGTATAACAATCCCCGCTTCTCCTTGAATGGGCTCTACGAGAAATGCTGCCGTATATGGCGTAATGGCCTGCCTGAGCGCTTCGATGTCACCGTAAGGAACAATGCGAAACCCTGGAGTAAACGGACCAAAGTCCTTTTTATATAAAGATGAAGAAGAAAAAGAAGTTACCGTCAGGGTCCGCCCGTGAAAATTGCCTGAGCAAACGATAATTTCAGCTTGATCTTCCGGTACGCCTTTGACGCGGTAAGCCCATCTGCGTGCAGCCTTAATCGCCGTTTCAACCGCTTCGGCACCGGTATTCATCGCCAAAATTTTTGATTTGCCCGTGAACTCCGACAGCTTTCGGTAAAATGTCGCAGCCGCACTGCTGTGGAATGCTCGTGATGTCAGCGTGACCCGCTCGGCTTGCTCTTTCAGCGCCTGCACGATTGTCGGGTGTCGGTGGCCATGATTCATGGCCGAGTATGCGCTCAACATATCCATGTACCGACGCCCTTCCGGATCCCCCACCCACACCCCCTCCGCCTTGTCGATGACGATCGGGAGCGGGTTATAGTTAGGCGCAGCGTGCTTCTCAGACCAATGAATAAACACTTCTGATGTTGACATATGTCCCATCACCAACTTTTGTTGATTTGTATACAAAATACAATATCAATGTATGCTGTGCCTCGCCGGATTACGACTCCTTCGCCTTTTTTATGCCATAGCCTACTGATTCCATAATCCTCAGCCTGAGTAGAGCTCCCTTGACCGCTCTGCCCGCTTGCCCAACTCCAGTCCCGGTGTTAATATGATTTAAACTTCAGCCACTCGAACGGACACTGCACCGGGCTCTGTGCCCATGCGCATATCACAATATCACGGTTCATGGAAGGGGATTCGATATGAACGTACCCAAATACCGGTCCTTGAAAGACCATGTCTACGAATATATCGCCGAAAAAATACAGAACGGCGCATTGCTCCCTAATCAGAAAATCAATGAAGCGGAGATCTGCAAGAAACTCGACATCAGCCGAACTCCGACAAGGGAGGCATTGTTCCAACTCGCATCGGATAACCTTCTGCAATACATCCCGCGCAGAGGATTCATCGTCACGCCCTTCGATGCCGCCAAAAAGCTTGAATTCTCCCAAGCCATCGGAGCATTGGAGGCACTTGCCGGAACTCTGGCGGCAGACCAGTTAACCCATGCCGATTTGCTTGAAATGGAGGCCTTGATCGCAAGAATGGACGAAGATATCGCCAAGCTCAATCTTCCGGCCTACAATAAAGATCAGTACCAGTTCCACCATTTGTACATTCAGCGCTGCGGCAACGCTACCGTGATCGAAATGCTGAACATGCTGAAAAACGGATTTATCAGGCAGTCTTATGCAAGCGAGGACAAGAACAGACTCTTCAGCATACTCCGCGAAGTCAATGAAGAGCATCGCCACATTTTGGACGCATTCAAAGACAAGGATAAACCTTTATTGGAATCCTTGCTGAAGCATCACTGGCGTATCATCGATAACGACATGTTGTAATCCAGCGCATAACTAAACCATATAAAAAAGCATTCCAGCCGCTGAAGCTCCTCGTCGGTTAGTTACAACAGGACAGAGCGCAATACGGTTGGAATGCCTTTTATCTTTTATACCAAGAATGTTCTTATTGAAAACTTCATTGTTTTGCATTCATGTAATCGTCCACTACTGGCGCACTCGCAGCAAATACGGCATAACCCAGGCGCCTGCCATACTTCGCAAGCAGCCGGTCATTGAGGCGACTCATTCTCTTCATCTGCACGTCTTCATACAGATCCGGGTCCATCTCCCGCAGGGGATCATGGTCGATTCTCCACCTTCCAATTGAGGAAGAACGTTCAAGCACCTTCACCGTATCGAACCCGGCTTCCTTAAAGTACTCCTTCCATCTGGTCACCGTAGCGAGCGTTCTTAACCCGAAAAACCGCTTCAGTTCCTCCGACATTTTATCGGATCTGCTTCCGGACAAAGTCATCTCCCGATCAATCAGCAGACCGTCCGGCCTCAGTACCCTCCTATACTCGGACAGGGCGCGGCGGCGCCGCATAAAAATCGTGACCGACTCCACAAATACGATATCGAAACTGTCATCCGGAAAAGGCAATGCTTCGCCATCAGCTTGAACAAAACGGATATGACGCCGCTCTCGCCTCGCACGCCTTACCGCTTTCTCCAGCATCCCTCGATGCCGGTCCACGGCCGTAACCCGATATCCCGCCCGATCAAGCAAACACGCCGTCCGTCCTGTTCCACACCCAACTTCAAGCACACTTCCATGCGCAGGCAGCGACAACGAACGAAGCAGTTGGACCGTTGCCGCAAATCCCCCAGGATGAGCACTCCCCTCTCCAAGCTTTGCCAGCATATCATGATAGTCCATAACTTCATCCCCCTCCTCTCCAGTGTATGGACCAACGCCAAAAACGGCACATCCCCATACGTTTTACGGGTACACACCCATACCAATCCCGCCGGCTTTTACTATGATATACAAACCGTTGATTTCAGGCGGCAATTCGCAACGCGAAGGAGGATATGCATGCACAGAATTCATCCGATCTGCGAAGAGACGGTGTCACCGCACATTGGACGTCCGGTTTGTCTCATTATGAAAGACGGAAAGCACATGTATGGCGCACTGGGCGGCTTTCGGGATGGAAAGGTTTACCTGAACAACTGCTTCGAAGGTCCGCGTTTGTCTTCCGTTAAACCCGGACAACAACTTCGCAAAAGCGGCAAAAAACGTACGGCTGGGAAAAAAGTGAATTCCTCGGCCTACGGACCATATGGTTTTGGACCTTATAGTTCCGGATCTTATGGATCTTACGGATCTTATGGACCTGGATATGGGGCCGGTTATGACCTGGCACTCGTAGCCACATTGCTGCTGATCCCGTTCTTATTCATCTGACCTCGGCCTTCCCCGCTCGCCATTCCAGCCTGAAAATATCAAAAAAGCATGGTCTCCATCGTTAGGGATGGGCCCATGCTTTTTCTTTGAATCGTCGTTGGTCACGCCAGCAATAAAAAAAACACCTCGCTAGAGGTGAGAAAACGATGCTATATCCGATTTCACTTGGACATCGTTGTCTTTGCAGGGTTCGTCGAATTCTCAAGCAATGGCAGCATTCTCGTTGTGCTAACCATCTCAGAAGTACATATCGGACAAGTTGGTACGCTGTCAAACGCAAAATTGTCCCGCATCCATCCTTTGCACGTATCGCTCGTACATTCCCAGATTGCCGCATCCGCTTGCGGAATCTCTTCAATCGGTTTTTTGCGATTATACATGACTTCTACCCCCTTTTGATATTGGAAACACATCCTGCAGACGTTATTTCACAGTAGCAAAAAAAGAAAAGCTGCCTTTAATCATTATAACATGTTAAGGGCAGCTATGCTTGAATTACAGTTTTACAACTTCTTCTGCTTGAGGACCGCGGTTTCCTTGTACAATTTTAAATTGCACTTGTTGACCTTCGTCCAGCGTTTTGAAGCCTTCGCCTTGGATTGCGCTGAAGTGTACGAATACATCTTCTCCGCCTTCAACTTCGATGAAACCGAAGCCTTTCTCAGCGTTGAACCATTTAACTGTTCCGTTTTGCATGTGAATTACACCTCCAAATCAAAAATTAACATGTTCCTTTGTTCTTTGCACAAGCAAATAAAAATTCACACATTATAAAAGGTACCAGTCATAACTTCCAAGTGATCGCCCTTTACAATATGTGAATTAGGTTTGACACTTTTTATCAACTTTCTTGTATTATACCTCTACTTCTGCCAAAAAGCAATTCCTGTATTTTGTTTTCAAACAGCTATGGAAATACATGTTATTCGTCTAACCCGGAAAAGGTCACCGGCGCGCTTACCACGCTTCGTCTTATGAAAGGATATGCAGATCGAAACCAATTTATACATTTATTTCTGATCGAATTTTGAACTGCATATCCAAAGGATAATTTTACTTCATCATTGCAGGGCCCTGTTTGGGTTGACTGACGCTCGAAGAATCGGCCCGAAGGCGGAGCACCAACCAGATCGCGTGAGCGGCCAACACAACAAGAACAAAAATATCGTAAGGAAGCGAGCCTTCCCCTTGATGGTCATCCCCCAGAAATTGAATCAGGTTATGAACAAAATGGAAAAAAATAAGCGGCCAAATATTCCCGTTCAGACTCATAAGCAGGGCAAGAACCACTCCGACCAACAATGCATATACCAGTTGCAGCAGGGTATCGCCCAGACTCTGGCCCGACATGGCGTTCATGATATGCGTAACGGAGAACAGAACGCTGGAAACAACTGTAGCCGTGACTACGCTTTTGCGCAACAAGATCGTAAAAATCAATCCCCGATAAATCGTTTCTTCAACGAAAGCGACCAACAAGGTAAAGAAAATAAAAAAGACCGATTTGGAAAGGGTCAATTCTCCGAACCCCTTCAAAAGCAGCGTGCCCAGTAGAAGGAGCAGCGGGATATAATACATCCACTGCCGGGCCGAAATCGTTCGCAACGAGCGAAATCCGATCAAACCCCATCTGCGCCGGAACGTCAAATAGATTATCAGCACGACCGCGATCGGCGTGAAAGACATCCATACAGGCGCGGTATAGTCCATTTCCCGAATGGTAGCGACGGCCCCGGCGGCAAAAACAGCCAGCAGCAGAAGCAATTCGATAATGACCACAGCGAGTATGGGCCTGCGCCCGGAAAAAGATTCACTGTCTTGGGACTGGGAAACCAACATAAAAACTCTTCCCCATTTCGTTTTCTTTTTTCGTTGTCATGCGAATTGATAACCAACAATAGTTGTATCACATATTCCACAATATGTATATTGTAGATTGGATTAAACTGCAAAAGTAACAAAATAGAGACTTTCTTGGGACGTGATTACCCTAAAATCAGGTAAGATTCATTGCCCTTCAAGCCATTTCACATAAAATAATGATACGGATGCAGGGTTGACGCCGTTTCCAAACGTCTTCTTAGGCAGAAGACACATCAGGATTCATGGTTCATTCAGAAAAACAATCAGGGGGTAATTCATGAAAGCACTCTTTAAGCGCTGGTGGCACTTGCTTGCGATCCTTTGCGTTCCGCTCCAGGGCTCCATCTACGTCCTGCTGGGCAGGAATACAGGCAGCGATGTCTTTTACAATTATGCGTTGATCGATACTAAAATTCCGTTTATCAAAGAATTCATATATCCGTACGTAAGCTGGATGCCGATCCTGTATCTAGGCTTTTTGTATCTGGGATTAACCAACAAATCCCTGTTTTGGCGAGCGTTGTTCACGTATAACGTTGGCGTGATTGCCGCAAACATCTGTTTCGCGGTCTTTCCTACGCACGTTCCCCGTCCGGTTGTGGAGGGCAGCGACCTCAGCAGTTTGCTGGTACAGTTCATTTACAGCAATGACGCTCCATACAACTGTTTTCCGAGCGTTCACGTGTTGACCAGCTATCTGCTGTTCATCATCGTTCAACGGCATCTTACGTTCAAACCGCTGGCCAAAATCTCCTGGTCGGTGTGGCTATGGCTCATCATTGCATCGACCGTATTCGTGAAGCAGCACTCTCTGCTGGACGTAGCCGGAGGCATCGCGTTCGCGGAAGCGGCCTATTGGGCGGTCCATGCTTTTGCCGGCCGCAAAGAGCGTGCACAAAAACCAGCCAAGCAACCGCTTGGTGCGTCGGGGACAAAGAGTACGAGCGGCAATGCGTAATAGACATTCGTGATTTGCGAGGGCGACGAGCCCTCTTTTTTTATGCAATCATCTCTTATATCGTTGGCGGGCGTTCCTGCAACAGGTCTGATGGGGATGTTCCCGTAAGGCGTTTGAATATGCGGTAAAAATAAGAGAGGTCCCGGTAGCCGAGAAACTCGGAAATTTCCTGCACGGAGAGCTGGGACTCCGTCAACATGTACATGGCCCGTTTCATCCGCTGATCATGCACGTACTGGCTGATCGTTTGATTCGTCATGCTTTTGAATAATGCCGCCGCATAATTGGGCGTCCGGCCGATCGCATCCCCAAGCTCCTCTTTGGTCACCTTTTCGCGATAATGCCGTTCGATGTATCGTTTCATCCGCTCCGCATGCACATGTTTCTCGGGCGGGATCATGCCCCGGTCCACTTCCCGATTCACGTAAATTAACACTTCCGTCAATAAGGCTTGGCTCATCATGACATAATAAGATGGCCGTTCCTGCCACTGCTGGAGAATCGTTTTCATGCGTTCCAGGATAAGTTCGTAGCAGCCCGGTTTATGCCGCAGCGTTTCCGGTTGTTCCAACATCGGCAATTCACCGGAAGCAGGACATTGCAAATGGACGACAATCTGGGTGTGGGTAACGGTCGGGATGCTTTTGCCGTAGTAAGATACGCTCTCCGGGATCAGCAGCAGTTCTCCCTTTTCCATGATCTGTTTCTCGCCGTTCACCCAATATACACATTTTCCATAGGTGACCAAGCTGAGCCGCCAAGTCCCCCTTGATGGCACGCCCTTTTCGTACCAGCCGACACTGTTGATGTGCCGCACTTCTAGTGGGGTAATCATAAAACACCTCGCCATTGGACTATACTCCAATCATTGTACTATAGTTCATATTCGGATTCGACAGAAAACGCTACAATGACCCTATAAGCAAAGGATATGAGGAGGAAATAACATGTTGAAAACAAAAATTATTTGTACCATGGGACCTGCTTGTGACTCCATTGAAACGTTGAAGGTAATGATTCAGGAAGGCATGACAGTGGCCCGTCTGAACATGGCGCATGGCGAGCTTGAGGATCATGTTGCACGGATCAACAACATTCGCGCGGCTGCTTCCGCGCTGAACAAATATGTGCCGATCATGATGGATATCAAGGGACCTGAAGTGCGTATCGGCAAATTGAAAGAGGCTTCCTGCCATCTGCAGGCTGGCAAAAAACTGACGCTGACCACGGAAGAAATTCTGGGCGATGCCGAACGGATCTCGGTAAACTATCCTGAGTTGAATCTCGTGGTGAAGCCAGGCGACCGCATTCTGATCGACGATGGTCTGGTGGATCTGACGGTCACTTCTGTCGAAGGCACCGAAATTCATTGCGATATCGTTAGCGGCGGCATTCTGAAACCTCGCAAAGGCGTAAACTTGCCAGGGATCAAAACGACCCTTCCGGGCGTAACCGAACGCGACGTCATGCATATCGGATTCGGGATCGAAAACGATATCGAAATCATTGCGGCTTCCTTTGTGCGTAAGGGCGACGATATTCGCGAAATCCGCAGCATTCTCAAAGAACGTGGGGCCGAGCATGTTCAGATTATTTCCAAAATCGAAAACCAGGAAGGCATGACCAACCTCGACGACATTATCGAAGCATCGGACGGCATCATGGTTGCGCGCGGCGATCTTGGGGTCGAAGTGCCGATCGAAGACGTGCCGATGATGCAAAAAGAAATGATCGACAAATGTAACCGTGCCGGCAAACCGGTCATCGTGGCCACGCACATGCTGGAATCGATGCAGGTCAACCCGCGTCCTACCCGTTCCGAGGTGAGTGACGTAGCCAATGCCGTGCTGCAAGGTGCAGATGTAGTCATGCTGTCCGGCGAGTCCGCTGCGGGTAAATATCCGATCCCATCGGTCCGTACGATGGCTGCCGTTGCGCGCCGCGCCGAAACGATGATCGACTATAAGGAACAATTCAATCAGAAATCGGCCCAACAGGTGGCTAACATCACTGAAGTCATCAGCCAAGGTGCCGTTAGCTCTTCGCTCGTGCTGAATGCCAAAGCGATCATTACTTCCACCGAGAGCGGATTTACGGCGCGCATGATCTCCAAATATCGTCCAAAAGCGCCGATCATCGCGGTCACGCAGCATGAGAAAGTGCTCGCAAAAATCTGCCTGCTCTCCGGCGTTATTCCGGTGCTGGGCGACAAAGTGACCACGACGGACGAAATGTTCGAATCGTCCACGCGCAACGCTATCAAAACGGGTTACATTGAAAAAGGCGACATCATCGTGCTGTCTGCGGGCGTTCCGATCGGTCAATCCGGCAATACGAACCTGATCAAGGTCCTGCAAGTATAATCCCACATACAAGCAAGTGAATAGCAGCGCGCAAAAGCAACCCGGCCTCACGGGTTGCTTTTGTTCGATTACGGGTCAGCCGGGTTATGCCGGTGGGCCTTTTTTATTTGCAGCTGGAAGCAGAAACTCATCGTCATTTCGCCATAGTCATCGAAGGCCGCTTTCGACATACTGGGATAAGTTGGGTTTACGGATAATTATTGAAACATGCAGGGGTGAAACCAGTAAGGATAAACCGATGAACGAAACAACCAACATTATGGGGATTCCCTTCCCCAACGTAAATATGGAACAAACGTTATCCTTATTAGGCGATGTTATTCAAGGAAATGATGCCGCGCTGTTTCACGTTATTACAGGCAACCCGGAAATCGTCATGTCCTGTCAGCACAACGACCGCCTACGCTCCATTGTGGATCAGGCAGGGCTCGTTACAGCTGATGGAGCGGGCATTATCATGGTTTCGAGGCTGCGTGGAGGTAAGTTGACCGAACGGGTCACCGGCTGCGATCTGCTGTTTCGCCTGTTGGAGGAGGGCGATCGCCAACGTTGGTCTTTCTACCTTCTCGGCGCGGAAGAGCAAGTAAACGCAAGATCGGCCAGTATCATCGAAAAAAACTATCCGGGCGTCTCGATATGCGGACGTCATCACGGTTTTTTTACGGAGGAAGATGAGCTGCGTATTGTGGAAGAGATTGGGGCGGCCAAGCCTGACTTTCTGATCGTTGTCCTAGGCGCGCCTTACGCCGAGGAATGGATACACCGGCATCGGGATCGGTTGCAGGCCCGCGTGGCCATCGGCGTCGGAGGAAGCCTCGATATCGTGGCAGGCAAAACAAAACGTGCCCCGGCGCTATGGCAGAAACTCCATCTTGAGTGGCTGTATCGCCTCATGCGCCAGCCTTCCAGATGGCGAAGACAACTCATTTTGCCGCGCTTCGCCGTTCAGGCATTGCTTTTCAAAGAAACCAAACGACAACGATCCTGATGTATTCGGGGTCGTTGTTTTTGTTTGATTGGGTATTCGACCAATTATAAATTTACACAATTTAATTGTCCAAAACTTTTTCGCTTCCGATTTAGAGTGCCAGACCTTATAATGAAGCAGAAGCCAATAAATTACATTGAGAGAAAGTATGGTGGTTCGTTTGATCAGCATGATTTTCGTGGCTCTTGTAGCCATTGAGCACATTTACATTTTAGTGATGGAAATGTTTATGTGGACTAGTCCGCGTACAATGAAAACGTTCGGAACCACGCCGGAATTCGCCAAATCCACGAAAGCACTCGCAGGGAATCAGGGGCTATACAACGGGTTTCTCGCCGCAGGACTGATCTGGGGACTCGTTCATCCGAATGCGGCTTTCGGACACCAGATCCAGATCTTTTTCCTGGCATGTGTCGTCATCGCCGCTCTATATGGGGGTGCAACAGCTTCCCGCTCTATTATTATCAAGCAGGGTCTGCCTGCAATCATTGCCCTGTTATTGGTTCTCTTCCTCCCGTAAAGGGAAAATGGCCGACCGGTCATTACAAGCGTGCCTTGGATATGGTATGTTAGGGTCATGGCATGGACATGCCGATCATTGTGATGAATTCGGGAAGGAGAACGTCTCATGGGACTGTTTGACAAACTTAGACGACGCAAAAAGGAAACCCCGCCGACCTCTGGAGCGACAGAGCAAGCGCCCTACAATGAAACGATCGTCGGTTTCGTTTTGCTCGAGCGCCTGGACTGCGATTTCGATGCTTTCATACACACGATGAAACGCGAATGGAACATTGAAATTGCGGAGCGCCCGGAGGAGGGAAATCTTTTTTTCGAAGTGGATGATATGCAGGTCGTATGTGCCCACATCGAAGCACCGATTCCAGACCGTGAAGTGGAGGAGAACGCCAAACTGAATGTGCTCTGGCGCGAAGCGGAACAGGTAACCTCACGACATCAATCGCAAATCATCGTATCGGTGCTCAATGCAGATGATCCGATCCGCGGACATGTGTTGTTTACGAAAACAGCTTGTGCGCTGCTGCAGTTGGATCACGCCCTGGCCATCTACACGGCACCAATGGTTGCGGAAGCGAATAAATACGTAGAGACAAGCCGCTCACTGAAAGACGGCGAGCTGCCAGTGTCGCTCTGGATTTTTATCGGGCTGTATCAGGGACCTGAAGGCTCATCTGCCTATACCGCAGGACTCCGCAACTTCGGTAAGAAAGAAATGGAAATCGTTCATTCCCAGCAACATATAAGTGACGTGTTCGAGATGATGTTCATGACCATGACCTATGTCGTCGAAAACAACGTCACCTTGCACGAAGGAGAGACCCTCGGGTTCTCGGCCGAGCAAAAGCTGCCGATCACCCTTACCGAAGGAGTTGCCGTCGAAGGCAGCAGCTTGAAAATTGGATTTTAAATGCACAATTCCATATAATAACAAAAGGGAAAACGACGACTTAGCCGCGGTTTCCCTTTGTTATGTAAACTTGTCCTCTCTTCAATCCTTGAAATACTGTTCCATCCGGGACCAGTTCATCGGCTCATCCACTTTATAACTCGTCAGTGCATCCCTTGTTGCGGAAGCATCGAATATTTCGATGTGCTGCTTGTCGTAAAACGTGATGTTGAATCCGGACGATTCCCTGCCCTCCTTGTTGATCAATAGTCTCCATTCGTAGTAATAAGGTGATGCTTCTTCGCTGAGGCTCGGGCGATCGGCCCGCTTGAATCCGTGATCTTTATAATCGTTCAGCAGCTTCCTGATCTCCTCAGCGTCTTCAATAACACGTTCCTCGTCAGCTTCGTTCCCTGTTTTGGATATTTGCCGGATTTCCAATCGTTTAAACCGATCCAGCATCCCAAAATGCTCCAGCACTTCAGCCCGAAACGTCGTTTGACGTTGCTGATTGATGTATATCGGTATCATAATTGCAACTATTGCCATCAAAATGACAGCAATAATGATGCCTCTTTTTCTCCTCAGCAAAATCCCCTCACTCCATTTGCATATTTTAAGAATGATTCATGTAACTGAAGTAAATGTTCATATTTCCCAGTATACCATTAAATCTTATATCACTCGTTCAACAAGTTCGAACGAATCGACGTAAGTTATGAGGCACTGCGCCGAAAATAAAACAAAAAATGCACCTCCAACTGTTAGAGTGTGTCTAACAATCGGGGTGCATTTCACGCCTTGCTTGAGCGTGATCGCGGCTTGTTTTTTGATTGGATTGCACTGCCCGAGCGATTATGAGCGGGCCTTGGCCGTCGATTCCCGAACAACCAGCTCCGGCTTCAGGATCATGTTCCGCGCGGGTTGCCTTTCCTCTTTGAGCTCATCGATCAGCAAATCCACGGCATGGCGCCCAAGTTCCTCGATCGGCTGGGCGATCGTGGTGAGCGGCGGGCTGGTCACCGAGGCAAGGATCGTGTTGTCAAAACCAACGACAGACAGTTCCTCCGGTACCCGCAGCTTCAGTTCTTTGGCGGCTTGAAGCGCTCCGATGGCCTGCATGTCGTTGCAGCAGAAGAGCGCCGTCGGCCGAGGGGATGCGCCGAGCAGCTGCAGCGCGGCCGCTTTGGCTGCGCCGGGCTCGGTTGCAGACTCCAGCACTCGCTCTGCTGCCAGCTCATGCCCTGCTTGCTCCAATGCTTCACGGAAGCC
This sequence comes from Paenibacillus hubeiensis, assembly GCF_032334105.1. Taxonomy (NCBI): domain Bacteria; kingdom Bacillati; phylum Bacillota; class Bacilli; order Caryophanales; family Paenibacillaceae; genus Paenibacillus; species Paenibacillus hubeiensis. The sequence continues at coordinate 13,832 of NZ_JAVYAE020000029.1, forward strand.
GCGCACCCGCTCACGGCTGCTGCTCACCCCCGCTTGCTCCGCCAGAACCGCCATTCGTTCATGCCCAAGCTCCAGCAGATGACGTGCCGCCAGGGCCCCGCCCAACCGGTCATCGATTGCGACGGTGTGCACCTCCAGTGTCGGCAGGTGCCGGGCAATCAAGGCCACGGGAATGGACTGCTGCAGGAGCGGCGCCAAAATTTCGGCATTGCTGATCCCTGTTCCGATCATCATGCCGTCGACTCTTTTTTGCTGTAACAGGTTCAAATAGCGCTCTACCCGCTCGTCCTTGTTGTCCGTACTGCAAATAACGACGCTGTAGCCCAATTTGCGGCTTCGATCCTCCACCGCCCTGGCAAGTTCCGCAAAATACGGATTGGATATATCGGGTACGAGCAGCCCAAAGGTGTACGTCTGTTTGCCCGTCAGGGCCGCGGCGATGGCGCTGGGCTGATAGTTCAGGCGCTCCATGATTTCCATGATCTCGGCACGCCGCTTTTCGCTGATTTTGCCTTTGCCGTTAATGACTTGGGAGACGGTTGCAATAGATACCCCGGCCTCCCGCGCAATATCGTAAATGGTTGCTTTCATCGAGATTCCCCATTTGGTTTCGTTTACATCCCATTATGCAGGCGGATGCCCCCATAAGCAACATGAGTCGGCATGGACTGCCATGATCCGCCCTCAGCTCAGGCACAAGCTGTATCCTAACCGGCATAACGGCCACGAAGACGGGTGTGAATTATTTAGGCTGCATCAGCCAATCGTGATCCGGATCGTTGCGGAACTTCCAAATTCGTGTCGGGCCGGCCATCACGTTGAGATAATACACGTCATACCCTGGAGGAGCGCCTACCGGATGATATCCGCGAGGAACCAGCACGACTTCTCCGTTGTTCACGGCTAACGTCTCATTCAAGGAACGATCATCGGTATACACGCGTTGAATGGCAAACCCTTGCTCGGGCTCCACGCGGAAGTAATACGTTTCCTCCAGCAACGATTCTTCCGGCAATGCATCCTGATCGTGTTTGTGCGGCGGGTAGCTGGACCAGTGGCCGTTTGGCGTAAATACTTCCACCACCAACAAGCTGTCGGCTTCCTTCTGCTCTGGTAAAATGTTATGGATTTGGCGTTCCAGGTTTCCGTAACCGCGTCCCTCCACGCCGACATCCTCGGGCGCAATCAGCCGTGCCGGATAACTGCCTTTTCCCGGGGCCGCGCAGATGGCCAGCTCCAACGCTGTTCGTGCCGTAATTTTTACCCGATCCAAATTTGGGACGTACACGGAGTACGGGGGAATTTTTTCGAAAACGCTCATGCGTTTCCCCACATGCTCCCAGGTCTGTTCTCTGGTGGAGACATCCCCCACCCCGCTGAGAAAGACGATGCATAACTCCTGATCGCCGCTCTCCCGCGTCAGCGTCTGTCCCTTCGCCAGTTTCGCCACTTGGAAACCGACATACTCCCATCCGGCAGTCTCCGGGGTTACCGTCAGGATCGTTCCGTCTTCGTCAGGCGTGCTCTTCGGTTTGATGATGTATTCCGACATTTGTGGATAACACTCCTTTCCATGAACTTGGAAGCATTCAATATACCCATGATTGCCGATCCTTTATTTGCAGCGTATCCGTGATCCGGCTTTTCGTTCCAATGATTGACGTTCTTCACAAAGAAACCGTCTTCGATTCGACGGGAGCCCCCGGCACTTCGCTAAGCTTGACCGGTCTTCCCTGCTGCATCGACATGCGGGCCGCCAGCGCAATGCGCTCTGCCTGCACGGCGTCATGACCGTCAACCAGCACCGGCACATCGTTTAGAATCGCGTCGATAAACAGAGCCGTTTCCTGCACGTAAGCTTCGTTATACCGCTCCAGGAAAAAATGCAGCGGCTTGTCGCGCATCAGACCTGCCGCCGTGCTGATCTCGGCTGTGTTCGGATGATCATTGGCCGCGGCGACGCTGCCGAGCGATCCGAACACTTCAACGCGCTGGTCATAACCGTATGCCGCCTGGCGGCTGTTATCGATGACCCCAATCGCGCCGTTGCTGAACGTCAGGGTAACAATCGCCGTATCCACGTCGCCGTGTTCGGCAAAGACCGGATGAATCAGCACATTGCCCTGCGAATATACTTCTTCCACTTCGCTGCCCGTCAAATAACGGGCCATGTCGAAATCGTGGATCATCATATCCATGAAAATGCCGCCCGATACCCGAATGTATTCCGCCGGAGGCGGGCTGGGATCCCGGGACGTGATCTTGACGATGTGCGGGTCCCCGATGGCACCCGATTGCACATGCTCCCGTACCCTTCTGAAATTATGGTCGAACCTGCGATTGAACCCGATCTGCAGCTTCACGCCCGATTGCCGGACCGCCTCCACAACAGAACGAGTCTGCGCCAGATCCATGCTGACCGGCTTCTCGCAGAAAATATGTTTGCCTGCGCGCGCCGCTTGTTCCATGAGCGGCACATGGGTGTCAGTGGACGAGCAGATCAGCACCGCGTCCACGTCGGACATGGCCAGCAGCTTGCCGCTGTCCGTCGTGACAACCGGGATGCCGCGTCCTGCGGCCCAGCTCTCCAGTTCGGGCCCTGCATATAGATCGCTGATGCCGACGATTTCGGCATGCGGGTTGCGGAGCAGATTGTCGGCATGGATTTTGCCGATCCTGCCTGCTCCGATAATTCCGATTCTCACCTTGTCCTTCGTCATTCGTTTATCCTCCCCGTATGCGACTGGACATACTGCAACCATTCAAGGAGCGGAGCTTCTTATGACGCGAATCATCATTCCACCACGGATCGTAGAGAGGATGCTTCGCAAAAACGCCGTTCCATGCACGCATGCAAGTATGCACTTGCGCTTTAATGCGTTTGGCTTGCCGCCGATTACCAGCGGGCCGTCACCATTTTTTTGCGTGTATAGAACTCGACGCCGTCGGTGCCATTGGCATGCAGATCGCCGTAGAAGGATTTTTTCCAGCCCGAGAACGGGAAAAACGCCATCGGGGCAGGTACGCCCAGATTAATGCCTAGCATGCCCGCATCGATCGTTTCCCGGAACTGCCGCATGCTCGAACCGCTCTGCGTGAACAGGCATGCCCCGTTGGCAAACTCGGAGCGGTTCGCCAGCTCGATCGCTTCCTCCAGCGTAGCTACTCTCGCAATCGAAAGCACGGGCGCAAAAATCTCGTCCCGCCAAATTTTCATCGTGCTGTCCACGTCATCGAAGATGGTCGGCCCGACGAAATACCCCGATGCTCCGGCCGCTTCATCCTTCCGGCCGTCACGGATGAGCTTCGCCCCTTCTTGCTGTCCGGACTCGATATAGCCCAGCGTGCGCTCTTTGTGCGGACCGCGGATAACCGGGCCGAGGAATACGCCGTCATGCATGCCGTTCCCGATCGTGATCCGGTCGGCGGCATCCGCCAGTTTCTGCACGAGCGCGTCCGCCACGTCGCCGACGGCAACGACGACGGAACAGGCCATGCAGCGCTCACCTGCGGAGCCGAAAGCGGCGCTCGTGATTTCCTTCACCGTCAGGTCCAGATCGGCATCCGGCATGACGATGGAGTGGTTTTTGGCACCGGCGAGCGCCTGCACCCGTTTGCCGTGCGCGGAGGCAGTCGTGTACACGTATTCGGCCACGGGCTGTGAGCCGACAAACGAGATCGCTTGAACATCCGGGTGTTCAAGCAGCCCGTTCACGACGTCGTGCGCGCCGTGAACGACGTTCAGCACGCCGTCCGGAAGCCCCGCTTCCTGAAACAGCTCCGCCAGGCGGCATGCCAGCAGCGGCGTACGCTCGGACGGCTTCAGGACAAAGGTGTTCCCGCACGCGATCGCCAGCGGGAACATCCAGCACGGTACCATCATCGGGAAGTTGAAGGGGGTGATTCCCCCTACAACGCCGATAGGGTACCGGTACATGCCCGATTCGAGCCCTGTGGCGATATCGGGCAGCTGTTTGCCCATCATGAGATTCGGAGCGCCTGCCGCGAATTCGACGCATTCGATGCCGCGCTGCACTTCACCGTAAGCTTCGTTGTAGCTTTTGCCGTTCTCCAGCGTAACCAGCCGCGCCAGCTCCTCCCAATGCTCCACCAGCAGCTGCTGGTAGCGGAACAGAATGCGCGCGCGCCGCGGAACCGGCGTTTTGCTCCACGAGGCAAACGCCTCCTTCGCACGCTTCACGGCAAGATCCACGTCCGCTTGCTCGGACAACGGAACGAGGGCGATGACCTCTTCCGTCGCCGGATTCACCACCGGCTCGGTGCGGTCGCTTGCCGGACTAGTCCAGGCACCCCCGATCCAGTTTTGCACGATTTTAACGCCCGTCTGCGTTGAAGTTTCATTTCCCATATCCTGTTCCCCTTTCAACGGTGTTCTAGTCGGTATACTCGTCTCTGCTGCACAGCAACCCTGGCTCTGGCGTCGGTAGCGGCTGTCTGATGTCTACCTCTTACGAACCTGACGCACGCTATTCGGCGAGATTTCGACCATCTGGAATTCTAACGAACATGATGCAGCTAGAATAAAAAGTGGACACATCGTTAAGGAACAGAAATAATAGACCTAACGAAAGAAGAGGTGTCTAC
>NZ_JAVYAE020000030.1:0-12021 GCF_032334105.1 Paenibacillus hubeiensis
TTATTCATGATCGTTTGGCCCTTGAACACTAAGGAGTCGTTTTCGACTTGTACGTCCGGAACCGCAGCTTCGGCCACGTCCTGCAAATTCTCCCGATCCGGAGACGGTCGGCTGGTTCCACCGTTTTTGGTTCGCGATGGTCCCTGCTGCGTGCCTGGCTGCGGCGCAGGATAGAAGTTTCCGCTGTTGGCTGCCTGGAACTCCGGCGGCGTGTAGCCACTTGGTTCAATCGTGATCTGGCCACCGGCAAAGGCGTACTGGATCAAAGTCGCCTGACGGATGTTGTAGACGCTCAGCTCGTCGATCGTCCAGTACGAGTACGGGCGGACCACGGTGTAGGAGCTGCTGACGGTTTCGTTATCCGTACGGTCGACATAATCCGTTGTTGGATTTCCTTCCGCGTCTGTTCCAGGAACTGGCTCGGACCAGTTCAGCGTCCATTGCTGGTCCACGTTGACCGTGTATGTACATGTGCCGGTCATTTGTACGAAACGGTTCTGGAACAGGTAATCCCGGGCCAGGACGTTTCCGTACAGGCTTTCTGAAGTTGGGATACCCTTCAGGACATCGAACAGCTCGCTGCCGCGCAAGTCGGCTTTGATGACGCCTGTAGCCACCGGGTCCATGTACTTGCCTTCCAGGACTTGTCCTGGCTGCGGTGGTGTACAGACGTTGTTCGGTATTTCGGGCGTGTCATCGTTCTTCAGCTTGTAATAGAAATTTAGGTAGTACACGGGAAACGTGCCAGTATACGTGAATCGTCCAGGATCACCCTGGCTTCGCGATCCACCTGAAGGCGGCGCGACTGTGCTTTTCTTGTAGCCTTCATAGGTGTACTTGTCGCCCGGATCGGTATGAACAAAGTTGTATTCTTCATTCTTCTCCAGCTTTTCTTCCCGATCCTGGAATCCATCCACGCCATTCAGCCGCTGGCCACTGGTAGTCCAGTGTTGAATAATGGCCATACCTTCTTCGGGTTCCAGCTCAATTGTAAACAAGGTGGGGAAGAAGTAACGATATCCTAATACACCTGCAGCAAATGTCTGTCCGTTTTGCTCTTCTTCATATTTCCTATCTACGGCCCTTTCTGCAACAAGGACACCATTCCGAACAAAGACATCAATTTTCGCTGAGTTAGTTCCTATTCCAGTCACTGGTGTTTGCTCATAAGAATAGCTAGAGGTTGAAGTGGCTTCTTGGTAATACCTTTTACGGTTAACTGCAAGTTCTCCAGTTCTGGAAGTATTGAACGTTTCGTCAGCATACTTCCAGTTAAAATTATAAGGCGAAATTTCCACGGACTTAACTTTGCGAGTAGATGAGAACGTAAATTCATACGGCCCACCATCAACACGGCGAACAGTATCACCTGGTTTATGGCCATCACCTGTCCAAGATCCTGCAGCATTTCGCCAAACTTCGTAATACACCATGCCTACAAAGTAATAGACATTAGGTTTATCTGGGTCTTGATAGAGCCGGTTGAACCCGATCGCTTCCGCCTGACCTGTTCGAAACGTGAATATTGTGAGAATGGACGACAAAATAATTACTGTGCTAAGTAAGGCACTGACTGCTGCCCTTTTCTTTTTCATTGGTGCAGCTCCTTATTTGAACGGGTTGACAATGGCTACGGCGTAATCATTTAAGTCCCCATCCTCAAGCAAAATGTAATCTGCTGATGCAATTTTGAATTTGGTATAGTCATAGTTTTCTATAAATTTTCCGTTCTGGAATAAATCCAAACTGCTTACTTCCGGATAATGGTTCATTCCTGTCTTATCGCCATTATTCACGAATGCGGCGTCTACACCATGCCGTCCACGTGCAAAACTGTTTTTAACTAGAAACGAAACTGGGTTTCCCCTGTGATTGCTTCTGATTTGAATCAGATTGTCACCCTGTACAGGATTTTTTACCATCTCAATGCTGTACACTACTTGGCTATCTCCAAGTTGGATTGGAAGATCACTTTCTTTGATGATCTTCACTCCAGAATATTTCTCACCCTTCATGTTTTTAAAGATACTTTCAGTTTGTGTATATGCCTTAAAATCGCTCAGCTTCGTGAGCTTAAACTCCTTATCATCTGTACTCCGGAAGTTTTTGTTCCCGATCCAGACCCAACGGCCGATCTTGTCCCATTCGACCGTTTGGCCAAGTCCTTCACTGACCAGGCGAAGCGGAACGAATGTCCGGTTTTGCTTCAAGATAATTTGCGTGCCATAATCTTTCTTCTGGCCGTTAACGATCGCTGTTGTCTGCCCGATCATCATGTCTACGGTGTGGTCCTTGGATTTGATGCCAACCTTGGACACTTTGCCGGTCTTGGAGTATGTTACTTTTGCGCCCAGGGATTCCGAAACGAAACGGATCGGGACCATGACGCTGCCTTGGCCATCCTGGAAGGGTTTCGCATCCGGAAACTTCATTTTCACCGTGTTCAGCAAAACCTCGACTTGCTTCGGTGTACTTGCCGCCGCCGCCGGCGCTGCCGATCCTCCGAATCCCGAAGTCAGGGCCATAGCCCCGACCATCATGCTCAATACTGTTTTTTTCATTGTTTTCATCCTAAAATCTCCCTTCTTTGTCTTTGACTCTCTCAAGGATAAGCATATATACCCAATACTCATATAGTTCGTTTAGATTATAAATTATCGAAAAATAGTATTATAGGACTATCTTTCTAGCTCGATTTGTCGAATATATCAAGCCTGTTTTAGTTTTTGCAGTCGCATTAACTCCACAATTTTCGCGTCCAGTTGCTCAGAAACCCATAATACGTTGTCTTGGAGCAATTCCATTTGCGTTCCGATCGCTTCAACCATCTTTCCCCGCAAACTCTCAATCTCTAAGCTGATTTGAATTAACTCTTGATTCAATTTCGCTGTATGAGTAAGTGCTACTTCTCGCTCTTCGACTGATAGTTCAAACAACACCTGGATGACTGCAGGCGGATTCCAATACACTATGTCTTCGGCCATGATATTCCACATTTCCCCGCTGGGTAATCGAACCACCATTACCCGTTCGATTAATCCTCTCCGCTCGAACGTTGCAGACAAATCCATCTTTTCTTCAACGGCCACGCCTCCAAGATCCAGAGTCATGACAATTTCCTCGCTCTTCAGGTTGTACTCAAACCGTCGTCCATTCCGATGATTAAATTTCACAATGAAGTCTGATTCCATTTCATACGTGTACTTTGCCAGGTCCTTATACACATACCGAACAGCTTTCTTTTGTTTTGTGCTGTGATATTCGGTCATGTCCATGTAGATCATCAACTGTTCTTCCAACCTTTCCCGCAACGCAAAAGTGGGAAGATCCATCGCGATCCGCTGGTCAATCTCAATGGATAACAGTTGAATCACCAAACTTTGCGGGAAATGCTTCCCAACCATCGACCAATACAATCTTTCCATTTGCCATCATCCTCCTTCAGATGATCGCGGCCACGCAAAAAAGGCCGCGAAAAGGCGGCCATAGGAAAAAAACATTTGATTTTAGCGGTTAAAATCAAATAAAATACGATCTAGGTCGTTTCATTGTCTGCAAACAACGAAACGGTTTAGAAGGGAATCGTGGGCCGCTCAAAGTCGCACGGTTCCTTTCGCATTTTCAGAGGTTTTTCCTTACCCTTATTATACCAAAACTTCGTCTAACAAGCAACTGTTAAGCCTTTATTTGACGCGGATTTTCGCGATTTTCGGGCCGAAATTTTTACCCAAAAACGCGCCGCAAATTTGCCGCCGCGAATGCTTAATTTGTCCACACCACGATGCTTGAAAATCGTAGATTACTGGCTGCACCCATACACTCGTCGCCTGGATCAAACCGCTGCTGCTAAACCGGCATTTCCTTTTCGAGAAGGTTTTGACCTTTTTGACCTACATCGATGCGATTCTAATCGTTTACGATGTTCTTTCAGAAAATACGTGCTAATTCGCAAAGGCTGGCTTCGCCAGTTCCGACCGATCCCGGCCCATGGACAACGCTTCGCGTTGACCACAGTCCGGGATCGCTACGGCGGTGTCCGCAACCTTAACCCCCCCCCCGGATACTCACTCTGTTGCCTTTTGGTCATTATTCGCTCTAACCCATCATTTCAGCCATACCATGTTGTCCACACCCTACAGCCACAAGGACTTCAGCTATCCACAGCCCGGCTTAAAAGGTGAAAACGCTACGCGTTTTTTTATATTAAAAGCATGCTCCCCACGCCCACCCCTGCATTAACGGTGAATTCTGTCAGGTTTAGGATTTGGCATTTCTTTTCGTGAAAAAAGGAGTTTTAGGGGTAAGTGGACACAATTCACCTTATCCCGGCCAGGGTATCAAACCTGGACTTTCGATGGCATCGGTGGCCATACTACGGGATAAGGTGCCAAAACAAACGGGGCCAGCACTATTTCGGCGGCTGGCTGCCGGCGTTGTTTCTACCACAAGCCCCTGAAGGGCTTTGATTACTTATGGGCTTCGCCCGGATCGGTTACGGTTCCTATGGACCTCTCCACCACCACAGTTTTTGTAATCACTTCTCTAACCGTGCTCTGCTCTGCCTTGAACGGTTTCCAGCAAGGTTCAGTCGAGCCTATAACACGTACTTTTCGGAACGGTCGCATTCCTTCATGGAGTCACATGAGTATCGGAATGCACTTCGTTTTCTGCCCAGGTCTGCCATTTGGACAGACGACGAGAAGGAAGCTTCACTTCGCACCTGGTTAAAGTGCGAGTGGCCACGGCCAAAACGTGGCAACCCTCGGTACACCGATCCACTAGCTCTGGGCTTGCCGCATGGACCGGGCAGGTCTTTTTATGTGGTCTCCTGTTCCACAGAGCCGCGCAGCTCATCCAGCCGTTTCCGAAAAAAGACAATAGGAAATCAGGCCCTCGTTACTCCATTTTTGAAAAATCGAGAACGAGCGCTTCAGATCGATATGTAGTTGGTTAAGGTATAAGTGCATATATGATTTAGTGCCGGTCCTCGCGGATCGGCGCGGAAATCCGTAAACGGTATAAGCAGCGAACGCAAAAAGCCCTGGACTCTCCCAATCAGGAGAATCCAGGGCTTTTCTACACTTGGCCACTGTCAGCAAAAGTCATCAAAATATAGACGTTTTTACTGTACTGACGCTTGTTTAGCTGTCCGAAAACTGCTATACTAAACACATGCGTTAGCCATTTGTGAAAGCGCCAGTTTCTCCGATCGTGTGAGGATCGGATGGCCGTTAGAAGGATTGGCGTCCTGATAACAGCTTTTATGAAATGGCTATTTCGCTTTTTTATGTTGTCGTTCATTGCTTACTTATGTAGGTATTTAGATGTTTCTGCCAATAACTATAACACAATTACTAGAGTCATAGGAAGCAAAGATTTCCTGAAGTCTTGAATTGATGGCAGAAAAACTTTTGTCGCACCTACTTCGCGTATGTGCGTGGATTGAAAACTGAAACGGCCAAAGCCGGTCATTCAGATACGAAAAAATCCCCTCTCGGATCCGAGAAGGGATTTTTTGCGTTTGGATTACCGTTTCATTCGTCGAAGTACACCCAATGCCACAAGAAATACCATAATTGCAACATACAACATGAGCCATGAATACATTGCTGCCATTCGATTAGCTCCTTTCGCTATACGATGATAGGCCCTAAATATACACGCAATAAGTCCATAAAAATAGGATCTATTTTTTCGCTAACGGGTAAACCTTCAGCTTCCGAACATGAAAAAGGCATTTTTTCAGCTTGTTGAATGGAGTTGTTCAAGAGAACGGGGAGATCGGGCAGGTATTATGGGGGGTACGGAACAGTGCGATTTAGGACATTTTATAGCTTCAGCGAATGAAAATCGGTCAAGGGCCGATTATCGGGCACAACGTGCGAACCCTTTATCGATTACCTGGATCACCCTATTGGGATTCCCTTCAGACAACCTCGTCTGAAGGGGGGGCGCCCCCGGCATGGGAATGCGGATTCCAAAGGGCGAGCTCTTTGGCTGCCAGCGGCGAAATGTAAAAAGGCCGAGCACACTGGTGCTCGACCTTTTTTTCTGTTTTTCTTCATATATTTACCTAGTTAGCATTTGACAGCAGCACAAAAATCACCTATACTAAATATGAATGTAGGTGAAGTCTCTTTATTTTTAGGTAGTCTGCTGAACAGCTTGTTTTTCTAATGTTGACGCATCAGAAAAACTTGTCGAAAACCTATATTCTTTTGTTCCGAAAAGAATCTACGGCAATATCGTATCAAACTAAAGGAACAGGTGTCAAGCCTAATTGTTGCAGTTTTTACTCAACATTGGTGAAGTTGTTGCCACTTCCGATCCTTAATTTATACATATCCTGTCGTTGGTTGTATGGTTTGGCAGCTGTACAAATCCCTTCAGACTACCGGCTATGAAGGAGGAAAGCACGCCAGAGAGCCTTCTCTTACATTACGTTTGTAAGAAGGAGGAGAGGCTCATGTCTTTCGTTAGCTCTCATCGACGTAGACCACATAAAGTGCGCGGTCATTTCCGTAAAGGTGTCTGGATTCCAGCACACCCGCGCAGTGGTTCTTTCGTCAAAGCTCACGTTCGCATGCTGTAAGCATCGGACAAGTATTACCCCCCTTGGGTCTGCCAAGGGGTTCTTTTTTTATAGTTGCATGCTATACGCACTGATAATTAACCTGAATTTCGTAAGACGAATCTGTAAGACAGCTTGTCTTACGGGGACCATAATTGCTATCTTGTCCCGAAATAGGTAGTTCAATACCCCGATTACTTGAATACCTCTCCAACTCCATCAAAAGGATCCATTTTTCAGTTCTTCAGTAAATGTTGACATTAACGGATTTAATGTTAACCCTCCTGGCGTTGATGTTAACTTTTTAGGTGTTGATGTTAAGGGATATGTTAGAATGTTTTAATAAGTTTTATAGAGTTTTAAACAAAACAAGATTGAATAGTCAAAGCTTCGGGTAGTATAATGAACATATACATGAACCGTGCAACATCGTATATATTTATAACGTGACACGGTTTTCACGTGCTACGTGCTACGTAACACCAAGAAAAAAAGGCCTTCACTGCTGTAACAGTGAAGACCGACGAGTATCAAAAGATTGAGTGGTTGCAACCACGGCACTGCCCGTTTACAAAACAAAACACTTGGCAAAAACCCACCGTTAGGCGGCAACCTAATTACACGGTGGGTTTTTTCGTCTTGGCTTGCCGTCTACGACGTTTGATCAATACAGAGAGTTTCCACACAGCCAGTATAAGACTGGCTAATGCTGCAAACCCCTTGATCCACGCAAAAACCAACATGATTGTGGTCATAGGGCAATCACCTCCCTTCGGAGGCAACGCCGTGACCACAAATAACCGCACCCATAATCGATTGACTCGTTAGGATTATTGTACCATGGAAATCTGTGCTTGTCCCGCCAATTTCACGCTACCACGCAGCGATTTTAAGCCAGGCCCGGACGATCCGAGCCTCGTACGTTCACATTTCCCAATAATGAAATTTTTTTGTCCATTATCTCCTGAAGAGTCTGCTCCAGAATGAAGCAGGCTCTTCATTCTTCGTTTCATAAAACTCTTCGTACAGCTTTTCCATTCTGTCCTTCAGCGCAGACATTTGTTCCTGGCTTTCCCTACGCTCCTGTTCAGCTGATTCGATTAGCTGTTTGTTCAATTCTCGCTCTCTCTCAGCCGCTTCCATAAGCTGCTTGTTCAATTCTCGTTCTTGTTGCAACTCAAATAGCAGCGAATCTTGATTCGCTTTGGCTTGCTCTAGCGCAGAAAGTAGCTGTATGTTGAACTGTTCTTGTCGCTCCATCCCTTCCCCGATCCGTCTGGCCATTGTGGCCAAAGCTTGCTCTAAAGAGACTACCCGCTCGGTTTCCTCGATTGTAATATGTACCGGCGAGCGACTTTCAGAGAGCGCCAATTCCACTCGCTCTCCATTCATCCCAGCAGCATAAAGTTCTCTAATCCGTTCGATAACCGGTAACGATTCAACATGAACATGAAACGTCTTCCCGATCTTCTTCACCTTCAGATAATGCCCATGACGGTCCAAATACCTTCGAATGGTTGGCTGCGGCACGCCATATTTTTGCGTCAATTCCGATATGGTTCGCCATTCATCTTCACCTTTTGCAAATCCAGGGTTATCGCTCACGCCTCATCCTCCTATAACACTCTCATTCGATCACGGTATCAAAACATTCGATTAGAACGCCTTGGATTCCTGTTATCGCTCATGAGCATTCCACGGACCGATCATACCATGAGCGACATAACCATGCATTATGTCACTATTTGACACATATGTAATCGTTATGTCTCACAAGCCGCTAACCCTCATCATAGCAAGGTTTTTCGAACAATATGAGACATTACGAGACATTACGAGACATTATGAGACTTACACAAAATCTTGGATTTGGGACACAAGTCTGGAGAGCGGCACGTCAAAAATGGCCATATTCGCCCTTCAGACGGATTGGCCATTTTTGATTACATGCTCGGATCGCTCTGTTTTTGGTCATATAGTGCAAATTGCGCTTTCTCCGCTTTGCTCCGGATTTCGTGAGCTGCTACCCCTATCCGTTTCTTGACAGGCATTTGGTGCGGTCCGGAGCGGCGCAGGTCAAAACCTTCACGAAAAGGATGTTTAACATTCTCGATAATGTTCTTGGCCAAGTTGGCCAGTGTGGACCATTCGCTCAGGTGCATTTGCTTGTAGCTCCGCGGATCTCTCCGGAAGATTCACGGCCCCACCATCCCGATCGATTTATACAGACCAAAGTGTTGCCGGCATTTTACCGTCCCACCGAATTCCCCCTGCAGATGGATCCTAATCATGCGTTTGCAAGTTCCCCTTCAGCTCACCAGGGTATACACATCCGAAGCCTGGATCTAACCTGGCCCATCTTCAGATCACTGGCCATGCCTGCAGCTGCCGTATCCAAATCTCTGTATATCACCACAATTTCAGTTTTGTGGTCCTCGAAAATACTTTATTTTCAGCATATTTTTAATTATGTGGTCTTTAAATAGACAAAAGTAATAGTTTGTGGTCCTCATTGTGTCACTAATAAACACTATAATAACAGGCTTTGCCTGATGCTTGTGGTCCCGCGCGGACACGCGCCTTATCCTGCATTATGTTTTTCTCTCCTTCGTCGCTCCAAACTCATGCCTCGTCTTCGACTCCGCCGCACGCTGAAACCACGTCACAAAAGGACGCTGAAGGCGGCCAAAATTACGTACGTAATTTTCTAGTCAGTGGGTGGTATTACCACATTTTGTTAAATTCCAATGCCTGATATCCTATCCTTACCTAAAGGCCTATTGGGATTGCCCCAGATCTGAAAAGTGATCAAAACAGGCCAAAAACATGCAGTTTAGCTTGGCGTGCAAAACCCTAAAATCACGATTTGGATTCCTATATGCATTTGGAGCTGAAACAAGGTGACTCTGATCCGTTAGTCGGTCCGGATCCGACACGCATCGAGTTATGGATCAAGCTCGTTTGCTTATGATGCAATATCCAGAAAATTTTCTGGAGACAGGGGTTATATTTTGACCCACCAACGCTATTTACACATTGCAAAGGGAAGTCAAAACGAATTACACGCTCTTGTTAAAAATCGAGCGGAACCTTCTTATAATGCATCCATAAGCCACATACGAGAGAGGAGTGATTTTATGAAAACCAAATTGAAGACCATTGCGACTAAGCTTTGGACAGCCACGAAGTGGACAAGCATGCATGTCTGGAACTTCTTAACGTCTGATAAGTGTACCAAGCTGTTCACCAACCTGACTCTGATTGTCCAATTCGTCATCATCATCATCCTTCTGTAATCCTGCGTGCAGAAAGGCTGGCTATACGCCTTTCTGCCGCATTTTTCGGGACAGGCCCTTCCTTAACGAACCCAGGGGACAAAATGCCGGAAAAGGCCATTTAAACGTCTCTGAACGCACGTTTTGTTAGGGACCTTCTCGAAAGAGATGATCAAAATAGACGGAATTGACCACGATATTTCCTGTATCCGGGAAGTCCACCGTAAAGGCTCCAGGATCGCGTGTGCGGAATTCTGCGGCACGTGGCTGCAATTGTCTCGAGTAACCCATACAGAGACGTACAAGGCACGATAGAGCTCCGTAGAATTCAAAAAAAGCCCTGAGCGTAATTTGCTCAGGGCTTTTGCCGTTCGGCGCGGATCAGTGCGGTGCTTGCGCGCTGAAGTCGTCGCGGCTGGATTGGTCGGCGTTGTAGAATACAACGTCACCGTCTTTAACGTGATATATCTTCAGGTATGAATCCAGGATGTTCGGCCGGTAGCCTTCCAGTCTCCATTGATTCATCAAAGGTGCATTGATGTACTGAAGGTGCGGCGCCTGCAGGTTTCCGTTCTGGATCGATTCAATGTTGAAGTTGACCACGATATATCCATCCTTCAGGAAGACCGGCGATTTCTTGGTCAGTCCACCATTCAGTCGGCCAACCTCGGCCAGGTTGGTTCCTTGGGCCACGGCCAGCGTATCGGCCGGGATGCTATATTCACCGAACCATCGTTGAATCGATGCGTTCGCGCGTTCCGGAGTGACGGACGCGTTCATCGGGATCTCCTTCGGCCCGATCAGGGTCTTGAGCTGTTCCGGAAGCAGCAGCTTCGAGTAGCCGCCGACGGGCGTTTTCTTTTTAGCGTATTTCAGCACGTAGTTGCGCATGAAGAGTTCCCGATCCTGACCGGCCTTTTCTTCCGGAGTCAGGTACTCGTCATAATGCCAGTAGGCTGCGTTCTTCAAGTCTCCCATGCTGACGTTTCGGTACCAGTCATTCAAGATGACATATCGCTGTACCTTGTCTTCAGGTGAACCGATTTTTACCAAGGGTTGGTCGTTCGTCTGGTAGTACAGATCGACAGGGATCGGTGTCCCGCCTTCTTTGCTGACGTACGAGAATGTTGGCGTAATCCGGATGCCGTCCTTTTGGCTGAACATATTCCCCATCGTCTTGAAATCGAAGTGGAAGTAATAGCCTTGCTTCACGGCCACGTTTTTCATACCGGTGAGTGGATTGCTTCCTGGACGGATCGGCAACGTATAGGGTTCCTTATTTCCGCGCGGATCTCCATCGATGCCATTTTGGCCAACCCAGTAGCTTACGCCTGAAGCATCTTTGCTACCGGCATATGCGCGGAAGACGCGTTCCCAATTGTAATCCCCAATGTCGGTGATGTGGAAGTCATACAAACGGCCAATGACCTGAACAGATACCTGGTCCACGGCTGCGTGATTGGCCAAGTCCAGATTCGCATCCTGTTCCCAGCTGTAGCCAAACGGCGCGTTCTCCGCAATGTTGCGGAAATAGACCTGGTAATCGCCTTCGTCTACCCATACCGGCAGATAGAATGTGGTATCCAGTTGGTCCACCGGTACGTCGATCCAGTTATCTTTCGGAATGAACTGACTTTTGCTTTCGTTGTACACGTCAAACGGGAACCGGACTTGTTTCGTCCGGAAATACTTGGCGTAATCACGATTGCCATAGCCTGGATACTCGGCCGCATCCAGGTGTTGGCCTGATGTTGGAATCCGGACCGTGAACGGCCGGTCCAGGATCAGGGCCGAACGAGTCATGTCGGGCTTGGTCTTCTGGTTGTGCGGCTGGTCGTCCGACACGGCCGAATAGTTTACGACCGGCGTATGGACGGTAACCGTATTTATGCCGTGGATCTCGTATTCCAATTCTTCCTCTTCCGTGTTGATGCTTCCAGCAGCCATCAGGTATTCGATGGTGCCCTTGCTTGTCGCGTCCTTCTTGTTGGTCTTCTCGGTCGGAATGTAGTTATGCGGACTGTACAGCACGTCCTTTCCGATCTGCACCGGCGCCGGAATTTGTCCTGGCTGCGGACCGGCTTTGGCCGTCCGCTGTTTATTCATGATCGTTTGGCCCTTGAACACTAAGGAGTCGTTTTCGACTTGTACGTCCGGAACCGCAGCTTCGGCCAC
>NZ_JAVYAE020000031.1:0-10385 GCF_032334105.1 Paenibacillus hubeiensis
GTACGCGCCGCTGCCAGGTTACTCCAGCCGATAACGAGAGCGCCTAAAGCGGGAAAGATCACCCCGCTCAAGGCGCTCTACGTTCCTGTCTGTCGCTTCACACCTGGCACGGAGCGTAAAACCGCTGAAGACCTTCACGAAAAAAGAATCGAAAGACCAGGATTCGAAGGAATAGAAGCATGGAGAGAACCGGCCAGTGGCCGGTTCTTTTTTTATTGAACCCTCTTTTTCGCTTTTGACATCCGCATGGTAACAGGTGGCAGTTCGGCTAGGCTTCCGGCGGACCGAGCCTCCGGCTTCGCCCCTCACTCCACCGGAAGCCAAGTCTCACAGTCGGCCAGTCAAGGGGCCCAAAACTTTTTTCCCCAGATCGGGCCTGTGGCCGGAAAAAAGTTTCGTGCTGAAACCCTTGACCAACCGCCTATGCCCCTGTTTCCAAGCTCCGCGTCAAAAGGCGAAAATTCGCCCTTCCGGGACCCAATCCCATGCGGCTGTCAAAAGGGCTAGAAAGTTAGCATCCCAGCTGCTTCCACCACACTTTTTTAAACCAAAAGGAGCGAACAACACATGAAAATTCAATTCCAAACCACAACCCATCGGAAACATAACGCCATTGAACGCGCGTTTGCAGCCTACGAGCTTGGCAAAATTAGCCGCGCTGATTATTGCAGTTGTGTTCACTATCTGATGACGCTTGGGAATGCGCATATATGATTTCATCATTGTTCTTGCCTTGTTGGTAATTTGGGGCTGTCAGCTGTAGGACATAGCATTTATAAATCAATTCAAATGGGGGATGACCACTATGAATAACATTGAACAATATATCAACCAGCGTTTCAGTTCTGCCGAAGAATATGAGTTCCTGAACACCGAACAATATCGTTACTTCATCGGTAATGAGCCGGGAATGGACGAGCCTGTGCAAATCCGGGCAGATGTACATAAGAATATCGTTGAATATCGAAACCCAACCCATGACAAATGGGTTTTGGACCCCGAGTTCAAACTTTCTGAGATTATCCAAAATGATGACCATCGAAATGTGATGCAGGCCATCGCGGACGAGCTGAAAGCCATCTTCATCCAACATGACCTTTGGTACGATGCAACGATTTATTTTAACCAGCAAGCCTATGTGAGCGGTGAAGAGGAGGTTTACGAGTATGTTGACCCAACGGACTATGCACCACTTGCGAATACTGAGACCGTGACCGTAACTTATGAAGGCAGATTAAATACGGCCATCAATCAAGGGCAATACAACCCTGACACTGGGGAAACCGATTGGACGCTGATTTGTGACATTCAAGATATGTTGCATCAATACGGGTATTACATGTCCGTTACCGACCACATTAGTTTTGTGATTTATCCAATATGATGGGCGCGTGCCATCCTCCCGGATGGCACGTAAAGACAATACTCCAAAATCAACGAGGGGGAAGTAAGAATGGGTAAAAAGCTTCATTGTGCGGACTGTGAGACTCCGTTGCCATTGGATAAGCTGGAGGAGGATGACTTTTCTAGTAAATGTCCGGGATGCGGTCAACGGTGGGACATCGAGCCAGATGGAAGAATGTACCGAATTGAGGATGAGGAATCCTCCGGTGACGAACTCGAACCGCATGAACTTGTCGAGATGTGGGCCGCTGATGGGTCAGAGTGAGTTATCACCCTACCAAAGGACCGGCAACCGTCGGTCTTTGAGGTTAAAGCTCCTGGATCGTCACGAAACGGATCGCTGCCCCAAAGGAAGCCCCGCCCCATGGCGGGCCCTCGGATTTAATAAAAAAGGCTGAAGGCGGAATGAAAATCACATTCCGCCTTCAGCCTGGACAATGAAGCTTCTCTATGAAGAAAAAACCTTCACGAAAAGAACCCTTGTATCTACTCATCCTTCAGGCGATACATTAAGCCATCGCACCGTCGATTTGTCAACTCGCACCGATTCCGTAATAATTGAGATATTCTTGCTGAAGGAGGAAAAAGATGATTACAGCGTCTGCGGAAACCCTTGCTGCGCAAGGAATTGCAGCTATTCTGAAATTTGTAGGTTACAACATGGGGGAATTGGCCAAAAAAGTCATGCATGATCAGGATCGGGTCGAGAAGGCCGCGATGATCGATTTTTACACACGAGAAGGCCGTACTCATTGCAAACACCTGGTGTTGCGGGTTTCTGCGCATTTAGGTGGTCATTACATTTTGGCCATTCATTTGGATAACAGTTTGTCGATCGTAAATTTGTTGAAGCCCGAATGGCAGCAATTCAAAGAGATGTGCATGAATAAATCGATTCAAGTAACAGACCACGACAAGGTACTATGCTTGTCTGTGGGCTTCATTGCTGAGGTTCCTGTTAATATGATTCTGGGGAGGTAAGGAAGAGCTATGTCATCATCCAATCACATTACGCTTTATCATGGAACATCGATGGAACGTGCTGAAGCTATTTTACGTGAAGGATTAATTCGAAATGATGCAGAACTGGTTTATTCTGAAGAAGAATTCCTTTTAGACACTGCGACGACTACCGGTTATGTATACCTAGCAGACTCTATAGAGCGTGCGATTTTATACGGAAACAAATGTCAGATGTTAACTTACCCGGAATCTAAAGAAGCCTTCTATATCTTTGAAATCTCCGTGGATGAGAGGGAACTAGAGGCGGATCTGGATGAAGCGCGGATCGAATCGCTCTTCAATCCTAAACTACTCGAGCTGGACAGCATGGATTGGAAGCAAAGCCTTCAGGATCTGGGTTCAGTCCGGATTGCAAGACATCTTCAAATTGGGAAAGACGTAATGAAGTATGCATGCTTACCGACACTGAACAATCGAGCGCAATCACTTCACTACATAACAAACAAAGCAATTCGTACCAAACAGCCAGGTACACGGGATAGAACGTACTTAAATGATATTCCATGGACCCTTTTAACATAGGGCTCACGCTACCGGCTCTAAGGCGGCCAACAACGCCACCTAAGAGCCGGTATGCGCCGCTGCCAGGTTACTCCAGCCGATAACGAGAGCCCCTAAAGCGGGAGAAATCATCCCGCTCAAGGCGCTCTACGTTCCTGTCAGTCGCTTTACACCTGGCACGGAGCGTACAAGCTTTAGAATCTTTTGAACCTCATACATGGACAGAACCGGCCGCCGCCGGTTCTTTTTTATTACATACGCTTTTTCGCTTTTGACATCCGCATGGTAACAGGGAAAGTTCGGCTAGACTTCCGGCGGACCGAGCCTCCGGCTGCGCCCCTCAGTCCACCAGAAGCCAAGTCTCACAGTTGGCCAGTCAAGGGGCCAACACTTTTTTCTCCAGGGCGGGCCGATGGCCGAAAAAAGTGTTGGGCTGAGACCCTTGACCAACCACCTATACCCCTGTTTCCAAGCTCCGCGTCAAAAGGCAAAAAAACGCCCTACGGGGCAGCAGCCATGCGGATATCAAGAAACCCAAAGGAAGGAATGACGTACTATGATCCCTGAAATCTATTTCAAAAATTTAACAACCAACAACGAGGTTATGATCGGATCTTCTCAATACCAGGAGTTTAAGGAAGAATGTCATCGGCGTGAGCTCAAGATTACTGCACGCTGTATTGGCCATACACATAAACATGTGAAATTGTACCAGTCCGAGGATGTGAAGTAGGCAGCCAGTAAGCGCATCATCATCGCGGCGATCCGCTTTCGCGGATCGCTATCCAGCTGAAAGGAGCTAAAATATGAAGACTCAAGACCATCAACTGCGATTTGAAAAAGGAGACGTCATTTACAACGCAACCATTAAAAATTGCACATATGCTGAAGCGAAAAAGGCTTTTGTAAAGAAACTCAGGGAAATCGGAGTCCTGAATGTGGATCCTGGTTGTATTCGTAAAGGGCATATATACGAATAACAAAATGTACGTCCCGAGCAATTGTGTCCGATGACGGAACTTCATTTTCTTATGCTTATGCCTGAAGATGAGTTCTCCATTTTTGAAAAATAGGCTAATGCGGAGATTTTTCACGGACAAATGCCCAGTAGACATATGTTATCCCAAACAATTTTGGTGAGGGGATGTACATTATGGCGGTTTACAATATCTTAACTTCAACTCTTGATGAAGAAGTGAAAGCAGGCAGGACGAATCACTTCTATAGCGGAAACGTTAGTGGATATGGTCAAGTTATTTGGCAATTGCTTGGAGTGACGCCTGGTACGGCGACTGACCCTGTTGGGTCTAGTACAGTGACGATGAATATCATGGCACCGAATGGAGCTATTAGATATGCAAATGTTAAAGTTGCCAATACAGACATTACAGGACTACAGTACCTCGGCCCAACATTTCCAGTAACCGGTGGTGGCGGCGGATATCCCGGCGGTGGCGGTGGATACCCCGGCGGTGGCGGCGGATACCCCGGTGGTGGTGGCGGATATCCCGGCGGTGGCGGCGGATATCCCGGCGGTGGCGGTGGATACCCCGGCGGTGGCGGCGGATATCCCGGCGGTGGCGGTGGATACCCCGGCGGTGGCGGTGGATACCCCGGCGGCGGGGGTGGATACCCCGGCGGCGGGGGTGGATACCCCGGTGGTGGTGGCGGATATCCCGGCGGCGGGGGTGGATACCCCGGTGGTGGTGGATGGCACGGAGGTATTTTCGGATTTCCAATTGGTAGAGCATATACGACTTCCCAGGGATACATTATCATTGCTCCAGAACATACCCACCACACAAGAAGATTTTAAAAAACTCATAGAGCTAGGGAATAAACATACATGATCTGAATAAAAGCATGGACAGAACCGGTTGCCGCCGGTTCTTTTCTATTTTCAGCGGCTTTTCTCGCCTTTTGCCTTCCGCATGGTAACAGGGGAAGCAGCGACTAACCTCCTGGCAGGCCGAGCCTCGGCTTCGCTCTCCACCAGCCAGGAGCCAAGACGCTGATCCAGACGATCAAGGGGGAAAAATTTTTTTCTTTCATGAAGCTTTTGTCCGAAAAAATTTTGTCCTGGGACCCTTGATTAACTGACTATTTCCCTGTTTCCAAGCTCCGCGTCAAAAGGCGAAAAATTCGCCCTTCTGGGGCCCGATCCCATGACGGAAGGCAACACAACAAGGCGCCCGGTGACCGGGCGGCGATACCAATACAACTCAGAACACAGGGGGATATCATATGTCTACAATGACTTTATTCGAGATCAACGAAAATAATGAACTGGTGCTTAGCTGCAAAGGCCCGGTGGGAGAGAGTCATTTCCGGTTTTCTGCCCCGCTAGGCTATACCCCATCCAATCAGATGCCGGAGCTTTCCTGTGCTGAATGGATCGAAAAAGTTCAAGCTGCAGCTGAAGGGGGGGACATTTCGGAAGGGCTGGCCGAAAAGATTCTGGCCAGTTTAGCACGGATGCCGGATCTTGAACCAGGCCAAAAAGCCTGCATTTCCTTCAGTAATGGCAAAGATAGCGAAGCCCAGTTCATTTTGGCCGCGATGAAATACCCCAAACATCGATTAATGGCCCTTTTCGCAGATACCGACGATGAATGGCCAGAGACATATGATTTTCAACCTGTGTTTGAATCCTGGATCGGTGTGCCGATCACGACGCTGCAATCGGAAGGGATCCATCATCTTCTCCGCCATCGGATGCCGTTTTGGCCAATGATGGGGCGGCGTCACTGTACGAAAAACTGCAAGATGATACCACAACGGGATTATTTGGATGCTGAAGGCTATGACCAGATCCGAATGCAGGGTCGCGCCAAGCAGCCGCCAAAGGCGAAATTCCGGAATGGTCAAGTGATAGAGGTCAAACATCCGGCCCCACTTATGCTTTGCGGGGAGCGTTGGTCGGAATCGATTAATCGCTCGACGTTACCACACGATTCCAGGGATGATGTGATTCTCCGGAATACACATCGCCCGGTACTGGAATTTACGATCGAAGAGGTATGGGAGTTTATCTTTTGGATGAAGGCACCCTATAACCAGGTCTATCATTTCGTGAAGCGGTGCGCTTGTGCGGGTTGCCCATTTGCATCCACCCGTGAAATTGAAACATTAGGGGAGTATCATCCGGATAAACTGGATGAGTGGTGCGAGACTGAAGAATATGTGAATCACCCATGGAAAGGCATCGGGTTCAATACGATCCGTAAAAAGCTGATCCAAGAAGGCCGCTTTGGCATGAAGAAGCGGAAAAAGTCCGCATGACCGTGGCCCGGCCCCGGAAACAAAGTGCATATTTCCGTGGCCGGGCGCATCCGGTATGGCCGCTCCTCACGTTCGCGGCCATACCGGATGCGCCTACAATTCCTCCCAAAACAGGGGAACGGATGTCCGGTTTGTGGTATAATTGTAGGTAAGAATACCCACGTTGATACTAAGCAAAGGAAGTGACGAGATGAAACCATTGGATATCAAACAATTAGAGGAAATCGGAAAGCAAGCAGCGGAGAACGCAGCTCATAAAGCCAAAGAATCCAATACCTTTGTCTCTTTTTCGAAGGACGGTAAAGTGATCCGGAAATACGCGGATGGACATATGACTGAGGTGAGCTATGATGGAGGATTTAAAGAAGTGGACTACGCCGGAAAGTAGTCCGTCGATGACTGTTTTTGCTGGTACCAACGGGGCTGGTAAGTCCCAGTTGACTAGCATTTTGCAGCATCAGAACCCGAATGTCAAAGTCATCGATGCGGACGCGATCGCAAAGACGATGAAACATCTGCCTCAGAATCAAGCTGATTTTGCAGCAGGGCGAGAAGCGGTGAAGCAGGTACGCGAATGCATTAAACAAGGCATTGACTTCTCGATTGAAACCACGCTTGGTGGCCAGAACGTGCTCAGACAAATGGAGATGGCCAAAGCTGCAGGTTTCAGTATCAATATGTACTATGTTGGTTTGAATTCAGTAGATTTACATATTGATCGGGTGGCGCAGCGTGTTGCCCAGGGTGGCCATCATATTCCGGAAGAGGATATCCGCCGGCGCTACCAGACCTCCATGGAAAACTTGCCAAAAGCGATGCGCTTGGCTGACCGAACGATTATTTTTGACAATAGTGAAGTGTATAAGGTTCAAGCTGAAGTGTACCGTGGTCTTACACGGTTTCAAGCGGAACCGATGCAGCCTTGGGTAAACCAGGCCCTGAAGAACTGGACGCAAACCCAGCAGGAAATTAAGAAGGACCTTCAGAAAGAGAATCAATCGCTCTCCAGAGAACTTTTGAGCGCTCAACGTAAATTGCATGAACTTGAGCAGCCGTTACGGATCCAGGATCGCATCGATACGTTGGAGAAGAGGCTGGACCACCTCAATCAGGTAGAATCTTCGCTGAAGCCCAAATCAATTCTTGAACGCATGACGAATCCGAATAAGAAGGAACTATCCGATGTTGCTGTAGAAAAAGAGCGGATAAATGGGGAAATTTTATCCCTTCGTGAAAAATCGCCTACTCCGGAGCAGATTCAAACCATAGGGTCTGAAGTAAAATCGATGTCCGCTATGGTAAAGCGCCTGGATACGGCTTTAAAAGAAAATACGAAGCAGCTTACTTCGGTATCGAATGAAATTATGAAGAAAGAAATGCAGCGTACTTATCAGAATTTACCTCAGCAAAGTCTGCAATTGAATCAATCTATGCAACTTTAAATATAGTTAGCGGTTACTCAAAAGAGTAACCGTTTTTTTGGTGACAAATATACAGTTACTGATATAATTTATTGTTATAAGAAAGGAGGCCAATGTCTAATGTGGAATTACACCGAAAAAATGGCGAGAAACTTAAACTCGACTAAAGCCCAAGAAATTTGGGAAGAAACAGGGTTTAAAATGGTTAGGGAGAAGCATTCTGCTCTAGGAAGCAAAGAACGAATAAAAACACTGCATCAATTTTCTCAAATTGTTGATACAGAGGCTAGTACTCCTCCCGTTGTCCCATTGGTAAAGGGGCAGGTCATTCATGCCAATCTGATTGGCTTAGGACAGGTACTAAATGATCCTCATTTTGTCATCGTGTGGAGTTACGATCAAGGTTATAAAAATGCCACAGTAATTCCATTGTCGAGTAACAAGAGAGTAGCATTATCCAGTGGGAAACCAGGTTATGATACTAATAATCAATTTAATTTAGGGGTGATTGCAGGCCTCAACAATACTGAAAGTCTCCTTAAAATCAATCAAATGACAACGATTACGCTAAAAGGCATAAAGCATACTTTTAGTGGAAATCAGGTACATTTGTCTCCTGATCAGCTCCAACATGTTGAAGATATATTCAGAGAAAAATATGCAGATTACACTCTACTTTACCACTTGATTAGTAAAGTACATAGAAAGTTTCCCACGAACTTGCTATCGGAGTATGAACAATATTTGTATAGACCTGTTATGCATTTCTATGATTCAAATACAGACATTTTACAATTCAAAACACATGAAATGAGCGGTTTGATCTCATTGCAGCTGAAAGATATAGTTAAAGAAGTGGGTGGAGTCGGTCAACATAATCGACTGCTTCATAATTTAGTTTCAAAAGAAAGTGCTAAGCGGAAAAGTGCCTATTCCCAAGTAAGTCAGCACTTCCAAACGCCCGTTGCGACTGTTTAGAGAGAAACAGAAGACTACGGAATAAACGTGAAAAAAACAAAAAAATGTTAACAAACGTTGACATTTGGTCATCAAATGTGTACAATAAAGTTAACCAATTGAGACCCCGTTCGGGGCAAACGCAACAATCACACTTTATATTATCCGGTCGGATAGGGAACCCCTTCTTGAGTAATCAAGAAGGGGTTCTTTTTTTGTTCAACTTCATTTAACTTTCCCCTTATTAATGACCTTTATCTCACATTCCGCACCCTCGGCCATTGGTAGCGAACGGATTTTTTGGGGGTCAATAAGCCGCAAAACAGCTATAGCGATGATTGCAGAAGCAAAACCACCGCTGAGGCATGTCGATGCGATTAGCCGAGATAGACCGATTCATCCAAACCGAGCAGACGATATCTCTCGGTCAGGCCATCTTTGACCTGCTCCTGAAGAGTCAAAGCCACTCAGCCTCGAAGCGGTCCTCACCATTAGCCTGGGCTTCAGTCCGAGTAGTTGGCCTTACGGTAGGCCTGCAAGTTGAAAATTACATATAAGCTTCGCTGCTTCCCCTCACCTGGCCTGCCGCACTTTCCAAGCCCAGCAAGGCTTTCCAGCGGCACTTGACCTGCACTTGTCACCCTTTCGATGCGTTGCAGCAAAATAAAAAAACCTCCATGCCGAAAAGTCGTCCTGTGCTATTATCGAGATATCGTGACCGATTCGGTTGTTCCGGTTCCACCAATATCTTGATTCGGGAGGCAGGAGATGAACGTCATTCTGTGGTTACTCGGTTCGATCGCCGCAGTCGCAATTATATTCGCGGCGGCAGTGGGAACTTATGCGATGCTGAAGGGAAGAGGCAACGAACTGGACACCAGGCGGGACGAGGGCAATCTGATCCTGCTCGATACACCCAACATGCGCATCGGTGCCGCCTCCGCGTACGACCAGACAATCGAGATGGAGAGGCGGGGGCACGTGAACTCCGACGGCTTGAGCTGGAACGATCGTTGGCTGGATACGATCCGCTCGATCCGGAAAAATACCGAGAACTCGGAGTGGTACGTGCAATATATCATCGAACAGCGGCGCAAGGCGGGACTCCCCGAGCTTGGAGGGGTCGACAAAGCCTGGCCGTGAGGCAGTTTTTGGACTACCGGCTCCACCCATATTTTTTACTCAGATTGGGATCGGTAGATACAAAAAATTTACTGATTTGTGTGGTGCACCTCGCTATTCATATTTATCGTATATCTGCTCACGCTACCGGCTCTAAGACGGCTCAAAACGCCGCCTAAGAGCCGCTACGCGCCGCTGCCAGGTTACTCCAGCCGATAACGAGAGCGCCTAAAGCGGGGAAGGATCACCCCGCTCAAGGCGCTCTACGTTCCTGTCAGTCGCTTTACACCTGGCACGGAGCGTAAAACCGCTGAAGACCTTCACGAAAAAAGAATCGAAAGACCAGGATCAAAGGAATAGAAGCATGGAGAGAACCGGCCTAGGGCCGGTTCTTTTTTGTTTAACACGCTTTTTCGCTTTTGACATCCGCATGGTAACAGGTGGCAGTTCGGCTAGGCTTCCGGCGGACCGAGCCTCCGGCTTCGCCCCTCACTCCACCGGAAGCCAAGTCTCACAGTCGGCCAGTCAAGGGGCCCAAAACTTTTTTCTCCAGATCAGGCCGATGGCCGAAAAAAGTTTCGTGCTGAGACCCTTGACCAACCGCCTATGCCCCTGTTTCCAAGCTCCGCGTCAAAAGGCGAAAAAACGCCCTTCCGGGACCCGATCCCATGCGGC
>NZ_JAVYAE020000032.1:0-9711 GCF_032334105.1 Paenibacillus hubeiensis
AAGCAGCAGACTAAAGATCGTCTGAACAAAAGCGTAGACGATATCACGGATTATGTATCTGATTCGATGGAGCGGATGCGAAATACTCGTTTTGGCCAAGAATTTGCAATGGATGGACCAAACGGTGTCTATTTCACGAAGCCGAAAAAGCCAATTCCACCCAATAGCCAGCAGCAGCGTTTTTGGAGTGAAATGGAAGCAGGCAAAGGTGATTTAGCGAAGAAGTTGGATGAGGGGATGGGTAATACTGAATTTGGTTTAAGCCGTTCAAAAGTTGTTGGCTATGGTGAATCAGATTTAAGTAGAATGGTAATTGATTATAGAATGAAAAATGGTGTTCAGGGGACAAGGAATATTGCGATCTTAGAATACGAGGATAACGGAATACTCAAGTATGAGATTGCTGAAAGTAATAGGGAACTAGGAGTACACTCAGAAGAAATACTTCATCAGAGAGTGACTGAAATGGGAATTGATTCTTCTAAGATAAAAAGGATATATACCGAAAGGCAACCATGTAATCTTGAGCCATATCATCACTGTGATAATTTGATTTATAAAAATTATCCGAATGCAGAAGTAACTCATAGTTTTGAATACGGAGACTATGATTCGAGAAAACGTGGTAATGACGAAATGAAGAAGGCTATTAAGGCGTTATTTAAGTAATGAAAGTAAAGGGGGAATATCTAATGATTGAACTATCAAAGGATTTTTGGAACTGTGATTTTTTTAGGTACAGTATAGATGAGTTGGGGATATACGGTTTTTCAGAGGAAACAATGGAGTTTTTATTGAATTATGGCTTACCTAAAAATCATACAATCTTTGAAATGAAAGGTATCAAGTTCTTTGATTCAATTAATTTTGAAAGAATCACCTTTAACGGAGAAGAGTTCATTAACATAGGACAAAGTCGGGGGGCTTTCATTTCAATTAAGAAAACTACTCAAGAAGTATTTGCACTTCTGGAAAGTCGAGAGGATAGGATATTCATTAATTCAAGTATAAAATTGTTTTTGTTATTCCATCAGCTATTTTATACTGAGCTTAGAAAAGTTGATGACATAGACGATGATGAGCAGTGTGAAAAATTTGGGAAAATGATGCGAGAGGAATTTGAAAAAATCGACTCTACAGCAATGTTGGACAAAGAGAGTACATGGTCAAGACTTGTAGAGGAGTATGAAAACTGCTCTATCTAATCGAAGCTCTCAAATAATTAAGTCATTAGGACTACCTAGTATCGAATGAAACGACTTTTCCTATCCTTACCAACATAACCTTTGTTCTATTTGTAAGAAAATTTTCATGAATTAAGATGTACGTACTGAATGGCTGTAAAAAGTATCTCTATTAACATAATAGCGTTACATCAAACAGGTTGATTATGGTCAGATACCACTATAATCAACCTGTTTTTTTGTTATATTCCGCAGGATGCTACCGACTCGATCGTGAACGGCGAGACGAAGTTCTTCGTTTTCCCGGATGATCGCCATTGGGGCTTCTACGTCCTGCCGGTTGCCCGAAAGAACGAACAGCTCTATCTTGGTCCGCAGAAGCTGTTTCCGTTCGAGCCAGATCTGCCCGAATTGGACTTTTTTGATGGGAGGAAGTAGAGAATCGGACCGAGAGAATGGCGCAAAATGAAGTGCCCGAGAGGATTACCCGGAGTACGTCGTAAGGCGCTGACTCTGGTTCGAAGGGAGGGAGAAGTTGATGTTCACGCATGTGTACCCGCATTTCCAGAAAGGCCGTATTCTCAAAACCGCCATGCTGGAACAGCTTCCAGATTATCCGCGCGACTATCTGGAACTCTGCTACCGCAACTATGCGAACGCATTATTGCCAGGGCGGAGGTCGAAGTAAAGACAGACAAGCTGTCCGTATCCCCCGGAATCGTGCTGTATCTCGGCAAACTGTATATGCTCACCGAGCAAACGGACATGTCTTACGTGGCGACAGGCCGCATGACGTTGCTGAAGGTTCGGCTGCGGAAGCGAATTTAGCTCAGCTAGATATTGCCGGAATGGCGCTTGGAGGCAGCTCGCTAGCCAAGAAGGGCACCATGAAAATCAACAAATCGGGAACTAAGTCGGACCACGGGGATGGTTCGGGGCCAAAAGGTTTCCTTCATGGAAATGGGGATAACCCAGACAATCCCGCCGCTGTAATAAAAGATGGGAAATTTAAGACCAATGCAGCATTATCTCCTCCATCTCTAAGTGAGTTGGGCGAACTTATTGCCAAAACAGTTGGGAAAATGACCGAAGGTGCTGCGGCTAGTGTTCCGTGGCGTATTAGGTACATGCAACCTACCCAACGGTGGAAACGTGCCAGTAATTATGAAGATTGACAATCATGGTTCTTCAGGTAATAGTAAACACTCAAAGAGAGAGTCTGAGGGAACGGGTAAAGTTAAAATATCTATAGGAAATGAAAAGAAATTTAAAGAACATTATCGCTAATAAAAAGGGGATATTTGGAATGTGTGCTTGGTACGAAATACTCTAGTGATGCAGATATCCCAAATTTCCTAGAAGATTTATCAAGGGCAATTAATGATGTGACATTTGAATATGTAGGTAAGGCTTCGTATAAACATGGTTTTGAGGGCAATATATATCGAACTAAGGATTATACACTAATTACAAAATATGATGGAGAGTTTGTGACAATATTAGAGCGTGGGTAAGGTATGGATTTAAACTTGATATTTTTAGAATAATGGAGGCAAAAGTATATGTTAAAGAAATTTGAAAATTTGATTCAAAAGAATTTGCTTAACAATGTTTATGTAACAGGCTTTCTTTCATTTGAGGAAAACGGTTCTGCTGAATTTTCTGCTATGTTAGATTTTTTATATTTTGAGTTTGGTGAACAAATCATAGAATTTCAATCAGTTGAGCAGAATTCAAAGCTGAGGATATCAATGGTTGACAAAGTAAGATACGAATTTGATAAATTTGAAGACGATGTAGTTTGCAAGAGTAATGTTAGTGAAATTGTACTAACAAAGTATGATTCAGAAGATAACAAAGTTATAAATGCTTGTTTCTATGGTTTACAAATAAATGAAAAAAGTCTAGTTTGTGATGCGTTACATGTGAAATTATTAAATGGACAAGATATTTTTATCGATCCTACGTTCAACTTTGGTATTAATGTAGGCGGATTAGAGCAAAAAAAATATTGGGAAGAAGACTATAAAGAAAGAATCCTACCAAGAGTGGGTTCGTTTCCAAAAAAAGACATATATTATTTTTAATTGATAATTATGGAGATAAATAAGGTGAGAACTCACCTTTCCAAGTGAAGATCTTGCTTAAAAAAGCGTACGATACAACCTCCAAACCACAATGCAATATAGCCGCTCGTACTGTAGTTTTCTTTTGCCTTTGTATCAACTCCCACCCAGTACCGAATAGGTCGGGCGGCTGATTCTAATCAGACATAACCCATGTAATACTCGTATAAAGATTTCTCCTACACCAAATGCTTTAATTTTATAGCCTAAATAACGCTACTCCGATACATCAAACAGGTTGATTATGGTCAAATACCATCATAATTGACATTTTTTGTTATCTTCGTCTAGCATATTTTCAAATTTACTCGCAACTTTTAGAATGGGCCCCCCGATAGGGAAAATGAAGTAGCATATAATCGCATCTTTCAGGATAGATACCACCGATATTAAGAATAGAGGCGGATAGAACGAAAGTTTTTTCATATCGTCCGTAACTTAACTGAACCTTTCAGCGATTGTTACTTTGAAGAAAGTAACGCTGGTGATGGCCAGTTAACATAGAACAGACAGGGAACGTATAAGGGTAGCCACCTGTCCCTAATAAAACCCAAAATTCATCAAAAAATTCGGGAAAGGTGGCACATGAAGGGAGTTACTGTATCCATCGGCCGTATTGTCGTTCACTTTATAGACGTGTACTTGGACTTCTTCAATGAGTTCCATAAAGAATTTGCCACTATTAGAGGGTTAGGACGAAGGTAGGGAAATTTTTAAAAAAGTTACTTACTGAGATACACGTTTCAAGTATTGATCATCGATCCGCAAATGATGATCGCCGAGTGGACGAGACATGGACGGCATAGAATGAGCAGACTAAAGATCGTCTGAACAAAAGCGTAGACGATATCACGGATTATGTATCTAATTCGATGGAGCGGATACGAAATACTCGTTTTGGCCCGGAATTTGCAATGGATGGACCAACTGGTGTCTATTTCACGAAGCCGAAAAAGCCAGCCCAATAGTCAGCAGCAGCGTTTTTGGAGTGAAATGGAAGGAGGCAAGAATTGCGGATTTGCTAGCTGAAAATGGATATCGCACGATAATGCTTGACGAAGTGCCCAATGGAAGTGCATTTGATGGAAATGGCTATGGTGTTCTTCCGAATAAAAGTCCAGACTTTATAATAGAGGGACAAATGTTGGATTGTTATGCTCCTGGAACAAATAATATGAAGACCAATCTAGGCACGCTTAGAGATAAAACTACATATCAAGCAAATGATAGTGTTAAATATAAATGAACTATTAGTCATTGAAGGTCGTAAAGTAACTAGATTGTACTGGAGGTTTGGATAAGATGGATTTTAGGTTATCAGTTGGTTCTAGTTTGCCTAAAGAAGAATTGGGGAAATTGCTTTACAATATGATATTTGAAGTATTATTTGTAGAATTAATTAATTATGAGGTAGAGGTATGGGAACGATTTGATACTCAATATGTGAGTATCGGCTGCACATATTTTTCAATGATCATTAATTTAGATGATGAAGATGGCTATACAGAACGTTTTCGAGATATGAATTATGAAGCGTACGGTGTGAATACAAATGTGCTAATTAGTATTCAATTTAAAACTTATACATTTGAGATCGGATGGTTAAAGCTACTTGAAGTTATTGGAAAACTATTGCAGTTAAACAATCTGGATTTGGTTGTTGAGGATCATACCACATATCCGCTATTGAAAAGGGTAAATGGGCGTTTGTTAATAAATAGTAATTTGGATTATCGAGCGTGGTATTTGACCCCAGAAAATTTAGGACTACTGAGTTATCCTTATGATAAAGAAGATTTTTTAGAGGGAAGTAACTAGAAAAGGAGAGGTTTGTCCATTAATTTTGTCTATCATTCTGTGTAACCATATTAACTACGCCTCAATGCCGTCCGTGTTGTGATTTCTTTTCTGTGAAAATCAAAATTGACTTAGAAAGTCAAAATACAAGGATTTAAATGAACTATTAGTCATGGAAGCCCGTCAAAGTAACAAGAGGGTATTGGAGGTTTGATTAAAATGGATTTTAGGGTATCTGTTGGTTCTGATTTGCCTAGAGAAGCCTTGCGAAAGATATTTTACGATATGATATGCGAAGTATTTTTTGTAGAATTAATTAATTATGAAGTGGAAGTAAGGGATCGATCTGATGCTCAACAAGTGAGTATTGGTTGCACTTATTTTTCACTAAGTATAGATTTAGATGAAGAAGAAGACTATATTAAACGCTTTCGAGAGATGAATCTCGAAGATCATGGAGTGGATACAAATGTTCCTATTAGTATTCAATTTATATCGCGTACTTTTGATATTGGGTGGTTAAAGATGCTTGAAGTTATTGGGAAACTACTGCAGTTGAACGATAAGGATTTGCTTGTTGAAGACGATACTTCTTACCCATTAATAAAAAGGATTAAAGGGGTGTTACAGATCAATACTCATTCAGATGAATATCAAGCTAATTATTTGACTAAAGAAAATCTTGCACTATTGAATTACCCTTATGAAGAAGATTTTTTTAAAAATAGTGAAGAACAATTACTTCTGTTGTAGAATAACATCAGAGTTTATAAATTATCCTTTATATACAATCAACAACGCTACAATGCTACAATGCAAGCTAACTGCCCATTGTGATATTCTTTTTCATTTGCCGCTTATCTTAAGTAACCAAAGCGTCGGTTGTTCAAAAAGACCCCATTCAGTGCCGAATGAACCCATCATTCAACCAATAACACATATAACCCATGTAATACCTGTATAAAGATTTCTCCATTTCGGTTGTACGCACAA
Source organism: Paenibacillus hubeiensis (assembly GCF_032334105.1). NCBI lineage: Bacteria > Bacillati > Bacillota > Bacilli > Caryophanales > Paenibacillaceae > Paenibacillus > Paenibacillus hubeiensis. The sequence goes on from NZ_JAVYAE020000032.1 coordinate 6,101, forward strand.
CAAATGCTTTAGTTTTATAACCTAAATAACGCTATTCCGTTACACTGAATAGGTCGATTATGGTCAGATACCACCATAATTGATCTGTTTTTTGTTATCTTCGTTTTCTTGCGTTTTTTTAAATTTACTCAAAACTTTAGAATGCCCCCCTCGAAAGGGAAGATGAAATAGCAATAATCAGATCTTTAGGGTAGATACCACCACTATTAAGAGTAGAGCGGCTTATACGAAGGTTTTTTCATATCGTCTGCAACTTAAATGAACATTTCCGCGATTGTAACAGCGAAGAAAGAACTCTGTTGACATAGACAGGCTGGGAACGAAGGCTCGCCACCTGTCCTCTAATAAAGCCCGAAATTCATGAAAAAATTCGGGGGATGGCACATGAAGGGAGTCACTATATCCATCGGCCGTATTGTCGTTGACTTTACAGACATGTACTGGGACTACTTCAATGAGTTTCATAAAAGAATCTTCACCTATTATGGGTTAGGATGGCGGTAGGGAAAGTTTTCAAAGAGATACTTATGTTAAATTTCCTGATTTATATTCAAATTGGAAATGGGATGTACCAAAGAGTCTGCCCACATATGGTCATGCATACTCTAAGCATGGCTCACATATTACTGATGCTAAATTAAAAGCTAGGGCAATTAATGATAAAGTTCAGATTGGAAGGTGGGATAATCAAAAAGATGCTGCAAAATTAATATCAGAAGTTGCGAAACAAGGCCCGGGAGTTTATGACATAGAATTGCCGAGTAATGTTGGAGGGACATCATTTCTGAAAACAGGAGAAAAAGTCCCAGCAGATAGAGCAATTATTGTTGTTAGAGAGGACAACAGTATAACAAGTGCATATCCGTACAATAGTACCCATCCTACAAAGCCAGAAAGGTGATAAAATGAATAAGTATCCGATAGGAGTTACACCAGAGGCAAGAATTAATCTTATCGAAAAATTTGATTTATCAGATGCACATTACATTGATTGGGAAATTATAGTTGCAGATCCTTCTAGACTTCAAGAATTTATTCATGGTTATAGATCTAATAATTGGAGTGTAGATGAAAAGTATGCTCTTATGGTTATTATTGTGGCTTCATATGAAGAAGCACTTAAAAAGAATATGGAAGAAGAAACCATTTGGAATGAGATTCGAAGTATTCTAATAACTGATATGGAAATTCATGTGGAGACTATAATTACTTGGTCATTAAAAGAAGAGGAGTATACTCAGGAAGAGATTGACGATGGTGATGGTTTTCTCATAACAAAGCGAATGATAGAAGTTTACGATTTTTGTAATATTCAAGCTCTTGTAGACAAAGATCGCTGGAACTCATTTGATACCTAGTCATGAAGAAAAAAGTCTTGGTAAGTATCTAGTGCAGAATGAACCTTGCGTATAGTTAAAGTTGTATGTAATTTATAAAAAATACAATGCGAGCCTCACCGCTGTGTTGTGGTTTCTTTATTTTCGCCGCAATAAACCAAACAATACAAACATGCAAGAGGCGGCTATTCAAAATCCCCCCCAGTGCCGAATACTTAACATTCAATCAATAGCACATCTGATCAACTAAAAATGTTTATAAAGATTTCACCATTTCGGTTGTACGCACAACTAAATGTTTTAATTTTTAACCTAAAGTATCACTATTCCATTTCATCAAGCAGGTTGATTATGTTTAGATACCATCGTAATTAACTTGTTTTTGTTATTTTCGCTTTTGTCAATTTGAAGAACTGAACGACTAAAGAACGGCAATGCGTATACCAACCCCACGTTCATGGGTATGGACCAGTAGCTGCTCGACAACCTGGGCGTCGCCCTGATGCTTGTCAACCTCGCCATCTTGGCCAAGCACGGACTTAATAAGGGGTTGGAAAATATTGAAAAAACAATGATAGACAAAAAAATAAAAATTGATGATCTTCAATTTTTAATTAAAGAAGATGGGCACATTGTAATTGCAGACCCACTAAAGGTCCATACAAAAACGAAACCCTCCAATAAATAACCTTAAAATGATTAATTTACTTATTGAAGTAGCTAAAAATAAATGAGGTGTAGTTATGAAACATAATTATTTTGAATCATCTTTTCCCTCTGCCAAAAGAAACTTACTGGATCATTTAGTTGGGAAAAGAGTTAAAAATTTAATTCGATATAGCTGGTGGAGCAAAGAAGATTCAGCAACTGAATGTGAGATAGAAAAGAAGGATGTATTTTCACTTACAACAGGACCATTTTGTATCGAATTTGAGCCAAATATATCAATAGGATTTAGTAGTGATGTTAAAGTTAGCAGTATTATACTATGGGCTGAAACCATAGATGGTATAGAAACTGATGACCTAATGAAAAAAGACAAAGAATTATTTCCAATTGAAGCATGTGACCCGGAATATTCTGAGGACTATTTTAAAAATATTATTGGTCACAGTTTAATTAAATATGAAATAGTTAAAATTGAAACAATGAATTCCTTGCAATGGGATCATCCTAGAGAAGTTGGACTTGTATTGTTTTTTCTAACAATAGCCATATTGTTTTATCTCATCAATTAACAAATGTAGTATCTGATGATTTTACAGTAATCCGCTGGGATCAAGTTAATAAGGACGAAAATTACCCTTTATTATACAAAATGAGTGAATTTTGGGGTTGAAGGTGTTTGGCAAAAATTTAGTGAAACCCCATTTACAACTCTAACAATAAGACATACATTCCAACCTGCCAAGCCACAATGCGAGATAGACGCCCGTATTGTGGTTTTCTTTTGTCTTTGTTCAACTCTCCCTCAGTGCCGAATGAGTCGGGCGGCTGATTTCAAGTAGTCATAACCCTAAGAAATATCCCATATAAAGAATTCTCCATTTCGGTTCGCACATCCAATGCTTAAACTGTATAGCCTAAATAACGCTACTCCGATAATCAAATAGGTTGATTATGGTCAGATACCATCATAATTGACCTATTTTTGTTATCTTCGTCTAGCATATTTTCAAATTTACTCGCAACTTTTAGAATGCCCCCCCGATAGGGAAAATGAAGTAGCATATAATCGCATCTTTCAGGATAGATACCACCGATATTAAGAGCAGGGCAATCAAAAGGAATTTTTTCATATCTCCGTAACTTAACTGAACCTTTCAGCGATTGTTACTATGAAGAAAGCAACTCTGGTGACAACCAGTTAACATAAAACAGACATGAAATGTATAAGGCTAGCCATCTGCCCTCTAAAAAAACCAAAATTCATCAAAAATTCGGGAGAGGTGGCACAGGAAGGGAGTCACTGTATCCATTGGTCGTATCGTCGTTGACTTTATAGACGTGTACTGGAACTTCTTCAATGAGTTCCATAAAGAATCTGTCACTCTTACGGGGTTAGGACGAAGGTGGGGAGGAATTTTAAAAGAGATACTTATCCAGATACACGTTTCAAGTATTGATCATCGAATCGCAAATGCTGATCGCCGAGTTTAACGTTATATTTGGCGTGGTAGCCATTATTGCGGCCATCCCGACAGGCGGAAGCTCCTTGTATTTGTTGGCTGCCGCGGATGCGGCTCTAGGTGCGGCGATGATCGTCGTCAATGT
>NZ_JAVYAE020000033.1:0-7803 GCF_032334105.1 Paenibacillus hubeiensis
GGAGCCAGGGCTTTTGCCCGCCGCAGGCATCCGCCTGTTGCTCTGGGCAAAAGCCCTGGCTCCACGCTGTGCGTTCACTCCTTTAACTTAGACAACTCACTTGCAACAAAAGGAGAAATGACAGTAAGTATTACAAGATATACGACAATCCATATCATGATAGATTCACCTCTTACCTTACATCCTTAATTAACTTAAGAACAAAGTCTCCTAGGGCAATGAGAATTGGAATAGCAATTGAGCAAATGAAAATTAATCCTATTGGATCATCCCACATAAGTCCTTCCCTCCCCTGCCGGATCGGCAGCTTGTATAAAGAGAGCCCCTGGGCACGATATGTACGCAGCTGCTCCTGATCCTCACGATACCGGTCTTCGTCTGCATCAAGGTATAAACGGGGATATATCCCCTGTACCCCTTATCTAAAAACCCTTCTCCACTGTCTTTTTATGAAACCTACAATGCCGTCTTCGGATCCCTCCACAATTTCAGCAAGCAGCATAACTGGCACTACACAGATCAGCCATATATAGAAAACGCTCTTGAAATAAAACCAGAACTCCATCATTGCGACTTCTCATTTTCATCACGATAAAGGTTCCTTGCAGCCACCCTCGCTCTTCGCAGTCCCATGAGTTCACCGTTTAAACTAACCCGATCACTCTCTTTCTCGTCCGGAACAGTATCACGTAATTTACTAGTTTCATCAATCAATCTATCAATTTCATCCACCAGGGCAAAATAAAAGTCACTAAAACTTTTTTCCGTCATCTCTGATCCCCCTCATTGATTCTGATGCAATTGTCTGAAATAATCAGCATAAGAAGATGCATGTCCATTCTTCACGAGCGATTCGATTTTCTTCCAGTCTTCTTCCGGCAGCGTCATTTTGACAACCTTGCCGATTCCGATCCCTGGGCGACCAACTCGTCCAGCACTAATTTTAATCTGGTCCTGGACTTCCGTAATACGCCGAAGCAAAGAACGGTACATCGTTTGTGCTTCTTCATATTCCTTCGTGTATTGGGCATCATGCTTGGCATACAGCATGTTATTCATTTCCTCTAAAAGTCGGATTCTCTTCGAAATCAAATCGCCTTCCAGCGTCTTCAGCTCATTCGTACTCATACGTTCCAAATCCATTGGTAACCACCATCTTTCTTTTGGGTTACCTTTATTATATACGGAAGTAACCTCCGGGTCAAGCTAATCCGAAGGTTACTGTCAAAAAAATTGCAACGGCTGCCTGAATGCAAATCACGATCGTATCGATCATGCTGGCTGCCATCCAATAACGAATTTCCAATCACGTTTCACTTGCTCCGAAAAGAGCAGCGCCCCTGCTTTGCTATCCCATGCAAAGGAAAAGAGTCCAGCTGCCGTTCGAAAATACACAAATTTCGTTCGACGGTCACCGCCAAAAGACATTTCCTTAACCCGTTCTTCTCCGATCCGAGAGACCACAACATTTGCAAACTCCCAATCCGTTTTCTCCAAAAGTACATCACCGTTAAGATGCAATTGGTCCTTATCATCTTTGCAAAAAATTTCGTCGATCATCGTCATTGCCCCTTCAGATAATTTTGACGTTCCACATTGGCCGCATAGCTATCGTATTTCTTAGCCACCGCCATATCGAAAAAGGTGAACCCGCTGCCGAACTTGCCCTTGGTCTGCGGATTATACGTCCGCCATTTGATGATCGGGCCGAACTTGCTCACGTTGGTAACAAGCTGCGTCACCCGCCGAAGTGGGACAGCCACGTCCCGAAGATCCTGAGCCATCCACCATATATTCACGCCCGCATGTCGATGTTGGCGCCAGTGGGCCATGACGTCGAAGGGTATAGCTTTCCAGCTTCCAGCAGGGGCGACAAGTCCGGCCTCATCGATAAGGATGAGTGGAGAATACTTCTCGTCTGGTCGTTTCTTAACTTCGAACAGCTCCTCGATCTGGCTGTACTGGATGGATCCCTCCAAAGGATAATTAGCGTACACCCTGGCACCCTTTTTGATTTTTTTGCTTGACCATTTAGTTGCAAGATACGTCTTACCCTGTCCTGGAAGCCCAGTGATTCCCTCAATCACGACATCTCCTCCCCGATCTTCTCGTTCACCTTCCTGATCCGTTCATCCTGACGCTCGTACTTCTCATACTCAGCCTGTTCTCTTTGAAACTTTTCTCGCTGATCCACGAGCCGTGCCACCCGCCGAGCTAACATCAAATCCTGAAAATCCTGATACTTGCGTCCAATTTTGAAAAAGGCGAATGCGCCTAAGCAAAACGTAAATAATGCCAACATTTTTTATCCTGCTCCCCTCAGTAGATTTACTGCTCTCGTGATCCAGTAGTAGGCAGCTAACACCAGCTGCAGCCCGATCCATATGGACAGTACCGCCAAAAATTCGGAAACGGGCAAAATTGCATTTGCTTTCTGCAGGTACGGCATGATTTTTCCGATATCTGCTCCCAAATCCCGCGTGAATGACCATCCCATCAAGACGGCCGACATCGCATTGAGCATGCTCGATACTGCGTTGAGTATAAAGTCCATATTTCACCTACGATTTCAGCTGTGGCGTGAACCTTTGGACTAGCCATACTGCAAAGGCGATCCACACGGTCACCCCGGCCAATGTCCGAACCACGTCCCACCACTTCATTTTTTCCATCTGTTCCTTGGTGAAGATCTGGACATACAGCAAATTCCCTTGCATGTCCACGCCATAAGGAAATCTGATTGTCATTTCTGTTGCCGTTCCGGAATCCGGATTCGGGTAACTAAGACCCCCGCTTCCAGTCGTCGGATCCTGTGGCAATTTGCCCCCCGTGCTGCCGCCTGTATATGTACCGTTGCCGTCATCTTTGACAATCGGCGGACTCATGCCAGATTGACCCTGATTTATCGCATCTTGCATTTGATTCCCTGCATTTGATCCGCTGCCAGCACCAACTGCATCCTTCAGATTGTCCAATGCATCTTTGAGATTGTCCTGTGCCTGCTGCGATGGTGTCATCGCCTTTTCAATGGCATTATTGATCATCGCGTCGAGATCCTTAAGCATGTCAGGCCAGTTGATAATAAACGCCGTGATCGGCGGTGTTTGCTTGAGACGGTTACTCGTCACGTATTCGGACGTATCCGCCGGATTGACCATCCGAACGAAGTACCAAATACTTTGACCGTTTTCCAGATAACTTGTGATATGTGATTCTTCCGATTCCTTGATCGTCCAGCTATCAATGGGCTGGAAATCACCTTCGGACTCATGAGTTGCAGCATAGAGCACCATCATGTATCCTTGAGTTGCACCAGTGTATTTGATCTCGATCTCACCTGTACGCCAATCTGTCTCCAGTAGACGGGGAGCCGGGGCAGCTGCCTCGGAGATCGAGACGATCTGCACTGATAGTAAGAAAAAGACGAAGAGTGCTGCGAACACTCTCCGTCCAATGGTCTGGCATTTGCCCCTCATCATTACTTGGCTCTTGCCAGCCAACCCTTAAGCAAAATCCATCCCCATCTAGCAAGTACCACGAGAATCCCCAGCGCAACCGCGCCGCCAATAATCGCGAGACCGATTGTACCCGCCGTACCGAACATGTCCACCATTTTTTGAAACAGCGATTGAGTATTCGGCATTGTTGGATCTGTAAATGTCATGAATAGTTAACCTCCTGAAGCATCGCGTTAGATGCTGTTTTTAATTTAATTTTTCATTGCCTGAATAATTCACAATAATCACCTTGACTTCGCAAGCCATCCTTTAAGCAATATCCACGCCCAACGCGCCAATACCACTAGAATTCCTAGCGCCAACGCTCCTCCGATAATTGCCATCCCAATCGTACCCGCGGTTCCGAAGACATCCAACAATCTTTGAAACATCTCCTGCGGATTTGGAAATGTCGGCGGAATGAATCCTTTTTCAGTGCCCGTATTTACTGTCTGGGTGTATGTAAGTCCCCCAGCGTCCGTAATTGTGACCGTATAATCGGTACCGTAACTCAAGTTTGCAATCACATATTGCGTATCGCTTATGGTCTTTTGGGCAGCCCCCCAATCAATGTGATAAGGTGGAGATCCACCCGTAATCTGGACAACAATACTGTCACCGTTTGGGATCAATACCACATCGATCCGATCGGCAGGCGTAACCGTTACCGTGTTCGACTTTGCCGACTCGTTCCCGCTGGTATCAAATGCCGATACCTGGAACTTATATTGCTTTCCGTTTTCCAAACCATTAACAACGGTATTAGTAGCAGAAAGCGTATTGATTTTCGTCCCATCTTGGTACAAATAGTATCCTGCGAGATCCGCATCACCTGGCTTTGTCCAATCAAGAACCGCTTGTTTTTTACCTGGCTTGCCGTTCAACGTAGGCACTCCTGGTGGAGTCGTATCTGGCGGCGGTGGTCCTACTGGTGTTTTCTTGATCTCAGCGGATTTAGCCGATTCATTCCCACTGGTATCTACTGCCGTAACTCTAAATGCATACTCCTTACCATTTACAAGATCTGTAATGGTAGCCCTATTGGTCCGAACCGTTGCCTTTGCTACACCATCCACATAAACAACATAATGGTCCAAATCCGATTCGCTGTTCGCGTTCCAGTTCAGCGTGACCTTTGTATCACCTGAAACACCCGTCAGTCCAGTTGGTGCCGCAGGCGGTGTAGTATCTGGATCCAAAATACCTTTCAAGTCAACCTCATACACTGGCGTAAAAGGTTCAGCCCAGAAAATAACCGATTTAACACGCTTCGTACTTGGAATCGGAATAAAGTAATCCTGTATCCCAGTAGAAGAAACAGTCACCGAATAGTCCACTACAGTATCATCCGCAAAAGTAATACGTACACCTAAAGCCGTATTAACAGCAGCATCTGCACGAATATAAGCTTGTGCAACCCTTGGCAAATCCGAAGTTGTCGGAAACCCGTACTTTGGTGTATAGCTGTTAACTCGACCATAGATAATCTCACCTGTTTCATCTGAGCCATCCGTTAACTTATCCGTTGTCCAGGAATTGAAACCCAATGTTTTACCAAATAACAACGAATCTGTTCCATATCCTGAATTTGCTGCAAACACGTTACTTGTCGGCAGGATCGCGACGATCAGGAACGCTGCAAGCATCACAATACATATGCGTCTCGTACGTTCACCCCCTTTCACGCCCATCATCTTCTTTTTGTCATGAACCTGAGCAGCCCCGCGACTACCCCACCGAAAAAAAACAGCAGAAGTATCGAAAAAAACTGTTCCATTAGTCCATGCCCCCGTCATCCGAAATGTCAGACGATGTATATAGCCAGTCCCGCAAAAGGCCGAACATGGCGCAAAATAAAGAGATGCCTATCATCGTATACAAAAATTCCATGCGATCACCGCCTTGTCAGCAAGTAGCCGACTAGAAACATCATCATCGCGGCTATGATCATCAGGGATATCACAATCCAGGAACCGTACTCATTGTTGACGTACAAGCTGTGATTGAGAATATCCAACTGTGCTGAAACATGATCAATTTTGTTCTTGAGATCCAAAACAGAATTTTCGATGCCCACCGATCCGGACGACACCGAATGTTGCAAATCCTTAATCACCTTAACTATTCCGTCATATTGTTCCTCGTTCATTCATCGCGAACCATAACCATCATTCCAACGCTGTCGCGCGTCTTCCATGTCAGCAATTCGCCCGTAAAATGAGCTGGTTGGTAAAGCTCATACTTTGCTGTTTGATCGCCATCCAGTCTGATCGGCGTCTGCATTTTTTCACCGGGTTGGGCAAGGAGCAGTTCCGTAGAGACAACCGTTTTGTTGTCTTTGATTTTTTCGATGCGCTCATTGCTGGTGATAACTCCCTCAACTGTAACTATCATTCTTTTTCCTCCTTTTTTGCGAACATATTTTTGGTCCCGTTTATAATATAAAAAAAATATCGATTCTTGTCTACTACTTTTTTCCTATTGTTTTACCATTTTCTTTTAGGTAATTTATCACAGCTTTTTCCAAATGTTCGGTAAGACCGCCCATCTCCTCTAAAGCATCCACCATCCATTTAGGAAGCCGAGAAGGTATCTTTACTCGAACCAAATGTTCATCTAGTCTTTTACGTCCCGTTCCAAACACGCTCCAATACGTTGATAGGTACATTTTCCCATACCAAAATCATCCTTTTGTTTTTTCTTTTCAGTGTACCAAAAAAAGACTAAACCCCCAAAAGGGCTTAGTCCTTTTTTTATATTAATTTAAAATAATGACGTTTGAATTAATATTTCTGCATTCTCCAATAATTCAGATTTTCTTTTGAATGTCCAAGAGTGTTTTTCTCCACATTCATCACAAATATACTCGACATCAAGCTTACGTAATCTAGCCATAGATACACGATCTTCTAGACCCCATCCATTTTTCAATGTACATGGACCACAAAGGATTTTCATTATATCTAGCCCCTTAAACGATATTATGATATTATTAGTTCAGTCGAATGTTAAGTAGTCTCTGCGCCCAATGTAGAGACTTTTTTTATGCCCAAATTTAGGAGCGCTTCTTCATATCCATGCTGCTCGACCTGTTGCAGCAAACTATATCTTAAATTGTTTTTCAGGATGTATTTCCAATCCCGCCAATCAAGTACGCCGAGTAGATCGGCAGCTTCCACCTTTTCCGTGGCGATTTCTTCATCGGTTTTATCCTCGATAAGATACTTCGCTTTCAACCCAGGACTCCAAACCAATTGCTGTTTACCTTTCGTGGCCTTGGCGTATTCCTGGTACTTGCTCTCATACTCTAGATCGCCATCCTCAATGATCACCCTCAGCATATCGAACGGCGTCATACTCTCACCGCGACCTTTCTTGATATTGGCCTTTGTCATCTCTGAATCTGTGCCCCAACGCTTGTCCATCAGATCGCCCCACTTGCCGATGTATGTACTGGCTTCCGCCGCATCATGCATCCGTAAACCATGTTCGCGACTCGTGTCCAATCCGTTCTTAGCACAGGCACCTGACCACATACTATATAGCCTGTCCTCCATATCTCGCCATTCCCACGGCTCAATCTCATTACTGTGCAATAACAGCAAGTGTATATGTGGATGCCATCCATTCGCACCATGGGTTATCTCGAATGCCCTGATCTTACCGATCAGTCCGATCTCTGCCCTAAAGGCCCTATCACGTCCACCTCGACTGAAATCTTGTACTGCCTTACCAAGAGCTACTAACAGATCATGCAACCTATCTTTCGGGCTATGGCTGAACGTCAGCGTTACCATTGTGCAATATCCACCTGTATCCAAATGAGCCTTAAAAGCCGTCTTCAACTCCTGTCGCCGCCGCTCAGATATCTTCGCCGCACAGACTGGACACACCCAGACGCTTCCACAGACCATCAGACCACCGTAAAACGCCTTCTGCGACTCTCTATGCTTAAAAACGTCCACACCACCGTACGCCTCAATCTGATGCCTTAGACAGATTCCAACGCGGTGTTTAGGCAAAACGTGCTTGGCTGCTGCTTGCATCTGATATCTCAAAAATCGTTCATCTGGTCTTATTTCGCCGTTTTCATGGCTTACATGCCAATTATCTACGCTTATTGCCCTGTTTTCTCTCGATTCCTCAAAACAGGGGGTTCGCAATTTCGTAGTATTTACCAAGGGCGCTCCCGCGCCTAAAACTCCCCCATCTTCTCACCTCCTCTCCCAGGAGCCAGGGCTTTTGCCCGCCGCAGGCATCCGCCTGTTGCTCTGGGCAAAAGCCCTGGCTCCACGCTGTGCGTTCA
>NZ_JAVYAE020000034.1:0-6228 GCF_032334105.1 Paenibacillus hubeiensis
ATCCTAAGTTGCAAACGGATATCATTGGAGCAGCCATTGAAGGTGAAATCATTGATTTGAAGCGCAATCAGGTGAAATTCCACCTTGATATGGATGAAAGCCAGCAAGCGGGCGGAGCAAGATGGTTCCCATATGATGCAAATTTATTGAAAAAGGTTAAGCCTGTTAGAGACCCGGAACTAACAAAAAAATACAAGGCACATGTTATGAAGGAAATTATTAAATTATATTATCATAGAGATAAAGAATCAGCTAAAAAGTTGATAGATAAGGTAAAATACGATCTAGATCCCGTTCATATTTGGGATCTTGGCTTGGATGGTCCTGTTATAAAGAAAAAATTTGGATTAATTAACTGATATAGGTTTATGTGTAATATTAGTATTTAAATCGAAATATATTCCATATGAATCAAGGATTAAAATTAAATAGAAGGTGAGAAATATGACTGAATTAATTATTGAAAAGCTAAGAAAAATAGCAAATTTATTAAATGAAGATCCACTAAGTTTAACTTTTGCTGAAATTTCTCAAAATGTCACTGAATACTCTAAAGATAGTAGTAAGGAATTGGAGACTTATTACACTATCCTTAATGAGTATGAAGTACTAAATGGAGGAGTTATTACCGTATTCGGGCACAATAAAGTTAAAACATTGCAGTTTTATGTTGAAGAGATGGTCGATTATGAGGGTGACTGGTTTTGTATCGGTAAAATCGAAAGTTATCCACTTTTTATTAATAAGTTGAATAGCTTTGTTAGTTGTTTGTATGGGGATCCATTAGATCAGAATTATGTTCTTGAAACATACGGAGATTTTAATAATTTTATAAATTATTATTTCATGGGTGAAGGATATTCAAAACTGGGAGTAAGTTTTGTTGAAAATGGAGGAAGTAAAAGTACACTAGGATCCAAAGATGACGATTGGTACAGATTTTTAGAGGAAAATAATCTATTGTAACAGTTGCTGTTAGGAGTGCTACTTGCGTGAGTATACAGCAAGATACCCTCCAACAATTTGCATATTGTAATTTGTGGAGTTTGTGTTCACCCAGAATAAGCTGAATTAAAAGGAACTAAGTATTGAAGTGTTCTATTCAATACTTAGTTCCTTTGTTTAGTTGTGTATCTTTAATGAATAGTTCTATGCGATACGTGCTGACTAATAGATCGAAAGGTAGTTTGTTTGTGATTTGGGCAAACAGGAATAATAGTATTTGGAAATGATAAAAAACCTACTGAGCTAAAGTTTTCCAAAACAAGGTTTAAAATGGCAATGAGAGAAAGGATAAAGAGAAGGTTCAACAACATAATAAATTATAAGCTCGAATAGATTAGATGTGCGGTCTTTTCAATTTAACGTTTAATGGATAGTCACTTGTATTAGGTTAATTTCCGATGGTAACCTGTACGCGCTTATACAATCCAAGTGACTGTTATTTTGAAAGAAAGAATCTAATTGGCAGGAGGAATATTGGCTCAAGGAAAAAAGGTTGCGACCAGTGCGAACTATACAAATTTTATGAATAGCATCAGGTAAGATATCCAATTCTGATATATCGAATATTATGGGAAGTGTTTTAGATTCAAAAACGGAACAAGATGTTACACTTCAACTCGTAGAACTTTTCAAGCTGGGCGATTTTACATAATAGACGCTTTTAATTGTTATTAAATCATTCTGAAGATGACGTAAAATGAAGGAACATGAATAGGAAAGCTTGCTTTCTATAGAAATTTGAAGAAATTGAGGCCGAATTATGAAACCGATAATCGATTTTTTTGATGAATATATCACGACTAAGGGTTCAATGTCATGAATGTAATATTAGTCATAAGTATGAAGGGGTAGAAGGAACCTATAAAGGAGTGAATAAGGATGATTAATTATGGAGAGCTTTTTTATGATCATTACAATTTATTTTTAGGAAATCCAGTTGATCGAGAAGTGTATAGGAATAACAACGACATGCCGAGTATACAAATTATTAAGTATGAAAATGTATTTGAAGAATGCTTAGTTTATAATACGCTTGGATTGAGTAAATACGAAGAAGTAATAGGGGCAAAAATAGAGATTTCAATGGTAGTCGATGGAGCTTTCAATAGTGCAGGGTATATTCTAGCAAATTCTATATTCTATTGTTTAGGTAACCAAATAGAAATAGGCAGAGGAGTGGCTATTGGTGGTATACAAAGTATTGATCAGTCTTTTGTAGAAAAGTATAACAAAAACGCAATTTACTTTACTGTGCCATTTGCATTCCCGGAAGAGTATAGCTATGTTCAAACGGAAGATAAAGATAAAGATAAAGATAAAGATAAAAGCGGTAAAATTTTGTTAGCCTTTTTTATTTCACAGTCTGAATATGATTATTTTAAGCTGTATGGAACAGAAAAATTTGAAGATTTACTAGAAGAGAAAGGTATTGATCCGTTTCAAGTGAGTAGAAAATCAATCATTTAAAATTTATAAAAAGATTTGTCAATGAAGATGATGTAAAAAATTCCTCGAAATATGTGGTTTGAGTATCCGTACGAAATTTATTATTTACTCTTAAAGAAGGAGGGACTAATTCTCAGTAATTAGAGAAAAGTCCCTCTTTCTTTTGAGATTACTAAAACGTAACAAGATACTTTCAGCGAAGTGACAGCAGTAATGATTTTTGCATGGGAATGAAAGGTAACGAAGACCTGCTGAAGGGTTAAGTAAAATGCCCGTAACTGTGAAAATTTGGCTTACTATAAGTACTAGAAGAAAGGATTTTAAAGGAAATATATTAGACCTTTACCCAAACCGTGCTTGACGTTGCGGTCATCGGAGAGGTAACGGACTTGGCCAAAGCTGGATTCTATGCGGCACGGGGAGATTATGTGAATGCCGCAATTGTCCGCCGCAGCTGCGATTCCGTTCGTTGGTTGGGCGGCGACAAGTGCAAAGTTTGCAGTGAAGGGTTCCAAGCTGTTGTCCAAAGCAGGCAAAGTCGTGGATAATGTGATGGGCGTTGCTGGCAAGGTGATGGACAAGATGAAATTGATCTAGTTTTCTATAAACAATATGGTAACCCGAACGCCAAAGTATTAAAATTACATCAACAATCTCCTGGGGGGATCATTGTAATTGGAAATAATGATAGACATACTATGGCTACTAACTTCCAAAATAAAGTACTGCGGTGGCAAAGAGAAGTAGGTTTAAGAGGGAAGTCGAAAAAAAAGGGTGGAAAGACGAAAAAAGGAAAGGGGACATAATTGTTTGAATACAAATAAATTAACTTATGTACAAGTTTTGTTTGACAGACCAATACCTGTTCAGGATATTTCAACTATAAGAAAGAGCTTTTATGATATAAAGGGTGATGAGATTCAAAAAATAGTATCCATTGTTGATTTACTAAAATTAGGAGAGTTTTCTATTAAATCAGAACTTCTGAAAATAATGATGGAGAGCTCGGACAAACAAATTCGAAATTTGTGTTGTAGGCTTTATTGTTGTGTTGCGCAACATTCGGATATACCTCTACTCGAAAGTTATGTAATGAAGATCATTACGCAGGGCGATGATGATGAATTGAAAAGTTTCATAACAAGTTCTCAGTATTCATTATCTCCTGAAGTCGTCCCTCTTTTGTTAGCTCTTTTGGATGATTGGGAAGATACAGAAATTGAGGAGAGAATAAGATCTGTACTTGATGAATTATTTCCTGTTATTGATTTTTTCGACGAGGATGTCTCCATTGATGATATCAGACAAGTGTTTGTGAATCTGTTTGATGAGATTGATGGTGATGTATATTACCACGGAGGACTGCCAGTGTTTCCTGGAATATGGACAAAGGAGTTGTTGGAAAGGGCAATTGAAGCCAAAAATCAAAAAAGTGCTCTTTATATGACGAATATTCCAACATTGTTATCTCTTTGGATAGGAAAAGATTGTCCTACTTATTTTGATACTCTAATTGATGATAAGAAGATAAATGAACTTTTCGAATATATAAAAACCATAGCAATGATGAATTGGGAGAAGGGGAGTAAGTACTTTTTTGGTCATAAAATTTAAATAAACGACTTTTTAAATTTGTGTAAAAGTATCGGGTTGTTTTACCTTCTTTTTTAGAAAAAAAGCCTATGCAAAAACTGGCGCTGGTGGTCTAATGGCGCCAGTTTTTTATGTTTGGATTTCTCGCTATACTTTTGTTCTTGTGTGATAATTTGGATATTATTATAGGAATGGATTGATCAAGTTACCATTGACGGTCGAGATTTGGAGCCGGTGCCGGAGGCCCCCTGGATGTTACCCAAACCGTACTTGACGTTGCCGGGATGATCCCGGTCATCGGAGAGGTAGCGGACGCGGGAATCTATGCGGTACGGGGAGATTATGTGGATGCCGCATTGTCCGCAGCAGCTGCGATTCCGTTCGTTGGTTGGGCGGCGAAGGGTGCAAAGTTTGCAGTGAAAGGCTCCAAGCTGTTGTCCAAGGCAGGCAAAGTTGTGGATAACGTGATGGGCGTTGCCGGCAAGGTGATGGACAAAGTAGGGCAAGTAGCACAGGCTGTCGGAAGCCTTTCGAAAAAGACGGGAGATGCGATCTCCGGTGCCTTGGGCAAGGTTCTTACGAAGGCCAAGGGTCTGGCTAGTAATTTCAGCCCGATGGATCCGGCGAACAAGCTGAAGGGCAAGCTCAATGATCTGATGATGAAATCGCCGATGTTGACTAAAGCATTAGATATGGCTAATTCATTTAGCATGAATTTGATGACCGACATTATGTCTGATGCCATATTTAGCGCCGCGCTAGATAAGAAAATTAAGAAAATGGAAAAAGAAGGAGCGAGCAAAGAAGAACTCCGGACACTAAGGTGTGAACGAAGTAAATTGGCGAACAAACTTGATACTCCAGATGATATCAGTCATAAATATAATTTATCTAATGCGGGAAGGTATGAGCGAAAAAAAATAGATGACACTAAATATTTCGAACATGATAAAGGCGACTTTGGAGAGAGGTTGCTAAGCAAATAGCGAAGGATAATAACTTAGAAAAAGATATTTCTGATATGTTCCAAGTTGGACGAAATGGAATCGATGGAACCTTTTTATCACAAGGCCCACCACCAAAATTAACTCTTATTGAGTCCAAGTCATCCCAGTGGGGGAATTTTCCTTATTCAAATGCACAGCTTGAAGGAGGGAAAAAGTATTTTCAAGGAATGTTGGAGAATGGGGATTCTAGGTATGATGGCTTTGAAGAGAAGCTTGAACAATTAAAAAAAGAAAACCCAGGATTGCAATTTGATTATATACGAGTTGAAACAGACATTATGATAACAGATGTAGGATTTGGTGTAGATGTTCTGAAAGTAAAAGAGTGGAAATGAAATAGGAGGAAAAGTATGTTAAACAATAAAAAGATAGAAATGTCTTATAAAAGATATATTAAAAATTTTACAAATGAACATAAGTATGAGCGAACGAAACAGAGATATTTAAACAATTTAAAAGAAGTTTCTGAACTGGTTGAATTGAACGAAGTTGAGAAGGATCACATTCTATTAATTAATTTAGGATCAGTCTTTTCATACCAATTATTAAATTGGAAAAATGACATATTGCTATCCGAAGGTAATAGATCGGAAGCGTTGAAGCAGATGTATAAGGTCGTTTTCTATCAATGTATGTCACAGGAGCTTTATAAAACTCGTTACCCTCAGATGATGAAGGAATATACATTTAATAAAGTGGTTACAGCATTGATTCATTTTACAATGTTTGGCTGGGAAAAGGAAGAAATGATATTGTATAGTTTCATTGTTGAGCATCTAGGAGGAGAGTTACTTGATGTCAACGAGTCAAACAAACATACATGGTTTTTACTCGAACTATATTTAAAGTTCAGGGGAAAAGTATTGTTGGGAAATAATCATGCTATTTCAAAAAAAGTAAAAGAGATGTGCATAAACAACGGAATAGAAAATCGGTTAATACCAGAAGATTTAGGCATATATGAAGAAGTATTAACGGATTGGGCTACTAATGACACAAATATAATTTATTCTTTAATCAATGAAATGTCTTTGTATCATTCTTTGCAAGTGTCAGAATTAGGCCAATTTATTGAATTTGGTGATTACGTGTATGGTTTCTATCCATATGAAATCTTGTTTTTGCTTCATGTACGAAAAAAGCAAGGTTTGCCGAATCCAACGCATTTCGATGATTT
>NZ_JAVYAE020000035.1:0-3513 GCF_032334105.1 Paenibacillus hubeiensis
GGCAGCCAACAAATACAAGGAGCTTCCGCCTGTCGGGATGGCCGCAATAATGGCTACCACGCCAAATATAACGTTAAGTTAACTAGACCGCCGTTCGCAATTGCAGTGACAATCCAATTCCTCTTTCATGATCTCGCCATCGGCCGGCATGTCCAGATACAATTCTTCCAGCTATTCTTCCGTCAGCAGTTCCATGAAATCCGCTTCGACCTTCTACAGATCTACTATTTTGCTCTGGCTCCCTACCCGGTTTCCATTCAGCACCACTCATTGGTCCACATTCGTTTGCAAGCACCAGCCTTGTTTAGATAATGGGTTCATTCCGCACTGGGTGGGGTCTGTTCCCTCCCCACCATCCATATTAAAGAACGAAAAAGACCACAACGCGGGCGGTTAGCTCGTATTGTGGCTTGGTTAATATGGTTATTGATACACCTCAAAAATCTAGACAAGCCTTTACTTTTCTTCTTCACTATCTTTTAAAAAATCCTCCTCTTCATATGGATAATTCAATAGTGCTAGATTTTCTTTTGTCAGATACCATGTCCGATAATCTAAATTACTATTAATAATTAAACGCCCTTTAATTCTTTTCAATAGTGGATATGAGGTATGATCTTCAATAACTAAATCCAAATTGTTCATTCGCAATATTTTACCAATTAACTCCAACATTTTTAACCAACCAATATCAAAAGTGCTCGTTATAAATTGAATACTAATAAGAACATTTGTAGTCACACCATACGCTTCAAAATTCATTTCTCGAAAACGCTCCAAA
Source organism: Paenibacillus hubeiensis (assembly GCF_032334105.1). Lineage (NCBI taxonomy): Bacteria > Bacillati > Bacillota > Bacilli > Caryophanales > Paenibacillaceae > Paenibacillus > Paenibacillus hubeiensis. Next base: position 782 of record NZ_JAVYAE020000035.1, read on the forward strand.
TATTCATCTTCATTATCTAAATCAATACTCATTGAAAAATAAGTGCAACCAATACTCACTTCTCGATTATCAGACCTATCTCGTACTTCTGCCTCATAGTCAATTAATTCTACAAATAATACTTCACATATCATATCATAAAGCAACTTTCTCAAGGATTCTCTAGGTAAATCAAAACCAATAGATAACCTGAAATCCATATTACTCATACCTCCAGTACGCTCTAGTTACTTGACGATCCTCAATAATTAATAGTTCATCTAAATATTTCAAGTCCTTATGTGTCTGACTTATTAAATGATCAATAAGCTCCGTTCTTTTCTCAACAGGATAATCATTTAAATTTAACACTATTCTTCTAGCTTGCTTTGTAGTTGTTTCTCTGAGCATGTCAAGAGTATTTTTTAGAATAATTGAATCAGGAGAATAACAATCAAATACTTGTCCCTCTATAATAAAATCTGGACTTTTTTTAGGATCAATACCATAGCCATTTCCACCAAAACCATTTCCGTTTGGAAGCTCATCAAGCATTATAGTACGATATCCTTGTTCTGCAAGTACATCAGCAGTTTCATTTTGTCTTTCTAAGCCTCTATCACCTTTTGGTGGGATCTTGGCATAATTTCCTTCTGGCTTTCCTCCTTTAGGCAGTGACGGCTTAGTGATTACAGCATTGGGTCTAATTTTAGGTGTATAAGGAATATACTTATCACCATATAGCTTGTACTCAGAACTAGTTTTCCAGTCCACATTCTTATCGCCATATTTTGAACGGAAATACTCATCCCATTCTGCTCCTGTTCGAGGTATCTGTGCAGAATCATTACCCATCCCCTCATCCAACTTCTTCGCTAAATCATCCTTGCCTGCTTCCATTTCACTCAAAAAACGCTGTTGCTGACTATTGGGCGGAATTGGCTTTTTCGGCTTCGTGAAGTAGACGCCAGCTGGTCCTTCCGTTGCAAGTTCGGGGCCAAAACGAGTATTTCGCATCCGCTCTATCGAATCAGATACATAATCCGTGATATCGTCTACGCTTTTGTTCAGACAATCTTTAGTCTGCTCATTCTATGCCGTCCATGTCTCGTCCACTCGGCGATCATCATTTGCGGATCGATGATCAATACTTGAAACGTGTATCTCAGTAAGTAACTTTTTTAAAAATTTCCCTACCTTCGTCCTAACCCTCTAATAGTGGCAAATTCTTTATGGAACTCATTGAAGAAGTCCAAGTACACGTCTATAAAGTGAACGACAATACGGCCGATGGATACAGTAACTCCCTTCATGTGCCACCTTTCCCGAATTTTTTGATGAATTTTGGGTTTTATTAGGGACAGGTGACTACCCTTATACGTTCCCTGTCTGTTCTATGTTAACTGGCCGTCACCAGAGTTATTTTCTTCAAAGTAACAATCGCTGAAAGGTTCAGTTAAGTTACGGACGATATGAAAAAAGTTTCGTTTTATCCGCCCCTATTCTTAATATCGGTGGTATCTATCCTGAAAGATGCGATTATATGCTACTTCATTTTCTCTATCGGGGGGGGGGGCATTCTAAAGTTTTGAGTAAATTAAAAAAAACTGCGAGAAAACGAAGCTAACAAAAAACAGGTCAATCATGGCGGTATCTGACCATAATCGACCTGTTCGATGCAATACTATTACGTTAAATAGGGTATAAAATTAAAGCTTCATGTGCGTACAAGGAAAATGAAGAAATCTGTGTACGGGTATTACATGGGTTAAGTCTGTAATTGTTTGAATGATGGGCTCATTCCGTACTGGGTGGCCCCACCGAAATAAAACTTTCTATCCTTTATCCTCCTTAATATCATTATCAATTAAGTCATTCAGGATTAGAGTTGCCTTTTTTATCCTCTCTATATCTATGTCCATTAAATTTTTTAAAGTTTCATGATACGCATATAAAGAGTCAGAGGTATTAAAGATTGATAGTGTTGCCATAGCAAAATGTCCAATTCCAATTCCCTCTGCAAAAGCATAACGTTCACCCATATATTGAGTTAAATTTTGAAGCTTAGCAATAACTAACGAATTATTAATTTTTAGTTTCACCAATTGAATAATAGTGTTGCTGATAATATACATTTGTTTCGAATCCAAACAATCAATTAACTCTTGTACTGATAATTCATTTTGCTTTATTTGGCGAATTTTTTCATCTAATTCATTTTTGCTAATTATCTTAATCACCCCATGGATTATAAATTTTGGATTTTTCTTTTTCTAAATTTTTTAGTAAATGCTCAACTATATCATTTCTTCCTAGCTCTTTTGCCATATCAATTTCTATTTGATAGGCATTTACCTCCCATCGATAAGCTTCATCATAATCAGTTAATTTTACTCTCCAACCTTCCCAACCACTTGCTTTGTCATCAAGAAAATGTTGATATTCATGTTTCAAGGCACTAAAAGATGCATCAGGATCTATTGATATAGTACCTGGATTTCCTCTTGTGCCATTTGGTCCATATCCCATGGTGGTTGAATCAGTTGTGTAGTTAATTTTTCCACCTTGAGATTCTACATCTTTTAGTATATCATTCCATTCTGTTGGGTTTGAAATTCTACCAGAACCACTAACATCTCTCATTGGGTCATCAGGAAATTTAAACTTAGTAGCATCACCCGTCCCCTCATCCAACTTCTTCGCTAAATCATCCTTGCCTGCTTCCATTTCACTCCAAAAACGCTGCTGCTGGC
>NZ_JAVYAE020000036.1:0-3208 GCF_032334105.1 Paenibacillus hubeiensis
GCAGCCAGAAGCAACAGGTATGAAAATAATTATCGTCCGACGTTTCTGTCTTTCGTTGCAATGATTTAGACAGCGTATCTATCTGATTTACCCGTTGTAAAAACTTTGAGAAACAGGGAAAGTACGATAACAAAAAAACAGGTCAATCATGGTAGTATCTGTCCCATAATGAACCTGTTTAATGTAGTGTTAAGCGATATTTAAGGTATAAATTTCATAACATTGATGTGCGTACAAATAAATTAATGGAGTTTTTACGGATAAGTCTACTTAGATTCGGTCGTTCGATTCATTTCTTACTGGATAGGGGATTTATCAACGAAGATAATGACAAAAGACTAAGCTCCATTGATATGGACGATGTCATTTTTCCAATCAACAAACAAGGTTAATTAACTACCCTGCTCACTATCTTTAAAAAAATCTTCTTCTTTGTAAGAATAATTTAATAGCGCTAGATTTTCTTTGGTCATATACCACGTTCGATGTTCATTTAGCCTACTATTAATTAATAAATACCCGTCAATTCTCTTTAATAGTGGATATGAGGCATCATCCTCAACAACTAAATCCTGACTATTAAACTGCAATAATTTCCCGATTAGTTCAAGAAACTTTAACCACCCGGTATCAAAAGTACGCGATATAAATTGAATGCTAATATCAACGTTTGTATCCACACCATGCGTTTCGAGATTCAGCTTACGGTAACGTTCAATATATTCATCCTCATCATCTAAATTAATACTGCTCATTGAAAAATATGTGCAACCGACACTTACATATTGATTACCTGTTCGGTCCCATACCTCTGCCTCATAATCAATTAATTCTACGAATAATACTTCGCATAACATATTGTAGAGCATTTTTCCCAATTCTACTCTAGGTAAATTAGAACCAAAGGACAGCCAAAATTCCATTTACTCAAACCTCCAGTACACTCTAGTTACTTGACGACCTTCAATAACCAATAATTCATCTAAATGTTTTAGATCCTTGTGTGTTTGACTTTTTATAAATTTAATAAGCTCATCTCTTTTATCAACAGGATAATCATTTCAATTTAACACTATTCTTCTTGCTTGTTTTGTGGTTTTCACTCTGAGAGTCTTTGAGAAATGTTATTTAGTTTCGTATCTATTAGGTGTATAAGGTATATACTTATTTCCATATAGTGTGTATTCTAAACTAGTCTTCCAGTCTACATTCTGATCACCATATTTTGAACGGAAATACTCATCCCATTCTGGTCCTGTTCTTGGTGTTTTAGCACCATTACCCGTCCCCTCAGACTCTCTCTTTGAGTGTTTACTATTACCTGAAGAACCATGATTGTCAATCTTCATAATTACTGGCACGTTTCCAGCGTTGGGTAGTTGCATGTACCTAATACGCCACGGAACACTAGTCGCAGCACCTTCAGTCATTTTCCCAACCGCTTTGGCGATAAGTTCGCCCAACTAACTTAGAGATGGAGGAAATACTGCTGCATTGGTCTTAAATTTCCCATCTTTTATTACTGCGGCGGGACTGTCTGGGGTATCCCTATCTCCATGAAGGAAACCTTTTGGCCCCGAACCATCCCCGTGGTCCGACTTAGTCCCGATTTGTTGATTTTCATGGCGCCCTTCTTGGCTAGCGAACTGCCTCCAAGCGCCATTCCGGCAATATCTAGCTGAGCTAAATTCGCTTCCGCATCCGAGACCCCAGCCTGATATCTCTCTTCCTCGGTAAACGTCAACATGGTGATCGAATCCATTTTCGCCTGATTAACGAGAGGATCGATAAATTCATTCGCGACTCCTAAAGCGTCTTCTCCGAGCTCACCTCACGATTTTTGGAGTGTCACCACATCACTCACATAGTCTACCGCATTGTTAAATCCTTGAACTGTAGCATTTCGCTCTGACAACGTACCTACGGGTTCCCCTTTTACCCAGGTATATAGTTGTTGGGCTCTATCTTCACCGCCTACATTTCCGATATTGGCAATACCTCTGAATACAACATCCGCCACATCACCCACCATGCTGAGCAGACTCTTTCTCTCATCGATCATGCGATCCAGTTCGCCTTGGTGCCTTGACTCCCAATTTCGCTTCAAGCGATCTTCCTTCAATTCCGTTTCTCCCAAGCTTGCCGAGGCTTGATCGAATGCCGACTCGATCATCTCGAATGAACGATGAATTTCCGCCTCAAGCAGCACTTTCTCGCTCTTGCCGTTGGCCTCTTCTACCAATTCCACATGATCCGTGGCGGTCTGAATGAAGAGACCCTCAGCCCCCGTGAGTGTAACACTCCCACCGTTAATGGTAACATCACCCATCGATTGGATCTGGACATGTGTCGTGCTGTTTAGGGTTACACCGTTACCCGCCGCCATGGAAATGTACAACGCCCCCTCCTCGGCGGTCATGACTAACTCGCTGTCTCCGAGCGCGAATGACTTTCCTTGCGGATTTCCGAACGACTTGACCCCGGGATCTTGCATCACCTTGCTGCTTTTTGCTGCATGTGTCGCTTCCTTCAGTTCCTCCCGAACCGATTGCATGACCATCGCTTCATCTTCTTCGGCACTCGGAAAATACAGCTTCACCTTTGCACCAGGCTCGGGCATCATGTACCATACCTGACTGCCTTCTGCCGCATATGGAAACCATCTTGCTTCCCCGTTTGCTGGTTTTCATCCATATCAAGGTGGATTTTCACCTGATTGCGCTTCAAATCAATGATTTCACCTTCAATGGCTGCTCCAATGATATCCGTTTGCAACTTAGGATGGAACGTAGGCAGCGCACATGTATACGTCCACTGTAACAATCCCCGATCCATAGTTGCCTCACAACGATGGATAAGGAACGTTGCGCCTTCACAGGATATTTTGTCCCCGGGCTGCAGTTCCTGGCCCAAGCAAAAGGTAGGTCTAGTTTTTGGTGGGTCAAGAAATATGTATTTCGCAAGAAAGTTTATATTTACTACTCAAACCGCCATTCAAAACAAGCAGGCTCCGGTTGTCTTAACCGGAGCCCCTTATACTTTTCAACAACCTTCAAATGTGCAATTGAATATAACGTTCTCGTTCCGGGATATCTTCATCTCCCAATAAATCAACCTGACTAAACGCATGATTATGCTCCAATTCAGCGATAAACAACGCGTAAAAGTCTCCTGTCGTCGGATAGGTAAACAAACCATAACCTTTAGG
>NZ_JAVYAE020000037.1:0-1214 GCF_032334105.1 Paenibacillus hubeiensis
GGTTAAGCTACTAAGAGCACACGGAGGATGCCTAGGCGCTAGGAGCCGATGAAGGACGTGGCGAACAACGATACTGCCTCGGGGAGCTGTAAGCAAGCTTTGATCCGGGGATGTCCGAATGGGGAAACCCAGCTGGCGTAATACCCAGTTACTCTTGTCTGAATACATAGGGCAGGAGAGGCATACCAGGGGAACTGAAACATCTAAGTACCCTGAGGAAGAGAAAACAATAGTGATTCCGTCAGTAGCGGCGAGCGAACGCGGAACAGCCCAAACCAGGGAGCTTGCTCTCTGGGGTTGTGGGACGTCTCACATGGAGTTACAAAGGAGCCGGTTAAACGAAGAGGTCTGGAAAGGCCCGCCATAGAAGGTAAAAGCCCTGTAATTGAAAGTCTGCTCCCTCCGAGACGGATCCCGAGTAGTGCGGGGCACGTGAAACCCCGTATGAATCCGGCAGGACCATCTGCCAAGGCTAAATACTTCCTAGCGACCGATAGTGAAGCAGTACCGTGAGGGAAAGGTGAAAAGCACCCCGGAAGGGGAGTGAAATAGAACCTGAAACCGTGTGCTTACAAGAAGTCAGAGCCCATTTTAGGGGTGATGGCGTGCCTTTTGTAGAATGAACCGGCGAGTTACGTTCCCGTGCAAGGTTAAGGTGAGAAGCCGGAGCCGCAGCGAAAGCGAGTCTGAATAGGGCGACATAGTACGTGGACGTAGACCCGAAACCGGGTGATCTACCCCTGTCCAGGGTGAAGGTGCGGTAACACGCACTGGAGGCCCGAACCCACGCACGTTGAAAAGTGCGGGGATGAGGTGGGGGTAGCGGAGAAATTCCAATCGAACTCGGAGATAGCTGGTTCTCCCCGAAATAGCTTTAGGGCTAGCCTCGGAAAACAGAGTCGTGGAGGTAGAGCACTGATTGGGTGCGGGGCCCGCAAGGGTTACCAAGCTCAGTCAAACTCCGAATGCCATAGACTTACTTCCGGGAGTCAGACAGTGAGTGCTAAGATCCATTGTCAAAAGGGAAACAGCCCAGACCATCAGCTAAGGTCCCCAAGTGTGTGTTAAGTGGGAAAGGATGTGGAGTTGCACAGACAACCAGGATGTTGGCTTAGAAGCAGCCACCATTGAAAGAGTGCGTAATAGCTCACTGGTCGAGTGACTCTGCGCCGAAAATGTAACGGGGCTAAACACACCACCGAAGCTATGGCTTG
>NZ_JAVYAE020000037.1:1314-2957 GCF_032334105.1 Paenibacillus hubeiensis
ATACAAGTGAGAATGCCGGTATGAGTAACGAAAAGATCAGTGAGAATCTGATCCGCCGAAAGCCTAAGGGTTCCTGAGGAAGGCTCGTCCGCTCAGGGTAAGTCGGGACCTAAGGCGAGGCCGAAAGGCGTAGTCGAAGGACAACAGGTCGAAATTCCTGTACCACCGTAAATCGTTACGAGCGATGGGGGGACGCAGTAGGGTAGTGACGCAGGCTGATGGATGCCTGTCCAAGCAGTGAGGCTGGTTAGTAGGCAAATCCGCTAACCGTAAGGCTGAGCTGTGATGGGGAGTGAAAATTACAGTAGCGAAGGTCATGATCTCACACTGCCAAGAAAAGCCTCTAGCCAGATGAAGGTGCCCGTACCGCAAACCGACACAGGTAGGCGAGAAGAGAATTCTAAGGCGCGCGGAAGAACTCTCGTTAAGGAACTCGGCAAAATGACCCCGTAACTTCGGGAGAAGGGGTGCCCCGGTAGTGTGAATAGCACGAGGGGGCCGCAGTGAAAAGGCCCAAGCGACTGTTTAGCAAAAACACAGGTCTGTGCGAAGCCGTAAGGCGAAGTATACGGGCTGACGCCTGCCCGGTGCTGGAAGGTTAAGGGGAGCGGTTAGGGAGCAATCCCGAAGCTGTGAACCGAAGCCCCAGTAAACGGCGGCCGTAACTATAACGGTCCTAAGGTAGCGAAATTCCTTGTCAGGTAAATTCTGACCCGCACGAATGGCGTAACGACTTGGGCGCTGTCTCAACGAGAGATCCGGTGAAATTTTAATACCTGTGAAGATGCAGGTTACCCGCGACAAGACGGAAAGACCCCATGGAGCTTTACTGCAGCTTGATATTGAATTTGGGTACGATCTGTACAGGATAGGTGGGAGCCTGAGAAGCATGAGCGCCAGCTTGTGTGGAGGCACCGTTGGGATACCACCCTGATCGTATCTAGGTTCTAACCTGGTGCCCTGATCGGGTACGGGGACAGTGTCAGGTGGGCAGTTTGACTGGGGCGGTCGCCTCCTAAAGAGTAACGGAGGCGCCCAAAGGTTCCCTCAGAATGGTTGGAAATCATTCGAAGAGTGCAAAGGCATAAGGGAGCTTGACTGCGAGACCTACAAGTCGAGCAGGGACGAAAGTCGGGCTTAGTGATCCGGTGGTACCGCATGGAAGGGCCATCGCTCAACGGATAAAAGCTACCCTGGGGATAACAGGCTTATCTCCCCCAAGAGTCCACATCGACGGGGAGGTTTGGCACCTCGATGTCGGCTCATCGCATCCTGGGGCTGAAGTAGGTCCCAAGGGTTGGGCTGTTCGCCCATTAAAGCGGTACGCGAGCTGGGTTCAGAACGTCGTGAGACAGTTCGGTCCCTATCTGTCGTGGGCGTAGGAAATTTGAGAGGAGCTGTCCTTAGTACGAGAGGACCGGGATGGACGTACCGCTGGTGTACCAGTTGTTCCGCCAGGAGCACCGCTGGGTAGCTATGTACGGACGGGATAAGCGCTGAAAGCATCTAAGCGTGAAGCCCCCCTCAAGATGAGATTTCCCAATTAGTAAGACCCCTTGAAGACGACGAGGTAGATAGGCTGGGGGTGGAAGTGCAGCAATGCATGGAGCTGACCAGTACTAATCGGTCGAGGGCTTATCCAA
>NZ_JAVYAE020000038.1:0-2932 GCF_032334105.1 Paenibacillus hubeiensis
TTAAAGTCCGGTTCGCTATTTATAATCTTCAAGTATAAATCGGTTCTTTGATTATATAGTTTCGTATCAGCGTCATCGTTTGCCAGGCTGACCAACAATGCGTAATTTTGGTATGCTTTTCTCATTGAGTTAGCATCCTTAATAAGGGCTTCTTGAGCTGAATTTTTGTTCGTTTCAATATAATCATTAATATCATCTTGATAATTTTGAGTCTCCGTAATAAACAACTTAAATGATAAATTAGTAGCACTCTCTATCCTGTTCATCAATGAATTATATTTATTAAAAAAAATTAATGAGGTAATGATTAAAATGATTGCGATCGCTAATGCGGTATAACTTAGTTTAGTTTTCATAGTTACGTCCTTTATGGTTGGTAGCTAATCGTGTGGGCAACACTAGCCTTGCCTGAAGTGGCACTAAAAATTAACGGAATGCCGCTTATTGGATCATTAAATACTCTAACTTCATACTGAGCAATTGCAGAAGCAGTTAAAGTGCCTGTACTGTTTTTTGGAACAATATATTTATATCCAAAGTACGCAGAAGTTCCTTTACCTATACCTTGTTTTGTAACCGTATTACTTTGAGTATTATAAATACCATTATAGTACCTATCTCCTTCCTTATAGCCCACAGTTGCAGGTAGTTCTAAATTAGAATCACTCGAGTTAATTTTCACACTCGAAACCGAATTATTATCATTAAAAGTATGACCCACTGATCCATTCATGTATGGAATGACGGACATGGACAACTCATATATTTCAGATAATATCCCTTGCAAAAAGAAGGATACTCCAGGGATGCCTTCAAAAGCCTCTGTTTTTGCTGGTAATACATCATCCTGATTGAGTAACATCGTTACATTAGGGTTACCGAACGATAAAGAGACATAATTTGTCTTTACGATTCCGGCTTTGTAGTAGTTCGCTACAATGGCGTTTCTAGTCCATGCTCTCACACGTTCTTTTCCGATAGATCTTCCATCAAAAGTCGTTGCAACAGACATAACCACAGCAGAAGATCCGATATCCGTAGGTGTTGAACTATACTGTTTTTGAAGATCAGAGCTATAAGCCGCCCCTTTGAGATAATAAATTTCATTCGTAGATGCTGCAAAAGCAGTCTGTCCCAAAGTGCTCATACAAAAAAACTACTAGTAAAGCTGTAACCAAGATATTTAATTGCTTTTTGATCTTACTCATTATTGTGTAACTTCCTCCTTAATAGTATCGATCTTAGTTAGATCATCTATTGTTAAGAACGGGTTACCAAAAGGAATCATAGCAGTATCTCCCATAGCCCCGCTTGTTACAGAGATGTCCAGTTTTTCTGTTTGGGGCTCATAACGAAGTGAAACTACACCCTCGTCATTACCTTTAACATTTTTCATATTTACGTCGATTGCTCCGTAGTAAACTTCTCTGTTATCGAATCGATATAATTGAAGGTCTCCTTCACCTTCAAAGGGATAAGCTTGATCTAGTTTTATATTCCCTTTAATGCTAACCTTATAATCGCTCAGACTAGTGCTAATCTCTTTTCCACTGTCTAATGTCAACTGTAATTTTATATTTGCTTTTTTCTCTAATTTATTGAAGTTCTTCTCCAAAATAGGGTTATTCGCTAATGCTTGTAAAGCTTGAACATTTACATTAGCATCAAGTTTTATTTTTTTACCATTCTGATCAGCGCCCATGATAAAAACTGCGCTCACTACTCCAATAAATAATATTATTCCTAATGTAAACCATCGTACCTTCAAAAAAAAACCTCCATTAGCTATTTTGTGGATGTTTATGATAACATATCCTCCCTAGAGGTTTAATAATTAAATAATGGTAATTATTATATCCGACTGAATTGCTCGTCTGCACATCTTCAATTAATTTGACTTGGAATTAAATAAAAACAGCCGATCACTATGATCTGCTGTTTTCTTTGTCATTGTTGATCTATCGTTTCCCGATTGAAAATATTTCCTCATCGCATTTGGTTATCGGCGTAGATATTGCCCAGGCCGGAAGCCTACGAGGAACTGCGGATTCTCATGGCCAACCGTGATACGGTCGCTAAGCGACTTAACAGCGCCGTGAACCAGATCCACCGAAGGGTAGACATTGTGTTTCCAGAACTACGACAGGTCTTTAAGGTCCTAACCTGCACCAGTTCCATGCCACGTTACGGCTCTTTCCTCTCCCAAAAGAGATTAGCCGGTTAACGACAGAGCATGTGATTACCGGCTGGAAACAATATGTGAAGCGACATGAGGGTCTGCAGCGAGCTAAACCACTTGTAGCACTGGCTAAGCGGAGTGTTGGTGCCACACAGGCTCTGCATGCCTACAAGCTACACTTGGGCCAACTGCTCGAAGAATACGATTGGGCACAAAGACAACTTTATTCCGTACGCTCAAAAGTTGCTTGCCATTCGCGGTGTAAATGCAACGAGTTTAGCTGGGGTGCTAGGCGAAGCTGGTGATCTAAGCGGCTATGTGCATGGAAATGCCTTACTTCGCCATGCCTGACAGAAGCCAGCCCAGGCAAATGGCGGGGAAAAAGGGCTCTCAGTAAACGCGGCCAGCCTCGTCTCCGTCGCTTTCTATATCTCATGACGATGTGCATGGTGATGACTAATCCAGATGTAAAAGCCCTGCACCAATACAATGTCGATGTGAAAAACTCAAGAAAATTAATCTATTATGAAGTTATGCGGTAAGGTCGCTCGAATACTTGTGGGTCGTCTGGCTAAGAGCCAGGAAACTTACAACTCAGCCGGAAATGAGTAAAGATACAAGTTCTCGTCCTCAACTGCAAGTTCAGTATAATATTACGCTGCTTTAATACCTATACGCTTGTATTTAGCCTCTCATCGTTTCAGTTGTTCTATAACAATGTGAACTTTTTCATTTATTATGGTACTTAATGCG
>NZ_JAVYAE020000039.1:0-2155 GCF_032334105.1 Paenibacillus hubeiensis
AGCGCCTTGAGCGGGGTGATCTTTCCCGCTTTAGGCGCTCTCGTTATCGGCTGGAGTAACCTGGCAGCGGCGCGTACTGGCTCTTAGGTGGCGTTTTTGGCCACCTTAGAGCCGGTAGCGTGAGCCCTATGTTATCAAGGGTCCATGTAATTCTCTTCAGGTACGCACTGTCCTTGGGTGTTTCCCATTTTCTTCAAAAAAGTGGATATAACGCTCATATGAGGGGAATTTAATACCATAAAAAATCATTGTGAAGGAGATATTGGTAATGGTAAAATTCGACAACCCTTTTAAAGGGGTATCCATTGATTCAATTGAGGACTTAAAGAGATTAAAAGGAATTGATTTAATCGACGTGGGATTAGCAACTACGGCTATCCCTAAGCTTAGGGATATGTTAGATATCCCCGATCCGTATGAAAATTTACCCGATCGAAAGTAGCGGTAGTGGATGGACTGACAGATTTGTTACAAATCGCAGACAAGGCAGAAGCAGAAGTTAACTATGAAGTGAGAAAAAATTTTGTAGCACTCACGAACACTCTTAACACCTGGAATGAAGATGTAATTGATTTATATTTAAGATCCACTAAATAATCTGTTGTGGAAGGGTTGAAAGAAACTATTGCGTCCTTGTCTACCGTTTTTAATCCGCAAAAGTTATCTGACAAAATTGTTGAAGAAGCATGCGCGCAATACGCCAAAAATGGAGGAAACACTTATAATGACTGTGTTACGGTTTTGAATATCGTTATTATGGCAATAGCTTTATTTCTCCATGATAAATATCCGCAGGTATCCTATCTTTTAGGTACTTCTGGTCTCTTGCTTGTACCCGTTGTATGTGGAAGAACGTATCCACATGATCGTCCAGAACCTGCAAATTGACGATGCGATGGCATAAACTGCTGCCTGCAGGATGAGCGGATACAATCGTTCTTTTCGTGAAGTTTTTTTCGGCTGAAGGCGGAATGTGATTTTCATTCCGCCTTCAGCCTTTTTTATTGAATCGGAGGGCCCGCCTGGGGGGCGGGGCTTCCTTTGGAGCAGCGTTCTTTTTCGCGGCGATCCAGGAGATGTAATCTAAAATGTGAAATGCGTGGTTCAATCAAAAAGAACCGGCCATAGGACGGTTCTCTCAATATGAACTAATCATAACCCAAGACTGGATTCATTATGTTGTTGAGAGAGCAGCCGCTTCTTCATTTCCAAAACGGGGATTTAAGTCAATGAGGCCCAAAACTTGAAATACAGCATCCAACGTTTCTGTCGACACCGACTTTCCGGCCTCAATGCTAGAGATTCGGGCCTGTGTCGTGTTGGCAAGCTCCGCCAGCTTGGTTTGAGTGTATCCCAGCTGAAGCCGGCGGGCATACACCAGGTTAGCAATCTGAGCGGAGAAGCTATGCAGATATTCCCGAACTTCGGGAATATCGCAAACAGCCTTCATAAAGTCCTTAAAATCATCGCCTGTACGTTTTTTTTCATCACTCATGTTGTTCAACTCCTTCGAGATTGATGTACTGCTCTGGGTTACGAGTGAATGCAGCATATAGACGGTCGCTTTCATCCGCGATCTTTTCAAATTCCTCGGAATAGGTCTCATACTTAATGACGGCCTTGGTCATTACCAGAATCTGCACGTTTCCATGGATATATTCGAAAAAGATGAGGCGAAATGCTCCGCTTTTCCAATTGACCCGGAATTCAAAGAGTGGAACATGATCCCTCAACTCTTTAATTAATCGGATCGTGTATGGCCTGCCATCTTCCAGCTCATCCACAAAATATTGTTGCTTGGCCAGCGGCATACCGTGATTCTTCAAAAAAACTAGTCCGTTGGCAATCAGCTTTAGCATCTGCATCATGTCAGGATCACTCGTCGCCTTTTGCCGAATATCATTGAGAAGCCATAAAACAGGTTGAGTCCCATCCGGCAACTTGATAAATTCGATTTCTGTTCTCATTATATCATATTTGATATAAAAGGTGAATATATTTTAACCTTTTATATCTTCCCCCTCTCCTTCTTGTTGGTGAGAACGCACATATGTATCCCGGCTCAAACCCTTTTGACAGCCGCATGGGATCGGGTCCCGGAAGGGCGTTTTTTCGCCTTTTGACGCGGAGCTTGGAAACAGGGGCATAGGCGGTT
>NZ_JAVYAE020000040.1:0-2140 GCF_032334105.1 Paenibacillus hubeiensis
CAATAGCCAGCAGCAGCGTTTTTGGAGTGAAATGGAAGCAGGCAAAGGTGATTTAGCGAAGAAGTTGGATGAGGGGACGGGAAATGCTGACTTAGACAAAATTAGAGAAACTGCTCCAGATTACTATAAAGAATTGATAGACAAGTATGGGGATGAGGGAAAATACTACGCTAGATCTCCAGAAGAGTATGAGAGTTTGGCAAAAGATCCAGCAAAAAACTTTAAAATAAACGAAAAGACAAAAATTGAAAGACTAGCAGGCTTGGAGTTAGAGGCGAGAGGGGACCTACCTGGTCCTATAGTTAGAGATACCAATCCAGCAGGTGCAGAATTTATTGACGCAACAGGTGTATTGTGGGACGTTAAAGGATGGTATTCAAAATTTGCGCCAAAGGGTTATACACTGGAAAAGGCAATTGCTGATATAGAAGAATCACTTTCAAAAGGGGAGAATGTTATCATCGATTCATCAAAAATGTTCCCAGAACATATAGACGAAGTACGCAAAGCGGTAAAAGAATTAGGTTTAAGTGATATGTTGCTGTGGTGGCCATAAAGTATGTGAAAGGAAGAATTACATGGATGATAATATGTTTATAAAACATCATAAATGGGCAGAATCGGATGGTAATATTGGAGAAAAAATAGAAATTGTAAAAGAAGAATTACAACAACTGAATCTTACAGGGATGAATCTGAGTTGTTCAGAGATTGTAGAGTCAAATATGAGTAGTTCGTTTTTTGCTAATAATGATATGAGTGATTGCTATTTTTTAAGTACATCATTTGAAAGAACGATTTTCTCGGAATGCATACTGAGTAAAACGGTATTTGACTACACTTCCTTAAAACATTCAAATATATTAAATTGTGTAGGGATAAAAGCGTCTTTTGATGATGCAGACCTCAGCTTCGCTAATATATCTGGATCTGACTTGAGGCGAGCATCATTTCGAAGAGCAAATTTAAGCTGCTCAAAGTTTTCTAATGTTGATTTAACAAATGCTATATTTGATGGGGCACTTCTCTATGAAACTAGTTTTGAAGAAATAAACGGGATTGATGAAGTGTCTGCCAAACATATTTTTGTTGGAACTGAAGAGGAACCAATAAGGCTGGACGGTGATGATATTAAAAAGTGGTTAATGGAGCAGATGAGTGGATAATATCTTCATTAGCGAAATCTCCCTAACAACGAGATCGCAAAACACAACCAATCACTATATAATTCAAACACTTGTTTAAATTTCAAAAGCTCATTCCAACTTATTTAGTAGGAGAGAGCTTTTTTTCATGTTCAAAATTAAAGGAAGAAAAAGGGGATGGAAAAACGTGGATAAGTAAGGCGAGAAGAGTTGATAAACTAGGGGTGTCTTCAAACTCAAGCAAGCCACACCATAATGGATGCCGGAGTCGAAAAAGCCTTGAACGTACACGCTAATTTATCGTAGCGAGTTGCCAGACGACGATTGCTTTTGACTTTATTGAAAAAAACACTCCACTAAATGGCGTTCTCTATAGATATCTCGGTCAACGGGTTGTATTTCTCGGCGTTGGAATCACTGGGATCGCTTGTTCCTCGTTCAGAAGCGCCCTGATCGCATTCGTATCATAGACTCGATCAGCTAATACTTGTTTCATCGTCGGTTCGATGGCTTGCAGAAGTTTGTAGCGCTGAACCGAGTCATGAGCTTCACCACCCGTTAATTCGAAACGAAGTGGATTTCCGAGCGCATCGACGATGGCATGAATTTTGGTGCTTAAACTACCCACGGGAACGTTCGATCGCTTGCTTGCTTTGCCCCCGCTCCGTGCTGGTGAACGCGCACAATCGTGGCATCAATCATAATGCTTTCCTCATCGCTATATAGGGAGACAACCTTCAGCACCTTATCCCGAATTCCCGCTTTCTGCCAACGTCAAAAGTGAGTGTAGACGGATTTCCAGTGGGGAAAGTGGCCAGGAAGATCACGCCATGGGGCGTCTGAATGTGCAGCCCAAAGGATGGTTGATTTATGGTTAGATACCATCGTAATTAACCTGTTTTTGTTATTTTCGTTTTTGTCAATGTCAAGAAACTGAATGACTTAAAGAACGGGGATGCGTATACGAACCCCACGTTCTTGGGTATGGACCAGCA
>NZ_JAVYAE020000041.1:0-1935 GCF_032334105.1 Paenibacillus hubeiensis
TCGGTACAAGTTCTTGTCCCAAGCTAAGGACAAGAACTTGTACCGATTGCCGGAATGGACAAGAACATAGTCCGATTGCCGATTAGATAGATGTCTAAACATTGAGCGGATACATTGAAAATCTTACTACACAAATTATTTTATGCTAATAATTGTTGAAGTGCTTCTTTTACACCTGCTGGTTTGCGACCAAGTAACATTTCTAAATCTGAAAGATTGTTTTCTAATCCGCCTTCGCGAATGCCTTGTTGAATCATGGTTAACATTCCAATCATTTCTGCTGGTAAGTTAGCTTGCTCTAACATGGCACTGTAAGTGGCGTCATCTACATTCATCACCGAAACTTCTTTACCCGTCACTTCGTTTAACGCTGTAACAAAATCAGCTTGTGTTAAGTTTTCGCCACCTAATTCATATACTTTGTTGTCATGACCATCAGTAGCTAAAACGTTTGCAGTTGCTTCAGCTAAATCAGCGCGTAGTACCCATCCAACTTTACCCTCACCAGCAGAAGTTACCCAAGGTGAACCGTTTAAACATTGTTGAATAGTGCCTAATTCGTTTTCTACATACCAGTTGTTACGTACGAATACGTATGGAATGCCTGATTCTTTTATAATATTTTCACGAACTAGGTGGGGACTTGCTAAAATGAATTGGCTTACGTCAGCACGTGGAGCGGAAGAATACACCAATTGTTTTACACCTGCTTGTTTTGCAGCTTCAACAGCATTTGTTTGTTGTCGTACGTAAGATTCTAGATCACCAAATGTTGAGACAATAAATACTTTATTGATACCAGTAAATGCTTCTACTAAAGAAGCTTGATCTTCAAAATCTGCTTTACGTACTTCGATTCCTTGAGCTGTTAAACTTAACGCTTTTTCAGAGGCAGGGTTTGTTGTCCCCGCGATAATATCCGTAGTTGGTAATTTTCTCGCTAAGAATTCAACGATTTTGCCACCTAAGTGTCCAGTAGCGCCTGATACAAAAATTTTCATGTTGATGTTCCTCCAATAATAACTAGATTTATAATTGCTTAACGCTATAATAAAGTATTATAAACCTTAATATAAGTACGCACATTTTCATGACATAGTCACAAAAATGCGACCTTGGAGGAAGAAATATGGCTAGACATCAGTATGATCAAATAGACGTTTCAATAGATACAATCGAAAAAATTTGTCCGCTAACATTAGCTCAAGATGTGATTGCAGGACGTTGGAAAATTATTATTTTATCGCATCTGCATGAGCATGAAGTGATTCGTTTTAACGAATTACTGCGTATGATACCAGGCGTTTCAAAAGGGATTTTAACGCGTCAACTACGCGAACTTGAAGAAGATGAGCTCGTACACCGAGAAGTATATAAAGTTGTTCCCCCGAAAGTAGAGTATTCATTGACTGAGCAAGGCAAACAATTTCAGCCTGTGTTAGAAGCTATGCATGTATGGGGAACAATGATTTTACAAGATAAACTCTAGTTTAAATAGGTGTTTTAACAAGAATATTCCTCAAGAAAAGTTGGATGAACTTAATACATTCATAAAAAGTCCTTGATTCATTCCAATAGGTGAACATTTAACTAACGGGAGACGTTTGCTTAATAATTCCTCGAAGGCAGCCGGTCACAAAGATATCGGCTGTTTTCGCTGCGCTAACGGAAAAAAAAACGTAACGTAAAAACGGGTAAAGAGACGCCCCACCAGGCTAAAGTGAATTCTGATGGAAGCTACACTTTCGTTGTGTCTGCTCATGACCCGCTTATTTACAATTGGTGTCGGGGGACAAGAACATATTCCCATTGAAATTCGCTATATTAGCGATTTTTTTATTTTTATCGGTACAAGTTCTTGTCCCGAGCAAAGGCTAGAACCTGTACAGATTACCGGGATATGCCTCTTTAGTTTGGAGCAATCTGTTTCAGATT
>NZ_JAVYAE020000042.1:0-1722 GCF_032334105.1 Paenibacillus hubeiensis
TAGAGGGCAGATGGCTAGCCTTATACATTTCATGTCTGTTTTATGTTAACTGGTTGTCACCAGAGTTGCTTTCTTCACAGTAACAATCGCTGAATGGTTCAGTTAAGTTAAGTTAAGTTAGGGAGATATGAAAAAATTTCTTTTGATTCGCCCTGCTCTTAATAGCGACGGTATCTATCCTGAAAAATGCGAGTATATGCTACTTCATTTTCCCTATCGGGGTAACGCATTCTAAAGTTGCGAGTAAATTTAAAATATCTAAAAAATGAAGATAACAAAAAACAGGTCAATTACGTGGTATCTGACCATAATGAACCTGTTAGATGTAACGAAATAGTGTTAGGTTATAAAAGTTGATGTGCGTACAACCGAAATGAAGATATCTTGAAACGGTATTACATGGGTTAAATCTATTTGGAATCAGCCGCACGACTCATTCTGCACAAGGTGAGTCTATCAGACTATCAAAGCTAAAATCGCCGATTTCGTTATTACTAAGATTAATAGTAAGAGATTTGACTGTAACTTGTAAACAACTCTTAATATACATATAAGTAATGTAACCTTTACTTTCCTGCTTGTGTTTGTATCCATCTTCTAGCTTCTTCTTCACGTAGAATAACTGGAGTATCGGGAGTACCAATATTAATACTAGATATAATTGCTTCTTCTATTCCTCTTAAACCTGATAAATCAGCTCCATGTAAGAGAACATTTTTGAATGAAGCTACACTGATATCTGCATTTTTTAATATGGCATTTTGAAAATCGGTGTCATAAAACAGACAAGCTACCAAATTAGCATTTGTTAAATCAGTGGCATGGAAAATTGCTTCATAGCAATCTGCCTTGGCTAACTTTGTACTCCGCATATATGATTTCGAGAAATTTGTGTACGAAAGGTCTGCTTTATAAAAGTTTGCTCCATCTAAGTTGGCTGAGATAAACTCAGAAGAAGATAATACTGAATTATGAAAATCACTATTTTGTAAATTCATAGAGTTAAATAAACATTCCGTAAAATAGGCTTGATCTAATGAATAATTTCTTAAATCAATGCTCCTTAAATCAATTTCATCCAGCCCCAGCTTCTTCCCTTGTTCTCCGACAGTGTCCACCCATAATTGATGTTGCTGGAGCTGGGCAATAATTTTATTAGAATCACTATCCAAAATGACATGCCTCCTCACGTAGGATACCAAATAATACGATCAGCGATTCCATCTTCCTCAATCGCCTTTCTTAATTGTTGAATATGTTCAGGAACTAACTCTCTCGTATCAATTATGACACTGTTGCCTTTTTCAAACTCACCATAAATCTTATCCATTGCTCTTTTAACTGTAAACGCTCCTTTTTTAGGACTAGTATGACCATGAGGATAAGATTCAAAACTTTTAACGTCCCACTTTATTCCAGTAGTTATGTCAATAAGATCACTGCCTTTATCGGCTTGAGGATCACGAACAATACGTCCTAAAATACCCTGCTCTTCTAAATCAAGTCCTACTTCCCTTTCTTTTATTCCTTGTTCTTCGGTCCTACCGGCATGAGATGGGTCACGAGCTAAATCATCCAATTCTTCCTGTGTTCTTCCTCCGGTATATTTTCCATTCTTATCATAAAGATCAGGTTTATCAACCTTACCCGTCCCCTCATCCAACTTCTTCGCTAAATCATCCTTGCCTGCTTCCATTTCACTCCAAAAACGCTGCTGCTGGC
>NZ_JAVYAE020000043.1:0-1593 GCF_032334105.1 Paenibacillus hubeiensis
CATCCCCGTTCTTCAAATCATTCAGTTTCTTCACATTGACGACGATCATCGCCGCACCGAGAGCCGCATCCGCGGCAACTAATAACGGCTCTGACTATCCTTAGCCGTCCCTGACTGTTCTAAGTCAACTGCACCTCAGCAGAATTCTTCCTTCGGTGTAACAATCCCTGAAAGGAGATGCAATTTATTGCAATTTCATTCTCCCTATCGGGGCGACTTATTCTACAATTGCGAGCATATTTAAAAAACGCAAGAAAAGGAAGATAACAAAAAACAGGTCAATTATGGTGGTATCTGATCATAATCGACCTGTTCGATCTATCGGTTAAAGCATTGGATGTGCATACAATCATAAAGAAAAAATCCCTATACGGGCATTACATGGGTTAGATGTGTTATTAGTTGAATGATAGGTTCATTCCGGCACTGGGTAGCCCCCATTAAATCGAATCTTTTTTTGGCAAATCATCATCCACAACTAATTTCGAGATATTCCTCCTGGATCTTTGTAGCACCAATCACTGCTGTACGGCATGTTAGTAATATTATCCAGGTCTTCTAGAGTATAAAACCATTCTCCCTCAATCCATATTTTGGCTGTCGGATAGATCTTAAGTATCGCATGGAAAAATCGCAATAATAGATCTTCATTTTCATAAAAATCGTCAGATACTACTGCTTTAAAATATTCATCGTTCGTATCGTCCCAATTAAAACTAACTATTTGAAATTCATACGGTTCATCATATACGCTAAAGCAAAGAGATCTTGAATAGTTTTCCCTAAAAGGCATGTCACTTATATATACTCGAGTGTATTTTAGCGTTCCTTCACTATTATAATTTTCTTCATCACTATCAAAAAAAAGATTCTCCTTTATACATATATTATTAAGGCCCCTCAATAAGGCATTTGCTGGAGTGCTTTCTCCGCGTTTAAATAACAAAAAGGATGACGTTCCCATTATTTTAATACTCCTCCTAACTCATCAAGCGAATTAACAACGGTTACACCTTTATTATTAATTTCTTGGATCATTTTAATTGTTTGAACATTCGAGGCATCAATAGGCTCATGAACATATAGTATAATCTCTCTACCCTCATAATTAAAGAATTGAGGGTGACTTGGATTAACATACTTATCGATTTGATCCATTTTAACAGCAGACATTGACTTCTTAACCTCAATAATTTGATTGTGTGTCATAACATCAATATCTCCTGCTGGTTTACCAGTAGTAATATTATCTAGTTTTAAACCGAACCCTATAACTTCCACATGTTTTTTAACGTGTTCTCCAACTTCAGCCTCAATAGCTTTACCAACATTACTACTCTTCTTTGCACTTTCAATTGCATTTGGAATATTCTTAGGGTTTTGTTCAACCCACTTTATTATACTACCGTACGGGTTTTCAAATTTAACTTCTACACCTTTATTCGTTTTCGTTATTACTGGATCGTTAAATTCACCCATCCCCTCATCCAACTTCTTCGCTAAATCATCCTTGCCAGCTTCCATTTCACTCCAAAAACGCTGCTGCTGGCTATTGGGTGGAATTGGCTTTTTCGGCTTCGTGAAATAGACACC
>NZ_JAVYAE020000045.1:0-1447 GCF_032334105.1 Paenibacillus hubeiensis
CATCCCCGTTCTTCAAATCATTCAGTTTCTTCACATTGACGACGATCATCGCCGCACCGAGAGCCGCATCCGCGGCAGCCAACAACGGTGGCTAACCCTTATAAGTCCCTGAGTGTTCTATGTCAACTGCACGTTAGCAGAATTCTTCCTTCGCTGTAACAATCGCTGAAAGGTTCAATTAAGCTGCGGACGATATGAAAAAACCTTCGTTTTGGCCGCCCTACTCGTAATAGTGGTAGCATCTACCCTAAAAGATGCGATTATTGCTATTTCATCTTCCCTATCGGGGCGACTTATTCTACAATTGCGAGCAATTTAAAAAAACGCAAGAAACGAAGATAACAAAAAAACAGGTCAATTATGGTGGTATTTGACCATAATCAACCTGTTTGATGTATCGGAGTAGCGTTATTCAGGTTAATTAGCATTTGATGTGCATATAACCGAAATGGATAATATGGGTTAAGTGTGTTGTTAGTTGAAGATGGGTTTATTCACCACCATGCTAGCTTGAAATCTATTTTTTTCGAACAAATGTCTAACAAGCTTCTTCTCTTAAATGTTAGCTTCTATTTCTCTCATGAAACGTGTTATTGCAAAACAATCTTCCAAATCTTCACCCTCTAATGACCAATATAAAATTGTATTCACATGGACCTGTCTATCTTCTTCAAGAAGATTCTTGATTCTTTTCCAGATCAAAGGACTAAATTCATTTTCACTAAGATAATCATTATATGAAGCCACAATAATTACCATAAGAGCAAATTTTTCTTCGATATTAAGTAGATTATTATCATAAAATGCAAGAAATTCTTCTATACGAGATGTGTCTGCTACAATGTAATGCCAATCTTGACAAAATTCATCTGGTTCAGGCAACCCTAACTTTTCAATAAGAGATTCCCTCGCCGATTTAGTAATATATTTAGGGCTGTTTTCCATAATTCCTCCACTATTTTGGTTTAGTCGTTGGATACATACTGCTATACGGGTAACAAGTTGTTAAACTCCCATCCTTTTTTACAACCACTATAGCTCGATCTGGAACAATTTCTGTACCATCAGGCAAAAAACAGCGTCCTTTCACATTGGACGGAAGATCTACATAGTGAGCTCCTGGGCCTCTTTTCGCTATTTCAGCTACAAAATCCGCTGCAACTTGATCATCTAGCCATTTTCCAATCTGGTGTCCTTCGGTTCTAGCTCTGTCAATTAGTTGCCTATCAGTTACTTTCTTTCCATGATCCAAAAAAGAGTGCCCATAGGTAGGTCTGCTTGCTGGATTTCCCCATTTCCATTTCGGATTTAGCCACCCTTCACTAACTTCACTCGTTCCCTCACCCAATACCTTCGCTAAATCATCCTTGCCTGCTTCCATTTCACTCCAAAAACGCTGCTGCTGGCTATTGGGCGGAATTGGCTTTTTCGGCTTCGTGAAATAGAC
>NZ_JAVYAE020000046.1:0-1355 GCF_032334105.1 Paenibacillus hubeiensis
GATGACGCTGATACGAAACTATATAATCAAAGAACCGATTTATACTTGAAGATTATAAATAGCGAACCGGACTTTAACAATGCCTCTGTGAATACGTTGAAAGACTTCGTGGAGACAATAGATGCTACGATTAAAGAATTGCAAAGAGTAAAGTAAATTGGAAGAAAATCAGCTGATGTCGAGGACAAGAACAGTGTACCATTCAAAGTCGCTATTATAGCGGCTTTTTTGTTTTAAGGAACCAAGTTCTTGTCCCAAGCTAAGGACAAGAACTTAGTCCGATTACCGAGTAGATGTAAAACTAAATAAAATGAGGGGAAAAGGCTTAGGAATACTGTAATGAAATAATAAGTTCGATTTTCTGATGACGACAATTGTTTGTATACGTTTGTCGAGGCAGGAAATTCAGGGGAAAGGGGCGAAGGCTTTACAGTCGCAAGGTGGTTGGAAAGATTCGTATAAAGAGGAAGAAGGGGGGCGCAGCAAGAACGACAGGACGAATCGGGGGAGCGCCCGGAGATCGGGGCGTAGGTGGGCAGCCTGTCTGCTCGTCGGGGTTCTGGCCCTTACGGTCGTCGTACCGGCTTTTCCGGCGGCCTCGGCTACGATGGCCACGCAAGGAGGGTTCACGCAGGATCAACTCGATGGAACCCGGCTTACGTGAATTACCAGATTAATGGTCCGGAAGCCAAAGTGTATCGGTATGACGGCATGAAAGGAGCCGACGTTGGATTCTTGTCGGGGGACAAGAACATATTCCCATTGAAATTCGCTATATTAGCGATTTTTTTATTTTATCGGTACAAGTTCTTGTCCTTGGCTCTGGACAAGAACTTGTACCGATTGCCGGAATTGACAAGAACATCGTCCGATTTCCGATTAGATGTGTATCTAAATATTGAGCACGTCAAACTTAAAAACACTCATTAAGTAAGCATAATACATAAAAATGGACTCTGTTAAACTAACAGGAAACTTTAGTTAAATAGCACCGTGGTGTGGGGGCATGATTGATCCAGATCTTTTGAATATCGAGTTCTGGCAAAAGGTATTAAGGATTAGAGGGTTGGAATTATCGCATTAATTCGTTTCTAACGCAGAAAGGCCGCCATACAAGCTGGTCATAAGCCTGTCAAGTGGACAGTACAGAAATGAAGGAGGCCGATGCAACGATAAAGAAGCGCAGGCAGGAGGAGATTAAATCTTCTCTGCTTGCGCTTTTTATTTGTAGTGCTGGTTACGAGATTAACCTTTCAGGCTTTTTTATCGGTACAGATTTTGTCCCGAGCAAAGGCTAGAACCTGTACAGATTACCGGGATATGCCTCTTTAGTTTGGAGCAATCTGTTTCAGATT
>NZ_JAVYAE020000047.1:0-1227 GCF_032334105.1 Paenibacillus hubeiensis
TGCTCTTCTGTCAATAAAGTGGACACTCTCGTTTATGAGGTTTTTTGGTAATACTGTTGCTCGAATTCCAAAGGAGACAGGTAACCCAGTGTACTGTGTGAGCGTTTGCGATTATAAAAGAATTCCAAGTAGCGATATAGTGCTTCATAGGCTTCTGCCTTCGTTTTAAATCTAGGGATGCGATAGATCAGTTCTCGCTTCAATGTGCTGTGAAAGGCTTCAATACAAGCATTGTCATAGCAGTTTCCAGGCCTGCTCATACTCGCTTTCATCCCATACTGTTCCAACTTGCGTCGATACTCCTTGGAAGCATACTGTGCTCCACGATCAGAGTGGTGGATGAGCCCTTTTGCTGGCTTTTTCGCAGTATAGGCCTGGTTTAATGCATCCATGACGAGATCAGTGGTCATGCGGTCGCTCAGCTTCCAACCTACAATTTGCTTGGTATACAGGTCCAAAATGCTGGCTAAATACAGTCTGCCCTGACGGCATGGGATATAGGTGATGTCTGCGACCCATTTTTCGGCCGGTTTTGAAGCTGAAAAGTCTTGCTGGAGCTCATTAGGCGCTACCGGAAACGTATGTCTGGAATCCGTTGTACACACTTTAAACTTAAGCGAAACACAGGAACGAAGTCCGTTTTCGCGCATGATGAAGCCGACCGTACGCTCCGATACGACCCAACCTTCTTTTAAAAGTTCATTGCGAATACGAGGACTACCATACCTCGAATCCGAGTCATGATAGTGCCACAAAATTCGATTCGTAAGGCGTTTCCTCCGCTGATCTCGGTTGGATGGTGCAGCCAAACGCCATTTGTAGTAGCCACTCCGAGACACTTGCAAGACCTTGCACATCTTCTCCACTCGAAAGTCGGAGCGATACTCTTCGATGAATTGGAACCTCAGTTCTTTTCCTTGCTGAAGATGTGCAGCGCCTTTTTTAGGATAGCCAGTTCTTCTTTGAGATCTTCAATTTCACGGTCTTTCCGGCGTTGTTCTGCTTCATTTGCTCGGAGTGTTTGTTCGAGATTTCGGATCTTTTCAGGATGGTTGACGTTTTCCTGATCGAATTGCCGGTACTTAGTCATCCATTGACTCAGCGTACTTTTAGGAATATTTAAATCTTCCGCTACATCGGATAGCGTCTTTGTTTGCTCCTGAATGTACTTTACCGTTTGTTTCTTAAATTCTTCATTGTAACGTTGCCGTTGTTCTCCCATGCCGT
>NZ_JAVYAE020000048.1:0-1033 GCF_032334105.1 Paenibacillus hubeiensis
TTTTATACAGTCATACGACATGTACCAAAAACCCTCGCATTACTCACTCGTTGTTCAGTTTTCAAAGATCAAACTTCATTTTCGTTGCCGCCTTTTCGTTAGCGGCGACTTTAATAATATATCATACTTCGTTTGTTTCAGTCAAGCACTTTTTTTGAAGTTTTTTTTCTCAATTCTTCTTTTCAAGAACTGATTTCATTTCAAAATTGCTATCCCTTCCAAGCAAAGCAACGAAATATAATATATCACAGATGAATCACCTCAGTCAACTACCCAAACAAAGAAAATTTTAATCCAAGCAAAAGTCCAATACCAGGCAGTCCCAAAACACTCACAGTTCCAATCGTTGCGGGATTCAACGGGATGTACCATCCTGTGATCCACCCCGAATAATTGATGACGTAAATCGCTACCGCTGACAAAACAAGATGGATGCCAAAGGAGGTCAGCCACGCTATGCCTAATTTCTTCTTTAATAAAATAACGAAGAGCGCAAGCAGCGATAACACCAATATGCTGCCCAATATCATCGTCTTCATACAAATCCCCCCCCATCCGGATTAAATCCTGATTTATTCAGACGCTCATTTCCCTGTCCACTCTTAAAGGTCCATTGACCCCGGCTTGTTTAGCCCTCTTTAAGTGGATCTGGTATTTCCGCTCCGCAGCCTCAAGAACAAAGATCGCATAATCAATCTCATCTTCCCCCTGCGCTTCCTCGAACTGTCTTACCGCACGTTCCCATTCCGCTTTAGCCCGTTCAATATCCAGATAGATCCTTGCCGCCTCTTCTTCTCTTTTGAGATATTCATGTTTCTCGCCGGTTGAACCCTTTTTCCCAAACCATCTCATAAGCCTCTCCTCCTGATCTACCTTGATACATTCATACATATCAGCAGATGGACAAACTTAGAACCGATTTGAGCATTCTTAATGACCCTTTCTAATATTTTACTAAATCAGGACCACCCGTCCAACGGGTGGTTTGCTCTTGGGGTATAACCCCTTGTTGCCAAACTGCGCCTAAAGACGC
>NZ_JAVYAE020000049.1:0-923 GCF_032334105.1 Paenibacillus hubeiensis
TTGGCCCTTAACATTGAAAGCAGAGGCTTTACGGTGTCGGTATTCAACCGTTCCCCGGAGAAAACGCATGACCTCTTGAAAGAAGCGGAAGGCAAAAACCTGACAGGCACGTTCTCCATCGAAGAGTTCGTGGCATCCCTGGAATCCCCGCGCAAAATTTTGATCATGGTTCAAGCGGGCAGCGCAACGGACGCAACGATCGAACAGCTGCTGCCTCATCTGGACGAAGGCGACATCATCATCGATGGCGGAAATGCCTACTTCCCTGACACGCAGCGCCGCAGCAAAGAGCTGGAAGACAAAGGCATTCGCTTCATCGGCACAGGCGTATCCGGCGGTGAAGAAGGCGCGCTGAAAGGCCCTGCAATCATGCCGGGCGGACAGGAAAGTGCCTACAAACTCGTCGAACCGATCCTGACGGCGATTTCCGCCAAAGTAGGCGACGATCCTTGCTGTACATACATCGGACCAGACGGTGCCGGACATTATGTGAAAATGGTGCACAACGGCATCGAGTACGGAGATATGCAGTTGATCGGTGAGGCCTACCACCTGCTCAAATCCGTGCTGAACGTCTCGGTCGAAGAGCTGCATGAAATCTTTACGGAGTGGAACAAAGGCGAACTCGACAGCTACCTGATCGAGATTACGGCCGACATCTTCTCCAAATACGATCCGGAAACCGGCAAACCGATGGTCGACGTCATCCTGGATGCTGCCGGACAAAAAGGAACGGGCAAATGGACAAGCCAAAGCGCGCTGGATCTGGGCGTACCGCTGTCCATGATTACGGAATCCGTATTCTCGCGCTTCTTGTCTGCCATGAAGGACGAGCGCGTAGCGGCAAGCAAAATCCTGAACGGCCCGTCCGCGTCCGCCTTCACAGGCGACAAAGCTGCGTTCATCGAGAGCGTGCGCAAAGC
>NZ_JAVYAE020000050.1:0-857 GCF_032334105.1 Paenibacillus hubeiensis
TTGTCCCGAGCAAAGGCTAGAACCTGTACAGATTACCGGGATATGCCTCTTTAGTTTGGAGCAATCTGTTTCAGATTCAGACCTCTTGCGATAATATTTTTTTGATTAAAAAATTGATAAAAAAGGAAACTTTTCAACTAAAAGGGTCATTTTTTATAGTGTAAGAAAAATGACTTTGGATGAATGAGAAGGGAGGGCAGCATGAAGATTGGCACAAATAGGAGCTTTTGAATTTTTCAATTCAATTTCGATGAAATGAGGAGGAAGGTTTAAAATGAAGCATAAAAAATCGATGATATTCTCTGTATTTGCATTAATATTTACACTAAGTTTCGTATCACAAGCGTATGCTGCTTCTACAGATTTGCCATCATATCCAATTGCAAAGCAAGAGAAAGATGAATGGTGCTGGGCCGCAGTAAGTTCAAGTGTACTCAAGTTCATGGCTAAAAAAAATGTGTATCAATGCGACTTTGTAAAGACAGTGAAGTCAACCAGTTCGTGTGCAAATGTATCGGCATCCACGGTAGAAGCACAAAGTGGAATGCATGACTACGGGGTATCCTCCAATTATTACTCTGGAAATCTTAATGTTGCCCAAGTTAAAAGTCAAATTGATGGTGGGCGCCCTGTCTATGTTAGCTGGAAATGGAATAGTCCTACAGCTCTTATAGGTCATGCGGTTGCTATTTATGGATATAGTAATACACCAACATATACTTATTATATGCATTATCTTGATCCTTGGGATGGAGTGAAAACTTCAATGGAGTATTCAAAATTTAACGGTGGCACAGGAGCGGATAGAACATGGAGATGGGGACTTAAAGACTTTTGGCATTATCAATAAGGATTAG
>NZ_JAVYAE020000051.1:0-782 GCF_032334105.1 Paenibacillus hubeiensis
TAGATGATTGGGGTGAAGTCGTAACAAGGTAGCCGTATCGGAAGGTGCGGCTGGATCACCTCCTTTCTATGGAGAATCGTCTTCTGCGATGAAGACATTCAAATTTAAAATCTAGCCAGGTCGGCTAGTGACTCACTCGTTGCTCAGTTTTGAGAGTTCAAACTCTCATACGTTTGGTGGCGATAGCGAAGGGGTTCCACACGTTCCCATCCCGAACACGACCGTTAAGCCCTTCATCGTCGATGGTACTTGGACCGCAGGGTCCTGGGAGAGTAGAAAGCCGCCAAGCGTAACCCGTTTCGGGTGACAATTCAATATTATTGTGGGCCCTTAGCTCAGTTGGTTAGAGCGCACCTCTGATAAGGGTGAGGTCGGTGGTTCGAGTCCACCAGGGCCCACCATTCAAACTTCATAAGGTTTTTGTATGCGGGGTTTCCGAAAAGTAATCGGAATCAATCTCGTAGGCAAACTTCACTTTTTGGAGTAAGGTTTGGGGCCATAGCTCAGCTGGGAGAGCGCCTGCCTTGCAAGCAGGAGGTCAGCGGTTCGATCCCGCTTGGCTCCACCAACAATGATTTTCTAAGCTTGTTCTTTGAAAACTGGATATCGAAACGAAAAATGCGAATTAGAACATTCCTTTTAGCTGAACTTGTGTCAGAACAAGTTTATATATTAGCGAAAACTGCATTGCTCATCCGAGCAATTGGTTAAGCTACTAAGAGCACACGGAGGATGCCTAGGCGCTAGGAGCCGATGAAGGACGTGGCGAACAACGATACTGC
>NZ_JAVYAE020000052.1:0-760 GCF_032334105.1 Paenibacillus hubeiensis
AATCAGGACCACCCGTCCAACGGGTGGTTTGCTCTTGGGGTATAACCCCTTGTTGCCAAACTGCGCCTAAAGACGCTAGCCTGACCACAAATCCGTTCAGGCTCAATGTTTTTGTCACTTTCACTTACCAGTTAAACTGGTCTTACTTCTTTTTGCTCCGGTTACTGCTAAATGGATCTTCATATTCTTTTACACTCAGCTTGTCTACCGCTTGATCATGTGCTTCTTGCTCACGAATATACTTTCTTACGGTCGCTTCATTTAGACCCACTGTACTCACATAGTACCCTTCTGCCCAGAACTTCCGATTCCCGTATTTATACTTCAACTGGGCATGTTTTTCGAATATCATTAGCGAACTTTTCCCCTTTAAATATCCCATGAACGTAGAGACTGCAATTTTTGGTGGAATGGCCACCAACATGTGGACATGATCGGGCATCATGTGACCTTCTATAATTTCTACTCCTTTGTATTTACACAAACGTTTGAAGATTTCGATTAAATCTCTTCTGACTTGATTATAGATTTCTTTCCGTCTATACTTCGGGGTGAACACAATATGGTATTTGCACATCCACTTTGTGTGAGCTAGACTGTAGCTCTTGGTTGCCATGAATGACCATTCCTTTCTTTTTGAGCCTGAACATCTCAATTGTATTGGAATGGTCATGGTGGTCAAACCTTCAATCCCTCCACCCGCATAGCAGGTGGTTTTTTGTTTCGCGCGTTTCACGCACTCAACTGGCTAAAGCCATAA
>NZ_JAVYAE020000053.1:0-674 GCF_032334105.1 Paenibacillus hubeiensis
CATTAGTTTTAGATGACCCTGCAGGATACGGTTATGCGAATGAAGAGGAGGTTAAGGCTGTAACCTTGGGCCCGGGTTTTGAAGTACACCTATTTGACTCTGACAAATTTAATCATGTATCTGACAGTCTGATTGACGTATCTAAGCCGACAGGGCAGTATGACTTTATTGTGCAATCCAAGGGTGTTGGCAAATCATTTCTCAGCATCGAACGATTTGAAGGTGAGTTTAGGGTGGTTCTTGCAGGAGGAGACGCATCCAGGTTGGATCGATCATTAAATACAATGACGAAGTCCTTATCCACTGACATAGATACTCTAAATCCGGTGTTGATTAAAGATGGAAACATCCGTTATCTGGTCGCTAAAGTCGATGGGAAAGAAGTGAATCTACCAGACGTACCTTCAGATAAGAAATCACTCATGGGAGGTATGGACAACAATCAATTATGGGATTCTGCCAAGACGATTAATTTCCTCAAAGAGGTACAGTCCCAAGGAGCAGATCCGAATGTGGACGGAACTGGGGGTTACCCGGCAATCGAATCTCATACGTCGAAAAACAATTCAATTACACGGGCATAGCGATAACAAGTTTGGTTATTGCGCTAGTAGGCTCAACAGCGGTGTATATTTGGGCAAGAAAAAAACAAAATACGAAGTAATGTAATCAGC
>NZ_JAVYAE020000054.1:0-504 GCF_032334105.1 Paenibacillus hubeiensis
ACCCGTCCCCTCATCCAACTTCTTCGCTAAATCATCCTTGCCTGCTTCCATTTCACTCCAAAAACGCTGCTGCTGGCTATTTGGTGGAATTGGCTTTTTCGGCTTCGTGAAATAGACACCGGCTGGCCCTTCTGTTGCAAATTCCGGGCCAAAATGAATATGAATGAATATTACGCATTCGATCCATCGAATCAGATACATAGTCCGTGATATCGTCTACGCTTTTGTTCAGACGATCTTTAGTCTAGCTGCTTCCATGCCGTCCACGTCTCGTCCAGCGCGGACATATTTTTGCTATTCACGAGCTTGTCTGCCGCTTTATTAAGTCCGTGTTTGGCCAAGATGGCGAGATTGACAAGCATCAGGGCGACACCCAGATTATCCAGCAGCTGCTGGTCCATACCCAAGAACGTTGGGTTCGTATACGCATCCCCGTTCTTCAAATCATTCAGTTTCTTCACATTGACGACGATCATCGCCGCACCGAGAGCCGCATCCGCGGCA